>NZ_CALBRW010000001.1 GCF_937927635.1 uncultured Microbacterium sp.
CTGCGCTACGGCGAGAACTCGCACCAGCGCGCCGCGATCTACACCCGCACCGGCGGGCATGGCATCGCCCAGGCCACGCAGCTGCAGGGCAAGGAGATGTCGTACAACAACTACGTCGACGCGGATGCCGCGCTGCGCGCCGCGTACGACATGGTGCTGCCCTCGGTGGCCATCGTCAAGCACGCCAACCCGTGCGGCATCGCCACCACGGCGCCGAATGCCCTCGATCCGATCGCCAGCGCGCACCTGCGCGCCCACGAGTGCGACCCGGTGTCGGCGTACGGCGGGGTCATCGCCGCCAACGGAACCGTCACGCTGAAGATGGCGGAGAACCTGAAGGACATCTTCACCGAGGTCATCGTCGCGCCCGACTTCGAGCCGGCCGCGCTGGAGGTCTTCAAGCACAAGAAGAACCTGCGCCTGCTGAAGCTGCCCGAGGACTGGCGCCAGGAGCGGATGGACATCCGTCTGGTCTCCGGCGGCCTGCTGCTGCAGGACGCCGACCGCTTCCCCGACGACATCGTCTCGGTCGCGAAGAACTGGGAGCTCGTCTCGGGCGAGCGACCGGATGAGGTGGCCATGGAGAACCTCATCTTCTCCTGGAAGGCGTGCCGCGCGGTCAAGTCCAACGCCATCGTGCTGGCCAAGGACAACGCGACCGTGGGCGTGGGCATGGGCCAGGTCAACCGCGTCGACTCCTGCCGCCTCGCGGTGGAGCGCGCGGGGGACCGCGCGAAGGGCGCCGTCGCGGCATCCGACGCGTTCTTCCCCTTCGCCGACGGCCCGCAGGTGCTGCTGGATGCCGGTGTGACGGCGATCGTGCAGCCCGGCGGCTCGGTGCGCGACGGCGAGGTCGTGGATGCCGCCCGCAAGGCCGGCGTGACGATGTTCTTCACCGGCGAGCGCCACTTCTTCCACTGACTGGGAGCGAAGCGACCAGGAAGTGGAAGAAGTGTCCGTGAAAGCGGCGGAGCCTGCGGAGCCGCAACCGTTCGTCGAGCGAAGGCGGCGGAGCCGCAAGAGTCGAGACGCGGTGACCCGACCTCTGAAACCCTTCGCAGAGCTCAGGCGGTCGCAGAACTGAGCAGGATGCTGGTCTCGGAGTCGCGGATGCCGTCGATGCCGCGGATCGTGCCGAGCGTCTCGTCGAAGGACGCCAGGCTGTCGCAGCTGATCTCAGCGACGAGATCCCACCGGCCGTTGGTGGTGTGCAGGGCGGCGATCTGCGGCACGCCGCGCAGGCTGCGGATCACGTCGCGGGTGTTGCGGCCCTCCACGGCGATGAGCATGATGGCCCGCACGACCGAGCTGGCGGAGGAGTCGCGCACGCGCACCGAGAACCCCACGATCACGCCGCTGTCCACGAGGCGCTTGAGGTGGCTGTCGACCGTTGCCCTGGTCACGCCCAGCCGCCGGGCGAGGTTCACCACCGACTCGCGTCCGTTGGCGCGCAGCAGCGACAGCAGGCGGCGGTCGAGGTCATCGAGAGTGCTCATGTCACAGAAATGTATTCTATGGTTGCTCAGATTGTCTAGAGAATGTCGCAAATGATCCATGTTGTTGATTGAAAGTACCATCCGGCCCCCGTAGATTGGAGGCAGTACGAGTGAAGGGATGGGCCATGGTCCGTTTTGTCGATGTTCCGAACATGCGCCGCTGGCTGGTCGACACCGGGATCGAGAACGCGATCGAGGGGATCGCGGACACCCTGGTGGAGGACTACAAGCGCTGGGAGCTGTTCGACAAGACGCCTCGCGTGGCCAGCCACTCGAAGGTCGGCGTGATCGAGCTGATGCCCGCCAGCGACGGCGTGCAGTACGGCTTCAAGTTCGTCAACGGCCACCCGAGCAACCCTGCCCGGGGCCTGCAGACCGTCACCGCGTTCGGCGTGCTGGCTGACGTGCAGAGCGGCTACCCGACGCTGTGGTCCGAGATGACCATCCTCACCGCTCTGCGCACGGCTGCGACCTCCGCGATGGTCGCCCGCGTGCTGGCGCCCGAGGGCGCCACCACCATGGCGATGATCGGCACCGGCACCCAGTCCGAGTTCCAGGCGCTCGGGTTCCGCCGGCTGCTCGGCATCCACAGCCTGCGCATCTGGGACACCGACCCGCACGCCATGGACACGTTCGAGCGCAACATGCGCCCGCTGGGCTTCGACATCGTGCGTGCCACCAGCGCCGCCGAGGCCGTCGAGGGCGCGCAGATCATCACCACCTGCACGGCGGACAAGGTCAACGCCACCATCCTCACCGACGACATGGTGAAGCCCGGCGTGCACCTGAACGCGATCGGCGGCGACTGCCCCGGCAAGACCGAGCTCGACGTCCGCATCCTGCGCCGCGGCGACATCTTCGTGGAGTACCCCGAGCAGACCCGCATCGAGGGCGAGATCCAGCAGCTCGACGCCGACCACCCCGTCACGGAGATGTGGCGCGTGCTGCGCGGCGAGGCCGCAGGCCGCACGTCGGCCGAGCAGATCACGATCTTCGACTCGGTGGGCTTCGCCATCGAGGACTTCTCCGCGCTGCGCTACCTGGACGCGGCTCTCGACGGCACCGACTACTTCACCGAGGTCGACATCATCGCCGAGCCCACCGACCCGAAGGACCTGTTCTCGCTCGTCGCCGCGGGCGCGTCAGCCCCCACCCTCGCGTGAGGGCGGCGTCGGCGCAGGCGCCGAACGCCGTGGTGCTGATCCGTCCGCACCACTTCACGCCCAACCCGCAGACCGCCGCCGACAACACGTTCCAGCGCACCACCGACGAGGACGTGTCGCGTGCGGCGTACGACGCGTGCACACGCGTGGCCGAGGTGCTGCAGCGCGAGGGCGTGCGGGTGCACCTGTTCGAGGACGAGGGCTACGCGCACCCCGACAGCGTGTTCCCGAACAACTGGTTCTCCACGCACGCCGGTGGCCGCGTGGCGGTCTATCCGATGTACGCCGAGAACCGTCGCGGGGAGCGCCGGGCCGACATCCTCGAGATGCTGAAGTCCGAGTACCGCGTGCAGGAGGTCATCGACTACTCCGGCCTGGAGCCCGACGGGCTGTTCCTGGAGGGCACCGGCGCCATGGTGCTGGACCACGTCTCGCGCATCGCGTACGCCGTGCGCTCGCACCGGTGCGACCCCGTGCTCGTGGAGCGCTTTTGCACGGTGTTCGGCTACGAGCCGGTGGTGTTCGACGCCGCCGACACGGACGGCGTTCCGATCTACCACACCAACGTCATGATGTGCATCGGCACGGATGTGGCGCTGATCGGGCTGGACGGCATCGTCGGCGACGCCCGCCGTGCAGAGGTCGCCGCCCGCATCCGCGACACCGGGCGCACGATCATCTCGCTCACACCGGATCAGGTCGCGCACTTCGCCGGCAACGCGCTGGAGCTGCGCGACCATGCGGGCGAGCGGATCATGGTGATGTCCGAGACCGCGCACGCCAGTCTGACGCCCGAGCAGCTCGACACGCTCGCGCAGACCGTCCGCGTGCTGCCCATCGACGTGGCGCCCATCGAGCTGGCCGGCGGATCCGTGCGCTGCATGCTCGCCGGCATCCATCTCGACCCGCGCTGAGGTGGCGCTGATCGGCGGATCGGGCACGGCGCACAGCCGTGTCCGATTTCCGCTAGATCGGATGCCGTAGGCGTGACAGCATGGAGGCATGAGCTTCCCGACGATGACCTTCGACGAGCGGTACCGCGCCATCAGCGTGCGCGACACCCGCTTCGACGGGCAGTTCGTCACGGCCGTGCACTCCACCGGCATCTACTGCCGACCCAGCTGCCCTGCTCGCACCCCCAGACCCACCGGCGTCTCGTTCTACCCGACCAGCGCCGCCGCCCATGAGGCCGGGTACCGCGCCTGCAAGCGCTGCCTGCCCGAGGCGGCACCCGGATCCCCGGAATGGAACCTGCGGGGCGATGTCGCGGCCCGCGCCATGCGACTGATCGCCGCCGGTACCGTCGAGCGGGAAGGCGTGCCCGGTCTCGCACGCCGGCTCGGCTATTCGACGCGCCACCTGACCCGGATGCTGTCAGCCGAGCTCGGCGCCGGACCGCTGGCCCTGGCCAGGGCGCACCGCGCGCACACCGCACGGATGCTGCTGGTGGGCACCGACATGCCCATCTCCGAAGTGGCGTTCTCGGCGGGATTCACCAGCATCCGGCAGTGCAACGACACGATCCGCGAGGTGTTCCAGCTCACACCGGGGCAGCTGCGCGGCACGCGACGGGGAGCTCCTGACCCTTCCCTTCGGCAGGCCGGCGCGCGCTCGGCGCAGGCGACAGGCTCAGGAGCCGAGGCCCAGGGCGCCATCGATCTGCTGCTGCCGTATCGCGCGCCCATGGACGCGTCCGGCGTCTTCGCCTGGATGGCGGCCCGTGCCGTGCCCGGCATGGAGGAGGCGACGGAGACGTCCTACGCCAGGCACCTGCGGCTGCCCGGCGGGCCCGCGCACCTGCATGTGCGGCAGAATGCCCACGGCCGGCTGCGGCTGCGCGCCCGCGTCACCCGGCTCGGCGACCTGGCACCGCTGATGTCCACCGCGCGCAGGCTGTTCGATCTCGACGCCGACCCGGTCGGCATCGACGCCGCACTGTCTGCGCACGCCGAGCTCGCGCCGCTCGTGGCGCGCATTCCCGGCATCCGCGTGCCGGGTGCGACCGACCCGCACGAGATGCTCATCCGGGCCATGGTCGGCCAGCAGATCACCGTCGCCGCAGCACGCACCGCACTGACCGCGCTCACCGAGGCGCTGGGGGAGCGCACCCCCGACGGCGGCATCCTGTTCCCCACGATGACCGCCATCGCCGAGCACGGCGCCGAGGTGCTGCGCGGACCCGGTGCCCGCATCCGCGCCATCACGGGTGCAGCAGCGGCGCTGGCCGACGGGTCGCTGACCCTCACGGTCGGCGACGACGCGTCCGAGCAGCGCGCCGCGCTGCTGGCCATGCCGGGCATCGGGCCGTGGACGGCCGACTACGTGCGCATGCGCGTGATCGGCGATCCCGACGTCTTCCTGCCGGGCGACGTCGCCATGCGCGCCGGGGCTGCGGCATCCGATCTTCCCGGCGAGGCGAAGCCGCTGGCCGCCTGGGCCGAGCGCACCGCCCCCTGGCGCAGCTACCTCACCGCCCACCTCTGGCGCGCGGCCCCGATCCGCCCGCCCCGCACGCGCCGTTCCGCCCCGAAGGAGCAGACATGAACGCCATCATCCAGACCATCGAGACCCCCGACGGGGCGCTCACGATCCTCGCAGACGACCGCCAGCGCGTGCTGTCGTCGGGGTGGACCGACGACGTCGAGGCCATCCTCGGACGCCTGCACCCTGCACTGCTCCCGGACGACGTGGCCGAGGGCAGGATGGATGCCGCGGACGCCGCCCTCGCGTACTACGACGGCGACCTGACGGCCATCGACACGGTCGCCGTGCATCAGCGCGGCACGGCCATGCAGAACGCCGGCTGGGCAGCCCTGCGCATGATCGCACCGGGACGGCCGCTGACCTACACCGAGTTCGCCGTCCGGCTGGGCAGCCCGCGCGCCGTCCGTGCTGCGGCATCCATCTGCGCGAAGAACGCCCCGGCGCTGTTCGTGCCGTGCCACCGCGTGCTGCGCTCGGACGGCACGCTCGGCGGCTTCGCCTGGGGTCTGCCGGTCAAGCGCAGCCTGCTGGATCGCGAGGCGGCGCTGGCGGCCTGACCGCCGAGACCCCTCCTGGCCGCCGAAACCCCTCGTGAATCGTGTCGATCATGAGGGGTTTCGGCGCTGCTGAGGGGTATCGGCGGAATACTGGAAAGGGATTTCCCTCTTGCCTGTCCGCCTGTTCGAGGCATAGGCTGAGAGGCTGTCGCGCCGATCGGCCGACGAAGCCGAGCCCGAGGAGGACACCATGGCCACGACGACCGTCACGACCTTCATCACCACAGGCTCGCGCGCTGCTCGCCTGCGCGATTAGAGCACGCTGGGCGGCACCGCCGCCCCGTCGCATCGGATGCCCGGCATCCGCCCTTCACTTCGTCACCGGATCGCCACGCAACTGAGAGTCATGTCTGTCACCTTCTCCTCGTCGTCCCTGTCCACCTTCGCCGCGCTGTGGCGGCTGAAGCCGTTCGTCAAGCCCATCGCCTGGCGCCTCGTCGGCGGCGCGCTCAGTGCGCTGGCCGCCGCCGTGATCGCTCTGATGGTGCCGATCGTGCTCGAGCAGATCATCAGCGGCCCGATCGCGAGCGGCGACGTGCTGGCCATCGTCGGCGGCGCCGGTATCGTGCTGCTGCTCGGCCTCGGCGAGGCCGCCATGGTGTGGCTGCGGCGCTGGTTCGTGCTCACTCCCGCCACCGAGGTCGAGTTCGAGATGCGCGCCGGGCTGTACTCGCGGCTGCAGCACCTGCCCGTGGCATTCCACGACCGCTGGCAGTCCGGCCAGCTGCTGAGCCGCATGATGCAGGACATCAGCCTGATCCGCCGCTGGATCGCGTTCGGCCTGATCCTGCTGGTGGTCAACATCCTCACCATCGGCATCGGCGCCGTGCTGCTGTTCCGCTGGCACTGGATGCTGGGCGCCATCTTCATCCTCACCGGCATCCCGATGTGGATCCAGGGCTTCCTGTTCGAGAAGCGCTACGGCGTGCTGGCCCGGCGCAGCCAGGACCAGGCCGGCGACCTGGCCACCAGCGTCGAGGAGAGCGTGCACGGCATCCGCGTGCTGAAGGCGTTCGGCCGCGGCAAGCACGCCCTGCGCCGCTTCAGCTCGCAGGCCGAGACGCTGCGCCAGACCGAGCTCAGCAAGGCCAGGGCCGTCGGCGAGATCTGGTTCTGGCTCGACCTGATGCCGCAGATCGCGTTCGGCACCAGCCTGCTCACCGGCATCTGGCTCATCTCGATCGGCCAGATCACCGTGGCAGAGCTCTTCGCGTTCTTCGCGATGGCCACCGTGCTGCGCTGGCCCATCGAGTCGATCGGCTTCCTGTTCTCGTTCCTGCTTGACGCCCGCACCGCGACCGACCGCGTGTTCGACATCTACCGCGAGATCAACACCATCGCCGACCCGGAGAAGCCGGTGCACCTGGCCGAGCCGCGCGGCGAGCTGGCGTTCGAGGGTGCGCACTTCCGCTATCAGGATGCCGCGGCCTCCGAGCGCGACCTGCTGGACGGCATCGACCTGGTGCTCGAGCCCGGTGAGACCATGGCGCTGGTGGGTCTGACCGGCTCCGGCAAGACCACGCTGACCACGCTGCCCGCCCGCCTCTACGACGTCACCGGGGGACGGGTCACGCTGGACGGCGTCGACATCCGCGACCTCGAGCTCTCCGAGCTGCGCCGGCACATCGCGATGGCGTTCGAGGACGCCACCCTGTTCTCGGCATCCGTGCGCGAGAACGTGCTGCTGGGACGCGCCGACCTCGATCTGCACAGTCCCGAGGCCGATCGCGTGCTGCGCGAGGCGCTGGATGTCGCGCAGGCCGGCTTCGCCGACGACCTGCCCGAGGGGCTGGAGACCATCATCGGCGAGGAGGGGCTGAGCCTCTCCGGGGGGCAGCGGCAGCGCCTGGCGCTGGCGCGGGCCGTCGCCGCGGCCCCGAAGGTGCTGGTGCTGGACGATCCGCTCTCGGCGCTGGACGTCGACACCGAGGCCCTGGTCGAAGAGGCGCTGCGGCATGTGCTGGCCGAGACCACCGCGCTGATCGTGGCGCACCGTCCCTCGACGGTGGCGCTCGCGGACCGCGTGGCGCTGCTGGAGAAGGGCAGGATCACGGCCGTCGGCAAGCACTCCGACCTGCTGCGCACCAGTGCCCACTACCGGCACGTGATCTCGAGCCTGGAGGCCGAGCGCGCTGAGCATGCCGCGAGAACCGGGGCGATCCCGGTGATACCGGATGCCGAGCCCGAGGCATCCGACCAGGAGAAGGAGGTGCAGGCATGAGCGTGGTGGGAACCCAGAACGAGGACCGCTCCGACTACACCAAGGAGGAGAGCCGGTTCATCAGGCGCCGTTCGCTGCGCCTGCTCGGCTCGCTGATCAAGCCGCTGCACCTGCGCATCGGCATGGCGGCCCTGGTGCTCGTGGTCTCCACCGCACTGCAGGTGGCCGGCCCCATCCTGATCGGCATCGCGCTGGACGACGCGCTGCCCACGCTGCTGAAGACGGCGGACTGGATGCCCGCCATCCTGGTCACCGCCGTCTACCTGCTGGCCGGGATCATCGGATCCGTGCTGATCGGCCTGTACGTGGTGCTGGCGGCGCGCATCACCCAGGCGGTCCTGCTGGACCTGCGCAAGCGCATCTTCCTGCACACGCAGCGTCTGAGCCTGGAGTTCCACGAGTCGTACACCTCGGGACGCATCATCTCCCGGCAGACCAGCGACCTGGACTCCATCCGCGAGCTGCTGGACGGCGGGCTGAACAATCTCGTCTCCGGGGCGCTGTTCGGCATCTTCACCTTCATCGCGCTGGTCGTCGCCGACTGGCAGTCCGGCATCATCCTGCTGCTGGCGGGCTTCCCGCTGTGGCTGCTGATGCGCTGGTTCTACCGCCGCTCGCAGCTGCTGTACCGCGAGTCCCGCGTGATCAGCGCCAAGGTGATCGTGCAGTTCGTGGAGACGATGACCGGCATCCGCGCTGTGAAGTCGTTCCGCAAGGAGCCGCGCAACGACGTCTCCTTCCGCCAGGTGGCGGGCGACTACCGCGACATCAACCGTCGCTCGATGAACCTGTTCGGCACCTTCGACCCGGGACTGATGGGCGTCTCGGCCATCACGACCGCGCTGGTGGTGCTGTGGGGCGGCATCCGCGTGGCAGACGGCGCCCTGGGCGTCGGCGTGCTGCTGGCCACCGTGCTGTATGTGCGCAACTTCTTCGCGCCCATGCAGGACATCGCCGGGTTCCTGAACTCCTACCAGTCCGCCACGGCGGCGCTGGAGAAGGTGTCGGGAGTGCTGGAGGAGGTGCCGACGGTTCCCGACCCGGAGAAGCCGATCGACCTGTGGACCTCCCGCGGCGCCGTGCGCTTCGACGACGTGACCTTCGGGTACAACGGCGAGAAGACGATCCTGCCGAGCTTCGACCTGGACATCCCAGCCGGGCAGACCATCGCGCTGGTGGGCACGACCGGCGCCGGCAAGTCGACGCTGGCGAAGCTGGTGTCGCGGTTCTACGACCCGACCGTGGGCGCGGTCACGCTGGATGGTGTGGATCTGCGGATGCTGCATCCCAAGGACCTGCGCCGCGCCATCGTGATGGTGACGCAGGAGGCGTACCTGTTCAGCGGCACGGTCGCGGACAACATCGCACTGGGTAAGCCGGAGGCGACGCTCGAGGAGATCCGCGCGGCGGCGCGGGCCGTGGGCGCCGACGAGTTCATCCTGTCGCTGCCCGACGGCTACGACACCGACGTGAACAAGCGCGGCGGCCGCGTCTCGGCAGGCCAGCGTCAGCTGATCTCGTTCGCGCGGGCGTTCCTCGCCGACCCTGCGGTGCTGATCCTCGACGAGGCGACGGCCTCGCTGGACATCCCCTCGGAGCGACTCATCCAGGAGGCCCTGCAGACGCTGCTGGCCGATCGCACGGCCATCATCATCGCGCACCGCCTGTCGACGGTCGCCATCGCCGACCGCGTGCTGGTGATGGAGCACGGCCGCATCATCGAGGACGGCACGCCCGACGAGCTCATCGCGGGCACCGGCAAGTTCGCGCAGCTGCACGCCGCCTGGCAGGAGACCCTGGTCTGAACCCCACAACCCCGTCTCTTTGCGCCGAACGCGCCGATTCTGCGCCGGAATCCGACATTCGGCGCAAAGAGGCGGGCTGTTAGGTTGAGAGGGTGAACGGCAGGCGGCTGGGGTACGACGCGGCACGGCTCGAGCTGCGCCAGGCGCAGAAGGACGCGCGGGATGCCGCGGTCGCGGCCCGTGTGGCCCGTGCCGAGGCCGCGCGCGCGAACGCCCAGCGCGCCGCATCGCAGGCGGATGCCGCAGCCGTCACGGCCTCGCGCCGTGCGCTGCGAGAGGCGCAGCTGGCGTCGCGCGCGGCGGCCGCGCAGGTGCGCGCCGCGCGGGCACGGGTCACCGCCGAGCGGATGTCACTGGGCACCGGATCCGTACTGCCGCTGGACCGGCTGCGCACCCGCCACGAGAGCGTGCTGGCCCGCTGGATCGCCTACGAGACCGACCCCGGCCTGGCCCTGGCGTACCCCGCGATGAGCGACGCCCGTCAGCCCCACACGGCCGCGTTCCTCGTGATCGTCGAGCGCGCGCGGGAGCAGCGCCCACCCGAGGGCGGCCGCGTCACAGCATCCGACTACTCGCAGTACCGCCAGTCGGTCGACGACTTGGAGCACGCGTTCGACCTCGCCGAGCGCTCGGCGCGGGGTGAGCGAGTGCAGCAGGAGCTACCGGATGCCCTGTGGGAGGCCGCCCGCGGCTTCGCCGAGCGCTCCACCGACATGCTGAACCGCACGGCGGAGATGCTGGGCGAATGGACCTCGCGACGCCGGGAGCGCTGAGCTACGCGTCGACCGTGCGCGTGCGCATCAGCCGCTGATACCAGCGTCCGGAGTCCTTGACCGTGCGCTCCAGGGTGTCGAAGTCCACGCGCACGATCCCGAACCGCTTGGCGTAGCCGTAGCCCCACTCGAAGTTGTCCAGCAGCGACCACACGAAGTACCCGCGCAGGTCCACGCCGCGGGCCAGCGCCCGGTGCGCGGCCGTGAAGTGCCGGCGCAGGTAGTCGGTGCGCTCGGCATCCCGCACCGAACCGTCCGGCGCGACCTCGTCGTCGAACGCGGCGCCGTTCTCGGTGACCATCAGCGCCTGTCCGGGGAACTGCTCCGACAGTGAGACCAGCAGCTCCTCCAGCCCCTCCGGGGCGATGTTCCACCCCATGGCTGTGTGCGGGCCGGGCTGCTCCACGAACTCGACGCTCCGGTCGCTGCCGGGCCAGGCGGTTCCGCCTTCGGCGCCTTTGTGGCCGTCGTTGCGCTGCTGCGGCGAGACGCCGTCCCACAGTCGCACGGTGGCCGTGGAGTAGTAGTTCACGCCCAGCACGTCCAAGGGCTGGTGGATGGTCTCCAAGTCGCCGTCCTGCACGAAGCCCCAGTCCGTGACGGATGCCGTGTCCGCCAGCAGATCGGCGGGGTACTCCCCCCGCAGCATGGGGCCGGTGAACGCCCGGTTCGCCAGCGCGTCGATGCGGCGCACGGCCTCCGCGGCCCCGTCGCCCTGCCCGCGCAGCACGTGGAAGTTCAGCGTGACCGAGTAATCGGGATCGCCCGTGGACGTCGCGCGCAGCGCCTGCAGCGCGTGCCCGTGGGCGAGGTTGAGATGATGCACGGCGGACAGAGCGGATGTCGGCTCGTGCCGCCCCGGCGCGTGACCGCCCTGCCCGTAGCCGAGGTACGCCGAGCACCACGGCTCGTTGAGCGTGGTCCAGGTGTGCACGCGGTCGCCGAGGGCCGCACCCATGATCGCGGCGTACTCCGCGAAGGCGTCCACCGTCGCACGGGATGCCCAGCCGCCGGCATCCTCCAGGTACTGCGGCAGATCCCAGTGATACAGCGTCGCCACCGGGCGGATGTCGCGCTCGAGCAGCCCGTCGACCAGCCGGGAGTAGAAGTCCACGCCGGCACCATTCGCTCCGCCGCCCGGCACGGGGACGATGCGCGGCCAGGCGATCGAGAACCGGTAGGCCTCGAGGCCCAGCTCGGCCATCAGGCCGAGGTCCTGCTCCACGCGATGGAAGTGGTCGCAGGCCACGTCCCCGGTGTCGCCGTTCCACACCCGTCCCGGCGTGCGGCTGAACGTGTCCCAGATCGAGGGCGTGCGGCCCTGCTCGGCCGCGCCGCCCTCCACCTGGTAGGCGGCCGTCGCCGATCCGAAGATGAAGTCCTCGGGGAACACCAGTCCCGAGCCGCGGTAGTCGTCGATCGGAACGGTCATTCCGTCGTCTCCTCGAGGTTCACCGCGTAGTCGCGTGCGGTGCCGTCCGGGGCCGTGACGGTGACGGATGCCGTGCCGGTGCCGCCTGGGAAGACCCGCAGCCGCAGGCCGTCGTGGTAGTCGTAGTCGGGCCGGTCCGTGCGGGCGCCCCAGGGGATCACGGCGCCCGGGCGCGCGTACAGCGGCAGCGAGAGGAAGTCGTGCACCTCACTGCGCCAGCCGCCGCCGGTCACGGTCTCGCCGGTCAGCAGCGAGGTCCACTGCCCGGCGGGCAGGTAGAACTCCACCTCGCCCGACGCGCTGAGCACGGGAGCCACCAGCAGGTCGGGGCCCAGCATGTACTGCCGGTCCAGGTGCCCGGTGGCGGGATCTTCGGGGAACTCCAGCGCCATCGGCCGCATGAGCGGCACGCCGGTGCGCCCGGCGTCGAGTCCGTGCTGGTACAGGTACGGCATGAGTCGCATCTTCAGCTGCGTGAATCGGCGGGTGACCTCCACGGCCTCGTCGTCGAACGCCCACGGCACCCGGTACGAGTTCGAGCCGTGGAAGCGGGAGTGCGAGCCCAGCAGGCCGAACGCCGTCCAGCGCTTGAAGACCCCGGCGTCCGGAGTGCCCTCGAAGCCGCCGATGTCGTGGCTCCAGAACGCGAAGCCGCTCATCGCCAGCGACAGTCCGCCGCGCAGGGTCTCCGCCATCGACACGTAGGTCGAGGTGGAGTCGCCGCCCCAGTGCACGGGCATGCTCTGCCCACCCGCGGTCGCCGAGCGTGCGAACAGCACGGCGTCGCCCGCACCCCGGGCATCCACCAGCACCTCGTGCACGGCGCGGTTGTACAGCTGGGTGTAGAGATTGTGCATGCGCTCGGGATCGGCGCCGTCCGCCCACACCACGTCGGTGGGGATGCGCTCGCCGAAGTCCGTCTTGAAGCAGTCCACGCCCTGGTCCACGAGGCGGCGCAGGTGCGACTGGTACCAGGCGGTGGCGTCGGGGTTCGTGAAGTCGACCAGGCCCATGCCGGCCTGCCACAGGTCCCACTGCCACACCGCGCCGTCCGGACGGGTGACCAGATAGCCGGCGTCCGCGGCCTCGCGGAACAGCGGCGACCGCTGCGCGATGTACGGGTTGATCCACACGCTCACCCGCAGATCCTTCTCGTGCAGTCGCGCCAGCATGCCGTCGGGGTCGGGGAACACCCGCGGATCCCACTCGAAGTCGCACCAGTTGAACTCGCGCATCCAGAAGCAGTCGAAGTGGAACACCGACACCGGCAGCTCGCGGGCCGCCATCTCGTCGATGAACGAGTTGACGGTCTGCTCGTCGTAGTCGGTGGTGAAGCTCGTCGACAGCCACAGCCCGTACGACCAGGCCGGCACCACGGGCGGCCGTCCGGTGAGTGCGGTGTATCGTCCCAGCACCTCCTTGGGCGTGGGGCCGGCGATGACGAAGTACTCGAGCACCTCGCCGGATACCGAGAACTGCACGCGCTCCACGGCCTCGGAGCCCACCTCGTACGAGACATGCCCGGGGTCGTTGACCAGCACGCCGTAGCCGCGATTCGACAGATGGAACGGGATGCTCTTGTAGGCCTGCTCGCTGGAGGTGCCGCCGTCGGCGTTCCAGATCTCCACCGACTGGCCGTTCTTCACCAGCGGTCCGAAGCGCTCGCCGAGGCCGTAGACCAGCTCGCCCACGCCCAGGTCCAGCTGCTCGTGCACGAACGCGCGGGATGCGGGGACATCGCCACCCTGCCGGGCGTTGCCGACGATCCCGGAATCCACCTGCGCGTCCGCCGCCAGCCGCACGTACCCCTGCGCCTTGTGGCCGCTGCCGGTCACCCGTCGCCCGTCGATCTCGAACGACAGGTCCCAGGGCGCCCCGGGCGCGATGCGGGCGACCAGCCCGCCGGCATCCAGCATCCCGCCTTCGGCGGAGACGACGACGGATGCCGCTCCCGAGCCCGCACCGGGCAGGTCGAACCCGCCGTGCCACCGGCCGCCGACGTGGTGCGCGATGCGCACCCGGATGACTCCCTCGGCGGGGGAGGAGAGGGTGGTGGTCAGCACCGGGCGGTTCAGGGTGTCGCCGCGCTTGGCGATGACCGCCGTGGGCGCCGTGATGACCAGGCCGGGACCGTCGGGGGTGTCGGTGCGGTCGACGTCGTACGCCTCCTGCGCGTACAGCGCGCTCACCCCGGGCCGGAGCTGCCAGAAACCATCGGTGAACTTCATTACTTGACTGCTCCTGCCGTGATGCCGCGGGTGAGGGTGCGCTGGAAGATGAGGAAGAAGATGAGCGTCGGGATGATCCCCAGCAGTGCCGACGCGCTCGTCGTGGTCACGTCCATGAGCCGGTCGCCCTGCAGCACGCTGATCGCCACCGGCACGGTCTGGTTGGCGTTGGACGCCAGGAACGTCAGCGGGATGAGGAACTCGTTCCACGTCCAGATGAAGAAGAAGATCAGCAGCACCGACAGCGTCGGCCGGCTGATCGGGAACACCACCCACCACAGGATCTGCCAGCGGCCGGCGCCGTCGAGGGATGCCGCCTCCAGCACCTCCTTGGGGAACGTGCCGTACACGGAGGAGAGCAGATAGGTGCCGAACGCGGCCTGGATGACGGTGAACACGATGATCACCGACCAGATGTTGTCGTAGAGTCCGACGCTCTTGAACATGTAGTACAGCGGGTACAGCAGCGCCTCCTGCGGCAGCAGGTTGGCCATCAGGAACAGCAGCACGATCCAGGTGCGCCCTCGGACCCTGCCGATGCCGATCGCGAACGCGTTGAGCATGGAGATCAGCACCGCGAGCACCGAGACGACGCCGGAGATGAGGATCGAGTTCCACACCTTCTCCGGGAAGTTCACGCGCTCCCAGAACTTCGCGATGCCGGTGAAGTCCAGCTCGTGCGGGAGGGCCAGCGGGCCGGAGGTGGCATAGTCCACGGGTGACTTGAAGGAGTTCACCAGCACCAGGTAGAACGGCACCAGCACGAGGATGCCGCCGGCGACGACCAGTGCCAGCAGCAGCCAGTCGACGGGACGACGGCGGGTCATGCCGCCGCGCGGACGGGGAGTGCCGGTTCTGCCGGACTTGCCGGTGACGGTCGCGGTCGTGGCGCTCACAGTCCCGCCCTCTCCTTCTGCTCCACGGAGTTCTGCACTCGGATGAAGATGATCGAGACGATCACCACGACGATGGTCAGCACCGTCGCGATGGTGGCGCCGTAGCCGATGTTCCGCTTGGTGAAGAACTCCTGATAGGCGTAGTACGACGGCACGAGGGTGGCACCCGCGGGACCGCCGCGGGTGATGACGTACACCGGGCCGAACACCTTCAGCGCGGCGATGGTGCAGGTGAGCGTGACGACGAAGATCTCGGGGCGGATGATGCTCACGGTGATGGCCCGGAACCGCTGGATCCAGTTCGCGCCGTCCAGCTCCGCCGCCTCGTACAGCTCGGGGTCCACGCGCTGCAGGGCCGCCATGAAGATGACCACGGGATAGCCCAGCTGCACCCACACCATCACGACCATCAGCACGATCAGCGCCGACGGCATCCGTCCCAGCCAGTCGACATCCGGGATGCCGAACCAGCCCAGCATCTGGTTGAGAGCGCCGTCGCTGTCGGGGCGCACGATCCAGCCGATCACGATGCCGGCGACCACCACCGGGAGGATCTGCGGCAGGTAGTACGTGGCCCGCAGGAAGCTGCCGACCTTCCCGCCGAACTTCCGGCCGATGACGTCGAACAGCAGGGCGGCCACCAGCAGCCCCAGGATGGTCGGGACCACCACCATGGCGAGGATCATCCACACCGAGTTCGAGAACGACGTCCAGAACGCGTCGTCGGTGAACAGCTTCTGCCAGTTCTCCAGGCCGATGAACTCGGGGGCGCGCACGCCGCGCCACTTCTGGAAGGTGAGGTACACGTTCCAGCCGAGGGGGATCAGCACGATGATCAGCAGCAGCACGAAGCCGGGCAGCAGGTAGAGCCAGTAGCCGCCGGTGCCGCCCTTGCCCTGGGGGATCGCGGGCTGCTCGGGCGGAGTCGTCCGCCTGGTGCGCCTGGCACTGGTGCGGCTGGCGCTGGTGCGCGTGGTGTCACCGGTGCGCGTGGTGAGAGTCATGTCCATCACTCCTCGGTCGGGTCGGAGTCGGTCGGGTCGGGGCGATGCGCGGGCGTCGCCCCGACCCTCGGGGGATCAGCGGAAGTCCGCGGTGCCCTCGTCGTAGGCCTTGCCCAGGCCCTCATCGACAGCCTTGACGTCTTCGGAGCCCGTGACCAGGCCCTGCAGCTGCTGCACGATCACGTCGTAGAAGCCGGGTGCGGGCCAGTCCGGGTAGAAGGACAGGCCGTCCTTGTCGAGGATGCCGTTGAAGGTCTTGATGAGCTCGGAGCTCTTCACGTCGGTGACGTCGCTGGGGTTCGCCGCGACGGGCAGCCCGCCGTTGTTGCCGATGATCGCCTGGATCTCCGGGCGCATCGTGATGTCGATGAACTTGTACGCGAGGTCCTTGTTCTTGGCGTTCTCCGGCACGACCCAGAGGTTGCCGGAGGAGCCCAGCGACAGATCGGCGCCGGGGAAGGCGGTCATGGTCCAGTCGAAGCTCGTCGCTTCGGTGACGAACCGGCCGTACCACCACGAGCCGGAGACGAAGATGGGCGCCTTGCCGTTGATGAACGACACTCCGGCGTCCTCCGCCTTGATGGAGGAGACGTCCTTCGCGATGTAGCCCTTGTCCACGTACTCCTTCAGAGTCTTCGTCGCGGAGGTGATCTCGGGGCCCTGCCAGTCGACGGGCTTCTTGTAGAGCTGGTAGTCGTCGACGAAGGAGCGGTCGCCGTTCATGAGCGCCAGCTGGTACCAGAGCTGCCCGAGCGGGTACTCGGCACCGGCCTCGGCCAGCGGCGTGATGCCCTTGGCGACGAACGCGTCGAGCACGGTGACGAACTCGTCGTAGGTGGTGGGGATCTGCAGGCCTGCTGCGTCGAAGGCGTCCTTGTTGTAGTAGACGCCGACGAACTCGCCGTAGTTCGGCACGCCGTACCAGGTGTCTCCGCCCATGACGCCCTTGTCGTCGTACTTGGCGGTGGTCTGCAGCGACGGGGCGAGCTTCTTGTCCCAGCCGTACTTCTTCACGGCATCCGAGATGTCGGTGATCAGGCCGGTGGAGGCCAGGAAGCCCGCGGTCGCGTTGCCCTTGTTGAACTCCATCAGGTCGGGCGCGGCGTCGGTGTCCAGCACCTGGCTGGCCGTCTTCTGGATCTGCTCGAAGGACTTCTCCTCGAAGGTGACCTTGGCGCCGGTCTCCTTCTCGAAGACCTTGATGGCCTCGTTCCAGGCCTTGCCCATGGCGCTGTCGGCGCCCTCGTAGTGCCAGAGCTTCAGCGTCTGCCCGTCACCTCCTCCTCCAGAGCCTCCGGCGGGGGAGCAGCCGACCATGGCCAGTCCTGCGGTGAGGGCCGCGATCGCGGCCAGTATCTTCGTCCTGCGTGTGGTGCGTGCCATCGTCGGCACTCCTTCTGTGTCAGGGCCCGTCGGGCGGGCGCTTCATCGGGATGCTCTTCAGTTGTCGGGTTCGTGAATCGTCGAAGCGTTTCGACAGTGCACGCGATTCGGGTGCTGCGGAAGGTGGATCAGTCCGTGCGGGTGCGGACCGATCCGGTGGAGCGGTACTCGGGTGGGATGAGGTGGATCTCGGGAGCGACGTTCTTCTCCTCGAGGTGCCGCAGCGCGATCTCGACGGCGAGATCGCAGGAGCGGCTGGGCACGAGTGGGATCGTGTCCACGGCCACGCTGAGCGCGGTGGTGTCGAACGCTGTCGCGGCGGAGATCACCGACACGTCGCGCCCGATGGTCAGGCCGTGGTCGGAGAGCGCGGACAGCAGCGCCTCGTGCGCATCGCCGACTGCGTGCACGATGAAGGCGCGGTCTCCGCGGGCGAGGGCGATCTCGACGGCGGTGCGCACGGCGGCGGCATCCGTCGACACCTCGCCGGAGCAGACCGTCTCGAGGGCGATCGCGAGCTCCGCAGCACGAGAGACGACGCCGCGGCGCAGTCGACGGGGGAAGTTCGAGGTGCGGTACGACACGGCCGGCTGGCCGATGAGCGTGATCGCGGTGTGTCCGGCATCGGCGAGCCGGTCGACGGCCAGTCGCCCCGCGGCCTCGAAGTCCAGGTCCACGCAGGTGAGCCCGTCCGCGACGTCGGGAATGCCGATGAACACCGTGGGCGTGCGGATGGAGCGCGCGATGTCGGCGCGCGCATCGTCCGGACCCACGTCCAGCACGAGGATGGCGTCGACCAATCGGCTGGAGGCCACGCGGCTCATCCCGTCCGAGGCCTGCTCGTCGGTCAGCAGCAGAATGTCGTAGTCGTGCTTGCGCGCGGCGATGGATGCCGCCAGCACGAACGCCATGTGCGTCGGCGCGTGCGTGTCGGCGCGCAGCGGCTCGGTGAGGGCGAAGATGTGCGTGCGCCTGCCCGCCAGCATCCGTGCCCCGGCATCCGGCGTGTACCCCAGGGTCGATGCGGCATCCTCGATGCGGCGACGGGTCTTCTCCGACACCGGCCGCTTGCCGCTGAGCGCGTACGAGACCGTGCTGATGGAGACGCCGGCGGCCTCGGCCACCTGGTGGATCGTCGTCATCAGTGCTCCATCGTCGCTGTGCGGAACGCTTCTGTCGAAGCGTTTCGACTGTCTCTGCCAGCGATGATAGGCCGATCCGGGTCGCCCGCGCAAGGGGTTTGTCGTTTTATCCAACAAAAGAGCGGATGCCGGGGGAGAGCACTCTCATGGGAGAGAGCGACGGGGTCTCGGCGGGGGAGGAGATCCGAGGCCCCGCCGCCGGTTCAGTCCGTGACGCGGATCTGCGCGATGACCTCGGAGTACTCGGTCTCGCCGACGGGCTCGAAGCCCACGCGGCGGAAGAACGCCTCGGGGCCGCCGTCGCCGGCCTCGTAGATCACGTTCACGTGGTCGACGCCCCGCGCGCGGGCCTCGTCGATCAGGGCCTTGACGGCGAACCGTCCGATGCCGCGACCCTGGTCGTCGGCATCGACGTTGATCCGCCACAGCACGCTGCGGAAGTGCTCGTCCGGTGCGTCCGCATCGAAGCTCGCGCTCACGAAGCCCACGACCTGCTCGCCGTCCAGCACGACCCGCTGCCATGACGTCTGCGGGTTCACCACTGTCGCCGCGATGCCGTACGACACCGGAGCGAGGAACTGCTCCTGTCCCGGTTTCAGTGACAGCTTGTTGACGGCGACGATCGTCGCCGCGGAGAGTTCGACCACACGCAGTTCCGACATGAGACCCAGGCTATCCCCTCGCGGAGCATCTGTGGCCGAATCGACGTCATGCTGTACGTCATCGTCCGGAAATCCCCGAGGAGTGCAGGAATCCAGACTCGGGTATCTTGGTATCGAGATAAAATCTGCCCTCGCGAACGGAGATCCGGTGACCGACGACGCCATCATCTACACCTACACGGACGAGGCGCCGGCTCTGGCCACGGCGTCGTTCCTGCCCATCATCAAGGCTTACACCGGTCAGGCCGGCATCGAGGTGGAGACGCGCGACATCTCGCTGGCGGGCCGCATCCTCGCGGCCTTCCCCCAGAAGCTCACCCCCGAGCAGCAGGTGGGCGACGCGCTCGCCGAGCTCGGCGGACTGGCCACGCTGCCGCAGGCCAACATCATCAAGCTGCCGAACATCTCGGCATCCATCCCGCAGCTGAAAGCCGCCATCGCCGAGCTGCAGGGCAAGGGCTTCGACATCCCGGACTACCCCGACGACCCCGCTTCTCTGGAGGAGAAGGACGTGCGCGCCCGCTACGACCGCATCAAGGGCTCGGCGGTGAACCCCGTGCTGCGCGAGGGCAACAGCGACCGGCGTGCGCCGCTGGCCGTGAAGAACTACGCCAAGAAGCACCCGCACCGCAACAAGCCGTTCGCTGAGGGCTCCAAGACCCGCGTGGCGACCATGGGCCACGACGACTTCAAGCACAACGAGCGCTCCTGGGTCGCCGCCCACGACGACGTGCTGAGCTTCCGCCACACCGCGACCGACGGCACCATGACCGTGCTGAAGGAGGGCCTGAAGGTGCTGCCGCGCGAGATCATCGACGCGACGTTCCTCTCGGCTGCGGCGCTGGACGCGTTCCTGGCCGACACTCTCGAGCAGGCCAAGGCCGACGACGTGCTGTACTCCGTGCATCTGAAGGCCACGATGATGAAGGTCAGTGACCCGATCATCTTCGGCCACGTGGTCAAGGCGTTCTTCAAGGACGTGTTCGCGCAGTACGGCGACCAGCTCGCAGCGGCGGGCCTGTCCGCCAACAACGGTCTCGGCTCGATCCTGGCAGGCCTTTCGGGCATCGCCGACGGCGAGCAGATCGCGGCCGCGTTCGACCGCGCTCTGGCCTCCGGTCCCCGCCTGTCATACGTGAACTCCGACAAGGGGATCACCAACCTGCACGTGCCCAGCGACGTGATCGTCGACGCCTCGATGCCGGCCCTGGTCCGCAACGGCGGCAAGCTCTGGGGCAAGGACGGCGGCGAGGCCGACACCATCGCGGTGATCCCGGACTCGTCCTACGCGGGCGTCTATCAGGCCGTCGTCGAGGACGTCATCGCCAATGGTCCGTTGGACCCCGCCACCATCGGCACCGTGCCGAACGTGGGCCTGATGGCGCAGGCGGCCGAGGAGTACGGCAGCCACGACAAGACCTTCGAGATCCCCTCGGCCGGCGTCGTCGACGTGCTCGACGGCGACGGCACCGTGCTGATCTCGCACGAGGTCGGGGCGGGCGACATCTGGCGCGCCACGCAGACCAAGCACATCCCCGTGATGGACTGGGTCAAGCTGGCCGTCACCCGCGCGCGCGCCACCGGCGCCCCCGCCGTGTTCTGGCTGGACGCGAACCGCGCGCACGACGCGCAGATCATCGCCAAGGTGCACCAGGGTCTGGCCACGCTCGACACCAAGGGCCTGACCATCACGATCCTCGCGCCCGAGGAGGCCACGCGCTACAGCCTGGCGCGCCTGCGCAAGGGCGAGGACACCATCTCCGTCACCGGCAACGTGCTGCGCGACTATCTCACCGACCTGTTCCCGATCCTCGAGGTCGGCACCTCCGCGAAGATGCTCTCGATCGTGCCGCTGCTGGCGGGCGGCGGACTGTTCGAGACCGGTGCGGGCGGGTCGGCTCCGAAGCACGTGCAGCAGCTGGTCGCCGAGGACTACCTGCGCTGGGACTCGCTGGGCGAGTTCTTCGCGCTGGCGGCCTCGCTCGAGCACTTCGCCGACCGCACCGGCAACGAGAAGGCCCGCGTGCTGGCCGAGACGCTGGATGCCGCCACCGGCACCTTCCTCGAGGAGGACCGCTCGCCGGGCCGCGCCCTGGGCACGATCGACAACCGCGGCAGCCACTTCTACCTGGGTCTGTACTGGGCGCAGGAGCTGGCGAAGCAGACGAAGGATGCCGAGCTGGCAGCCGCGTTCGCCCCGGTCGCTGAGAAGCTCGCCGCCGAGGAGAAGACCATCGTCGCCGAGCTCACCGCCGTTCAGGGCGAGCCGGTCGACATCGGCGGCTACTACCGTCCCGACACGGCCAAGGTCGCGACCGTCATGCGTCCGTCGGCGACGCTGAACGCCGTCATCGACGCCCTGGCCTGACACGCAGACGAAGAGCGGGCGGATGCTGCACAGCATCCGCCCGCTCTGTCATCCCCGCTCTTCGTCCAGGCGTCCGGCGTGTTCGCCGAGACCCCTCCTGAATGCCGAAACCCCTCCTGATTCGCGTGAATCACGAGGGGTTTCGGCGCTGATGAGGGGTCTCGGCAATCGGGGAGGGGGGGACGCCGGGGGCGCCGGACGGGCAGGGCCGCAGGTATTCGCCTGGATCAGGCGTGAACCCAGACCTCGAGTCCGACCGGCGTCATGTCATAGACCTGCTTGGCGACGCTCGGCGGCATGTTCACGCAGCCGTGGCTCATGCGGTGTCCGAAGTTGTTGTGCCAGTAGGCGCCGTGGAAGGCGATGTCCTTGGCAAACCAGGTGTTCCAGGGGACGTCCTTGGTGCAGTACGACGCGCCCTCGAAGCAGCCCATGTCCTGCTTCGCCGTGTGCGCGAACACCTTGAAGCGCCCGAGCGGAGTGGGGGTTCCGGCCAGCCCGGACGAGATCTTCCAGGTCCGGACCAGCTTCTCGTTCTCGTAGAGGTACGTCTTCTGCTCGCTGATGTCGACCTCGAGGCGCCGGAAGACGGTGGTCGTCTCGAACGGCGTGGAGTTGACGGGCAGCGCGAACGACGCCTTGCCATCGCCGAGCTGGGTCGCGAAGGCGGATGCGATCCCCGCGGTGTCGCCGAGCGACCGACCGTCCAGGCCGGCCGTCACCTCGCTGAGCACCTTGCCCTTCGAATCGATGACGTTCACGGCGTTCACGGCAGGGCGGTCGACCAGACCCGGGAGCGTGGCGACGACGGTCTGGATCGCGGACTGGTCGGCGGTGATCTTCAGCTCGCCGTCGACGTCGGTGACCTTCAGCCAGCTCGCGGCCACGGCGGGAGCCACTGGCACGGTGCGCTCCTCGCCGACGTAGAAGCCGATGCTCGCCAGCATCCCGTTGAGCTTCTCGGTGGCGGCAGCGGCCTTGGCGTCGGTGATGGCAGGCTCGACGGGCTTCGCGTCGCCGGAGAAGGTGAGCGTGGTCGCGCCCTTCTCGGTCGCACGGGTGAAGGCCTTCTCGAGCTCCGCCACGGGAATGCCGCTGCCGTCTGTCGCGGGAGTGCTCTTGTAGGCGGCGGAGGACGCATCGAAGGAGACGCCGGCATCGACGGGGTCGGTGTAGCTGTCGGGGACCGCAGCGCGCAGCGCGTTCTCGGCGGTCTTGGGGTCCAGGGTGACCTTCGCGTCGATCGAGGAGCCCATCCACTGACCGAGATTCCACATCGGACGGTCGGCGAAGGCCTTCTCGGCCAGCGCCTTGGCATCGACGCTCGCGCCGAGATCGGTGCCGCTGAGCTGAGCACCGGCACCGGCGCCGCTCAGGGTGACCTCGGTGGTGGCGATCCGGGTGCTGATGGCGTCGGCGGCCATGCCGGGGGTCATGCCCCCCACAGCCACGCCGGCGATGGTGGTTCCCGGGGCGATGAGGATGAGCGAGGCCGCAGCGGCGGCGAGCAAGACGGCGCCTGCGCCGAGGCCGATCCACAGACCGAGTCGGCGCTTCTTCGGTGCGGGGTCGGTGAGGGCCCACTCCACGGGACGGTCGTCGCCCGGCGGCAGAACCTCGGTCGGTTCGCTCGCGGCGATGGCTCCTGTATCGGGCCCGGAGATCAGGTCGGTCACGGACTCACCCCCCAAGGACACAGCGTGAACAACACTTTCATGGTACGGGACGGGAGGAAGCAGTGGAGGCGCAGTCCGCCCGGATGCTGGACACGGGTAGTAACATTTCGATAACCTGCGCGCTCGCCCGTGTGACGAGCTTGCGGCGGTCGTGGTTCGTAAGGTGTACTAACAAATATGGAATCGTCACGTCCTGATCGACCGGCTGCCGGGGATCCCTCGGGATTCGGTCCGGGGCGTCGACTGCGCTCCCTTGCCAAGGTCCTCCCCGAGCAGGCGCGGGCGCACAATCGGGCACTGGTGCTGCAGACGCTGTACCACCGCGGTGCCATGAGCCGCGCCGACCTCGCGCGGGAGACGGGACTCACCAGGGTCACGATCTCCGACCTCGTCGCGGAGTCGATCGCCGATGGCGTGATCCACGAGCTCGGGGTGCGCGACCTGGCAGGCCCCGGCAAGCCGCCGATCGTCATCGACATCGATCGCGAGGGGCACCAGATCATCGGCATCGACCTGTCCGGCGCGTCCCGATTCGAGGGCTCCGTCCTGGATCTCGGCGGTCGGGTGCTGATCTCGCGGTCGGTTCCGCGCCCGGATGCCGCGGACGCCGAGCAGGCGTACGCCGCCGCCCTCGGGCTGATCAGGTCCCTGCTCGCAGAGGTCGACCGCCCGCTGCTGGGCATCGGCGTCGGATCGCCCGGCGTGGTGCGCTCCGACGGCGTCATCCTCAGCGCACCCAACCTCGGCTGGCAGCACTTTCCGCTGGAGGCCAGGCTCGGCGCCGACCTCGGACAGTCGGTGCTGGTCAGCAACGACGCCAACGCCGCCATCCTCGCCGAATACACCTTCGGCGAGGCGGATGCCGATGTCATGCTCGTCCGCATCGGTCGCGGCGTGGGCGCCGGGCTCATCGCCGGCGGTCACCCGCTGATCGGCGCACGCTTTGCGGCGGGTGAGATCGGTCACGTCGTGGTGGGGACCGACGGCGGCCCGCACTGCGCCTGCGGGCGGGACGGGTGCCTGGAGGCCTGGGTGAACGTGCCGCGGCTCGTCGCCGAGACCGCCGCGGCGGACGACCCCGCCGCCGTGCTGGCCGACGCGGGCACGCGCCTGGGCATCGCCATCGCTCCGATCGTGGCGGCACTGGACCTCTCCGAGATCGTGATCTCCGGTCCCGCCGCGCAGTTCGGCGGCGAGTTCCTCGTGGCCGCGACACGCGCGCTGCACGAGCGGACCCTGGAAGGCGTGTTCGAGGACGTGCCCGTCCGCCTCAGCAATCAGGGTGACATCGTCGTGCGCGGCGCCGCCGTGATGGTGCTCGCGGCAGAGCTGGGCGTGTCGTGACGGCGGCTGCCGTCCGCATCGGCCTGGACATCGGCGGGACCAAGATCGCGGGCATCGCGCTGGATGCCGGCGGGGAGCCGATCGCCGATGTGCGGCTTCCCACCGGCTGGGGAGGGGATGCCGTGATCGCCGGCATCCTCGACGCCGTCTCCCGGCTGCGCCCGCGGCTCCCGCAGCGCGCGGTCCGGTCGATCGGCGTGGGCATTCCCGGCGTGATCGACGCCGCCCGGGGGCGCGTGCTGCATGCGGTCAACCTCGGCGTCGAGTCGTTAGAGATCTCACGGGTCGTGCAGGACGCCACCGGCATCCGCTGCTTCGTGGAGAACGACGTCAAGGCGGCGGCGCTCGGCGCGGCGGCCTCGAGGCCCCGCACGGCGCCGATGGCGTATCTGAACCTCGGCACGGGGGTGGCCGCGGGGATCGTCGTCGACGGCCGTATCTGGCGCGGCGCTCGCGGCGGCGCCGGCGAGGTCGGGCACATCGCCGTCGATCCGCAGGGCCGCATCTGCGGATGCGGTCAGCGCGGCTGCATCGAGACCCTGTGCGGCGGCGGTGCGCTGGCCCGTGCCTGGGGCCGCGACGGCGAGCACCCTGTGAAGGACATCCTGGACGCCGCGGACGAGGGCGATGCCAGGGCATCCGCTCTGCGTCGGGATCTGTTCCGCGGCGCTGCCGCCGCGGTGCGGGTGCTGGTGCTGACCGCCGACGTGGAGACCGTCGTCATCGGCGGAGGACTGGTGGCGCTCGCCGACCGGCTGGCGCCCGGCATCCGCCAGGAGCTGGTGGACGAGTCGGCCTCGTCGCCCTTCCTGCGCTCGCTGCGGCTGGATGAGAGAATCGAGATGCTTCCGGCGGGTTCGCCGGTTGCGGCCATCGGAGCCGCTCTGCTGGGCTCTGCATCGGCAGAGTCCGTTCTGGACAAGGAGACAAGCGTTCATGGCTGAAGTCGTCATCACCTCGGGCAAGCAGGAGGCCGGCGCGCTGGTCGCCGACGAGATCGTGCGCCTCATCGACACGGTCGCGGAACCGGTGCTGGGACTGGCCACCGGCTCGACTCCGCTGCCGGTGTACGAGGCGCTGCGCGAGCGCCTCGCGGGCCACGACGTCTCGCACGTGCGCGGCTTCGCGCTCGACGAGTACGTGGGCATCGACCCCGCGCATCCCGAGAGCTACCGCTCGGTGATCACCCGCGAGGTCGTCGAGCCCCTCGGGCTGAACCCCGAGCTCATCCGCACGCCCAACGGCGCCATCGAGACCATCGAGCACGCCGGCGACGACTACGACGCCGCGATCCTGGCCGCCGGCGGCGTGGACCTGCAGATCCTCGGCATCGGCACCGACGGGCACATCGGCTTCAACGAGCCCGGCTCGTCGTTCGCCTCGACCACGCGCATCAAGACGCTCACCGAGCAGACGCGACAGGACAACGCCCGCTTCTTCGACTCCATCCACGACGTGCCGCAGCACTGCATCACGCAGGGACTGGGCACGATCCTGCGCGCGCGGCACCTGGTGATGCTGGCGTTCGGCGAGGGCAAGGCCGCGGCCGTCGCGGCGGCGCTCGAGGGGCCCGTCAGCGCGATGATCCCCGGCTCGGCGGTGCAGCTGCATCCGCACGTCACCGTCGTGCTGGACGAGGCGGCCGCGTCGCAGCTGAAGCTTGCCGACTACTACCGCTACACCTACGCCAACAAGCCGGCCTGGCAGGGCCTCTGAGCCCCACCTCTGGGATCAGCCCCAGGCGAAGGCCAGCAGGTGCTCCTCGCTGAGCGGCGCGAGCGGCACGCTGGTGCGATCGCCCGGTTCCAGCCAGCGCAGTTCGGCGAGTTCGGCGTGTACCGAGACGTCCTCGCGCTCGGCGCGCAGCGCGAACGCGTCGGCCACCACGCGGTGACCGGGTTCGTTGGCCGCTGCCGAGATGAAGGTTCCCAGCGGCCGCAGATCGGCCTCGGCGACCTTCAGCGACAGTTCCTCGTCGAGCTCGCGGATGAGGGTCTGCACCGGGGTCTCGCCGGCCTCGGGCTTGCCGCCTGGTTGCATGAAGCGCGTCGTGCCCTGCTTGCGGACCACGAGCACGCGGCCGGCGTGATCGACGATCACGGCGGCGCTGACGCGGATGTCAGGCATCGGAGAAGACCTTTCCCGGGTTGAGGATGCCGAGCGGATCGAACACCCGCACGATCTGGCGCTGCAGCTCCCATTGATCCTCGCCGAGCTCCTCGGCCAGCCAGCGGCTCTTCAGCATCCCGATGCCGTGCTCGCCGGTGAGCGTCCCACCCAGGCGCAGCGCGGCGCGGAAGAGCTCGCCGGCGGCATCCCAGATGCGCGGCGGCACCTCGTCGCCGTCGAAGATGAAGTTCGGATGCAGGTTGCCGTCGCCGGCGTGGGCGACGGTCGGGATGCTGATGCCGTAGGCCTGTTCGATGCGCGCGATCTCGTCGAACATCGCGGGCATCGCGCTTCGCGGTACGGAAACGTCCTCGATGAGGGTGGTGCCCAGCGCCGCCATGGCCGGGTGCATGGACCTGCGGATGCCGAGCAGCCGCTCGCCCTCAGCAGGGTCGGACGTCATGTCCGCGACGCCGCCGGATGCCCGCAGCACGGCCACGATCCGGGCGGCGTCATCGAGAGCGGCCGGGCCGTCGGTCTGGATCGTCAGCTGCGCGGTGCCGGGCGCCGGGGCGGGGAGGCTCAGCAGGTCGTGCACGGCGGCCAGCGATCGGGCGTCCATGAGCTCCATGACGGCGGGCTGCAGGCCCGCGGCCGTGACCGCAGCGGAGGCCGCCGCGGCATCGCGCACGGAGCCGAACGATGCGGTGATCGCGCACACCGGGCCCGCGACGAGCCTGCGCAGCTTGAGGGTGGCGCCGACGACCACGCCGAGCCGGCCCTCGGATCCGATCACCAGCGAGGTGAGATCCAGCCCGGTCACGCCCTTGACGCTGCGATGGCCGAGATGCATGAGTCGTCCGTCGGCGAGCACCAGGTCGAGGCCGAGCACGGCATCCCGCACGACACCGTACTTCGCGCACAGCAGACCGCCCGCCCCGGTGGCGATGTTGCCGCCGATGGTGGAGATCTCGCGGCTGGCCGGGTCGGGCGCCCACCAGACGCCCTGCTCGGCCAGTCGTGCATTCAGAGTCGCGTTGAGGATGCCGGGTTCGACGACGGCCAGCAGATCATCCGGACGCACCTCGAGGATGCGGTCCATCGCGGTCAGGGACAGCACGATCTGACCGGGGCCTGCGTTCGCTGCCCCCGCCAGCCCGGTCCCGGCGCCGCGCACGATGACGGGGGTGCGCGTCGCGGAGGCGATGCGCATGGTGCTCTGCACGTCGTCGACGGTGCGGGCGTGGACGACGGCCAGGGGACGACCGGGGGAGCGGTGTCCGCTGCGGTCGGCCCGCGCCTGCTCGAGCGCCTCGGCGGAGGTGTCGACGATGTCGCCGAGTTCGCTCCGCAGCCGCTCGAGGACGCTCATGCCAGCGCTCGACGCCCCGCGATCACGCCCACCGCGACGGCCACGACGGCGAAGGCCAGTCCGATCCACGCCTGACCGACCGACCACCACGCCAGCGTCACGGCCGCGTAGATGAGCAGCTCGACCAGCGCCCGAAGGAACGGATGCAGGTGCAGCACCGCGCGCGGCGAGACGAACAGCGCCCACACCAGCAGGGTGACGACGGGGGCGGCGATGCCGACGACGATGTTCCATGGCATGGCCCACGACCCGAAGCCCCAGAGCGCCAGCGAGACCAGCGCCACCAGCAGCACGATCACCCGGATCACATCGAGGGCGGTCAGGGCGGGGCGGTTCACACCGGTGTCGGCGACGGAATCCTGCGGCATGCCCCCAGTCTATTCGGCGGGTGCGGGCCGGGGATTCAGGCGGCGGGGGAGGTGGCCGCGACTGGCTCGGTGGACGCCGTGATGGGTGCGGGGTCGGTGGGCGCCGTGGTGTCGGATGTGACGGTGGTGTCGGCAGGTGCCGTGGTCGTCGTCGGGTCGACGGTCTCTGCCGGGGCAGGTGCGCTGATCGGCTCGGTGGTCGTGGCGGTGGTCGTCGGCGAGGCGGAGGGATCGCCTGTCGGCGCGCTCGCCTCGGTCGTCGTCGAGGTCGGCGCCGTTTCGGTGGTCGATGCTGCGTCCGTCGGCGTGGTGGCGTCCGTCGTTGCGGTGGCATCCGCCGGCGTGGTGTCCGTGGGCGTGGTGGTGTCCGTCGCAGGTGCAGCGGAGCCGGGAGTCGAACCGCCGGAACCGCCGAGCAGGGTGGGCACGATCCAGTACCGCGTGCTGCTGCCGGGGACCCCGTCCACGAGGTAGGTGAGCGTGAGATCGGCGCCGATCAGCATCTGGGTGAGGGACGGGCGCAGATCGATCACACCGCCGCCGGTCCCATCGAGCGCGATCTCGTCGCCGCCGCCGGGGGCATCGTCCATCCACGCGCGCACGGTGGCCCCCGGCTCGCCCTGGATCGGCACACTGTAGTGCGTTGTGAGCGAGGCGTCGATCGACACCGTGAACGTGGACGCCGTGATCGGCGCCATCGTGCCGGGGTCGGTGGTTCCGGGGTCGGTGGTTCCGGGGTCGGTGGTTCCGGGGTCGGTGGTTCCGGGGTCGG
>NZ_CALBRW010000002.1 GCF_937927635.1 uncultured Microbacterium sp.
ATCGGGAGGGTTGTCCGAGCGGCCGATGGAGCTGGTCTTGAAAACCAGTGGGCAGTGATGTCTCGTGGGTTCGAATCCCACACCCTCCGCTTCTGTTCGTGAAAGGCACCGTGTGAGCACCTCCCCCAGGCGACGCACCCCTGTCGCCCGTCATGGTCAGCTGCACTCGCCGAGCGCCGTCGGGCAGCTGCTGAAGCTCACCGGCATCGCGCTCGCCGTGCTGCTGGTCAGCGGCATCGGCGTGGGGACGTTCGTGGTCGGCGGGCTGCTGAGCACCGTCAGTGCCAACGCGGTGCAGCTGGACAATCAGAAGGAGCTTCCACCGGACATCGCCGCGTACAAGGGCGGCTTCGATCTTCTGCTGACGGGCGTGGACACCTGCGAACCGAAGTACGCTGACCTGTTCGGCAAGCGATGCACGGGCGCGGACGCCAACGGCACGCTCAACGACGTCAATCTGCTCGTGCACGTCTCGTCGGCACCGCGTCGCGTCACAGTGGTGAGCTTCCCCCGCGACCTGATGATCCCGATCCCTGCCTGCACGGATGCGAACAACCGAACCTACTCGGCCATGAGCAAGCAGCAGCTCAACGTCGCATACGAGCACGGCGGTGAGAAGGGCGGGCTCAACTGCGTGGTCAAGACCGTCTCGAGTCTCGTCGGCGGTGACGATATCGAGTTCGCCGCGAAGGTCACCTTCGGCGGCGTGATCGAGATCACGGATGCCATCGGCGGCGTGGACGTGTGCCTCGCGAATCCCATCAAGGATCGCTTCACCGGGCTGGACATGGCCGCCGGCGATCACACGATCGAGGGCCTGCAGGCGCTGCAGTTCCTGCGCACCAGGCATGGTGTCGGAGACGGCAGTGATCTGGGGCGCATCGGCAACCAGCAGCAGTACATGTCGAGCCTGGTGCGCAAGATGGTCAGCAGCGAAGTGCTGGGCAATGCCGGCACCATGCTGAAGCTCGCCGACACCGGACTGAACAACCTCGAGGCGTCCACCTCGCTGGCCAACCCCATCACGATCGCGCAGATCGCGCTGGCCATCAAGGACGTGCCGTTCGACGACTTCGTGTTCGTGCAGTACCCCACGATCGAGGACCCGGCCGACCCGAATCGCGTCGTCCCCGACAAGCGCAATGCCACCATCCTCTGGGATGCGATCACGGCCAACAAGCAGCTGCAGATCACTCACGAGAACACCGGCAATGACGGCGTGGTCGTGAAGGATCCCGGTCCGGGGACCCCGACGGCGAGCCCCACCGGAACGCCGACGGGCGCGCCGAGCGATGTCGTTGAGCTTCCCAGTGCGATCAAGGGGACCTCGGCCGCGCAGGTGACCTGCTCAAACGGCAACGTGCGGCGCTGAGGCTCGCCCGGTTCGCCGCACTCCGCGCGACCAGTTATGATTGCATGACGTGCTCGATTCCGGTCGGGCACATGGAGACGTCGCATAGTCAGGCCTAGTGCACCACCCTGCTAAGGTGGAGTCCTCGCAAGGGGACCGAGGGTTCAAATCCCTCCGTCTCCGCCAAAAGTATGAGCCCCGGGACGCAGTCTCGGGGCTCATACTTTTTGCTGTGGCGGGCGGTCGTTTTGGGCAACAGGGCCCCACGCGGCCGGAGGCTCCGCGCGCCGCCCTTCTCGCTCAAGGCGAGCCGACGTCGATGACGAGGCGGGGTGCGGAGTGGCCGCGAGGGACTCAAATCCCTCCGTCTCCGCCAAAAATCCCGAGATCGGACGAAGTCCGGTCGCGGGATCTTTTGCTGTGGCGGGTGGCACTCAGATCTGTGGCGTGTGGGAGGATGAAGCATGGCCGAGAACGAGACGCAGCAGGTGGCACCGGGGATCTACCAGCACTTCAAGGGCGCCCGGTACGAGGTCATCGCGGTCGGCCGGCACAGCGAGACAGAGGAGCCCCTGGTCCTCTACCGCAAGCTCTACGACGACTACAGCCACTGGGCGCGCCCGCTGGACATGTTCACGGAGCAGGTCGAACGCGACGGCTACAGCGGCCCGCGATTCGTGCGGATCGCGTAGCACGCCGCGACCCGCCGCGTGGCGTCAGCATGCGCCCGCGGGCAGGCGCCGGCGGCCGCCAGTGCGGCATCTAGGCTGGTGGCATGCAGCATCGCATCCTTGGCCGCACCGGCCGTGACGTCTCTCTCATCGGACTGGGAACCTGGCAGCTGGGCGCTGACTGGGGTGAGGTGAGCGAGGCCGACGCGCGGGCCGTGCTCGACGCGAGCGCAGCATCCGGGGTCACCTTCTTCGACACCGCCGACGTCTACGGCGATGGGCGCAGCGAGTCGCTGATCGGCGCGTGGCGTCGCGACCACCCAGATGCCGACCTCACCGTCGCCACCAAGATGGGGCGTCGCGTGGACCAGGTCCCGGGGAACTACGTCCTGGAGAACTTCCGCGCGTGGACCGACCGCAGTCGGCGCAACCTGGGCGTCGAGACGCTGGATCTCGTGCAGCTGCACTGCCCGCCCACCGCGGTGTACTCCGATGACGCCGTGTTCGACGCACTGGACACGCTCGTCGACGACGGGGCGATCGCGAACTACGGCGTGAGCGTCGAGCGGGTCGACGAGGCACTCACCGCCATCGCGCGACCGGGAGTCGCGACCGTGCAGATCATCCTCAACGCCTTCCGTCTGAAGCCTCTCGACCGCGTGCTCCCGGCCGCGCGCGAAGCCGGAGTCGGGATCATCGCCCGGGTGCCGCTCGCGAGTGGACTGCTCTCGGGCCGCTACACGCACGACACGGTGTTCGCCGCGAACGACCACCGCAGCTTCAACCGGCACGGGGAGGCTTTCGACCAGGGCGAGACGTTCTCGGGCGTCGATTACGACGACGGCGTGGAGGCTGCGCGGGAGTTCTCCGCACTCGCCGAGCGACACGGTCTCGCGCCGGCCGCAGCAGCCCTGGCGTGGGTCTCGCAGATTCCCGGCGTCTCGGCGGTGATCCCCGGCGCCCGCAACGTGTCGCAGGCGGAGTCGAACGCCGCCGCGGGATCCATCCCGGAGCTGGGGGAGGAGTTCACGGCATCCGTGCATGAGATCTACGACCGCCGCTTCCGCGAGGCCATCCACTCGCGGTGGTGAGTTTTTGAATCGCGCGACCGCGTGGCCCTTCACGGCATGGGCGCCGAGCGGTCTCCCGGCTCTCCTTCGCGCGCGGGCAGGCTCAGCACCAGGAGCGATGCCGCGATCGCGGCCATCCCCAGCCACCCGACCGCGGTGAGGCGCTCGCCGACGACGACCACGGCCAGCAGGGTCGCCACCGCAGGCTCCAGCAGCGTGACGGTGGTGGCCGTGCTGGCGGGGATGCGGGCGAGCCCGAAGCCGAACAGCAGATACCCCAGGAACATCGGCACCAGAGCCATGTAGGCCGCGACGGCGAACGACTGGGCGGAGGCGATCAGCGGAGCGCCGGTGAGCACCAGCACGGGCATCAGCAGCAGCCCGCCGAGCCCGAAGACGGCTCCCATCGCCGCGGAGCGCGGGGTTCCGGCATCCATCAGCCGGTGCGCGCCCCACGAGTACAGGGCGTACGTCGCGCCGGCGACCAGCCCGAGCGCCACGCCCGGGATGACGCCTTCGCCGCCGCCGGCTGTCCGGGACAGGATGAGGGCGGCACCGCCGCCGACGGCCAGCACGACCGAGAGGATCCACCGTGCGTCCGGTCGGCGCCTGTCGATCACGGCCTCGAGCGCGCCGGAGAACAGCGGAGCGGATGCCAGCGACACCACCGACCCGATCGCAACACCTGCCAGGTGCATCGACGCGTAGAACGCCAACGGGTACACGGTCACGGCCAGGCCCGCGGCGACGATCATGCCGCGGTGGCGGGCCAACGGCATCCGATTCGCCGCCACCGACCGCCAGGCGACGGCGAACTGCAGCAGACCGCCGATCCCCAGCGCCGCCGATCCGATCGCCAGCGGACTCGCCGAAGGCGCGAACGTCGCGGCGGTGCCCGTGGTGCCCCACAGCACGGAGGTGACGACGACGGCGAGGATGCCGGTGGAGCGGCGGCTCACCCTTGCCTGACCACGGACAGCACGTTGCCGGCGGGGTCGGTGAACCAGGCGATGTCGAGATCGGGCTGGGTCGGCTGGAATGCGCTCACCGCACCAGCATGCCCCCGGTCCGGCGCGGTGTCCATGGGCGTTGTGCTCCCGGGCAGATCGCCAGCCCCAGGTGTGACCCGCTCATCGACGGGGTTCGAGCATTGTCGCCAGCGAGCGCAGCGGAGCTTCCAGTCCCACGGACGGCTCCAGCAGCCACTGGATCTGCAGGCCATCCGATGCGGCGATGATGAGGGCCGCAAGGTGCTCGGCCGGCACGTCATCGCGCACGGTTCCGGCATCCTGCTCGGCCTTCAGCTCGGCGGTGAGCCTGGTGCGGATGCGCTCGAAGCGCTCGGAGAAGAATTCCTTGCCCACCTCGCTGCGTCTCTCCAGCGAGGCGGCGACCAGCGTCGTGTAGAGCTGCACGAGACCGGGGACGTCGACGTTGGCCATGGCGGCGGCGATCATCCCGTCGATGCCGGAATGCGTGGTGGGTCCCTCGGCTGCGGCCCGCTGCGCCTCGGCGTGCGCGTACACGGCGACCAGCAGCTGCTCGCGGGAGTCGAAGTAGTGCAGCAGCGCAGCGTGCGAGACGCCGATCGCCTCGGCGATCCTGCGCAGCGACGTGCCGTCTGCGCCGCGCTGGCGGAACACCTCGATTGCCCTGTCGAGGATCTCCAGGCGTCGCGCGACGCCCTTGGGGAGGGAGCCCTCCCGCCCGATAACCGGCTCCTGGTCGCGTGCCACGACTCCGATGCTACCCGTTCCAGAAAATAAAACCTCCACATGGAGGTTTGGTGCTATTCTCGACGCACACCGCAACGGTGCCCCGACGAAGACGTACGAAGGAACCTCATGCCCCAGCCCATCGCCTCTGTGCAGCTCTACTCGCTCGCGAAGGAGTTCTCGGCCGACATGCGCGGCTCGCTCGACCGCCTCGCCGCCATCGGATTCGCCAACGTCGAGGCGTTCGACTTCGTCTCCCGTCCTGCGCAGATCCGCGCTGCTCTGGATGCCAGCGGCCTGGCGTCCCCGACCGGGCACGCCCCGCTGCTCTCCGACGAACTGTGGACGCCGGACGGCGTCATCCCCACTCCCGAGCCGGATGTCGTGTTCGCAGCCGCCGCCGAGATCGGCATGTCGACGGTCTTCGAGCCGTTCGTGGCCCCGGAGCGCTGGCTCACCGAGGACGGCGTCGCCGACATCGCCGAGCGCCTGAACCGCGCTGCCGAGCGAGCAGCGACCTTCGGCCTGTCGGTCGGCTACCACAACCACGCGCAGGAGTTCGTGGCGTCGTTCGACGGGCAGAGCGCGTATGACCGCTTCGTGCAGCTCGTCGACCCTCGGGTGCAGCTGGAGCTCGACCTGTTCTGGGCGCAGACCGGCGGGCAGGACGTGCCCGCGATGGTGACGGCACTGGGCGATCGCCTGACGGCCGTGCATGTCAAGGACGGCCGCGTCCCGGTATCCAACCCCTGGGCTCCCGGCGCTCCGGAGTTCGGCTCCGACTCACTCGACCAGCGCCACGCCGGCACCGGCGAGGTGCTGCTGGCCGACGCGCTGCGCGCCGGCGACAGCATCCGCTACGCCGTCGTCGAGTACGACCGCGCCCCCGGTGACGTCTTCGACGACGTCGCGGCCAGCCTCGCCTTCCTGAAGGACGGCGGTTTCGTCGCATGAGCGCGCTGGGAGTCGGCATCATCGGGATGGGCGTCATCAGCGACACCTATCTGCAGAACCTCACCTCGTTCCCAGACGTGAAGGTGGTCGCCGTAGGAGACCTGCTGCCCGAACGCGCCGAGGCGCAGGCTGAGAAGTACGGGGTCGCATCGTGGGGGACGGCGGATGACGTGCTCGCGAACGCCGACGTGGAGCTCGTCGTCAACCTGACCATCCCCCGCGCCCACGTCGAGATCTCGTCGCGTGCCGTCGCCGCGGGCAAGCACGTCTGGTCGGAGAAGCCGTTGGGGCTGGAGCGCGAGGGCGTCGCGGAGATGCTCCGGGCGGCGGATGCCGCGGATGTGCGCATCGGCTCCGCCCCGGACACCATCCTCGGACCGGGCTTCCAGACCGCGAAGCGCGCGATCCTCGACGGCGTGATCGGCCGGCCGCTGTTCGTGAACACCGCGTTCCAGACGCAGGGGCCCGACATGTGGCATCCCGAACCCGCCTTCCTGTTCGCTGAGGGTGCCGGACCGCTGCTCGACATGGGCCCGTACTACTTCTCCGCGCTGGTGAGCCTGCTCGGCCCGATCGCCGGGGTCTCCGCGCGTGGCTCGCGCTCGCGGACTGAGCGCGAGATCCGCACCGGCCCGCGCGCTGGCGAGACCTTCCCCGTCGAAGTGCCGTCCACGGTGCAGGTGCTGACGAGCTTCGAAGCCGGCCAGCACGGCACGCACCTGCTGAGCTTCGACTCGGCGCTCGAGCGGCACGGCATCGTGGAGATCCACGGCACCGAAGGCTCGATCGTGCTGCCAGACCCGAACCAGTTCGACGGGCGCATCGCCTACGTCAAGCCGCTCGGCGTGCTGCGTGACGGGATGTCGTTCGAGCAGGAGTGGATCGAGATCCCCTCGCAGGGCACCGTGACCGGACGCGGCCTGGGCGTGCTGGACATGGCCCGCGCCATCGCCGAGGACCGCCCGCACGTCGCCAGCGGTGAGCTCGGCTACCACGTGCTCGACGTCATGCTCTCGGCGCAGGAGTCCGCGGCGACTGGTCAGTACCTTGAGATCGAGAGCACCGTGGCGCCCGTGCCGCTGCTGGCGGACGGGTTCGACCCGTTCGCGGCGACGCGCTGACATCCACGAGTCATGCCGCCTGCGGGATCGGTGACCCGGCTCACCCGTCGAGTCGCAGCAGCACCTTCGCGGCCTCGGGTGTCGTCGCCATCCGGAAAGCCTCCTCGGCGTCGTCGATCGCGAACTCGTGGGTGATCACGGCGGAGACGTCGAGGCCCTCGGCCAGCATTCGGATCGCGGTGTCCATCTCGTCGGCGAAGCGGTAGCTGCCGCGGTAGTCGATCTCCTTGGTCACGATCCCGGCGATGCTCGCCTCGATCGTGCCCGCCCGCAGGTTGCCCGCCTGCACGATCACGCCTCCGGGGCGGGTCGCATCGATCACGCCGCCGAGGGCGGCCGCTGCACCGGATGCTTCGATGCTGACGTCGACGTTCGAGGGGAGCCGTTCGCCGAGGCCGACGTTCACGACCTCGTCCGCACCCATCGCCGTCGCCACGGACAGGGCGTGCGTCGACACATCAGCCCCGATGACGCGTGCGGCGCCGGTGTGCTTGAGAGCTGCGATCGCAAGGGAGCCGATCGGGCCGCATCCGTTCACGAGCACCGTGCGGCCCCGCACCTCGCCGGCGCGGGTGACCGCGTGCAGGGCCACCGACAGCGGTTCGACGACTGCACCGATGCGCAGTGAGACGCCGGACGGCAGCATCCGCACCTGGTCGAGCCTCACCCGGCGCAGCGTCGAGAACCCGCCCTGCTCGTGCGGGGTGACCGCGGCCGAGCCGAAATAGCGCACGACGGGCCACAGGTTCGGACGCTCCGCCGCACCCGGCCACGCGGCGGGCTCGCCCACGCGCGTTGCCGGGTGCACGGTGACCGGCGAGCCGACCTCGAGGCCGGATGCCGCGGCCTCGGCGGCGATGTTCGCACCGATCGCCGCGACCGTGCCGGAGACCTCGTGACCCAGGATGAGCGGATCGCGCAGCACGGCCGTGCCGGACGCCCCGTGCTTCCAGTACGAGAGGTCGCTGCCGCAGATGCCGCCGTACGCCATCGCGATCAGCACGTCGTCGTCGCCGACGACGGGTGACTCGACCTCCGTGACGCGGAGATCGTTCGCGGCGTGGATCATGACGGTCTTCATGGGGTTCCTCTCATGGGAGTGGCGCAGTCGGGGGAGTGCGCGATCAGGACAGCTGGTCGATGAGCGACAGCACGCCCACCGCGAACACCGCGATCGAGGACAGTGCGAGCCACACGGTGAACCACTTGCCGTCGGCGACGCGCTTGTCGATCTGCTTGGCGCGCAGGTACCACGTAGCCACGACGATCGCCATCAGGAAGATCGCGTTGCCGATGCCGGCGATCACGATCATCAGGAACGGCGACTGGATGAACAGGTAGAAGATCGCCCAGGTGATCGGCAGGATCACGACGAGGGCCTTCAGCCACCGGTTGCGGCGGTCGACGTCACGCCAGTCGAACGCACCGAAGATGGCGAGGGTGTTCGCGACCTGGCGGGCGAAGCCGGGGATGTTCGCCATGGCGGTCTTGAACAGGGTCAGCGCGACGCCGATCAGGAAGATCCACCGCGTCCACTCGCCGAGCGTGTCGGTGAAGATCCGGGCGAGCACGTCGAACATGTCGGTGCCGGAGGGCACCAGGTTCTGCGGGTTGAGCACAGCGGCGCCGAGCACGTAGAACGCGACGGTGGAGATGGTGTAGATGATCCACGAGATCATCGCGTCCTTCTTCATCACCGACATCCAGCCGCGTGCGCGCTTGACCCAGGCCTCGGAGCCGTCGTTGGGTCCGGTGAAGCGGGCGTAGCCCTTCTCGACGCACCAGTACGAGTAAGCGGTGATCTCGCCTGCGCCGACGCCGGTCATGCCGAACATCGCCAGCGCGATGCCCATCGTTCCGAGCGGGATCTGGAACAGCAGTCCCTCGCCGAGGTCGGCGGCCGACCACGCGAACGGCGTGAACTGCACGCCGAAGACCATGATGATGACCAGGAGGGTCACGATCGCGACCATGACGGTGGCGACGCCTTCGATCAGCGAGTACTTGTTCGTGATCTGGATCGCGATCGCGATCGCGACGAGGATGGCGAGCCAGATGCCGACGGACACGGGCGAGAACGGGTCGCCGCCGACGGGCACCAGCATGCTCATCGCGAGCGCGGCGCCGCCGATCACGCCACCCTGCCCGATGACGATCTGCAGGAACATCAACAGGCCGATGTACGAGATCCAGCCTCGGCCGAACAGCTTCGGCGGGACGTCGTTGTAGCCCTCCATCGAGGCGCGGCCGGTCGAGATCGACCAGCGTGCGATCTCCACCTGGATGGCGACCTTGACGAGCGTCGAGACCAGGACGATCCACAGCAGCACGAAGCCCGCCTGTGCGCCGAGGGCAGTGGCGGTGATCAGCTCCCCGGAGCCGACGACCGCGGCGCTGGTGAGGAAGCCGGGGCCGAAGTAGCGCAGGCTGCTCCTCCAGCCGCGTGGCGGCTCCTGGATGTCTGCGACATCGAGGATGTACGGGTCGCGCGGTTGCGTGGGTGCTGCTGTCATCGATGACATGTCGTCGCCTCTCTCGGCGGTCGGGGTCGGAGAGCCTCGCGTTCACATCATCATCTCTGATCCGCTGCGCGAGGTGTTCGATGGAGTGTAGCAAGCTTGTATACAAGTACACAAGCGGTGATCGCCCGTGGATGCCGTCGTGCGGGCAGTGCCGTCCGCCGGGGCTAGATTGGAACCCGTGCGCACACCTCGACCCCGGCCCGAGAGCAGAGCCGCGCTGCACGCCGAGCTGCGCCAGCGCATCATCTCGCTCCAACTCGTCCCCGGGTCGGCGCTGAGTGAGAATCAGCTCGCCGATGACCTCGGCGTCAGCCGCACTCCGATCAGGGAATGCCTCATCATGCTCCGCCAGGAGGGGTTCGTCGAGGTGATCCCCCAGGTGGGCACCTTCGTCTCCCGGGTCGACCCGCACCGCGTCGCGGACGCGCAGTTCATCCGGGAGGCCGTCGAGACCACGGGGCTGCGACAGGTGGAGCATCCGCTCGACCCTCAACTCGTCGACAGGCTCAGGCGCAATGTCGAGCGTCAGCAGGGCGTGGCGACCGACGTACCGGCCTTCGTCGCGCTCGACGAGGACTTCCATCGGGGGCTGCTGGCACTCTCAGGACACGAGAGCGCCTGGCAGGCCATCGCCTCGGAGCGTGCGCACCTCGACCGCGCGCGGCGCCTGGGGCTGGAGGAGGTCACGCCGGCCCCGTACATCGCCGAGCACGGCGCGATCCTGGATGCCGTCATCGACGGCGATCTCGACAGAGCGATCGCGCTCCTGCAGGCGCACGTGCGTGCGGTCTTCCGCGACATCGAGCGCGTGCAGAAGCGGATGCCCGACGTGTTCACCGTCCCCGGGATCAGCTGACGCCGCTTGGGCTGACCCGCCTCAAGCCTCGCTCAACTCCCTCGCCCCGGCCGCACCGCTCCGATACCCTCGACTCATGCCATCCGCGACAACGCAGTCCACCAGACGCGAGGCTTTCGGCTCCCGGAACGTCTTCATCCTCTCCGCGATCGGATCGGCGGTGGGGCTGGGCAACATCTGGCGGTTTCCGTACGTGGCATACGAGGGCGGCGGCGGCGCGTTCCTCATCCCGTACCTGTGCGCGCTGCTGACCGCAGGCATCCCCCTGCTGTTCTTCGACTACGCGATCGGCCATCGCTTCCGCGGCTCCTCGCCGCTGGCGTTCCGCCGCATGCACCGCGCCGCCGAGCCGTTGGGATGGTGGCAGGTGCTGATCTGCGTGGTGATCGCCACGTACTACGCGGTGATCATCGCGTGGGCGGCCATGTACACCTGGTTCTCCGCGCAGATCTCGTGGGGCGCGGGCAATGAGAACGACTTCTTCTTCACCGACTTCCTGCAGATGGGGGACGTCAAGCACGGCATCTCGACGACGTTCGTGCCGCAGGTGGGCTATCCGCTGATAGCCGTGTGGGTGGTCGTGGTCATCATCATGGCCCTGGGCGTCAAGCGCGGCATCGGCCGCGCCAACGTCGTGCTCATGCCGCTGCTGACGGTGATGTTCGCCGCCCTCGTCGTGCAGTCGCTGTTCCTTCCCGGTGCGGTGGACGGCCTGAACGCCTTCTTCACGCCGAACTGGAAGGCGCTGGCCGACCCGGGTGTGTGGGCCTCGGCGTACGGGCACATCTTCTTCTCACTGTCGGTGGCGTTCGGCATCATGGTCACCTACTCCTCGTACCTCAAGCGCAAGACCGACCTGACCGGCTCCGGCCTGGTCGTGGCGTTCGCCAACTCCGGCTTCGAGATCCTCGCCGGCATCGGCGTGTTCGCCGCCCTCGGGTTCATGGCGCAGGCGCAGGGCACGGATGTCGCGCACACCGCCACAGCGGGCATCGGCCTGGCCTTCGTCGCCTTCCCGACCATCGTCTCCCAGGCCACCGGCGGCTCGATCATCGGCGTGCTGTTCTTCGGCGCCCTGGTGTTCGCCGGCATCACCTCGCTGATCTCCGTGCTGGAGGTCGTGGTCGCGGCTCTGCAGGACAAGCTGGGCTGGGGCCGTGTCCGCACCACGCTGGTCGTGTCGATCCCCGTCGCGCTGATCTCCATCGCGATGTTCTCCACCACCACGGCGCTCGCCGTGCTGGACACCACCGACGCGTTCATCAACGCCTTCGGCATCATGGCCGTCGCCCTGGTCGCGGTGATCCTGGTGGCCTGGATCCTGCACAGGCTGCCCGTGCTGCGCGACCATCTCAACCGCCGCTCCAGCTTCACCGTCGGCTGGTTCTGGATGCTGCTGGTCGGCGCCCTCGCACCGGTGGTGCTGGGCTACCTGTTCGTCAGCGAGATCATCGCCAAGATCGACGCACCCTACGGTGGTTATCCGGGCTGGTTCCTGTCGATCTTCGGCTGGGGGATGGTCATCTCCCTGGTCGTGCTGGCGATCCTGCTGTCGCTGCTGCCGTGGAGCCGGCGCTCGCGCGCCAAGGACGACCCGGAGTATGACGACTTCCTCGTCGAGGAGGCCTACGCGCCGGACGCCGAGACCGGTGCGGTCCGGATCCCGGATGCCGCAGGCAGAGCGGATGCAACGATGAAGGGAGTCCGGTCATGACCCCCCTCGCCGTCGTCATGATGATCATCGCCATGGTCACGGTCTGGGGCGGACTCGTCGCCGGCGTTATCAACCTCGCCCGGCATCCCGAGGTCGCCGAGGCCGAGCCGGAGCCGCCCGCCGAGCTGTAGGCCGCGCGTCGTCGAGACGTCACAGCGGAATACTCGGGCCCCGCTCCTGTTGTCACGAGCATGACAACTCTCGGAATCATCGGTGCAGGGCACATCGGCAGCCAGGTCGCACGCGCGGCCGTCAAGGCAGGCTACGACGTGGTGATCGCGAACTCGCGCGGGCCAGAGACCCTTGCGGATCTCGTAGCCGAGCTGGGCGACCATGCCAGGGCCGCGACCGCGGCGGATGCCGGTGCCGCCGGCGATGTGGTCGTGGTGACCGTGCCGCTGCGTGCACTCGAGCAGATCCCCGTCGAGCCCCTGGCAGGCAAGATCGTGCTGGACACCAACAACTACTACTACGAGCGCGATGGCCACATCGACGCGCTCGACAAGGGCGAGACCACCACCTCGCAACTGCTGCAGCAGCACCTGCCCAGCTCGAAGGTCGTGAAGGCGTTCAACCACATCCCGTCCGCCGACATCACCACCGATGTCGCCCCTGCGGGCACCCCGAACCGCCGCGCGCTGGCGACGGCGAGTGACCACGCGGACGCCGTGGAGTTCATCACCCGGTTCTACGACGAGCTCGGGTTCGACACCGTCAACATCGGACCGCTCAGCGAGTCGTGGCGCGTCGAGCGCGATCGTCCGGCCTACGTCGTGCGGCAGAACGCCGACGAGCTGAAGGCCAACCTGGCGATCGCCAACCGTCTGCCCTGAGCCGGTCGGATGGCGCGGGATTCAATGCCGCGCCATCCACTCCGTCACACGTGCGATGGTCCGCCCGAACGCGGGTTCCTCCGGGCGATTGAGGTGCCCGTGCGTCGTGTCCGGCTCCAGCGACACGTCCGTGGCGATGCCGGCATCCGTCAGCGTCGCGGCGAACGCCTCACCCGAGACCCGCAACTCGTCCACCTCGCTGTTGACGATGATCGTCGCGGGGAATCCCGCGACGTCGGATGGCGTCGCCAGCCCTGGCACAGCGGCCAGGGGCGCGTCGTCCGCGTGCCCGCCGAGGTACGTCTCGTACATCGCCCGCACTGCTGACGGGCCGAACACGTCGGCCGCTGGATTGGCATCCAGGGCGGCTCGCAGTCCGGCCGGCGGTGCCGGTTGCGCCGCCAGCAGCGTCGGATACGCGAGGATCACTCCGGTCGGGATGGGAACGGATGCCGTGGCAGGCGCGTGACCGAGCATCCGCAGCACTGCGCCGGCGACGATGTTCGCGCCAGCGCTGGCGCCGCCGATGAAGAGACGCTCGGCGCTGTCGGCCCCGTCGACGAGCCACGACCAGGCTGTGAGGACGTCGTCGGAACCCGCGGGGAACGTCCGCGAACCGTCTTCGCCCACCAACGCGTAGTCCACGGACACGACGGCCGCGCCGTGCGCAGCGACGGCCCGGGACACGGCATCCGCCTCCGGCATGTCCAGGCCGCCATGCACGAAGCCGCCGCCGTGCGCCCAGAGCAGCGTGGTCCCCCGCAGCGAGCCGTCGGACGCGGGATAGAGGCGGACGAGACCGTCGAGCTCGGTGCGGGACATGGTTCAAGGATGGCACCGGTTCATGCGGAGAACTGGCCGATGTCGATGGCTGGTGGTTGAATCCAGACATGGTGCTGGAGAGGGAGACCGGCCTGGAATCCTCGCGCGTCGCCGATGCGCTGCGCGAGGACATCATGCTGGGCAGGCGCCAGCCCGGCTCACGGCTGATCGAACGCGACATCGCGGCTGAGCTGCATGTCTCCCGTCTCCCGGTGCGGGAGGCGATCAGGGCACTCGTCGCCGAGGGCATCGTGGTCTCGACGCCGCGCAGCTGGGCCGTGGTGCGGGAGTTCTCCGTGCAGGATCTGCAGGACTTCGCCGAGGTCAGATCGGCCATGGAGACCCTCGCGTTCGTGCTGGCGACCCAGCGCGCAGATGAGGCGGGCTTCGCGCGCCTGGAGGCGATCATCGACGAGGAGGATGCCGCGGCGGCCTCCGGCGATGCGGGCGCCTCGCGCACGGCATCCGCCATGTTCCACATCACCGCGGTGGAGCTGGCGCACAATGCCATGCTCTCCGAACTGGCGGCCTCGCTCGTCACGCGGTTGCGCTGGCTGTTCGGGCAGCACGACGCGCTGGCGGAGATGGCCGTGGCGCATCGGGACATCCTCACGGCCATGCGAAGGAGAGACATCGGCGCCATCTCGAACATGATTCCCGCGCATCTGGCCGCGGGTCGGGCAGCGGCCGAGGAGCGGCTGCGGGCTCGCCAGGGCGATGCCCGCTGACTTCACTGCCGAACGTCGGCGGCTGCCGGTACGCTCGGTTCGGGAGGTGCTCGTGGGACGCACGACGGATGCCATCGGCGAGGGTGTCGCGATCGCCACGGCGGCGGCACGGCTGGCCGTGAAGAACCAGATCCTGGTCGGCACGATCGCGCGCGGCGGCACGTTCGAGATCGACCATTACATGGACGTCGCCCGCAGAGAACTGAAGCACATGGCCAAGGAGTCCGACGAAGAGGCGGACCGGCTGGACAAGCTGCGCAAGCGCGCCAAGGGGCGCCACTCCGACCCGCACGGCACGCACGACTATCGCGATCGCGACGTGCGCAACCTGCGCCGCCGCGCCAAGCAGTCCACCGGCGTCGCCGACCGGCTGCGCAGGATGACCGATGAGCCCGACTCGCTGCGCGCGCTCGTGGAGGAGGCTCGGGTCGCGGCGTGGGGCGACGTGCGCGGCAACCTCGACCGCCGACTGCGGGTCGAGGGCATGCGCCCCGATCAGGATCCGGATTACGACCGCATGCGCGAAGCGCGGATGCAGGCCCTGAAACTCGTCGACCTGCAGGCGCTCTCCTCCGAGCGACGCGCGCGCCGCAAACGGGAGAAGGCTGCCGAGAAAGCGGCCGAGAAGCAGGCCGCCAGATCCGAGCGGAGCACCCGTCGCGAGGCGCGACACGCGGGAGATGCGTGAGGGCTCGGCCCGATTTCGCGTCGTGCCTGGCGGTGCTGTAGGCTGTTCCCTGGCCCGCTGAGCGGGACATGCGCCTGTAGCTCAATGGATAGAGCATCTGACTACGGATCAGAAGGTTGGGGGTTCGAGTCCCTCCAGGCGCACACTGTGTTGAGACAGTGCTGAAGGCCCCTCCTCGGAGGGGTCTTCTTCTGTTTCAAGCGGTTCGCCGCCGTGGCGGTGGCGGTTCTGACCGGTCTCAGCTGTGCAGGCTGTGCAGCGCCGGGTCGCGCTCGGCGAACTCCGCCGCCGTGTCGATGAGCACTTCGCGCATGGCCGACACGGCCACGCCGGGCGTGACATCCGAGCGGCGTGCGAGGATGACTGTCCTGGTCGGCTTCGCCGACAGGCGCGCCGAGCGCAGCAGCGGCCGGTCGGTGAGCGCCATCGCCGGCACGACGGCGACGCCCAGCCCCTGCTCCACGAAGCGCAGCACCGCATCCATCTCCGGACCCTCCAGCACGGGCACCGGAGTGAGTCCCGCAGACCGGAATGCGGCATCCGTCGTCGCCCGCAGGTCGTAACTGCGATCCAGCGCGATCAACGGCAGGGCTGCCAGCTCGGCCATGCCGATCGAGGCGCCCTCGTCGATCAGCGGCTGCGCGGCGGAGGTGACCACCACCAGCTCCTCCGCCAGCAGCGGCATCCTGCTCAGCGTCGCGCCTGGCAGGGGACGGGCATCGGATGCCGTGATCAGTGCGATGTCGAGCTGACCCACCGCGAGCTGATCCGCGAGAGTGCGTGATCCGGCCTCGGCCAGATGCAGGTCGACACCCGGATGCGCGGCGTGGAACGCGCTGATGGCTTCGGCGACCAGGCTCACGCACAGTGTGGGCGGCGCTCCCAGTCGTACCCGCCCACGGCGCAGGCCCGCCAGCTCGTCCATGTCCTCGCGGATGGCGTCGGCCTCGGCGAGAATGCGCTGGGCCCGCGGCAGCAGGGTGTCGCCGGCGGGCGTGAGCGAGATGTGTCCGCGCGCGCGGTGCAGCAGAGCGGCACCCAGTTCGCCCTCGAGTGCTGCGATCTGGCGGCTCAGCGACGGCTGCGTCAGATGAAGCGCCTCGGCGGCCCGGGTGAAGTGACCCAGACGTGCCACTTCCACGAAGCCGCGCAGCTGATCCAGGTTCATGGCCTCACGCTAGCGCCGCCTGCGGGTATCTGCGACGACGTAGGCTGGAGGGGTGACTGCGTACGTCTCGGCCTTCGATCTGTTCTCCATCGGAGTGGGGCCCTCGAGCTCCCATACCGTCGGCCCGATGCGAGCCGGAGTCGACTTCGCAGCCCGGCTCGATGCGGAGGGCCTGCTGGATCGCGTGACGCGCGTGACCTGCGAGCTGTTCGGCTCGCTGGGCGCCACCGGCCTCGGGCACGGCACGCCGGATGCCGTGGTCTCCGGCCTGCAGGGGCTGCGCCCCGAGACCTGCGATCCCGACGACGTGCGCGAGGCGTGGCAGCGCTGGCCCGAGGGGAAGCAGCTGAACCTGGCAGGCCGGCATCCGATCGACTTCGCCAAGGACGACGTCGTCTTCACGCCGCGTACTCGCCTGCCGGGGCATCCGAACGCGATGACCCTGCGCGCCCTGGATGCCGCGGGCGAGCCCGTGCTCGAGCAGATCTACTACTCGATCGGCGGCGGCTTCATCCGCCGCGACGGCGAGGAGGCCAAGCTCACCGTCGCCGAGCAGCCGTACCCGTACGACAATGCGGCGGAGCTCATGGAGCTGTGCGACGAGAACGGGCTGACCATCGCCGAGATCGCGCGACTGAACGAGACCGCGATCCGCAGCGAGGAGGAGGTGGCCGCCGGACTGGACGCCATCTGGGACGCCATGCGCGCCTGCGTCGAGGCGGGCCTGAACACCGGCGGCATCCTTCCCGGCATCCTCAAGGTCAAGCGCCGCGCCTCCGACATCCGCGAGCAGCTCGAGTCCGTGGAGTCCGACGGACACGCGCAGGTCCCGGGCGAATGGCTGGGCGCGTTCGCGCTGGCCGTCAACGAGGAGAACGCCGCCGGCGGCCGCGTCGTCACCGCTCCCACGAACGGTGCCGCGGGCATCCTGCCGGCCGTGGCCATGTACTGGTGGCGGTTCCTGGCCGACTCGGGTCTCGGCGTCGGCAACGCCGTCACCCCCTACGGCGAGCTCGTCGGCAGCGCGCTGCTGGGGTTCGGCGCCGAGGCCTCGCTGGTCGCGGTCGGCGCCATCGACGATCCCGACGTCATCGCCGAGGCCAACCGGCGCCGCGGCATCCGACGGTTCCTGCTGACCGCCACCGCGCTGGGGTCGCTGTTCAAGGCCAACGCGTCGATCTCCGGAGCCGAGGGCGGATGCCAGGCCGAGGTCGGCTCGGCGTGCGCGATGGCTGCCGGCGGCCTGACCGCCGTGATGGGCGGCACGACCCGGCAGATCGAGAACGCCGCCGAGATCGCGATGGAGCACCACCTGGGCCTGACCTGCGACCCGATCGGCGGGCTCGTGCAGATCCCGTGCATCGAGCGCAACGCCGTCGCGGCATCCACGGCCGTGACCGCCGCGCGCCTCGCGCTGCGCGGCAACGGCGAGCACTTCGTGTCGCTGGATGCTGTGGTGGAGACCATGCGTCAGACGGGCCTGGACATGTCGACGAAGTACAAGGAGACCAGCGAGGGCGGCCTCGCGGTCAACGTCATCGAGTGCTGAATCCGGCCCCGTAGGCCGGAGGCACGGCCGACCTGCGTGCCGAGATCACCCCACTGCCGACACGACTCGACAGGGAGGCGTCGCGCATCATGCGCGGGCCTCGCGAACAGACCGGGTAGCGCCCTCAGGCCCGCTCGGTCGGGCGCCGACGGGTCGCCGAGATCACGTTCACTCCGCGCTCGCGCAGTCCGCGCACCTCGGCGGCGGGCAACGCGGCATCGACCAGCACATCGTCGAACGCGGTCAACGGCAGCAGGGTGTGCATCGCGCGGCGGCTGAACTTGGTGTGGTCGGCCATCAGCACGCGTCGTGCGGAGGAATCGAACATCGCGCGCTTGACGTCGATGGTCTCCAGATTCTGATGGAACGCGATGTCGTCGGTGATGGCCGCGGTCGACAGCAGGCACACATCGGCGCGCATGCTCGCGATCATCGTCGTCGCCTGGCGGCCCATGAACGAGCTGCACCAGTTGTAGTACTGGCCTCCGATGCCGATCAGCGTGATTCCGTTCACATCGTTGAGCTGGCGCATGATCGTCAGGGTGTTCGTGATCACGGTCAGCGGGCGCTTGACGGCAAGATGCGGCACCAGGTGCATGGCCGTGGTGGAGTCGTCGAGCATGATCGACTGGCCCGGCTCGATCAGCTCCAGCGCAGCCAGCGCGATGGCCTCCTTCTCGCGCCCCTCCCGGTTCGCGCGGTACACGTCGCTGGACTCGACCAGTGACGAGGCGACGGCCGTGGCGACTCCACGGCTCTTGCGCAGCAGCCCACGGGTCTCCAGCTCGTCCAGGTCGCGGTGCACCGTCATCACGCTGATGCCGAAGCCCTCCGCAAGGGCCTCGATGCGCACAGAGCCCTCGGCCATGACCCTTTCGGCCATGGCCTGCTGGCGCGCGGCCTGTCGGTTCTGGCGCGCGCCGACCTGCTCTGAATCTGTCATCGGCGTTCCATTCCCCCCGCTGCTTCCTCGATCATATTCAGCAGCGAAGCCGGATCATGAGCGAATCGGCCCAGGAACAGCCCGTCCACGCTGCTGCCGAGCGCGCGCAGCACGCCGGGCTGCGCGCTGCCCCCGTAGATGACTCTCACGGTGGCGCGCGGCGCGCGTGCAGTCAGCCACTCGCGCAGGGTGGCGGTGACGACCGAGACGTGCGCAGCCGGGGCGGGGTCGGGGCGACCGATCGCCCAGACCGGTTCGTAGGCGATGATGATCTCGCCAGTGCAGGCTGCTGCGTCGGTCAGCGCGAGAGAGACCTCCAGCTGCCGCGTGCACGCGGCCACGGCGTCCTCGGTCGGCCCCTGCAGCTCCTCGCCGATGCACAGCACGGGCACGAGCCGGTTGCGCAGGGCGGCCTGCAGCTTGGCCGCGACCAGCTCGTCGGTCTCGCCGTACAGCTGCCGTCGCTCGGCGTGCCCCACCTCCACCAGCGTGCAGCCGATCTCGGCGAGATCGCTGCCGCTGATGGCGCCGGTGCGCGCACCGCGGTCCACGGCATCCAGATCCTGTGCGCCCCAGCGGATCGGAGTTCCCCTGAGGATCTCGGCGGTGGCGGGCACCGCGGGCAGTGAGGGCAGCACGAACAGCTGCACAGCGCCATCACGTACAGCAGGCACCGACCGGGTCGAGTCTGCGACCTCGCGCGCCCACCGGGTCGTCTGCTCGACGCTCATGTAGAGCTTCAGGCTGACGCCGAGGATCACAGGGGAGTCAGGGGCAGCCTGGGCTGCGTCATCCACAGCTGCCCGTGGACTCGTACTGGTCGAAGATCGCGACCTTCGCCGCCGAGGCCGAGGCGGGGTCGAACCGGTAGCCGAGCCATTCGCGAGCCAGCCGCCGAGCGAGTTCCAGCCCGATCACGCGCTGGCCGAACGTCAGCACCTGAGCATTGTTGGAGAGCACGAGTCGCTCCACCGAGAACGAGTCGTGGGCGACGGATGCGCGGATGCCGCTGACCTTGTTCGCCGCCATCGCGACGCCCATGCCGGTGCCGCAGATGAGCAGGGCGCGGTCGGCCTTGCCGTCACGCACGAGCTCGGCGGCGGCGATCCCCACCCGGGGGTACGGCGTGTGCCCGTCGGCATCCACTCCCACGTCGGTCACGACGCTCACGCGAGGGTCGGCCTCGAGGTCCTTCTTCAGGGCCTCCTTGTACTGGTATCCGGCGTCATCGCAGCCGATGACGATCCGCCACTGCTGATCGGCCATGCTCTCCTCATTCCTTGATGGAGCGGATGCACTCGAGCACCGCGTCCATTGCCATAGCGAACGACACCGCACCGGGATCGGGGGTGCCGAGACTCTTCTCCATGTGCGGGCGTGCGCGGCCCATGCGCGGAAGCAGATCGGCGGTCGCGGTGGCTGCGGCCGTCGCGGCCTGCGTCGCCGCCTGCCAGCCCTCGACGGTGCCGGCACCCGCAGCGGCCTGCTCCGCAAGCGCGTGCGCGAAGGGGACCAGTGCGTCCACGAGAGTCTTGTCGCCGACCTCGGCCCTGCCTGCTCGCTGCACGGTCTCCCGCGCGGCATCCACAGCGCGCGCCAGCGTCGCGGCGTCGGGAGCCGCTTCATCGCCCAGGACCCCGCCCGCGGCCCGCAGCCCGGCGCCCCACAGCGCCCCGGAGGTTCCACCGGCCCTGTCCGCCCAGGCGTCACCGGCCAGTGCCAGCACCGTTCCGGCTCCGGCGTGCGAGGCGGCTGCGGTCTGCGCGGCCTCGTCGGCCGCGTGCGAGCCGCGCTGCATCCCGATGCCGTGGTCGCCGTCGCCGGCGATGGCATCCAGGCGGCCCAGTTCGTCGACCTCGCGGTCGATCATCTCGCGGATGGAGTGGATCGCCGCGGCGGCCACCTCACCCGTCGCTCGGGCGGAGTCGCTGCCGGCCGCTGCGATCTCGACCGTGTCGGTGGGAGAGTCATCGACGACGGCGTCGGGCGTGGGAGCGTCATCGGCGACGGATCCCTTGCGGTAGCCGGGCGCCTGCGCGCCGGCCCGCCATGCCTGCTCGAGCTCGTCGTCGAGCCAGAAGAGAGTCAGTGAGATGCCCGCCATCTCGAAGCTGGTGGCATACTCGCCGACCTCGGGCTCGACCACGGTGACGCCGGCGGCGGTCAGCAGCGGGGCGACCTCGCCGTACAGCAGGAACAGCTCCTCGGACTTGATCGAGCCCAGGCCGTTCAGGATCACGCCGACCCGCGCGCCGTCTGCGCCTGCGACGTCGTCGGGCAGCTCGGCCAGCAGCGCGTCGACGAGGAACGATCCCAGCTCGCGGGCGGTGGGGACGGGGCGGATGTCGATCCCCGGCTCGCCGTGGATGCCCATGCCCACGGCCATCTGGCCCTCGGGAACGGTGAACAGCGGCTCTGTGGCGCCGGGCAGCGTGCAGCCGGTGAACGCCACGCCCACGGAGCGGGTGCGGTCGTTGGCGTGCGCGGCGAATGCGGCGACGGCATCCAGATCCCTGCCCTGCTCGGCAGCCCAGGCGGCCGCCTTGAAAACGGCCAGGTCACCGGCGATTCCACGGCGCCTGTGCCGCTCGTCGGGCGAGGCGGAGTAGATGTCATCGGTCACGGCGACCGTGCGCGTGGGGATGCCATCGGCGATCAGGCGCTCCTGCGCCAGATCGAAGTTGAGAACGTCGCCGGCGTAGTTGCCGTAGCTCAGCAGCACGCCGCCGGTTCCGGCGACGGAGCGTGCGACGGCGTGCACCTGCTGGGTGCTCGGCGAGGCGAAGATGTTGCCCATGGCTGCGGCGTGGGCGAGACCGGGACCCACCAGGCCCGCGAAGGCGGGGTAGTGTCCGGACCCGCCGCCGATCACGACCGCGACCTGGCCGTCGGGGGTGGCAGCACGGCGTGCGACGCCGCCGGTCACACGACGCACGGTGTCGGCGTGGGCGGTCACGAATCCGGTGGCGGACTCGTCGGCGAAGGACGCCGCGTCATTCAGGATGAAGCTCATGGGTGCTCCTGCAGGTATGTGCCGGCCGGGCGCGGACGCCCGGCCGGCACGATGGTTCATTCGGCGAGGGTGAACGGCGCCGTCATCTTGGCGACGTTGTCCTTCGTGATGAGGATGCAGTCATAGGCCTGCTTCTCGGTCTTGGGCTCGGTGCCGTTCTTCAGGAAATCGTCGGCCATCTTGACGGCGTCCTTCGAGAACACGGCGACGGGCTGCAGAACCGTGTACGCCAGCTCGCCGGCGTTGATGGCTGCGACAGCATCCGGGGAGCCGTCGAATCCGCCGACGACGACGCCGTCCAGTCGGCCGGCCTCCTTCATCGCGGCGATCGCGCCCAGCGCCATCTCATCGTTGCCGGAGATCACGCCGTTCAGAGTGGCGTGCGCCTGCAGCAGCGACTGCATCTTGTCGTGGCCCTTGGTGCGGTCCCAGTCGGCGACCTCCTTGCCCACCTGCTTGAGGTCGGGGTACTGGCTGATCACGGTGTTGTAGCCGTTGGAGCGGGTCTGGGCGTTGTTGTCGGACGGGGATCCGAACAGCTCGACGTAGTCGCCCTTCTCGTTCATCAGCTTCACCCACTCCTGAGCGCCGAGTGCGGCGCCCTGGGCGTTGTTGGAGACCAGCTGGGCCTTGGCCAGGCCCGACTGGTTGATCTCGGCGTTCACCAGGAACACCGGGATGCCCGCGGCATCCGCCTTCTTGACGGCGGCGATGGAGCCGTCGGCGTTGGCGGGGTCGAGGATGATGGCCACGGACTTGTTGGAGATCGCCGTGTCGATCAGCGTGTTCTCCGTGTTCGTGTCGCCCTTGTGGGCGCCGACCGTCGTCTTGTATCCGAGGTCCTTCGCGGTGGCGGCCGCGATGTCGCCCTCCGTCTTCCAGTACGGGTTCGACGGGTCGTTGACGATGATCGTGATCAGCCCGCCTGCGGTGTCCTTGGTGGGGGTGTCCGCGGACGGAGTGCTGCTCGACGAGCATCCGACCAGGCTGAGCACGAGACCACCCGCTACTGCGAGGGCGGCCAGAGCCTTCTTGCCAATCATGTGCTGTGTCCTTTCAGAGTTGACTGCATCTTGAATTTCTCAATGGGCTCCCCGCATGGCGGCGGGCGAGTGATCGGCGCCGCTCAGGCGGCGACGGGAGCGCGCTCGGCGGTCTTGGGACTGGGTGCCTCGGGAGTGCTGGACTTGCGGGCCCTGCGACGACGGCGGTACTGAAGGCTGTTCAGCAGCACCGCGACCACGATGACCGCGCCGATGAACACCATCTGCCAGTAGGCGGAGACGCCCACGATCACCAGTCCGTCGGACAGGAAGCCGATCACGAACGCGCCCAGCAGCGTGCCGCGGACGTTGCCGCTTCCACCCATCAGCGACGCGCCGCCGATGACGACCGCGGCGATGGCGGTCAGCTCGTAGGTGTTGCCGGCGGTGGGGCTGGCGCTGGTCAGCGTCGAGGCGAGGATGAGCCCTGCAATGGCGGCGCAGATGCCGGAGACCACGTAGACCCACACCTGCACCTTGCGCACCGGGACGCCGGACAGCTCTGCGGCGCGTTCGTTGCCACCGGAGGCGTACAGCCAGCGGCCGAACCGGGTGCGGCCCAGCAGCCAGCCGAGGATGAGGGCCACGACCACCATGATCAGCACGCCGATCGGGATGTTGAACACGCGGTTGAAGCCCAGCCAGTCGATACCGGTGTTGCCGAGCTCGGGCTTGCCGGCGAGGTTGTTGATGGTGAGGCCGTTGGTCATCAGCAGCGCCGCGCCGCGCACGACGTACAGCATGCCCAGTGTCGCCACGAACGGCGCCACCTTGAACCGCGCGACCAGCACGCCGTTGATCACACCGACCAGTGCTCCGACAGCGCAGGAGATCAGCACGACGACGGGCACGCTGGGGTACAGCGTGACGCCGAAGAGGTTGATGGGCACGCCCTGCAGCAGATAGCCGCCGACGACGGCGGAGAAGCCGAGGGTCGAGCCCACCGACAGGTCGATGCCGGCGTTCAGGATCACCAGCAGCATCCCCATGCCGAGCATGGCGTAGATCGCCACGTGGGAGGCCATGATGAGCAGGTTGTTCAGCGTCAGGTAGTTCGGCGAGAGCAGGGAGAACACCACGATGATGAGGATGAGCGCCAGGAACGCCCGTCCTTCCAGCAGCAGCTTGGTCAGCGAGAACTGCTTCTTCCTGTTGGCGATGAGTGTTGTTGTGGTTGTCATCGTTAGATCCGTTTCTGGAAGGCTTACGCGGCGGCGGCTTCGCCGGAGGCTGCCATGATCATGTCTTTGGTGACGTCGGGCGCGAACTCGGCCGAGATCCGGCCGCGGCGCATGACGATGATGCGGTGCGCGATGCTGAGGCATTCGCCCACCTCGGAGGTGGAGTACACCACGGCGACGCCGGTGCGGGCCTTCTCTGCCAGCAGGCCGAACACCTCCGCCTTCGCACCGATGTCGATACCGCGGCTGGGCTCGTCGAGCACCATGACCCGGGGATCGGTCGCCACGATCTTGCCGATGACGACCTTCTGCTGGTTGCCGCCGGACAGCGCGCCGATCGGCAGATCGGGGCCGGGCGTCTTGACCGTGACCGCGCGGATCAGGTCGTTCGCGCGGGTGCGCTCGGTGCTGCGGGAGATCATCCCGTTGCGCAGGTTCCTCGCCAGGCTCGCCAGCGTCAGGTTCCGCCCGATGCTGAACGTCTGCACGAGGCCGTCGCGCTGGCGGTCCTCGGGCACCAGGCCGACACCGGCATCCAGCCGCTCGGCGATCGAGTCCTGCAGGATGGAGCGTCCCTCGAGCAGGATGTCGCCGCCGGCCACGGGCTCGCGGCCGGCGATGGCCTCCAGCAGCTCCGTGCGCCCGGCGCCCATCAGTCCGTAGATGCAGACGATCTCCCCCGCGCGCACCTGCAGGTCCATCCCGTCGACGACGGCGCGCTCCGGGTTCTCGCGATCCACGACGGTGAGTTTCTCGACCGACAGGACGACCTCGCCGAACTCGTAGCCCGTCGGCGGGTTGCCGAGGTCGAAGTTGTCGCCGACCATGTTCCGGACGATCCACTCCAGATCGATCTCGGAGCGCTCACCGTGCGCGGTCATGTTCCCGTCTCGCAGTACGACCGCGAAGTCGGTGACCTCCAGCGCCTCCTCGAGGTGGTGGGAGATGTAAACGATCCCGACGCCCTTCGCCAGCAGGTCGCGGATGATGCCGAAAAGCACGGCGACCTCGGCGGCCGCGAGCGCGGAGGTGGGCTCATCCATGATGAGGATGCGCGAGTTGACGGACAGCGCGCGGGCGATCTCGATGATCTGCTGCTGTCCGACTCGCAGGTCCTGCACGAGGGTGTCCGGGGCGATGGACAGCTGCATGTCGTCGAGCAGCTGCTGCGTCTGCCGCGTCTCCTCGGCGAAGTCCACTCCGAACGGGCCGGTGATCTCACGACCCATGAAGATGTTGTCGCGCACCGACAGGTTGGGTGCGAGGCTGAGCTCCTGGTGGATGATCGAGATGCCACGGTCCCTGGCGTCGTTGGTCGACGCGAACGAGACGGGTTCGCCGTCCAGCACGATCTCGCCGGAGGTGGGCTGCTCCACGCCGGAGAGGATCTTCATGAGCGTGGACTTGCCGGCGCCGTTCTCACCGAACAGCGTGGTCACTGCACCGAGCCGGACCGTGAAGTTCACGCCCTTGAGCGCGCGCGTTCCGCCGTAGGTCTTGACGATGTCTCGCGCCTCGAGCACGACGGGGTTGTCGGTGACGCTCATTTCACGCTCACCGCAACCGGGGTCACCAGCCAGGACTTCGGGTTGATCAGCGTGAACGCACCCGTGACCTCGATAGTCTTGCCCTGCAGGGAGGCCGCGTCGATGTCGGAGAGCACCTTCTTCTTGAGCTCTTCGTTGATCGCCGCGGCGGCGTTCTGATAGTCGATCTGGTTGGTGAACTGACCGAACTTGATGTCGCCCGTGGCGTCGCGCAGGTCGGTGCCGTTGATGGCCGGCCCGGTCTGCACGCGGATGGCCAGGTTGTCGGAGGAGACGCCGTCGACGTTCACGGCGTAGATCCCGGATGCACCCTCGCCGACGACCCCGGTAAAGGTCACGCTGTACACGGGGCCGCCAGAGCTCTGCACGGCGAACTCGGATGCGGCCTTCGCCGGGTCTGCGGCGATGGCCTCGGCCAGGGTCTTGGCGTCCGCCGCGTTCTTCTCGACGGCCTTCTGCACCTTGGGGAAGTTCTCGGCGCCGTAGGTGTCGGGATTGAACGACCCGGCCTTCTGCGCCGCCGGGTTATCGTTGCTGACGACGCGCGTTCCGAGGACCAGGAAGGCCAAGACGACGACGGCCACGATGATCCACACGACGCGCTTCGTTCCGGGGCTCATGCCCCGGGTCCCGGATGCCGAGCTCACAGCAGGACTCGCGACTCGGTGTCGTTGGGACGGATCTGCAGCTTGCGGCCAGTGCCCTGGCGGAACATGTCCAGAGCCTGCGAGTAGTCGTCGAGGGTGAAGGAGTGGCTGATCATGGCCTTGGCGTTGATGGCCCCGGCCTCGAACATCTGCACAGCACGGCCGAACGAGTTCAGCACGGCCATGGTGCCGACGATGGAGATCTCGTCGCGGTACACGCGGAACGGGGAGTACTGGGCCGTCCGATCGGCGGGCGCGACGCCGAAGTCCTGGAAGAAGCCGGCCGGCTTGACGTGGGTCAGCGCATCCTCGATGGCACGGATGTTGCCAGTGCAGTCGATCACGACGTCCCACTTCTCACGATCCGCGTCGTCCGCGCTGGTGTAGCGCAGTTCGATGCCGCACTCCTCGGCGGTCTTCAGCCGTTCCTCGTTGAGGTCGACGATGGTGACGGACGCGGCACCGGCGCGGGTCGCGAGCTGAGCCATCAGCAGGCCCATGGTCCCGGCGCCGTACACCAGCACGTGGTCGCCGATGCGCCGGGGGAGGACGTCCCACCCGCGGATGGCGCAGGCCAGCGGCTCGATGAGCGCGGCCTCGTTGATGTCGGTCTCCGGGCGCAGCTTGTAGACGTTGCTGGCGGGGGCGACGAAGTACTCCTGGGAGGCGCCGTCGGAGGCCACCACGCCCAGTCCGTTCCAGAACCGGCACAGGTTCTGGTGACCGTTCAGGCAGAACTCGCACTCGCCGCAGGTGGTCGAGGGGTTCACAGCCACGTGGTCTCCGACTTGGAAGTCGAACACGCCGCTGTTCACGTCCTCGCCGAGGGCGACGATCGTGCCGGTGGCCTCGTGGCCGGGCACCAGCGGGAACACGGTTCCCTCAAACTCGCCGTCGAACACGTGCGTGTCCGTGCCGCAGATCCCGACGGCAGCCGTCTTGATGAGGATCTCCTTGTAGCCGGGTGTCGGCTTGGGCCGCTCCTCGAGGGCCAGCTCTCCCTGTGCTGTGAAAACAATTGCGCGCATCTTTGCTCCGTTTGCACCGTGGTCGGTCGGCGACGTCGTCGTCGATCGGACAGATCCCTCGGGCGAGGGATTTTGTTATCTTCTCAGTGATCTCGTTTTTAGTTCACGAGAAAGCTAACATATGAACATCACACGAGATTTGTCAACACCCAGGGTGAGGAGCGCGACGATGCCGGCTGATCTTCCGGAAACGATGCGGGCCAATGTGCTCGTGCGGGCAGGTGTGCTGGAGCTGCAGGAGCGACCTGTGCCGCGTCCCGCGCCGGACGAGGTGCTGGTGAGAGTGGATGCCGTCGGCGTCTGCGGCTCCGATGTGCACTTCTTCCACGAGGGCAGGCTGGGCGACTGGGAGGTCGTCGAGCCGCTGGTCCTCGGGCACGAGTCCGCCGGGCTCATCGTCGCCGTGGGTTCGGCGGTGGATGCCGGTCGCGTCGGTCAGCGCGTGTCGATCGAGCCGCAGCATCCGTCGACGACTTCGCGGGAGACGCTGCGCGGCGACTACAACCTCGACCCGGACATGCGCTTCTACGCGGTGCCTGGGACCGATGGCGCGTTCCAGGAGTACGTGACGATCCAGTCGCACTTCGCTCATCGTGTGCCGGATGCCGTCAGCGACGTGGCCGCGGCGCTGATGGAGCCGCTGTCGGTCGCGGTCGCGACCATCCGCAAAGCGGACATCTCGCTGGGCGACCGGGTGCTGATCACGGGCGCGGGACCCATCGGCATGGCGTGCGCCCAGGTGGCGCACGCAGCGGGAGCAGCCGAGATCGTCGTCACGGATCTCAGCGAGACGAGGCGGCGCAATGCGCTGCGCTTCGGCACGACCCACGTGCTGGACCCGCGGACCGACGGGGACAGCCTGCCCGGGCTGCAGGTGGATGCGTTCATCGACGCCTCCGGTGCGGGTGCGGCCGTGCGCAGCGGGATCGAGGCCGTGGCACCGGGCGGGCGGGTCGTGCTGGTCGGCATGGGCGCCACGGATCTGGAGCTGCCCATCACGCGCATCCAGAACCGCGAACTGCTGCTGACGGGTGTCTTCCGCTACGCCAACACGTGGCCTGCGGCCATCGCGCTGGCGGTGACCGGCCGAGTGGATCTCGACGGCATGCGCACCGGATCCTTCGTGCTGGCCGACGCGCAGGCGGCACTGGAATCGACGGCCGACGAGTCGACCATCAAGTCGGTCGTGCTGCCGCAGGAGTGATGTCGCATGCGCTTCGGAATCGCACTGTGCGGGCCGGGCGGGTGAGTGCTCGCGCGTCGTAGGCTGACGTCATGGTGACCAGGCGAGGGCGGGGGCGACCCCCGGGGGAGTCGGATGCACGCGCCCGCATCGCGGCGGCGGCGGTGACCGAGTTCGGCGAGCACGGCTACGACGGCGCGACCGTGCGGGGCATCGCCGCGCGGGCTGGCGTGGATGCCGCCCTCGTGCACCACTACTTCGGTGCCAAGGCCGACCTGTTCGCGGAGATCACCGAGCTCCCGCTGCGTCCCGACCAGGAGGTGCCCCTCATTCTGCAGGGCCCGCGCGAGCAGGCCGGGGAGCGCATCGTGCGCTTCGTGCTGGAGTCGTTCGAGCGGCCGGCGGTGCGCAAGCGCGGGGTGATCATGCTGCGCACAGCCGTCAGCGGCAAACTGACCGCGCCGCTGGTGACGGGGTTCCTCTCCCGTGAGCTTCTGCCGCGGATAGCGGCCGAGCTGGACGCGCCGGATGCCGAGCTGCGGGCGTCCCTGGTGGCCTCGCAGATCGCGGGGCTGCTCATCACCCGGTACGTCGTGGAGCTTCCGGCCATGGCGGATGCCGACATCGACGACCTCGTGGCGCGCATCGCGCCGACCCTGCAGCGGTACCTGTTCGACTAGGTGTCGGCCTCGCGCAGCGCTCCGCAGCATCCGCCGTCCGCGGGGTCGCGCCCCCGCAGCATCCGCTATTCGCGGGTCGCATTCTGCTGACTCGGCCTGCGTGAGGCGACCAACTGGGCCCCGCGACACTCCCGGCTGCGGCACATCCCTGTCCCGCGGGTCTCGAATTGCCGCCTCCCGCGCTCGGAGGCAGCACTATGCGACCCGCGAAACGACCGCCGCGCCCCAACCCGCCCCGAGCGCCCTTGACTCCGCATCAGCGCCGATGAATAATTCATCACATGATGAATAAGGATGCCGTGGTGATCGACGAGCTGCGGGTGCGGCGCGGTCGTCATGACGTGTTCGACGGACTGTCGCTGCGCATCCCTCGCGGGCAGGTGATCGGCCTGCTCGGGCCATCCGGCTGCGGCAAGACCACGCTCATGCGCTCCATCGTCGGGGTGCAGCGCACCCACGGCGGCACCGTCGAGGTGCTCGGCGAGCCCGCCGGTTCCCGCGCGCTGCGCAGCCGTGTCTCCTACGGCACGCAGGGGTCGGCCGTCTACACCGACCTCACGGTGCGAGAGAACCTGCGCTACTTCGCATCCGTCCTCCGTGCCCCGCGCGCCGATGTCGACCGCGTACTGACCCAGATCGGGCTCTCCAGCCACGCGAACCAACCCGTCGATGCGCTCAGCGGCGGCCAGCTGAATCGCGTGTCGCTCGGCGCCGCGCTGCTGGGCAGCCCCGAGCTGGTCGTGCTCGACGAGCCGACCGTGGGCCTGGACCCGGTCCTGCGCAGCGAGCTGTGGACGCTGTTCCGCGAGATCGCCGACGCCGGCACCACCATGCTGGTCTCCAGCCACGTGATGGACGAGGCACTGCGCTGCGACCGCCTGCTGCTCATGCGCGCCGGCCGCATCATCGCCGACACGACGCCGCGGCAGTTGCTGGCCGACACCGGTCAGACGGATGCCGAGAGCGCGTTCCTCACGCTCATCCAGCGGGACGCCGGCCACGAGACGCGTCGCTCCCGGCGGGAGGAGGAACGATGAACCGCACCTTCGCCACAGCCGGTCGCGTGCTGCAGCAGCTGCGTCACGACCCCCGCTCCATCGCGCTCATGCTCGTCGCACCGAGCCTGCTGGTGGGCCTGTTCGCCTGGCTCTTCGCCGACAAGGACGGCGTGTTCGACCAGTTCGGCGGCGCGATCCTGGCGCTGTTCCCGTTCATCGTGATGTTCCTGATCACCTCGATCACCACGCTGCGCGAGCGCCGCTCGGGCACCCTCGAGAGGCTGATGACCACCCCGCTCGGCAAGGGCGACTTCATCCTCGGCTACGCGCTGGCGTTCGGGCTGATGGCCGTTCTGCAGGCCATCATCACGGTGGCCTTCGCCGTGTACGTGTGCGGTCTGACCGTCGACGGCCCGCTGTGGCAGCTGGGTGCGGTGGCGGTGGTGGATGCCGTGCTCGGCACGGCGCTCGGCCTGCTGGCCAGCGCGTTCGCGCAGACCGAGTTCCAGGCCGTGCAGTTCATGCCGATCCTGGTGTTCCCGCAGATCATCCTCGGCGGCCTGTTCATGCCGCGAGACCAGATGCCCGACGTGCTGTACGCGATCTCCGACTGGCTGCCGCTCAGCCACGCGATCGACGCCATCCAGGCGGTCGCGAAGGGCGAAACCGGCTGGGACGTCGGCGCGCCGCTGCTGATCGTGGCGGCGTTCGCGATCGGATGCCTGGTGCTGGCGCCGCTCACACTGCGCCGCCGCACGCCGTAGTCAGCCGCGCGCAGCGCGGTTCTTGGTGTGCCGGGTGGGGACTGCCGCCCAGGGATCCTCGGGCCACGGATGCTTGGGATACCGGCCGCGCATCTCTGCGCGCACCTGCGCGTACGGACCCGACCAGAACGACGCCAGGTCGTCGGTGACGGCCAGCGGGCGACCGGCGGGGGAGAGCAGGTGGAACAGCACCGGCACCCGCCCGTCGGCCAGCCTCGGCGTCTGCGCCCAGCCGAAGCACTCCTGCAGCTTCACGGCCACGACCGGACGCGCTTCGGGATCGTCCAACGGTGGGTAGGCGATGCGGATGCGGGAACCCGTGGGCACCTCCAGGCGTTCCGGGGCGAGCTCGTCGAAGTGCGTGGCGGACGGCCACGGCAGCAGGCGGCGCAGGGCGGATGTCAGATCCAGCCGTGCCACGGGCGTGCCGGTCGCCAGGTGATCCAGCTCCGGCCCGAGCCAGGAATCGAGGTCGGTCAGCAGGCCCGCGTCGGAGACATCGGGCCAGGGATCGCCGAGTTCGCGGTGCAGCAGCGCCATCCGCCGTCGCAGCGCGTCCCCGGCATCCGTCCAGGTGAACAGGCCGAGGCCCTCGCGCTGCAGAACGCGGCGCACGGCATCCCGTCCCTCTTCGGCGGATGCGCGCACCGGCACGGATGAGCGCACGATGGCACCCACGCGGCGCTCGCGACGGGCCTGCACGCGGCCGCTCGCGAATTCGGCCTCGACACGATCGGTCATCAGATGGTTCGCCGCCTGCTCCGCCTGCGCTTCGGTGAGGGCGGCCGCGGCGCGGATCACCGCACCGGCGCCTGCCGCCGCACGGCCCTTGGCCCGGGCGACTTCTGCGACAGCCAACCATTCGGCATCCGCCAGCGACCCGCGCACGTTCGCGCGAGTGCCGGAGGCGAGTAGGAAGGTGGCACGGTCGGAAGTGCGGTCCATGCGCCGCGCGATGCGCGCCGGGAAGGCCAGGGCGATCACGAGCCCGGTGCTCTCCAGCGGACCCGATGCCGGGCGGTGAGGCTCCGGATGCTGCGAGGTGCCGGCCGCACGATCGGCGAAGCGCAGCATCCGCTCGGCGTCGCGCACCCAGCGGCGCGCTTCGGGACTGCGCTCGCCGCGCAGGGCGACCAATGCTCGTGCGACGTCGGCATCCGCGATCCGGATGTCCCCGCCCAGCAGTGCGACGACCTCGGCGGCCAGGCGGGAGCCGACCAGCGGGGCGCCGTCGCGAAGCGCCCTGGCCAGCCTCGGATCGGTGGGAATGCGCGCCAGCGCGCGGCCCTCGTCGGTCGCGCGTCCGTCGGCGTCGATGGCGCCGAGGCCGCGCAGTACGCCCAGTGCCTCGGACAGGCTGTCGGCGGGCAGCGGGTCGATGAGCCGCAGCCCCGCACCTCCCGGTGCTCCCCAGCAGGCCAGCAGCAGAGCGGCATCCGTCAGGTCTGTCGTGGCGATCTCCGGCGCGGGGCGCGCCGGAGCGGCCGCGTACGTGCGCTGGTCCACGCAGCGGATCACTGTGCCCGGGCCCTGCCTGGTGGCGCGTCCGGCGCGCTGCACCGACGAGCTGCGGGATGCTGACGACGTGACCAGGCCGCTCATGCCGCGGGTCGCGTCGCGCTGCGGATGCCGGGCCAGGCAGCTGTCCACGACCAGGCGCACGCCGGGCACCGTCAGTGATGACTCGGCCAGCGAGGTGGTCACGATGATGCGCGGGTCATCGCTCGGGCGGCGGCCGCGGATCACGGCATCCTGCTCCGCCGACGGGATCTGCCCGTGCAGCTCTCGCACGTCGAACCCGGGGACGGCGTCGTGGATGCGGCGGGCGGTCTCGGCGACCTCCCGCGCACCGGGCAGGAACACCAGTACGTCGGCGGTCGGGTCGTCGCGGTGCAGGTCACGGGCAGCGGATGCTGTGACCTGCGCCACATGGTCGAGGAACGCCCAGGTGACGCCGCGCTCGTCCAGGCGAGGAGCAGGGCTCGGCGCCCAGCGCTCTTCGAGCGGGAACGCGGGCACCTGGTGGTCGACGATGGGGGCGGAGGCATCGTCTGTGCCGATGACGGCTGCGATGCGCTCGGCGTCGAGCGTGGCCGACATCGCGATGAGCACGAGGTCGTCGCGCAGCTCGCGCACCTCGCCCAGCAGCCCGATCAGCAGGTCGGTCTCCAGGGCGCGCTCGTGCACCTCGTCGATGATCACGGCATCCACGCCGTCCAGGCCCGGGTCGGACAGCATCCGCCGCAGCAGCACTCCGGCCGTGACGAACTCGACCTCTGTGCTCGGCCCCGCCCTGCGCTCGCCGCGGACGGTGAACCCGACCCGGTCGCCGAGCGGGGAGCCGTCCAACTGCGCGAGCCGGCGCGCGGCGGCGCGGGCGGCGACCCGACGCGGCTGCGTGACGATGATCCGTCCCGATGTGCGATTGGTCAGCAGGGGAGGCACCAGCGTGGTCTTGCCCGTGCCCGGCGGGGCGCTCACGACCACGGCGGTGCTGTTGTCGAGTGCCTGCTCCAGGTCGGGGAGTGCGCCTGCGAACGACAGCCCCGCGCCGATCGCGGCGAGGTCGAAGGCGGGCATGCCTCCAGTCTGCCCGGTGCGGGCGGCATCAGTGCGGGCGGGGTGCTGCTGCGGTTGCGTTCCGGGGGCCGACACGCCAGATATCGGACGGATTCGCGGGAAACGTCCGCGATGTGGCGTGTCGGCCCCCGAAGTGTGCGCGGCGGTGTCGAGCGAGGCACGCGCGCCGAGACCCCTCGTGAATGTCGAAACCCCTCCTGGGCGACGCAGATCACGAGGGGTCTCGGCGGCCAGGAGGGGTCTCGGCAGGTGGGTGAGCGGCTACCCGGCGGCAGTGGTCTCCGCGGCGGTGGTCTCCGCGGCGGCAGCCTCCGTGGAGGCGGTGGGCTTGGACGCGCGCTTGGCGGGGGCGGACGCGGGTGTGGCATCCGCCTGTGCGACGCCGGCGCCGAAGCCGCGGCCGACAGCCTGACCCTGGATGATCGCGGCCAGGTCCAGGCCGGTCGCTGCGTTCACGCTGTCGAACACGGCGCGCATGGCCTTGGCGTTGTCCCCGCCGACGACGCTGGAGGCGCCGTCCTCGCCGGAGCCGCCGATGATGGACACGTTGCCGATGGCGCCGTAGCCCTTGGCGAACTCGGCCATGAGCGACGGCAGCACCTCGAGCACGCGCTGCGACAGGAAGGCCTCCTGGTTCGAGGCGATGGCCTTGGCCTCCGCCTCGACGGCGGCGGCGCGGGCCTCACCCTCGGCGCGGATGGCGTCGGCCTCGGCGTTGGCGCGCAGGCGGCGGGCCTCGGCCTCCGCCTCGGCCTGGGCGCGCAGGGCGTTGGCATCACCGGTGGCCTTGGCCTCGGCAGCGGCCGCCTCACCGGCGGCGCGAGCCTTGTCGGCCTCTGCCTGCTGCTCGGCGATGCGGGTGCGGGCCTCGGCCTGCTTGACCTGCTCGATGGCGGCGGCCTCGGCCGACTTCTCGCGAGTGAACAGTTCTGCCTGGGCTCGGGTCTCGGCCTCGTAGCGCTGCGCGTCGGCGACGCGCTTGACGTCGGCATCCAGCTGCGCCTGCTTGTTCTCGGCCTGCTGCTGCAGCACCGCCTGCTCGGCTTGGGCGCGGGCGAGGTACTCGGCCTGCTCGGCTTCGGCGCGAGCGCGGCCGATGCCGGCGTTGGCGTTGGCGGTGTTCGTGTCGAGCGCGGTCTGCTCGATCAGGTTCGCCTCGTCGTTGGCGATGTTCTTCTGGTTGATCGCACGGTCGGCGTTGGTCTGCGAGATCTCCGCAGCCTGGCGCTTGGCCTGGATCTCGGGAGCGCCCAGCGACTGGATGTAGCCGACCTTGTCGGTGATGCCCTTGATCTGGAAGGAGTCCAGGATCAGGCCCTGCTCGGCCAGCTCGCCGGAGATATCGGAGCTGATCTGCTCGGAGAACTTCTTGCGCTCGCGCATGAGCTCCACGACCGAGAGCTTGGCGACGATGCCGCGCAAGGCGCCCTCGAGCTGCTCGGTGGTGAACTGCTCGATGGCCTTGTCCTGCGAGGCGAAGCGCTCGGCGGCGCGGCGCACGTAGAGGGGGTCGGAGCCGATCTTCACGATCGCGACGCCGTCGACGTTCAGCGTGACGGAATCCAGCGACTGCGCCTCGGCGTTCAGCGAGACCTGGCGTGAGCGCAGCGAGATGATCTCGTGGCGCTGCGTGATCGGGTTGACCAGCGACTTGCCGTTGACGATGACCGTCACCGGCGACTCGGCGAGCTCCGAGCTGGTGCTGCCGTCGGCGTTGAGGACCGCGCGCTGCACCTTCTGCTTGCGTCCCGAGATGACCAGCGCCTCGTCGGCCCGGGCGACCTTGATCCAGCTGCGTGCGAACAGCAGCAGGATGAGTCCGATGATGATGGCGGCGACGACGGCGACGCCGACGATGATCAGGATGCCGACGATTCCGGCGATCTCCATAGAAGTGCCCTTTCCCCTCAGAAGGTGTGATTCGAGAACCACCCTGCCAGACTTCGGGGGATGCTGTGATCCGCTACAGCCCGCGCAGCTTCTGGGTCAGCGCGTACAGCGTCGCCATCTCATCGTCGTCCAGGCGCGACATCTTCTCGGCGATCGAGCGGCCGTGCCGGGTGGCCATCTGCCGGAAGGCACGGGCTCCGGCATCCGTCGCCGTGAGGAGCGCGCCGCGACCGTCTTCGGGGTCGACGGCCTTGGTGATCAGCTCGCGAGCGACCATCCGGTCGACCAGGCGCGAGACGCTGGGCTGGCTGATCAGCGAGTTGGCGGTGACGTCGCGCAGGCGGGCGGTCATCTCGCAGGAGCGGACGACGGTGAGCAGCACGTCGTACTCGGCCTCGGTGATGCCGGCTGTGCTGAAGTCGCCGGACATCTCGGCGAGCAGCTCGTGCTGGGCGCGGAACAGGCTCTCCCAGGCGCGGAGTGCGAGCTCTCGATCGGTCATGCCCTTCAGCGTAGTGTCGTGCGGCGACAACGCGGGCGCGGCGCATCTCGCGCACAAGTAAGGGCCGGTCGGAGAGGCTTCCGACCGGCCCTTGTCCCTTGCACCAAGAGTGTCCTGCAATCACATGCGGTTCATGCCACAGCAAACATTCACCGTGCGACGAGTGTATAACGGCGAGGTAACGAATGCAACGGTTTGGTCACGGAAATCATGCGCGGTGCTCCGTGTCCGTTTGTCCGTTCTCACGAAAGTTGGCGAAGTCGCGCGAAACCTGGCGGGCGTCTCACGAAAGCTGTCGCTGTGTCACGAAAGTTGGCGTGGATCGGCGTGGCTGACCGGACGCCGCTGTCCGCGGCGTAGCTTCGTCGCCATAGGTCGGGACTCTTCGGCCTCGCGGTTCTGATGATCGACAATGCGTTGCGATTGGAACAGATGGCGGACCTCGGTTGGGGCTGGTCGGTCCAAAACGACGGTCTCTCGAGCCTCGGCGCGTGGATCGAGTATCTCGCGATGGGCCAGCGCCACTTGCGCTCGCTCTCGGACATCAGCAACGTGAGCTTCTCCGACTGCGAACCGGTTCGCGAGTTCCCTCAGTGGCCAGGTAAGCGGCACTACGACGGCTCCCTCTGGATGGCGAGTACGAGGACGTCCGTCCCTTTCGAATCGCTGAACGAGAGGTCCTGCCTGATGGAACTCGACAGGCGGGGTGACGTCGAAGCCGTGTCTAGCCAGCCCTTGTGGATCAAGTGGAATGACTGAGTATTCGACCCTGTGAGCACCACTGATTATTGCGGTTGAGCACCACCGGATATCGCGGTTGAGCACCAGGCGGTATTGCCGGTGAGCACCACTGCTGTGGGATCGGCGCTCACCGGCATCGACTCAGTTCGCCGTGGCGGTGTGTTCGCGCATGTTGACCTCGCCGGTTTCGATCCAGATGGTGTTGTGGACGATGCGGTCCATGATCGCGTCTGCGTGGACTCCGCCGCCGAGTCGCTGGTGCCAGTCCTTCTTCGCGTATTGGGTGCAGAACACCGTCGACGTGGCGTCGTAGCGTCTCTCGAGCAGCTCGAGGAGCATGGTTCTGGTGTCGTCGGTCGGGGTGTCGAGCAGCCACTCATCGATCACGAGCAGGGTGAACGCGGCGTACTTGCGCAGCCACTTCTCTCTCCCCGCTGGTCGGTCCCGAGCTGCGGCCCAGGACTCTTCGAGGTCGGGCATGCGGATGTAGTGCGCCCGGTAGCGGTGCTGACAGGCCTGCTTCGCCAACGCGGACCCGAGGTAGGACTTCCCCGAGCCGGTGAAGCCTTGGAACACGACGTTCATGTGGCGGGTGATGAACTGGCAGGTGCCGAGTTGGGCGATCACGCCCCGGTCAAGGCCGCGCTGTTCGAGCATGTCGACGCGGCGGAGGTCCGCGTTGGGGTAGCGGAGCCCTGCCCGGCGGATGAGTCCGTCGACTTTCGACTGGGTGAACGCGGCGTGGGCGTCGTCGACGGCGAGTTTGATCCGCTCCTCGAACACCATCCCCAAGGTGAGGGTGGCGTCTTGGATCTCGAGGGCGTCGACGAGTGAGGCCACGCCCATCTCCCGCAGCTTGCGCTTCGTCTCCGTATCGAGCCGGCTCATCGGGTGCCTGCCGCGTAGTAGTCGGCGCCGCGGACGTAGCCTGCGGGCTCTGGGGCTGTTGCGGGGGTTGTCCAGGCGTCACGGCTGGCGGGGTTGTCTTGTCTGGTGTCGAGGATGGGGCGCAGGTGCGCGTAGCGCGGCGACCGGACGCGGGCCAGCGCGATCCCTGCGGCGGCTTCGACTCGTGCTGAGGAGTACCGGCGTGTCATGCGGAGCACGGCGAGGGCTGCGTCCAGGCCTTGCTCGTCGACGGGCACGGACTCGAAGATCCGGTTCACGACTGTCGTGGTGTTCTCCCCGATCCTCGCTGCCCATTCCCGGACTCGTGGGGCGTCCCACTGCCGATACTGGGGGCCGTCGGGCAGGTCACTGTCGTGGGTGCGGTACTCGTTCACGACCCCGACCGGCACGAGCAGATGACTGGTCAGCCGCTGATCGTCGGCGAACACCTCGAGCGTCGTGTCCGTGACGCGCAGGTCGACGCTGCGGCCGATGTTCACGTAGGGGACGGAGTAGAAGTTCTTCTCGAACACCACATGCCCGTTCTTCTGAACCCGCCGCCCGTAGACCCACCGGGAGATCTCGAACGCAACCGTCGGCAGCGGCCGAAGCAGCGGCTTCTCTTCACTCTCGAACACGCTCTGCCTGGACCCGGCGCGTTTCTGGAACGGCTCGGCGTTGAACGCTCTCATCCGCTCGTAGATGGCGGCTCGTAACTCCGGCAGCGTCGCGAACGACTGGTTCCGGAGGGCGGCGATCACCCAGGTCGCGATGTTGCCGACGGTGTTCTCGACGCTGGCCTTGTCCTTCGGCTTGCGCACCCGCCCCGGTAGCACCGCGGCAGAGTAGTGCGCCGCGAGCTCCCGATACGCGTCGTTGAGGACTACCTCACCCTCCGCCGGATGCTTGATCACCCCGGTCTTGAGGTTGTCCGGGACGATCCGGGGCACGGAGCCGCCGAACCAGCCGAACATGCTCACGTGCGCGCGCAGCCAAGTGTCCTGCTTCATGTCCAGCGTCGGCTCGACGAACCCGAACCTCGAGAACGGCAACGCCGCGACGAACAAACACACCCGCGTCACCTGCCCGGTGACCGGATCCGTGAGTTGCATCGTCTTGCCCGACCAGTCCACCTCGACCGACTGCCCCGCCTTGTGACCGACCCGCGACGCCGCCCCGGTGACCAGGACGTGGTGCTGGTAGGTCTTGCAGAACCTGTCGTAGCCCATCGCGGTCTCGCCCTTGGTGCGGCAGGCGTCGACGTACTCGCCGTGCAGCAGCTTCAACGTCACCCCGACCTTCGCGAGCTCCTTGTGGACGTGGTCCCAGTCCGGCTGCGCGTGAACACTCTCGTGCTCACCGCGCCCTGGGAACAGGCGTGAATACACCTCCGCGTCATCGAGATCGGCGACAGCGTCGTAGTCAATACCCTCCCGGTCGGCGGCGTCGAACACCGCGACCACCGAGTGCCGCGACATGCCCTGCGCCTCGATCCGCCGCGCCGAGAACCCCTCCGCGCGAAGCCGGAGCACCAGCTTCGCCTTGATCCTGCGTACCATCCGAATTACTCCTTCTGCCGCGTGATCAGCCACGCGGCAGAAGGAGCCTACGAAGGTGGTGCTGAAGCCGAATATCCGGTGGTGCTCAACGACGAGAACACGTTGCTCAGCGAGCGGTGCTCAACCGCAATACCGATGGTGCTCAGAAACGCTAATACTCA
>NZ_CALBRW010000003.1 GCF_937927635.1 uncultured Microbacterium sp.
GGTGGTTCCGGGGTCGGTGGTTCCGGGGTCGGTGGTTCCGGGGTCGGTGGTTCCCGGGTCGGTGGTTCCGGGGTCGGTGGTTCCGGGCTCGATGCTCGGCTCGGTCGTCTCAGCCGGAGTCGGCTCGGCGGTGGGTTCAGGCGCAGGTGGGGCGGGTTCGTCGGCGACCGTGACGGGTGCAGGCGCCGGGGGCGCCTGCACGTCGGCATCCGGATCCGTCTTCGGCTCGGGTGCCGGCGTCGGCTGCTCGGGCAGGTCGATCACCAGAGGATCACCGGTCGACAGGCCGGGCGCGGGAGCGACGTCGGCGGAGGCGACGGACGAGGAGTCCGACTCCGACGCATTGGGCTGGGAGGTGGCGGGTGCGCCGCCCAGCACACCGGGCAGAACCGCGGCTGCCGCCACGACGCCGGCGATCACCAGCGCGGCGGATCCGGCGCCGACCAGCGCTCCGATCCCGGAGACGACGCCCGCGCTGGAACCCGCCGAACCTCCTGCTGCGGCCGAGGACGACGCCCCTGTGGTGCCCGTCGCGGCAGCGACGCCCGCCGAGCCGGTGGCACTCGCGACGACCACGCCCTCGACCACACTCGAAGGCATGGCGGCCAGAGCGGCGACGGGGGCCTCGCCGAGCTGCAGTGAGGCGAGGTACGCCGAGGCGCCGGTGACGCCCAGCACGAGCGGGAGCAGCACGAGCGTCAGCCGGCTCGAGACGTCCTTCGCCTCCGCGGCGACGATCATGCAGCGCGCGCATCCCTCGAGATGATCGTCGACGCGCTGATGTGCACGCGTGGTGAGGTTGCCGCGGGCGTACGCACCCAGACGCTCGATGGTCCACTGGCACTCGGAGCCCTCGCCGACGCTGTGCAGGTGCGCCTGGATCCACGCCTCCCGCAGTCCCTCACGGGCGCGGAACGACAGCTGCGAGACGGCTCCGGCGCTCATGCCCAGCAGCGTGCCGATCGCAGCCGGCTTCATCTGCTCGATCTCGGAGTACCAGAGCACCTCCTGCCAGCGCGACGGCAGTGAGCGGAACGCCTTCGCGGTCAGACCGCGGTCGAGCTCCTCGCTCGCGGCAGCGTCTGTGCTGGCCGGATCGACCACGGTCTCCAGCTCGTCGATGGTGGTCTCGCGGCGACGGCGCCCCCAGGCCGCGGCGGTGTTGCGGATGCTGGTGAACAGATAGGCGCGGAATGAGCCGTTGGGACCTCCGCCCGTGAGGATGGCCTGATAGATGCGGGAGTACGCCTCCTGCACGAGATCGTCGGCGTCGATCGAGGAGGTGATCGAGCGCGCGACGGTCATGCCGGAGCGGTAGTGGCGCCGCCAGAGTTCGCCGAACGCGTCGACGTCGCCGGACCGCGTGCGCAGCACGAGGTCGGCGTCAGCCGCCGCTGACTCCCCGGAGTTCTTCTCTTTCACGACTTCCCTGATTCGGTTCCTGTCGTCGGCGCTCGCGCAGTGCGGGAACGCTCTCACAGCAAGAGACGCGTGAAAGCTCGAATCATCACGCGTCCCGACCATTCTCACCCGAAAGGTTCAAGGAAGCCACCCCTGTGGAGAACTCGGGGAGCGCTCCCAGGAACCCGCTCGAGAAAATCTTCAGAACTCGCGTAATGAATCGCCTTCGGCGTCGTCTCATCCTGTGGAGCATCCCTGACGCCCCACCGGGGGGCTGGTGCGTCAGGGGCCGATGCCGGGGTATCGCATCGGATGTGACCGGCTCGGGAACCTCGGGGGAGGAGCTCCCGAGCCGGTCCGCTCGTATGGGGACAAGACCGCTGTGCTGGGGAGCACAGCACTGGGGACGCGGGGCCGCCGGGCTGGGGAGAACGGCGGCCTCCCGCAATCCACCACCGCGCTGGACTCAGCGCGTCGGCGCGGCGCCCGTCCAGACCGCGTGCACGGTCAGATCAGCATCCAGCAGCACGGCATCCGCGACATGGTCGGGCTGCAGCCGCCCGAGCGAACCGGCGAATCCGATGGCTCCCGCGGGAGTCCCCGTCAGTGCGCGAACTGCCTCGCCGAGCGGCACACCGGCGTCGACGGCTCGTCGCAGCGCGATGTCCTGGGTGAGTGTGGAGCCGGCGATGGAACCGGTGTCGTCGGCACGAGCCATTCCGTCCGTGACCGTGACCTTCACCGCGCCGAGGTCGTAGTGCCCGTCTGCGCTGCCGGCAGCCGCCATGGCATCCGTGATCAGCGCGACGCGACCCGGCGCGATGTCGAACAGCAGGCGGATCACGTGCGGGTGCAGGTGGAAGTTGTCGGCGATGCCCTCCAGCACCACCCCGCGATCCGCCGCGGCCGTCAGAATCGGACCCGGAGCGCGGTGGTGGATGCCGTTCATGGCGTTGAAGGCGTGCGTGAGGATCGAGGCGCCGGCGTCGAAGGCGGCGGCCGCGATGGCGGCATCCGCATTCGTGTGTCCGACCGCGACTGCGGTGCCTGCGGCGACGACCTGACGCACCGCGTCGAGCCCGCCCGGGAGCTCGGGGGCGATGGTCACCTGGCGGATCGTGCCGCGGCCGGCCTCCAGCAGGCGCGTCACATCGGCGGCCTCCGGGTGCCGCAGCAGCGACGGCTCGTGAGCTCCGTGATGGCCCGGATCCAGGAACGGACCCTCCAAGTGGCTGCCCAGGATGCCGGCATCCGTCTGCATGAGATCGGCGATATCCCCCACCTGTGTGACGAGCTGGTCGATCGTGGCGGTGACCAGCGAGATCACCGCGCGGGTCGTGCCGTGCGAGCGGTGCATCGCGCGGGCCGTGCGGATGGCGTCGGCGCCGTCGTCGTACGAGGCGCCCGCACCGCCGTGGCCGTGGATGTCGATGAATCCGGGAGTGAGGATCGCTCCCGCTCCGGCGACGGATGCCGCATCGATCACGTCATCGGCATCCGCCCAGCCCGCACCGGTGCCGCGCGCCGCCACGATGCCATCCTCGAAGCGCACCCACGCGTCCTCGACCACCGTCCCGTCTCCGTCGACGATGCGCGCGGAGTGGATCACCCGTGAGCCGGTGAAGTCTGTGATCGGTGTCATCGTTCGCTCCTGGTGGGGTCGGGGTCCGGCAGGCAGGACCATGAACAAAATCTACCCTTCGGGCATCCGCCGCACCCGCTAGACTTTCCTCGTCGCGACTGGCGTCTGGGTGGGTCACCACCGGGGAGCGGCCTCTTTGGAATCGACCGCGCGCCTGGGCCGATGAGGAACACACCCAATCCCCGTGTGAACAGGAGACCGCTATGACCGACCGTTACTTCAACGCCCCGCTCTCCGAGGTGGACCCGGAGATCGCCGAGGTTCTCGAGCGCGAGCTGAACCGCCAGCGCACGTACCTCGAGATGATCGCCTCGGAGAACTTCGTGCCCGTCTCGGTGCTGCAGTCGCAGGGCTCGGTGCTCACCAACAAGTACGCCGAGGGCTACCCCGGCCGTCGCTACTACGGCGGCTGCGAGGAGGTCGACGTCGCGGAGTCGCTGGCCATCGAGCGCGCCAAGAGCCTGTTCGGCGCCGAGTACGCCAACGTGCAGCCGCACTCCGGCGCAACCGCCAACGCCGCCGTGCTGCACGCCATCGCGCGTCCCGGCGACACGCTGCTGGGTCTGTCGCTCGACCAGGGCGGTCACCTCACGCACGGCATGAAGATCAACTTCTCCGGCCGGCTGTACAACATCGTCGCCTACGGCGTGAACCCGGAGACTTCGCTGGTGGACATGGACGAGGTCCGCCGCCTGGCCCTCGAGCACAAGCCGAAGGTCATCATCGCCGGATGGTCGGCCTACCCCCGTCAGATGGACTTCGCCGCCTTCCGCGCCATCGCCGACGAGGTCGGCGCCACGCTGTGGGTGGACATGGCGCACTTCGCCGGTCTGGTCGCGGCGGGCCTGCACCCGAGCCCCGTGCCGCACGCGCACGTGGTCTCCTCCACCGTGCACAAGACCATCGGCGGCCCGCGCTCGGGCTTCATCCTCACCAACGACGCCGACATCGCCAAGAAGATCAACTCGGCCGTGTTCCCGGGCCAGCAGGGCGGTCCGCTCATGCACGTGATCGCCGCCAAGGCCACCGCGTTCAAGCTCGCCGCGACCCCCGAGTTCGCCGAACGCCAGCAGCGCGTGCTGTCGGGTGCGAAGATCATCGCCGAGCGGCTGATGCAGCAGGATGTCGCGGATGCCGGCATCTCGGTCCGCTCGGGCGGCACCGACGTGCACCTGGTGCTGGTCGACCTGCGCAACGCCGAGATCGACGGCAAGCAGGCCGAGGACCTGCTGCACGAGATCCACATCACCGTCAACCGCAACGCCGTCCCGAACGACCCGCGCCCGCCGATGGTCACCTCGGGCCTGCGCATCGGCACCCCGGCGCTGGCCACCCGCGGCTTCGGCGACGCCGAGTTCACCGAGGTCGCCGACGTGATCGCGCTGGCGCTGCAGCCGAACGCCGACGTCGAGGCGCTGCGCGCCCGTGTCGACGCCCTGGCCGAGGCGTTCCCGCTCTACCCGGACCTGCACCAGTGACCGCGAAGGTCCTCGACGGCAGGGCCGCTGCGGCCGCCATCAAGGCCGAACTGGCCGAACGGGTGGCGGCGCTGCGCGAGCGCGGCGTCGTCCCCGGCATCGCCACCGTGCTGGTGGGCGCCGACCCGGCATCCCAGCTGTACGTCGGAATGAAGCACCGCCAGTCCGAGGCGATCGGGATGAACTCGATCCAGCGCGAACTGCCGGCCGACGCCACCCAGGCCGACGTCGAGGCGCTGATCGACGAGCTCAACGCCGATCCGACCTGCCACGGGTACATCGTGCAGCTGCCGCTGCCGAAGCACCTCGACACCGACGCGATCCTGGAGCGCATCGACCCGGCCAAGGACGCCGATGGCCTGCATCCGACCAACCTGGGTCGGCTGGTGCTGAACGTCAACTCGCCCATCCACACGCCGCTGCCCTGCACGCCCCGTGGCGTGATCGAGCTGCTGCTGCGCAACGATTACGACCTCAAGGGCAAGCACGTGGTGGTCGTGGGACGCGGCGTGACCATCGGCCGCCCGATGGGGCTGCTGCTGACGCGTCGCGACATCAACGCCACGGTCACGCAGGTGCACACCGGCACGCCCGACATGACCCCGTTCCTGCGCGAGGCCGACGTCATCGTCGCCGGTGCGGGCGTGAAGCACCTGATCAAGGCCTCGGACGTGAAGCCGGGAGCCGCGGTGCTGGATGTCGGCGTCACGCGTGAGACGGATCCTGCGACCGGCAAGTCGAAGGTCTACGGCGACGTGCATCCGGATGTCGCGGAGGTGGCGGGCTTCCTGTCGCCGAACCCCGGCGGCGTGGGCCCGATGACCGTGGCCCTGCTGATGACCAACGTCGTCGAGGCCGCCGAGCGCACTCTGGCCTGACGCGCCTTCTCGCCGAGACCCCTCACCACCGCCGAGACCCCTCGTGGGCGACGCGGCTGCTGAGGGGTCTCGACGTTCAGGAGGGGTTTCGGCGAAAGCGGGTCAGGCCGCGGGGCTGCTGGCCAGTGAGGCCTGCACGCCGGTGATGCGGGCGTACTCGTCGAAGCGGAAGGTCGCGGAGCCGGTGGCATCCGTGATCACCGCGCCGGAGAACGACTCGTCGGTCCACTGCAGCGTCCAGCCGGCCAGCCGGGCGAGGTCCCAGACCGAGGCGCGCGGGTCGCTGAGTGTGAGCCCGGAGAGGATGCGGGGGAGCACGGTCATCGCCGACGCGACTGTCAGCGGCGGGATGGCATCATCCAGCAGCAGCACGGCCCTCGAACCGCCGGCAGGAGCCGAGTAATGGGGCGAGATTCCGGTGATCTCCGCTGCTGCGCCGCCGATGACGTGCGCGAGATCGGCGATCCACGCGTCGATGTCCTCGCCGGCGTCCGAACCGAAGGCGACCTCACCCGTGGTCAGCTCCGGGATGCCGTGCTCGGCGCCGTAGGCGCGCAGACGCTCGCCCACGCCGGTGGGATCGCCCTGCGGCAGCGCCCACGACCACATCAGCGAACGCGGCCCCGGCGCGATCGAGGCGATCAGATGCGGAGACGCCTGCAGCGTGCGCGACGGATCCTCGGTGCCGGCGAACACGAAGGTGCCCGCGGCGAGATCGACGTCCCAGCGGTGATCGCCGAGGGCCTCTGTCGCTGTGTGCAGCTGGTCCTGACGGAGGGCGGTGAACAGCGCGGCGCGGTGGGCGAGGGCGCGCAGGGTCTCGAAGGTCATGCGCACAGTCTGGCCCCGGATGCTGTGCGCGACCGAAGTCGAAGCCGTGAATTCGCTATGGTCGATGCAGAATATCGGAACGAAGGAGTTTCTGACATGCCCACGACGCAGACCAGATCCCCACGGCGCAGCGTGATGCGCCCCATCAACAGATTCCTCGAGCAGTGGGTGCCATCGGCGCTGACGTTCGCGATCGTGCTGACCCTGGTGGTCGCCGTGCTCGCGATGACGCTCACGCAGACGAGCCCCGTCGACGTGGTGAAGGGCTGGGGCGACGGACTCTCCGGCCTGCTGGCCTTCATGACCCAGATGTGCCTGATCCTGCTGCTGGGGTACATGCTGGCCAACACCCGACCGGTGCGCAAGCTGCTGCGGTGGCTGGCGCGCGTGCCGGGCACCGCCGCCCTGGCATATGTGTTCGTGTTCGTCGTCGCCGCGGTCGCCAGCCTCATCACCTGGGGCCTGGGGCTGATCGTCGGCACGCTGCTGGCCCGCGAGATCGCTGTGGTGGCGCGCGAGCGCGGCATGAAGGTGCACTTCCCGCTTTTGGTCGCGGCCGGGTACTCCGGCTTCGTCGTCTGGCACATGGGCTACTCCGGTTCCGGTCCGCTGACCGCCGCCACTCCGGGCTCGTTCCTGGCGCCGAGTCTGCATGACAGGGTGATCCCGGTCAGCCAGACCACGTTCTCGACATGGAACATGCTCGCCGCGCTCGCTGTCATCGTGGTGTGCGGCCTGCTGTTCTTCCTGATCCGCCCGCGCAAGGACGACGAGATCTATGAGCTGCCCGCGCGGGTCGGCTCCGAGGCCGACGACGACGCCGACGACGAGGTCATCACACCCGCCGACCGCATCGACGCCTCCCGCATCCTCACCCTGCTGCTCGGCTTGGGTCTCGCGGCCTACCTGGTGGTGCACTTCGTGCAGGGCGGCACGCTCACGCTGGACATCGTGAACTGGTCGTTCCTGGCGCTGATCCTGCTGATCGTCCGCAGTCCGTTCGAGCTGATCCACCTCACCAAGAAGGCCGCCGCCAACGTCGGCGAGATCCTGGTGCAGTTCCCGCTGTACGCCGGCATCCTCGGCATCATGGCCAGCTCCGGCCTGATCAAGCTGTTCTCCGACGCTTTCGTCTCGATCGCCACGCCCGTCACCTTCGGCGTGCTGGCACTGATCTCGGCGGGCTTCGTGAACTTCTTCGTGCCCTCCGGTGGCGGGCAGTTCGCCGTGCAGGGGCCGATCATGCTGGATGCCGCGAACCAGCTGGGCGTCGACCCGTCCATCGCCATCATGGCGGTGGCGTACGGCGACCAGTGGACCAACATGATCCAGCCGTTCTGGGCCCTGCCGGTGCTGGCCATCGCGGGACTGAAGATGCGCGACATCCTCGGCTACACGTTCGTCACCCTGTTGGGGTCCGGCGTGGTGATGGCGGCCGCGCTGCTCTTCGTCAGCCTGTGAGCGCCCGCGCCGGGCGCGGCTGCCGGGTCATCCCCGGATGGTCGCGCCCGGCGCTCTGCCCATCCGCCACACGCTGGGCACGAACGCCGTCGAGATGGCGATGACGGCGTACAGGATGCCGGAGGTGACCAGCACCACCTCCGGGTCGGCGCGAGTGATGAGCCAGCCGTATACCAGCGTGCCGATGGGCATGACCACGAAGCTGCCCAGCATGTCGTAGCTGGAGACGCGGCTGAGCTTCTCGACGGGGATGTTCTCCATCATCGCCACGCTCCAGCCGGTGCTGAACACCTCGGCCCCGGCTCCGGCGATCAGCGCCGCGATGGCCACCAGCACGACCGCGGGATGCACGCCCAGCATGGTCAGCGGGATCGAGAACAGGCTGATGCCCAGCATCCCGAACCGCAGCGGTCGCCGCAGCGGGAACCACATCAGGATCAGTGTCATCAGCAGCACGCCCGCGCCCTCGGCGCTGACCACCCAGCCCCAGCCGGCGATGCCGAGCCGGTCGTCGTTCTTGGCGATGTAGGGGCCGACCACGCCCCAGGAGCCGACGTGAATCGCGTTCATGATCATGAACGCGAACACCACCGCAACCAGCCAGGACCTGCTCCAGAACTCGGTCCAGCCGATGCGCAGATCGGTGAACAGCGAGAACGCGCCGTCCCCGGCCGGCGGTGGGAGCCTGACCATCGCCAGGATCGGGATGGCGGAGAGCCAGCCGATCAGCTGCACCACCATGGCCCAGGCGGGACCGGCGGTGGTGACCAGGATGCCGGCGATCACCGGCCCGCCGATCGTGACGGCCGAGCGCACGAACGACAGCATGGCGTTGGCCTGCTGCAGCGTCTCCGGTCGGGTGAGCTGCGGGATGATGCCCTGCATGGCCGGCAGCACGAACGCCGTGGAGGCGCCGTTGACGGCGGCCAGCGCCACGACGACGGGGATGGTCGCCGTGTGCGTGAACAGCAGCGTGGCGATGGTGCCGATGGAGAGCAGATCCAGCACGTAGCACGCCTGGATCACCAGCGCTCGGGGGAGCCGGTCGGCCACCACGCCGCCGAACAGCACGAACACGACATTCGCGACGGTGAACGCGGTGAGCACCAGCGACAGGCTCACCGGATCGTTGTCGATCTCCAATACCGCGAATGCCAGCGCGATCGATGACATGGAGCCCGTCACGAGAGTGATGGCGCGGGCCAGGAAGAACCAGCGGAAGTTGCGGTCGCCCAGCGCCGCCAGCCGCACGCCGTGGCTCACGGGGCGCCGGGGTTCATGAGGCGGTCCGCGGTATCGGCATCCGTTCATCAAACCACAGCGTTCACAACTCCGGAGAACTGGGCCGGGCACCGCAGGATCGGCGGTTCCCGTCGTCGATCGGCGGTGGATCTCCGGAGTTGTGAACGCGGGCTCAGTACGCGTCGGCGGTGGTGTCTCCGGATGCCGGGATGAACCGGGCCGCGAGGGCCTCGGAGCCGCGGGCGAGGATCGTCACATCGGCGCTGGCGGAGAGGAAGTCCGCGCCGGCTTCGAGGTAGGCGTCGGCCGTGGCCGGGTCGAACGCGTTCACGCCGGCCTTCTTGCCCGCCGCATGCGCGGCAGCGAACACGCGGTGCACGCAGGCGACCACCTCAGGATGACCCTGCTGGCCCGGCAGTCCCATCGACGAGGACAGGTCGGCGGGGCCCACCAGCACGCCGTCCACGCCGTCGACGGCGGCGATCTCGGCGGCCTGCTCCACGGCATCCGCCGACTCGATCTGCACGAACAGCGACACCGTCTGGGACGCGTTCTGCACATAACCGGTCACCCGGCCCCAGCGCGCGCTGCGGGCGAGAGCGGAGCCCACGCCGCGGATGCCCTCCGGCGGGTACCGCACGGCGGCGACGGCCGCCCGGGCCTCGTCGGCCGTCGACACCATCGGCACCAGCAGATTCTGCGCGCCGGCATCCAGCACCTGCTTGATGACGACCGGATCGTTGAACGGCACGCGCACGACGGTCGCGGGGGGATACGCGGCGATCACCTGCAGCTGCTGCTGCACGGTGGTGAGGGTGTTCGGGCCGTGCTCCATGTCGATCAGCAGCCAGTCGATCCCGGAACCGGCGCAGATCTCCGCCAGCAGCGGAGACCCCGTGCTCAGCCACATGCCGATCAGCGGGCGGTCGGCAGCATCCAGCCGCTCGCGGAAGGTCGGGTCTAGACGAATCGGCATTCGATGGTCCCCATCTCTCGGTAGTCGCAGCGCACGGCATCCCCGCGCTGCACCCACATCGGCCTTGTGAACGAGCCTGCCAGGATGATCTCCCCGGCCTGAAGACGCTGACCGTGCTGGTGGAACTTGTTCGCCAGCCAGGCCACGCCCGTCGCCGGGTGGCCGAGCACGCCGGCGGCGACACCGGTCTCCTCGATCTGCCCGTTGCGGCTGAGCACGCCGGGCACCCAGCGCAGATCGATCTCGTCGGGGCGCATGTGCACGTCGCCGAGCACCATCGCGCCGTAGGCGGCGTTGTCGCTGATGGTGTCGACGATCGTGCGGCCCTCGAGCTCGATGTGCGAGTTGAGCACCTCCAGTGCCGGCACGGCGTAGTCGATGGCAGCCAGTGCATCCTCGAGCGTGCAGTCCGGGCCTTCCAGCGGCGCCTTCAAGGCGAACGCCAGCTCCACCTCGATGCGCACGTTGGAGAAGTGGTCGAACGGGATCTCCGCGCCCGTGCGGTACACGGTGTCGTCGAACATCACGCCGTAATCGGGCTCGGTGATGCCGGTGGCCTGCTGCATGGCCTTCGAGGTCAGCCCGATCTTGCGACCGACCAGTGTGCGCCCGGCCGCCAGCTGCGAATCCCGCCAGACGCCCTGGATGGCGTAGGAGTCCTCGATCGTGGCGTCCGGGTACCGTGCCGTGATCCGGGGGATCACGCCACGGGTGCGCTCGGCCTCGGCCAGCTCCGCGGCCAGTGCCGCGATGGTCTCGCCGGGCAGGGTCACAGCTGGTGACCCAGCTTGTACTCGCCCTGCTTCCACTCCGGCATCGGCGTCTCATCCAGCGGGCGCGTGTAGCTGAACCCGTCGGCGCCGATGGTCACCGCCAGCTCGCTGGTGTCCGTGCGGGCGAGCACGGGCTGCGGGTTGCCGTCCAGGTCGAGCACCAGCGACGCGTCGGTGTACCAGCTCGGCACGACCGGGTTGCCCCACCAGTCGCGGCGCTGGTTGTCGTGCACGTCCCAGGAGATGACCGGGTTGTCGGGGTCACCGGTGTAGTAGTCCTGCGTGTAGATCTCCACGCGGTGCCCGTCGGGGTCGCGCAGGTACAGGTAGAACGCGTTGGAGACGCCGTGCCGGCCGGGACCGCGCTCGATGGCGTCCGAGTGCCGGCGGGCGCCCAGGATGTCGCAGATCGCCAGGATGTTGTGCTTCTCATGGGTCGCGAACGCGACGTGGTGCATGCGGGGCCCGTCGCCGCCGGTCATCGCGGTGTCGTGCACGGTGGGCTTGCGGCGCATCCACGCGGCGTACACGGTGCCCTCTTCGTCCTGGATGTCCTCGGTGACGCGGAAGCCCAGTGACTGCATGAAGTTCACGGCGCGCGGCACATCGGGGGTCACCTGGTTGAAGTGGTCCAGTCGCACCAGCTCACCGGGCTTGTGCAGGTCGTAGCGCCACGACATGCGCTCGACGTGCGTGGTGGCGAAGAAGAACTCGTACGGGAAGCCCAGCGGGTCGACCACCCGCACCGAGTCGCCGATGCCGTTCACGAAGCCATCCGGATTGCGGCGCACGTCGCAGCCGAGCTCCGTGTAGAAGGCGACCGCCTTGTCGAGGTCCTCCGCGGAGCGCACCCGGTACGAGAAGGCCGCGACCGCCGCGACCGGGCCCTTGCGCAGGATGAGGTTGTGGTGGATGAACTCCTCGGTGGAGCGCAGGTAGATCGCCTGATCGTCCTCCTCGGTGACGTACAGGCCGAGGATGTCGACGTAGAACTCGCGGGATGCGGCGAGGTCGGTGACGATCAGCTCCATGTACGCGCAGCGCAGGATGTCCGGCGGGGACGCCTGCGGGGTGGCGATCGGGTTGTCCGAGCGGATCGGCGCCTCCTGGCTCACGTAGAAGCCGGAGGAGGTGAGGGTCATTTCATCGCGGTTGGTCATGTCAGCGTCCTTGCTAGAAGTGGGGGAGAAGGGTCAGCGGGGGTCCGGGTCGTCCAGGTCCTGCTTGCCGAAGGCGGGGTTGTGCGGGGCGCCCAGGGTGATGTGCACGCTCTGCTGGTCGGTGTAGAAGTCGATCGAGCGGTAGCCGCCCTCGTGCCCGAGTCCGGAGGCCTTCACGCCGCCGAACGGGGTGCGCAGGTCGCGCACGTTGTTGGAGTTCAGCCACACCATGCCGGCCTCGACGGCGCCCGCGAAGTTGTGCGCGCGCTTGAGGTCGTTGGTCCAGATGTACGCCGCGAGGCCGTACTTGGTGTTGTTGGCCAGCGCCAGCGCCTCCTCGTCGGTGTCGAACGGCGTGATCGCGACCACCGGGCCGAAGATCTCCTCCTGGAAGATCCGGGCATCCGGCGACACGTCGGCGAAGGCGGTCGGGGCGACGTAGTTTCCGGTGGGGAATCCCTCCGGACGCCCGCCGCCGGCGATCAGGCGGCCCTCGCTCTTGCCCAGCTCGACGTAGCTCATCACCTTGGCGTAGTGCTCGGGATGCACCAGCGCGCCGACCTCGGTGGTGGGGTCGTGCGGCAAACCCACCTTCACGCGGCGCGCCATGGCGCCGAAGCGCTCGACGAACTCGTCGTAGATCGAGCGCTCGACGATGATGCGCGAGCCCGCCGTGCAGCGCTCGCCGTTGAGCGAGAACACGCCGAACACGCAGGCGTCCACGGCCGTGTCGAGGTCGGCATCCGCGAACACGACCGCCGGGCTCTTGCCGCCCAGCTCCATCGAGAGGCCCTTGAGGAACGGTGCGGAGTTCGCGAAGATCAGCTGGCCGGTGCTGCTCTCGCCGGTGAACGAGATCAGCGGGACATCCGGATGCTTGACCAGCGCGTCACCGGCATCCTCGCCCAGGCCGTTGACGAGGTTGAAGACGCCCTTCGGCAGCCCGGCCTCCTCGAAGATTCCGGCCCAGAGCGACGCCGACAGCGGCGTGAACTCGGCGGGCTTGAGCACCACGGTGTTGCCGGTCGCGAGAGCGGGGCCCAGCTTCCAGGACTCCAGCATGAACGGGGTGTTCCACGGCGTGATCAGGCCCGCGACGCCGATCGGCTTGCGGTTGACGTAGTTCATCTGCTTGCCGGGCACCTTGAACGCGTCATCGGCCTGGGCGACGATCAGGTCGGCGAAGAAGCGGAAGTTCTCGGCCGCGCGGCGGGCCTGACCCAGCGCCTGCGTGATGGGCAGGCCCGAGTCGAAGGACTCCAGCTCGGCCAGGCGGGCGTCGCGGGACTCGACGATGTCGGCGATGCGGTGCAGCACGCGGCTGCGATCGCGCGGCAGCATGCGTGGCCACGGGCCCTCGGTGAATGCGCGACGGGCCGCTGCGACAGCGCGGTCGATGTCGGCCTTCTTGCCCGCGGCGGCGTGCACATAGGTCTCGTTGGTGACGGGGTTCAGGACCTCGAAGGTGTCGCCGTCGAGCGAGTCCACGAACTCGCCGTCGATGTAGTGCTGGATCTTGGCCGGCAGGTCGGCCGGGGTGTAGGTCATCATCGTCCTTCTTCGGTGTGGTGGGCGTGGCGGGCGGCCAGGAACGCTTCCATGGTGCGCCAGCGGTGGTCTCGTGCGGCGAGCTCGATCTGCAGCGGCTCGGCGCCGCCGCGGATCAGCTCGAGGATCTCGTCGTGCTCGTCGACGGAGTGTCCGGCTCTGCTCGGCACGTACGTGAACGAGGTGTCGCGGATGCCGGAGAGCCGGGCCCACCCGCGGTGCACCAGATCGAGGATGTGCGGGTTCGGGCACGGTTCGAAGAGCACCGAGTGGAACTGCTGGTTGAGCTTGGTGAACGTGCGCGCGTCGAAGTGCTCGAGCAGATGCCGCATGCGGTCGTTGGCGGCCTGCGCGCGGGCCAGGTCGTCGTCGCTGAGGAAAGGTGCCGACAGCGACGTGGCGGCGCCCTCGACGATGCCGAGGGTCTGCATGGTGTGCGCGTACTCGCTCTCGTCGACCATCGAGACGTGCGCGCCGATGTTGCGCTCGAAGGTCACCAGGCCCTCGGCCTCGAGCCGGCGGATTGCCTCGCGCACGGGCACGACGCTCATCCCCAGCTCGCCCGCGATGGCTCCCAGCACCAGCCGGTAGCCGGGGCCGAAGGCGTGCGAGGTGATCCGCGAGTGGACCCAGTCGTAGGCCTGCTGGGATTTGCTCGGCGTGTGCAGGAGAGTGCTCATCCGCGGGCCTCGTATCGGGCGCGCCACTCGGCATTCATGGGGAACAGCCCGTCGAGCTTCTCTCCCTCGGCCACGCGGTCGGCGACCCAGGCATCCTGCTCCTCCTGCGCGAGGGCCGCGTCGGCGACCTCCTCGGCGAGGGCCGGGGGGATGACGATCACGCCGTCGCCGTCGCCGACGATGATGTCGCCGGGCTGCACCGCGGCGCCGCCGCAGGCGATGGTGACATCGGACTCCCACGGCACGTGCTTGCGGCCCAGCACCGATGGGTGGCGGCCCTGCGAGAACACCGGCAGGCCGATCTCGACCACGGCGTCGTAGTCGCGCACGGCGCCGTCCGTGACGACGCCCGCGGCGCCACGGGTCTTCGCACGCAGTGCCAGGATGTCGCCGAGCGTGCCGGCGCCGGCATCCCCGCGGCACTCGATGACGACGATCTCGCCCTCGCCGACGGCGTCGAACGCGCGCTTCTGGGCGTTGTAGCCGCCGCCGTGGCTGGTGAACAGGTCCTCCCGGGCGGGGATGAACCGCAGCGTCTTCGCGGTGCCGACGATCTTGCTGCCGGCGATGTTGGCGTGCACGCCATCGATGAAGCAGGAGTGCAGGCCGCGCTTGCGCAGCTGGCTGGACAGGCCGGCCGTGGGCGCGGCCTCGAGCTTCGCGCGCAGCTCGGGGGTCAGGACCGACCCTTCGTCCGGCAGTCCCGCGAGCTCGCGGGAGCCCCACGCCTCGGTGCGCTGCAGGTCGTTCACGGCCGGCAGCGAGCCCAGCGCGGGGTCGAACGGCACGGTGCCCTGCGTGACCGTGGTCACCAGGCGTCCCGAGGTGGGGGAGCCGGCGGCATCCGGAGCGTCCACCTCGATCTCGACGACGTCGCCCGGCACGATCACGCTGGACCCCGCGGGCGTGCCGGCGAGGATCACGTCGCCCGGCTCCAGCGTGAAGTGCTGCGACAGGTCGGCAATCAACTGGGCCAGCGGGAACAGCACACCGGACGTGCTGTCGTCCTGGCGCAGCTCGCCGTTGACCCACGCCCGCACGCGCAGCGCCGCCGGGTCGACCGTGGCGGCGTCGATGAGCTCCGGACCCAGGGGTGTGTAGCCGTCGCCGCCCTTGGAGCGCACGTTCGAGCCCTTGTCGACTGCGCGCAGGTCGTACAGGCCCAGGTCGTTGGATGCGGTGACCGAGGCCACGTGCGACCAGGCGTCGGCGACGGAGACGCGGCGGGCGGCTGTGCCGATGATCAGCGCGATCTCGCCCTCGAAGGCCAGCAGCTCGGTGCCGGCGGGGCGCTCCACGGTGCCACCGGAGACGCCGACGGAGCTGGCCGGCTTGAAGAAGTAGGAGGGGGCGGCGGGGGTGCGTCCGCGCTGCTCGGCGCGCGAGCGGTAGTTCAGATGGATCGCGACGATCTTGCCGGGACGGGGAATGGCCGTCATTGGTGCGCCTCCTTGCGTTCGCACGTGGCGGGGAGATGCCCTTGTGCGTCGTATTCGAAATCGTATATCATCACTCGCAACAGGGCAAGCATTCCGATCATCCGCCCTGGACAACGACGTCAGCTCGAAGGAGAGACTCATGAGCGCCCAGCCAGACGGCGGGTTCACCCCGACCGGGACCATCGCATCGTCGGCGGATAGACGACGCGTCGTCTTCGCCACCGTGGTCGGCACCACCGTGGAGTGGTACGACTTCTTCATCTACGCGTTCGCCGCCGCGACCGTGTTCGCGACGCTGTTCTTCGAGCCGATGGGCGACCAGTTCGCGCAGATCGTGTCGTTCTTCAGCGTCGGCATCAGCTTCCTGTTCCGCCCGCTGGGTGCCTTCCTGGCCGGCCACTTCGGCGACAAGCTCGGGCGTCGCCCGATGCTCGTGCTGACGCTGCTGCTGATGGGCGGCGCCACCACCCTGGTCGGTGTGCTGCCCACGCACGCGCTGATCGGCGTGTGGGCTCCCGTCCTGCTGATCCTGCTGCGCGTGATCCAGGGCATCTCCGCCGGCGGCGAGTGGGGCGGCGCGGTGCTGATGGCCGTCGAGCACGCGCCCAAGCACAAGCGCGGCCTGTTCGGCGCCTCGCCGCAGATCGGCGTGCCGATCGGCCTGCTGCTGGCATCCATGGTGCTGGCCGTGACCGAGAGCATCTTCCCGGGACCTCAGCCCGGATCCTCCGTCGCCCTGGCGGACACCCCGTTCGGCCAGTTCGGCTGGCGCATCCCGTTCCTGCTCTCGATCGTGCTGATCGGCGTCGGCTACTGGGTGCGACTGCGGGTGTCGGAGAGCCCGGTGTTCACCGAGATCGCCGCCCGCAAGGATGAGACCCGGATGCCGATCGTGCAGCTGCTGCGCAACCACCTCCCGCTGGTGATCGTCGCAGCGCTCGTGTTCGCCGGCAACAACGCCGTCGGCTACATGACCACCGGCGGATACGTGCAGCACTACGCCACCGATCCCAAGGGTCCCATCGGCCTGGCCACCGGCCCGGTGTTCTGGGTCGTGGCGCTCTCGGGCGTGACCTGGCTGTTCTTCACCTGGTTCTCGGGCTGGCTCTCCGACAGGCTGGGGCGCCGCACCACCTACATCGTCGGATGGATCGCGCAGCTGGTCGGCGTCTTCCTGCTGTTCTTCCTGACCAACCTCGGAACCGTCGCCTCGCTGGCCGCGGCCCTGGTCATCCTCACCATCGGGCTGGGCTTCACGTACGGGCCGCAGGCCGCGCTGTACTCGGAGCTGTTCCCGGCATCCATCCGCTTCTCGGGCGTCTCGATCTCGTACGCGATCGGCGCCATCGTCGGCGGCGCGTTCTCTCCGCTGATCGCGCAGGCGATCTTCCAGAGCACGCGCTCGACCACGGGCATCACCTGGTACCTGGCGGGCATGACCGTGGTCGGCCTGATCGCCACGCTGCTGCTGCGCGATCGCACCGGCATCCCCCTGGGCCCGGAGAGCGAGGACGAGCAGGCGAAGTCCCCGATCTACGGGATGTCGCGAGCCTGAACGACGCATCCGCCCGGCTCGGTGCGAGCCGGGCGGATGACGGCGTCAGCCGTTGATGACCTGCGGGACCGACACGGACTTCAGCCCCTCGGCGCCGAACTCCAAGCCGTAGCCGGACTGTTTCACGCCACCGAACGGCACCATCGGGTGCACGCCGCCATGCGAGTTGATCCACACGGTGCCGGCCTGCAGGCGCGCCGCGATCTCGCGGGCCTTCGCGCGGTCGGCGGACCACACCGAGGCGCCCAGGCCGACATCCACTCCGTTGGCGAGAGCGACTGCCTCGTCGACGTCGTGGTAGCGGATGATGGGCAGCGCGGGGCCGAACTGCTCCTCTGTGACCAGGGGGTTGCCGGGATCGATGTCGGCGATGAGCGTGGTCGGGTAGAAGTTGCCCACGGCATCCCGATCCGGATCCCCTCCCATCACGACGCGGGCTCCGGAGGCCTTGGCCGCCTCGACGAGCCGGTCCACGACGTCGAACTGCATGCGGTTCTGCAGCGGCCCCAGTACGTTCTGCTCGTCGACGCCCGTGCCCATCGGCATGGCGGCGGCGACCTCGGCGAGCGCGGAGACGACGGCGTCGTAGACGTCCTCGTGCACGTACAGCCGCTTCAGGGCCGCGCAGGTCTGGCCGGTGTTGATGAACGCGCCCCAGAACAGGTCCTGCGCGATGGCAGCAGGATCCACATCGGGCAGCACGATGCCGGCGTCGTTGCCGCCGAGCTCCAGCGTGAGACGGGTGAGGTTGTCGGCCGAGCTCTCGACGATGCGCTTGCCGGTGGCGGTGGAGCCGGTGAACATGATCTTGCCGAACGCGGGGTTCGAGGTCATCGCGGCGCCCAGCGCGCCGTCGCCTGCGACCGTGTTCAGCACGCCCTCCGGCAGCACGGTGTTGATCACGGCCGCCAGAGCCAGGCCGGACAGTGTCGTGTACTCCGAGGGCTTGGCCACCACGGCGTTGCCCATCCGCAGCGAAGGGGCGATCTGCCAGATGGCGATCATCATCGGCCAGTTCCACGGCGTGATCGCGGCCACCAGCCCGATCGGGCGGCGGTGCAGCTCGGCATAGGTCTCACCGTCGTCGACGACGACCTCCACCGGCAGGGGAGTGGCGGCGGTCGCCCGCAGCCAGGCCGAGCACGCACCCACCTCGAACCGCGCGTTGGGGCCGTTCAGCGGCTTGCCCTGCTCGCGCGACAGCAGCAGCGCCAGCGGCTCGGCGGCGGCATCGATGGCATCGGCGACGCGGTTCAGGGTCGCCACGCGCTCCTCGTCGCTGAGAGCGGCCCAGCCCGGCTGCGCGGCCCTGGCGCGGGCGATCGCGGCGTCCAGGTCGGTGCGGTCCTGCACGGGAACGCGGGCGATGAGTTCGCCGGTCGCGGGATCGTGCACCTCGCGCGAGGGCTCGGCGGATGCCGACACGGCGGCCAGCAGGTCGTCGTAGGTGTGCAATGCGGTGGACATGTCAGTGCTCCTTGATGGTGGTGGAACGGGTCTGGCTGGGCGAGCATCCGAACTCCGCCCGGTACGCGCGCGAGAAGTGCGCGGCGTCGATGAAGCCCCAGGCCGAGGCGATGCGCATGATCGAGTGGTCCAGGTAGGCGGCATCCGCCAGCCGGATGCGGCACTGCTCGAGCCGCCGACGGCGCACCCGCTTCGCCACGGTGTCGCCGTTCTCGTGGAACAGCGCGTGCAGCGAGCGCTGCGAGATGAAGTGCGCGGCGGCGATGGCGGCGGGATCCAGGTCGGGAGCCGCCAGGTGCAGGTCGATGAAGTTGAGGACGTCGGCGAACAACCGCTCGCGAGGGTCAGCGCCTGCGCCGCGGAGTGCGAGCTGCTGCGAGAGCAGGGTGCTGATCATGTCGACCGTGCTGCGAGCCAGCCGAGGGCCGACTGGCCCGGTCAATGCGTCCGGATGCTCGGCGAGCCCCCGCAGGAACGGAAGGATCAGCGCGCCCGCTCCGTCCTGCTCGTCGCCGAGTGCGACGGCCGTCAGCTCGCTCACCGCCTCCAGCGGCAGATCGACGTCGGCGGCGGGGAGCATCACCACCAGGCTGCGGAACGGGCCGTCGAAGGCGAGGGAGTAGGGCTGCTCGGTGTCGTAGATCGCGAGCATCCCCGGCCTCAGCAGCACCTCGCGCCCGTCCTGCATGAGCAGTCCGTGGCCGGCCAGCTGCATGCCGACCTTGAAGCAGCTGCGCGGGCGGGCGGCGATCAGCGCCGGCGTGCGCTCCACGACGTGGTCGTCGGCGTCGACCACGGCCACGTGCACGCCGCCTGACGCGGCATGGCGGATGCTGCCGCGGAACGTGCCCGGATTGTCCGAGGTGACCTGGAGCGGCACGAACGAGTCGTTCACGGCCGCGCGGAACTGCGTGAATCCCAGCGCCGTGTCCGGGGCTGCCAGGGTCGGCATGGCGCTCATCCCCGTCGGAACTCGTCGATAAGGCCGCGGGCGGTGGTGATGCCGGTCTCGATGGCGCCGTCCACCACCACACCGTTCCACCCCTTCGCCCAGTCCGCACCGGCGAACCGCAGCCGGGTGCCGGTGTCGCGGAACAGGCTCCAGCCCTGGAGGAACTGCCCGGATCTCGGCGTGGCCCAGGTCTGGCCCGACCACTGATCCGCCACCCAGTCGTGGCCGGTGCTCTCCACGACCTCGAGGTCGGCACGCCAGCGGCGCACGATCTGCTGCACCTGCTCGCGGTCGGTCAGGTCGATGCCGTTGTGATCGGAGCCGAATCCCACCAGGATCGTGGTGCCGTCCTCGTCGAAGTACTCGCTGCGGATCAGCGCGATCGGGTTGCCGGTGGGGGCGTAGGCGATCAGGGAGTGGTGCCCGCGGATGCGGATCCAGATCTTGAAGCCGGTGCAGCCCCAGCCTTCCTCCACCACCTGCTGCGCCGGAGCCGGCAGAGCGGGGGAGAACGCGATGTTCCCCAGCGCGCCGAGCGGGGCGGTGACGATCACGGCATCCGCGTCGACGGTGCGGCCGTCGGCCAGCGTGAGGCGGGCGCCGTCGGCGTCGTGCGCGACGGCGGCGACGGGCGTGCTCAGATGGATGGGGGCCCGCAGGTCGGCGGCGATGGCCTGGTAGATGCCGCGCATGCCGTCGTCAAGCTTGAAGCGCAGGGTCTGATCGTCGAGCAGCGACAGGCGGTGGTCGCTCAGCGACGCCCAGTGCTTGGCCATCAGCGGGGATGCCGTGAGCGTGCTGCCGTTGTAACCGGCCGACCAGTACGCGTCGGCCAGGTCGATCTCCTCCTGCGTGAAGTCGCCGTCGCGCAGCGCATCCAGCACGCTGCCCTGGTCGGCCGCGCGGAAGCTCTGGATCAGGGACTCGTCACCGGACTCCAGCACGTGAAGCGGTTCGTGCGGGTAGGGGAAGAAGTCGCGGGAGCCCTCGAAGATGCGTTCCTGCGGGCGGGCCAGCTTGGCATCCAGCTCGGCTTCGGTGCCGTGGTGCACCTCGCCGCCGCTGAGCCAGTACGCGTCGTCGGCGACGGGGCTGGGGTGGATGCCCTGGCCGTAGCGGGTGATCTCGGTCCACACGAACGGCTGCATCCAATGCACCCAGGTGGCGCCCATCTCCAGCGGGCGGCCCAGCCGGTCGTCGGTCCAGGCGCGGCCGCCGATGCGGTCCCGGGCCTCGTAGATCTCGACGCGGATGCCGTTCGCCTCCAGCTCGCGGGCGGCCGTGAGCCCTGAGAATCCAGCGCCGACGATCGCGACGGTGTGTGGGGTGGTGCCTGCCATGGAAAACCGCCTTTGGTCTCGGTGTGTGGCACCGAGCGTAAGACTATCCAAATGGATAGTCAAGCGGGGTGGGATGCCTCCGTGATCAGCCGGCGGATGCGGGCCAGCACCCGGTCGATGTCCTCGCCGCCGCCGAGGGTGAGCTGCTTGAGCACCAGCCCGTCCAGTGCGAACCAGATCGCATCGATGAGCTCCTCGTCGTCGACGCCCAGTTCCGTCAGGCGCCGGCGGTTGGCCTCCCGGTACATCTGGTAGTAGCGCTCGACGTGCTCGTGCAGCTCGGGGCGGCGGCGGGACTCCAGCAGCAGCTCGTACTGGAACGCCTGCGCATCGGTGCTGCGGGCGGCCAGGGATTCGATGCCGGCGGCGAACTCCGCGGCGTCCGCGGGGCCGTCGTCCATGCTGGTCTCGCGCAGGCTCTCCGCGATCGCGAATTCGAGCGCCGCGGCGATCAGCTGGTCGCGCGAGCCGAAGTGGTGGCGCACGAGTCCGTGCGAGACCCCGGCGCGGGCGGCGACCTCCCGGTAGGTCAGCGCGCGAAGGCCGCTGTCGGCGACGACGGATATGGTCGCGCGCAGCAGTGCTTCGCGCCCGGGAGAGCTGGTCACACCAGTACCCTAGATGCCTCCGTGGGATGACTGCGCGCGCGGGCAACCAGAATGCGCGGGCGGACAACCCCCGGCGCACGCCGAGCAGCACGATGGACAGCATCCACCCGACGCACTCACGAACGCAGGAGTTCCCATGAGCGCCCATCTCTCGCAGACGTCTCCCACCTCGACACCGCGGAGCCGCCTCGGCGTGCCCTCCATCACGGTGATGATCATCGCGGCATCGGCGCCGCTGACGGTCGTCGCCGGCGGCGTGACCACCGCGTACTCCGTCACCGGCTCCGCGGCCGTGCCGATCGGCTACATACTGCTGGGTGCGGTGCTGGCGGTGTTCGCCATCGGTTACGCCGCCATGAGCAGGTTCATCACCAACGCCGGCGCGTTCTACTCTTACGCCGCACGCGGGCTGGGCAGACCGGTCGGCGTCGGGGCGTCGCTGGTCGCCCTGGTCTCGTACAACTGCATGCAGATCGGCATCTACGGGATGTTCGGATTCCAGGTGTCCATGCTGCTGGAGGAGAAGTTCGGGCTGAGCGTGCCCTGGTGGGTGCCGGTGCTGGCGTGCATCGCTGTGGTCGCCGTGATGGGCGTGAACCGCGTCGACCTGTCGGCGAAGGTGCTCGGCATCATCGTGAGCCTGGAGTTCCTGGCGGTGCTGGTGTTCGACATCGTCGCCTTCGCGCAGCCCGCCGAGGAGTTCACCGCGCAGCCCATCTCCCCGACCGAGCTGTTCACGCCCGGCATCGGCGCCGTGCTGGTGTTCGGCATCGCGGCCTTCATGGGCTTCGAGTCCGCCGCCATCTACGGTGAGGAGGCGAAGGACCCCAAGCGCACGGTCGCGCGGGCCACGTTCAGCGCGGTGCTGATCATCGGCGGGTTCTACGCGCTGTCCTCCTGGGCGCTGTCGCTGGCCATCGGGCCGTCGAAGATCACCTCGGGCGGGATCACCGCCGAGGAGGCCGGCCCGCCGCTGTTCTTCGGGTTCGTCGCCGAGCACATCGGCGTGCTCTTCGTCGACATCACCTCGGTGCTGTTCATCACCAGCCTGTTCGCCGCGCTGGTGTCCTTCCACAACGCGGTCGCCCGCTACCTGTTCTCGCTGGGGCGCGAGCGCGTGCTCCCCGAACGGCTCGCGGCGGTGCGGAACGGCGCGCCGTGGGCGGGCTCCGTGACCCAGACCGTCCTGGCCGCGGTGGTCATCGCGATCTTCGCCATCGCCAGCGCCGGATCCGACCTCGGTGCGCTGTTTCCCGTTGTCACGCTGTTCTCCTGGCTGACCAACACCGGGGCACTGGGGCTCGTACTGCTGATGGCCGTCGTGGCGTTCGCCGTCGTCGGCTACTTCCGGCGCGACCACCGTGATGTGGGCGTCGGCTCGCGCATGGTAGCCCCGATCGTCTCGGGCGTCGTCCTGTTGGTGGTGCTGGTGCTGATCCTGGCGAACTTCAACGTGCTGCTGGATCAGGCCGAGCCCACGCTGGCCACCTTCCTGCTCCCCGCACTGGTGATCGTGCCGGGGCTGGGCGGCGTCGCCTGGGGCGCTTGGCTGAAGAGGGCCCGGCCCGAGCTCTATGCCGGAATTGGCCGGGGCACGGGGGACACCACGGCCGTGCCGGTGGCCGCGAGGTGAGGCGAGCCTCGGTGGCTGAACGGGTCTCAGCCTCCGAGCGCCTCGCGGATCGCGCTCGCCGACGACTGCAGGCGGGTGGCGATCTCAGCATCCGGATGCTTGGATGCCACGTGCACGACGGCCAGGGCCGCGGGGCGGCGGCCGCGGAGCGCCAGCGGCACGGCGACCGAGCGCAGGTTGGGGATGACCTCGTCGTGACTGGTGGCGAAGCCGCGTTCGCGGGACACCTCGACCTCGGCACGCAGGTCGGCCGAGACCTCGGGCCACTCGGAATCCCGCAGCTGGGCGAGGATGGCCCGCCCTGGTGCGCCGGCGGTCACCGGATGCCGGGTGCCCGGCCGCTGCGCGACGTTCGCCACCGTGTGACGCGGCTCGACGCTGGTGAGCGTGATGACCTCCTCGCCGTCGAGCACGGCCAGGAAGGCCGTGAGCCCGAGCTCGTTCGCGACGGCGGTGAGCTCGGGCAGCGCCTCGGCCTGCAGGTCGTGCGCGACCCCGGCCGCCAGCGCCGCCATCCGGGGACCGAGGGACGCGAGTCCTGCCGCGTTGCGAGCCACCAGGCGGTGATCCTCCAGCGTGCGCAGCAGGCGGTAGGCGATCGAGCGGTGCACCTCGAGCCGCGCGGCGACCTCGTCGATCGACAGCGGGCCGTCGGCGAGGATCTCCAGGATCCTGATGCCGCGGCTCAGCGTCTGCGAGGCGGGGGCGGCGGACATGCGGGCTCCTTCTCATCGCGGTGCTCTTGTCACGGCATCCGCTCGTCGTATACGATCTGTTCAATAGTAGAACGTGCTGTTCAAATATAGAACGCGCGTGACGGCAGTGCAACACCTGACGACGATGTTCAGGGAAGGACCCGAAGATGCAGTTCCACCACCACGGCTATGTCTCCCACGACCCGCGCGTGCTCCCCGCCGCGGGGCTCGGCCTGAACCGCTCCGCCGATCTGCCCGACGAGGTCGACGTGCTCATCGTCGGCTCCGGGCCCGCCGGCATGCTGCTGGCCGCGCAGATGTCGCAGTTCCCCGATGTGAACACGCGCATCATCGAGAAGCGGGACGGTCGACTCGTGCTCGGGCAGGCCGACGGCATCCAGCCCCGCAGCGTCGAGACCTTCCAGGCGTTCGGGTTCGCGCCGCGCATCATCGCCGAGGCGTACAACATCGGCTGGATGAACTTCTGGGGTCCCGACCCCGAGAACCGCGACAACATCATCCGAACCTCCCGCACCGAGGACTACGGGCTGAAGATCAGCGAGTTCCCGCACCTGATCGTCAATCAGGCGCGCGTGCTGGACTACTTCGCCGAGGCCGCCGCGCACGGGCCAGGGCGCATCGAGCCCGACTACGGCGTGGAGTTCCTGGGGCTCACCGTGCACGACGACGGCGAGTACCCCGTCGAGGTGCGGGTCAACGACCACGGCGCCGAGCGCATCATCCGCGCCAAGTACGTCGCCGGCTGCGACGGCGCTCGCAGCGGCGTGCGCGAGGCCATCGGGCGCAAGCATGTCGGCAGCATCTCCGCGCACGCCTGGGGCGTGATGGACGTCCTCGTGAACACCGACTTCCCCGACTGGCGCACCAAGTGCGCGATCAACGCCGAAGCCGGCAATATCCTGCACATCCCGCGCGAGGGCGGCTACCTCAGTCGGATGTACATCGATCTGGGCGCCGTCGCCGAGGATGACAACCACCAGGTTCGCTCCACGTCGATCGAGCAGATCATCGCCAGGGCCAACGAGATCCTGCATCCCTACACGCTCGACGTGAAGCAGGTGGCCTGGCACAGCGTGTACGAGGTCGGCCACCGTGTCACCGACGGCTTCGACGACGCGCTGGAAGCCGACCGTCACCCGCGCGTGTTCCTCACCGGAGACGCCTGCCACACGCACAGCGCCAAGGCCGGGCAGGGCATGAACGTCTCCATGCAGGACGGATTCAACCTGGGCTGGAAGCTCGGACACGTGCTCACCGGTCGCGCTCCGGTCGAGCTGCTGTCGACCTACGCCGCCGAGCGCCGTCCGGTCGCCCAGCAGCTGATCGACTTCGACCGCGAGTGGTCCTCGCTGATGGCCCGCAAGCCCGAGGAGATCTCCGACCCGCAGGAGCTGGCGACCTACTATCTGGCGACCGCCGAGTTCCCCTCCGGGTTCATGACGCAGTACCCGCCGTCCATGATCGTCTCGGGCGCCTCGCAGCAGGAGCTGGCCACGGGGTTCCCGCTCGGCAAGCGCTTCAAGTCGGCCGAGGTCACCCGCGTCAGCGACGGCAACGCCGAGCACCTGGGGCACCACGCCAAGGCTGATGGGCGCTGGAGGGTGTACGCGTTCGCGGATCGGTCCGGCGACGCGCTGGCGCGCTGGGCTTCCGCGGTGGAGCCGCTTCTGGCGCACTACACCCCGGCGGAGGGGGATTCGGATGCCGTGTTCGACGTGCTCGCGATCTACCAGCAGCGTCACGACGAGCTGGAGTTCCACGATGCCCCCGCGCTGTTCCGTCCGCAGACCGGCCCGTTCGGCCTGACCGACTGGGAGAAGGTGTACTCGGCAGCACCCACCGTGTGGTGCAACGAGGACATCTTCGAGTCGCGGGGCCTGTCCCGCGACGGCGTCGTGATCGTCGTCAGGCCCGACCAGTACGTGGCGGCCGTCCTGCCGCTGGATGCCGTCGACGAGCTGTCCGCGTTCTTCCAGGGCGCCCTGCTCCCGGCATCCTGACGTCGGTCGTGACGTCGACTTCAGACAGGTGACGACTGCCGGGTGGGGCCTCTCCGCGGCCATCGGCAAGACCGGCGCATCCAACCGCGCGCAGGCCGTGCGCATCGCGCAGGACAAGGGCTGGGTCTGAGGTCTGGGAGATGCTCTTCCCTCCGGCCGAACACGGGAATACCGTCACTGTCATGGATGCTGTGCTCTGAGCACGTCGCGTCCTGCTGCGACGGCGGATGGGGTGGCGCATGGAAGGTCTGGAGATCACGGTCCTGCTGGGGCTGACGATCCTGGCGGGGACGATGCTGGCGCCGAGGATCCGCGTCGCGCTGCCGCTGGTGCTGGTCGTGTTCGGGCTGCTGCTGGGCTTCGTGCCCGCGCTGCGGAACGTGCAGCTGCCGCCGGAGACCGTGCTGCTGCTGTTCCTGCCGGTGATGCTGTTCTGGGAGAGTCTGACGACGTCGCTGCGGTCCATCCGTCGGGACTTCCGGTACATCCTGCCGATGAGCACGCTGCTCGTGGTCGCGTCGGCCTTTGCTGTCGCCGGCGTGGGCGTGCTGTTCGGCCTGCCGTGGGAGATCGCCCTGATCCTCGGCGCCGCAGTGGCCCCGCCCGACGCCACCGCCGTCGCCGCGCTCGGGCGCCTGCTGCCTCGGCGCAGCTTCATGAAGCTCAAGGCGGAGAGCCTGACGAACGACGGCACCGCGCTGGTGCTGTACGCCATCGCGGTCTCGCTCGCGGTCGGCGGTCAGGTCACGCCGCTCCTGGTCACCTGGACGGTCATCGTCTCGTATCTCGGCGGCATCCTGGTCGGCGCCGTGGTCGCTGCGGCGGCCTGGCTGCTGCTGCGCCGCACGCAGTCGACGATCACCATCAACGTGACGATGCTGCTGGTGCCGTTCGTCGCGTTCCTGCTGGCCGAGATGATCCACGCCTCCGGTGTGCTGGCCGTGGTCGTCGCGGGGCTGATCGCCGCGTATGTCAGCTCGCAGGTCACCACCGCCGCGTCGCGGCGTCAGTCCGATGCCGCCTGGCCGTTCGGGGTCTTCCTGCTCAACGGAGCGCTGTTCGTGCTGATCGGGCTGGAGGTGCAGTGGGTGGTGCACCAGACCTCGCTGCAGACCATCGGCTGGCTGATGCTGACGACCCTCGCCGTCTGGGCTGCGCTGCTGGTGGTGCGCTTCCTGTTCCAGCTGCTCGCGGTGCCGTTCCAGCAGCTGGCGGGCGCGCCGACGCACCCGTTGGGAATGCGCACCAGGATGCAGCTCGTCACCACTGTGGCGGGCATGCGGGGCGCCGTCTCGCTGGCGATCGCACTGTCGGTGCCTCTGGCCACGGGGGACGGCGCGCCGCTCGCCGGACGAGACGACATCGTCTTCGTCACGGCCGGGGTGATCCTGCTGAGTCTGCTCGTTCAGGGGCCGCTGCTGCCCGCCATCGTCCGCTGGGCGCGGTTCCCCGTCGATCAGGGTGAGGCGGAGGAGTTCGAGCTCGCCGAGCGCGCCATCTCCGGCGCGGCGATGTCGGCCCTGGATGCGCTGGCCGCCGAGCACGGGATCAGCGACGAGGTGCGCGACCGGCTGCGGCGCGACGGCTACGAGCGGCTGGAGCTCGCCAACGCCCGAGCGATGGCGAGGGAGCGCGCGCTGATCGACGCGGAGGTGGGCGCGATGGAGGACCTGCTCGACGCTCCCGATCCGCTGGCCGGTGGCGCCGCGGGACCGGCCGTTCCCGTCGACCTGGGGGATGAGACGGGGGGTGGCGGTGTGCTCCAGATGGTCGCGGTCTCGGCCGACATCGACCTGGAGCAGCGCTCGCCGCTGATCCGTTACGAGGAGATGTCGCGGCTCAAGCTGGCGGTGATCGAGCACAAGCGCGGAGTGCTGCACGGGCTTCGCCGCTCCGGCGCCGTCGACGATCTGATCGTGCACCGGATCTCGGCAGATCTCGACCTGGAGCAGGTGCGTCTGCAGGGGATCGAACAGCTGGATTGAGGTTCCGTCCCGAGCGGATGCCGGGCTCAGGAGTTCACGCGGATGATCTCCTGCTGGTACGGCGCGATGACTCTGCCGGAGATGCGCAGGTCGAGCAGGAGGAAGCGGCGGGATGCCGGATCCTCGGATGCCCAGGATGCCAGCCGCTCGAGGTCGTCGAGCGTGCGGACCACGACGCCCTCCGCGCCGACGGCCTCGCCGAAGGCGGCGAAGTCGACCTGGGGGATCATCATGGGGGACTCGGCCAGGCCCTTCAGCCCGTACAGGTTGACCTCGGCGCCGTAGGCCGCGTCGTTCCACACCACGGCGCAGCCGTGTCCGCCGGCGGCCCGCACCGCGGATTCCAGGTCGGAGATGGCCATCAGGCCGCCGCCGTCGCCGGAGGTCAGCACGACCGTGCTCTCCGGCCGGGCACGGGTGGCACCGACCACGCTCGGCCAGCCCTGGCCGATGGACTGGAACGCCGTGCCGACCATCATCATGCGATCCGGGGCGGCCACCGGCCAGTACATGTTGGCCCAGCCGATGAAGTGCCCGCCGTCGGACACCACCACGCGGTCCTCCGGCAGCAGCTCGGCGATGCGGCGTGCCGCGGAGCGCGGGTCCAGCCGGCCGTCGGGAGCGAGCGCGTCGCCTTCCGGGTAGGTGCGGGCGGCGGCGACGTCGACGGTCTCGCGCCAGGGAGTGTGCGCTTCGCGCGGAGATGTGCGCTTCGCGCGGACAGAATCCGCGAATTCGTCCGCGGCAGGCGCACTTTCCCGCGTCGAGTGTTCGGCAGCGGATGCCGGGGAGTCGGATGCCGGGGCGCCGGACGCCGGGGCGCCGGATGCCACAACTCCGGAGATCCAGGGGTCCGCGGTGCCGTCGTACGGCGTGTCGGTGGCTTTCGCTGCCGATTCTCCGGAGTTATGGACGAGCGCGACCAGCGCCTCGGCCGCCAACCGGGCATCCGCGCGCACGAACCCGCCGACGTGCGGATGCGTGGCGGCCGGGGCCACGTCGATCTGGAACACCCGGGTGCCGGGCGCGAACAGCTCGCCGAAGCGCATCGTGAACTGGTTCAGTGAGGCACCGAACACCACGGCCACGTCGGCCTCCCGCACCAGCGCCATGGCGCCGTCTGCGCCGAAGCCGCCCGCCACACCCAGGTCGTAGCGGGTGTCCGGGAACACGCCCCTGCCCAGGGCGCTGGACGCCGTGAGGGCACCGGTCGCCTCGGCCAGCTGCCCGAGGGCCACGCTCGCACCGGCCAGCCAGGCACCGCGCCCCGCCAGCAGGAACGGGCGCTCCGCCCCTGCGAGGGCAGCGGCGATCTCGTCCAGCATCCCCTCCGCGAACTCGCCCTTCGGCGCCAGGGGAGCGGGGACTCGGGGCTCGGGAGCAGCGGGCACCGGGCCGGCCTCGAGAGCGGCGACGTCGTAGGGGATGGCCAGTACGACCGGCACCCGGTACGTCAGGGCGTGCTCGATGGCGATGACGGTCGTGGCCGCGGCATCCGCTCTGCCTGTCGTGTAGGTGCGCGCGCCGACGGCGGATGCCAGCGCGATCTGGTCGACGTCCCACGGGCGCGGACCCGAGGTCGGCTCGTCGCCGACCACCAGCACCAGCGGCACGTGCGCCTGCACGGACTCGGCCAGCGAGGTGATGGTGTTCGTGAACCCGGCGCCGTAGGTCGTGGTGGCCGCGGCGATCCGGCCCGAGGCGCGGAAGTGCGCGTCGGCGGCGACCACGGCGCCCTGCTCGTGACGGACGGCCGTGAACACGGCATCCGTCTGCGTCTCGATGGCGTCGAGGAAGTAGGCGTTGCCGTTGCCCATCACGCCGAAGACGTGGTCGATGTGCTGGGCGAGGGTGAGGGCGACGTGGGCGGAGACGGTGGGCATGCGAAAGCCTTTCGAGAGGAACGGACGGGATCCGTATATGTCTCGCTGCTCGCGCGTCATCGCGGTGGCCTGTCGGTCGCAGAGTGCTTCGTGCCCCTTTTTCGGGCACCGGCCGTAGCCGGACGTGTCGATTGTACCCGCGCTGATGCAGGACAATGGAGCAATGACGGATGCAGCGATCGAGCGCGAGACGCTCACCTGGGACGGTTTCGGAGACGCGACGCGAGAGCTGGCCAGGAGCATCCTCGACAGCGGATTCGAGCCCGAGGTCGTCGTCGCCATCGCCCGCGGCGGTCTGCTGCCTGCCGGGGCCATCGCCTACGGCCTGGGCGCGAAGAACTGCGGCGCCATCAACATGGAGTTCTACACCGGCATCGGCACGGTGCTCGACGCACCCGAGGTGCTGCCGCCCGCCCTGGACATGGAGTACCTCGACGGCCGCCGCGTGCTGCTGGTCGACGACGTGGCCGACTCCGGCCGCACGCTGGCGCTGGCCGTCAAGCTGCTGCAGGACAAGGGCGCCATCGTGAAATCCGTGACCATCTACACCAAGCCCACCACGATCATCGACCCGGACTACTCGTGGAAGGCCACCGACCGCTGGATCAACTTCCCGTGGTCGTACAAGGGCACCGTCACAGAAGAGGACCAGGGTCTGCCGCCGAGCGCCTGATCACTCTCACCGCCCGTCTATATGCGTCGAATGCGCCCGAAACGCGCCATCACTCTGCGTTTCGCGCGAATAGACGGGCGGGTCAGCGGCCGGTGAATTCCGGCTTGCGCTTCTGCTGGAACGCGGCGAAGCCCTCGCGGTAGTCGTCGGTGTCGCACAATGCCGCCTGCGCGGCGTTCTCGAGTTCGACCGACTCCCACAGCGCCAGGCGCTCGTCGCGGATGCGCGCCACCAGCTGCTTGCTGGCCAGGAACGCGGCGGTCGCGCCCTGGGATGCCTTCGACGCGGCATCCTCGGCGGCCTGCGCCACCTCGCCGTCGGGGAAGACCCGCGAGAACAGTCCCGCGGCCACCGCCTCGGCACCGGTCATGAGCCTGCCGGTGTAGATGAGGTCGAGCGTGCGGTGCGCGCCCAGCCGGTCCAGGAACAGCGCGTGCCCTCCGGAATCGAGCGTGGCGCCGAGGGCGGCGAACGGGGAGCCGATCTTCGCCGACTCCGCCACGTACACGACATCCGTGGCTATCAGCAGGCCCAGCCCCACACCCAGGCAGGCGCCGTGCGCGACGGCGAACGTCGGGGCGGGGAACGCCGACATCCGCTTCAGCAGCGGCGTGACCAGTCCGCCGAGGTACCCCATCACGTCGTCGTCGCGGGGGTCGACACCGGAGATGTCGCGCCCGGCGCAGAACGCCCGGCCCTCGCCGCGCAGCACGAGCGCGCGCACTCCGGCACGCTCGGCCTCGTCGTAGGCGGCGCCCAGGTCGGCGAGCGCCTGCTCATCGAGCGCGTTGAGCTTGGCGGGGGCGTTCAGGGTGACGTGCGCGACGTCGGCGGCGATGGCGAGGTCGATCATGAGGCTCCTGAGGTCAGACGTCGTAGTCGACCACGACGCGGTCGCTGGTGGGGTGGGACTGGCAGGTGAGCACATAGCCGCGCTCGAGCTCGTCGGGCTCCAGGGCGTAGTTCTCGGTCATGGTCACGCTGCCCTCCAGCACGCGCGCGCGGCACGTGCCGCACACGCCGCCCGAGCAGGCGAACGGGGTGTCAGGCCGCACGCGCAGCGCGGCGTTCAGCACCGACTCGTGGGCGTCGACGGGGCTCTCCACGGTGGAGGAGACGCCGTCGAGGTTGATCTCGATGCGCACCGTCTTCTGCCCGGCGCGCACCTCCACCTGCCGCGGCCCGCGCTCTGCGGGCGCGTCGCCGGTGGTGAACAGCTCGAAGCGCACGTGCTCGCGCGGCACGCCGATGTCGGTCAGCACCTCGCGGCACATGTCCACCAGCGCGAACGGCCCGCACAGGAACCACTCGTCCACCGTGGCGGGCAGGATCAGCGCATCCAGGATCGTGCGCAGCTTCTGTTCATCGATCCGGCCCGACAGCACCGGCGCCGTGCGCTGCTCGCGCGAGAGCACGTGGTGCAGCACCAGCCGGGTGGGGTAGCGGTCCTTCAGATCGGCGAGGTCCTCGAGGAACATCACGTCGCTGGTGGACTTGTTCGTGTACAGCAGTGTGAAGCGGGTGGAATCGGATGCCGTCAGCAGGTTCCGCGCGAGCGCCATCATCGGCGTGATGCCCGAGCCCGCCGCGATGCCGACGACATGCGTGCCCTCCAGCTCTGACAGGCCAGAGGTGAAGGTGCCCTGCGGGCTCATCACGTCGATCTCGAAGCCGGGGGTCAGCTCGGTCTGCGCCCAGGTGGAGAACACTCCGCCCTCGTCGCGCTTGACCGCGACGCTGAGGCTGGTCGCGCCGTCCCGCACGGGGGACGGCGGGCGGCACAGCGAGTACGAGCGGCGCAGCTCCTCGCCGTTCAACTGCACCCGCAGCGCCACGTACTGGCCGGGCAGGTAGGCGTACTCGTCGGCGAGGTCGCCGGGAACGATGAAGCTCACCTCGATGGCGTCATCGGTGAGCCGCCGCACATCCGACACCGTCAGCGTGTGGAACCGTGCGCGGTGCCGGTCGCCGGTGGGATGCCGGGGCTCGGCGGCGTGTGGGTGGGAGTCGGGCATCCGGAACAGCGCCATCAGATCACCTTGAAATGGTCGAAGGGCTCCAGGCACGCGCGGCACTCGTAGAGCGCCTTGCACGAGGTGGAGCCGAAGCGGGAGATCTCGCGGGTGTTCAGCGATCCGCAGCGCGGGCACTTGACGGCGAGCGTCAGCTTGATGGGGCCCTGCGTGTGAGCGGCTCGGCCGGACGGCGGGGCGATGCCGAACTCGGTGAGCTTGCGCTTGCCGTCCTCGCTCATCCAGTCGGTGGTCCAGGCGGGGGAGAGCACCAGCCGCACCTCGACGTCGTCGAATCCCTCGGCGGTCAGCGCCAGCAGGATGTCGTCGCGGATGGCGTCCATGGCCGGGCATCCGCTGTACGTCGGGGTGATGTCCACCACGACTCGGCCCGTCTCGTCGGAGCGCACGTCGCGCAGCACGCCGAGATCCTCGATGGTGAGCACGGGGATCTCGGGATCGGCCACGCGCGCGGCGATCTGCCGCGCGCGGGTCGCCCTCAGCGGTGCCGTCATGCGGGTCACCAGATCGCTCCCGGATGCCGGCGGGCCAGCACCTGCATCTCCGCCAGTAGGTGGCCCATCGGAGTGGCGTGCGCACCGTGCCTGCCGCCGCCGCTCGACTGCCCGATGGCGGGCGCCTCGAGTTCGGCCTCGGCGAGCACCTCGGCGATCACGGCGTCGAAGCCCGCACGCAGCGAAGAGGGCTGCACTGCGGCATCCGCAAGTCGGGTGGTGAGGTCCTCGTCGCGGAACAGCTCGTCGATGTACGGCCACACATCGCGCAGCGCGCGGACGATCTTCTCGCGCGAGACGTCGGTCCCGCCAGCCAGCCGCAGCACCCACTGCACGGCGTGATCGCGGTGGTAGTCGACCTCCTTGACGGACTTCTCGGCGATGGCCGCCAGGGTCTCATCGGTCGAGGAGCGCAGCGCGGAGTACAGCTCGAACATGTAGGCGGATGCCAGCAGCTGGCGCGCGATGGTCTGCGCGAAATCGCCGTTCGGCTGCTCCATGAGCCAGGCGCTGCGGAACTCGGACTCGTCACGGAAGTACGCCAGCTCGTCCTCGCTGCGGCCGTCCCAAGAACCGGCGTAGCGCAGCAGGGAGCGGGCGTGGCCGAGCAGGTCCAGCGCGATGTTGGCCAGCGCGACATCCTCCTCCAGCTCGGGCGCGCGCGAGATCCAGGCGCCCAGCTGCTGCGACAGGACCAGCGCGTCGTCGGCCAGCCACAGGGCGTACTCGGCGATGTCGGCCGAGGTCGCGCGGGCCTCACCGCCGGAGAGCTCGGCAGCGAGCTCCAGCTCGTCGACCGAGACGTGCACATCCTCGCTCACAGGTGCGGCACCCCCTCGGATGCCGTGTAGTACACGGCGTGACGGTAGTTCTTGCCGGCCGGGCTCTCGAAGAAGGCGCCCTTGTCGTCGGGGTCGCTGGTGGTGATGGCATCCGCCGGCACGACCCAGATCGAGACGCCCTCGTTACGGCGGGTGTACAGGTCGCGGGCGTTGCGCACGGCCATGGTCGCGTCTGGCGCGTGCAGCGATCCGACGTGCACGTGGTTCAGGCCGCGGTTCGCGCGGACGAAGACCTCCCACAGAGGCCAGGTCTCCTGCCCCTCGGTTGCTGAGCCGGGCCCACGCGCCCCGGAGGGGGGCGTGGGGAGCGAAGCACCGGGAGTCGACATCACGCCACCTGCCCTTCTGCGCGCAGTGCCTGCTTGCGGGCGTACTCGGCCGCGGCCTCGCGCACCCATGCGCCGTCCTCGTGCGCGGTACGGCGGCGCTCGATGCGCTCGGCGTTGCACGGCCCGTTGCCCTTCAGCACCTGGAAGAACTCGTCCCAGTCGATCTCGCCCATGTCGTAGGTCTGGGTCTGCTCGTTCCAGCGCAGTTCGGGGTCGGGCAACGTGATGCCGAGGATCTCGGCCTGCGGCACGAGCATCCCGACGAAACGCTGCCGCAGCTCGTCGTTGGAGAACCGCTTGATCTTCCACGCCATCGACTGTGCGGAGTTCGGGGACTGGTCATCCGGCGGGCCGAACATCTGCAGGCTCGGCCAGTACCACCGGTTCACGGCATCCTGAGCCATCTCGCGCTGCTCCTGCGTGCCCTGCATGAGGGCCAGCAGGATCTCGAATCCCTGTCGCTGATGGAACGACTCCTCCTTGCAGACCCGCACCATCGCGCGCCCGTACGGGCCGTACGAGCAGCGGCACAGCGGCACCTGGTTCACGATGGCCGCGCCGTCGACCAGCCAGCCGATCGCGCCCATGTCGGCCCAGGTGGGGGTGGGGTAGTTGAAGATCGAGGAGTACTTGGCCTTGCCGTCGATGAGCTGCTGCGTCATCGTGTCGCGTGTGATGCCCAGGGTCTGCGCGGCGGAGTACAGGTAGAGCCCGTGGCCGGCCTCGTCCTGCACCTTCGCCATCAGGATGGCCTTGCGCTTCAGGCTCGGGGCGCGGGTGATCCAGTTGCCCTCGGGCTGCATGCCGATGATCTCGGAGTGCGCGTGCTGGGAGATCTGACGGATCAGCGTCTTGCGGTACGCCTCCGGCATCCAGTCGCGCGGTTCGATGCGCTGCTCGTGGGCGACGTGCTCGTCGAAGCGCGCCAGCGCGTCGGCATCGTCGACCACGGAGAGGTCTGCGGGTGCGGTCATCTTCGACTCCTCGGCGTTCTTCTTTACTGACCGATCGTTAGGTAATTGTCGCATGCTCGTGAGGCGGTTGCAACCGGATCAGAGCGAGCGGGAGATGAGTTCCAGAAGTGCCCGCCCGTACGCCTCAGCGGGATCCGGATGCTCGAACCGCAGCGTCTCTTGTGCGAGCTGGATCTCGACCTCGAAGGTGTCCTCCAGGCGCGTCAGACGCCGGAATGTGCCGCGCAGCAGTTCGCGCAACTGGTCCTCGCGCGGCAGCCAGACCGCATCGGCCAGCTCCACGGCATCCAGAGCCCACTCCGTCGTCCCGTTGAAGGCGAGATCCGTGCCGCGCGGCGTGCGCCGCGCCTCGATGGTCATCTCGCTGACCGTGAAGGTCTCGGCCTCGATCTCGGGCTCGACCTCCTCGGGAAGGTCGAGCTGGAAGCGATCGCCGGATGCCGGATGCCACACCAACCCGGCTTCGCGCAGGGCGACGGCGAGCTCGCGGGTGATCATGGGGACAGGCTATGCCTCGGGTGGCCATGTCGGTGCCGTCGGGCAGAGTGGAGGCATGACCTCCACCACCCGCGATGCCGCGCTCTCCGCCCTCCGCGACCTCGTCGGCCGCCCGGATGCGGACTTCCACGACGGCCAGTACGAGGCCATCGAGGCCCTGGTGGCCGAACGGCGGCGGGCGCTGGTCGTGCAGCGCACCGGGTGGGGCAAGTCGGCGGTGTACTTCGTCGCCACGCTGCTGCTGCGCCGGCAGGGAGCAGGGCCCACGGTGCTGGTCTCGCCGCTGCTGGCGCTCATGCGCGACCAGATCAGCGCGGCCGAGCGCGCGGGCGTGCGGGCTGTCGCCATCAACTCCACCAACGCGCACGAGTGGTCCGATGTTCTGGAACGGCTCGATCGTGACGAGGTCGACGTGCTGCTGGTCTCGCCCGAGCGGCTGAACAACCCCTCTTTCCGGGAGAACCAGTTGCCGACGCTGGTGCGCCGGATCGGGATGCTGGTGGTCGACGAGGCGCACTGCATCAGCGACTGGGGCCACGACTTCCGGCCCGACTACCGGCGCCTGCGCGACCTGATCGCGCAGATGCCCTCCGACGTCCCGGTGCTCGCCACGACCGCCACGGCCAACAGCCGCGTCGTGGCGGATGTGGCGGAGCAGCTCGGCGGCGCGGAGGTGCTGACCATCCGCGGGCCGCTGGCGCGAGCATCCCTCCGCCTGGGCGTGCTGCAGCTGCCGAACGCCGCCAGCCGACTTGCCTGGCTGCTCAGCCATCTCGACGATCTGCCGGGCTCCGGCATCATCTACACGCTCACCGTCGCCGCGGCCGTCGACACTGCACGGCTGCTGCGCGAGCACGGTCACGACGTGCGCGCGTACACCGGGCAGACGGACGCCGACGAGCGCGAGGAGTCCGAGGGGATGCTCAAGCGCAACGAGGTCAAGGCGCTCATCGCCACCAGCGCGCTGGGCATGGGCTTCGACAAGCCCGACCTCGGCTTCGTCATCCACCTCGGTGCACCGTCGTCGCCGGTCGCGTACTACCAGCAGGTGGGACGCGCGGGCCGTGCCAGTGAGAGCGCCGACGTGCTGCTGCTGCCCGGCGCGGAGGACAAGGACATCTGGCACTACTTCGCCACGGCATCCATGCCCGACAGGGAGCGTGCGGAGCGCGTGATCGCCGCCCTTGGCGACCAGCCCATCTCGACGCCCGCGCTGGAGGCCAGGGTCGACATCCGCCGCACTCCGCTGGAGCTGCTGCTGAAGGTGCTCGATGTCGACGGCGCCGTCAAGCGCGTGCAGGGCGGGTGGGTCTCGACCGGCGCCGGCTGGACGTACGACGCCGAGCGCTACGAGCGCATCGCCGCCGAGCGCCGGGCCGAGCAGCAGCACATGATCGAGTACCAGCAGACCAGCGGATGCCGGATGGAGTTCCTGCAGCGATCCTTGGACGACGCCACCGCCGCGCCGTGCGGGCGGTGCGACAACTGCGCGGGGGCGTGGTTCCCGACTGAGATCGGAGCGGATGCCGGAGCCGCAGCTGCAGGTTCTCTCGACCGTGTCGGCGTGCCCATCGAGCCGCGCAAGCAGTGGCCCACGGGCGCCGACCGGCTGGGCGTCCCCGTCCGCGGGCGCATCGTGGCCGAGGAACAGGCCGCCGAGGGGCGTGCGCTGGCTCGGCTGACGGATCTCGGCTGGGGCGGCACGCTGCGCGAGCTGTTCGCCGCCGGAGCTGCGGATGCCCCGGTGCCGCCGCAGGTGCTGGACGCATGCGTGCGGGTGCTGGCCGGGTGGGGATGGGAGGAGCGTCCGGTCGCGGTGGTGGGGATGCCGTCGCGCTCACACCCGCAGCTGACGGGTTCGCTGGCCCGTGGCCTGGCCGAGATCGGCAGGCTGCCATATCTGGGTGAGCTCGGCTTCTCCGGCGAAGGGCCGACAGGAGGTCCCGGCGGCAACAGCGCGTTCCGCGTGGCGGGGCTGTGGGAACGCTTCACGGTTGAGGGGCTGCAGATCCCGGAAGGCCCCGTGCTGCTGGTGGATGACCTGGCCGACAGCCGCTGGACTCTCACCGTCGCGGCGCGCGCGCTGCTGCAGGCCGGTGCGACCGCGGTGCTGCCGTTCGCGCTGGGGCTGCGGGGGTAGCCCGCCCGCCGCGGCTTCCGTTTCAGCGAGGCACGGGCGGGCCTCACTTCACCGCTTCTCCGATCACAACAGGATCGCCCAGTAGAAACGACCTGGATCAGAACTGCGTCCCGCATCGCACTGGCGGATGCACTTCTGATCCAGCCCGATGAGGCGCGCCACCCTCACCGCAGGTCGTAGACCCGCTTGTACTTGCCCTCGCTCCTCGGCAGCGTGCCGGGCTCCTCGAGCACCACCTCCACGGTCGTGCCGATGTGCTGTTTGATCCGGTGCTTCAGCACGTTCGTCGCCGCCGCGCACTCCTCCACCGACAGCGCGGGGTGCCGTTCGATCCGCACGGTCATGGAATCCAGGCGTCCCTCGCGCCGCAGCTCGAGGATGAAGTGCGGGGTCAGCGCCTCCATGCCCATCACGAGCTCCTCGATCTGGGTGGGGAACAGGTTCACGCCGCGCAGGATGATCATGTCGTCATCGCGCCCGGTGATCTTCTCGATCCGCCGCACCGCGGGATACGTCGAGCCCGGCAGCAGCCTGGTCAGGTCGCGGGTGCGGTAGCGGATCACGGGGAAGGCCTGCTTGGTGAGCGAGGTGAACACCAACTCGCCCAGTTCGCCGTCGCCCTTCACCTCGCCGGTCTCGCCGTCGATGATCTCGGGCAGGAAATGGTCCTCCCAGATGTGCGGACCGTCCTTGGTCTCCACGCTCTCGCTCGCCACACCCGGGCCCATCACCTCGCTGAGCCCGTAGATGTCCACGGCGTCGATGTTCAGGCGCTTCTCGATCTCGACCCGCATCTCGTTGGTCCACGGCTCCGCGCCCAGCACCGCCACCTTCAGCGACGTCCTGGTCGGGTCGATGCCGGCCTGCTCCAGGGCATCCGCGATGGTCAGCAGATAACTCGGCGTGCAGAGGATGGCATCCGGTTCGAAGTCGTTGATCAGCTGCGCCTGCCGGGCCGTCTGCCCGCCCGAGACGGGGATGACCACGGCACCCAGCCGCTCCACGCCGGTGTGCGCGCCCAGCCCACCCGTGAACAGGCCGTATCCGTACGCGTTGTGCACCTTCATCCCGGCGCGGATGCCAGCGGCGTACAGCGACCGTGCCACCAGATCGCCCCAGACATCCAGGTCCGCCTGCGTGTAACCGACCACGGTTGGCCGCCCGGTGGTGCCCGACGACGCGTGGATGCGGCGTACCTCCGCCATCGGCACCGCGAACATCCCGAACGGGTACGTCTCGCGAAGGTCGGCCTTGGTCGTGAACGGCAGCTTTCGAGCATCCTCCAGCGAGCGGATGTCGTCGGGGCCGACACCCGCCTCGTCGAACTTGCGACGGTACAGCGGCACGTTCTCGTACGCGTGCCGCACCGTCCACTGCAGACGCTCCAACTGCAGCGCGCGCAGCCTCTCCACCGAGTGCAGCTCGGGTTCGGATCCAGGGATGAAGGGTGCTGAGACCATGTCGACTCCTCGTCGTGCCGTGCGGTCCCGTGGCGTCAGAGCGGCGTCCGGTTGGTGGTGATGGAGCGGCCGCGAACCTCGGCGACGACGTCGCCGGTCTCATCGGTCACGGTGATGTCGTACAGGCCGCTGCGGCCGTTGATCGTGCGGCGCACGGCCGTCGCCGTGAGCGTCTGCCCGGCCGCGGTCGACTTCAGGAAGGTGATGTCGGCACCGCCGGCGACCGTGACCCGCACGTCCTCGTTGCAGGCGATCGCGAACGCCGTGTCGGCCAGCGTGAACACCAACCCGCCGTGCGTGATGGCGAAGCCGTTGAGCATGTCCTCGCGCACCGGCATCGACACCACCGCGCGGCCGGGCTCATCGACCTCGACGACCATGCCCAGCATGGCCGAGGCGCGGTCGCGTTTGAGCATCTCCCTCACGCCGGCTCCTTGCTCACCAGCGTGAGCACGTCGTAGGTCGCGACGATCTCATCGTTCTGGTTGCGGATCACGGCATCCCACCGCACCTCGCCGTACTCGTCGGTCTCGCGCGGGGTGATCTGCTTGGCGGTCAGCTCCACGCGGATGCTGTCGCCGGGCGACACCGGGGTGATGAACCGCAGGTTCTCCAGCCCGTAGTTGGCCAGCACAGGGCCGGGCTCCGGGTCGACGAACAGACCCGCCGCCCACGACACCAGCAGGTAGCCGTGCGCGACCCGGCCCGGGAAGAACGGGTTCGCGGCGGCCGCCTTCTCATCCATGTGCGCGTAGAACGTGTCGCCGGTGAAGTGCGCGAACGTCTCGATGTCGTCCAGCGTCACCTCGCGGGATGCCGAGACGATCTGCTCGCCGATCCGCAGCTCTGCCAGCGACTTGCGGAACGGATGCCGGCCATCGCTGTGCGCGGCGGCACCGGCGTGCCACACGCCGGTCAGCGCCGTGAGCATCTCGGGGGAGCCCTGCACGGCCGTGCGCTGCATGTGGTGCAGCACGGCACGGATGCCGCCGAGCTCCTCACCGCCGCCGGCGCGGCCCGGCCCGCCGTGCACGAGGCCCGGCATGGGGGAGCCGTGGCCGGTGGAAGTGCGGGCGTCGTCGCGGTCGAGCAGCAGCATCCTGCCGTTGAACGGCGCGATGCGGGTGGCGAGCTCCACGGCCTGAGCGGGATCGTGCGTGGCGATGCTGGTCACCAGCGATCCGCCGCCGCGGTTCACGATGTCGGAGGCCTCTGCGACAGTGTCGTATGTGATCAGCGACGACACGGGGCCGAACGCCTCCACCTCGTGCACGGCATCCGCCTGCGCGTCGTCAAAACGCAGCAGCACGGGCGAGACGAATGCGCCTTCGGGTGCGTCGCCGGTGCTGCCGTCGGCCCAGCGCACCTCGGGGGCGTCCGTGCCGCCGACGACGACTCGCCCGCCGGCATCCTCCAGCTTCCGCACCTGCCGCAGCACCTCGTCGCGCTGCGCGGTCGAGGCCAGCGGACCCATCGTCACGCCCTCGGCGCGCGGGTCGCCCAGCACAGTCTTCTGATCGATGCGCGCCTGCACGGCGGCGATCACGGCATCCGCCGACGCTGTCGGCACGATCGCGCGACGGATGGCGGTGCACTTCTGGCCGGCCTTCGTCGTCATCTCCGTCACCAGCTGGCGCACGTACGCGTCGAACTCGGGGGTGCCCTCGGTGGCGTCCGTGCCCAGCACGGAGGCGTTGATCGAGTCGGTCTCGGCGGTGAACCGCACCCCACCCGTCTGCACCGACGGATGCTGTCGCAGCGCCTGCGCGGTCGACGCGCTGCCGGTGAACCCGACCAGGTCGCCCAGCCGCAGATTCTCGAACAGGTCGGGCACGCTGCCGCTGACCAGCTGCAGCGATCCTTCCGGCAGCAGGCCGGACTCCACGAGGATGCGCACCATGGCCTCGGCCAGGTACCCGGTGGGGGTGGCGGGCTTCACGAGCGTGGGCATGCCGGCCAGGAACGCCGGCGCGAGCTTCTCCAGCGAGCCCCAGACCGGGAAGTTGAAGGCGTTGATCTGCACGGCCACGCCCGGCAGTGTCGTGTACACGTGCCGGCCCAGGAACGAGCCGTCCTTCGACAGCACCTCGACGGGGCCGTCGACGTACACGCGGCTGTTGGGCAGCTCGCGGCGGCCCTTGCCGGAGTACGAGAACAGCACGCCGATGCCGCCGTCGATGTCCACCCAGGAGTCGGCCTTGGTGGCGCCGGTGCGGGCGGAGATCGCGTACAGCTCGTCCTTGCGTGCGGTGAGCGCCAGTGCGAACTGCTTCAGCAGCAGGGCGCGCTGGTGGAAGGTCAGCGCGGCCAGGCTCGCGTGCCCTGTGGTGCGGGCGTACTCCAGGGCGGCGGCGAGATCCAGGCCCTCGGTGGAGACCGTCGTGACCAGCTCGCCGGTGGAGGCGTCGCGCACCTCGGTGCCACGACCCTGGGTCCCTGAGCCTGTCGAAGGGTCGTTCGGCGTCCACCACGCGCCCTGCACGTAGCTCGGCAGAAAGTCGGTCATCGCTCCTCGTTCCACACGTAGAATCCCTCGCCGCTCTTGCGGCCCAGCTTTCCCTCGGCGACCATCCGCCGCAAGAGCTGCGGCGGCTCGAACCGAGGTCCGAGTTCGCGGGCCAGCTCCTCGGCGATGCCCAGGCGCACGTCCAGCCCGACGATGTCGGTGGTGCGCAGCGGACCCATCGGATGCCGGTACCCCAGCTCCATGGCCGCGTCGATGTCGGCGGCGTCGGCGACGTTCTCCTCCAGCATCCGGATCGCCTCCAGGCCCAGCATCACGCCGAGCCGGCTGGATGCGAAGCCGGGGGAGTCGCGCACGACCACCGGGGTCTTGCGCAGCGTCGCCACCCACTCGCGGGCGTCGTCGACCACGCGGCGCGCGGTGCGCGAGCCGGTGACGATCTCGACGAGTTTCGACGCCGGCACCGGATTGAAGAAGTGCAGTCCCAGGAACTGCTCGGGCCGCGTGAGGGAGGCGGCCAGCGAATCGATCGAGATGGACGACGTGTTAGAGGCGATCACGGCATCCGCTCGCACGACCTGCTCGACGCGAGTCAGCGCGCCGGTCTTCAGATCGTGATCCTCGGGGACGGCCTCCGCGACCAGACCCGCGTTCGCGAAGGCGGCGAAGTCCGTGCCCACGGTCAGCGAGGAAGTGGCGCCTGCGGCATCCGCGAGGTCCCCGCGCGTGACGGAGGTGGCGATGCTCGACAGCACGCGCTCGCGTGCGGCATCCGCCTGCTCCTCGTCGCGCTCGACCAGCTGCACGCGGGCGCCCGCCAGCAGGAACGCGTGCGCGATGCCGGCGCCCATGCGCCCGCCGCCGAGCACGCCGACGATTCCGGGTACGGTCATGACTTCTTCTTCCGGTTCAGGAACGCCGTCATGCGACGGTGCTTCTCATCGCTCTCGAACAGCTCGGCCTGCAGCTCGCGCTCGATGTCGGGATGCTGTGCGCGCGGCGTGCGCAGCGCCAGCTTGGTGTGCCGGGTGGCCAGGGCGTCGTTCGCGGCGATCCGATCGGCCATCGCGTGAGCGGCATCGAGCAGCGCATCGAAAGGATGGATGCCGGAGACGAGCCCCCACGCCAGGGCTTCGTCGGCAGTGAGGATGCGGCCGGTCAGCAGCAGCTCGCTCGCGCGGGCGCCGCCGACGATCTCGGGCAGGCGCCAGGTAGCGCCCGCTGCGGCCATGATGCCCAGCCCGGTCTCGGGGTTTCCGATCTTCAGTGTCGGCGACGCGATGCGCAGGTCGGTCGCGTAGGCCAGCTCCGCGCCACCGCCGAGGGCGTAACCGCTGATCGCGGCGATCACGGGCATGGGCAGCTCGTTGATGCGGATGAACGCGGTGGCGTTGATGGCTTTCCGCGCATCGGCGGCGTCGCGGTCGCGCAGCTGGCCGATGTCTGCGCCGCCGGCGAACACGGTCTCGCTGCCGGCGAGGATCAGCGTGCGCGGGTCGGCTTCGAGCTCGGCGCACAGCGCGTGCAGCGCATCGATCATGTCCTGGTCGATGGCGTTGCGCTTCTCGGGGCGGTTCAGCGTCGCCACGACGCGGTCCGCGCGGCGCTCGATCAGCAGGGGTTCAGGCATCCAGGCGCTCCACGATCATCGCGGTGCCCTGACCGACGCCGACGCACATGGTGGCCAGGCCGTAGCGGACGTTATCGGCCTCCATCCTGCGCAGCAGCGTGACGATCAGGCGCGATCCGCTGGAACCCAGCGGGTGCCCGAGGGCGATCGCCCCGCCGTCGGTGTTGACGATGTCAGGGTTCAGTCCCAGGCGGCGGATGCTGGCCAGCGACTGCGTGGCGAACGCCTCGTTGAGCTCGACCGCGCCGAGGTCGTCCACGGTGAGACCGGCCTTGGCCAGCGCCTTCTGCGTGGCGGGCACCGGGCCGAGCCCCATGATCTCGGGGGCGAGGGCGGCGGTGGCCGAGGCGACGATGCGGGCGCGGGCGCGCAGGCTGTGGCGGGCCACGGCATCCGCACTGGCCACGACGATGGCCGAGGCGCCGTCGTTGAGCGAGCTGGCGTTGCCGGCTGTGACGACGGTGCCGCCAGGAACCACCGCACGCAGCTTCGCGAGCTTCTCCAGCGAAGTGTCCCGCCGCGGACCCTCGTCGGTGTCCACGATCACGCCCTTGGGCGTCTGGACCGCGACGATCTCGGATGCCAGCCGTCCGGCATCGATGGCGGCGATGGCGCGCTGGTGGCTGAGCAGTGCGAAGGCGTCGGCATCCTCCCGGCTGATGCCGTCCATGCGGGCGACCTCCTCCGCCGTCTCGGGCATGGAGAAGGTGGCCTTGTCGCGGGCCAGCAGCTTCGGGTTGGCGAAGCGCCAGCCGATGGAGGTGTCGAACGCGGGGCCGGGCTTGGCCCAGGCGCGGTCGGGCTTGGCCTGCACCCACGGGGCGCGCGACATCGACTCCACACCCCCGGCGACGATGAGATCGGCATCCCCCGCGCGGATGGCCTGCGAGGCCAGCGTGATGGCCGACATCCCCGATGCGCAAAGACGGTTCACGGTGATCGCGGGGAGCGTGTCGGGCAGGCCGGCCAGCAGCACGGCCATGCGGGCGACGTTGCGGTTGTCCTCGCCGGCCTGGTTCGCGGCGCCCAGGATGACCTCGTCGATGGCGTCGTGCGGCACGCCCGAGCGCGCGACCGTCTCGCCGACCACGAGCGCAGCCAGGTCGTCGGGCCGGACGCCCGCCAGCGCGCCGCCGTAGCGCCCGACCGGCGTGCGGATGCCGTCGACCAGATATGCCTCGGTCATGCCGTTGCTCCCTTTCCTCACCCTTCTATTTGCGCCGAGTGCGTCGGAATCCGGGCGAGATCCACGCGTTCGGCGCAAATAGACGGGCCTGTGTTCAGATTCTTCCGTAGGCGCGCAGCGGATGCTCGATGAGTTCGACCACCCGACGCAGGAACCCCGCGGCGTAGCCGCCGTCGCACACCCGATGATCGAACACCAGCGACAGCTGCGCGATGCGACGCGCCACGATCTGCCCGTCGACGACCCACGGGCGCTCCAGGATGCGGCCGATGCCGAGCATGGCCACATCCGGGTGGTTGATGATGGGCGCCGAGCCGTCCACGCCGAAGCCGCCGTAGTTGTTGAGGGTGAACGTCGAACCGCGCAGCGCCTCGGGGGCCGTGCGCCCCGCGCGCGCCGTCTGGGCGAGCTCGCGCAGCGCGGCGTCCAGCTGCTCGAGGTTCAGCTCGTGGGCGCGGGGGATGACCGGCACCATCAGTCCCCGGTCGGTGTCGGCGGCGATGCCGAGGTTCACGCCCTCGACGGTGATGATCTCCGAGGCGTCATCGCTGAGCCGCGAGGCCAGCAGCGGGAACTCGGCCAGCGCGATGAGCGTGAACCGGGCCACCAGCGCCGTGAGCGACGGCGCCTTCCCGCCTTCGGGCGCCATCTGCGCGCGCAGGTTCCACAGCTCGGTCGCGTCGACGTCGACCCATACGGTCGCCTCGGGTATCTCGGCGCGGCTGCGCGACAGCTTGGCGCTGACGGCCTTGCGCAGCGGGCTCATCCGCTCGCGCGAGAGGACCGGGAGGCCGTCGACGAGATCGCCGGATGCCGAGCCGGTCACGCTCGCGGTCCCCGGAGCGGATGCCGAGGCAGAGCCGGGTGCCGCGGAAGGAGCGGATGCCGCGGCGGGGCCGGATGCTGCGGAAGAAGCGGATGCCGAGGCGGGGCCGGATGCCGCGGAAGAAGCGGATGCCGTGAAGCCGTCGACTCCGGCATCCGCCGCCGCACGCAGCACGTCCGCGCGGGTGATGGCCCCATCGGACCCCGTGCCCACCAGCATCCGCACGTCCACGCCGAGGTCCCGCGCGAGCCGCCGCACGATGGGCGACCGCACCGCGACGGGCTTCCGCGGCGCTTCCTTCTCGTCGACAGCACGGGATGTCGCCGGCTGCACGGGAACGTCGCGCGAAGAAGCCGTGCGCTCGGCGAGGTCCCGTGCTCTCGACGGAGATGGAGCGGGGGCGGCGCGGGGGCGACGGCGGCCGGAGCCGGCGCGCTCGGTGGTGCCGTAGCCGATCAGCACGTTGCCGGAGCCCGAGCCGGCGCGCTCCTCGGTGCGGTACGCCTCGTGCTCGATCGTGTCGGGCAACGCGGAGGCCGGCGTCCGGGTCTCCGAGCCCGTCGAAGGGTCGGGTGACGTTTCGCTTCGACTCGCTGGCGCTCGTTCAGCACGAGCGGCGGGCACAGCGTACTGGCCGTCCTGGGAGCCTGAGTCCAGCGACGGGCCGTCCACCTCGAGCACCGGCGCGCCGACGTCGATCACGTCGCCGGGCTCGCCGTGCAGGGCCGTGATGACGCCGGCGAACGGCGAGGGCAGCTCGACGATGCTCTTCGCCGTCTCGACCTCGGCGATGGCCTGGTCGGTGGTGATGGTGTCGCCCACCTTCACCAGCCATTGCACGAGCCCCGCCTCGGTGAGGCCCTCGCCGAGGTCGGGCAGGCGGAACACCCGCGCGGTCGCGGTGGTCATGCGGAGACCTCGTCATCCCAGTGCAGCGAGTCGATGGCATCCAGCACACGATCCGCGTCGGGCAGGTACCAGTGCTCGAACTTCGGCGGAGCGAACGGGGCGTCGAACCCGGTCACGCGGCGCACCGGCGCCTCGAGGTGCTCGAAGCAGCGCTCGGACACCCGCGCCTGGATCTCGCTCGCCACGCTCGCATATCCCGGCGCCTCGGCGATGACCACGGCGCGGCCCGTCGAGCGCACGGCCGCGGTGACCGTCGCGTCGTCGAAGGGGGAGAGGCTGCGCACGTCGATCACCTGCACGCTGCGTCCCTCGGATGCTGCGATCTCGGCTGCCTCCAGAGCGACGGGCACCATGGCGGCATAGGCCAGCAGGGTGACGTCCGTGCCCTCCCGGGCGACGCGGGCGGTGCCCAGTTCCATGGTGACGGACGTGTCGACCTCGCCCTTGGACCAGTACAGCTTCTTCGGCTCCAGGAAGACCACGGGGTCGGGCGAGGCGATGGCTGCGCGCAGCATGGAGTACGCGTCCTGCGGGGTCGACGGGGAGACCACCGTGAGCCCCGGGGTGTGCGCGTAGTACGCCTCGGAGGAGTCGCAGTGGTGCTCCACGCCGCCGATGCCGCCGCCGAACGGGATGCGGATGACGATCGGCATCCGCACGGCACCACGGGTGCGGTTGCTCATCTTCGCGACGTGCGAGACCACCTGCTCGAACGCCGGCAGCGCGAACGCGTCGAACTGCATCTCCACGACGGGGCGCATGCCGTTCATGGCCATGCCGACGGCCGTGCCCATGATCGCGGATTCGGCCAGCGGGGTGTCGAAGCAGCGGTCCTCGCCGAAGCGCTCGGCCAGCCCATCGGTGATGCGGAAGACGCCGCCGAGCGTGCCCACGTCCTCACCGAACACCAGCACCGCGGGGTCCTCGGCGATGGCATCGGCCAGTGCTCGGTTGAGTGCTGCGGCCATGGTCATGGTGCCCACCACGTGGTGCGACCTCTCGATGTCGATGTCGGCTGCGATGGTCATCGCCGGCCTCCTGCCTCGGTGAGCTGCGTGCGTTCGATCTCGCCGCGCAGCAGCTGCCACTGCTCCTCCAGCTGGGGCGAACGCTCGGAGCGGACGTAGCGGAACAGGTCCTCGGGATCGAGGTCGGCATCCGTGTTCAGCGCCTCGCGCAGGGCCGCCGCGATGGACTCCGCGCCGGCCGCCAGCTGCTCCTCGCGAGCCTCGTCGAGCAGCCCGCGCGAGACCAGGTGCGCGCGCAGGCGGGTGAGCGGATCGCGGGCGATCCAGGCCTGCACCTCCTCGCGCTCGCGGTAGCGGGTGTCGTCATCGGCATTGGTGTGCGCCTGCATCCGGTAGGTGTGCGCCTCGACCAGCGACGGGCCGCCGCCGGAACGGGCGCGCTCCACAGCCTCGCCGAGCACGGCCAGCACGCCAGCCACGTCGTTGCCGTCCACGCGCTGTCCCGGCATCCCGTACCCGATCGCCTTGTGCGCGAGCGAGGGCGCCGCGGTCTGGCGCGACAGCGGCACCGAGATCGCGAACTCGTTGTTCTGGATCAGGAAGACCACCGGCAGGTGGAACACGGCGGCGAAGTTCATCGCCTCGTGGAAGTCGCCCTCGCTGGTGGCGCCGTCGCCGCACAGCGCCAGGACGACGGTGTCCTCGCCGCGGTGCTTGGCCGCGTGCGCGAAGCCCGCCGCGTGCAGCAGCTGAGTGGCCAGCGGCGTGGACTGCGGCGCCACGTGGTGCTCGGCCGGGTCGTAGCCGGAGTGCCAATCGCCTTTCAGCAGCACCATCGCGTCGGCGGGTTCCACGCCGCGCGCGATCACGGCCACCGAGTCGCGGTAGGTGGGGAACAGCCAGTCGCGCTCGGCGAGCGCCAGGGAAGCGCCCACCTCGCAGGCCTCCTGCCCGTGCGAGGACGGGTAGACCGCCATGCGGCCCTGCCGAACCAGCGCGTACGCCTGGTCGTTGATGCGCCGGCCCTCGACCAGGCCCTGATACGCGCGCAGGAGCAGGTCGTCATCCGGCATCCGATAGCGTTCGTCGGCGACAACCGCACCGGTCTCGTCGATCAGCGTGACCGGGGTGTCGCGGGGGAGCAGATCATCGTGCTGCATGGGTTCGCCCTCCTTGCCGAACATGTCTGCCCAGTGTGCCTCTGAAATCGCAATCGTCCAATGGAATCCGGTCAGAACTGGATGACTGTACGGCGATAGATGACAGGATGAACGATGTGTCAGCATCCTCTGACGGAACGAAGGAGTTCTCATGACCGTTCTCGATGCCACCGATCACGCGATCCTCGCCGAGCTGCGTCGGGACGCGCGGGTCTCGATGACAGCCATCGCGGATGCCGTGCACATCTCTCGAGCGGGCGCGCACGCGCGCATCAAGAGGCTGACGGATGCCGGTGTCATCACCGGCTACACGGTGCGCACCGACCCCGTGCAGCTCGGCCACCACGCCTCCGCCTACGTGATGCTGGCCATCGAGCAGGCCAGCTGGGTGGAGGTGCAGGCGCGGCTGCGGGCGATCCCCGAGGTCGAGCACATGGCGCTGGTCGGCGGCGACTTCGACGTCATCCTGCTGGTGCGCGCCAGCGATGCCCGCGACCTGCGTCGGATCGTGCTGGAGGACATCCAAGCGGTGCCGTCGATCCGTTCCACGCGCACGACGCTGATCTTCGAGGACTTCAGCCGCGACTGATATCGCGCGCCACTCGGAGCCCGAACGCGGTCGCATCGCCCTTCGCGCGGCGCGAAGGCGACGAGGGACTCGCGGTGGGCGACTCAGCCCAGAGCCTGGAGCGTCGCGGTCATTCCTCCGGGCCGGCCGTGTCGGCATGCCAGATCGGCGGATGCGACAGCGGCCCCACCCGGCGCTCCAGCTCGGCCGCGAGGGCGATGATCTGCGCCTCGCCACCCGGGCGGCCGATGAGCTGCACGCTGATCGGATGCCCGGCATCGTCGACTGTGACCGGCACGACGATCGCGGGGAGGCCCGCGACGTTCACGAAGCTGCTGTACGGCGCGTACTGCACCTGCTGCGCGAAGCCGCGTGCGGCATCCGTCCGGTCGAACCAGCCGACCGGCTGCGGGGGCAGTGCGAGAGCCGGCGTGAGCACGGCGTCGAAGGACGCGAAGGCCTCGATCGTCGCACGCTCGAAGGCGGATGCCGCTGCCAGCGCGTCGAGCACCTGCACGCCGCTGAGGGCGCGGCCCTCGCGCACCAGCCACGCCGTGATCGGCTCGACGATCTCGAGCTGCCGATCGGTGAGGTCCATGCGTGCGGCGCTCATGCGCCACAGCGTCGTGAACAGCGCCGCATAGCCCTCCGGCCGCCAGGTGAAGGCGTCCACGCCGTGCCCGGCATCCGTGAGCAGGGCCGTCGCGACCTCGACGGCGCGCGCGGCATCCGGGTCGAGGCGGATGTCCTCGGCGTCGTCCCACGGCGACACCGTGGTCACGCCGACGCGTGCGAAGGTCTGCGGGGCGAGCGCCGCGTCGAGGAACGGACCCTCGCCGGGAGCGCGGGTCGCGAACGGATGCGGTCGCCCGCCTGCCTGCACGTCGAGCAGCAGGGCGGCATCCGCCACCGTGCGCGCGAGAGGGCCCGCGACCGGCAGCCCGCCCGGGCTGTCGAGACCGGACGCGAACGGCACCCGTCCGCGGGACGGCTTCAGTCCGACGATGCCCACGGTGGCCGCGGGGATGCGGATGGATCCGCCGCCGTCGGAACCCGGAGCGAGCGGCAGCAGACCCGCCGCCACCGCGGCGGCCGCCCCGCCGCTGGACCCGCCGGCGCCGTTGTCCGTGTTCCACGGATCGCGGGTCGGCGGGCCGATCATTGTCTCGGTGTAGCCGGTCAGGCCGAACTCGGGCGTGCTCGTCTTGCCGAGGCTGATGCCGCCTGCCTCGTCGAGCACGGCCGCCTGATCGCCGGTGGTCTCGGGCACGAGGTCGGCGTGCAGGCGCGAGCCGTAGCGGGTCGGCACGCCGGCGCGCGGCACGAGGTCCTTGTCGGCGAAGGGCAGCCCCCAGAGCGCGCCGCGCGGCTCTGTGGGCGCGAGCGACTCCGCACGCACGAGCGACTCCGCACGCGCGAGTGCGGCATCCGCCGTCACCTCGACGAACGCTCCGATCGCCGGGTCGAGGCGGGCGATGCGGTCGAGGTAGTGCGCCGCCAGATCCACCGGCGAGAGGTCACCGGCATGGAGCGCCGCCAGCTGCTCGATCGCGGTGAGGTCGTGCAGCTCGGGCATGGGGCGAGTCTAGGTCAGCGGATACCGCGCGGCGCAACGGCCCCCGTCTGCAGCGGGTGCTGGAGCGCATCCAGCCGGATGCCGTCGTATCGAGGGCGTGTCGGATGCCGGTGGCCGGGCCTGTCGGGGGTCAGGACAGCACGAGCTCGATCCCCTCGGCATCCACTGCGACACTCACGTGCGCGAGGTCGGGCACGCTGAACGTCGCGCCGTGCTCTGCCGCGTGCGCGCCCACACCGATCACGCGCATCCCCGCGGCCAGGCCCGCCTGCACGCCGGCGGCGGAATCCTCGAACACCACGCAGTCCGCCGGAGCGAGGCCCAGCGCGGCGGCACCCTTCAGGAACCCCTCCGGATCCGGCTTGGAGGCCGTCACGCTCTCGGCGGTGATGGCGACGTCGGGCACCACCAGCCCAGCGGCGGTCATCCGCGCCGTCATCAGCGGGATGTTCGCCGAGGTGACGATGGCGTGCGGTGCGCCTTTCAGCGCCTGCAGCAGCGCTCCGGCGCCGAGGATCTCCACGACGCCGTCGACGTCGGAGGTCTCCTGCGCGAGCATCTCGGTGTTCTCCGCGATGTTGATCGCGTGGTCGCGCTCGGGGAGCAGGAGGGCCATGCTCAGGTATCCCTGCCGACCGTGGATCGTGCGCAGCACGTGCTGCGGGTCCAGGCCGTACGGCTTCGCCCACGCCAGCCACAGTCGCTCGACGACCGCCGTGGAATCGACGAGGGTGCCGTCCATGTCGAGCAGGACGGCACGGGTGCGGATGCTGTGGGTCATGGCTTCAGGCTATCCGTCGCGTCCGGCCGGGAGCGTCCGCCGCCGCGGCTAGAGTGAGCGCGGGAGGCGGCCGCCCGGGCCGAAGCGGATGCCGACACTGACGCGGATCATCGCCCAGGTGCTGGACGTCATCCGGCGCCCCGCGCGCACGCCGGAGGCGCTGGAGTCCGTCGCCCTGCTCACCGGCGCTGCGGCCTTCGTGATCGGCTTCCCCGTGTCGTGGCTGATCTTCGGTCGCGCGCACCTGGCGATCACGGGAGCGGGATCGATCGGCTGGTACGCGGCCGTCGGCGGCGCCGTGGTGGCCGTGCTGGCCTTCACCGCCGGACGACTGGCCGTGCGGCGGGCATCCGAGGATCCCGCAGGCGCGGCCGACAGCCGTACCTCGGGCCTGCTGCGCTGGTACGACCTCATCGCGATCGGCGGGGCGTACGCGTCCATCGCTCTGCTGGGCTGGGTCGGCATCTCCGTGCTTCTGGAGCGGAGCTTCATCGGCGCACCGGTGTTCGCGTTCCCCGGTGCGATCCTCGTGGGCGTGGCCTTCGCGCTCACGGCCTATGTGGCCTTCCTGGGCGCTGCGCGCCTGACACCGATGTCGCTCTCGCTCGACCTGGCGGTGTTCCTGGTGGTCGGCGCCTTCGCCGCCATGCTGGGCTCATCCGACCCGACCTGGTGGCAGGACAATCTCTCGTCGCTGGGGCAGACCACCAACTCTGCGGCACCCGCGTTCAACATCACGCTGATCATCTCGGGTGTCATCGTCACGACCATCGCGCGCTTCGCCACGGCCGCCCTGCCGGTCGACAGCCATGCGCAGCGCCGCGGACGAACGCTCATGCGCACCGGACTCGTGCTGGTCGGCCTCTTACTGGCCTGCGTGGGCGTGTTCCCCGTGAACGAGTTCTTCCTGCTGCACAACACGGTCGCCACGGGCATGGCCGTGATCTTCGCCGTGATGATCTGCGCGCTGCCGTGGCTGCTGCCCAGTCTGCCGCGCGTGTTCTTCGGCCTGGGCTACGTCTACGTCGGCGTCATCGTGCTGCTGGCGATCTTCTTCGCCACCGGCTATTACAACCTCACAGCGGTCGAGCTCATCGCGGCCGTGCTGATCTTCAGCTGGATCATCGTGTTCCTGCGCACGACCAGTGCGGCAGCGCCGCGCATCACCGCCCACCGCCCGCCTGCCGTGGGTTGACAGCGCCCGCGGAGGGGATCTATATTGATGGAATCGTTTCCATGGAAACGATTTCATGGATTTCCGGACCTGCTGCACAGCACATCCGCACACGAAGAGGTGAAGCGATGACGACCACGCCGGATCGCGCCGTGACCATCGAAGAGGTCGCCGCTCTCGCCGGAGTGTCGAAGGCCACCGCGTCCCGTGTGCTGTCCGGGCATCCGTCCACGTCGCAGAGCTCCCGCAAGCGCGTGCACGACGCCGTCCGCGAGCTGGACTACCAGCCCAACGCGCAGGCGCGCTCGCTGCGCTCCGCCCGTACTGGGACGGTCGGCGTACTCATCCCCGATGTGCGGAACATGTTCTTCGCCGAACTCGTGCACGGCATCGAGCAGGAGGCGCTCGAACGCGGCTACGTCAACGTGCTCGGCAACGCCGACGAGAGCATCGCGCAGCAGGATGCCTTCCTGGAGGCCCTCATGCGCCAGCGCGTGGACGGCATCATCATCGCGCCGGTGGGTGACGGCGGCGGAGCGATCGCGCGGCTGCTGCGCCGTCGCATCCCCGTGGTCTTCGTCGACCGCGTGCTCGGCGACGCGGCGGGCCCCGCCTCCGCCATCCCGTCCGTCACCACCGACAGCGCTCCCGGCCTGCGCGCGGCCATCCAACGGCTGCACGAGCGCGGGCACCGCCGGATCGGCTTCATCGCCGGTCCGCAGCAGACGTCGACCGGGCGCCAGCGGCTCGAGCTGTTCCGCCGGATCATGGCCGAGCAGTCGCTGCCCGTGCGCGAGGACCACATCTTCACCGGCGACTTCCAACCGGCCAGCGGCGCGGTCGGCATCGACGCGCTGCTGGGCACGACCGAGCCTCCGACGGCCATCATCACCGCCGACAGTCCCATGACGGCCGGAGCCGTCGCGAGGCTGCACGAGCGCGGGATGCGCCCGGGCGTCGGCATCGACCTGGTCTCCTTCGACGACATCGACTGGTTCGCCCTGCTGGACCCGCCGCTGAGCGTGATCTCGCACTCCGCGGCGGACATGGGCAGAAGAGCCGTGCAGTCGCTGTGCGAGGTGATCGACGGCGGCGCTCCCGCGGCGCAGGTGCTGCCGAGCACGTTCGTGGCGCGCGGTCCGCTGACCGTGTCCGCCCCCGGCACGACCCCCGCGCGGAGCGGGCGAAAGGCGCACTGATGGCAGAGCACTCAACGTCGCAGACCGCACCGGTCGTCTCGGTGCGGTCCGTGAGCAAGTCCTTCGGGCCGGTGACCGTCGTCCGTGACGTGTCGTTCGACCTGCACGCCGGCAAGGTGCAGGTGCTGCTCGGCGAGAACGGCGCGGGCAAGTCGACCATCATCAAGATGATCGCCGGCGTGCACGAGCCCGACGGCGGCGAGATCCTCGTCGACGGAACCCCCGTGCGCATCCCGAACGCACGCGCGGCGGAGCAGCTGGGAATCGCCACCATCCACCAGGAGCTGAACCTCGTGCCTTCGCTGAGCGTGGCCGAGAACGTCATGCTCGGCCGAACGCCGGAGCGCTTCGGCATGATCGATCGCCGCGAGATGCGCCGCCTCTCCAGCGCCGCCCTGGATCGGATCGGCCTCTCCGTCGACCCGTCCACGCGCGTGTCCGACCTCGGCATCGCGCAGCAGCAGCTCGTCGAGATCGCGAAGGCACTCAGCGTGGACGCCCGCGTGCTGATCCTCGACGAGCCGACGGCCGCCCTGACCAGGCACGAGACCACGCAGCTGTTCCGCGTGGTCGAGGAGCTCCGTGCGCAGGGCGTCGCGATGCTGTTCATCAGCCACCACCTCGAGGAGATCGCGCAGATCGGCGACAGCGTCGTCGTGCTGCGCGACGGCGAGCGGATCGCCGAGGTTCCGGGCAGCACGCCCGAGGCGGAGCTGGTGCGGCTCATGGTCGGCCGCGACATCGACGACCAGTTCCCGCGCCGCCGACCGACGGGCGTCGAGCGCAGGCCGCTGCTGCAGGTGAGCGGCCTGTCGTCGGCCGGGCGCTTCGACGACATCGACATCACCGTCCACGCCGGGGAGATCGTCGGCATCGCGGGGCTCGTCGGCGCGGGCCGCACCGAGGTGCTGCGCGCCATCGCCGGCGCCGACGGCTACGACGCGGGGAGCGTAGAGGTCGACGGACGCCGGTTGCGCTCGGGCCGGGTCAGGGACGCCATCGCCGCGGGGATCGGCCACGTGCCCGAGGACCGCAAGCGACAGGGGCTCGTGCTGCAAGCATCCGTCTCCGACAATCTCGGGTTCGCCACGCTCGCCTCGACCTCCCGCGCGGGTCTGGTCGACTTCGCCGGCCAGCGCAGGAGGGCCACCGAGGTCGCCGAGAGGCTGCGGGTGCGCATGCACGACATCGGCCAGGAGGTCGGCTCGCTCTCCGGGGGCAACCAGCAGAAGGTCGTGTTCGGGCGGTGGATCATGGCCGACTCCGGCGTGCTGCTGCTGGACGAGCCGACCCGTGGCGTCGACGTCGGAGCGAAGGTCGAGATCTACGAGCTGATGAATGCCATCACCGACGCCGGCGGCGCGGTGCTGATGGTCTCGAGCGAGCTGCCGGAGGTGCTCGGCATGAGCGACCGCATCCTCGTGATGCGCTCAGGGCGCATCCGCGGGGAGTTCCACGCCGACGAGGCGACCGAAGACAAGATCATGGACCTCGCCGCACGCGGCGGGAACGAGTGAAGGACGAATCGATGACCACTGCGACGGCGCCGGCGAAGACCGGCGGGTTCAGCCTGAAGAGATTCCTCGCCGACAACGGCGCGCTGGTGGGGCTGGTGCTCCTCAGCGTGCTGCTGTTCATCGCCACACCGGCCTTCCTCACCCCGCAGAACATCCTGAACATCGGCATCCAGGCGTCCTCCGTCGCCATCCTCGCGTTCGGATCGACCTTCGCCATCGTCGCCGCCGGCATCGACCTGTCGGTGGGATCGGTCGCGGCGCTGGGCGCGATGGTCTCGGCGTGGATGTTCGCCAACGCGAACCTGCCCGGCTGGCTCGCACTGATCGCGGGACTGGCGACCGGACTGATCGTCGGCGCCGTCAACGGCGTCGCCAACGCCTACGGAAAGCTGCCGTCGTTCATCGCGACGCTGGCCATGCTGAGCGTCGCGCGAGGCCTGACCCTGGTGATCTCCGACGGGACGCCGATCAAGACCCCGCCCATCGTGTCGTTCCTCGGCGGCAGCATCGGACCAGTGCCCGTACCGATCCTCGTGCTGATCCTGGCCGCGCTGGTGGCCTCGTTCATCCTCAACCGCACTGTGATCGGCCGCAGCATGTACGCCGTCGGCGGCAATGCCGAGGCGGCCGAGCTCTCCGGCATCAACGTGCGTCGCATCCGCGTGATCGTGTTCGCCCTGTCCGGTCTCTTCGCCGCCGTGGCAGGTCTCCTGCTGGCGGGTCGGCTGGACTCGGCCCAGCCCCAGGCCGCGGTCGGATACGAGCTGGATGCCATCGCCGCGGTCGTCATCGGCGGTGCATCGCTGATGGGCGGCTTCGGCAAGATCTCCGGAACGTTCATCGGCGCTCTCGTGCTGGTCGTGATCCGCAACGGTCTCAATCTGCTCAATGTCAGCTCGTTCTGGCAGCAGGTCGTGATCGGCGTCGTGATCGCACTGGCCGTCGGCTTCGACGTCATCCGCCGCAAGACCCGCAGCAGCTGACACTGCCGCCCCCGCACCTGAATCCCAAGAAATCACCCGACAACACTCAATGAAGGAGTGCATATGAATTCCGTGACCAAGATCACGCTCGCCGGCCTCACGACGGCCCTGCTCGTGGTCGGCCTGGCGGCCTGCAACCGCGGCCCCGCCGCCGACGGCGGTGCGGCATCCGGCCAGAAGATCACCCTGTCGCTGTCGACCTTGAACAACCCGTTCTTCGTCGAGGTGCGCGACGGTGCCAAGGCTGAGGCCGAGAAGCTCGGCGTGCAGCTGGACATCCTCGACGCGCAGAACGACTCCGCGACCCAGGCCAACCAGCTGGCGACCGCCGCCACCAACGGCTCGAAGGCGGTCATCGTCAACGCGGTGGACTCGGATGCCGCCGGCTCCGCCGTCTCGGCCCTGAACAAGGCGGACATCCCGGTGGTGGCCGTCGACCGCACCGTCAACGACGCCAAGCTCGCCTCGTTCATCGCCAGCGACAACGTCGCCGGCGGCACGCAGGCCGCGCAGCTGCTGGCCGAGGCGATCAGCAAGAAGGGCAGCATCCTCGTCCTGCAGGGCGTCGCCGGCACCTCTGCCAGCCGCGACCGCGGGCAGGGCTTCACCGAGGGCCTGAAGGCGTTCCCCGACATCACCGTCGCGGCCAGCCAGACCGCCAACTTCGACCGCGCCACGGCGCTGAACGTCACCACCAACCTGCTCCAGGCCCACCCCGACATCGTCGGCATCTTCGCCGAGAACGACGAGATGGCGCTCGGCGCGATCCAGGCGCTCGGCAGCCGCGCCGGCACCGACGTCAAGGTCGTCGCCTTCGACGGCACCGACGACGGTCTCAAGGCCATCAAGGCCGGCACCATGGTGGGCACGATCGCCCAGCAGCCCGGTGAGCTGGGCAAGCTCGCCGTCGACCAGGCCGTCAAGGCGCTCAAGGGCGAGAAGGTGGACGCCACCGTTCCCGTCAAGGTCGTCTCGGTGACCTCGAAGAACGTGGACGAGTACCTCAAGTGACATCCGATCGACTGGACGACGCCGTGCCGGAGGGAACCCCCTCCGGCACGGCGGCCGGAGGCGTCTGCGTCGTCGGATCCATCAACGTCGACGAGATCGTCGTCGTGCAGCGGCATCCGCGGCCGGGGGAGACGCTGCTGGCTGCCTCATCGGCCGTCGCCCCGGGAGGGAAGGGCGCCAACCAGGCTCTCGCCGCGGCGCGGCTGGGGGCGCGCGTGAGCATGGTCGGCGCCGTGGGCGATGATGGTCGCGCGCAGACCGCACTGACCCTGCTGGCCGACGCGGCCGTCGGCCTGGCAGACGTCGCGCATGTCGACGGGCCCACGGGCATCGCCCGGATCACCGTCGACGAAGGCGGGGAGAACACGATCATCGTGATCCCCGGGGCCAACGCGCGCGTCGATGCCGAGCGGGTCGCGGAGCACTCCGACTCGATCTCGCCGGCGGCGGTGGTCGTGCTGCAGGGCGAGATCCCGGTGGCCGCCTCCTCGCGGGCGGCGGGGCTGGCGACAGGCCGGGTGCTGCTCAACCTGGCACCGGTGATCGACGTCCCCGCGGAGCTGCTGCACGCGGCCGACCCGCTCGTGGTCAATGAGCACGAGGCCCGGCTGCTGCTGGCGCAGCTGGCCGGGGAGACGCGATCGGATGCCGATGACGAGCGCGTCGCGGTCCGACTGCGCGAGCACGGGGTGCGATCCGTGGTGCTCACGCGCGGCGAGCGGGGCGCCGTATGCGCCGACGGCGACGGCGTGACGGCGATCCCCTCGCCACAAGTGGACGCGGTGGACACCTCGGGAGCGGGTGACGCGTTCGTCGGCGCGCTGGCTGCGCGCCTGGCCGAAGGCGATGATCTGCGCACGGCCGCGCGGTTCGCGGCGCGGGTCGGCGCCTTCGCGGTGCGATCCGCCGGAACCCAGCCCTCCTACCCCTGGGCGGGTGATGACCTGCCGTCCGCGGCGGAGGACGGGGGAGCGGCATGAAGCGCGGCGGGATCATCAACGCGCATCTCGCTGCTGAGCTGTGTCGTCTGGGGCACACCGACACCGTCATGGTCGCCGACAGCGGCCTGCCGATTCCGGCGGGGGTCGCGGTCGTCGACCTGGCGCTGGTGTTCGGCATCCCTCGGTTCGTCGACGTGCTCGACGCTCTCCGGAAGGAATGCGTCTTCGAGGGATGCACGGCGGCGCAGGAGGCTCGCGGCACCACCGTGGGCGGGATGATCGAGGAGCGGTTCCCCGGCACGGTCTTCGTGCCGCACGACGAGCTCAAGACGCTCACTGCGCAGGCCAAGTTCGTGGTGCGCACGGGTGAGGCCACGGCGTTCTCGAACGTGCTGCTGCGCTGCGGCGTGCCGTTCTGAGCACAATCCGCGGATTCCGGCGTTAAGAATGCCCGTTCTGTACGCGGCATGCATAGTCGGACCGATCTTGCCTCCCGAAATCCGCGGATTCATGCGCCGGTGGAGGCTAGCCTGGTTACGGCGAATCCGCCTCCTCACCTCCGCATCGTGAAAGAACGGTGCTGGAACACGCTCGCAAGGACGCACATGGAACACGTCGTGACCCACCACGATGACTGGCACATCAACGAAGAGCTCGCAGAGCGGATGATCCCGCTCATCGGCGGCCTGAACCGCAGGCACGACGTGGTCACGTCGTTGCACGGCCACCGGCTGCTGGGACTCTCCACCACCGGCATCCTGGAGGTGCACGAGCGGGTCGCGCAGCTGGGCCACAAGCAGCTGGCGCTCGCCGACACGCTGGCCGTGCTTGAGGCGCTGTGCGAGCTCGGCCCCGGCGCCTCGTCGCTGGACGTTGCGCGACTGGTCGAGGGGCACGCGGCGAGCGGCAAGGAGCTCGACGACTACCTGCGCGATGAGCTCGCCCCGGCGCTCGGCGCCGAGCTCGCCGAGCCCGTCGATGTGGTGCTGTACGGCTTCGGCCGCATCGGCCGGCTGCTGGCCCGCATCCTCATCGCCCACAAGGGCGGCGGCAGCGGCCTGCGCCTGCGCGGCATCGTCGTGCGCCGCGGCTCGGAGAACGACCTCGTCAAGCGCGCCTCGCTGCTGCTGCGCGACTCCGTGCACGGCCGGTTCGAGGGCACCGTCGATGTCGACGAGGAGCACGATCAGATCATCGCCAACGGCACCCGCATCCAGCTGATCTACTCCGACGATCCAGGCACCATCGACTACACCGCCTACGGCATCCACGACGCCATCGTCGTCGACAACACCGGCCGCTGGCGCGACGAGCAGGGCCTCAGCCGTCACCTGCAGTCCACCGGCGTCGCCCGTGTGCTGCTGACCGCGCCCGGCAAGGGCGAGCTGAAGAACATCGTGCACGGCATCAACGACGCGATCATCGAGCCGACCGACCGGATCCTGTCGGCGGCATCCTGCACGACCAACGCCATCACCCCGGTACTGGCGGCCATGCATGAGGCGTACGGCATCGTACGCGGGCACGTCGAGACCGTGCACTCGTTCACAAACGACCAGAACCTCATCGACAACTTCCACAAGGGCGACCGTCGCGGACGCTCGGCGGTGCTGAACATGGTCATCACCGAGACCGGCGCGGCCAAGGCCGTGGCCCGCGCGCTGCCCGAGCTGGCGGGAAAGCTCACCGGCTCCGCCATCCGCGTGCCCACGCCTGACGTGTCGCTGGCCGTGCTGCACCTGACGCTGGAGAACCCGGCCACCAAGCCGGAGCTCAACGACTACCTGCGCCGCGCGTCGCTGCACTCCAAGCTGCGTCAGCAGATCGACTACGTCGAGAGCCCCGAGGTGGTCTCCAGCGACTTCGTCGGCTCGCACCGCGCGGGCATCGTCGACGGCCTGGCGACCGTCGCGAACGACCACGACGTGGTGCTGTACGTCTGGTACGACAACGAGTACGGCTACTCCTGCCAGGTCGTTCGCGTGCTCGAGGACATGGCCGGCACTCACCCCGTGGTGCTTCCCGCGCGTCGCGAGGTCACGCTGCACGCCTGAGTGCTGATCGTCCCCTCTCCGGATTCAGAGATGCCGAGAAGGGGCAGATGGGCCCGGCGGCGATGGCCTGAGAGCCGGAGCATGTCTGATCGGTATCCGCGGCGACCCTGCGAAGACTCAGCCGCCGGGACCTCGGGCCGCTGACCCCGACGCTCGTACTGAGCGAGCGCCAGTGAGTCGAAGTGAAGTGCCGCGATGTCGGCGGTCACCGGCATGATGGGCGGATGACTCCGCGCACCATGCTGGACCGCCGACTGCGCTCGCACCGGCTGCGGGCTCCCGCTGCGAGCGTGACGGATGCCGCGCGGCACATGCTGGCCGTGCAGAGCCAGGATCTGCTGGCCGGGCGGTGGGCGCTCGGCGTCCGCACCAAGGGGTCTCCGGTGATCGCCGACGTCGACGCGGCGTTCGCGCGCGGAGACCTGGTGCGTGCGTGGACCATGCGCGGCACGCTGCACATCATCCCCGCGTGCGACCTGGCGTGGGTGCTGTCCGTCACGGGGGAGCGGCAGCGTCGCCAGGCCGCGGGCAGGCAGCGCGATCTCGGGATCGACGAGCGGATGCTGGGCACGGCATCCGCCGTGCTCCGTCCCGCCCTGCGCGACGGCGGATGCAGCCGGGCCGAGGCATTCGCGCTGTGGGACGCGGCCGGCATCGGCCCGCGCGCGCAGCGCGGCTACCACCTGCTGTTCGCGCTCACCATCGCCGGAGAGATCTGCCAGGGTCCCGTCGTCCCGAACGAGCGCGGTGTCGCGCGGGAGCAGCGGTTCATGCTCGTCGAGGACTGGGTGCGCTCCTCCGACACCCCGGCTGATCCGCTCGCGGAGCTGTTCGTCCGCTACATCGACGGGCACGGCCCCGCCGGTGTCGCCGACTTCGCCTGGTGGTCCGGACTGACGCTCGGGACGGCGCGGGACGCGCTGCAGCGGGCAGTCGGCCGCATACAGGAGATCGAGGAGGGGCTGTTCGTCGCGCTGTCCACACCGCGACGCTCGCCGAAAGCGGCGGAGGCGTTCGCCCTGCCGGCCTTCGACGAGTACTACATCTCGTACGCCGACCGCGGCATGACCAGCTCCCCGGACGTGCAGGTCGCCGTCGGACCGGGGAAGAACGGCATGGTGCGGCCGATGCTCGTCGAGCGTGGACGCGTGATCGGCACCTGGTCGCACGCGGATGCCACCCGGCACCTGCCGCCGGAGCTGTTCGCCGGCGAGCAGCAGTCTGCGGCCACGGCATCCGCCCTCGCCCGCTTCGCCCGCTTCATCGGCTGAACGGTGCGGGTGCGGGCACGCGGCAGAATGAGAGCGTGCCGAGCTACTTCCACCGCCTGTCCGAGACCGCCTTCGAACCCACCGAGCACGTCGGTGGCGCGTGGAACGAGGCCGAGCAGCACATCGCACCGGTCCTCGGCCTGCTCGCGCACGTCGTCGAGGCCGAGCACGCAGTCCGGCGCCCGGACGCGCTGCTGGCGCTGTCGCGCGCGAGCTACGACATCCTCGGAGTCATCCCGATGGACGCGTTCGAGATCCAGGCTCCGCGCGTGGTCCGGCCCGGGCGCACGATCGAACTGGTCGAGGTGACGCTGACGCACGGCGGACGCGCCGCCGTCACACTGCGGGCCTGGATGCTGCAACCGGGCGACACCGCGGCGATCGCCGGCATCCCGTTGCCGTCGCTGCCCGACCGGGAGACGCTCCCGGAGTGGTCGCCGGGCGATGTGTGGCCCGGTGGCGCCATCCGCTCCATCGACGCGCGCCGCGAGGCGGTCGCCACCGGCCGATCGCGATGCTGGATCCGGCCCCGCTACCCGTTGCTGGAGGGTGAGGCGATCTCGTCGCGGTCACGGATGCTGGGCATGGCCGACTTCGCCAACGGCATCGCCACGCGCGTACCGCCCGAGCAGGCGCTCTACCCGAACGTCGACCTCACGGCCAGCCTCTTCCGCGAGCCTGCGGGGGACTGGTTCGGCCTGGACACCTCGGTCTCGTTCGGCCCCGACGGCGTGGGCCTGACCGAATCCGTGCTCAGCGACGCCTCGGGCGCCGTCGGCACATCCTCCCAGACCCTCACCGTCCGCCCGCGCTGAGTCGGCTGCTCCGTCGTTCGGCCTGCGATCCGGCATCCGACCCCGCTGAGAACCGGAGGATGGCCGAGATCCGGACGGATCCGGCGGGCGTCATCCGGATCTGGGCGATCCTCCGGTTCTGGGCAGGCGGGCGGGCGCAGAACGGATGCAGGATGCAGGATGCAGGATGCCGGATGCCGGATGCCGGATGCAGGGCGCGTGCCGACAGTGCGACGCCGGGCGCGGGACTACTCGCCGGCGTGCCGGTCGAGGAACGAGTAGACCTCGCTCTCCTCGACACCGGGGAAGGCGCCGCGGGGGAGCGGCGAGAACATGTGCGTGTGCACGCGGGCACTGGGCCAGGCGCGGCCGTCCCAGCGCTTCGACACCTCCGCCGAAGCGCGCCGGCAGCAGCTCTCGTCGGGGCAGGTCGATTGCGCGCGGTTCGAGGTCTCGCGTCCGCGCCACCAGCGGGCGTCGTCGAACGGCACGCCCACAGTGATGGAGAATCCCCCCGAACCCGTCGAGCCGGTCTGCGTGGCGCACCAGAACGTGCCCGACGGGGTGTCGGTGTACTGGTAGTGCTCGGTGGTGCGGTTGCGCTGGTCGAAGGCCGCGCGGGCCGAGAACTTGCGGCACGCCGGCTGGCCCTCCACGGCGCCCGTGACGTCCATCGGCAGCGGCAGGTCGTCGTTCTCGTACACCCGCGTGATGGCACCGCTCTCGTCGACGCGCAGGAAGTGCAGGCGCATGTCCAGGTGGTGCGTCATGAGGTTCGTCATCCGCAGTCCTGCGGCCTCGTGCGTCACGCCGAAGGCGTCGCGGAAGTCCTCCACCGCCAGGTTGCGGTCCTTCTTGGCCTGCTGCAGGAACGCGACGCCGGCGGTCTGGGGGATCAGGCAGCAGGCCGCGAAGTAGTTGATCTCCAGGCGCTGCTGCAGGAAGTCGGCGTAGTCGGTCGGCCGGGTGTGCCCCAGCAGGCGGTGCGCCATGGCCTGCAGCGCCATCGAGCGCAGGCCGTGTCCGCCCGGGATGGAGGCCGGCGGCAGGTAGATGCGGCCGTTGTCCAGGTCGGTGATCGAGCGCGTCGACGACGGCAGGTCGTCGACGTAGATCAGCTCGAAGCCGAGCTTCTCCGCCATGATGCTCACGGTGCGGTGCGTGAGCGCGCCCGAGGTGTGTCCGGCCGCCTTGAGCTGCTTCTCGGCCAGCGCCTCGATCTCCGGCAGGTAGTTGGACTTCTCCCGCATCCGCAGGCGCAGCTCGGTGTTGGCGCGACGCGCCTCCTCCGGCGTGGCGATGGCCTCGCGCTCGCGGCGGTGCAGCTCGCGGTGCAGGCCCAGGATCGCCTCGAGGGTGTCATCGCTCATGCTCTTGGACGCGCGGATCGACGCGATGCCCAGCTGGCGGAACACCGGGCTTGCCTGAGCGCGGTCCAGTTCGATCTCCAGCGCCGCGCGGTGGTTCGGCGGCTCACCGGAGATGAGGTCGGCGACATCCGTGCTGCACGCCTGGGCGATGGCCTGCAGCAGCGACAGCTTCGGCTCGCGCTTGCCGTTCTCGATCAGGCTCAGCTGCGAACCCGCGATGCCCACCAGCGCGCCGAGTTCGTCGAGGGTGTAGCCCTTCTTGGTGCGGTGATGCCGGATGCGATGTCCGAGCGTGCTGAGCTCGAGTCCTGTGGTCGCCATTCCTTGAGCATACCCGAAAGAAGAACAGTTCTTTCCGTGCGAATCGGCCGAAAGCATGCGCAAAACACCGTGAAGATGGATGTATCGCATCCCTCTTCATTAGGAGAAGACATGGCTATGGCCGATACGTACGCCCCCCGCACCTCCCCCGTCGCTCCCGTTCGCAGCTTCGGAGAGGTGCCCGCGTATGACACGCCGGCCATGAAGGAGCTGCGCGACTGGGTCGACGGCATCGCCGCGCTCACCCAGCCCGCCCGCATCCACTGGATCGACGGCTCCCGTGCCGAGAACGACGCGATCATGCACCGTCTGGTCGACGAGGGCAAGATCATCAAGCTCAACCCCGAGTGGCGTCCCGGTTCCTACCTCGCCCGCTCGCACCCCAGCGACGTCGCCCGCACCGAAGCCCGCACCTTCATCGCCTCCGAGAAGGAGGAGGATGCCGGTCCCACCAACAACTGGGCGGACCCGGTGCAGATGCACGCCACCATGGACAAGGTGTTCGCCGGCTCCATGCGCGGCCGCACCATGTACGTCATCCCCTTCTCGATGGGCCCCGTGGGCGGCGCGCTGTCGCACATCGGCGTGCAGGTGACCGACAGCGCCTACGCCGTGGCATCCGTCAGCATCATGACGCGCGTCGGAGACGCCGTCACCCGCCAGATCGCAGAAGGCGCACCGTGGGTCAAGACTGTGCACTCGGTCGGCGCTCCGCTCGAGCCCGGCCAGGCCGACGTCGAGTGGCCGTGCAGCGACGAGAAGTACATCGTGCACTTCCCCGAGACCCTCGAGGTCTACTCCTACGGCTCGGGCTACGGCGGTAACGCGATCCTCGCCAAGAAGTGCTTCGCGCTGCGCATCGCCTCGGTGATCGCCCGCGACGAGGGCTGGCTGGCCGAGCACATGCTGCTCATCCGCGTGATCTCGCCCGAGGGCAAGCAGTACCACGTGGCGGCCGCGTTCCCGTCGGCCTGCGGCAAGACCAACCTGGCCATGCTGCGCCCGACGATCCCCGGCTGGAAGGTCGAGACCCTCGGCGACGACATCGTCTGGATCCGCCCCGGCGAGGACGGTCGCATGTACGCGATGAATCCCGAGGCGGGCTTCTTCGGCGTGGCACCCGGCACCGGCGAGTCCACCAACGTCACCGCGGTGGAGACGCTGTGGGGCAACACGATCTTCACGAACGTGGCGCTGCGCCCCGACGGCGACGTGTGGTGGGAGGGTCTGACGGACACCCCGCCGGCCAACCTCATCGACTGGCAGGGCAACCCGTGGACCCCGGACTCCGGCCGCCCGGCCGCGCACCCGAACTCCCGTTTCACGGTCTCGGCCGCGCAGTGCCCGCAGATCTCCGAGGACTGGGAGAAGCCCGAGGGCGTCCCGCTGGATGTGATCCTGTTCGGCGGCCGCCGTGCCACCAACGTGCCGCTGGTCGTCGAGGCCACCGACTGGACGCACGGCGTCTTCCTCGGTGCGACCATCTCGTCCGAGCGCACCGCCGCCGCCGAGGGCACCGTCGGCGAGCTGCGCCGTGATCCGTTCGCGATGCTGCCGTTCTGCGGCTACAACATGGGCGACTACTTCGGCCACTGGCTGCAGGTCGGTCGAGCGCTGCGCTTCGACCGCGCTCCGCGCATCTTCCAGGTCAACTGGTTCCGCCGTGGCGAGGACGGCCGCTTCCTGTGGCCGGGATTCGGCGACAACTCCCGCGTGATCGACTGGATCATCCGCCGCATCGATGGGAAGGTGGGCGCCGTCGACAGCCCCATCGGCCGCCTGCCGCGTCGCGAAGACCTCAACCTCGAGGGCCTGACGATCACGGATGCCGATCTGGACGAGCTGTTCGACGTGAACGTGGACGCGTGGAAGGGCGAGGCCGACTCGACCGAGGAGTACTTCTCGATCTTCGGCAGCAAGCTGCCCGCCGCCATGCGCAGTGAGCTGGATGCCCTGCGCTACCGGCTCTCCACCGCGCACTGAGCGCATCGACAGACCCGCGACGGCGGGATGCGGGAGACGACCCATGGCTGAGTGGTCTCCGGCATCCCGCCGTCGCGTCATGCGCGGGCATTGGAGGAATTTTCCACAGGGTTTATTGTGGATAAATACCACGCCTGTGGATGACCACCCGAGAACGGAGCGACATGAGCATCGCAGCACGCACAGCCACCACCACCTGGGACGGCGCCCTGGCCACCGGTACCGGCACCTTCGGCGCGACCAGCAGCGGCGCGCTCGACGGTCAGACGGTCACCTGGGGCTCGCGCACCGAGGCGCCCGAGGGCAAGTCCAGCCCCGAGGAGCTGCTGGCCGCCGCGCATTCGTCCTGCTTCTCGATGGCGCTCGCGCTGACGCTCGGAGAGCACAAGACCCCGCCGACCAAGTTGGTCGTCACCAGCGAGGTCACCCTGGACGCCGTCGACGGCGTGCCCACCATCACCACCTCCGCCATCACCGTGCGCGCCACCGTGCCCGGTGTGGATGCCGCGACCTTCGCCTCGATCGCCGACGAGGCTGCGAAGCTGTGCCCCGTCTCGCGCCTGTTCGGCGGCGCGACCATCACGGTCGACGCCCAGCTGGACGCCTGATGGCCGAGGGCACGGCGCTGGCCGACGCGCTGACCGCCGAGCACCGCGCGATCGACGTCGGCATCGAGGACTTCCTCGGCGACGCCTCGAACCCGAAGCCGCTGCAGGACGCGATGCTCGCACTGCGCCGGCACATCTACCTGGAGGAGGAGTTCCTCTTCCCGCCGTTGAAGGCCACCATGATGATGCCGATCTTCGTCATGCTGCGCGAGCACGGCGAGCTGTGGCGGGCCATGGACGACGTGGACGCCACGGTCGCCGCCGGCGACGATGCGGACGCCAAGTGCCGTGACCTGCTGGTGCTCCTGGACGACCACAACAAGAAGGAGGAGCCCATCGTCTATCCGCATTCCGATTCGGATCTGGACGACGACGTGCGGGCCGAGCTCGCCGAGTTCCTCAGCAACGGCACCTACCCGGAGGGCTGGGTCTGCGAACAGGCCTGACTCCGGTCACTGGACCGTCGAGACCCCCTCACCGTTGACGCGGCGGCGAGGGGGTCTCGGCTATCTGCAGGGTCGTGACCAGGGCTCTGCTCGCGGGTCTCATAAGGCTCCCTCGCACCCCCGGAGCCAGCGATATGGCACCCGCGACACTCCCGGGCGTAGGGCTGCTGCTCTCGCGGGGCCGGAATGGCGGCCTCATGCTGTGGAAGCCAGCCATCTGGGACCCGCGGGATCAGGCCGGCTGAGCGGCCACCGGCTCTGCTCGGCGGTCGTGCCGGTTCGGGGAACCGCGATCGCCTCAGACCAGCAGCTGGTGCTTCGCCAGGTCGCGGTACAGCGGCGTGGACTGCACGAGCTCGGAGTGCATGCCCTGGCCGATCACCCGGCCATCCTGCAGCACGACGATGACGTCGCTGTCGACCACGGTCGAGAGCCTGTGCGCGATGACGAGCAGCGTGCGATCCTCGGCGGCCGCGTCGATGGCCTCGCGCATGCGCTGCTCGTTCACGCCGTCCAGCGATGAGGTCGACTCGTCCAGCAGCAGGATGGGGGCCTCGGTCAGCAGGGCGCGGGCGATGGCCAGCCGCTGGCGCTCACCGCCGGAGAGCATCACGCCGTCCTCACCGACCGGGGCCTCGAGTCCCAGCGGGCTGCGCTCCAGCACGTCGCCGAGGTTCACCGAGCGCAGCACGCGCTCGCAGTCGGCGTCGGTGGCATCCGGGGCCGCCAGTCGCAGGTTCTCGGCAAGCGTGCCCGCCAGGGTCGGGGCGTCCTGCTCGACGTAGCCGAACTGGGCGCGCAGCTGCTCCCGCGGATACGCGCGCACGTCGTGGCCGGCCAGTCGGATGGACCCGGCGGTGGGGTCGTAGAAGCGCTCGATCAGCGAGAGGATCGTGCTCTTGCCGGCGCCGGAGGGGCCGACCAGTGCGACGCGTGAGCCGCGCGGCACGGCGAACGAGACGCCCTTGAGCACATCCCGGTCGTCCTCGGTCGGCGAGGCATCGGCCGGGGCAGGCGAGTCGGATGCCGCGCGCTCCAGGTGCGCGTCGACCAACAGCGACTGCGCCTCCTTCGCCGCCGCCTCGCGGGCCGCGATCACGGCATCCGGATATCGGAACCGCACCTCGCGGAACTCGATGGCGGGGGCGCCGACGACGGGAGCCGCCGTGGTGGCGGCATCCGCGTCGTCGTGCTGGGTCTCGGTGGGCAGGTCCAGGATCTCCTGGATGCGGCCCAGCGCGCCCAGCGCCTGGTTGACCGACGTGATGGCGCCGAATGCCTGCCCGAGGGGCATCACGAGCATGAACAGGAACATGATGAACGTCACCAGCGAGGCGATGCTGAGGGCACCGGATGCCACGCGGAAGCCGCCCACGCCCAGCACCACCAGCAGGGAGACCTGCAGTGCGATGCCCGCCACAGGCACGACCATCGATGAGATCTTCGCGATGCGCACGCCCAGTCCGTAGGCCTCGCCGGCGAGGGAATCCACAGCATCCGTCTCGCGCTCGGTCGCGCCCGACGCGCGCACCGTGCGGATGCTGGAGATGCCCCGTTCGATGCCGCTGGCGAGCTCGCCGACCTTCTGCTGCTGCGCGGCGGATGCCGTGCGGATGCGTCCGGAGAGCAGCACGACCGCGACGACCGACCCGCCGATCACCAGCACGATCAACAGCAGGAGCAGCGGGTCGATGATGAGCATGGCGATGAGGGCGCCGACGAACAGGATCGCGCCGCCGACGGCATCCGCAAGACCCTGCGTGAGCACCGCGTACAGCAGGGTGGTGTCGGTTCCGACGCGGGAGACGAGGTCGCCGGTGCGACGCGCGTCGAACTCGCTGATGGGCAGGTGCAGGATACGGGCGATGAGCTGTCGGCGGCTGGAGTAGACCACGGCCGTGCCCGTGCGCTGCAGCAGGTAGTGCTGGTAGCCGGAGATGACGGAGGCCACGATCACCAGGGCGACCAGCAGCCAGACCAGCGCACCGAGCGCCCGGCCCTTCTGCACCTGCGAGATGACCTGCCCCACCAGCAGCGGCTGGGCGAGCGAGGCGGCGGCGCCGACGATGCTGAGCACCGCGACGAGCGCGAGCACCTTCTTGTGCTCGAACAGGAAGGGGAGGAGCTGGCGGAACGTGGCGCGCGGACCGTCCTGCTGCGCGCCGCGCCCGCGTCGGCGTGCTGTCGCCGTACGGGGCATGGGGAACCTTCTTCGGATTCGGGGGCGCTCCATTGTCTCTGGGTCGCCTATGCATCTCCCCATTCGCGAACTCCGAGGAAGTTGTCCACAGATAGCTCTTGAGCGCATGTGCAGCGCATGCGACCATGGGAGCGTGTCTCGCATGCTGCAAGTGAGGAACCTCCCCGATGAGGTGCACGCGCGTCTCAAGGAGCGCGCTGCCGCGGAGCGGATGTCGCTGTCGGACTACGTGGCCCGCGAGTTGGAGAAGCTAGTCAGATACCGCAGCAATGCGGAGATCCTGGCGGCTGCGCGCGCGAGGCGGATCGCTGAGGGGACCACGACGACCAGGGAGGAGATCGTGGAGACTCTCCATGAGGTGCGTGCTGAACGGGATGCCGAACTGGATCGGAGGATACGGGATGCCCGATCTGGTTCTTGATGCTTCCACGGTCGTCGAACTCGTTCGCGGCGAACTCGAGTGGACTCTGGACGGCGATCTCCATGCGCATGCGGGCCTGGATCTCGAGGTGCTCTCCGTGCTGCGTCGGATGGCGCTGCGCGACGAGACCCCACCGCATGTGGCGAGGGAGTCTCTCGACGTCTTCATGGCGCTGATCATCGAGCGCCATCCGGTTCGAGACCTTCTGCCGCGGGTCTGGGCCATGCGGCACGACATCTCCGCCTACGACGCGGGCTATGTCGCGCTGGCGGAAGCACTCGGTGCGCCGCTTGTGACGCACGACAGCAGGCTCGCGAAGACCGCCGAGCGCTATTGCGAGGTCATCGTCCCCTAGCTCACGCCTTCCCGAATCTCTTGTGCGCGGCCTGCTTGCTGACACCGAGGGCGCTGGCGATGGCCTGCCAGGAGTAGCCGGCCAGGCGGGCGCGGCGCACCTGCGCCTCTTCGGCGCGCGCCAGTTCGCGCCGGATACCGGTGAGTCGATGCAGCTCGGCGATCGGCTCGCCTTCGGGATCGACGGAGAGGGCGGTGTGAACGGACATGTCGTCAATATAAGTTGACGAAGGGCAGAAGTCAAGCAGGGTTGACGATATTCCGGATCAGGCATGATGGACGGATGCCGATCGCGCCGCCATGCGCGCCGACTTCTGGGACGCCTACTGCGGCACGGGCAACACCGAGCTCATCGACTACGCGCGGTCGCTGAAGAGCCGAGTCGGTCTGGCCATCCTGTCGAACTCCGCCGACGGCGCCCGCGAGGAGGAGGCGCGGCGCTACGGCTTCTCGAAGATCTTCGACCCGATCTGCTACAGCCACGAACAGGGCGTGAGCAAGCCCGATCCTCAGGCATACCTCGCCACGCTGCGCCGGCTGGATGCCGATCCCGCCGACGTGCTGTTCATCGATGACCATCAGGAGTCCACTGACGGCGCCGCGGCCATCGGCATCCGGGGCATCCTGCACCGCGACAATGCGACGACGATCGCCGCGATCGAGAGGTTCCTCGCTCGCGATTGATCGGGTTATCCACAGCGCGGCGGATCGCCTCCGAAGCCGCACCTGATCGGGGAGCATGGATGCATGTTCTCGAGGCAGTGCAGAAGCAGATGACCTACCTGGTTGACCAACGTTGGTCTGGTGCTTACCCTGACCGTATGAAGACGGTGAAGGTGCAGTATGCGAAGACGCATCTGTCCTCTCTGCTGCACGACGTCGAAGCCGGCGAAGAAGTGATGATCGCGCGCGGTGATCGACCGGTTGCGCGTCTGGTTCCGCTTCAGACATCCGATCAGCGTGAACTGGGGTTCGTGCCGTATGACGTGCCCGACTCGTTCTTCGATGCGCTTCCGGACGACGAGCTCTCAGCCTGGGAGTCCTGACAGTGCGGTTCCTGCTCGACACTCACGTGCTCCTCTGGGCACTCACCGCTCCCGAGCGTCTGAGTAGGCTCTAGGCATGGGTACCGTCATGATCCTCCTGCACGTCCTGACCGCCGTCTTCATCGTCGGTCCGATGGCCATCATCCCGATGACCGGCCTGCGCACACTGCGCTCCGGCAATGCCTCCGCGGTGCGCAGCCTTGCGAAGTCGACAGCGATCTTCTCCTGGCTGTCGCTGCTCACCTTCCTGCTCGGATTCGGCGTCGCCGGCATGTGGAAGATCAGCATGGGCACGCCGTGGGTGCTGATCTCGACCATCGCCTACGTGATCGCGTTCGTGCTGAGCACCTTCGTCGTCGTGCCGCAGATGCGCAAGGCCGCCGACCAGGTCGAGGACGCGGCCGCGGGCGCCAAGCCCGCCGCCTATGGTGCGGTCGCCGCGTTCAGCGGCATCACGAGCCTGCTGCTGCTCGTGGTCGTCGTGCTCATGGTCGTGCACTGAGCCTGGGCGCTTCACAGCACCTCTGCGTCAGCCCCGCAGCTGGGCGATCACGCGTGCCGTGCGCAGAGCGGCCTCTGCGGCCTCCGCGCCCTTGTCCTCCTGTGAGTCGGCGAGGCCCGCACGGTCCAGCCCCTGCTGCTCGTCCTCGAGGGTGAGCACGCCGAAGCCCACCGGACGGCCGGCATCCAGCGCCACGCGGGTGAGTCCGTCGGTGGTCGCGGCGGAGATGTACTCGAAGTGCGGCGTGCCGCCTCGGACGATCACGCCGAGCGCGACCACGGCATCCGCTCCGCCGGCGAAAGCCGCCTGCGCGGCCACCGCCAGCTCGAACGACCCCGGCACGCGCACCAGCGTGTGCTCGGCGCCGGATGCCTCCAGCACGCGCTGCGCGCCGGCGATCAGGCCGTTCGTGATGACCTCGTGCCAGGTGCCGGCGATGACGACGACCCGCAGGCCGGTCCCGTCGACAGGGGAGGTGGTGGGGGCTCCGGCGCCGCTCATGCGTCGTCCTTTCCGTGGGCGAGCGCAGCGGCCAGCTCGGCTTCGCCGATGATGTGGCCCATGCGGTCGCGCTTGGTCTCGAGATACTGGTGGTTGTTCGGGCCGACGCCGACGATCAGGGGCACCTGCTCGACGACATCCAGGCCCAGCTCGCGCAGCTGCGCGACCTTGTCGGTGTTGTTGGTCAGCAGACGCACCTTGGAGATGCCCAGGTCGCTGAGGATGCCTGCCGCGGCCGCGTAGTCGCGGGCATCCGCCGGGAAGCCGAGCGCGAGGTTCGCGTCGACGGTGTCCAGGCCGTCCTCCTGCAGGTGGTAGGCGCGCAGCTTGTTGATCAGGCCGATGCCGCGGCCCTCGTGGCCGCGCATGTAGATGACCACGCCGCCCTCCGCATCGATGCGGTCCAGGGCCGCCTGCAGCTGCGGGCCGCACTCGCACTTCTGCGAGCCGAAGGCCTCGCCGGTCAGGCACTCGGAGTGCACCCGCACGAGCGCGGTCTCGCCCGGGGTGCCGGAGACGACGGCGATGTGGTCGGTGCCGGTGACGCGATCCTTGTAGGCCAGGAACCGGAACGTGCCGTGCGAGGTCGGAACCGTGGCGTCGGCGCGCAGGCTCACCCGGCGGCCGGTCTTCGTCGCGCGGCAGTCGACCTCGTCGCGGGGATCGGTCTCGTTCAGGTGCACGATCAGCTGCGCGATGGTGATCACCGGCATGCCCTCGCGAGCGCCCAGCTCCTGCAGCTCGGGCAGGCGCATCATGCTGCCGTCCTCGGCCACGACCTCGGCGATCGCGCCGACCGGACGCAGGCCCGCCAGGCGCATGAGCTCCACGGCGGCCTCGGTATGTCCGCCGCGCTCGCGCACGCCGCCGTCCACCGCGCGCAGCGGCAGGATGTGACCGGGCCGGATGATGCTCTTCGCGGTGGAGTCCGGGTTCGCCAGGGTGTTCAGCGTGTGCGAGCGGTCGTGGGCGCTGATGCCGGTCGTCACGCCCTCGGCGGCGTCGACGCTGACGGTGTAGGCCGTCGAACGGGCGTCCTCGTTGCTGGCGACCATGGGCGGCAGGTTCAGGCGGTCGGCGAGGTCGGCGGGCATCGGCGCGCAGATCAGGCCGGACGTCCAGCGCACCATGCGCGCCATGACCTCGGGGGTGGCCAGCTCGGCGGAGATGATGATGTCGCCCTCGTTCTCGCGATTCTCGTCGTCGGCGACGATCACCGGCTTGCCGGCGCGCAGCGCGTCGAGGGCCTCTTCGATGGTGGAAAGGCTCATCGCGAGCCTCCTTCCTGGGCGGTTTCCGGGGCAGTGCGGAACGCCAGCAGGCGCTCCACGTGGCGGGCGAGTATGTCGGTCTCGAGGTTGACGACGTCGCCGGGGGTCAGCGCGCCGAGGATGGTGGCCTCGAGGGTCTCGGGGATGAGGGAGACCTCGAACCAGGCATCCGTCTCGGTGGCGTCGCTGACGGCGCTCACGGTCAGCGACGTCCCCGCCACGCTGATGGAGCCCTTGTCGACCACGAGCGGTGCGAGATCGGCGGGGAGTGAGATGCGCAGCACGCGCCACTGGTCGCCCGGGCGCACCTCGAGCACGCTGCCGGTGCCGTCGACGTGCCCCTGCACGATGTGGCCGCCCAGTCGGGCGCCGACCGGCATGGCCTTCTCGATGTTCACGCGCGACCCGACGCTCAGCGCGCCCAGCGCCGACACGTCGAGGGTCTGCTTCATGACATCCGCGTCGAACGTGTCCGGGGTGGAGCCGACCACGGTCAGGCACACTCCGCTGACGGCGATGGACTCGCCGTGCACGGCATCCGCTGCGGCACCCGGCGCGCGCACCGTGAGCCGCCAGCCGTCGCCGGACGGCGCGATTCCGGCGATCTCGCCGACTTCCTCGATGATTCCGGTGAACATCAGTCTCCTTCTTCCGAGTTCTCGCCGGCCGCCGGGTGGGCGACGGCCAGCAGGTCGTCGCCCAGGGGCAGCCATTCGTCGATGATCAGGCGGCGTGCGGCCGCGATGGTCGGCACGCCGATGTCCGTGAGCGCGAGGCGCTCCCCACCCAGCAGCACCGGGGCGAGGTACACCAGCACGGTGTCGGCCAGGCCGGCGGCGAGGAACGCGCTGGCCAGGGTCGGGCCGCCCTCCACGAACACACGCTGGATGCCGCGGGTGCGCAGGTCCTCGAGCACGGAGATCAGGTCGTGCGTGTCGTAGAACAGCGGTGCGTGAGGGTGGCTGCGCAAGGCGGCATCCGCAGGCGTCTGGCGCGACCCGATCACGACGGGGACGGGCTGGTGCTCGTACAGGGCGTCGCCGTCTCGGGCGGTGAGTGACGGGTCGTCGGCGAGGACGGTTCCGGTGCCGACGACGATGGCGTCGGATGCCGCGCGGCGGCGGTGCACGTCGGCGCGGGCGGTAGGTCCGGTGATCCACTGGCTGGTGCCGTCGGATGCCGCGGCGCGGCCGTCCAGGCTCTGCGCCCACTTCACGGTGACGTGCGGGCGGCCCAGGCGCTGCGCGGTGATCCAGTCATGGATGAGGGCTTCCGCAGCATCCGCCTGCTCACCTGATTCGACGTCGACGCCGGCGGTGCGCATCCGGTCGGCGCCACCCGACGCGCGCGGGTTGGGGTCGTCCATCGCGTAGACCACGCGGCCGATGCCGGCGTCGATGAGGGCCTGCGAGCACGGACCGGTGCGGCCGGTGTGGTTGCAGGGCTCCAGGGTCACGACGGCCGTGGCACCCGTGGCGGCGCCGGGCGTGAGCTTTGAGAGCGCGTCGACCTCGGCGTGCGGGGTGCCCGCGCCGCGGTGCCAGCCCTCGGCGAGGATCTCGCCGGAGGCGGAGAGGATGACGGCGCCGACCTGCGGGTTCGTGCTGCGCGGGCCGTTCGCGGCCAGTGCCAGCGCGCGGGTCATCGCGTCGCGTTCCGCCTGCGTGGATGCCATCCGTCGTCCTCTTCTGGATCTCCGGGGCAGGCTCCACGCACGAACGCGTCGCCCGTGCTGCCTCTCCTCCGGACTAGCGAACCTGAGTTCGCATCACCGTCGGTCCTGGAATTCCACCAGATCGGCGCCTGTGACCAGGCGTTCGCGGACTGTCACCGCCGGTTCGGATTCTCACCGACCCCGGAGCACGTTGATGCTCTGAGTCTACTCAACGTGGCATCCGCGGATTCATTCCCCGTCATATTTCACTTCAGCAGCCGCGACAGCCGGCGGTCGGCGAGGATCTTCCCGCCGGTCTGGCAAGTGGGGCAGTACTCCAGACTGCGGTCGGCGAAGAACACGCTGCGCACGGTGTCGCCGCACATCGGGCAGGCCTCGCCGCGGCGGGCGTGCACGCGGAATCCCGCTCGCTTGGCATCCTTCAGCTGCGCCGGCGGCTTGCCGGACGCGACCCGGATCGCCTCGCGCAGGGTGGACTGCATGGCCTCGTAGAGCCGGTCGATCTCGGTGTCGTCCAGGTTGCCCGCCGGCGCGTACGGCGACATCCTCGCCACGTGCAGGATCTCGTCGCTGTAGGCGTTGCCGATGCCGGCGATCAGGCCCTGATCGCGCAGCAGGCCCTTGATCTGCATCCGCCTGCCCGCGAGCAATGCTGCGAACGCGTCGCGCGTGAACGCAGGATCCAGCGGGTCGGGGCCGAGCCGTGCGATGCCGGGGACCTCCTGGGGATCGCGCACGACGTACACGGCCAGGGACTTCTTGGTGCCGGCCTCGGTGAGGTCGAACCCGCTGCCGTCGTCCAGTGCCACGCGCAGTGCGATGGGGCTTCTGCCCGGCTTGATGAGCGTGGTCGGCAGGGCGTCGTACCAGCGCAGCCAGCCGGCCTTGGCCAGGTGGAACACCAGATGCAGATCGTCACCGCAGACCAGGTCGAGGAACTTGCCGTGCCTGGCTGTCGCGGTGATCTCCGCACCCGCAAGCGCGGTGTGCGGCGGATCGAACGTCTTCAGCGCCGCGATCTCGCCCACGCTCGTGCGGGTGATCGCGTGCCCCACGGCGCGCTCGCCGAGGAAGTCGACGAGCCCCTGCACCTCCGGCATCTCGGGCATGCTGCCATCCTGGCATCCGGCACCGACATGCGACAGGACATCAGAGCACCGGCCACTCCACGGGCGTGCGGTCATCCGTGGCCAGCAGTCCTGCGATCCAGCCGTCGTCGCGGCCGCGCGGACCGGCGAGGCCCTGGCGCAGCATCCCCTCGTAGCGGAAGCCGAGTCCTCGGGCGGTGCGGGCGGAGGGGATGTTGCCCACCACAGCCCGCCAGGTCAGGCGAACCAGCTTCAGCTCGCCGAAGGCGTAGTCCACCACCGCACGGGCGGCTTCGCCCATCACGCCCTGACCGCGGTGCGCAGCGGTGCCCCAGTAGCCGATCTCGGCCTCGCCGCCGTGCGGATGCTGCGTGATCCTGTGCAGACCGATCATGCCCGCCAGGACGCCGTCGCGGCGGATGGCCCACACGGTCTCCACCCCGTCGGCCCACCACGAGTCCACCAGACCGATGAAGTCCTCGGCATCCGACCGGGAGTACGGGCTCGGCACCGTCGTCCAGCGCGACACCTCCGGGTCCTGGCAGGCGGCGGTGATCGCGTCGACGTCGGCCTCGGTCGGGATCGAGAGGACGAGGCGGTCGGTGCGCAGGATGACGGGTTGCATCCGTCCACGCTAGACGGGCGGTGCCGGATCACTGATGCTCCGATGCGCGCCTGGCGTGTCTCGCGCCCGGCGGGGCTCGACACGCGGCGAGTGTTCGTCGGCATCCGTGATCCGTCACGGGCCATGGGCCGAGCAGCGGCATCAGACGGTCGGCGGGCCGGTAGTATGTCACACACGGCCGTTCCGCCGCGAGCCCTGGGAGGACGGCCATGACGACGCAGCGCTCATCGCCCCGTGGCGTGGGGGTCTCGCTGCTGGCATCCGCCCTGTTCGCGAGCATCTTCTACCTGACCGCGCAGTTGAGCTCCTCCGCCGAAGTCGTCTGGGCCTGGCGCGTGTTCGTCACGCTGGGGCTGTATCTGCTGGCGCTGTGGATTCCGGCATCCCGCGACGAGCTTCGCGTGCTGTTCCGCAGGCTGCGCACCCGCTGGTGGATGCCGCTGCTCGCCCTGCTGCTGGCGAGCATCGTCGGCTTCGAGCTGTGGCTGTTCATGTGGGCGCCCATGCACGGGCACGGCCTGGACGCGTCGCTGGGCTACCTGCTGCTGCCCATCACCCTGGTGCTGGGCGGGCGCTTCATCCTGCACGCGCATGTCAGCCGGATGCAGTGGGCGGTCGTGGCGCTGGCGGTGGTGGCCGTCGTGGTGAAGATCGCGGCGACCCCACAGCTGTCGTGGGTGACGATCGCCATCTGCATCCCGTATGCGGTGTATTTCGTCGTGCGGCAGCGCTTCGGACTGGACGGCCCGCTGGTGTTCGGCATGGAACTGGCGCTCATGTCGCCGGTCGCCGTCGTCGCTCTGGTCACCGCGGTTCCCGGCCCGCTGCCGGTGCCGGAGCTCATGGGTCTCGCCGCGGTCGGCCTGCTGGGCGGTTTCGGCATGATCCTGTATCTCGCGGCATCCAGCATGCTGTCCATGCCGGTGTTCGGACTGCTCAGCTATGTGGAGCCCGTGCTGCTGGTCGCGGTGGCGTTCGTCCTGGGGGAGCGGATGCAGGGAGCGGATGCCGTGGCCTACGGCATCCTGGCCGCAGCTCTCGCCCTGCTGGCCGTGGAAGGATTCCGGGCCGCCCGACGCCGCCCGCCGGAGCCGGATGTCGGTGCGGCCGATTAGACTTTTCCGGTGACTGTTCCGGGGATTCTGCGCGCCTTGGAAGAGGCGAACCTGTACCGCGATGCCCTCACCTGGGCGCAGACCGATGGCGAGATCTCGGTGGTCGACGGGCTCGACGCCCCGGTCATCGCCGGGCTGCTGACCAAGCGCGCACAGGCGGGCCACCCGGCATCCGCTCTGGTCGTCACCCCGACCGGCCGCCGGGCCGAGTCCGTGGCGGCGGCGCTGGGCACCTACCTGGCGGATGCCGAGATCCTCACCTTCCCCGCCTGGGAGACGCTGCCGCACGAGCGCCTGAGCCCCAGCCCCGACACCGTCGGGCGGCGCCTGGCCACGCTGCGCCGCATCACCACCTGGGACGGCTCCACGCCGCTGATCGTGGTGGCCTCGGTCCGGGCGGCGCTGCAGCCGGTGGCCGCGAACCTGGGTGACGCCGCACCTCTCGAACTGCGGCTCGGCGGTCGAGGGATCGAGCTCGAGGATGCCGTGGAGCAGCTCGTCGAGCGCGCGTACTCCCGCGTCGACATGGTGTCCCGCCGTGGTGAGTTCGCCGTGCGCGGCGGCATCCTGGACGTCTTCCCGCCGACGTCCGATCATCCTGCGCGGGTGGAGTTCTTCGGTGACGAGGTCGATCAGATCCGGGCCTTCTCGGTGGCCGACCAGCGCTCGCTGCCGGGCGATGTCGCCTCGGTCGAGCTGCCCGCCAGCCGCGAGCTGCTGCTGACCGCCGAGGTGCGCGAGCGCGCCGCTGCGCTCGTGAGCGCGTTCCCCGCCATCTCCGGGATGCTGGAGAAGATGGCCGAGGGCATCCCGGTCGAGGGCATGGAGTCGCTGCTGCCTGCTGTCGCGGGTCCGCTGGTGACCCTGGCCGAGTACCTGCCGGAGGGTTCGGCCACGGCCATCGTCGACCCGGAGCGCGCGAGCGCCCGCGCGCAGAACCTCGGCGAGACCAACCGGGAGTTCCTGGAAGCCGCGTGGAGCGCCGCGACCTCGGGCGCCTCCGCGCCCATCGACCTCGACGCAGGCGACTTCATCTCCATCGCCCGGCTGCGTGAGATCGTCCGCGGGCGCGACGGCGTGTGGTGGCGATTGAGTGCGTTCGCCACGGATGACGCGGATGCCGCGAACCTGGACTCGTCGATCATCCCGTCGTTCCACGGGAACGTCGACGGCGCCGTCTCCTTCGTGCAGGCTCGCCTGGGCGAGGGCTGGCGCGTGGTCGTCGTCGCCTCCGGGCAGGGGCTGGTCGAGCGCGCACGTGATGTGCTCAGCGACCGCGGCATGGCGGCCAGAGTGCTCGAGGATCTCGCCGAGGCTCCGGATGCCGGTGTCGCGACGCTTGTGGTCGGAGCCGTGGAGTCCGGCTTCCAGGTGCCCGAGGCGAAGCTGGCGGTGCTCACCGACAGCGAGTTCTACGGCCGCACCATCGGCGGCGACCAGCGGGTCGTCAAGAAGCTGGCCTCGCGCCGGCGCAACGTCGTCGATCCGCTGCAGCTGAAGCAGGGCGACTACGTCGTGCACATCACGCACGGCATCGGCCGGTTCGTGGAGATGACCAAGCGCGAGGTGTCCTCCGGCGGCCGGCACGCCGTCAAGTCGACGCGCGAGTACCTGGTGCTCGAGTACGCGCCGTCCAAGCGCGGGTACCCGGGCGACAAGCTGTACGTACCCACCGACCAGCTGGACCTGTTGTCGAAGTATGTCGGCGGCGAGGCGCCCGCGCTGTCGAAGATGGGCGGCAGCGACTGGTCGGCAGCCAAGGGCAAGGCCCGCAAGGCCGTGCGTGACATCGCCGTCGAGCTGGTCAAGCTGTACTCCGCACGCGTGAACTCGAAGGGGTACGCGTTCGGGCCGGACACCCCCTGGCAGCGCGAGCTGGAGGAGGCGTTCCCGTTCGCCGAGACGCACGACCAGCTGCAGACCATCGACGAGATCAAGGCCGACATGGAACGGCCGATCCCGATGGACCGGCTGCTGTCGGGAGATGTCGGCTTCGGCAAGACCGAAGTGGCCGTGCGGGCCGCGTTCAAGGCCATCCAGGAGGGCAAGCAGGTCGCCATGCTCGTGCCGACCACTCTGCTGGTCAAGCAGCACATGGAGACCTTCACCGAGCGCTTCGCCGGCTTCCCCGTGAAGGTGCGTCCGCTCTCGCGCTTCCAGACCGACAAAGAGGCCCGGCTCACCCTGCAGGGGCTCGTCGACGGATCGGTCGACATGGTCATCGGCACGCACCGCATCCTCACCGATCAGGTGATCTTCAAGGACCTGGGTCTGATGATCATCGACGAGGAGCAGCGCTTCGGCGTGGAGCACAAGGACGCGCTGAAGAAGATGAAGACCAACGTCGACATCCTCGCCATGAGCGCGACGCCCATCCCGCGCACGCTGGAGATGGCGGTCACCGGCATCCGCGAGATGTCCACCCTGCAGACGCCGCCGGAGGACCGGCATCCGATCCTCTCCTTCGTCGGACCCCGCAGCGACAAGCAGATCGCCGCGGCGATCCGCCGCGAGATCCTGCGCGAGGGCCAGGTGTTCTTCGTGCACAACCGTGTGCAGTCCATCCAGCGGGTGGCGTCCGAGCTGGCGGAGCTGGTGCCCGAGGCGCGCATCGCCGTCGCGCACGGCAAGATGGGCGAGCACCAGCTGGAGCAGGTCGTCGACGACTTCTGGGAGCGCAAGTACGACGTGCTGGTCTCGACGACCATCATCGAGACGGGCCTGGACATCTCCAACGCCAACACGATCATCATCGACAGGGCCGACAAGTACGGTCTGTCGCAGCTGCACCAGCTGCGCGGACGCGTGGGCCGCGGGCGCGAGCGCGCGTACGCGTACTTCCTGTACGACGACGCCAAGCCGCTCTCGGAGACGGCCGCCGATCGGCTGCAGACCATCGCCGTGAACAACGAGCTGGGTTCGGGAATGCAGGTGGCGCTGAAGGACCTCGAGCTGCGCGGTGCCGGCAACCTGCTGGGTGCCGAGCAGGCCGGGCACATCGCCGGCGTCGGCTTCGACCTGTACCTGCGCATGATCGGCGAGGCCGTCGCCACGTTCCGCGGTGAGGACACCACCTCGGATGTCGAGCTGCGGCTGGAGCTGCCGGTGGATGCCAGGATTCCCGAGCACTACATCGACAGTGAGCGGCTGCGGCTGGAGGCGTATCAGAAGCTGTCATCCGCGGCCGGCGCCGGTGCGGCCGATGACGCGATCGACCTGGTCGCCGAGGAGCTCGTCGACCGCTACGGCGCACTGCCCGAGGAGGTGCAGACCCTGGTGACCGTCGCGCGGCTGCGCCGCCGTGCCGCGCGTGCGGGTCTGACGGATGTCGTGGCGATGGGCTCGAACCTGCGGGTCGCACCCGCGCGCCTCGCGGATTCCATGAAGGTGCGTCTTCAGCGCCTGTACCCGAAGGCGAAGCTGGTCGGCGGGGGAGAGGCGCTGGTGGTGCCGATGCCCACGGAATCTGACCTCATCGAGTGGGTCGGGAATCTGCTCACTGCCATGTTCCCGGAGCCCGTGAAGGAGCCCGCGGTCATTCAAGGCTGAGCCCCGTCGCGCGACTGCTCGCGCGGCAGTTCTCGCTTCGAGCTGCAGTTCTCGACCCGTTCGGATTCTCGCGCGGCAGTTCTCAATCGACGCTGCGGATATTTGCGCCGCGCTGCTCGAAAACTGCCGCGCGAACTCGGCGGATGCTGTGGCATGCTCCGCGAAGCGCACGGACCGAATCCTCTTCTACGCGACGTAGAATTAGCGGGTGAGCACGATTCGCAACGACCCCTGGGTGATCGAGGCCGAGCGGGCGGCGCAGGCGCCGGGGTTCCGCCGGCCGGAGTTCGGACCGGTGCCGAAGGGCGCGGTCTACGCGCTGGGCGCACTCGCGGCATCCCGCGCTGTCGGCCTCGTGCTCATCGCCGAGGCCGTCGCTCGTGGCATCGTCGCGCTCACCGGGCACGACACGACCAGCACCGCGGTGATCCTGCTCTGCGGCATCCTCGGCATGCTGCTGCGCGTGGGCGGCGAATGGGCGACGTCGGTGGTCGCGCGGCGCGTCGCCACGACCGTCAAGCTCGACCTGCGCGGCCGGATCTGGCGACGCATCGCACGGGGCGGCGAGAGCAGCGGCGGCACCGCGGTGCTGGCGGCAGACGGGCTCGACGACCTCGACGACTACTACGTGCAGACGCTGCCCGCGCTGGTCGGCGCGGCCGTCGTGCCGCTCATCGTCGGCATCCGCATCCTCGGTGCCGACTGGCTGAGCGCGCTGATCATCGTGCTCACCGTGCCCCTGGTGCCCCTGTTCATGATCCTCATCGGCAAGCACACCCAGCAGCGCACCGACGCAGCGCTCAGCGCCCTCACCCGACTCGCCGACCATCTCACGGAGCTCGCCCGCGGACTCCCCGTGCTGGTCGGGCTCGGCCGCGTCGAGGAGCAGACCCGTGCGCTGGACGGCATCCAGACCCGTTACCGGCAGCGCACCCAGGAAACCCTGCGCTGGGCGTTCCTCTCCTCGCTGGCGCTCGAGCTGATCGCCACGCTCTCCGTCGCCGTCGTGGCGGTCGTGCTCGGCATCCGCCTGCTGGATCGGTCGATGACTCTGGAACCCGCCCTGGTCGCGCTGATCCTCGCGCCGGAGTGCTTCCAGGCGCTGCGCGACGTCGGCTCCGCGTTCCACGCGTCGCAGGACGGGCTCTCCGCCCTCGATCGCGCGAATGCGCTGTTGGGGCAGCAGAATGCCCGCGACGTCCGCCGAGACGGAGGGGCTGTCCGCATCCGGCGGCTCTCGATCCGCTATGCCGGGCGGGATGCCGCGACGCTGACCGGCCTGGATGCGGACGTGCAGGGGATCACGGCCGTCACCGGGCCCAGCGGCGCCGGCAAGTCGACTCTGCTGGCGGCACTCGCCGGCGTCCTTCCGCAGGACGCCGAGATCACCGGCGAGATCCACGGTGTGGATCCGGATGCCGTGGCCTGGGCGCCGCAGGCGCCGCGCGCGTTCGCCGCCACGCCCCGGGAGGAACTCGCGCTGTACGGTGCGGGACCTGCGGCGCTCGACGAGCTCGGCCTCGGCGCGCTGGCGGATGCCGCCGTCGCCGAGCTGAGTCCCGGCGAGCTGCGCCGGCTGTCCGTCGCTCGCGCACTGGCGGGGGTGGACGCCGGCGCCCGGCTGCTCGTACTGGACGAGCCCACGGCGCACCTCGACCCCGTCGCGGCAGGTCTCGTGCGGGATGCGGTGCTGCGCCGCAGTCGTTCGTGCATGGTCGTGCTGGCCACCCACGAGCCGGAGACGCTGGCTCTCGCCGAGTGGCGCATCGTCATCGCACCCGCCGTGGCCTCAGGCGCCGGGCGGGAGGCGGACGTCGATGAGGTCACTGGCGCACCGACGGCGGCGGGGATCGAACCGCCGCACCAGGCAGGGGAGGACCCGGCATCCGGGGCGGCGCACTCCGCCTTGCGACCAGGACATCTCACGCTGTTCGCGCTGCTGCGCCCGCACGCCCGCCTGTGGGCGGGGTCCATCGCACTCGGCGCGCTCGCCGCGGGTCTCGCCGCGGCGCTCACGGCCGTCTCCGGCTGGCTGATCGTGCGCGCCAGCGTGGAGGAGCACATCATGTACCTGCTGGTGGCCATCGTCGGAGTGCGCGCGTTCGGCATCGGCCGTGCGGTGGCCCGTTACGCCGAGCGCCTGGTCACGCACCGTGCCGCATTCCAGGTGACGGATGCCCTGCGCCTGCGACTGTGGCGCGCCATCGCCGCGCGCGGCGCGGGTTCGCGGCGGCTGCTGGAGGGCGGGGCGCCGCTGGACTACCTCGTCACGCTGGCCGACGACCTGCGCGATCAGCTCCCGCGCATCGTGCCGCCGATCGGCGCGAGGATCCTCGTGATCGCGGGGACGATCGTGACCACGGCATCCGTCGCCCCGCACCTCGCGCCTCTCGTGGCGACGATGCTGATCGCCGCAGTGATCCTGGCGGTCGTGCTCGCCATCCGCGGTGAGCGGGGCGCCGGTGCCGCTCGCGTCGCCGCGCGCTCGGCGATCATCCGCGGCACCTCGGCGCTGGCAGCCGCCGCCGACGATCTGCGCGGCAATGGCGTGACGGAGCCGGCGCTGCGTCAGCTCGACGCCCATGCAGACCGGCTCGCAGACGCCGAGAGACGCGCCGCCTGGTCTGCGGGCCTGGGCGCGGCGGTGATCACCGCCGCGACGACCCTGCTGGCCGTGCTGGCACCGCTGCTCACGGCACAGGGATCCGCGGCATCCGCATCCATCGTCGCACTGCTCGCCCTTGCCGTGCTCGAGCCGCTGTCGGACCTCGTGGCATCGACCCAGCGGATGCCGGCGCTACGCGAACTGCTGCGCAGGCTCGACCTGATCCTGCAGCCCGCGCTGTCTGCGAGTTGGGGGAGTGGACATCCGGATGCCACGCACGAACTCGCCCTCGACGACGTCTCGGTGCGGTATCCGAGCACTCCCGGGCCTGCGGTCGAGGGTGTCTCCGGCATGGTCCCCCGCGGCCGCTGGCTGGTGCTCGACGGGCCCTCCGGCTCGGGCAAGTCCACGCTGCTCTCGGCCATCATGGGGGCTCTTCCGCTGGCATCCGGTGCTGTGCGAGCCGACGGCACCGCTCTGACCGAGCTCGACGAGCGCGCCTGGCGCGATCGGGTGGCCTGGTGCCCGCAGGACGCGTACGTGTTCGACTCCACGCTGCGGGGCAACCTCGCACTGGCGCGGTCGCACGATGACGCCCCCGATGAGGAGGCGATGCGGCGAGCGCTGCAGCGCGCGGGGCTCGGCGGACTGCTGGACTCCCTTGCCGGCGGGCTCGACACGCGCGTGGGCGCGGGCGGCTCAGCGCTCTCCGGCGGGGAACGTCAGCGACTGGCGGTGGCCCGCGCTCTCCTCACTCGCGCCGACGTGATCCTGCTCGACGAGCCCACCGCGCACCTGGATGAGCCGACCGCCGCCGCGATGATGGCCGACGTGCGTTCGGCGGCATCCGAGCGGATCGTCGTGCTGGTCACGCACCGCCAGGTCGGTCGGCGGGATGACGACGTGATCGTGCAGCTGCCCGACGGCATCCGCGACCCGGAGCCCGCACTGCGCTGACTCTCGTGCGGGCCTCACGCGCGCACGGCATCGTGCTTCGCGCGGCTCTTCTCGACCAACGCTGCGCAGATACGCACAGCGTTGGTCGAGAACTGCCGCGCGGGGGACGGTCGAGGTCGAGAACTGCCGCGCGGGTCGAGAAGTGCCGCGCGGGCTGGAACCGGATCCGTGTGGCAACGCGCCCGCACGGTGACTCAGCGGGCGAGTCGGCGGAACCTGTCGCTGACCCGCATCGAGCCCGACACCGGCTGATCGGCGCCGGGCACGCCGCTGGCGCCCACCTGCAGGATCGCTCGCGCCAGCACCTCGTCGCGCACCTCGCGGCGGGCGTGGTCGTCGGCGAGCATCTCGACCAGGGCGGCGACCTCGACCTCCGCGCGTGCGGCGATCGGGAACCACGGCAGTGCCGAGCGCCAGGCGCGGAACGCCAGCAGCAGCAGGTCGTGCCGCTGCTCGACGTGCGCGCGCTCGTGAGCGATGACGGCGACCAGCTCGTCGGGATCCAGGCGGTCCAGCAGGCCCTGCGAGAGCACCGTCACAGATCGGGCGCCGCGCGGCAGGCAGTACGCCATCGGCACGGCATCGTCGATCACCCGCGTATGAGCGCGGGTGGGATGCGGTGAGGTGAGCATCTCCAGGAGGGCGAGGTGGCGGTGCCGCAGTCGGGTCACCTGCACGATCGTGACCGCGAGATGGCCCAGCAGATACGCCGCGAACAGCACCGCCGCGATCGGCGCGAACCACGGATGCTGCGGCAGGGCAGCATATCCGGCCAGCGCGAGCGCGCCGATCATCGACAGCCCGCCCGCCAGCCCGATCACCTGCCACAGCAGCAGGGCCATCACCGGGGCGCGCATCGGCCACGTCGCGCGCGACAGCGCGACGGGCACGGGCCAGGCCAGGGCTAACGCGACGACGCCGAGCACCACCGCCCCGGCGATGATCACGCCGTGCGGGATCACCAGGGCGCCGGCCGGCGCGGCATCCATCGCGACCAGAAGCATGAGATCAGCCGGAGTGGCCGAGCAGCTGCCGCAGGATCGCGGCATCCTCGGCGGAGACCCCGCCGACGAACCGCTCGAGCACGGCGGTGCGGTCGGCGGCGTCGCCCAGCACGGTGTGCATGAGTTCGGCCACGTGCTCGGCCCGGGACGAGGTCGCCGTGTAGTGGTGCGGGCGCACGGAGCGGTCGGAGGACACGAAGCCCTTCTTCTCCAGCCGCGACAGCACCGTGAGCAGCGTCGTGACGGCGAGGGGCCTGCCGTCGGCCCCGAGACGGCTCTGCACGTCGTAGGCGCTCAGCGCGCCGTCGGCATCCCAGAGCGCATCCATCACCGCGCGCTCCAGCTCTCCCAGCGCTGCCATCGGGCCTCCCTCGTCACGATGATTCTACCCCACGTAGAAAGTGTTCTATTGTGTGTCGAAGTAGTTCTACGTGACGTAGAATTCGAGAGTCGACCGGATGCGGCATCCGGCCTGAGGAGGAGAACCGCATGGACGTGCTCGACATCGCGCGATGGCAGTTCGGCATCGTGACCGTCTACCACTTCCTCATGGTCCCGCTCACGCTGGGCCTGGGAATGATGGTCGCCATCATGCAGACGCGCTGGGTGCGCACGGGTGACGAGAAGTTCCTGCGCATGACGAAGTTCTGGGGCAAGGTCTATCTGATCAACTTCATCATCGGCGTGGCCACCGGACTCGTGCAGGAGTTCCAGTTCGGCATGGCATGGAGCGAGTACTCCCGCTTCGTCGGCGATGTCTTCGGCGCACCGCTGGCCATGGAGGGGCTGCTGGCGTTCTTCGTCGAGTCCACCTTCCTCGGCATCTGGATCTTCGGCTGGGGACGGCTGCGCAAGGGCCTGCACCTCGCGGCGCTGTGGTGCGCGGTGATCGGCTCGTGGATCTCGGCGTTCTTCATCATCACCGCGAACTCGTGGATGCAGCATCCGGTGGGCGTCGTGAAGGGTCCGGACGGGCGCCCGGTCATGAACGACATCTGGGCAGTGCTCACCAACAACACCGCACTGGCCGCATACACGCACACCATCCTCGGCGCGCTCGTCGTCGCCGGCATGTTCCTGCTCGGCATCTCGTGGTACCACCTGTGGCGCCGTCGTCACGACGGCATCGACACCGTCGACGAGACCGGCCATGTCGTCGTCGGACAGGCGGATGCCGCACCCGGCCGCGACCGCACGGATCACGGCGTCTGGCTGTGGTCGCTGCGCCTGGGCGCGGTCGTCGCCATCGTCGCCTTCGCCGGCACGGTGATCTCGGGTGATGTGCAGGGCAAACTCATGTACGAGCAGCAGCCCATGAAGATGGCCGCGGCCGAGGCCGCCTGCCACACCGGCTCGGACTTCTCGGTGCTCTCGCTCGGCGACCCCGGATCCACGGACTGTGCCGACGTGGTGACGCTCATCAAGATCCCCGGCGCGCTGGGATTCCTGGGCACCGGGAAGTGGGGTGCCGACATGCCCGGCATTCGCGATCTGGAGACGCACTACGTCGACCAGTACGGCAAGACCATCCCGAACAAGGCGATCTACGGCGACATGGCCGGGACCGACGTGAAGTACGTGCCGGTGATGTGGGTCACGTACTGGGGCTTCCGGCTGATGATCGGTCTCGGTGGCGTGGTCGCCCTCGGTGGCGCGGTGGCGCTGTGGCTGACTCGCAAGGGCACCGTGCCGAGTTCGAAGTGGATCATGCGGCTCGCGCTGCTGGGAATCGTCGCGCCGTTCGCCGCGAACATCGCCGGGTGGATCTTCACCGAGCTGGGTCGCCAGCCCTTCGTCGTGGCGCCGAACCCCACCGGCGTCGACGGGGTGTACATGTTCACCGCAGCGGCCGTCTCGCCTGGCGTCACCGTCGGGGAGCTGCTGTTCTCGGTCATCACGCTGAGCGTCGTGTACGGGATCATGCTCGTCATCGAGCTGTTCCTGATGGTCAAGTACGTGCGCGGCGGCGTGGCGTCGTCCATGCCCGAGCTCGCATCCCCGGCATCCGCCGACGATGCCGACAACCCCGACCACCGCGACGACGTGCTCGCCTTCGCGTACTGACCGGTCTGAGAGGACACCATCATGGAACCGCTTCCCGTCGTCTGGTTCATCGCGATCGCGCTGCTGTGGACCGGTTATCTGCTGCTGGAGGGCTTCGATCTCGGAGTCGGCATGCGGATGCTGTTCACGACCCGCTCCGAGCGGGACCGCCGGGTGATGCTGAACACCATCGGCCCGATCTGGGACGGCAACGAGGTGTGGCTGATCACCGCGGGCGCCGCCATGTTCGCGGCCTTCCCGGCCTGGTACGCGGCGCTGTTCTCCACCCTGTACGTGCCGCTGACCATCACGCTGGTGGGGCTGATCGTGCGGGCGGTCGGCATCGAGTACCGGGGCAAGCTGCACACCGAGCGGTGGCGCACGGTGTGGACCTGGCTGATCGGCGTCGGCTCCGTGATCGTGGCGTTCTGCATCGGCGCGGCGCTGGCGCTCACCTCGACCGGGCTGCCGCTGGACGCCAACGGCGACCGCGTGGGCGGGCCGTTCGTGTGGCTGACTCCCGTCGCCGTGCTGGGCGGGCTGGCCGTGGTCGGCTTCGCACTCGCGCACTCCGCGACGTTCCTGGGCCTGAAGGCCGACGGCCCGGTGCGCGAGCGGGCCGGGAGCTTCGCCGCGCGCTGGGCGCCGCTGTGCCTGATTCCCGCGGCCGGGTGGGCCATCCTCGTGCAGTTCGAGCACGGCGGCAGCGTGCTGTCGTGGGCGTTGGTGGCGCTGGCCGTCATCGCCGCAGTCGTCGGCTGGATCGCGGCGCGCGCCCGCCGCGAGGGCATCGCGTTCACCGGATACGCCGGATTCGGGCTGTTCGGTGTGGCATCGATCTTCGCCGGGATGTTTCCGCTGGTGCTGCCCTCGACCGTGGATGCCGCTTTCGACCTCACTCTGTGGAACGCCGCCAACGGCTCGTACACGCTGGGCGTGATGACCGTGGTCGCGGGGATCTCGCTGCCGGTCATCGTGCTGTACCAGGCCTGGAGCTACTGGATCTTCCGCAAGCGCGTGACGCCCGGCATGATCCCCGAGGTGCACATCGTGCTGCCGGCCGTGCTCCGGGCGCGCTGAAGGGGCATCCGGAAGTCGCGGCGGCGGGCACGCGGCGTGACGGATCACGGATGGCCCCGCCTGTCTGCGGCCTGTCGCCCAGTCGACACGCCGCAGGACGACCGCGCGGTCAGTGATCCGACACGCGGCGGATCACGCGGCATCCGTAGTGCGCGAGCGGATGCTGGGCGCCAGCCGCGGGGATGTGCGCTTCGCGCTGGCGGATTTCGGGTATTCGTCCGCGCGGGGCGCACATCTCCGCGCGAGATGCTCGCACCACGTCGCGCCCGCGGTGCTCGACACGCGGCATCCGTGGTGCGCGAGCGGATGCCGCGACTAGTCTGGCCGCATGATCTACGAGCACCTCGGGGCTCGGCCCCGCATCCACGACACCGCCGTCGTGGCGCCGACCGCTGTGATCTCCGGCGATGTGGAGATCGGGCCGAACTGCCAGGTGCTGCACGGCGCCGTGATCACCGCCGAGGGCGGACCCATCGTGCTCGGCGAGCACGTGATCGTGATGGAGAACGCGCTCATCCGCGCGACGGCGGCGGATGCCGTGCACGTCGGCCACCATTCGCTGCTGGGCACGCTGTCGTCCGTGGCAGGTGCTGACATCGGGGCGGAGTCGTTCCTGGCATCCGGCGCCCGCGTCTTCAACGGCGCACGCGTCGGTTCGCATTGCGAGATCCGCGTGAACGCGATCGTGCACCGCCGCAGCATCCTGCCGGACGGCAGCGTGGTGCCGATCGGCTGGATCGCCGTCGGCGACCCGGCGCAGCTGCTCTCGCCCGACCACGACGAGGAGATCGCGGCCCTGCAGCCTGAGCTGGACTTCCCCGGCTACGTGTTCGGCGTGGACCGCGACACCCCCGACCTGATGGTGCAGCTCACCGAGCGCTATGCCAGCTCCCTGGCTCGCCACAGGCACGACCAGCAGGTCTGAGCCCGCCCGCCCAGACCCCTCCTGAACGCCGAGACCCCTCCTGAATCACGCGATTCACGAGGGGTCTCGACGCTGCTGAGGGGTCTCGGTCAGATGACGCCCTGGGCCAGCATCGCGTCGGCCACGCGCTCGAAGCCGGCGATGTTGGCGCCCGCCACGTAGTCGCCGGGGGTGCCATAGCGCTCGGCGGCGCGGAACGACGCGTCGTGGATGTCGGTCATGATCTCGCGCAGCTTCTGCTCGCTGTTGGCGAAGTTCCAGCGCTGGCGTGCGGCGTTCTGGCTCATCTCCAGGGCCGAGGTCGCCACGCCACCGGCGTTGGCCGCCTTGCCCGGCGCGAACAGCACCTCGGAGTTCTGGAACGCGCCGACGGCCTCGGGCGTGGAGGGCATGTTGGCGCCCTCTGCCACGGCGCGCACGCCGTTGGCGATCAGCATGTTCGCGGAGTCCAGGTTCAGCTCGTTCTGCGTGGCCGACGGGATGGCGATGTCGACCGGGATCTCCCAGACGTTGCCGCCCTCGACGAAGGTCGCACCCGGCCGACGGCGGGCGTACTCGACGATGCGGCCGCGCTCGACCTCCTTGATCTGCCGCAGCAGCTCCAGATCGATACCGGCGTCGTCGAGCACGTAACCCGAGGAGTCGGATGCCGTGACAGCCCGCGCTCCGAGCTGCTGCGCCTTCTCGATGGCGTACAGGGCCACGTTGCCCGAACCGGACACCGCCACGCGCTTGCCCTCGAGGGTCTCGCCGTGCACGGCCAGCATGGACTGCACGAAGAACACGGCGCCGTAGCCGGTGGCCTCGGTGCGCACCTGCGCGCCGCCCCAGCCGATGCCCTTGCCGGTGAGCACACCCGACTCGTGACGGTTGGTCATCTTGCGGTACATGCCGAACAGGTAGCCGATCTCGCGGCCGCCCACGCCGATGTCGCCCGCGGGAACGTCGGTGTGCTCGCCGATGTGGCGGAACAGCTCGTTCATGAACGACTGGCAGAAGCGCATGATCTCCGCGTCGCTGCGGCCGTGCGGGTTGAAGTTCGCGCCGCCCTTGGCTCCGCCGATGCCCTGGCCGGTGAGCGCGTTCTTGAAGATCTGCTCGAAGCCGAGGAACTTCATGATCGAGATGTTCACGGTGGGGTGGAAGCGCAGACCGCCCTTGTACGGGCCGAGAGCCGAGTTGTACTGCACCCGGTAGCCGCGGTTCACGTGCAGCTGACCGGCGTCGTCGATCCACGGCACCCGGAAGATGATCTGGCGCTCGGGCTCGATGAGCCGCTCGAGCACGCCGTTCTCGACGTACTTCGGGTGACGCTCGAGCACCGGGCCGATGGAGTGCAGCACCTCGTGCACCGCCTGGTGGAACTCCGGCTCGTTCGGGTTGAGCGCGCGCACCGTGTCGAAGACGGGCTGTGCGGCGGCGCTGAGCGGATGGAAATCGGCAGTGGTATCGGTCACGCGGGGAAGCTTTCTCGGAATAGGAATGGGGGATGCGAGCGATCGTGTCGCATGATGCTTCGCCGGATCAGGCTGGAATCTCACTTTACATCGGCTGCTAGGGGTCCCTAACAATCGTGTCAGCCCACCCGATCGGGCCCGATCACCCGGTGTTCTGCAGGCCGGCGGCCACCCCGCTCACCGAGAGCAGCAGCAGGCGCTGCAGGTCGGGATCGGGCGCCGGGGCCGTGGTCGCCGCCGTGCGCAGGGCGCGCAGCGCCCGCAGCTGCAGCAGCGACAGCGCATCCACGTACGGGGTGCGCAGCTGCACGGCGCGCTGCAGGATGGGCTTGTTCTGCAGCAGGCTCTCGCCGCCGGTGAGCCGGATGACCCAGTCGCGGGTCAGCCGCAGCTCGTCCAGCACGATCGCGGCGAGGTCGTCGCGGTCGCCCAGGGCGAGGTATTCACCGGCGATGCGCTCGTCGGTCTTGGCCAGGCTCATCGCCACGTTGTCGACCATGGTGTGCAGCAGCGGCCATTCGCGGTAGGCCTCTCGCAGCGCGGCCTCATCGCCCACGGCATCCAGAGCCGAGCCCAGGCCGAACCAGCCCGCCAGGTTGATGCGAGCCTGCGTCCATGCGAACACCCACGGGATGGCGCGCAGATCCTCCAGCGACTCCACCGACAGCCCGCGGCGCGCGGGCCGCGAGCCCAGCGCCAGCAGGCCGATCTCCTCCATGGGGGTGACGGTGGCGAACCACGGTGCGAACCCGTCGGCGTGCACGAGCGAGAAGAACCGCTCGCGCGAGGCCACGTCCATGGTGGCGGCGATGGGGGCGAAGCGCTCGGCCGCGCCGCTGGTGCGCTTCTCCACCGTCGGCGAGGACGCCAGCAGCGTGGCCGCCGCGACCTGGTCGATGTGCCGCATCGCGATGGCCGGCTCGCCGTAGCGGGCGAAGATCACCTCGCCCTGCTCGGTGAGCTTGAACCGGCCGTCGACCGAGTGCGGCGGCTGGGCCAGGATGGCCGAGTTGGCGGGTCCACCGCCGCGTCCCAGCGCACCGCCGCGGCCGTGGAACAGGGTGAGGCGGATGCCGGCATCCACCGCCCACTGGGCGATGTCGCGCTGCGCGTCGTACAGCGCGAGCGTGGCTGCCACCGGGCCGACGTCCTTGGAGGAGTCGGAGTAGCCGAGCATGACCTCGAGCCGGTTGCCGGTGGCCTCCAACCGCTTTCGGAACTCGGGGAACTGCACGACCTCGGCGAGGATGCCGGGGGCCGCCTGCAGGTCGGCGAAGGTCTCGAACAGCGGCACCACGTCCAGCACGGGTGCGTTCTCGCCCAGGGCGTAGGCGGCCAGCCGGTGCACGTTCTGCAGGTCCTGGGCGGAGCGGGTGAACGAGACCACGTACCGGCCGGTCGCGCGCAGGCCGTAGCGGCTCTGGATGTCGGCTATGGCGCGGAACACCTCCAGCACCTCCTGGGTGCGCTCGGAGAGCTCGCCGCCCGCGTCCAGTTCCGCGAGCGCCTCGGCGTGCACCTGCGAGTGCTGGCGCACCTCGAGCTCGGCCAGGTGGAAGCCGTAGGTCTCCACCTGCCAGATCAGGTGCTGCACGCCGCCGAATGCGTGGCGGGTGGCACCGGCATCCGCAAGAGAGGACTGCACGGCCCGCAGGTCGGCCAGCAGCTCCTCGGGGGCGCGGTAGGCGTCGGCCTCGCCGGTGCGGGTGGCCAGCACGCGGTGCCCGAGCGCCAGCAGCACGCGGCGGTGAGGCTCGTCGGGGGAGCGCTTGGCGATCGCAGCCGCCAGCTCGGGCTGCGCCTGCGCGAACCGCTCCCACAGGCCGACGACCTCGGTGCTGGGCGGTGTGCCCTCCGCGTCGAGGGTGAGCGTGCGGCCGATGCGCTCGATGGCGCGTTCGATGCCGCGCAGCACGTGGTCGGCGGCGATGGAGGCGGCCTCGCGGGTGACGGATGCCGTGACGAACGGGTTGCCGTCGCGGTCACCGCCCACCCACGTGCCGACCCTCACGAATGCCGGGACGAGAGGGGCGCCGTTGCCTGATCCCTCGCCTCGGAGTGCGTCATCGATCCGCCGGTACACGTGCGGAACGGTGGTGAACAGGGTCTCGTCGAACACGCTCATCACCGTGCGCACCTCGTCGGTGGGTGACGGCTTCTGCGCGCGCAGCGGCGCGGTGCGCCAGAGCGTGTCGACCTCCTCCAGCATGCGGCGGTGCGCGCGCTTCTGCTCCGCGCCGCCGGCACTGGCCGCGTCGTTCTGCGTGAGCAGGTCGGACAGCCGGCGGATGCTGGAGGACACCGCCCGGCGGCGCGCCTCGGTGGGGTGCGCAGTGAAGACGGGATGGAAGCGCAGTTCGGCGAGGCGCTCACGCGCCTCGGCATCGCCCACCTCCTGGCGCAGCCGCGCGAACGCGGTGGCGACGGTGTCGGCGGCATCCTCCCGTCCCGGGCGGCCGGCGCGCTCGCGCAGCACGCGCACGCGCTGGTGCTCCTCGGCGAGGTTCACCAGGTGGAAGTAGCAGGTGAACGCGCGGGCGACCTCGTCTGCGCGTTCGATGGTGAAGGACTCCGCGATGGACGCCGCCCGCGCGAACGCCTCATCGTCGGCATCCGCTGCCTGGATGGTGGCCAGTCGGAGTCGCTCGACGTCCTCGAAAAGGCCCGGCGTGCCCGACTCCCGCAGCACCTGACCGAGCAGGCCGCCCAGCATGCGCACGTCGGCACGCATGCTGTCGGGAATGCCGTTGGACGCCTCGAACCGGGAGATGACTCGGATGGCTTCGGTGTTCGTTGGCTCGAGGGTCATGCCCCGAGCGTAACCCGGGCTCCAGACGGGCCCGTGCTTCGTGACGGAGGCCCGCGAGAGGGCACGACCTACGATGGTGGGATGCGCATCACGGCCAATCCTCTGCGGGGACAGCAGTTCCCCGCCGCCCTCCTGCTCGCCGCGGCGGCCCTCGGGCTGCTCTTCGCGAACCTCCTCACGCACGACGCGATCGCGGCCGTGCTGGACGGGCGCATCGCCATCCCCGGCACGGCGCTCGACCTGACTGTGCGCGAGTGGGTGGCCGACGGCCTGCTGGCGATCTTCTTCCTGGTGGTGGCCATCGAGCTGCGGCACGAACTCACGCACGGCGAACTGAACTCGCTGAGCAAGGCCGTGCAGCCGGCGATCGCGGCAGGCGGCGGCGTGCTCGTGCCGATCCTCATCTACCTGCTGGTGGCGGGCGGTGGTCAGACGCACGTCGGCTGGCCGATCCCGACCGCCACCGACATCGCCTTCGCGCTCGGCGTGCTGGCCATGTTCGGGAAGGGGCTGCCCACGGCCGTGCGGGTGTTCCTGCTGGCGCTGGCCATCCTCGACGACATCATCGGCATCGTGTTCATCGCCGTGCTGTTCGCTCACGACGTCGACTGGCTGATGTTCGGCCTGTCGGTCGCGGCCGTCGTGGTGTTCTGGGCGCTCAGCCACTGGCTGCACGCCACCGGGCATCCGGGCATCGCCGTCGCCATGGGGGTGGTGGGCGTCGTCGCCTGGGGATGCATGGCGCTGTCCGGCATCCACGCGACGATCGCCGGCGTACTGCTGGGGCTCGCAATGGCGCCGGTGCCCGCCGAACGTGTGCGGCATGCGCTGGAGCCCACGGTGAACGGGCTCATCCTGCCGGTGTTCGCCTTCGTCGCGGCGTTCGTCGTCATCCCGCACGTGTCGCCCATGCAGCTGTCGCCGGCGTTCTGGGGCATCCTCATCGCGCTGCCCGTCGGCAAGATCATCGGCATCACCGTGTTCGGCTGGCTGAGCCTGCAGATCCGCCCGCGGGGCACGGCGCCTGCGCTGGTGCTGCCCGATCTCATCGCCGCCGGCGTGCTCGGCGGCATCGGATTCACCGTGTCGCTGCTGCTGGCGAACCTCGCCTTCACGACCGACGCCGCGCTGCGCGACGAGGCGATCCTGGGCGTGCTGGGCGGCTCGCTGATCGCACTGGTGCTGTCGGGAGTCTTCGTCTCGATGCGCGCGCGGCACTATCGGATGCTGGCGAAGGCCGCCTGAGGAGGATGCTGTGATCGACCCGGTCACTGATGTTCCGGATCCGCTGCGGGCCGCGGCGGAGACCATGCGCCAGGTGCGCGAGCGGTGCGTGTGGTCGCAGCGCATCACGCACCGCGACCTGGTGCCGTACCTCATCGAGGAGTCGCACGAGGTCATCGAGGCCGTGGAGACCGGCGACCGCACGGGCCTGCGCGAGGAGCTCGGCGATCTGCTCTGGCAGGTGCTGTTCCACTCCGCCGTCGCCGCCCAGGACGCGGATGATCCGTTCGACATCGACGACGTGGCGCGCGGGCTCACTGAGAAGATGGTGCGCCGGCATCCGCATGTCTTCGGCGACGCCGTCGCGAGGACTCCCGAAGAGGTGCTGGTGCACTGGAACGCCGCCAAGGCCGCCGAGAAGCGCGAGCGACGCAGCGTGCTGGACGGGGTCCCGGCAGGGATGCCCGCGCTGGCGCGCGCGCAGAAGGTGCTGGGGCGGGCCGCGAAGGTACTCGACCCATCTCCGGTCGTTGAGCGAGCCGTAGGCGAGACGAAACGCGTCGCATCCGAGTCCGCCCTCGGCGACGCCCTCCTCGTGCTGGTCGCCGAGGCTCGCGAGAACGGCTGGGATGCCGAGCGCGCCCTGCGCGAGCGCATCCGCCTGCTCGAGGACGAGGTCCGCGCGGCCGAGGCCGACCCGGGGCGGTGACGTCTCGGAACCGGCATCCGCTCGACTCTCTCTTCTCTGTTCAGGAGCCGAATGCCGGTTCTCAGGCCTCATCGCCGACGTTTGGCTTCCGGCCAGGGAGCGGAAGTTCAGCCAGGGAACCGATCGCACGGTCATACTCGCCAGACCTGGAAAGATGGACGGGTGGCAACCGTGAACCCGCCGCGCGGAATGCGCGACTTCCTCCCCGCTGACAAGGCCCGTCGCGAGCGCGTGCTCGCCGTCATCCGCGAGCGCTACCGCGCGCACGGCTTCGACGAGATCGAGACGCCCGTGGTCGAGGAGTACGACCGGCTGCATGCCGGCGTCGGCGGCGACAACGAGAAGCTGTCCTTCAGCATCCTGCGCCGTGGGCTGGATCCCGAGCAGATCCGCGCGGGCGCCGACGATCCCGCCGCGCTCAGTGACCTGGGCCTGCGCTACGACCTCACCGTGCCGCTGGCGCGCTTCTACGCGACCAACCGCGGCCAGCTTCCCGGCGTCTTCCGCGCCATTCAGATCGGTCCGGTCTGGCGTGCCGAGCGTCCGCAGAAGGGTCGCTACCGCCAGTTCGTGCAGTGCGATATCGACATCATCGGAGACGAGTCCGTCCGGGCCGAGGCCGAGCTGATCACGGCATCCCTCGACACCATCGACGCCCTCGGGCTCGAAGGCGGCATGGTGCGCGTGAACGATCGTCGCGCGCTGGAGTGGATGCTGGATTCGTTCGGCTTCACGGCTGGCGAGCGCCCCGGTGTGCTGATCACCATCGACAAGCTCGACAAGATCGGGCCCGACGGCGTGGCCGGCGAACTGCGTGACCGCGGGGCCACGGCATCCGCCGTCGACGCGTTCGAGGCGTTCCTGAAGCGTCCGCAGACCCTGGAGCACAACCCGTACGGCGAGCGCCAGATACGCAAGGCGCTGCCCGAGGGGGCGCCCGACGAGCTGATCGCGCACCTGGTCGGCCTGGGCGAGGCGGTCGTCGCCGCCAGACCGGATGCCGGCGAGCCGCCGCTGATGTACGACCCGTTCCTCGTGCGGGGGATGGGCTATTACACCGGCACGATCTTCGAGCTCGCGCACCCGTCGGTGAGCTACTCGCTGGGTGGCGGCGGCCGCTACGACGGCATGATCGGCCGCTTCCTCAGCCAGCAGGTGCCGGCAGTCGGCTTCTCGATCGGCTTCGAGCGCATCGTCGACCTGGTCGCGGAGCGCGAGGCGGATGCCGCGGCGTCGATCGTGCTCGTGCACGACAAGGGCGTTCCGGTCACCGAGCTGCTCGCGCACAAGGCGGCGCTGCTGCGCGGCACGGCGGCGCGGGTGCGCCTGGAGCGCCGCCCGAAGAACCTGCACGGCCTGCTGGAGCGCTCGGCCGCCGACGGCTACACCGGCTTCGTGACGGTGGCCGCAGGCCAGGACGCGGGGACCCTGGAGGTCAAGCCCCTCGGCTGAGCCCGGGGTGCCGGTCCGTCGGCCCCCGAAGTGGAACGGCGGCGTGAGGCTGTGTCCTGCCCGGTCAGCGCCGACGTGCCTCCGTGACGCGCTTCTTCTCGCGCACGTACACCTCGCGGCGCACGCGCGCGACGGTGTCCCCGTCGGCATCCGTGATCTCGGTCTCGAACCACTCCAGCACCTTCGCACCGCCGCGAGCGCGCTCGCGCAGCTCGGCGACCTTCGCCGGCGGCACGTCGAATTCCGCGGTCAGCACGCCGCGGCCGGGCTTCAGGAACTCGATCTCGCCGCGGGTGTCCCACACCACGTGATCGCGGCCGAGCTGGTGCATCACGAGCATGAAGAAGTACGGGTCGGTCATCGCAGACATCGACCCGCCGAAGGCGGTCTTCACGTAGTTGCGGGTGAAGAGGTTCACATGCAGCTCGACGGTCGCGTGCGTCCAGTCCTCGCTGAACCGTCGCACGCGGATGCCGCTGAACAGGTTGGGGATCCACAGGCTCATGCCGAGGGCCAGGCGTCGGGGAGTGATGCGCATGCCTGCCAGTCTGCTCACCGACATCCGCTCTGCCCGCATCGTGTGGTGCGTGCGCACAAAAGATCTACTTGAACTAGTTGATCTAGTTGCCATAGAATAAGGCGACTGGAGGTGGACATGCTCATCCGACTGGATCCCGACAGCGCTCGTCCGCTGTTCGAACAGATCGCGACTTCGGTTCGCAGCGATGTGCTGGCCGGGCGGCTGCGTCCCGGAGACCGGCTCCCTGCCGCGCGCGAAGTGGCGGATGCCCTGGATGTGAATGTCCATACGGCGCTGCGCGCATATCAGGAGCTGCGCGACGAGGGGCTCATCGACCTGCGTCGCGGGCGGGGGGCCGTGGTCTCGGCATCCGCCGCACCTCTCGCCGCTCTCGCAGAGGACATCGCCGCACTCGTCCATCGCGCGGACGACCTCGGCGTCAGCCCCGCGACTCTCGCCGCGATCATCAAGGAGATGACGTCATGAACGACCGTCCTGCCGAGCAGTCCGTGACCGCACGGCACGCCGGCGATATCAGGCGCGCTCGCCGTGCACTGATCATCGTCGGCCTGCTGATCCCGGTGGTCCTCACCGCGATCGCCACCGTGCTCATCGCCGTGTGGATTCCGGAGCTGCCGGATCCGGCGGCCACGCACTGGGGAGTCGGCGGCGTCGACGGCTTCGGCTCCCCGCAGTCGTACCTGTGGATGGCCATCGGCCTGGGCCTCGGCCTGCCGATCCTCATGGTCGCCGCTGTGCTCGCCATGGGACGGCATCAGTGGGGCGGCGCCTCGCGCCTGCTCGGCGGCATGGCACTGGGCCTGTCGGGATTCAGTGCGGTCGTCAACACCGGCTCGGTCGAGGTTCAGCGAGGACTCGCGGATGCTGCGCACGTCGGCCCCGTGTGGCCGATCGTCATCGGCGGCTTCTGCGCGCTGCTGGTGCTGACCACCATCGGCTGGGCCGTGCAGCCGGATGTGCACCCGACGCTCGGTGCGCCGCTGAAGCCCGCGCACCTCGCGTCGATCTCGGCGGGAGAGCGCGTGGTCTGGGTGGCCACCGCCTCGATGTCGCGCGTCGCAATGCTGGTGATCGGACTGGTCATCGTTGTCGTCGTGGGCATCACCGCCGTGATGGTGATGGAGCGGCACGAGGCCTGGTGGATTCCCGTCCTCACGCTCGTGATCATCGGCGCAGCATTCGCGACCTCGGCGTCCTTCAGGGTGCGTGCCGGCGCCGATGGCCTCTCCGTCCGCTCGCAGGCCGGGTTCCCCCGAGTGCACGTCCCGCTGGACGAGATCACCTCGGTGCGGGCTGTGGACTGCCATCCGTTCGGCGAGTTCGGCGGCTTCGGCTGGCGGATCGGCCTGGACGGCCGCACCGGCATCGTGCTGCGCACCGGACCCGCGATCGAGGTCGAGCGCCGTGACAAGCGACCCCTGGTCGTCACCGTCGATGGAGCGGATGTCGGTGTCGCCACGCTGAACGCGTACCTTGCGCGCAGAACCGAGGAGGGTGAGTGAGATGGCGGACACGAACAACGAAGAGCGGATGCCGCGCATCGGCCTGAACGCGATCATCTCCTACGTGGTGATGGCGATGGGCCTGGCCTGGCTGGTGGCGCTGCCGCTGTGGCTGGGCGACGGCCTGGCGACGCCGGGAGCCGCGCTGCTGCTGCCGGTGATGATGTACGCCCCGGCGGCCGCCGTGCTGATCGTGATGCTGGTGATGCGCCCGGTGCCCAAGGGACAGCGGCTGAGATTCCTGGGCATGTGGCCGCTACGGCCTGCCAAGCGCGTGGTCTGGATGAGCGTGATCGCCGTGTTCGGCGCGTTCGCGGTGGTGCTTCTCGCGCTCGCGATCGCCGCGCTGTCCGGATGGATCACCCTCGACCTGGTGGGCTTCTCCGGCTACCGGGAGATGCTGAAGGCGGCCCTTCCCGCGGGTGTGGAGCTGCCGCCCCTCGGACTGCTGGTGCTCGCGCAGCTGATCGCGATCCCGTTCGCCGCCGTCACGATCAACGCGCTCGCCGCCTTCGGCGAAGAGCTGGGCTGGCGCGGCTTCCTGGTTCCGGCGCTGCGGCAGTACGGCACCTGGACGGCGCTGCTGGTCAGTGGCGCGATCTGGGGCCTGTGGCACGCTCCGGTCATCCTGCTCGGTTACAACTTCGGGCGCACCGACATCACCGGTGTGCTGCTGATGACCGGCGGATGCATCGCGTGGGGCGTGCTGCTGGGATTCCTGCGGTTGCGTTCGGGCTCGCTGTGGCCGGCGGTCTTCGCGCATGGCGCGCTGAACGCCTCGGCGGGGCTGCCGCTGGTGCTCTACGCCGCGGGCACGCGCGTCGAACCCGCGCTCTCGCTTGCTCTGGGCGTCTCCGGTTGGATCGCGTGCGCGGTGGTCGTGGTCGTCCTGCTGCTGACCGGCCAGTTCCGCAGGCAGCCCGCACTGGCCGCACCACGGCCGAAGCCCACGCCTCCCGCGCCTCCTGCATCCACGCCGTGACGATCAGCCGAGACCCCTCATGATCGTCGAAACCCCTCATGAATTGTGCAACTCACGAGGGGTCTCGACAGTCACGAGGGGTCTCGGGGCGTTGAGTGGTCGGCTGTCGGGGGCGAGTGGGCGCGTGGAGCGCGAAACACCTCGGAGCGCCGGATGCCGGATGACTAGACTGAACGGCGGATCGACGTCGCTCCACATCCCCTTCCCTCCCTGAAAAGGAGCACACCCGTGGCACTGATCGAGGCTGTAGGCGCACGCGAGATTCTGGACTCGCGTGGAAACCCGACCGTCGAGGTGGAGGTGCTGCTCGACGACGGCATCGTCCAGCGCGCGGCCGTCCCCTCCGGCGCATCCACCGGAGCATTCGAGGCATACGAGCTGCGCGACGGCGACAAGAGCCGCTACGGCGGCAAGGGCGTGCTGAAGGCCGTCGAGGCCGTCATCGATGAGCTCGGCCCGGCCATCGAGGGCGAGGAGGCGAGCGAGCAGCGCGTCATCGACGAGATCCTCATCGGCGTCGACGGCACCGACAACAAGAAGCGCGTCGGCGCCAACGCCATCCTCGGCGTCAGCCTGGCCGTGGCCAAGGCCGCCGCCGACTCGGCCGACCTGCCGCTGTTCCGCTACCTGGGCGGCCCCAACGCGCACCTGCTGCCCGTCCCGCTGTTCAACGTCATCAACGGCGGCGAGCACGCCGACAACGGCATCGACTTCCAGGAGTACTTCCTGGCACCGATCGGTGCCGACACCTACTCCGAGTCGCTGCGCTGGGGCGTGGAGACCTACCACGTGCTCAAGAGCGAGCTGAAGGCCGCCGGCTTCAACACCGGCCTCGGTGACGAGGGCGGCTTCGCGCCCGACCTGCCCAGCAACCGCGAGGGCCTGGACTTCCTGCTCAAGGCCATCGAGAAGGCCGGCTTCACCCCGGGCAAGGACATCGCCGTGGGCCTGGACGTCGCCGCCACCGAGTTCTTCAGCGACGGCGTCTACCACGTCGAGGGTCAGAAGCGCACGGCCGCCGAGCTCATCGAGTACTTCGAGGGCCTGGTCCGCGACTTCCCGATCGTCACCATCGAGGATGCCCTCGCCGAAGACGACTGGGACAACTGGAAGGCGCTCACCGACGCACTGGGCTCCAGGGTGCAGCTGGTCGGCGACGACCTGTTCGTCACCAACCCGCAGCGCCTCGCCGACGGCATCAAGCGCGGCGTGGCCAACTCGCTGCTGGTCAAGGTCAACCAGATCGGCACGCTCACCGAGACCTTCGACGCCGTCAACCTCGCGCACCGCTCGGGCTACACCACGATGCTCTCGCACCGCTCCGGTGAGACCGAGGACACCACGATCGCCGATCTCGCGGTCGCCGTGAACTCGGGTCAGATCAAGACCGGTGCGCCCGCCCGCAGCGAGCGCGTCGCGAAGTACAATCAGCTTCTGCGCATCGAGGAGGAGCTGGGGGATGCTGCGGTCTTCGCCGGCCGTTCGGCCTTCCCGCGCTTCCAGGCCTGATCAGGAGATCTGAGCGCACAGACAGCACGACGAAGGGGGAGAGGTGGCACGACGACCTGCTCCCCCTTCGGCGTCCCCGAGGGCACGCGAGTCCCACGACCGGCAGTCGACCCGGCGCATGCCGAGGGAGCACCCCCAGGCATCCCGTGCCGTCGACGTGCGGGAGTGGGCCGGCGGCATCCGCCTCTCGGCGTTCGCCGTGATCATGCTCTCTCTCGTCGTGCTCGGCACCTGGGTGCTGGTGCCGTCCATCGGCACGTATCTCGGGCAGCGGCAGCAGATCGCCGCTCTCGAGCACTCGGTGCAGGTGACTCAGGATCAGATCGATGCGCTGAAGCAGGAGAAGGCGCGCTGGGGCGACCCCGCCTACATCACCACGCAGGCGCGCGAACGGCTGTACTACGTCAAGCCCGGCGAGGTCGTCTACCTCGTCGACAACGATCTGGATCCTGCGGAGATCCCGCCCGAGCAGAAGGCCGTCAGCGACAAGCTCCAGGAGAGCGGCGCCGACTGGATGCCGCAGCTGCTGCGCAGCATCACCTCCGCCGGGATGGCGAAGACCGCGTCGGTCGCACCGGCGCGCTGACACCGCGCACTGGGGCATCACACAGGCCGCGCCCCGTACGCTGGTGACGTGACGACCCCGCCCTTCCCGACACCCACCGCCGCTGAGATCGCCGTCGTGTCGGATCAGCTCGGACGCACGGCCCGCGGGGTCGTCGGCATCGCCGCGCGCTGCGTGTGCGGCAACCCGACCGTCGTGGCCACGGCGCCGCGCCTGGACGACGGTTCGCCGTTCCCCACGTTCTACTACCTGACCCACCCGGCCGCCACCGCTGCGATGTCGACGCTGGAGGCGGAGCAGGTGATGCCCGAGCTGGCCGCCCTGCTGGAGGACGAGGACGTCGCCTCCGCGTACCTCGCCGCTCATCGCGCGTACCTCGCCGACCGCGCGCAGTTCGGCGACGTGCCCGAGATCGACGGCGTGTCCGCCGGTGGAATGCCCACCCGCGTGAAGTGCCTGCACGCCCTGGCAGGGCACGCCCTGGCCGCCGGGACCGGTGTCAACCCCATCGGCGATGCCGCGCTCGCCCGCGCCGCATGGTCGCCCGAACGATGCGCGTGCGCGCACCCCGGCGCTGCGCTCTCGGCGGTCGACGCGGGATGAGTCTGCGCCGGATGCTGTCGCGTGTCGCCGTGTGCACGGCGGTGGCGGCATCTGTGGCGCTGGCCGCGGCACCCGCGATGGCCGCGCCGGCCGCTCCGGCACCGCCTGCGGCTCCGGCCGAGGCGACGCCGACGCCGCAGGCTACCGCTCCCGTGCCCGACGATGCGAATGATCCCGTTCGCTCCCAGGAGTACTGGCTGGATGCGTCGCACATCCGCGATGCCTGGCGGACGACCCTCGGTGAGGGAGTCACGATCGCCGTGCTCGACACCGGCATCGGCGCCGCGGGCGGCGCCTTCGGGAATTCGGTCGTCGGCGGCATCGACATGTCCGGCGTCGGATCGAAGGACGGACGCACGCCGGTCGGCGTGATCAACAGCGATCACGGCACGCTCGTCGCATCCACCGCCGCGGCGCCGGGGAAGGCCGACGGGACAGGTCTGATCGGCGTGGCGCCCCGCGCCGAACTGCTGTCGGTGTCGCTGGGCTTCCCCGGATCCTCGTCGACGGTGCCGTTCAGCGAGCAGGTCGCCAAGGGCATGAGATGGGCTGTCGACCACGGCGCCGACGTGATCAACCTGTCGTTCACCACCAACACCCTCGACTGGGACCCCAGCTGGGACGACGCGTTCCTGTATGCCTACGAGCACGACGTGGTCGTGGTCGTGGCCGCGGGCAACAGGGGCAGCGGCACCTCCATCGTCGGTGCTCCGGCGACCATCCCCGGGGTGCTCACGGTCGGCGGCGTCGGCAAGGACGGCGTCGTCAGCCGCGAGGCATCCACGCAGGGCATCACGATCGGCGTGATGGCGCCCAGCGAGCAGCTGCTGGGACTGACGGCCGACGGCACGGTGGTGGGCTGGGAGGGGACCAGCGGTGCGGCGCCGATCGTGGCCGGGGCCGCGGCCCTCGTACGGGCCGCTCACCCGGGCATCAGTGCGGATGACGTCATAAATAGACTCATCCGCACGGCCGTGCGCGTTCCCGGCATGACGCGGACGCCCGACGTGCAGTACGGCTACGGGCTGCTGGACGTGAACGCCGCGGTCACGGCATCCGTGCCGCACGTCACGACCAACCCGATGGGAGATCTGAAGGACTGGATCCGGGTGTACCGGCGTGCGGCATCGCCGACGGACCCGACGCCGGTTGCCACCTCGACACCCGTCGCGATCGCTCCGCTGCCGCCCGCGGACCGCCCCAGTGAGCCCGGATCGCCCCTGCTGCCGACCGCCGAGACGCTCCGGTACGGTACTCTGCCGCTCCTCGCCCTCACTGTGCCTGGTATTGTGATAGCGCTTGGCGTCACCGCAGCTGCCCGGCGCATCCGAATGGAGCGCGGTAGACGCACTCCCACACCCTGACGACGAGGAGTTGTCCCCCTGTGCCTCAGAACAGCACTGCACCCCGCATTCTGATTGTCGGTGGAGGCTACGCAGGTTTCTACACCGCATGGAAGCTCGAGAAGCACCTCCGCCGAGGTGAGGCCGACGTGACGATGGTGGACCCGCTGCCGTACATGACGTACCAGCCGTTCCTGCCGGAGGTGGCTGCCGGCTCCATCGAGCCCCGGCACGCCGTGGTGGCGCACCGCCGCCACCTCAAGCGCACCAACGTGATCAGTGCGAAGGTCACCGGCATCGACCACGCGAACAAGGTCGCGACGATCACACCGTCGGTGGGGGAGCCGTACGAGTTCGCGTACGACCAGATCGTCGTCACTGCCGGCGCCGTCTCGCGCACCTTCCCGATCCCCGGCATCGCCGACAACGCGATCGGGCTGAAGACCATCGAAGAGGCCGTCGCCGTGCGCGACAAGCTGCTGTCGAACTTCGACAAGGCCGCCGCCATCCCCGCCGGCCCCGAGCGCGACCGCCTGCTGAGCGTCGTCGTCGTGGGCGGCGGCTTCGCCGGCATCGAGGCATTCGCCGAGCTGCGCTCGTTCGCCTCCGCGCTGGTGGCGAAGTACCCGCAGCTGGCCTTCGAGGACACGCACTTCCACCTCATCGAGGCGATGGGCCGCATCATGCCCGAGGTCTCGCTGGCCACCAGCGAGTGGGTCCTGAAGGACCTCGCCAAGCGCGGCGCGAACGTGCACCTCGACACCCAGGTCACCGGCGCTGTCGACGGCAACGTCGAGCTCTCCACGGGTGAGGTCATCCCGACCGACCTGATCGTGTGGACGGCCGGCGTCATGGCCAACCCCACCGTGGTGCGCGGCAGCGACCTGCCGACCGAGCCGCGCGGGCGCATCAAGGTGCAGGCCGACCTGCGTGTCATCCAGGAGGACGGCGCGATCGTCGCCGACGCCTGGGCGTGCGGCGACATCGCTCAGGTTCCCGACAAGACCGGCGGCCTGCCCGACGGGTCCTGCGTGCCGAACGCTCAGCACGCCGTCCGCCAGGCCAAGCTGCTGGCGAAGAACCTCGTCGCGGTCCTGCGCGGTGAGAGCCCCAAGGAGTACTTCCACAAGAACCTGGGCGCCGTGGCCGGTCTCGGCCTCTACAACGGCGTGTTCCAGTCCGGCAAGATCGCGCTGAAGGGCTTCGTCGCCTGGCTCGCACACCGCGGCTACCACGGCCTGGCCATGCCCAGCTGGGAGCGCAAGTGGCGCGTGCTGGGTGACTGGTGGCACAACCTGTGGCTGGGTCGCGACATCGTGAGCCTGCAGGCCGTCCAGCACCCGCGCGACGTGTTCGAGCAGTTCGCCGCGCGCCCCCGTCCGGCTGCTGCCGCACCTGCTGAGCCCGCCAAGCCCGCTGCCGAGAAGGCTGAGCCGGCCAAGCCGGCCGCGGAGAAGGCCGCGCCGAAGGCGGATGCCGTGAAGCGGCGTACTGAGCGAGCGGAGCGAGACGAAGTGAAGCCCGCTGCCAAGAAGCCGGCCGCGAAGAAGGCTCCCGCCAAGAAGACCGCTGCGAAGGAAGAGGCTCCGGCCAAGGCCTGAGCCCCGCACCCGCGAGAGGGGCCCGCTCGAGATCCTCGAGCGGGCCCTTCGTCGTGTGAGTGCCCCCACCGGGATTCGAACCCGGACTGAAGCGTGTTTAAGACGCCTGCCTCTGCCGTTGGGCTATGGGGGCCCGTCGGCCAGCCTAGCCGCGCACGCCTGGTGAACCCGGTGTCAATGAGGGCGACTCCGAGTCCCGGACCACATAGGGTGGGGGTGTGCTCGACCTCACTGCTGAACAGAGCCCCACTCGCGAAGCCTGGCGCGATCCGGCGCGCTACTGGGCATCGCTGACCGAGGCCACCGCCCACCTGCCGGCACCCGTCGCGGTCATCGAGCGCGACGCGCTGCGGCACAACGCCATGGACATGCTGGTGCGCGCCGGCGGCCTCCCCATCCGCGTGGCTACGAAATCCGTGCGCGTGCGCTCGGTGCTGGATGCCGTGCTCGCGATCCCCGGGTATCAGGGCATCTTGTCCTTCACGCTCGCCGAGGCGCTCTGGCTGGCCGAGAACCATGACGACATCGTGCTCGGCTACCCGACCGTCGACCGTGTCGGCCTGCAGAAGCTGCTGGCGGACGAGAGGCTCGCGTCGCGCATCACCCTGATGATCGACGACATCTCCCATCTCGACTTCATCGACGCGATCGCAGCCCCCGGCACGCGCCCCGAGGTGCGCGTCGCCATCGACGTGGATGCGTCGTACAAGGCGCCCGGCCTCGGTCATCTCGGTGTACGGCGCTCGTCGCTGTTCACCGCCGCCGACGTCGCCGGATTCGCCCGTCAGGTGGTGCGACGCCCCGGATTCCGACTGGTCGGCCTGCAGATGTACGACGCGCAGATCGCCGGCCAGGGGGATGCCACGGGTGCCGAGGCGCCCCTGATCCGGATCGTGCAGGCCCGCTCGCGCGACGAACTGCGGATCCGCCGTGCGCAGATCGCCGACGCGATGCTCGGCATCGCGCCGCTGGAGTTCCTCAACGGCGGCGGCACCGGATCCCTGGAGTTCACCGGCAGCGACGAGTCACTCACCGAGGCCACCGCGGGCAGCGGCCTGCTGGCCGGACACCTGTTCGACGGCTACCGGTCGTTCCGTCCCGCGCCCGCCACCGGCTTCGCATTCGACGTGGTGCGCAAGCCCGCGCCCGACATCGCCACCGTGCTCGGCGGCGGCTGGATCGCCTCCGGACCCGCCGTGGCGTCCCGCCAGCCCCTGCCGGTCTGGCCGCAGCACCTGCGCACCCTGCCGCGCGAGGCGGCCGGCGAGGTGCAGACTCCGCTTCAGGGCGAGAGCGCCCGCGGCCTGGAAGTCGGCGACCGGGTCTGGTTCCGGCACTGCAAGAGCGGCGAGCCCGCCGAGCGCATCGACAGCTACCAGCTCGTCGCCGACGGGAAGATCGTCGACGAGCTGCCCACCTACCGCGGCGAGGGGAAGGCCTTCCTGTGACACGTCCCGGCGGAACCTGGCGGAACTGGGGACGCTCCGCGTCGGTGCGTCCCGTGCGCGTGGAGCGGCCGCGCTCGCCGGAGGGCGTCCAGCGTGCGGTGAAGGCAGCTGCTGCGCAGGGCCTGACCGTGAAGGCCATCGGAGCCGGCCACAGCTTCACCGGCATCGGCGTGGCACCCGGGGTCCTGCTCGAGCTGGACGACCTGCAGGGACTCGTCTCCGCCGACGCCGCCACCGGCCGCGTCACGCTGCTGGCCGGCACGCGACTCTTCAACATCCCCGGACTGCTGCGCCCCTACGGCCTCGCCATGGAGAACCTCGGCGACATCGACCGGCAGTCCATCTCCGGCGCCATCTCGACCGGCACGCACGGCACCGGCACCGCGTTCGGCGGCATCGCCACGCAGGTGCGGGGTCTCACGCTCATCACGGCCGACGGCGAATTCCTGCGCATCGACGAGACGCACAACAGCGAGATGCTCCCCGGCGCGGTCGTCGGCCTGGGGGCGCTCGGAGTGGTCGTCGAGGTCACCCTGCAGTGCGTCCCCGCCTTCGTCCTGCACGCCGTCGATGCGCCGGCCCCGCTCGACGCGACGCTGAGCACCGTGCACGAGCAGGCCGCGGCCGCCGACCACCTGGAGTTCTACTGGCATCCGCACACGGATGTGGCGCTGACCAAGACCCAGACCCGGATGCCGGAGTCGACCCGACGGCGGCCGACGCCGGCCCTGTCGCACTGGATCGACGAGACCGTGCTCACCAACGGCGTGTTCGGCGCGTTCTGCGCGATCAGCCGCGCCGTACCCGCCATCATCCCGCCGTTCAACCGGCTCGCCGTCCAACTCACCGGCGACGGCGACTACTCCGACGAATCGCACCGTGTGCTCATCCACCACCGCAACGTGCGCTTCCGCGAGATGGAGTACGCGCTCCCGGCCGAGAACCTGGTGCCGGCGTTCGAGGAGCTGCGCGCGCTGATCTCCGATCGGGGCTGGCGCATCGAATTCCCCGTGGAGGTGCGCTTCGCAGCATCCGATGAGCTGTGGCTCTCCACCGCCTCGGGGCGGGACAGCGCCTACATCGCCGTGCACCGGTACTGGCGCGTCGACCCGCGGGAGTACTTCCGCGCGGTGGAGCAGATCATGCTGCGCCACGGCGGGCGTCCGCACTGGGGCAAGCTGCACAGCCTCACCGCCGCGCAGCTGAGGGAACGGTATCCGCGCTTCGACGACTTCGTGGCGCTGCGCGACCGACTCGACCCCGATCGAGTGTTCGGGAACAGACATCTGGAGCGCATCCTCGGAGCCTGAACCCGCCTGTCTTCCAGCCGACGCGCAGAGTCGCGCACGTAGGATGGATCAAGATCCAAGAGGGGGCATCCATGGAATGGCTGTGGCCGGTACTGATCATCGTCGGCGTGCTCGTGCTCGTCGGGATCTATCTCTGGTCGACCTACAACTCGCTCGTGCAGCTGAACGTGCGCGTGGACGAGGCCTGGAGCGGCATCACCGTGCAGCTCAAGCGCCGTGCCGACCTCATTCCGAACCTCATCGAGACCGTGCGGGGCTATGCCGCGCACGAGAAGGCCGTCTTCGAGGGCGTGACCCGCGCCCGCGCCGAGACGCTCTCCGCCACCGGCCCCGCTGAAGCCGGTGTCGCCGAAGGGCACCTGCAGCAGGCGCTGCGCAGCCTGTTCGCGGTCGCCGAGGCATACCCGCAGCTGCAGGCCAGCCAGAACTACCTGCAGCTGCAGCACGCCCTGGTCGACACCGAGGACAAGATCCAGGCCGCCCGTCGCTTCTACAACGGCGGCGTGCGCGAGCTGAACACCAAGATCAAGGTGTTCCCCAACAACATGTTCGCCCGCGGGCTCGGCTTCACCGAGCGCGAGTTCTTCGAGGTCGCCGACGGCAGCGCGATCTCCGAGCCGCCGCGCGTGCAATTCTGACAACGACCCTTCGTCCTGGGGCGCTGAGACGGCCTCACGTCGTCATTCCCGCGGATGCACGTGCCTCCCCACGGCCACCGCATGCCCGCCGAGCGCCCTGGCCACGGCATCCGAGGCATCGCCCCATCCCGACACGCTGAGGCGCTCCAGACCCTGCCAGGCGGCCGCCCTGGCGAGCTCCTCCGCGATGCGCGGAGCGTCCGTCTCGGGACGGGCGTGCTGCTCCCACCATGCCGACTGCACCTTCAGAGCGGATGCCGCACGGTCGGCCTTCAGATCCACGCGAGCCACGATCCGGTCGCCCACCAGCACCGGCAGCGAGTAGTACCCGTAGCGGCGCTTGTGCGCGGGCACGTAGATCTCGATGCGGTAGTCGAAGTCGAACACCCGCAGCGCACGATCGCGGAACCACACCACCGGGTCGAAGGGCGTCAGGAGAGCCGCGCGGTCGATGCGCCGAGGCAGCGCGGCGTCCCGATGCCGCCAGGCCGGCACGGCGCGCCCGCCGCGCTCCCAGCCGCGCACGACCACGGGCTCCAGCTCGCCCGCGTCGACGAGGTCGCCCACGGCCGCGCGCACGGCCGACCGGTCGCGCAGCCGGTAGTAGTCGTTGAGGTCGGAGATCGTCGCGACACCGTACGAGCGCGCGGCGCGGCGCACCAGCTCGCGCACGGCATCCGGTTCAGGCAGGGGCGCTTCCAGGACCGCGGCGGGGACGATCCGCTCGGCGAGGCCGTAGCGGCGCTCGAAGCCGACGCGGCCCGCGATGGCCACCTCACCGCAGCGCCAGAGATGCTCCAGGGCCGACTTCGCGGCATCCCAGTCCCACCACGGCCCGCGCTCTCGCGGAGCGTCGTCGCGCAGATCGGCCGGGCGCAGCGGGCCGCGGTCTCGCAGCTCGGCCCGCACCCAGTCCAGCGTGCGCGCGTTGGCGTGCATCCAGGAGCCCTCCTCGGATGCCCGGCGACGCCAGGCCTGCATCCGAAACGCCCACAGTGCCCAGTCCTCGACGGGCATGAATGCCGCCTCGTGCGCGAGGTACTCGACGTAGTGCGTGGTGCGCGAGAGGAAGGACCGGTCCAGCAGCGCGGTGTCGTAGGCCCCCAGACGGGAGAACATCGGCATGTAGTGCGACCGGGCGAACACGTTGACCGAGTCGATCTGCAGGACGCCCAGACGCTCCATGGTGCGGTGCAGGTGGCGATGGGACACGGCATCGGGCATCCGGCGGGAGAACCCCTGCGCGGCCAGCGTCATCCGACGTGCCTCGCCGGAGCTGAGTGCGGGGGAGTGCGGCATGATCCCAGGCTAATCGGAGCCGCCGACACGGAACCCGGTGCCGTCGGCGGGCGTACGTAGAATTGTGCAATGAGCGACAACCCCGCACCGAGGTTCCGCAATCCGTTCCGCCACTATCCGCCGGTGACCGAGCGCACGGTCACCACCGAGGTCGACGAGGCCGTGCCGAAGCCGCTGCGGGTGACCGCCGCCTACTCCTGGCGAATGCTGGTGATCGCCGGAGCCATCGCGCTGTTCATCTGGCTGGTGATGCTGCTGAAGGCGCTGGTCATCCCGTTGATGGTGGGCATCCTCGTCACCGCACTGCTGTGGCCGGCGTTCCAGCTCATGCTGCGCGCACGCTTCCCGCGCTGGCTCGCCATCGCCACCAGCGTGGTCGGCACGATCGGCATCGTGGCCGGGCTCCTGACCCTCGTGGTCTGGCAGGTGCGGCTGCAGCTCCCGGATGTGCGGGATCGCACCGCCACCGCCGTCGAGCAGTTGCGGCAGACGCTGCTGGACAGTCCCTTCCATCTGACCGCGAGCGACATCGACGGGTACCTGCAGCAGGCGAAGGACCTGCTCAGCGCCCAGCAGGACTGGCTGTGGAGCGCCGCCGGCGCCGTGACCGGCACTGCGGCGGAGGTGCTCACCGGAGCGGTGCTGGCGCTGTTCATCCTGATCTGCCTGCTGGCAGACGGCGGCGGCATCTGGAAGTGGACGCTGCGGCTGTTCCCGCGCAGGGCCAGGCCGGCGGCCGACGCCGCGGCCCGCAACGGCTGGGCGACGGTCGTCAACTACGCCCGCACCCAGATGCTGGTCGCCGCCATCGACGCGGTCGGCATCGGCATCGGCGCCGCGGCGCTGGGCGTGCCCATGGCCATCCCGGTGGCCGTGCTGGTGTTCCTCGGCTCGTTCGTGCCGATCGTCGGTGCGGTCGTCACCGGCGTGATCGCGGTGTTCCTGGCGCTGGTCTACAACGGCATCTGGATCGCCGTGGGCATGCTGGCGGTCGTGCTGTTCGTGCAGCAGCTCGAGGGCCACATCCTGCAGCCGATCCTGATGGGATCGGCCGTCAAGGTGCATCCGCTGGCCGTCGTGCTGGTGGTCGCCGGCGGCGCGATGATCGCGCGCATCCCCGGCGCACTGTTCGCCGTCCCGCTGGCGGCCTTCATCAACGTGGCGGCGGTGACCATCTCCACCGGCGCCTGGCGGACGGGTGAGGAGCCCGACGCCGATCTCATCTGGAGCACAGTGCCGCGGGAGCGGCCGAGGAGGAATCGATGAACGCAGTCCCGAGCCTGTCCGAGTTCGCTGCAGCGCAGCAGAGTCTCTCCGAGGTGATCTCGCACACCCCCACCGAGCTCTCCCGTGCGCTCAGCGAGATTCTGGGCTCGCCGGTGCTGCTGAAGATGGAGAATCTGCAGCGCACGGGCTCGTTCAAGATCCGCGGCGCCTCGTACCGTCTGGCTCAGCTGACCCCGGAGGAGCGCTCGCGCGGCGTCGTCGCGGCATCCGCCGGCAACCACGCGCAGGGCGTCGCACTGGCGGCCCAGTCGCTGGGGATTCCTGCGACGATCTTCATGCCGCTGGGGGTGCCGGTGCCCAAGCTCCTGGCCACCCGCGGCTACGGCGCCGAGGTCGTGCTGGAGGGCGAGACGGTCTCCACCTCGCTGCGCCTGGCCGCCGAGTTCTCCGAGCGCACCGGTGCCGTGCTCATCCCACCGTTCAACCATCGCGACGTCATCATCGGCCAGGGCACGCTGGGGCTGGAGATCTTCCAGGACGTCCCCGACGTCGACACGGTCATCATGGGCATCGGCGGCGGCGGGCTCATCGCCGGCGTCGCTGCGGCCATCAAGCAGGCGGCGGCCGAGGCCGGGCGCACCGTGCGCGTGATCGGGGTGCAGTCCGAGAAGGCCGCCGCCGTACCGCCGTCGCTCGCCGCCGGGCATCCGGTGGAGATCACGACGCAGCCGACCATCGCCGACGGCATCCTGGTCGCCCGTCCCGGCGATGTGCCCTTCGAGATCATCAAGGATCTCGTCGACGAGGTCGTCACGGTCTCCGAGGACGACATCGCGCGCGCCATCCTCGTGCTGCTCGAGCACGCCAAGATCGTCGTGGAGCCCGCAGGGGCTGTCGGCGTCGCCGCCATCCTCGCGGGAAAGGTGACGGATGCCGGGAAGACCGTGCCCATCCTCTCCGGCGGCAACATCGACCCGATGCTGCTGCAGCGCGTGGTCTCGCACGGCCTGGCGGCCTCCGGCCGCTACGCGACGGTGAGCATCCCGCTGCCGGACCGCCCAGGCCAGTTGGCGCGCGTCTCCGAGGTGCTCGCGCAGGTGGGCGCCAACGTCATGGAGGTGCTGCACACCCGGCACGGCCACGGCCTGCAGATCAGCCAGATGATCCTGCAGCTCTCGATCGAGACCCGCGGACCCGAGCACACCCAGTTGGCGCTGGACAGCCTGCGCGCGGCCGGCTTCGAACCCGACGTCGTCCCCGAGTAGACGGTGGATGCGAAGAGGCGGATGCTCGTCCCCGAGCATCCGCCTCTTGGTCGCTTCCGGCTGTCAGCCGGTGTAGGTCTCCACACCGGTGACCTCGACGGAGATCGACCGGCCGTTGGGCGCCTCGTAGGAGGTCTTCTCGCCGATCTTCAGGCCGAGGACGGCCTGGCCCAGCGGGCTGGCCTCGCTGTAGACGTCGAGGTCGCCGCCGGCGATCTCGCGGCTGCCGAGGAGGAAGACCTCCTCGTCGCCGGCGACGATCGCGGTGACCACGGTGCCGGGCTCGACGATGCCGCGACTGACCGGCGCCTCGCCGACCTTCGCGGTCTTCAGCAGCTGCTGCAGTGTGACGATGCGGGACTCCTGCTTGCCCTGCTCGTCCTTGGCGGCGTGGTAGCCGCCGTTCTCCCGCAGGTCGCCCTCTTCACGGGCAGCCTCGATGCGCGCCGCGATCTCCTCGCGACCGGTGGTGGAGAGATACTCCAGCTCTTCGACGAGCCGGTCGTAGGCCTCCTGCGTGAGGAAAGGTACCTGAGCGTCTGTGGACACAGCGTGCTCCTTCGGTGGGGCCCCTTCAGGGGCTGACGGAACCCGTGCCGTCATGGCGCGGGGGAATATGCCAAACGCCCCGGCAGGGCCGGGGCGCAGGTCTCTTGCCGTCGAGTCTAGGCGACCCAGCAGGACTTCACCAAACCCGTGGTGGCCTGCGCGACGGTGGGGATGCTCACCTGGACGGCTGCCGTGTGCTTCTGCGTGGCGGCGATGTCCATGACCTTCCAGCCCACCACGCCGAACTCCTTGTCCAGCGCCTGCACCACGCACACCACGTCGGATCCCCGCGGTGCCGTGTACTGGAAGCTGATGTCGACGGTGTGCGAGTCCGTGAGCGTGAACCCGGTGTCCTGGGCGGTCACGGTGTTCAGCTGGCTCGCGACGGTCATCCAGCCGAACGCGACCACGACGGCCACGCCGATGATGCCGCCGATGACCCACGGCAGGCGCCGCCTGCCTCGACGACCGTAGCGCTCATCGAGCTCGAGTGCAGTGGTCACGGATCTCCCGGTTCGGTCTCGACGGATAGGCTGGTGTTCCCAGGTTATGCGACCTGAGGAGGAAAGGCGCACTCATGATCCTGTTCGGCGAGAACACCCCGATGCCGACGCCGACCTCGACCGTCCCTCCCGAGCTGGTGACGCCCGGCTTCGCCGGATTCGCCGTCGTGATCGTGATCGTCGCGGCCGTCATCCTGCTGATCTGGGACATGAACCGTCGCATCCGCCGCGTGCGGTACCGCGACGAGGTGCGCGAGGAGCTGGATGCCGAGCAGGCCGAGCTGGATGCCCGCCAGAGCCGAACCGGCACGGGTTCCGACTCGACCGCCGCGGAGGCCGCGGAAGACGGCTCCGGCGAGGACGATCCGCGCTGACCTGCGCGGCCGGCGTGCGCCGGTTCAGACGCGCCCGGGTTCAGACGCCGACGCGTTCGAACGCGTCGAGGCTGATTCCCTGCTCGAGGATGCGCGCTGCCCACTCCTTGGCGCTGTGCAGACTGTGGTCGCGGTAATTGCCGCACTCCACGGCCGAGACGCCGGGCACGTCGCTCCACTGCGCCGGGCCCGCGATGAATTCCAGGCCCTTGCGGACGGCATCCACGACGTCGGTGACAGCCGGCTCGCCCCACATGATCAGGTGGAACCCGGTGCGGCATCCGAAGGGCGAGAAGTCGATCACGCCGTCGATGTTGTCGCGCAGCGCGCTGGCCATCGTGTGCTCGATGGTGTGCAGACCGGCGGTGGGGATCTCACCCTCGTTGGGCTGCACGAAGCGCACATCGAAGTTGGAGATCGCATCGCCCTTCGGTCCGCGCTCCACGCCGATCAGGCGCACGTAGGGCGCCTTGACTGCGGTGTGGTCCAGGGTGAAGCTCTCGACATCGGCCATGGGATCCTCCAGAAGATCGTTCTGGAGTTCAGGATGCCATGCCCAGCGATGGCGCGTACGGCGCCAGCGAGATCAGAAGACATGCGGTCCAATGGCACAGGAACGCCAGCACCGTGCAGACGTGGAAGATCTCGTGGAAGCCGAAGCGACCGGGCCACGGGTTGGGCCGCTTCATCGCGTAGATCACGGCGCCGATCGTGTAGAGCACGCCGCCCACGCACACCAGCACCATCATCGCGACATTCGCGCGCACCAGATCGACCATGTACATCACGGCCGCCCAGCCCAGCAGCAGGTACAGCGCAACATACAGCCACCGCGGGGCGTTGATCCAGAACACGCGGAACAGGATGCCGGCCAGCGCGCCGCCCCACACCAGGAACAGCAGCAGCGTGCCCTTCTGCGGGGGGAGTGCCAGTACCGCCAGCGGCGTGTACGTGCCGGCGATCAGCAGCAGGATGTTGGCGTGGTCGATGCGCTTGAGGACGCCCTTGACCTTCGGACCCCAGTTGAAGCGGTGGTAGACGGCGGAGTTGCCGAACAGCAGGAGCGAGGTCGTCATGAACACGGCCGCGGCCCATTTCGCCGGCGTCCCGTGCGCGAGCACGATGAGGACGATTCCCGCCGCGATGGCGACGGGGAAGGTGCCGGCGTGGATCCAGCCGCGCCAGGTCGGCTTGATCTCGACGGCGGCGTCCTTCTTCGCAGCGTCGAGCAGCGGGAGCTGGGGGACATCGGGACTGCCTGCGGCTCGGGTGCTCACGTGCTCACTCTAAGCGGGGCACCATTCCGTCAGCCGTACATATCGGCTGCGGGCGGTAGCGTATCCCTGTGAGTGCACGCGACGGTTCGGGGCGGGGTCCCCTCTATCGCCTCTACGGCAACCGCCTTCGACGGAGGATCGATCCGGCGACGGTTCCGCACCACGTCGCGATGATGATCGACGGCAACCGGCGGTGGGCTCGCCAGCTCGGCTACGAGTCGGCGGCAGACGGGCACCGCGCGGGCGCCGCGAAGATGCGCGAGTTCCTCGGCTGGTGCGACGAGCTGGGCGTCAGCGTGGTCTCGCTGTACCTGCTCTCCGCCGACAACCTGCACAAGCGCGACTCGCAGGAGATCCACGACCTCATCGAGATCATCGCCGAGCTCGCCGACACGCTCGCGCAGCACGGCAACTGGCGCGTGCAGCACGTCGGCCGCGCCGACATCCTGCCGGAGGAGCTCTCGCGGGTGCTGGCGGATGCTTCGGAGCGCACCCATGACCACACCGGGCTGCATGTGAACCTGGCTGTGGGCTATGGGGGGCGCAACGAGATCGTCGACGCGGTGCGCAGCATCATCAGTCAGCACAACGACTCCGGCGGCACGCTCGAGGACCTGGCCGCACAGCTCACGCCGGAGATGATCGGCGAGCACCTGTACACCGGTGGGCAGCCCGACCCCGACCTGGTGATCCGCACCAGCGGTGAGCAGCGCCTGAGCGACTTCCTGCTGTGGCAGAGCGCCCACAGCGAGTTCTACTTCGTCGAGGCTCTCGGCCCCGACCTGCGCCAGGTCGACTTCCTGCGCGCGATCCGCGACTATGCGGATCGAGACCGCCGCTTCGGCCGCTGATCCGCGAGACTGGGGCGATGAGCGGTCTTCAGGAGTACAGCGCGTCGTTCGCCGGTGAGACCGGGTATCTGAACTGGGCGGCCTTCGGACCGCTGTCGCCTGCGGTGCGCGCCGCCATGGCAGACGGCGAGTCGGCGCTGGGGTCATTCGATCCGCGCCGGCATGGCGCCGTCGGTGCGCGTGTCGCACGCGCCGCAGCCGGCATCGCCGAGCTGCTGGGCGCCGTCCGCACGGACGTCGTGCTGCGACCGAGTTCGACCGACGTCCTGCAGCACGCGCTGTTCGGCGTGCGCGGTGCGGTGATCGCCGGCGCGGCCGAGTTCCCCAGCATCAGCCTCACTCTTCAGCGCGCCGCCGACGCGTCTGCCGGCGGGGTGGTGCCCCGATGGATCGCCCCGGTGGATGGGCAGGTGACTCCGGATGCCGTGGCCGCGGCGCTCGACGATGAGGTGACGGCCTTGGCCGTCAGTCATGTCGACTATCGGACGGGATACCGGGCAGATCTGCCGGCACTGCGCGAGCTGATCGGACCCGACCGCCTGCTCATCGTGGATGCCGTGCAGTCCTTCGGCGTGGTGGACGAGGACTGGAGCGCCGCCGACGTGGTCGCCGGACACGGCTACAAGTGGCTGCGCGCGGGACGGGGCACGGGGTTCGGCTGCTTCTCCTCCCGCGCGCTCGAGCGCATCCGGCCCGTGCTCAGCGGCATCACCGGCATCGACGTCGAAGAGCCGTTCACCGGGGAGGTGCCGCCGCCGGCATCCGCTGCCCGGGCCTTCACCACGAGCGTTCCCGATCAGCTCGCCGTGGTGCGTCTCGAGGCCGCGGTCGATGAGCTGCGCGGGGTCGGCGTCGCCGAGGTCGCCGGGCAGGTCGCCGAGCGTGCGGGTGAGATCCTCGCGATCGCCGAGAGGCACGGCATCCGCTCCATCACTCCGGCCGATCCTGCGCGGCGCGCGGGGATCGTGTCTCTCGTGCCCGACGATCCGGAGGCGCTGGGGCGCCGCCTGGCCGAGGCAGGCCTGGTGGTGACCGTGCGCGGGGGTGCGGTGCGCGTGGCCGCGCATGCGGGCACGTCTGCGCAGACACTGCGGATGCTGGATGCAGCGCTGCCGGCATCCGGCAACCTCGCGGACGCGCGAAGTTAACCTGACACGCCCGCGTGTCCATCCGCGCGCGGCGTCGCGCTCGTCGTACCTTCAAGGCATCGGGCACCGTGCCCGATCGGGTCGGCCTTCCGGATCGCGACTCGTGGCCCCTGGTCGACTCGCAGCAGAGCCGGGAAGTCCCGGATCGGGGGATCGATCGTGACCACACGCACCGCCCAGCAGCAGTCCACCCGCAAGACCGCCAGGACAGGAGCCGTGTCGCACGATGACACGGCTCTTCGCACATACGTGCTCGACACGTCCGTGCTGCTCAGCGACCCGCAGGCCCTCTTCCGCTTCGCGGAGCATTCGATAGTGCTGCCGCTGGTGGTGATCTCGGAGCTCGAGGCCAAGCGCCACGACCCCGAGCTGGGCTACTTCGCCCGGCGCGCGCTGCGCCACCTCGACGACCTGCGCGTCGAGCACGGCCGGTTGGACTTCCCCGTCGAGGTCGGGGACGGCGGCACGCTGCGGGTGGAGCTGGGCGCGGCCGACCTGTCGATCCTGCCCGCCGGCATTCGGATCAGCGACAACGACAGTCGCATCCTGGCCACAGCCGCCCATCTCGCCGCCGCGGGCGAGGCGGTCACCATCGTGTCGAAGGATCTTCCGATGCGGGTGAAGGCGGCATCCCTCGGGCTGCAGGCCGAGGAGTACCTCGCCGAGCAGGCCGTCGACTCCGGCTGGACGGGCATCGCGCCGCTGGACCTGTCCGGCGACGAGATGAGCGACCTGTACGAGAGCGAGGTCGGGCTCAGCGAGCAGGTTCGGGGCATGCCCGTCAACACCGGGCTGATCATCCACTCCGAGCGCGGCTCGGCGCTGGGGCGCGTGATCGGTGATGGCGAGTACCGGCTGGTGCGCGGCGATCGCGAGGTGTTCGGGCTGCACGGGCGATCCGCCGAGCAGCGCATCGCCATCGACCTGCTGCTCGACCCGGAGGTCGGGATCGTCTCGCTGGGCGGGCGCGCAGGCACCGGCAAATCGGCGCTCGCGCTGTGCGCGGGCCTGGAGGCGGTGCTGGAGCGCCAGCAGCAGAAGAAGATCATCGTGTTCCGGCCGCTGTTCGCCGTGGGTGGGCAGGAGCTCGGCTACCTGCCCGGCGACCGCGAGGAGAAGATGAACCCGTGGGGCCAGGCGGTGTTCGACACCCTCGGCTCCGTCGTCTCCGGCAACGTCCTCGAGGAGGTCGTGGAGCGGGGGATGCTGGAGGTGCTGCCGCTCACGCACATCCGCGGCCGCTCGCTGCACGACGCGTTCGTGATCGTCGACGAGGCGCAGTCGCTGGAGCGCAACGTGCTGCTGACGGTGCTGAGCCGGATGGGCCAGAACTCGCGGGTGATCCTCACGCACGACGTGGGCCAGCGCGACAACCTGCGCGTCGGCCGCCACGACGGCGTGGCCAGCGTGATCGAGACCCTCAAGGGCCACGACCTGTTCGCGCACGTCACCCTCACCCGCTCTGAGCGCTCGGCCATCGCAGCCCTGGTGACCGAGCTGCTGGAGGGCAGCGAGCTCAGCTGACCGGCATCCGCTCCTGTTCCCGCTCTCTTCCCGGGAACACGTGCACGACCTGGGAACACTTGCACGGCCTGATCGCGGGATTGGTCGTGCATTCGTTCCCGGGTCGTGCATGTGTACCTCGCTGGGGAGTCAGGAGAGCGCCCGCGCACGGCGCAGGGCTGCCAGGATCGCGGGCAGCACCTTCTCCCAGTGGTGGATGACCTGCGCGTAGTCGAAGCGCAGCGACTCATATCCCAGAGCGGATGCCGCGGCATCCCGCACCAGGTCCTTATGACGCTTGTCGGGCCCGGCGTGATTCTGCTTGCCGTCCACCTCGATGATCAGCCGCCCACCAGCGACGAAATCGACCCTGCCCACGCCGTCGATGTCGACCTGACGCTCCAGGCGTATGCCGAGCAGATGCAGCCGCAGCCGCAGCAGTGACTCCAACCCGCTGTCCGCGTCGGGACGTGCCAGATCGATGAGCCACCGCGCGGAGTCCGGCAGGGCAGCGCGGATGCGCAGGCGCGCGGCGCGCGAGAGCTTGCGCTTGTGCCACGCGGATTCGAACGAGGCGAAGAACGCCTCTTCGCCGGCGCAGGAGAACGTGTGGATGAGGGCGGCCTCCACGGACGCCGTGCCGAATCGCGTGGGGCCGTCGAAGAAGTGGCTCACGCACGCGCATCCCGGATGCGGGTGCCTGCGGCCGTTCGCGCCCAACCACACGTGCGGGGCCGGCTCCTCGCTGATGGTCCAGATGCCGTGCAGCTTCAGCGCCGCCTCGCAGGTCAGCATCCCTCCATGCGCGGCAGCGCGTACTGCCTGCGCGTCGGCGTCGAGCGACGCGAAGACGCCGGGGCGCACACGCCGGATGGTGCCGGCGGCTGCGTGTGCGGCGAGGGCCTTGCGCGATATGCCGTGCTTCTGCAGCATCCGTCCTCTGGCGATGCCACCGGCGCGGCTTATGAGGACTGAGGGATCGAGCATCCCCTCACCCTGCCCCCTCGCAGACGCGCGCAGCGCGGGAACCGGCCCGATGTGCGCAACTCGTCCCGAAACCGGGATTGTGCAGGAGGAATGACCCGGTACAGACGCACGACCCGGGAACGGATGCACGATCAAATCATTGGATCGGTCGTGCAAATGTTCCCGGGTCGTGCAAGCGTGCTGGTGCCGGGACGCGAAACCGGGCCGGGGCGTCAGCCGGCGTGCGTCATGGAGAGCAGGTCGAGCTTGGCGTCCAGCTGCTCCTCGGTGATCTCACCGCGCTCCACGTAGCCGAGGTCGATGACGGCGTCGCGGATGGTGATGCCCTTGGCGACGGCGTGCTTGGCGATCTTCGCCGCGGCCTCGTAACCGATCAGCTTGTTCAGCGGCGTCACGGTGGACGGGCTCATGCCGGCCAGCGCCGTGGTGCGCTCGACGTTGGCCACCAGGCCGTCGACGGTCTTGTCGGCCAGCACGCGCGTGGCGTTGGCCAGCAGGCGGATCGACTCGAGCACCGCGGTGCCCATCACGGGGATCTGCACGTTGAGTTCGAAGGAGCCGGATGCCCCGCCCCAGGCGACTGTCGCGTCGTTGCCGATGACTCGTGCGGCGACCTGCAGCACGGCCTCGGGGATGACGGGGTTGACCTTGCCGGGCATGATCGACGAGCCGGGCTGCAGGTCGGGCAGGTGGATCTCGCCGAGACCCGTGTTCGGGCCCGAGCCCATCCAGCGCAGGTCGTTGTTGATCTTCGTCAGCGAGACGGCGATGGTGCGCAGCACACCGGATGCCTCGACGAGGCCGTCACGGTTGGCCTGTGCCTCGAAGTGATCCTTCGCCTCGGTGATCGGCAGGCCGGTCTCGGCGGCCAGCAGGGCGATGACCTTCTGCGGGAAGCCCTTCGGCGTGTTGATGCCGGTGCCCACGGCAGTGCCGCCCAGGGGGACCTCGGCGACGCGCGGCAGCGCGGTCTGCACGCGCTCGATGCCCAGGCGCATCTGGCGTGCGTAACCGCCGAACTCCTGGCCGAGGGTCACGGGCGTGGCGTCCATCAGGTGGGTGCGGCCCGACTTGACCACACTCTTCCACTCCTCGGCCTTGGCCTCGAACGCTGCGGCCAGGTGCTCCAGCGAGGGCACCAGGTTGTTGATCAGGGCCTCGGTCACGGCGATGTGCACGGACGTCGGGAAGACGTCGTTGGACGACTGCGACGCGTTCACGTGGTCGTTCGGGTGCACCGGGGAGCCGAGGATGCGGGAGGCGAGGGTCGCGACGACCTCGTTCATGTTCATGTTCGACGAGGTGCCCGAGCCGGTCTGGTAGACGTCGATCGGGAACTCGCCGTCGTGCACGCCCGTGGCGACCTCGTCGGCGGCCTGGGCCACGGCATCCGCGATCGCCGCGTCGAGCGTGCCCAGCTCCTTGTTGGCCAGGGCGGCCGCCTTCTTGATGCGGGCAAGGGCCGCGATCTGCGCGGACTCGAGGCCCTTGCCGGAGATCGGGAAGTTCTCCACCGCACGCTGGGTCTGCGCGCCGTAGAGGGCGTTCACGGGCACGCGCACTTCACCCATGGTGTCGTGCTCGATGCGGTACTCGTTGTCAGTCACTTCTGCTCCTTCGAGAGTGATGGGATGTCGGTGTCGGCGAGGCCGACCTGGGCGATGGGGACGGCGGTGCCGTCGGTGAGTCGGTACTTGGCGCCGACGATGGCCAGTCTGCCCTCGGCGACGGCGGTGCTGATGATCTCGGAGGACTCCAGCAGACCTGCGATGGTGCCTCGGAGGTGCTCCCTGCCGACGGCCTCGCGGTCGATGTCGGCGACCGAGGTGCCGCCGCGCTCCTTCAGCAGGCGGCGCGCGGCAGGAACGATCGGAGCGATGAGCTTCCAGATGTGCGGCGGGAGCGGTTCCGCATCGATGGCGGTGCTCTGCACAGCGGCGTCGACCGCACCGCACGAGTCGTGCGCCAGCACGATGAGCAGCGGGACGTCCAGCAGTGCGACCGCGAACTCGATGCTGGCCACCGCGGACTCGGTGACCATGTGGCCGGCGTTGCGGGTGGTGAACAGGTCGCCCAGGCCCACGTCGAACAGCGTCTCGGCGGCCACGCGCGAGTCGGAGCAGCCGAGGAAGGCCGCGAACGGGTTCTGCCCGCCCACGAGCGCCGCGCGGTGCTGCGCGTCCTGGTTGGGGTGCCGCGGCGTGCCGGCGACGAAGCGGCTGTTGCCCTCGAGCAGTCTCTCCCAGGCCTCGGCGGGAGCGAGCGTGGTGGTCATTCGGCCTCCTTCAGAGCGCCCAGCTGTGGGGTGAGGGATGCAGCGAGCTTCTTGGTGGAGTCGGCGGAGCGCGAACCGTACAGCAGCACGTAGTCGTGCCCGGCCTGGGTTCCCAGCGCGTACGTGACGTTGGCCGTGCCGCGGTCGCCCATGTCGAACACGTCCCAGGTGATGCCGTCGATCTTCGCGGTGCCGTTCGGCGCCATGCCGCCGGTCGCCTGCGGCGCCCACTTCACGTCGGAGTCGAAGGCCTGCGCCAGCTTGATGAAACCGCGCTCCTTCTCACCGGCAGGGGCCAGCGTGATGCTCCACACCGTGACCCCGCCGGTGTCCAGCCCCGCGGCGTTCACGCGCCAGAAGTCGCCCAGCTCCGGCACGACCACGTCGTGGCCCGTGGTGGAGGTGACATCGGCGGCGATCTTGGCGACGTCGATCTTCGGTGCCGCCGTCGGCTCGCCGCGCGGCACGGCGAACACGATCACGGCCACCACGGCGACCGTGACGATCAACGCCGCGATGAGGTTCCGGAACGTCTGGCTGGACCGGTAGACGCGGCTGGATTCGGCCTTGCGGTCGGCGGTCTCCTGCGCAGTCTCGGGGCGACCGAGCTCTGCGACGATCCCCGGCTTGCGGCTCATTCGTCTCCTTCAGCGGATGCCGGTTCGCGTGCGGCATCGAGGCGGCGCTTCGCACCCAGCAGCCATTCCTCGCAGCGGGCGGCGAGGGCTTCGCCGCGCTCCCACAGTGCGAGGGAGTGCTCCAGCGTGGGGGAACCCTGTTCGAGCTCGGCGACCACGCGCACGAGCTCGTCGCGGGCGGCCTCGAACGACAGCGATTCGACGGGAGTGTCGTTGGACGCAGTCACGGCATCCATCCTACCGGCGTGCCGCGATGCTCCTGGCTCCCGGGCGTCGGTTGCGAATCGGGGGCCGACACGCCAGATGTCCGACGAATTCGCGGGAAACGTCCGACATGTGGCGTGTCGGCCCCCAAAATGCAACGGCAAGCGAGGGCGGGCGGATGCCGGGGGACCGGATGCCGGATGCCGGATGCCGGATGCCGGGGCGCCGGATGCCGGATGCCGTGGAAACCGGGGTACGGCCGGGTGCTGCGGTCGGCAGCACCCGGGCGTCAGGCGTCCTCGGCTACCTGGCCCTCGGAGCGGGCGCGCAGCGAGCCCCGGTCGACGGTGACGGTCAGTGCCGTGCCCGCGGGGGCATCCACGGCATCCGTGAGGATGCGGCCGTCGTCGAGGTGCGCGATCGCGTACCCGCGCGCCAGGGTCGCGGCGGGCGACAGCGCCCGCAGCGATGCCCGCAGCTCGGAGGTGGTGCGCTGGGCGGCGTCCAGCCGTCGGGTGAGGGTGTCGCGCCCGCGGGATGCCAGCAGCCACACCTCCTGCGCGCGGTCGTCGACGATGGGGTCGGGGGAGCGCAGCACCGGGCGCGTGCGCAGCTGCTCGAGCCGAGCGATGTCGTTCGAGATGCGCTGCGTCAGCCGCCCGGTCGCGCGAGCGCGCAGCTGGGCGATCAGGGCGCGCTGTTCGCCGACATCCGGCACGACCCGCTTGGCGGCGTCCGTCGGCGTCGACGCCCGCAGATCCGCGACGTCGTCCAGCAGGGGATGGTCGTTCTCGTGCCCGATGGCGCTGACCACCGGGGTCGACGCTTGGGCCACCGCCCGCACGAGACGCTCGTCGCTGAAGCCCAGCAGTGTCTGCGGGTCGCCGCCGCCGCGGGCGATGATGATCACGTCGACCTCGGGATCGGCATCCAGCCTCGCCAGTGCGGCGAGCACCTCCGGTACGCTGCGATCGCCCTGCACGGCCGCATACGCGGTGCGGAAGCGCACCTGCGGCCAGCGCAGCTCGGCGTTGCGCAGCACGTCCTTCTCGGCATCCGATCGCTCGCCGGTGATCAGCCCGATCAGGTGCGGCAGGAACGGCAGCTCCTTCTTGCGGGCGGGGTCGAACAGTCCCTCGCCGCGCAACTGCGCGCGAAGCCGCTCCAGCTTCTCCAGCTGGTCGCCCAGGCCCACGTGCTTCATGGACGAGACGATGAAGCTGAAGTCGCCGCCTTTGACGAAGTAATCGGCCTTGACGGCAGCGATCACGTGGTCGCCGACGGCGAGGTCGGCCGGAACCCGGGCGCGCACGCTGGACCAGATCCGGATCGAGATCTGCGCGTCGGAGCGCACATCCTTCAGGCGCGCGAACACATTGCCGCCCCGCAGGTTCCAGGACGTGATCTCGCCCTCCACCCACACCGTGTTCCAGCGCGCGATGAAGTCGCGGATGGTGCCGTTCAGGCGCGCGACCGAGGTGGGAGCATCCGGCGTCGAGTCGCGCGGGGCGACCGAGTCCGCCGGCGGCGGTTCGCCGGGCAGGGCTGCGGCTTCGAAGACGGTCACCTCCCCATTGTCGCGGATGCCGCGGACACGGCCGTTTCCGGAGGCACGAATGTCGGCGGAAAGAACGGATGTCGGCGGAGAACGCACATCTGCGCCGACATCCGTGATCCGAGCCGGCATCCGTGCCAGGCAATCAGTACCGCTCGGCCCTTCATCAGGGGCGCTCGGTAGACTCGAAGGGTGAGTGCAACCATCGTCAGGCTCCCCGCCCCGCCGCGTCCGAACCGCAGAACGGCGCCGCTGGAGGACCGTCCCGTCGACGGCGCGAAGCGCGTGCTGCTGGCCGCTCCGCGCGGCTACTGCGCAGGCGTCGACCGCGCCGTGGTCGCCGTCGAGAAGGCGCTGGAGCGATACGGCTCGCCGGTGTACGTGCGCAAGCAGATCGTGCACAACATCCACGTGGTGACCGAGCTGGAGAAGAAGGGCGCGATCTTCGTCGACGAGGTCGATGAGGTGCCCGAGGGCGCGCACGTGGTCTTCAGCGCGCACGGCGTGTCGCCCGCGGTGGTGAGCGCCGCCGCCGATCGCGGCCTGCTGGCCATCGACGCCACCTGCCCGCTGGTCACCAAGGTGCACCGCGAGGCCGTGCGCTTCGCCCGCGACGACTACGAGATCCTGCTGATCGGCCACGACGGGCACGAGGAGGTGGAGGGCACCGCCGGCGAGGTCCCCGACCACGTGACCGTCGTGAACTCCCCGGAAGAGGCCGACACCGTCGTCGTCAAGGACCCCAGCAAGGTGGTGTGGCTCTCGCAGACCACTCTCTCGGTGGACGAGACCATGGAGACCGTCAACCGGCTGCGTGCCCGGTTCCCCGAGCTGCACAACCCGCCGTCCGACGACATCTGCTACGCCACGCAGAACCGCCAGGTCGCGATCAAGAAGGTCGCCAAGGAGGCGGACCTCGTGATCGTGGTCGGCTCCGCCAACTCCTCCAACAGCGTGCGGCTGGTCGAGGTCGCCCGCGAGCACGGCGCCAAGGCCGCCTACCGCGTCGACTACGCCGACGAGGTCAAGCAGGAGTGGCTGGAGGGCGTGCGCACGGTCGGCGTGACCAGCGGCGCCTCGGTGCCCGAAGTGCTGGTGCGTGAGGTGCTCGAGGCGCTCAGCGAGGCCGGCTACGCCGACGTCGAGGAGGTGCGCACGGCCGAGGAGGACCTGATGTTCTCGCTGCCGAAGGAGCTGCGCACGGATGCCGACGGCAAGCGCGACACGCGCGCACTCGGCGGCCACCTGCGCTGAGGGGGCGGCCGGCGGCGAGCCGCAGACGCCGGAGCTTCACGGCCGCGCCCAAGACGCGCACGGTAGCGTGGAGCGCATGAGCATGGACCGGCCGCAGTACGGCGAGTATGCGACCCCCGAGGAACAGCGCGCCAGGGCGGGGCTGCCGCCGATCGAGGCGGAGCCCGTCGTTCCCGCGCCTGCGCCGCCGCAGCCCGTGACCCCGCAGTCGGCCGCACCCGCCAGGCCTTCGGCGGGGCGGCTCATCACCCTCGTGCTGCTGGGCGTCGGCCTGTTCAACGTGCTCTCCGCCATCCCGAACTTCCTGAATCTGTCGGAGACGCTCCAACTGAGCCTGAAGATGTTCGGCAGCGACGCGGAGTTCACGAACTATGCTGCGGCGAAGAACTGGGGCGTCATCGCGCTGGTGGTCCTGATGGCCGGCTATGCGGCCACGATCTGGTTCTCGGTGCGGCGGATGCGCGCGGCTCGTTCGAGCTGGTGGGTTCCGCTGGTCGGGTTCGTGGTGACGATGTTCGCGGTGTCGCTGTGCATGTCGGTGCCGATGATGGGCGATCCGGCCTTCACCGAGCTCTTCCAGGCTCCGCCGGCTGGGTAACCTCGAGGGATGGCAGCAGAGCAGATCGCGTTCCAGATCACCTACGCGTCGGTCTGGACCGCGGACGGTGCCGATCCGAGTGCGAAGGCGGAGCGGATCCTGCGGGACGCCCGCATCCTGGCTGCCATCCGCGGCTTCGACGGCGAGTCGACGACGCTGCTGCTGCCGGTCACGGAAGACGGCTCCGTCGTGGCACTGGATGCCGATGACGGGCTGCGGTTCGACCTGAGCGCCGACGCCCTCGGAGCGCTGTTCGCGGCATCCGGCCTCTCGCTGAGTCTCGGACTCTCCGACGACGCCCTCGGCGAGGTCGATGCCGAGCTGGAGCAGCAGTTCGGCGAGGCCTTCGAGCAGCTCGACGGCGCGGATGACGAGGACGATCTGACGGGCGCCGGGATGCCGGACGACGACCTGCTCGCGCCGGATCCGGTGCGGGTGACGGAGTTCTCCCGCCGCGGACCCTGGGCCGCGCGCATGACCGCGCAGCTGCTGGACACCCCGGTCGACTACCTCGAGGACGGCACCTGGTCGGTGTTCTGCTATCGCACCGACCGTGCGCACGGGGCGGTCTCAGGCGGAGCATCCGATCTGCCCGTGGTCGAGGTGAACGTGCCGCACGACGGCGAGGCGTGGGTGGAGGTGACCGGCCCGCACGGGCGGTCGGCGATGTTCTGGCCCAACGCCGAGCAGTTCACGCGTCCGGTGCTGCCGCTGGACTCGATCACCCAGCCCGCGAGTGTCGAGGTGTACCGCCGGATGCTGAGCGAGGCCGACGGCGCGCGAGAGGAGCTCGCGCAGCTGGGCATGGGCGATGTGGATGCGGATGCCGTGCTGCGCGCGTGCCTTCCCGAGGCGCTGGGCGGCGTGGAGGGCTCGCACGCCCGGTTGCGTGCGCTGGTCGTGGCGTTCGGGATGCCCGAGTCCCTGGTCTCCGCCGGGCTGGACGAGACCGGCGGCGGCAGGCGGTTCTTCCCGCAGGGCTGGCCGCGCACCGTGTCGGACATCATGGTCGGCGGCATCGTCGAGGCCACGTCGCTGGTGCACCGCGACCGTCCGGTGGTGCGCTTCGCACGGTTTCTGCGCAAGCGCCCCGTGCTGAACGCGGCGCTGAGCACCGCGGAGCTGGCTGTCGGCGTCAGCCTGTCCTGGGGACGTTCGCGCGTCGGCCGGGGGATCGGCATCCTGCTCGTGCTGGATGCCGCGGCCGATCTCGCACTCTGGATCGTCCGCATCCGCCGGCGCTGACCGAGAACTGGCGCTGACGGGGTCACACCCCTCCCCAGACGGCTCGCGCGCCCGCGTCGCCGGCGAGCACCGTGACGACGATGGTCCCGACGGAGGTGATCAGCGCGGCGGCCGTGATCACGGTCGCCGCCGCTCGCGCCGCCCGTGGCCTGCTGCGGCGCAGCCGCGGCAGCATCCGCTCTCCTGCCGCCACCGCGACCGACGCGACCAGCAGTGCGATCGTCCACGGGATCAGCATCAGCCCGAGCGCCTCGTGCCGCAGGATCGCCGGCGTGTACCCGAGCTGGGCGGCCAGGTCCTGTCCTGCCAGCACGGTCACCGGCACGAGCGCTGCCACGATCAGGGCCGCGACCTGCGGTGCCCAGCCGAGGCGGCGTCTGGCGGCGGGCCAGGCGGCTGCCAGGGCGACGGCGAGCGCGGTGAGCGGCGTCAGCACCACGACGGCGTGCACGAGGAGCGGATGCAGCGGCAGGCCGGCGATGCGCAGGCCGCCCGCTTCGGCGAAGATGTCCATGGGGGGAGAACGATCTTCACGCGACTTTCGTTCAGTGTGAACCGAGAGGCGGCCCGTCTCGTGCTCATCGTGAGGAGGGTTTCTGTGGCAGAAGACGATGACGAGCGGCTGACCGCGCTGTACGAGCTGCATGCCGGACCGATCCGGCGGTACGTGGTGAGCATCACGGGCAACCGGGGGTCCGCAGACGATGTCGTGCAGGAGACGCTGCTGCGCGCCTGGCGCACGCCGCGCATCCTGGAGCAGGATCCGTCCACGTCGAGGGCGTGGATGATCACCGTCGCCAGGCACATCGTGATCGACGAGGTGCGCAGCGCCCGTCGCCGCCACGAGAACCCGGTCGCGGAGCTGCCGGAGCGGGTCACCGACGACCACACGGATCGGCTCTTCGACGCGCTGCTGATCCAGGACGCACTGGCCGCCGTCAGCCCCGAGTACCGAGAGGTGGTGATCGCGGCGTACTACCGCGGACGCAGCGTGGGCGAGGTCGCGGCGGAGCTGGGCATCCCGGAGGGGACGGTCGAGTCCCGGATGCACTACGGACTGAGGGCCCTGCGGCTGGCGCTGCAGGAGAGAGGGGTGACGCGGTGAACACCGAGCACGAGAAGTACGCCGACTGGGACGCCGCCTACGCGCTGGGGGCGCTGTCTGCAACGGAGCGGGCGGAGTTCGAGGGGCACCTGGCCGAGTGCGAGCGCTGCCGGGTGGCCGTGGCGGAGCTGACCTCGACCGTCGCGGCGCTGGCACGGGTCAGTGCGGAGGATGCGCAGCGCATCGCGGATCAGGATGCCGACGGCGCGGCGCCTGTGCGGGTGCTGGCGGCCGCGCGCGCTCGCCGCCGCACGCGCAGGAGGGCCGCGTCCTGGATCGTCGGCGCGGCGGCTGCCGTTGTCGTGGCCACCGTGATCTCGGTCGCCCTGCTGATGCCGCGTGCGCCTGAGGCGGTCGCTCTGCAGCCGGTCGGGGGAGCGTCGGTCGTGGCGACCGTGGCGCTGACCAGCGTGCCGTGGGGCACCAAGCTCGACGTGGTCTGCGCCTACGAGGGCCACGCGGGTTGGAACGGCATGTACGAGCTGGCGGTCACCGCCGCCGACGGCACCACCACGACGCTCTCGAACTGGCGGGTCGAGGCCGGCGCGACCGCGCGGCTGTCCGCCGGCACGGGTCTCTCGGAGGCCGACATCCGCTCGGTCGAGATCAGGGATGCCTCCGGAGATGTCGTCGTGAAGCACGAGTTCTGAACCATGCATCCGTCCTTCTCGTGTCACAGGAGAATCGGGCTCGCATCCGCGCAAGCCCATGACGAACAGGACGGCATCATGCGCAAGTCACTCGCCATCGGGGGCATCGCCCTCGCACTCCTCCTCGCCGGCTGCTCGGGCGGCACGACAGGCTCCGGCTCATCCGGCGGCTCCGGCTCGGGCGACGGGTACGGAGCGCCCTCATCGCAGGCGTCGGAGCCTGCAGCATCCGGAGGCGGACTCGCCGTCGCCGACTCGTCGCTCGGGAAGATCGTCGTCGACGGCGAGGGCATGACCGCGTACATGTTCGACAAGGACACCCAGGGCACGAAGACCAGCGCCTGCACGGGAGCCTGCCTGTCGCAGTGGCCGCCGATCCTCTCGGACTCCGCAACGCCCAAGGCCGACGGCGTGACCGGGACGTTGTCCACCATCGACACCCCGGACGGCAAGCACCAGGTGACGCTCGACGGCTGGCCGCTGTACACCTTCGCCGGTGACTCCGCGAAGGGCGACGTGAACGGCCAAGGAGTGAAGGACATCTGGTGGGTGCTCTCGCCCGCCGGTGAGAAGATCGGCGGCTGAGCCGGGTTCCCTGAACCCGCCGGTCCTTGGGCTCCTGAGCCTGTCGAAGGGTCGCCCTATCGCTCGTCGGCGTAGCGCGGGGCCATCGCCTCCATCTGCTCCATCACCAGGCCGATGGCCCCGGGCTGCTGGTCTGGCGGGTACTTGTACTTGACCAGCAGCCGCTTGATCGACGAGCGCAGCTTCGCTCGCACGTCGTCGCGCACGGTCCAGTCCGTCCGCACGTCGCGGCGCATGATCGCCACGAGCTCGCGGGCGATCTGCGCCAGGGTGTCCTCGCCCTGGATGTCGACGGCCGATTCGTTCGTGGCGACGGCGTCGAAGAACGCGAGTTCGTCGTGGGAAAGCGGGGGTGAGAAGTGCTCGCCGCGGGACGCCTCGGCGGCCACCTCCTTCGCGAGTGCGACGAGCTCGGCGATGACCTGCGCCGAGGTGAGCTGCTGGTTCGTGTAGCGGTTCATGATCTCGGCGATGCGCTCCGAGAACGCCCGCTGCCGTACGAGGTTGCCGTGGGACACCGCCGTGCTCTCGTCGATCAGTGCGGCGCGCAGCGCCTCGATCGCGAGCTGCGGGTTGCGTGCGCGCTGCACCTCCGCGGTGAACTCGGGGGTGAGCCTGTCCAGCGCGAGGCGGGGCATGCCGGCTGCTTCGTAGATGTCGATGACGTCGTCCGTCGCGGTGGCATCCGCGATCAGCGCGCCCAGCAGACGCTGGATGTCCTCGGGGATCGGCTGGTCGTTCGCCTGCCGGTCGCGGGCGTCGTACTTCGCCATCCAGACGCGCACCTCTTCGTAGAACGCGATCTCCTCCCGCAGTTCGGTGAGCGTGGTGCCGCCCGAAGCGAGTGCCCAGGCTCGCGCCAACTGTCCGCTGAGCTTGCGGAAGCGCGCAGCAGCGCCGGGCGTCCCGTCGTCGGATGGAGGATTGCGCTTCACATCGCGCAGGAACTCCGTCGCGCGGGTCGCGGCGCGCAGCAGTGCGCGGGGTCCGCCGGCGGCGAGGTCGCCGCGCCAGTCGCATCCTTCCAGCAGCATCCGGATCTGCTCCACGAACCCCCGCGCGAGTTCGTGCGCCTCCGCGACGTCGCGGCCGACGGGCTTGCGCTCCCGATCGGTGACGGTGTACTCCTGCAGGGCCTGGGACAGGTTGTCGGCCAGTGGCGCATAGGCGACCAGCAGACCGTCCTGCTTGCCGCGGAAGGTGCGGTTCACGCGGGCGAGGGTCTGCATGAGCAGGGCGCCCTTGAGGGGACGGTCCAGGTACAGGGTGTGCAGGGGCGGCGCGTCGAAGCCGGTCAGCATCATGTCCTTGACGATCACGAGCTCCAGCTCGTCGTCCGGATCCTTGAGCCGGTCCTTGATGGCGGCGTTCGCCGAGTCCCGTCGCACGTGCGTGCTCACCGGAGGCTGGTCGGCGGCAGTGCCCGAGTAGACGACCTTGATGCGTCCGGCATCCAGCGCGTCGGAATGCCAGTCCGGGCGCAGCGCGATGATCGCGTCGTACAGCTTCGCGCAGATCTCGCGGGTGCCGCCGACGATCAGCGCCTTGCCGGGGCCGCCGATGAACGTGCGCATGGCCGCACGGCGCTTCTCCCAGTGCTCGACCAGATCGGCGGCGAGCGCCTCGATGCGCTCGGGCGCGCCGTAGACCGCGTTGACGACCGCGACGGATGCCTCGAGCCGGGCGCGCTCGGTCTCGTCGAGCCCCACGGTGAACTCGTCGGCGGCCAGGTCGATGTCCTCCGGGCTGACATCGCCGGCGAACGCCACTTTGATCAGGCGCGGTTCGAAGAAGACCGGCACGGTGGCGCCGTCGTCGACGGCGCGGGTGAGGTCGTACACGTCGATGTCGTCGCCGAACACCTCGCGGGTGTCGCGCTCGGCGAACGAGATCGGGGTGCCGGTGAACGCGATGCGGGTGGCGTTGGGCAGCGCGCGCTGCAGGTGGTGGGCGTACCCGTCGAGGTCGTCGTAGTGGCTGCGGTGCGCCTCATCGACGATGACGATGATGTTGCGTCGGTCGCTGAGCAGCGGATGCTGCATTCCGGCATCCTTCTCGGCTTTGCTCAACCCGAACTTCTGCAGCGTCGTGAAGTAGATGCCGCCCGTGTTGCGGGCCGACAGCTCGTCGCGCAGCTGCGCGCGGGTGGTGACCTGGGTGGGCTTCTCGGGCAGCAGCAGGCTGCGGTCGAAGGTCTGGAACAGCTGCCCGTCGAGCTCGTTGCGGTCGGTCACGACCACGATGGTCGGGTTCTTCAGCTTGGGGTGGCGCGAGGTGATGTTGGCGTACAGCTCCATCTCCATCGACTTGCCCGAGCCCTGCGTGTGCCAGACCACACCGGCCTTGCCGTTGGTCTCGACGGCCTGGATGGTCTTGCCGACGGCCTTGTTCACGGCGAAGTACTGGTGCGGCTTGGCGATGCGCTTGACGAGCCCGTCCGCGCCCTCGTCGAACGCGGTGAAGTTGCGCACGAGCTGCAGGAAGCGCTCCTGGTTGTACAGACCCGCGAGGGCGTCGTCGAGCGGCTGCACGTCTTCACCGTTCTCGAAGCGCGGTTGCGGCAGCGGGATGCCGTCGTCGTCGACGTTCCACGGCGAGAAGTGGTTGAGCGGCGTGAACGGGGTGCCGTACCTGGCCTCCAGCCCGTCGCTGGCGAGGGTGAACACGCAGAATCGGAACGCGAGGGGCAGCTCGCGCAGGTAGGTCTGCAGCTGATCGTAGGCGGATGCCGCGCCGACGCCGGCCTTCTTCAGCTCCAGGATGCTCAGCGGCATGCCGTTCACGTAGAGGACGATGTCGAAGCGGCGATGCACCTCGCCGTGACCGGGGGTGTTCTGACGGATCGTGACCTGGTTGACGGCGAGCCAGTCGTTCTCGGCGGGGTCGCTGCTGATCAGCCGCAGCGTGGGGTTGTGCTCGACGCCGTCGTGGTCGAGGTAGCTGAGGCGGTACCCGCCGGTGAGATAGCGGTGGATGCGGTGGTTCTCGGTGATCGCGTCCTGCGAGCGCGGGGAGGCGATCTCGACAGCCGCCTGCTGCAGGTACTCGGCCGGGATGCCCGGGTTCAGGCGCCGCAGTGCATCGAGCAGGCGTGGGCGGATGAGCAACTCGTCCCAGCTGTCGCGCTCGCCGCTGCCGGGGGCGATCCGATCGCCGCTGAGCGAGGGCCAGTCGAGCGGCTCGGCGAGCGTGTCGAGGGCGCTCTGCTCCCACATGGACTCGGGGATGGCGCTCATTCGATCTTCTCCAGGAGTTCGGTGATGACGAGCTCGGCGGCGACGTCGGGGTCGTAACCCGCCAGGCCGCCGGCCAGAAGCGGTGCGAGATCAGTGCGGAATCGCCCCGTGGTGAGCTTCTCGCGAAGGTTGGCGATGGCACGAGTGGCTGTGTAGCGGTCGGGACGATAAGGGGTAAAGCTCGACAGGATGCGCGCGGGGTCGAGATGCAGGTGTGTGAGCGCAAGCCACAGATCGAACAGATCGCGACCCTTGCTGCGCTGGAAGAGCGCGCGCAGCTTCGTGGAGACGAGCTCTTCGGGTGTGAATGTCAGCACGTCGGCAGTGCCCGACCACCACGAGGAAGTCACCGCATGGCGCAAGGTGATCAGTGACTGCGCCGGAGAGAGTTCGTGGGTGTTGATCTCGATCTTGATGCGTATCGGCGTTCCTGCGTCGGAACTCGTGCGCCAGAGAACCTTCGGATGCTCGCCCATGCGTGAGGCGACGTCGAACTCCAGTTCTTTTCCCATATCGAGCAGGGCGCCGGTGATCTGGCCGATACCTCCGGAGGTGGTGCGCACGTAGTCGAGGTCCTCGCTGTACCGCTCAGGTTTCGACAGATGGAGCTTGTGAAAGGCCGTCCCGCCGCGAAACACCAATTCAGCGCCCAGCAACGGATGCTGCGCGACGGTGCAGATGGCCTGAGAGAGCAGCAGATCCTGTTCGACCTGTTCGCGGGTCTGCCACGGATGCTCGGTGCTCCACTCGGTGACCATCTGAGCGGGGATCATATGTCCGGCTCCACGTCGTCATTGAGAGACAGGTTCCACCGTGCGTTGACACGACTGGTGATCGCCAGCGAAGGGTTCAGACGTGATGGACGCGACGGTCCGGACGCGCTGATCGCGTGCAGCGCGTCTTGTGCCGGTGCTTCGCTGAACGTCTCCAGAATCCAGCCGAGACGTCGGATCGAGGCGACCGGGTAGTGCGCGGCAGCACTGGCGATGGCGCCCGCCTCGAAATCAGGATGCTCGCTGAGCTCGATCAATACGGTGGCGGCGTTGTCGATTCCGGCGGCGATGGACGGGTCTGTGGCGATGTCCAACGCCGTTGTCGCGACAGTGCTCACCCACGCACGGCCGGTGGGGGTGTTGTGCTGTCGGGCGGCGCCCTCCGGCATGCTCCGTCGGGTGTGAAACGAGAAGCGGGTTCGCCCGACCTGTCGGTCGCGAACGGGACGATCGGTGGCGACCTGGAACTGTTGGACGGCCTGGTGCGACGCGCCGTGCAGCGCTGCAGCGCTCAGCCATCCGACGTAGTACTCCACTTCGAGATGGTGCATCATCCCGTCGACGATCTCGATGCCAGGGGGGGCGCCCCACAACCTGTAATGCGCGGGAACCGGAACCCAGAGCCCCTGAACAGGACTCACCCATTCGGACTTCTTCACTCGGGGGTGCAGTCGCCGGCTCACCTGTTCACGAGGCACGTCGAGGATGCCGGCGATGTCGTCTGAGGTGAACGGGCCGCGACCGCGCGCGAGCGCCCAATCGGCGAGGTCACGAGCCCGAGGCCGCTCGTTCTGCATAGTGCTGATTATCATAAAATCTCAGATGGTTCGCAATAGTGAGCGCACGCTACGGCTTGTCAACGGTGGCCGCGTCGTCGTCGGATGCATCTTTGCGCAGCAAGCGCTCGCCGAGCCCGGTCAGAAGCTTGCCCGCGCCCGTGCGCGCGTTGTCTGCGGTCTCGCCGGCGAAGCGCCCGACCGCCCTCGCCGTGTCGACGGATGCCGCGGCGATGTCCTCACGTGCGTCGTCGGCCGCCTCGATCCAGCGCTTCTCGGTGATCGCGTCGCGGGACTGCTCGATGCTGAGGCGGGAATGGAAGTCAGTGATGTCGTCGGCGATGCGGTTGCCGGCGCGCACGATCCGGTGTGAGGCGTTCGGCGCGAACAGCACCTTGGCATTGGCACGAGCCGCGGTGGCATCCATCCGCGCGAGCAGTGAGGCAGTCGTCTGGGTGATCAGAGCCTTGCGCTTCTGTCGTGCGGCGCGCAGTCCTCGCCGGTGCCGTTCGACTTCGCCGGGGTCATCGGGGGAGGCATCGAGCACGCGGTCGATCTCGAGGATCGCGGTGGCGTCCTGCAGCTGGAAGCAGCGTGCGAGCACTGCCAGCCACTCGAGCACGGTCTGCTCGGCCTCGTCGGCGAGGTCGGCGAGGTCGCCCACCTTCGCCGTGCGCTCCACCTTCTCGGCCAGCGCGTCCAGCCGGCGCAGCGCGTACGCCTGCGTGCTCGCGACGGTGGCGGTGGTGCCCTGCACTTTCGACCAGGTGACGTCGGAGACGAAGCCGACTTCGCCGCGGATGGTCATGGCCTCGTCGATGACCAGCTCAACGCCGATCATCTGAGCCAGTGCGGCATCCTTCTGCGCGCGCAGCACATCGTCGACCTTGGCGTCGATCTTGGCGAGGTAGTCGATGATCTCGTCCATGGTCTGCTGCATGGCCAGCTGGGCCATGATGCCGGCGGCGCCTGCGAGCACGGCCGGGTTGGTCAGCATTCCGGTGACGCCTGGCTGCCGGACGAATTCGAGGATGTGGTTGGTCTTGCCGTTCTTCATCACGATGGCGCGCGCAACCTTGTCGGACGAACCCTTCATCGGAGGCAGATCGTGCAGCGCCTTCGCGGACTTCTCGGTGAGCTTGATCCAGCGGCCGGAGTTCTCGGCGACCTGGGTGCCTGCCTGAAGCACGCCCGATGCGCCGCTCAGCTTGGAACCGAGCTTCTGCATCCCGAGCTCGCGCGACTCGAGTCGACGTGACGTGAGGAACTCCTCGACCGCCGCAGGCGGACCGATCACGGCGACGCCGTCCCCGTCGCTGATCAGCTCGACCTCGTAGTCGAGCAGCTCCCGTTCGTCGTCAGTGCTGATGGTGTCGTCAGTCATCGGTTCCTCCTGAAGTGGCGGTGTCGCCGGCGAAGACGAACTCGAGGGATGCCGCGGGGTCGACGTTGGTCATTGCGTTGACCTTTCAGTAGTCGGGGAGGAGGCGTTGAGGTGCTGCATCACACGCCCACCTCACTCAGGATCTTCTCAGCATTCTTGACTCGGAGCTGACCAGACATCAGTTTCGGAAGCAGCGCGTCGCGCGTGGCGGCGAGAGTGCGATTCTCGGCAAGTCCTGCGTGGACAGTGTCGCGGATGGAGGCGATCTCCTCGCTGATGCGGGTGGCTGCCGAGTGCCCGGGCCAGGGAACGTCAACAGCGGCGAGGTCTCTCCATGAAGCGCGTGGCATTCGGGTGCCCTCGCTGGATGCAGTGACCGATGCGATAACGGCATCAGATGCCGCAGCTGCGGACGCGAATCCTGACAGATCGGCGTCGCGCGGACGTAAGACGAGGATGTCTGTCGAGCAGATTCCGCTGAATGGCGCAGTGACCACTTTGTGGAAGTACGGCCTGAGCTTGCCGAACAGCAGGTCTCCAGCTTCGAACGCGCTCTTCGTGCTTGACGCATCCTGAGCGATTCCAGCTTCGCTTAGCCACATTGAGCGTCGGGGGACATGCTCAAGACCGACATAGGGGGTGGTCGGTTCGATTTGAGTCGGATCGACTCCGATCCGTGGGGACGTGAAGAGCTTCGAAAGCGGGATTGAGTCGGTGCAATCGGACAAGGCCACCAATGCGCGCACGAATTCATCGGCGGTGGCGGCGAGGCGGGTGTTGGCGGCGATCTTGTCGTCGAGAGCGCCCAGGACTTCGGCGATTGCCTGCTGCTCGGGGAGCGGAGGGAGTGCAACCGGGATCGATCGCAAGAAGTTCCGATTGAGTGAAGGCTGTGCGCTTCCCGAGTTGAAGGCAGTGAAATCGATGGAGTCAAGCAGTCGATAGATCCAATAGGGATTGTTGCCCTTGAAGTCACGCACGAACAGACAGGTATTGAGCGGCCAGTAATCTGCCACAACGAACGTGGCTTGACCGATAGATGCTCCGCTCCTGCCGATTGCTACGCCGGGTCCCTCATACATGGCTCGGTCGTGATAACCCGTCACACCGAACGAACCAATAATCGGGACTGACCCATCTGCGCGTTCTGAACTCGGGAGATCGTGTCCGCGCTGTAACTCAATGACCTCACTCAAGGGTTGCGTAGACCACTCAGACATCGACCCTCCCCAGCTGCTCGCGCACCACAGCCGCCAACCGCTCGGACTCCTCGAACTGAGCGAACAGCTCGCTCTTCAGGCGTTCCAGCTTTTCCTCGATGGGTTCGCCGTCGTCCTCCTCGGGGGGAGCGCCGACGTAGCGGCCGGGGGTGAGGGCGTAGTCGGCGGCCTTGATCTCGGCGAGAGTGGCGGAGTAGCAGAAGCCGGGGATGTCGGCATACTCAGCGGGGGTCGTTTCGGCTCGCTGCGCTCGCTCAACGCGTTTCGTCTCTTCGCTGCGCTCCTCGCTCAACGACCGGGGGGAGGGGACCTCGAAGCCGCGCCAGGCGTGGTAGGTGTGGGCGACGAGGGCGATGTCCTCGTCGCTCAGGGCGCGCTCGGCGCGGTCGACCATGTGGCCCAGGTTCCGGGCGTCGAGGAACAGCACCTGGCCGGTGCGATCCACCGGCCCGGTCTTGTCCTTCGCGAAGAACCACACGCACACCGGGATCCCGGTGGAGCGGAACAGCTGTGTCGGCAGCGCCACCATGCACGAGACCAGGTCGGCTTCGACGATCTGCGCGCGGATCTGACCCTCGCCGCCCGAGTTCGACGACATCGAGCCGTTCGCCATCACCACGCCGGCCACTCCACCGGGTGCCAGCTTGGACAGGATGTGCTGGATCCATGCGTAGTTCGCGTTGCCCGCCGGCGGCACGCCGTAGCGCCACCGCGGATCGGACTCGTTGCGCGCCCAGTCCTTGATGTTGAACGGCGGGTTCGCCATCACGAAATCGAACTGCACATCGGGGTGCAGGTCGCGCGCGAACGTGTCGCCCCAGCGCGGCCCCAGCTTGCCGCTGAGCCCGTGGATGGCCAGGTTCATCTTCGCCATCCGCCAAGTGCGCTCGTTCAGCTCCTGCCCATACACCGAGATGTCAGAGCCCTCGCCGTGATTGGCGTCGATGAACTTCTCGGCCTGCACGAACATGCCGCCCGAGCCGCACGCCGGGTCGTACACGCGCCCGTGGGTGGGCTGCAGCAGCTCCACCAGCACGCGCACCACGCCCGCGGGTGTGTAGAACTCCCCGCCCCGCTTGCCCTCGGCCGCCGCGAACTTCTCCAGGAAGTACTCGTACACCTCGCCCAGCAGGTCGCGCGCACGACGCCCGTCCGCGCCGCCCTGGCCCTGTCCGGCGAAGTGCGCCGAGTTGAACAGGTCGACCAGCTCGCCGAGCCGGCGCTGGTCGACGTTGTCGCGATTGAAGATCCGCGGCAGGGTGCCGCTCAAGGCCGGGTTCGCCTGCATCACGGCATCCATCGCCTCGTCGATCAGCAGACCGACCGACTTCTCCGCCTCGCCGAGCGTCGGTCCCAGCCCCTTCGCGTGCTCGGCCAGGAACGACCACCGTGCGTTCGCCGGCACCCAGAACACCCCGCGTCCGGTGTACTCGTCGGTGTCGTCTATCAGCGCGGCGATCTGCTCGGCGTCGTACCCCTCGCCAGAGAGCTCGTCGTGGATCTGCCCGCGACGCTCGTCGAAGGCATCCGACACGTACTTCAGGAACACCAGCCCGAGGATCACGTCCTTGTACTGCGACGCGTCCATCGACCCGCGCAGCTTGTCGGCGGCCTTCCAGAGCGTGTCCTTCAGCTCCTTCATGGTCGACGGCGCGGTGCCGGTCTTCTTACGTGCAGCCATCAGCGGCTCCCTTCGGGGTGGGGTGGTTCGGTGTCGGCGGTCAGTGCGCCCGCCGCGAAGGCGTCGGTGACCAGGCGTTCGAGCTCGGCGAGAGCGGAAGCCCTGCGTTCAGCATCCCGCCGGGCACCGACAATCCCGGCCAGCGCCGTGCTCAGCGCGGTGCGCTGGCCGGCGGGGATGCGGCGCAGGCTCCAGCGCCGGAACGGCAGGGCCTCGGTCAGTGCGTTGACGTCGGCGGCGACGACCTCCGGGGCGAGCGTCTCATCGAGCAGCCGCAGCACCCGCGCCGGGTACTCGACGACCGACGATCCATCTGTATCGACCACGGCCGCGGGGTGCGCGCCGGTCAGGACGATCACGTCACCGGGCAGCGTCAGTTGCGCGCGGGGGTAGTCCGCTGCCAGCCGCATCCGATCGATACGGCGAGCGGATGCGGCCTGAGCACGCACCTCGTCGCGCCCGATCACCGGGTAGCCGTCGGCAGACGCGGTGTCGGTGGGATCGAGGCGGATGCCGCTGATGAGCCGGGCTTCGCGGGCCGCCAGAGCATCGCCCAGCAGCGTGTCCTGCACCGGCGGTGGCGTCGTCGCCAACAGGGCGGGCAGCGCCGGTGCGTCCGGTAGCTGCATGAGCTTCTGATCGACCAGTGCCGCGAGCTCTGACGCGTCCGTGCGCGCCGGGCGCTGCGGGCGACTCGCCTGCACGAGCGATCCCTCAGCGGCGATCAGCGCCGCCGTGCGGATGAAATGCACGAAGCGGAAGGAATGCGCGAGCGCCTCGCGCGCCGAGCCGAGCGACACGGACAGGTCGCCCACCAGATCACGCGCGCGGGCGTCGGTGAGCGTGAAGCCCTGCAGATCGCCGATGACAGTGAAACGGTCGCCGAGCGCGGCACCCCCCTGCGGCCCCCCGATCAGCCAGAGGGCCAGCGACTGCCGCACCGCAGACGGGACCAGCCCCGCGGGCAACCGCACGATGCCGCGCACGCGCCCGGAGCGCAGCAGGAAGTCTCGAGACACGGCTGCCGCACCGGTGAGCGGCTCGGTCAGCAGGGCGGCCGGTCCGACGACGATGATGCGGTGCCGGTCGCTCAACTCGACGAGCAGCTCCTCGAGCTGTACGAGCTCGGCTGCGCCGTCGCTTCCGGACAGACGCGCCAACCACACGGCCGGGGTCTGGGAAAGCGGCGGCCGGGCGGAGAGCGTCGGGAGGCGATCCCGGATGATCAGGCGTCGCCGCACAGCGCGGTTTCCTGTGGGCACGTGGAGGGCGGCATCCTCACCGCAGAGAGCGGATGCTGCGTCGAACAGCGCCCCGGCGTCGAGCTCGGCAGGGGCATCGGCGAGGACGACGTTCTCGCCCGTGGTGATCTCCTGCACCAATCCGGCGATCAGCCGGGATCCTCGATCTCCGATCGGGCCGGCGATGCCGCTGCTGCCAGCGGCCGTGATCCGAGCGTGCAGCACGTCGGCCGCACCGGCGGGGGAGTACGCGGCGTCGATCAGCGCCTCGACGAACTCGGGCAGCGTGGAGTCGGGGGTGAGCGCGTCGATCTCTCGACGCACCGCGGTGTCGTCCGGATCGGCCTGCTCCGCACGGACGGAGAGATCGCCCTGCGTCAGGGGCATCCCGTCGAGCACACGCAGCGCCAGCAACGACTCGACGGATTCCAGGTGCGCGCCGTCGGGGTCCGCTGAATCAGAGGCGGAAGAGAAGGCTGCAGCATCGGCGACGGCATCCGGATTGTTGCCGTGCGCGGTTTCGGCGAGCCAGGCGGCGATCTGCGTCGCGTCGAACAGCTCCTGGTTCGAGCGTGCGCTCACCGGCGCGGGAAACGCGCCGATTCCGCTCGCGAATCGCTTGCGCCACATCGACACGACCGGCCGGCGGACGCGAGCGAGCTCCGCGATCTGCGGCAGTGAGATGAGGGGGGTCGGCGAAGCCGGGATGCCGCTGTTCCGCGGCCCGCTCTTGCTCGTGCCCGTGCTCATGACTCTGACCATATTGGAGCGTCGGTTGCTCGTGCAACAACACCTTGATAAGAGGGCTTATCAATATACAACCGGTGCGACGCTGCGGAATCGGCCTAGCTTGTGATCCGCGGGTCATGACGCCGCAGCGGCGGGCGGGTGAATGGGGACTCGTGAGGGACCCGCCCGCCGCCACCACCCCGTGCCACGTGCTCACCGCAGAAGGAGAGAACATCATGTCCGATAGCCAAGCGAATCCGGCATCCGAAGATCCTGCACCGGAAGCAGCCGGTGCTCGCAGGCGAGTGCCGACCCGCACGCTCGTCGCGATCGGTGCAGCAGCAGCCATCTTGATCGGTGCGGTAGTCACGACCATCGTCATCGCAGCGCGACCGAGTCCTATCGAACAGGCGGGGGAGAGCTGCGCAGCGAGCAAGCCCCTCGACGCCTTCCTCGCAGACGTTCGGGCAACGGCATCCGCGACACCCGAACCCGTCGATACCGCTGACTCCGACGCGTTGGACGAGCTCTTCGATGGCGTCGTCTCCGTCGAAGACGACGGCAAGACGCTGATCGTCCAGACGAAACCGAAGGACGACGATCCGCTCGGTATCACCGGCCTCGCGCTCGACTGCGTGTACGAACAGCTGGATGTCCCCACGCGCATCACCGAGCGCATCGCCGCGACTCGCAGTCTCGACGGGCGCCAGGAAGCCGAGTGGGAGGACTACTCAGCGTCGTGGAGCTACCACCCTGACAGCGGCGCCAACCTCATCATCGCGCAGGACTGACGCGCCCGACACATCTCCAACCACCACCCATCACAGTTAGGAATCCTCATGTCCATCCCCACTCCGCCGTCTGCTCCGTCCGGACAGCCGCCGCAGGCGCCTCCGCCGGCCTATGCGTATCCCGCGACCCAGGTTCCCTCGAACGGCCCGACCGGCGAGAGCAGGTCGTTCCTCGTCACGTGGCTGCTGTCTCTGCTCGTGGGTGTCTTCGGTGTCGACCGGTTCTACCTCGGCAAGGTCGGCACCGGGCTGCTGAAGCTGTTCACGCTCGGCGGTCTGGGCGTGTGGTGGCTCGTCGACCTGATCATCATTCTGGCCGGGGCGATGCGCGACAAGGCCGGCCGCGCGCTCGCCGGCTATGACAAGACCAAGCTGATCGCCTGGATCGTCACGGCGGCGGTGGTGCTGGTCAGCGTCGCCAGCGGTGCGATCAACGGGGCATCGAGCACGGATGCGGGTGCTCCGCCCGCGTCGGAGTCGTCCGCCCAGGCGCAGCAGTCCGAAGACACGCAGCAGGAACCTGCCGAGGAACCGGCAGAGGCTGAGGAGCCCCCGGCGCCCGAGCCCGGTGCGGCGGCAGCATCCTGGGCGAACGACCGATTCGGCGGCTTCGCCCCGATCCAGAAGTCCGGCACGGGCGACACCGTGATCGACCTGCCCGCGGGAGCCACAGGCGGGATCGTCGTCGCCACGCACAAGGGCACGCGCAACTTCGCGGTCTCTGTGCTCGACGCGAACAACGGGTCGACCGGAGAGCTGCTGGTCAACACGATCGGCGCCTACAGTGGCACGACCGCGTGGGGGATCAGCGCACTCGGCGAGGGTGCCAAGCTGCAGGTCACCGCCGACGGCGCCTGGACGTTCGACATCCGCCCGATGGGAGACGCGCCGCTCGTCGCCCCCAGCGGCACCGGCGACGCCGTGTTCCTGTACGAAGGCGGGGCGGCCTCGCTGGCGGCGACGCACGCCGGATCGCGCAACTTCGTCGTGCAGGAGGAGACGGGCGAGGCGTTCAGCATGGGACTGCTCATCAACGACATCGGCGCGTACAGCGGCACGGTACCGCTCTCGGCCGGCCCGTCGGTGATCACCGTGACCGCCGACGGGGCGTGGACGCTCGCGGTGAAGTAGGCAGTCGAGCCGGTTGAGACGACAGATGCCCCGGATCGTGTGATCCGGGGCATCCTGCGTCTCGTCTCGCTTCGCTCGCTCAACGATCGGGCGAGTGCGAGCGACTCAGCTCTGCGACTTGCCGAACGAGCCGAGCTGCTTGGTGGACTCGATGACACGGGCCGCCATCGCGGTCTCGGCGACCTTGCCCCAGGCGCGCGGGTCGTACTGCTTCTTGATGCCGACCTCGCCGTCCACCTTCAGCACGCCGTCGTAGTTCTTGAACATGTAGTCGGCGATGGCGCGCGTGTACGCGTACTGCGTGTCGGTGTCGACGTTCATCTTGATCACGCCGTTGGCGACGGCCGTGGCGATCTCCTCGTCGGAGGAGCCGGAGCCGCCGTGGAAGACCAGGTCGAGCGGGTTCTTGCCGGTGTTGTACTTGGCGGCGACCTGGGCCTGGATCTCACCCAGCAGCTCGGGGCGAAGCTTGACGCCGCCCGGCTTGTACACGCCGTGCACGTTGCCGAAGGTGAGGGCGGCGATGTAGCGGCCCTGCTCGCCCATGCCGAGCGCCTGGATCGCCTTGTCGACGTCGGCGAACGTCGTGTAGAGGGCGTCGTTGGAGCCCTCGTGACGGACGCCGTCCTCCTCGCCGCCGACGACGCCGATCTCGACCTCGAGGATGGCGTTGATGTTCTTCATGCGCGGCAGCAGCTGCTCGGCGATCTCGATGTTCTCCGCCAGCGGCACGGCGGAGCCGTCCCACATGTGCGACTGGAAGATCGGGTTGCGTCCGGCCTTGACCTCTTCCTCGGATGCCGCGATGAGCGGCTCGACGAAGCCGGCGAGGGCGTCCTTGGGGCAGTGGTCGGTGTGCAGCGCGACGGTGACCGGGTAGCTCTTGGCGACCTCGGTGGCGAACTTCGCGAAGGCGAGCGCACCGGTCGCGCGGGCCTTGACGGTCTGGCCGGCGAAGTAGTCCGCACCGCCCGTGGTGACCTGGATGATGCCGTCCGAGCCGGCCTCGGTCAGGCCCTGCAGCACGGCGTGGATCGTCTGCGAGCTGGACACGTTGAAAGCGGGGTACGCGAAGCCACCGGCCTTCGCGCGGTCGAGCATCTCTGCGTACTGATCCGGAGTGGCGACGGGCATGAATTCTCCTGCTTCTGAAGTGCGGGGGTCATGCTCACTCTATCCGCGCGGAAGCCTGATCTTCTCGGCTGTTTCGACGGCCCCGAACCTCGTTCTTGAGATGCTGTTAAGAACTCAGAATCCTTCGTCTGGAAATCGGGAAAAGTCGACGGTTTCGCGCGCGCGGCTCGTTAGTCTGACCCTATGGTGAGCCCAACAGCCGAACTCAGCCCCCTCCGTCCCGACCGCAACCTGGCAATGGAGCTGGTGAGGGCCACGGAAGCCGCAGCGATCCGAGCGGTCCCGTTCATCGGCCGCGGCGCCAAGGAAGCGGCGGATGGCGCCGCCGTCGACGCCATGCGCGCCTTCCTCGGAACGGTCGACTTCGCCGGTCGCGTGGTCATCGGCGAGGGCGAGAAGGACAACGCCCCCATGCTGTTCAACGGCGAGGAGGTCGGCACCGGCCGCGGCCCCGAGTGCGACATCGCCGTCGACCCCATTGACGGCACCTCGTTGACCGCCGCCGGCCGCCAGAACGCGCTGTCAGTGCTGGCCGTGTCCGACCGAGGCTCCATGCTCGACGCCTCCAGCGTCTTCTACATGGACAAACTCGTCACCGGTCCGGCCGGCGTCGGCGTCGTCGACATCCGCCTGCCCATCGGCGAGAACATCCGCCGCCTGGCCAAGGCCCTCGACAAGCCCGTGGAGGAGATGGTCGTCTCGGTGCTGCACCGCCCCCGTCACGAGCAGCTCATCCAGGACATCCGGGATGCCGGGGCCGGCACCCGCCTGATGAGCGACGGCGACGTCGCAGGCGGCATCAACGCCGCCCGTCACAGCGCACGCACCGACATGTGCGTGGGCATCGGCGGCAGCCCCGAGGGCATCGTCACGGCCTGCGCGATCAAGGCTCTCGGCGGGCACATCCAAGGCATCCTGTGGCCCCGCGACGACGACGAGCGCCAGCGCGGCATCGATGCCGGGCTGGAGATGGACAAGGTCTACGAGGCCGACGACCTCGTCAAGGGCAACAACACGATCTTCGTCGCCACCGGCGTCACCGACGGGCAGCTCGTGCGCGGCGTGCGCCGCAAGCGCGATTACCTCTACACCGAGAGCGTCGTGCTGCGCAGCGCATCGGGCACGCTGCGCCGCATCGTGTCGGACCACCTCGTCTCGAAGTGGCTCTGAGCCGGGCATCCTGACCCGTCCCGCCGGGCCTGCGGGATTTCCCAGCCACTGCTGGCAGAATGGCAGTGGTCCGGCGCGTGTGCTCCGGACCATCACGGATGGGAGCGCCTCGGGATGTCATCGCACGAGCACCACAGCAAGTCGGAACACCCTCAGATGATCACCACCAAGACCGGTCGCATCCTGCGGGTCACCGACGAGCAGCTCGCCGCCGCAGCATCCGCCAAGGCCGCCGCCGCGGCATTCCCCGACCCGGCCCGCCGCAAGGACGTGCTGTTCCGCGTGCGCCGTGAAGAGGGACACGAGCTGAGCTCGTGGTGGATGATCGGCGCGTTCGTGCTGACCTCGGGCATCGTCATCGCCCTGCTCTCCGGCGTTCCCGGCGGGGCCTGAGCGCTACTGTCCGGCCTGCTTGATCAGGCCGCGCGAGTCGCCGCCTGCGGCACAGTGAGTCGGACGCCGAGCTTCGCGCCCAGCGTGTCCACGTCGCCGGCGCCCGCCCGTCGAGCCGCGTCGATCACAATCTGCGCGCACGCTCGCGCGTCGGCGAGGGCGTCGTGGTGCGGGAAGGCGCCGAAGCCGGCGGCCGCCGCGGCCAGCGGCAGCTTGTAGGAGTCCAGGTCGTACGTCTTGCGGGCCACGGCCAGCGAGCACAGCGAGCGGTACGGCGGAGCGTCGATCCCGGTGACCTCGCACGCGCGGCGCAGCACGTTCATGTCGAACCCGGCGTTGTGCGCGACCAGCACGTCGGCGCCGGCGAAGGCGCACAGCCGGTCGATCTGCTGCGTCCAGGTGTCGGCGCCGACGACGTCCTCGGCGTACAGCCCGTGGATGCGCGTGTTCCACTCGTTGAACTCGTCATGACCGGCAGGAGGCCGGATCAGCCAGCCGGTCTGCGCGACCACCTGGCCCGCACGCACGCGGACAAGTCCGACGGAGCATGCCGAGGCGGGGCTGGAGTTCGCCGTCTCGAAGTCGATCGCGGTGAAGTCCAGTGGCACGGCTCCACTCTCGCGGGGCATCCCCGCGCGAGGGATCAGGCGCGCCGTAGGCTGACGACATGAGCGATGCGCGAGCGACATCCTTCGGCTCCCAAGCCGAGACCTATGAGGCATCCCGACCGGACTATCCGTTCGAGGCGGTGGCCTGGATGCTGGAACTGCTGCCTGCCGGGTCTCGCCGGGTCGCCGACGTGGGAGCCGGTACCGGCAAGCTCACCCGGGTGGTCGCGGATGCTCCGGATGCCGAGGTGGTCGCGGTGGATCCGGATGCCGCGATGCTGGCCAAGCTGCGTCAGACCGTGCCCGGGGTGCCGACGTACGTGGGCACCGCCGAGTCGCTTCCGCTGCCCGACGCGAGTCTGGATGCCGTGGTGCTGGGCCAGGCGTGGCACTGGGTGGATCCGGTTGCGGCATCCGCCGAGGTCGGACGCGTTGTGAGGCCGGGCGGCACCCTGGGGCTGATCTGGAACACGAGGGACAACCGCGTGGACTGGGTGCGCAGGCTCACCGAGATCATGCACGCGAGTGCCGCCGAGGAGATGCTCGACGAGGGCGTCGTCGTCGTCGCCGCGCCGTTCGGCGAACCCCAGCGGAAGGCATGGGAGTGGGTCCGTCCGATGACTCGAGCCCAGCTGCATCAGATGGCGGATTCGCGCAGCTACCTGATCACGGCATCCGCCGAGGAACGCGCCGAGGTCCATCGCGGCATGGACGGGCTCTTCGACGACCTCGGGCTGGCAGGGGAGGCGACCATCGACCTGCCCTACGCGACCACCGCCTTCCGTGCCACCAGGGGATGAAGCTACCCTTGGGCCATGAATCGTCAGCGCAACATGCTCGCGGTGGCCCTCATGGCATCCGTTGCTCTGAGTGGTTGCGCGGAGATTCAGACGCCGCGACCGACTCCGACGGTGACTGCCCCAGCGGATAGCGCTGCACCTGCAGCATCCGGTTCTACGGCGACGTGGGAGCTGATCGAACCGGGGAGCGTCACCGCGGAGAGCAAGACACTCGATGTCGCGGTGACCCGTCTCGAGTGCGCCAACGGAGTGACTGGCGAGCTGCTTGCTCCGATGGTCACCTACGAGGCAGACCGCGTGATCATTCGAATCGACGCAGAGCCGCTGGACCTCGAGGCTGCGAACTGTCTCGGCAACAATGCAGTCCCGGTCACGGTTGCGCTCAGCGAGCCGATCGGCGAGCGCGCCCTTGTCGACGGCGGTTGCGCCGGTGCGGATGCCGCGGACACGACGCCGTGCCTGTCCGACGTGCGCGCCTCCTTCGCTCCGTAGATCCGCGCCACCGGGGGAGAGGCGCAGCCCCGGTAGACTGGACCCCCGTGGCCCTTACCATCGGAATCGTGGGACTGCCGAATGTCGGCAAGTCGACCCTCTTCAACGCGCTGACCAAGAACAATGTGCTCGCGGCGAACTACCCGTTCGCGACGATCGAGCCGAACGTGGGTGTGGTGAGCCTGCCCGACAAGCGCCTGGAGGTGCTGGCCGGCATCTTCCACAGCGAGCGCATCCTGCCCGCCGCGGTGTCGTTCGTCGACATCGCCGGCATCGTGCGCGGTGCCAGTGAGGGGGAGGGGCTGGGCAACCAGTTCCTCGCGAACATCCGCGAGGCCGACGCCATCGCGCAGGTGGTGCGCGGCTTCTCCGACGATGACGTGGTGCACGTCGACGGTGCGGTCAATCCGGCATCCGACATGGAGACCATCAATGCTGAGCTGATGCTGGCCGATCTGCAGACCGTCGAGAAGGCGATCGTGCGTCTCGAGAAGGAGGTGCGCGGCCGCAAGACCGACCCCGTCGTGCTGGAGACGGCGAATGCCGCGAAGGATGCCCTGGAGCGCGGCGTGCTGCTGTCGACCTCGGGCATCGACCTGGCGCCGATCAAGGAGCTGGGCCTGCTGACCGCCAAGCCGGTGATCTTCGTGTTCAACGTGGACGAGGCTGTGCTGACGGATGCTGCGCGCAAGGCCGAGCTGGAGGCGCTGGTCGCGCCCGCGAAGGCCGTCTTCCTCGACGCGAAGATCGAGTCCGAGCTGATCGACCTGGATCCCGAGGATGCCGCCGAGCTGCTGGCCTCCACCGGCCAGGAGGAGTCGGGCCTGGATCAGCTCGCGCGCATCGGCTTCGACACCCTCGGGCTGCAGACGTACCTGACCGCCGGCCCCAAGGAGTCCCGCGCCTGGACCATCGGCAAGGGCTGGAAGGCGCCGCAGGCTGCCGGCGTGATTCACACCGACTTCGAGAAGGGCTTCATCAAGGCCGAGGTCATCTCGTTCGAGGATCTGGTCGAGCTGGGTTCGATCGCCGAGGCCCGCGCGCACGGCAAGGCCCGCCTGGAGGGCAAGGACTACGTCATGCAGGACGGCGACGTGGTGGAGTTCCGTCACAGTTAGCGGTCACGGGTTCTTCGCCCCGGCTGCCGTGCCAACGGTGGACACCGACCGAGGGTGACGGTTAGCCGTTGCGGTTCATGCAGTCCACGTCGGCAGGCTGCACGGCCTTGCAGTCATGCTTCGCCGGGTCGTAGTACTCCACACCGTCCGGCAGCACAGGGCCAGGCTCACCGATCAGTGCCCGGTAGTCGTTGGGACACCCCTCGGTGCCGTAGCACTTCATGCCGTCGGGGTAGATCAACCACGGGCCGGAGTCCTTGGCCCAGGCAGGCAGCTCGGTCAGGTAGGTCGGGGTCGGCGTGGCGGCCACGGTGGCCGGGGGTGCTGCCTGGGGCGCGGTGGTGGTAGTGGTGCACCCAGCAAGGGCCATACCGGCTAGGGCCAGTGCGGCGAGTGCAGGGGCGAGCTTGGCTGTGCTGGGCATGCCGCCATACTGACAGACCGGCCCTGGCATGCGCGAGGGCTGATTATTCAACAATTGGTGGCCCGCTGCTGGGCTGCCGGGGCGCTGGTGACGGCTGCAACACGCGCAACACGCCGGGGCGCGGGGCAATTTTGCAGACCCGGTTATCCTTCCTGGACAGGGCTTTCTCCTGGTGGGGAGGCATTTCCTGAAGAGCGGAGACGGGGTGCGGTGGGGTAGCTTAGTGCTTGTGACCAGCACAGTCAATCTCATCTCCCACGGCAGCGTCGTGTCCAGATGGGATGATCGGTGGGGTCACTGGACGCCGTCGGCGGGCTGGCCTCTGATCCTCGGTACGGACTACGAGTATCACCACCGTCCGTCGACCGACGATCCCCAGGGCGAGATGTATTGCCGCTATAAGTTCCGCGGTGGCGCGGTAGTCACCAGCACACGGCTCCGCGAACTGTTGGACAACGCACGCGTCACCGGAGATACTCGAGTCGTCATAGACTGACCCAGCACCACCAGGCCCTCAGGAACTGCACCACGAATTCCTCGGCTTCTAACTGAAAAGGCATCAAGGACCCTCAGCGGGGACCTTTCAACAGGCACGCTCTGTCATCTGACACGTTGTGCCTTCCGCTGAAGGGGTCCTCGTGGCCAAATCACCTTTGCAGCGCCTTGCCATGGAGAAGGCACAGGCGTTCAAGACGCACGATCAAGAGCGCCGCACGCAGGCCAGCCGCGACCTGGCCGAAGCCAAGATTGCCGACGCCGTCAAGCGCGCGCTCGCTGCAGCTCCACCGCTCACCAATCAGCAGATCCACCGGCTGACCGCCCTGCTGCGAGGTGTGAAATGAGCACCCTGTCAGTCGCGCCGTTCACCGAAGCCGAGTACCCAGCGAAGCCGAGGCTGTCACGTTCCGAGGCGATGGTCGTGCTGCGCCTCGGTCCTCAAATCGAATGGTTCCGTCCGTTCGCTGAGCATGCTGGCGTAGCTCCGCGCACCGCCCCGCCTTGGGGGTACATCCACATTCACGGCGAATGGGACGAGCCGCCCGTGTGGGAGAACGTGGGGTTCTGGTCGCCGGATGAGCTGCGCTGGGGGATGGAACGCCTCTACGCCGCGCACGAATGGCACCTGTTCGACGTCAACGGGTACCTGAACGATCACGAATGCCACGGGGTGTTCTGGTGGCTCCCCTCCGATCCGCGCCTGCTGCGGCTGCCGATGGGGGTGACCCGATGACCCCCATGCTGCGCGCTGCGCTCAACCTCGCCGAGAACGGATGGGCGGTACTGCCGCTCGACGGCAAGCGCCCCGTCACGCCTCACGGCCACCTGGACGCCTCGACCGATCCCCGCATCATCCGGCGCATGTGGGCTGATGGTGACTGGAACATCGGCTCCCCGGTGCCTGACAGTCTGCTCGTGTTCGACGTCGACCCCCGCAATGGTGGCAGCCTCGAAGCCTTGGAGCAGCGCGCCGGGGTTGAGCTACCGCCCACGCTCGAGGTCATCAGCGGTCGCCGTGACGGCGGGCGTCACCTGTACTTCCTGCGCCCGTTCCGGCAGCCGTACAGGGGCGGCATCCCCGCTGGCATCGACCTGAAGACCAACGGCTACATGGTCATGCCTCCGAGCGTTCACCCGGACACCGGAAAGCCCTACGAGTGGGTCTATCGCGAAGCTGCGCACCTGCCCCGTCAGGTTGTGGCGCTGATGCTGCCCCGCACCCGGATCACCCGCCGCAACCCCAGGGCCACGGACCCGATCGCGCTGGCCGCGTTCGTTCGCACCTTGCAGCCGGGGGAGAAGCACGACGGGCTGCACTGGGCCGCGCGCCGTGCGCATGAAGCCGGGGTGGATCAGCGCGGGCTGGATCGCCTCATCGACGCCGCTGAGGACATCGGCATGGATCCCAGGGAGGCCCGCCGCGTAGTCGAGTCAGCCGGGAAGGGGCTGGGCGCATGACCGTTCGCAGGAAGAGCGCGCCCGTGGTGCCGGAGGCCGATCTGGTGCCGGAGGACGAAGTGCAGGAGCTTGAGGCGGAGGCGTCGGGCTGGCTGCCGGAGGACTTCAGCAAAGTGCTGCGCGGCATCGTCAATGGCACGCTGGCACCCATCGAGCCGGAGCTACTGGCCATCGAGGGCGCGGAGTTCCTGCTGTATGCGGGGCGCGTCAACGGCATCCACGGGCACAGCAACGCGGGGAAGTCGTGGACGGCCCTGATCGCCTGCGCGCAGGAGCTCAAAGCGGGCAACCGCGTGGTCTACATCGACTACGAGGACACGACGCAGGGCATCCTGGAGCGCCTGGTTCACAACTACAAGGTGCCGCCGAAGGTGATCCGCAACCGGTTCACGTACATCTCGCCTACAGGCCGGTTCGCGCCTGCGGTCGTGGGTGACTTGATCGAGCGGCTGTCACCGTCGCTGGTCGTGTTCGACTCCACGGGCGAATCTCTCGCGATGGAAGGCTTCAAGCCGAATGACGATGACGACATTGTCGAGTGGTTCCAGCTGGCACCGCGCTACGTGTCCCGGCTCGGGCCTGCGGTGCTGCTGCTGGATCACAGCCCGAAGAACACCGAGGGTGACAGCCTCTGGCCTATCGGCAGCCAGCGCAAGCGGTCGGCAATCACCGGCGTTCAGTACTTGCAGAAGGTCGTGACGCCGTTCAGCAAGAAGCAGTCGGGCAGGGCGCGGCTGGTGTGCGCGAAGGATCGCCTGGGCAACTTCGCGGAGGGCGAGACGGTAGCCGAGCTGAAGGTTGATGTGGTCGCCGGCCGGAGCAGCAGGTTCAACCTGGTAGCGCCGATGCCGCGTGAGCTTGCTGACGAAATCGCCTACAAGGCGCGGCTCGTGAAGATCTGCAAGGTGCTGGCCGAGGCCGACAAGCCCATGTCGAAGACGGCGCTGCGCATGGCAGCCGGGGGTGACTCCACCAAGGCGGGCGCTGCTATCGACTGGCTCGTTGACAGCGGTTACATCGAGCAATCACCGGGTGCGCGGGGCGGGCTGCTGCACACGCTTATCCGGATGTACGAAGACAGCTCGGAGGACTCCGAATGAGCACTCGTCGTTTGTCGTTTGCACCCGTTTTCAGCGGTTTGCCAAAAGGTGCCAGCGAGCCGTTTTCCCGTTTGCCGCCCTTAGGCAAAACGGTAAACGGGTCCAGGCGGGGGTGGGAAATGACTCCGAGTCGTTTTCGCCCTCGCAGCGCGTATCGGCGGGCGCACGCCATGGAAAAGCTTCACGGCTGTACGGCGGTTCACAGCAGCACGCAGGAGGACAGCCATGAGCGCTGATGACGCTTGGGAAGACCTGAAAGCGGTGCTGGAACACTACGCGCCACCTTGCAGCGGCCTGCACCTGTTTACGGCCGACTCTCGAACCGACGACCAGCGCGACGCATGCGCTGTCATCTGTGCGCACTGCCCCATCCGTGACCTCTGCAACCACTACGCCGTCGCCTCGCGGGTTGACTCCGGCTTCTGGGCTGGCATCGACCGGGCCTCACGCGGCAGGGGTCGCCCGCGCACATCAACCACCGACGCCGGGGCGGTACCTCCGGCACCCATCACACAGAAGGAAGAACCATCATGAGCAAGGCAACCGCCAAGTCCGTCGAGCAGACCCTCCCCGCCGCCCTGAACGGCTTCAAGGAGCAGGCCGCGCAGGTGAAGGAGGCGCACCGGGCCGCCCGCAAGGCGATCCGGGATGACCGCATGACCAGCGACCTCGCCAAGAAGCAGCACCTAGAAGCGCTGGACAAGGACACCCGCAGCAAGCTCGACGGCATCAAGGCCGAGCAGGACTCGTTCGTCAAGAACCTGCGCGACCAGGTCGAGAAGGAGTTCCGCGGCACGCAGCCGATGGACGCCAACTCGATCATGTTGCGCCGTGACGCCGCCGACCGCGCCCGCAAGATCATCGACCAGCAGGAGGCGGTGGACATGCTCAATGACGCCATCGCCAACGGTGACGCCGAGATGGCGCACGCCATCGGGAACCGTGCTCGCAACACGGGCATGTCCGGTGTGGTCGAGACGTGGCAGGCTGCGTTCCCGGAGACGGCGGGTGCTGCGGCTGCGCTGGCCTACGTCGAGGCGAACACGTCGGGCGCTGCCTACAACATGGCGAACCAGATGACGTACGCGGCGCCGAACGTCTGACCCTGACTGGGTGAGGGATTTCAACTCCTTTGCCCTCACCCGCTGGGCGGTGCATCGCCCGGCACCCAGAGGCTCCCTGGCACATGCTGGGGAGCCTCTGGCGTACCTGGGGGCCAGCCCACCCCGCTAGACCCGTGAGAGGGCACTCAGAAGCGCTCGCCGACGGGTGTGCACCACCGCTGCCGACCAATCCCAGTCGGAGGGGTTCAGCACTTTGACAAGTAGATGCGAGACAGATTGAACATTGTGTTTTACGAACCGTCCCCTTCCATGTAATGTGTGTCATGTATCGAACAAATGTTCGAACCTGCTAAGGAGGCCAACATGTTCACTCGCACCATCCGCGCCACTGGCGAAAAGCTCACCGTCGGTACCGCAGTCGAACTCGGGCTTGACCCGGAGGGCGGCAAGTGGGTCACCGTCTGTGAAGAGCACAAGACGCACGTCTACGCGCCCACGCAGTCAGCTGCCTACTACACCCACGGCATCGACTTCTGTGACGGCTGCCGGGAGGGCTCGCCCGCGCCGGTCGCCGAGGCTGCACCGGCCAAGCGCGCAGCCAAGCCCGCCCCTGTCAAGAAGGCCACCACGGCAGGCAAGGGCAACCACTGACCATGACCACCATGATCGGCTACCTGCGGGTGTCCACTGAGGAGCAGGTCAGCAGCGGTCTGGGGCTGGAAGCGCAGCGTGACACCATCCAGCGGTACGCCGACGCGCACGGGTGGGACATGGTCTGGTACGTGGATGAGGGCCTCAGTGCCAAGTCGCTTGACCGCCCGCAGCTACAGGCCGCGCTCACCCGGCTGCACCCCAAGAAGCGTGATGTTGACGGCATCGTGGTGGCCAAGCTCGACCGCCTGAGCCGCAGCGTCGTGGACTTCGCCGGGGTGCTTGAACTCGCCCGTGCGCGGGGGTGGGCACTCGTCGCTATCGACCTCGGTGTGGACACTTCAAGCCCCACGGGAGAGCTCGTGGCCAACCTGATGATGTCCGTTGCGCAGTGGGAGCGCCGGGTCATCGGTGAGCGCACCAGTGCCGCCATGCAAGCGGCCAAGCGCCGGGGCGTGACGTATGGTCGCCCGTCTGCGCTGCCCCAGGCCACGGCTGACCGGCTGCTGAAGCTGCGCAAGCGTCACACCCTGGCTGCCACCGCCGACCGGCTGAATGCCGAAGGGCACACCACCGCCACCGGCAAGCCGTGGACGCTGAACGCCGTGGTCAAGACCCATCAGCGGCTGACGCGCCCCGCCACCCCGGCAGCAGCCTGACCGCCACCACCGAGACCCCTGGGCCAGCGCGTGCCTGGGGGTCTTGTGCGTCCCTGGGTGGCCCACGGGCTAGCGCCAGCGCTGCCGGGACGCCAGAGGACGACCAGAGCGACAGCCGCGAGGACATGCAGCCGGTGCCTACACCAGCGCCAGCGCATGCAGCACCGTCCAGCCGTGGCGGGCTTGGCCCCTGGGGTTGCCTGTGGGCCAGCTTGAACACCCCGTGCCGACCCCTGCTGACAGCGCATCACGCCCGGGCTGACGATCCCACTTGCTCACCGATCTTCAGGTGAGGCATGGTTCATTCATTCGAACATTCGTTCTAATATCACGCCAACCAAGGAGCACATCATGGCCAGCAAGCGCGCCACCACCAGCACCCCCGTCGAGACCATTGAGGCAGCCGCGTTCGACGAGGCGCTGCCCGCCATCAACGACGCCCTCGACCGGTTCATCAAGTCGGTGACGGTCACCAGCACGCACTATCGCTACAAGGCCATTCGGGCTATCGCGTTCCAGGCGTTCACCAACGCCATCGAGGACGGCACGTTCGACGCCCTGGTGGATCAGGCCATCGCCAACGCTGGCGACCTGCCCGCTGGCTGGGGGGGTGGAGGCCGCTGCTGCCAAGAAGCCCGCTGCCAAGCCTGCCCCGGCGAAGAAGACCGCGGCTGCTAAGGCACCGGCCAAGTCCGGGCCCGCTGCGCCCGTCAAGAAGGCCCCCGCTCAGCGCGCCACGCAAAAGGAGCGATAAGAGCGCTGGACGGGGGCCTTCTTGATTTGGTGCGTCAGTCGCAAGAGAACTTGTACTCTCCGGTCGAGTCACGCGCAGTGCCTGTCTGTCCTCGACTGTTGGTGCCCCACGCAAACGTGATCACCTTGAACGGGTAGACGCCATTGCCCTTGCAGATGTACTTAACCTTCTTGGTCTGGTAGTTTCCGGGTCCCTGACTCACGAACGGGCCAGCTGCACGGAACCAGATCCAGCCATTGTGCATCCAGACTTCATTTGTCATACCGGTCTTCGTCACGCCTGGTGTGCAGCCCGTGAGTGCTGGTTTGGAACCGACGGTGCCGTACTTGTAGCCGGTCCCTGACTTCCGAACCCACATGTTTCCAGGGGAGATGTAGCAGCGCTCGGCAGATACGCCGATTGGCACGGAACGCGCACTGGGCCTGTTTGAGCCTGCGGAGTCTTCGGCGTTTGACGGAAAGTTCAGCTCAAGAACCCCGTCGTCGCCACTTGAGATCGCAGCCATTTCCTCGTTGGTCATGGTGGCAGGAAAGGGGGAAGAGAAGTCGACTTCGTCTGAAGGAGGCGGGGTCTGTGTTGCGGATGCGGCTCCTGGCAGTGCAAGCGCTCCGGCGACGAGGGTAAGTGCTAGCAGAGATGACTTTAGTCGTTTCATAGGATCCTCCGGTATCGAACTGCGAACTGTCGACGTTGCAAGCATCCTAACCGGCTGATGAGTGCTGATTGCGCGCCGCGAGACGAGACCGTAACGTGATCGGGGTGAAACAGGTGTGGATCGTGTACCACGACAGCGGGCCGGACAACAACATCCTCGGCGTCTTCGACGATGAGGGGGAGGCGTACGAGTTCCAGGAGCTAGTCGCGCCGAAATATGACAATGGTGCACTCCTCACGCCCTTCCCCGTGCCGTGGCGTTACACCGACCGTGTCACGGAAATTCGGATCTGATCGGGCGAGTGCCCCCCGCTGCACCCCTTTCAAGATGACCCTGGCCCGCGCTGGCTGGGCGTCTCTTGCTGCCCGCTGCTGTGGTCTGCTGTGCCGTCCTGGCCCCGCGTACCGGCTACCCAGGGGGCAGGCGTGGGCTGCTAGGACGCCAGACGGACGCTCAGCGACAGCCAGGACGACCCGCTACGCACGCCACACCACGCGCACGGTCCCGGGGTCGAAGCCCTTCCGACCACGGGGCGAGCGCAGCAGGTACACCGTCATAAGCGTGTCGATGAGCGCCCGCTGCCGGTCAAGGTTCAGCGAGTCGAAGCTGTCTAGCATGGCCTTGTACTCGGCCACCACGTCCACCGGTCGGCTGGCACCTGTAAGCGCCTGATCAAGCTCGGCCAGGCGTGCGTTCAGCCCCGCAACGGCCTCCCTGACCTCATCACGCGACATGGTGCCGTCGGCCACCAAGCCCGCGAGTGTGGCCTTGCGGTCGGTCAGTGCGGCTTGCTCGGTGCGTAGGTGGTCGGTGTCCACATCGGGGGCCAGTGCAGCAAGGAACGCCGGATCGGCCAGGCGTGCCCGCGCCAGCCGCAACACGAAGTCGTCCACGGCCTCCAGGGATCGGTTCAGACGGCACACGGGGCAGGCGTACCGGCCACCGCTGCCAGCAGTGCGCACCGTGGGGCCATCGGGGGCAGGGTCACCGGGCTGCACCGTGAGCACGCGCGCGCACTCGCCACAGCGGAACAGGCTGGTGCCCAGGTGCTTACGTGCCGTGCTGCCGGTGCGGTTGGTCTGGCGGGCAGGGTCGGCCAAGCGCCGGTTCACACTGTCGAACAGTTCACCTGACACCAGCGCCTCCCAGTCGCCCACGCCTACGACCTCACCCTTGTACACCCGACGGCCAGCGTAACGGGGGTTAGTCAGGATGGTGCGCACGCTGCTCGGGGTGATGCCGTGCTGCCGTGACAGCGACCGTAGCGTCAGCCCCGTGCTGAAGCCGTCGAACAGGGCGCGCACCATGTCGGCCTCATCTGGCACCACGTCGCCCTCGGTGGTGTAGCCCTTCAAGCGGGTGCCCTTGGGTACGCCACCCTTCGCCGCGCGCTGGGCATTGGCGCGGCTCTGGCGCTCGCCCTTGCGGCGGACCTCGAACCGGGCGATGGACGCCAACATGGACGCCCTGAACTCACCGTCAGCCGTGGTCAGGTCAATCTCACCGTCAAGCGTCACCAGCATCAGCCCGTGGTCAATCAGGGTGTTCAGGTCGCGGGTGGAGCGCACCACGCGGTCAAGGTCCACACCGATCACCACATCCAGGCCGTCAGCGGCTGCCAGCATGCGTCCCCAGGCGGTGCCCTTGCCGCGTGGCTTGCTGGCGCTCACGTCGTTGTCGATGAAGGCCTCCACCACCACCCAGCCGCGTGCTGTGGCTAGCGCGGTGGTGCGCTCGGTCTGCCGCTCGATGCCTTCATCGTCGGACTTGGACTGCCGTAGGTACAGCGCGGCACGCTTGCGGGTAGTGGTGGCCATACCGCTAACAGTAACGTAACCCGGTGGAGTTCCGCTTCAACGTCTGACCCTCCCCGGTCGTTGAGCGAGCGAAGCGAGACGAAACGCGGCGACCGCCGTCCTCCACACACCGCATGCTGAGGTGTAAGCCTGGCAGGGTGGAATCGTGACTACGCCAGACATCGAACCTGATCTCGTTCCAGAACTGCTTGTCTCGAGTATTGGTGTCAGCCTTGACTTCTGGTGTGGACTGTGTGGTTTTGATGTCGCGTATGAGCGACCAGGCGAAGGGTTCGCCTACATCACGCGGGGCACTGCCCACCTCATGCTCGAAGAGCGTGGCGTCGGGCGCAACTGGCTCACCGGGGAGCTCATCCAGCCATTCGGCCGTGGGATCAACTTGCAGGTCCGTGTGCCTGAGGTCGGCCCCGTCGTCGAAGCACTCAGACAGGCGGGCATGGCTCTCTTCATGGAGCCCGAGACGAAGTGGTACCGCGTCAGTGACACCGAGGAAGCGGGCGTTCGCCAGTTCCTCGTCACTGATCCGGATGGGTATCTGATTCGGTTCCAGAGTTCGATCGGACGGCGTGAACCCGCGTACTGATGAGCATGTGCTGTCCCACATCCACAGACGACACCGCTAACGGCAACGCACCCCGGTGGAGTTTCGATTTAACGTGTAGCGTTATTGACGCATCGCGTTAAACGTGGCATGCTGTAGACGTGATCAGGTCCTTCGCCGACAAGGTGACCGAGCGACTTTGGCATCGCGACAAGGTGCCGTCGGTCGATCCCCGTGTCCAGAAGGCAACCATTCGAAAGCTGACGCAGATCCACGCCGCTCGATTCCTCGACTCGCTGCGCGTTCCCCCGGGCAACCGTTTGGAGTCACTCAAAGGCGACCGTGTGGGGCAGCACAGCATCCGCGTCAACGATCAATGGCGAATCTGTTTCACCTGGACAGAAGGAGGTGCCGAAGATGTCGAACTCGTCGACTATCACTGAGAAGTGGGATCCTGTTCATCCAGGTGAGGTTCTCATGGAGGACTTCATCGAAGGGTTCGGGATCACGCAGAACAAGCTGGCTGTATCCATCGGCGTGCCACCACGCCGCATCAATGAGATCGTGCACGGTAAGCGTGCGATCACTGCTGACACGGCATTGCGCCTTGGGCGCTACTTCGGGATCGACCCGCAGTTCTGGCTCAACCTGCAGGCGCACTATGAACTGGAGCTGGCTCAGGACCGAGTGTCTGAGCAGATCGCGGCGATCACGCCGTTGAAGGCCGCGTGAGCAGCGGACCAGTGCGTCGAGTCGTCCGGAAGGTCGTCGGCTACGTCGTGCATGAGCGGCGGCTGCTCGTGTTCACGCACGACGATGTGCCTCTCGAAGTGGCCGGAGTTCAGGTGCCTGCCGGCACGATAGAGGTGGACGAGTCTCCTGAGGCAGCGATCGTGCGTGAGGTCTTCGAAGAGACAGGGCTCACCGTTCGAGTCGTCGGTGCCTTGGGCGTCGAACGCTACGACGTGTGGCCCTCCAAACCGGAAGTGCACGAGCGACACTTCTTCCAACTGGACCCGGTGGAGAATGAAATTCCTGAACGGTGGAGCGCAGGTGAAGGAGATCCTTCAGATAACGGCGATGTCCAGCGGTGGACGTGCTACTGGATGCCACTGGAACAGGCTCACGTGCTGTCTGCAGGGTTTGGGGCACGACTCGGCGAGATCGTGCCCGGGTCTGCAGTGATACCGCTGACGGTGACGTGACCCGGTGGAGTTCCGCTTCAACGTCTGAGCCCTCCCGGTCGTTGAGCGAGCGAAGCGAGACGAAACGCAGCAACGTAGGCTGGAGTCCAGTCATGGCCTGGAGGTGGGGATCGTCGGCGATCACGGACAATGCCGGATGGCGGATCGCCGGTCAGATGTCGATCCGTGACGTGACCCGGCGGAACTCCGCTTCAACGTCTGACGGTTTGGTGGACGGCGGTACATGAATGGTTCCCGAATGTTGAGGCGTATTAAGCGACGTCTCACGAGGAAGCGCTGGGCAGCAGTTGCGGCCACGGCGACGCTGGTGGTCGGTCTGTGCGCAATGGGCCTGTCCTGGGGCACCTGGGGCGTGTTCGTGACCTGCAGTGCCCTGACATTGGTGGGCGCTGCGGCTCCGGCGCTGTTGCTTCTGCCGCGGAGTGCGGTGACGCGGATGCTGGTCATGCAGGTGGCGTCCTGTGCGATGTGGTTCATGCTCATCGGATGGGGGCTGGTCGCACTGCTGAACCCCGAGTACACCGTCGGTTGGGGATTTCCGACCAAAGGCGGCGGTGGCATGCGCGTGGAATATGAGGCTGACGCATGGTGGATAGGTTGGACCGTGCTCAGCACGGGGGTCGCCTGCGCTGCACTGATCATCACCGTCGAGATACTCCCTGGCATCCGTCGAGCTCGAGCGAAGCGCTGACATCGGGAGAAGCTGTTCGGCGCCTCACTCCTGGCCTTCCATGATGCTGTGCAGCACGGCGGTCGCGCCGATGCCCTGACGAAGGGTGTACCAGTGGAGCCTCCCTGACGCCCGCCGGCGGAACTAGCGTTGTGGGCATGAACAGAGCACTCGGACAAGGGCTGCAGATCTCTGCGATCGGACTCGGAGCGATGGGGATGTCGCAGAGCTACGGTCCCAATCCCCGCGATCGTGACCAGATGATCGCCGTACTGCGCTCGGCCGTGGAGGAGGGCGTGACCTTCTTCGACACCGCTGAGGTGTACGGCCCCTACGTCGACGAAGAGCTCGTCGGCGAGGCGCTGCAGCCGATCGCTAGATGAGAACGGAAGACGACGAAATGACACGCGACGAATTCGACCAGCCCTTCCCGCTCGGAGAGCCCAATGACGCCTACGCGCAGTACTTCATCGGGCAGAGCTTCCTGGCTCCGCTCGCCGCCGGCAGCGTTCCGGTGAGCAACGTGAGCTTCGAGCCGGGCTGCCGCAACAACTGGCACATCCACCACGGCACGGGAGGTGGAGGCGACCAGATCCTGATGTGCACCGCAGGATCCGGCTGGTACCAGGCCGACGGAGAGGAACCGATCAGCATGGAACCGGGGACCGTGGTGCGCGTTCCCGCCGGTACGAAGCACTGGCACGGAGCCAAGGCGGATGCCTGGTTCAGCCACCTGGCCCTCATCACGCCAGGCGAGGGCGTCAGCAACGAGTGGCTCGAGCCGGTCACCGACGAGGTGTACGGCCGGCTGCCGCAGAACGGAGAGACGCACTCATGACCGCATGGACACCCGAGCAGATCGAGGCCATCGGGTCGACCGACGACTTCCACATCTCCCCGTACCGCGACGACGGCATCACTCCGGGTACGCCCACCTGGATCTGGTCGGTCGTCGTCGACGGCGACGTCTACGTTCGCGCGTACAACGGCACCGCCTCACGCTGGTACCGCTCCGCGCTGGCCCAGCGGGCCGGCCGGATCCGGGCAGGAGGGCTCGACGCAGAGGTCGCATTCACGACTGTCGACGACGCCGCGCTCAACGGCCGCACCGACCGCGCCTACTCCGAGAAGTACGCGGGCAGCCCCTACCTGCCGCCCATGATCACGGCGAAGACGCGCGCCGCCACCGTGCGCGTCAGGCCCCGGGCCGAGTAGCACAGGGAGGATGGCGGACAGGATACGTCCTTGTTGTCTCACGCCGCGGGCAGGGATGCCACGCCGGTGGCGATCAGCCGAGCAGGCTGCTGATCAGCGCTTCGACGCGTGATCTGATGTCGTCACGGATCGGCCGCACCGCTTCGATGTCCTGGCCTGCGGGGTCATCCAGCTTCCAGTCCTCGTAGCGCTTGCCGGGGAAGACCGGGCAGGCATCTCCGCATCCCATGGTGATGACCACGTCGGACTCCTGCACAGCCTCGGACGTGAGCACCTTCGGGGACTCTGCGGAGATGTCGACGTCTGCCTCGTTCATGGCCTCGACCGCGACGGGGTTGATCTGGTCGGTGGGCAGCGACCCGGCTGACCGGATGTCGATCCGATCGCCGGCCAAGTGGCGCAGCCAGCCGGCGGCCATCTGGGAGCGTCCGGCGTTGTGCACGCAGACGAACAGGACGGACGGCTTCTTCTCGGTCACGGGGTCCTCTCGACAGCAGTGAGTGGGGTGGTCTTGTGCCGCTTGCGGATGGCCAGCGCGACGTAGACGAGGCCGACGAGGACCGGCACCTCGATCAGCGGTCCGACGACGCCCGCGAGCGCCTGCCCGGAGGTCACGCCGAACGTTGCGATGGCCACGGCGATGGCCAGCTCGAAGTTGTTCCCTGCTGCCGTGAATGCCAGCGTGGTGGTCCGCTCGTAGGGGAGGCCGGCCGCCTTGCCCAGGGCGAAGCCGCCGCCCCACATCAGCACGAAGTACGCGAGCAGCGGCACGGCGATCCTCGCCACGTCGGCCGGGCGACTGGTGATCTGCTCGCCCTGCAGCGCGAACAGGATGACGATGGTGAACAGCAGTCCGTACAGGGCCCACGGTCCGAGCCGCGGCAGGAACTGCCGCTCGTACCACTGGCGCCCTCGGGCTCTCTCTCCGAGCCGGCGCGTCAGGTAGCCGGCGATCAGCGGTACGCCGAGGAACACCAGAACCGAGCCGGCGATCTGCCAGGGTGACACGTCCAGCTGCGCCTGCGGCAGGTCGAGCCAGCCGGGCAGTATCGAGAGGTAGAACCAGCCGAGCACCGCGAACATCATCACCTGGAACACCGAGTTGATCGCCACCAGCACGGCGGTCGCCTCGCGGTCGCCGCACGCCAGGTCGTTCCAGATGATCACCATGGCGATGCACCGGGCGAGCCCTACGACGATCAGCCCGGTACGGTATTCGGGCAGATCGGGAAGCAGCAGCCAGGCCAAGGCGAACATGAGCGCCGGTCCGACGAGCCAGTTCAGCACGAGCGAACTGACCAGCAGCCGCTTGTCGCCGGTGACAGCGCCCAGGCGGTCGTAGCGGACCTTGGCCAGGACCGGGTACATCATCACCAGCAGGCCCAGCGCGATCGGCAACGACACTCCTTGGACCTCGACGGCGCTGAGCGCGGTGCCGAGTCCCGGGACGACGCGGCCCAGCAGGAGACCTGCCACCATGGCCACGCCGATCCACGCCGGAAGGAATCGGTCCAGTGTCGACATCTGCCGCAGCAGCGGTTCACCAGGAGTCGCGGTGCGGGTGTCGAGGTCGGCCGTGCCCTCAGTCATCGAGCGGCTTGACGGCCCGGATCAGCGCCGAGTGCATTCCCGGGGCGGCCTCGTGCGTGAACGTCACCTCGGCGTCGACGAACCCGACGGATGCCAAGCCGTCGAGGTACTCGGCGCGGGAGAGCGCTCCGGCGATGCAGCCGACGTAGGAACCGCGCTCCGCGCGATCGGCAGGGGTGAGATGGTCCTCGGCGACGACGTCGGAGATGCCGATGCGGCCGCCGGGAACGAGCACGCGGAACATCTCGGCCAGGACGGCGGGCTTGTCCGTGGAGAGGTTGATGACGCAGTTGGAGATCACCACGTCGACGGCGGCATCCGGCAGCGGCACGTTCTCGATGGTCCCCTTGAGGAACCCGACGTTCATCGCGCCCGCCTTTGCCTTGTTGGCATTCGCCAGCTCGAGCATCTCGTCGATCATGTCCACGCCGTAGGCGAAACCGGTCGGCCCGACCCGACGCGCCGAGAGCAGCACGTCGATGCCGCCGCCTGAGCCCAGATCGAGCACCTTCTCGCCCTGGTGCAGGTCTGCGACCATCATCGGGTTGCCGCAGCCCAGCGACGCCGCGATCGCCTCGGCAGGCAGCTCGCCCTGCTCGTCGGCGGAGTAGAGGCTCGAGCCGAAGGCGTCCTCGACAGTGCCGCTGCCGCCGCAGCACGAGGCGTTCTCGGCAGGGCTGCAACAGGATCGGCCCGCGTCGATGACGGTCAACGCATCGCGGCTTCCGCGAGTGACAGCGCTCGCCGCTGCGGCGTACCGCGCGCGGACGCGCTCCCGGGTCTCGGTGTCTGCGTCGGTCATTTCCGTGCCTCCTATCGAAGAATGTCGATGTATCGATCCTCCCGCACCCATCGACGTTCGTCAATGCGTCGCGTAGGGTGGATCCCATGAACTCCAGGGTCGAGCTGCCGATCAGGCCAGTGGGTGTCGCCGCGTGCTGCTCGCCGCTGACCGGGGGTGCGCTGGACGACGAGTCCGCCGATCAGTTGGCACGGGTGTTCAAGGCGCTCGGCGATCCCACGAGGGTGCGCTTGATCTCCCTCATCGCGGCTGCACAGGGAGCGGAGGCCTGCATCTGCGACCTGACCGACCCCGTGGGGCTCAGCCAGCCGACCGTCTCGCATCACATGAAGGTTCTTGCTGAGGCGGGCCTTGTCACGCGCGAGCAGCGCGGCAAGTGGGCGTACTACGCACTGGTCCCCGACGCCTTCGACGCACTGCGTCAGGCGGTCAGCTTCGATCAGACGCCGACCTGCTGACGCTCCGATCGGCTGACACCGCTCACCGGGATGTCAGAATCGTGGTGTGGACAGCACCGAATCACGCATTCGGATCCGCCCCTATGGGAGTTCGGATGCCGGTGAAACGCTGCGGATCTTCCAGGATGCGATCACGGTCACTGCGGCCGCGGATTACACGCCCGAGCAGGTCTCGGCATGGGCGCGGCCGGACAGCCGTGACCCCGACGCGTGGGATCGGGCGATGCTCGGGCGCCGGAGCTATGTGGCTCTTATCGGCGACGACATCGCGGGCTTCTCCGATGTGAGCGCAGGCGGCTACGTCGACATGATGTTCGTGTCGCCGCGATTCGCGCGCAGGGGCGTGGCCCGGGAGCTGCTGACATTCCTCGAAGCGCTGGTCCGGCGGAACTCGGCGGAGCGGCTCTCCGCCGACGTCAGCATCACTGCGCGTCCGTTCTTCGAAGCGATGGGCTTCCGGGTCGACGCCGAACAGCATCCCGTGACCGGGGGTGTCATCATGACCAACTTCCACATGACGAAGGATCTCGACGACGAGGGGGAGCCGGAGGGCTCATGCGTCGTCTGATCATCGCGCTGGTCGCGGGAGTCACCGTCGCGGCCGGGCTCGCCGTGCACCTGATCGCGCCGGAAGGGGCGATCAATGATGCGGTCGGCGACGTGCTCTACGCCGTGCTGATCACTCTGCTCGTCCTGTTCATCGCGCCGCGGGCGCGGTGGCGGGTCACCGGCGCGATTGCTCTCGGCTGGTGCTTCGGCGTCGAATTCCTGCAGCTCACCTCGCTGCCGGCTCAGTGGGCGGCATCCGTCCCTCCGCTGCGGCTGGTGCTCGGCAGCGGATTCTCCGCGTGGGATCTGCTCTGGTACGCGGTGGGTGTCGCGTTCGCCGTCGGGGTCGACGCATCGCTTGTCCATCGTCGAAGGATGACCCGCATATGCCTGTCCGGAAGCCTGATCTGCGCCGACCCCGCTCAGGCCGCACTCGTCGAACGCCTGCTGCCCGCGCACGTCGCACGCACGCGTGAAGAGCCCGGATGCCTGAGCTTCGAGGTCAGGCGCACCGAAGACCCGCTGGTCTGGCGCGTCTCCGAACTGTTCGAGGATCACGTCGCTTTCGACGCGCACCAGGCCCGGGTCGCCGACAGCGAATGGGGACGGGAGACCGTCGGCATCCGCCGCGATTACGTCGTCACGTCCGATTGAGCCGTCGCCGGCGGTCTCGATGTTCTCGTCAGCCCGCCCGGCGGGCACGCATCACCGCATCGTGCACGTGGCGGGTCGAGACTGCTCCCGCGGGCCGGTCGCGCCGCTCGTGGAGCTCGATCTCCCACTCCGGCGAGGCGGTCAACGCGGTGACGAAATCATCCATGCCGACGTAAGCCTCGTGGTCGTAGGGGTGGGTGACGTCCGGGCTCTCCTGCGCCACGGCTGTGCGGATGTCTCCGCTGTCGTGATTGATGATCAGCAGATGGCCGCCGGGTGCGACGGCATCCAGGATATTGGCGACACCGCGCGCATCGGGGGTCCGCGGAATCGACGCGTACGCGGCCATGACCAGGTCGTATCGGGTGGCTCCGAAGGGTGAAGCTGTATTGGCATCCGCTCGCAGGGTGTCCACCCGCAACCTGCGCTGCTGTGCCGCGGCGCGGATGCGGTCGAGGGCCGGCTGCGAGATGTCGCTCGCGGTGACCTGCCAGCCCTGCTCTGCAAGCCAGAGCGCATCGCCGCCTTCTCCTGCTCCGACGTCGAGAGCGGTTCCCGGCTCAAGCGCAGTCGCCTCGGCGACGAGCGCGCCGTTGGGGTTGCCGCTCCAGACCGGTCCGCTGCGTGAGTATTAGCGTTTCTGAGCACCATCGGTATTGCGGTTGAGCACCGCTCGCTGA
>NZ_CALBRW010000004.1 GCF_937927635.1 uncultured Microbacterium sp.
CGGCGTCGCGAACATCAGCAGCATGATCGTGCCGTGCATCGTGAACAGCTGGTTGTACTGCTCCTTCGTCGGCACGATCTGCATGCCGGGGGCGAACAGCTCGGCGCGGATGATCAGCGCCATCACGCCGCCGAGGAGGAAGAACAGCACCGAGGTGATCAGGTACATGTACCCGATGGTCTTGTGGTCGGTGGAGGTGATCCACTTGACGACGATGTTGCCCTTCTGCTCCACGCGCGTCGCGGTGAGCAGCGATGCCTGCCGCGGCGGGATCGTGGTCGGGCGAACGCCCTGCGGCATGTTGGGATCAGCTGTGGTTGTCATGACCTACTTCCCTTCCTCTTCGCCCGTGCTCGCGCCGGTGCCCGGAAGATTGCTGAGTCGGGCGTAGGCATCGACGATGTCGCCCGTGTTGCCCTCGGCCTGGAGGGCCTGGAGGTGAGCGTCGTAGTCGGCCTGCGAGACGACCTTGACGTTGAAGAGCATCATCGAGTGGTACTCGCCGCAGAGCTCTGCGCACTTTCCGTCGTACTCGCCGATGCGGGTCGGGATGAAGGACCAGCTGTTGTCCTTGCCGATGTACATGTCCTTCTTGTACAGGAAGTCGATGATCCAGAAGGAGTGCACCACGTCACGCGACGTGAGGTCGATCTTGACCTTCTTGTCGACCGGCAGCCACAGCGTCGGCAGCTTGCTGCGGTCGATGTTGCCGTTGGCGTCGGGGTCGGCCTGCACGCCCATGCTCCACACGGCGTCGGAGTTGTCCGCTTCCTTGCCGTCGTACTGGAAGTCCCACGACCACTGCTTGGCGATCGCGGTGATCTCCACATCGGGGTTCTTCCACTGCGTCTCGATCGACGCCTGGTCGCGAGCCGAGAAGAAGAACATTCCCATGATCATGATCAGCGGCACGACCGTGTAGAGGATCTCGATCGGCATGTTGTAGCGCAGCTGCACCGGCAGGCCGGTCTGACCGGCGCGACGACGGTACATGACGACCGCCCAGCCCATCAGGCCCCAGGTGATGACGCCGACGATCAGCAGGATCACCCAGGAGGTGACCCACAGGCCGGCGACTCGGCCGGTCTGGTTGGTCGCGTCGGGTGCGCCTTCCACGAAGCCGGGGAGGAACCCGTGGAGTTCATTGGCAGAACAGCCTGCCAGAACCACGGCTGCCACTACTCCCAGGGGGAGAGCGGCCCAACGAAGGCGGCGTTTCGAGGGCACGGTGCACCTTTCAGATCTCGGACAAGGGCACCCCTAAGTCTAGGGCAACCTCTCACCCGATTCATGCCAACCACGCAGGTTGGCGGGAGGTCAGTGGAAGCTGTCGCCGCAGGCGCAGCTGCCGGCGGCGTTGGGGTTGTCGATCGTGAAGCCCTGTTCGGAGATGGTGTCCTTGAAGTCGATCGAGGCGCCTTCGAGGTACGGGACGCTCATGTTGTCGACGATGACCTCGACGCCGTTGAAGTCGACGGTCTCGTCGCCCTCCAGGAAGCGCTCGTCGAAGTAGAGCTGGTAGATCAGGCCGGAGCATCCGCCCGGCTGGACGGCGACGCGCAGACGCAGGTCGTCACGGCCCTCCTGCTCGAGCAGGCTCTTCACCTTCAGCGCTGCCGCGTCCGTCAGCGAGATGCTGTGGGCGGCCGTGGTCTCTTCGGTCAGTGCGATGTCGCTCATGTCACTCCTTGCAGACGTGCAGCACGGTGTCGCTGCGCCTACTAGATCCTACCGCCGGGACGCGCACGGAGGCCGTGGATCCCGGGCGGTTCCTTGCGCGTCGCGAGGTTCAGGATGCCGCGGTGCGGGCGTTCATGCGCGTCAGCAGCAGCGCCTCGGCGCGCACGGCGTTGCCGAAGGTCTCCAGATGCAGCGACTCGTTGGGACTGTGCGCACGGGAATGCGGGTCCTCCACGCCGGTCACCAGGATCTGCGCGCCGGGGAAGGTGCGCACGAGATCGGCGATGAACGGGATGGATCCCCCCACGCCGAGATCCGCGGGCGGTACGCCGTAGCCGTCGGCCATGGCGCCCCTGGTGAGCTCGACCGCCCAGCCGCTGGTGTCCACCAGGAAGCCGTCTCCGAGATCCACGTCGGAGAACGTCAGCTCGGCGCCGAACGGCGCGTTCGCCACGAGGTGGTCGTGCACGGCCGCGTAGGCGTCCTTGGCGTCCTGGCCCGGCGCGACGCGCGCGCTGATGACGACGGTGACCTCGGGAAGCAGCGTGTTGGATGCCTGCGCGACGCTGGTGGCGTCGATCCCCGTGATGGTGATCGAGGGCTTGTTCCAGATGCGGCCGAGGATGTCGTCCCGGCCTACCGGCGAGACACCCGGGAGCAGCCCGGTCTCCTCGCGCAGCGTGTCCTCCGTGTACGCGGGCGTCTGCCCGCCGCGAGCTGTCATGCCCTCCACGGCGACGGCGCCGTCGGCATCCCACAGGGTCGAGAGCAGCCTGGTCGCGGCCATCATGGCATCCGGCACCGCTCCCCCGAACATGCCGGAGTGCGAGGCGTGGTCCAGGGTGCGGATGCGCAGCGTGAAGCGCGCGTTGCCCCGCAGCGAGACCGTCAGGCCAGGCGTGTGCGAGTCGAGGTTGCCGGAGTCGGCCACCACGATGGCGTCCGCGCGCAGCGCGTCGGTGTTGTCGCGCAGGAATCGGGCGAACGAGCGAGAGCCGTACTCCTCCTCCCCCTCGATGTACAGCGCGACGCCCAGGTCGAGGTCGTCGCCGAGCACCTCGGCGACGGCGCGCAGCGAGGCGATGTGCGCCATGATGCCGGCTTTGTCGTCGGCCGCGCCGCGTCCGTACAGCCGGCCGTCGCGCACGGTGGGCTCGAACGGCGGGGTCTCCCACAGCTCGTCGGCACCCTGGGGCTGCACGTCGTGGTGCGCGTACAGCAGGATGGTCGGCCTGCCGCCTCGCGCGGCGCGGGTGGCGAGGACCGCCGGCTGCCCGAGCTCCTCGGTGTCGTCGACGTGCGCGCGCAGGACCCGCACCTCGTCGAAGACGCCGGTGCCGCGCGCGAGTTCGGCGACCGCGGCGGCGCTGCGCTCCAACTGGGTCTGATCGAATGCGGGCCAGGCGATGCCCGGGATCCGCACCAGCGAGCCGAGATCGGACAGTGCGGCCGGGATGCCCAGCGCGACCGCCTCGAGGACGGCGGATTCGGATGCCGGCGAAGCCGACGATGAGGACGAGGTCATGCGAGTAATCTTAAGGGCGAACCCGATTCCGAACTGAGGTCGAACGTGCCCAAGCCCACCCCCTCCGCCAACGACGACGCCCCCGAGACGCCCACCGTGGGGAAGGGACACGCGACGCCGACGCGCGCCGAGCGCGAGGCCGCGAACCGACGGCCGCTGGTCGCCAACACCAAGGAGGCCCGCGCCGCCGCCAAGGCCGATCTGCAGGCGCGCCGCGAGCGTGCGCGGATCGGCATGGAGCGCGGCGAGGACAAGTTCCTGCCCGCGCGCGACAAGGGGCCGCAGCGCCGCTGGGTGCGCGACTACGTGGATGCCGGCTGGCACATCTCGGAGTGGCTGATGGCCGCCATGCTGGCGGTCATCCTGCTGAACCTCACGCCGATCCCCAGCGTGCAGATCTGGGCCATGATCGGGCTGTGGGTGTACGTGCTGCTGGCCGTGATGGACATGGTGCTGCTGAGCATGCGCGTCAAGCGCAAGGCATCCGACAAGTTCGGCGCAGCGCGCCGCGAGAAGGGCCTGGGCTGGTACGCCGCGATGCGCTCGATGCAGATGCGATTCATGCGCCTGCCGAAGCCGCAGGCCAAGCGCGGCCAGTACCCGGACTGAACCGCGCTCAGCGGGCGCGCAGTCCGCGGTTGATCTGACGCGCCCAGAGCGGCCCGCGGTACAGGAAGGCCGTGTAGCCCTGCACGAGAGTGGCACCGGCATCCAGTCTCTTCTGCACATCCTCCGCGGTCTCGACACCGCCGACCGCGATCACGCAGAAGTCCGCAGGGACGACCGAGCGCACCAGGGTCAGCACCTCGAGTGAGCGCTCCTTCAGCGGAGCCCCGGAGAGGCCTCCCGCGCCGGCGGCCTCGACGACAGCCGGATCGGTCTTCAGACCCTCGCGTCCGACGGTCGTGTTGTGGGTGATGATGCCGGCCAGTCCCTCAGCGGCGGCCAGTCGCGCGATCCCGGTGATCTCCTCGTCGGACAGGTCGGGGGCGATCTTCACCAGCAGCGGCGTGTCTCCGGCCGCGACCTTCACGGCCCGCAGCAGCGGTGCGAGAGTCTCCACGGCCTGCAGGCCGCGCAGGCCCGGTGTGTTCGGAGACGACACATTGACGGCCAGGTAGTCAGCCAACGGGGCGATGATCGTGGCGGAGGCCACGTAGTCGCCGATGGCGTCGTCCACAGCCACCACGCGGCTCTTGCCGATGTTGGCGCCGATCACCGCTCGCGGCGCACGACGGCGCAGCCCGGCCAGCTTGCGCGCCGCAGCCCCCGCACCGTCGTTGTTGAAGCCCATCCGGTTGATGACCGCGCGGTCGGGGACCAGGCGGAACAGCCGCGGCTTGGGATTGCCGTCCTGCGGGATGGCGGTCACTGTGCCCACCTCGACATGCCCGAAACCCAGAGCATCCAGGCCGCGCACGCCGACGGCGTTCTTGTCGAAGCCCGCGGCCACGCCGAACGGCGACGGGAACGTCAGGCCGAGCGCGTGCACCTGCAGCTCCGGCGACGGCGCGGTCAGTGCGCGAGCGGCCCAGGAGAACGGACGCGCGCCGAGCACGCGGATCACCGTCATGGCGGCATGGTGCGCGAATTCGGGGTCGAAGCGCGAGAGGACGTGGCGGAAGAGCAGCGGATACATCACTGCCACAGTACCGGTCGGATCACTCGGCCTTCGACGCGATGTGATCCGCGCGCAGCTCGCTGATCGAGCGCTCGAAGTCCTCCAGCGAGTCGAACTCCTGGTACACGCTGGCGAAGCGCAGGTAGGCCACCTCGTCGAGCTCGCGCAGCGGGCCGAGGATGGCCAGGCCGATCTCGTTGGTGTCCAGCTGCGAGACCCCGGTCTGCCGTACGGCCTCCTCGACCTTCTGGGCGAGGACCGCCAGGTCCGCCTCGGTGACCGGCCGGCCCTGGCAGGCCTTGCGGACGCCCGAGATCACCTTGTCGCGGCTGAACGACTCCAGCACACCGGAGCGCTTGATGACCATGAGGCTGGCCGTCTCGGTCGTGGAGAAGCGTCCGCCGCATTCGGGGCACTGCCGCCTGCGGCGGATCGACAGGCCGTCGTCGCTGGTGCGGGAGTCGATGACGCGGGAGTCCGGATGTCTGCAGAACGGGCAGTGCATGATCCCTCAGCCTACTCGGCGGCCTGTGCGCCCTCTGAGTGCGCGGCGAACCGCGCCTCGACGGCCTCACCGTGCGCAGGCAGGAACTCCGCGCCGGACAGCGCGACGACCCCCGCCCGCACCTGGGCGAGCGCGGCGCGGTCGTACTGGATCACCTGCTGCGGACGCAGGAAGGTGTAGGCGCCCAGGCCCGACGCGTATCTCGCCTGTCCCCCGGTGGGGAGCACGTGGTTGCTGCCGGCCATGTAGTCTCCGAGGCTCACCGGGGTCTGGTCTCCCACGAACACGGCGCCGGCGCTGGTGAATCGCTCAGCGGCGCGCTCGGCGTCGACCAGGTGCAGCTCGAGGTGCTCGGGCGCGTAGGCGTTGCTGAAGGCGCAGGCCTGCTCCGGGTCGTCGACGAGCACGATCGCCGACTGCGGACCGGCGAGTGCCGCCGCCACGCGCTCGGCATGACGGGTGCTCCCCGCACGTGCGGCGACGCGCTCTGCGACGCGCTCCGCGAGTCCTGCGGAGTCCGTCACCAGCACGGCGGAGGCCTGCTCGTCGTGCTCGGCCTGGCTGACCAGGTCGGCGGCGACGAGATCGGGGTCGGCGTGCTCGTCGGCCACCACGAGGATCTCCGTGGCACCGGCCTCGGAGTCGGTGCCGACCACCCCGGCGACGGCGCGCTTGGCGGAGGCCACGTAGTTGTTGCCGGGTCCGGAGACCACGTCCACCGGATCCAGCCCGAGTTCGGGAACGCCGTAGGCCAGCGCGCCGATGGCTCCGGCGCCGCCGATGGCGTAGACCTCCTCGACGCCCAGCAGCGCCGCAGCTGCGAGGACCGTCGGGTGCACCCGACCGTCGAAGGCGGCCTGCGGCGGCGAGGCGAGGGCGATGCTGGTGACGCCTGCGACCTGCGCGGGTACGACGTTCATCACGACGCTGGATGCCAGCGGCGCCTTGCCGCCGGGGATGTACACGCCCGCACGGTGCACGGGCTGCCAGCGCTGCACGATGCGAGCACCGGGGCCGATCTCGGTGGTCTGCGATGCGGGCACCTGCGCGGCGGAGCCGCGACGGACCCGTGCGATGGCGGTCTCCAGCGCGGTCCGGACCTCGGGGTCCACGCTCGCGAGCGCCTCGGAGAGGTGCTCGGCGGGCACACGGAGCGCGTGTCCCGTCACATGGTCGAATCGATTGGCCTGATCCCGCAACGCGGCCTCGCCATGCGTGCGCACTTCCTCGACGATCTGCGTGGCGGCGGCGAGAGCCGCCGCGCGCGCCTTGGCGGCGCGCGGGACAGCAGCGAGCATTTCCGCGGGATCGAGTGTCCTGCCGCGGAGATCGATGGTGCGCAACGTATCAGCCCTTCGTGATGTCGGTGAGGTCGTGGAGATAGCCGATCCGGCCATCGTCATGTCGGACCACGAACGCGCCGCCGCGGTCCTCGACCACGAGGATCCAGGCGTCGGGGCCGATCCGGAACAGCGGATGCCCCTGCTCGTCGAGCACGTCGCGCTCGGTGGCTGCGAGTGCCCAGAACGGGGCGCCGGCGGTCTGCGTCGCGCTCCCCGCGCCGTCCGCCTGCGCGGCGCGCGCGTGCTCGTTGCGCGTGCGGCGCAACGGCAGCTCATCGGCGGACCGGCCGAGTGTGTGGTCGACGCTCTCGTGCTCAGCGCCCTCGTGCTCAGCTGCGTCGAAGATGTCGTTCAGCGCGCCGATCGGGTCGGTGTAGGCGACGCCGGGATCGCGGTCGGCGTCGGCGATGCCGGGATCCCGGTCCTCGGTCGCCGGCTGAGGCGCTGCCGGGGGCTCGACGGCGAACGGAGCGCCTGGCCCGGGCGTGCTCTCCTCCGGAGCGCTCCATGAAGGGGCCGGGCTGTCAGCGCGCCCGCTCGGCTCGATACCGCCGACGTCTGCACCGCCGCCGACCGGAGTGCCGTCGACAGGAGCGCCGCCGAACGGAGCACTGTCAACCGGAGCACTGTCAACCGGAGCACTATCGACCGGAGCGCCGTCGACAGGAGCACCGCCGAACGGAGTGCTGTCCAGCACGGGCAGGTCCAGGACACGGGTCGAATCGTCCTCGACGGCCACGGCAGCGGCCTCCTCGGCGACGGCGGGTTCGGTCGGCGGCGCCCAGGGCGACGCATCCGACCTGGGCACGACGTCTGACAGGACCACGGTCAGCGCGTCTTCCTGCTCAGTCGCGACACCGGATGCCTCGGCAACAGCGGATGCGTCCTCGACAGCGGATGCGTCCTCGAGATCGGCTGCGGCAGCGGTCCCGTCCTCGGCATCCGCATGTTCGGCTTCTTCAGCGTCCGGCTGATCGGCATCCGGCACCGCCGTCGGCTCGGGACGCGGGCGGGAGATGACCGGCCGGATGGGGTTGGCGCTGCGGTGCGCGAGGGTCTCCATCCGTCCCTCGAAGTCGTCCCGCAGCCGCGGGATCAGCGGAGCCGCGACGGTCGCGGCGACAAGTGCCAGCGCGGCGATCGCGGCGACGATGGGCACCCAGCTGACCAGGAACGCGCCGACCTCGATGGTGGCGGCGACCTGGTTCCATACCAGGCCGGCCCAGACCACGGTCGCGACCGAGGCCGCGACCGAGGCGAACTGGTCGATGCCCAGCGATCCGACCCGGCGGATCCCCTGCGGGGAGAACCGGCGGAGCACGATCAGGAACACGGCGACCGTAGGCACGCCGATGGCCAGCACCCAGTCGATTCCGCGCGTCCAGATGGATCCACCGCCCGAGGTGACGGGGAAGAACGACACCGCGAAGGCCACCAGCCATGCGCCCACGATGATCAGCTCGCGCAGCGTGAAGCCGAGGATGCCGTACTCGGGCTCCACCTGCTCCTCGTAGTACACCGCGTCATCGTCGGCAGCATCCACGTCGTCGGCAGCATTCACGTCGTCGGCCGTCAGGAGGTCGGCGTCGACCTCTGGGGCGTCATCGGCGTGCTCGAGGCTCATCGAATGCTTTCCTTTCGTCGCGGTCACGGGTTCCCGCGCGTCCCGATCCTACTCAGCAGGGCTTGGGCAACCTGGGAGAGGTTTCAGTCCGCAGCACCGGTCAGCCGAGGCAGGTGGGCCCGAGCAGCGACTTCAGGTCGCCGAACAGGTCGGCGGAGACCTTCACCGGCATCGGCACCTCGAACACCTTCGCGGACCCGCCGCGGTGCAGGCGCAGCAGCACCTCGGTGTCTCCGTTGTGACGACGGAGGATCTCCGCCAGATCCGTCATGGTGCGCTCGGTGGCGCGCTGCTCCGCCACCTGCAGCGCGAGCGGCCCCGCCGCGTCGAACGAGCCGATGTCGGGCGCGAACGCCGACTGGCCGTGCAGATTGAGGCCGTCGTCGCGGCGCGAGATGCGTCCGCGCACGGCGAGGATCGAGTCCTGCTGCAGCAGGTGCTGGTACTCGGTGTAGGTCTTGCCCATGAACATGACCGTCACCTCGCCGTTGAAGTCCTCGACGGTGATCATGCCGTACGGGTTGCCGCTGGACTTGGCGATGCGGTGCTGCACGCTGGTGACCAGCCCCGCGACCGTCACCTGGTCGCCGTCCTGCAGGTCCTCGGAGGTGAGCAGGTCATGGATGGAGATCGAGGCGTGCTTGGCCAGCGGCACCTCCAGACCCGCCAGCGGGTGGTCGGAGACGTACAGGCCGAGCATCTCGCGCTCGAAGGCCAGCTTGTCCTTCTTGATCCACTCGGGCCGCTCGGGCACCTTCGCGGGGGCCGCCTCCTCCATGTCGTCGTAGAGGCTGTCGAAGTCGAACCCGATGGCACCCTGAGCCTCGTTGCGCTTGCGGTCGACGGCCGCCTCGACCGCATCCTCGTGGATCTCCAGCAGCGCACGGCGCGTGTCGCCCATCGAGTCGAAGGCACCGGCCTTGATCAGCGACTCCACGGTGCGCTTGTTCGAGACGTGCAGGGGCACACGGTGCAGGAAGTCGTGGAAGGACGTGTAGGGGCCGTCCTTGCGCGCCTGCACGATGCCGTCGACGACGTTGCTGCCGACGTTGCGCACCGCGCCCAGGCCGAAGCGGATGTCCTCCCCCACGGCGGCGAAGAAGTTGATCGACTCGGACACGTCCGGCGGCAGCACCCGGATGCCCATGCGGCGGCACTCGTTCAGGTACAGCGCCATCTTGTCCTTGGAGTCGCCGACGCTGGTCAGCAGCGCCGCCATGTACTCGGCCGGGTAGTGCTCCTTGAGGTACGCGGTCCAGTACGAGACCAGTCCGTAGGCGGCGGAGTGCGCCTTGTTGAAGGCGTAGTCCGAGAACGGCAGCAGGATGTCCCAGAGCGCCTTGATGGCGGCCTCGCTGAACCCGCGGTCGATCATGCCCTGGTGGAAGCCTGCGTACTGCTTGTCCAGCTCGGACTTCTTCTTCTTGCCCATCGCGCGGCGCAGGATGTCTGCCTGGCCGAGGCTGAACCCGGCCACCTTCTGCGCGATGGCCATCACCTGCTCCTGGTAGATGATCAGGCCGTAGGTGCCCTCCAGGATCTCGCGCAGCGGCTCCTCGAGCTCAGGGTGGATCGGGGTGATCTCCTGCAGGCCGTTCTTGCGCAGTGCGTAATTGGTGTGCGAGTTGGCACCCATCGGGCCCGGGCGGTACAGCGCGATGACGGCCGAGATGTCCTCGAAGTTGTCCGGCTTCATCAGGCGCAGCAGGGCGCGCATGGCGCCGCCGTCGAGCTGGAACACGCCCAGTGTGTCGCCGCGCGTCAGCAGGTCGTAGGCGGCGTGGTCCTCGATGGTGAGGTGCTCGAGGTCGAGCTCCTCGCCGCGGTTGGTGCGGATGTTGTCCAGCGCGTCGGAGATGATCGTGAGGTTGCGCAGCCCCAGGAAGTCCATCTTGATCAGGCCGAGCGTCTCGCAGGACGGGTAGTCGAACTGCGTGACGATCTGGCCGTCCTGCTCGCGCTTCATGATCGGCACGATGTCCAGCAGCGTGTGCGAGGACATGATCACGCCGGCGGCGTGCACTCCCCATTGCCGCTTCAGGCCCTCCAGTCCCAGCGCCCGATCGAAGACCGTCTTGGCCTCCGGGTCGGTGTCGATCAGCGCGCGGAACTCGCTGGCCTCCTTGTAGCGCGGATGCTCGGGATCGAACATGCCGCTCAGAGGCATGTCCTTGCCCATCACGGCGGGGGGCATGGCCTTGGTGAGCCGGTCGCCCATGCTGAACGGGAAGCCCAGCACGCGCCCGGCATCCTTCAGCGCCTGCTTGGACTTGATGGTGCCGTAGGTGACGATCTGCGACACGCGGTCGGCGCCGTACTTCTCGGTGACGTAGTCGATCACCTCGGTGCGGCGACGGTCGTCGAAGTCGACGTCGAAGTCCGGCATCGAGACACGATCCGGGTTCAGGAAGCGCTCGAAGATGAGGCCGTGCTTGAGGGGGTCGAGGTCGGTGATCTTCATGGCGTACGCCACCATCGACCCTGCACCGGACCCACGGCCGGGTCCCACGCGCACGCCGTGGTCCTTGGCCCAGTTGATGAAGTCTGCGACCACGAGGAAGTAGCCGGGGAACTTCATCTGCAGGATGATGCCCAGCTCGTAGTCGGCTCGCTCGCGCACCTCGCGCGGGACACCATCCGGGTAGCGGTAATCCAGGCCGCGAGCGACCTCCTTGACCAGCCAGGTCTCCTCGGTCTCCCCCTCGGGCACCGGGTAGTCCGGCATGTAGTTGGCCTCGGTGTCGAACTCCACCTCGCAGCGCTCGGCGATCAGCAGCGTGTTGTCGCACGCTTCGGGGTGGTCGCGGAACAGCTGGCGCATCTCCTGCGCGGTCTTGATGTAGTACCCGTCGCCGTCGAACTTGAAGCGGTTCGGGTCGTCCATGGTGGAGCCGGACTGCACGCACAGCAGAGCCTCATGCGCGTCGGCCTCGTGCTGGTGCGTGTAGTGCGAGTCGTTGGTGGCCACCAGGGGGATGCCGAGATCCTTCGACAGCTTCAGCAGATCGCCGGTCACGCGCCGCTCGATGGCGAGGCCGTGGTCCATGATCTCGCAGAAGTAGTTCTCCTTGCCGAAGATGTCCTGGAACTCCGCTGCCGCCGCGCGGGCGGCATCGTACTGTCCCAGTCGCAGCCGGGTCTGGATCTCGCCCGACGGGCAGCCCGTCGTGGCGATCAGGCCCTTGTGATAGGTCTGCAGCAGCTCGCGGTCCATGCGCGGCTTGAAGTAGTAGCCCTCGATGCTGGAGAGCGAGCTGAGCCGGAACAGGTTGTGCATGCCCTGCGTGTTCTCGCTCCACAGGGTCATGTGCGTGTACGCGCCCGAGCCCGAGACGTCGTCGCTCTTCTGGTCGGGCGATCCCCAGGCCACGCGGGACTTGTCGCTGCGGTGGGTACCGGGTGTGACGTACGCCTCCAGCCCGATGATGGGCTTGACGCCGGCGGCGTTGGCCGCCTTGTAGAACTCGAAGGCCGCGAACGTGTTGCCATGGTCGGTGACGGCGATGGCCGGCATCCCGTACTCCGCGGCGGCCTGAGTCATCGCCCCGATCTTCGCGGCGCCGTCCAGCATGGAGTACTCGCTGTGGACATGCAGGTGCACGAAGGAGTCGGAGGCCATGGGACGAGCCTACCCGGGGCATCCGACGAGGGAGCCGGATGCCCGGAGGGTCACTTCGACGCGACCATCCGCTGGTCGGTGTTGGTGTAGCTGATCGAATCGGCGATGGTGCCCACGAGCCCCATGTTCACGTGCAGCAGCCCGGGCTCCACATCGTCCAGCGACGGCGGAGTGTCGGCACCGAGCTGCACGAGTGTCTTCCCGTCCTGCCCCGTGGCCGTGAGCGAACCGAGGTAGACCGAGACGTGTCCCTTGAGCGACATCGTGTCGGCGTCGGTGACGAGGCCGTCCTTCTCCGGCGGGCGCACGGACAGCGAGAAGCCGGTGATCGTGATCGTGTCGGCGCTGATCTTCAGCACCGTGATGCGGCTGCCGTCGATCGTGGGGACGGTGACCAGCGCGATGGACTTCAGGCCGGTGAACGACAGCCCCTTGGACGACATCTGCGCGGGCGTCTTCGTGAACACCGGTGCGCCGTCGTCTGGCACGGCCGGAGTCGGAGTCGGCGTCGGAGTCGGCGTCGCCTCACCCGGAGTCTGCGTGCCCGGCAGCGCGCCATCGGGAGATTCCACCGGAGGCGTGGTCGCGCCGGGAAGCGGGATGCCCGGGATCGGGCTCCCGGATGCCGGAGCGGAGGGCGTCGGCGTCGGACTCGGCGTCGGAGTCGGGCTCGGGCTCGGCGTCGGGCACCAGATGAGCGGGATGCACAGTGCGGGGCGGACCGATGCCGGTGCAGCCGACGCGGCCCCCACCATCAGCGGTGTGCACAGCACGCACACGGCCGCCGCGGCGACCGCGCTCCAGCGCGACGACCTCTTCACGATGCCCGCTCCGCACACCGTCGATCACGACGGGTGACGCGTCCGGGCATCCAGGCGACGACGATGATCCCGCCGATGCAGCCCAGCAGCATCCCGATGATGAATCCGCCGAGGTTGACGCCCACGAGGGAGTACAGCGCGACGGCCAGGGCGATCACGCCGTAGAAGACGTGATGCGCGGGCATCAGCACCGCCAGCACGCCCAGCAGCACGAGCAGGAGGGGGATGATCGTGGCCTGCAGCCCCTCGATGCCGAGCTGGATGTGCAGTTCACCGAAGTCCAGCTGCCCCGAGAAGAACATCTCGATGCCGCTGATCGCCAGCAGCACACCGCCGATCAGCGGCCGCCGTCGGCTCCAGGCGCGGAAGCCCGACGTGCCGCTCTGGCCGGCATCCGTCATCGCCGTCTCCGGGGCCTGCTCGATCTCGTCGCTCAGAAGCATCCCTGCGATCCGTCCGTGAGCTCCAGCGTCATCCCGGTGAGGGTGAAGACGGATGCCTGGGTGCTCCACGCGGTCTGCTGCAGGTTCTTGATGCTGACGGTGTCGGCATCCTGGGCGAAGTCACCGGCCGAGCCCTTGGCACTGGTGTTGACGGTCGACGCGTCCACGCCGATGCGGATCGCCCCGAACGACGCGTCGCCCTTCAGGCCCGTCATGCCGATCTGCAGGTCGGAGGCGCTGGCGGGGTTCCCGCCTCCACCGGCCTTGATCAGCACGCCGACCTTGCCGAGCGGTGTGTCGGAGACGACCGACTGGCACAGGTCCGCGAGCGTCGCGCTCTTGATGTTGGCGATGGCCACGGAGTGCTCGCCGCCCTCGGTATCCTTCGTGACGCCGGCGTACTGCGAGAATCCGGTGCCCTCCAGCTGGCTGGCGCTGATCTGGAACTGGCTGCCCGACACGGCGAACGACACGGGCACCTGCCCCTGCGCGACACCGCCCATCAGCACGGCCGCGACGATCCCGACGGGGACGGCGGCGAGCGTGATGCGGCCTGCGTGCGTGCCGGTGGCCTTCGTGATCAGTTTCTTCGGGCTGCGGAACTTCATCGATCCTCCTGGTCGGTCGCGTCGACATCGGCGCTCCTGCCAGAATACCGCTCATTGACTACTAGTCAATACCACTCGCCGATAAGATCGCCTCATGCCTGCAGAGCGCCGCGCCCGACTCACCCCGGACCAGCGCCGAGCCCAGCTCATCGCCGTGGGCGTGAACTTCCTCGCCGATCACACCCTCGACGAGCTGACGATGGAGGCGCTGGCGCAGCAGGCCGGTGTGTCGCGTCCGCTCGTGTTCCACTACTTCGACACGCGTCAGGGCATGCACCTCGCGGTGATCGCCACCGCCAGGGACAGCCTTCTGCAGGCCACCGAGCCCCGTCCGGACCTCCCGCCGCACGAGCGGCTCCGCGACACGCTGATGCGCATCGCCGACTTCGTGCAGCAGCACCAGGGCACGTTCCACTCGCTGGTGCGGGGCATCGCCAGCGGGGACTCCGCCGTGCGAGCCGTGGTGGACGAATCGCGCGTGCGCAACGCCGAGCGTCTCGTGGAGGCGTTCACGGAGCTCGGCACCCCCGACTCCCCCGCGCTGCGCATGGCGCTGCGCGCCTGGGTGGCGTTCACCGAGGAGACGCTGATCAGCCTGCTCGTCGAGCGCGACACGCCGCCTGCTGACGTCGTGCGCTTCCTGGTGGGCACGCTCGACGGCGTGGTCGCCTCGGCCGGAGAGCTCGATCTCTGAGGGCTCAGTCCGCCGAGGAGCGCCCGGGATCGAGCACGTCGAGGGCGTGCACGAAGTCCGCGGGATACGGCGATTCGAAGCTCACCCACTCCCCCGTCGTCGGGTGTGTGAACGCCAGCCGGTGGGCGTGCAGCCACTGCCTGGTGAGCCCCAGCCGTTCTGAGAGCGTGGGGTCCGCGCCGTACAGCGGGTCGCCGACGCACGGATGCCGGTGGGCCGCCATGTGCACGCGGATCTGGTGCGTGCGCCCGGTCTCGAGGTGGATCTCGAGCAGCGACGCGCGCGGGAACGCCTCGAGCGTCTCGTAGTGGGTCACCGAGGGCTTGCCGTCGGCGACGACCGCGAACTTCCAATGATGGTGCGGATGCCGCCCGATCGGCGCGTCGATCGTGCCGGCGAGCGGATCGGGATGCCCCTGCACGACCGCGTGGTAGATCTTCTGCACCGTGCGCTCCTTGAAGGCGCGCTTGAGCACGGTGTACGCCTGCTCGGTCTTGGCGACCACCATCAGACCGCTGGTGCCGACATCCAGCCGGTGCACCACGCCCTGCCGTTCGGCGGCGCCGCTGGTGGCGATGCGGAACCCGGCCGCGGCCAGGGCCCCGACCACCGTGGGACCCTCCCAGCCGACCGACGGATGCGCGGCGACGCCGGTGGGCTTGTCCACCACCACGATGTCGTCGTCGTCGTAGACGATCCCCAGTTCCGGGACGGCGATGGGCACGACCCGCGGCTCCTGCTTCGGCGTCCAGGTGACCTCGAGCCAGCCGCCGGCGCGCAGCCGATCGGACTTGCCGAGCACCGCGCCGTCCAGCACGACGCCGCCCGCCTCCGCCACCTCGGCGGCGAAGGTGCGGGAGAAGCCCAGCATCTTCGCCAAGGCGGCGTCGACGCGGGAGCCTTCCAGCCCGTCCGGCACGGGCAGGCTGCGCGAGGAGGCCACGCTCAGCTCTCGGTCGCGGCCGAGGCCGCATCCTGGCTCGCGGCATCCGCAGCATCCGCATGATCGCGCTCGCGCGTGCCGTCCAGGCGCAGACCGATGACCACCAGCAGCGCCACGGAGATCATGCCGGTGACGATGAAGATGTCGGCCACGTTGAAGATCGCGGGGATCATCCACGGCATCGAGATCATGTCCACGACGTGCCCCACGGCGAAGCCGGGCTCGCGGAGAAGTCGATCGGTCAGGTTTCCCAGCACGCCGCCCAGCAGGCAGCCCAGCACCACGGCCCACAGCCGGGAGCGCACGGCCACCGTCTTCCAGATGATGACGACGGCCACCACCGCGAGGGCGATCGTGAAGATCCAGGTCATGCCGGCGCCGATGGAGAACGCGGCGCCGGAGTTGCGGATGTAGAACAGCTGGAGGAACTCCCCCAGCACCGGGACGGCCTTCTCAGAGGGGAGGTGCTCGATGGTGAGGTACTTCACGAACTGATCGGCGGCCAGGACGACCATCGCGAGAATCGCGACGATCGCTCCGGCCGCCGACCGTCGAAGGGGACGACGTCCTGCCAAGAGTGACCTACAGGCCGATGGCCGAGACCGGAGTCGAGTCGGAACCCGACTTCTGGTCCAGGTCGCGCAGCTGACCCTCGATCATGGCGCGGAGCTTGCTGCGGTAGTCGCGCTCGAACTCGCGCAGCTCGGTGATGCGGCTCTCGAGCGTGTTGCGCTCGCGCTCGAGTCGTGCGGACTCCTCGCGCTGCTTGGCCTCGGCCTGAGTGCGGATGCGGGAGACCTCGGCCTCCGCGTCGGCGATGAGCTGCTTGCGCTTGGCCTCGCCCTCGGCGACGTGCTCGTCATGCAGGCGCTGGGCCAGCTCGATGATGCCCGCGGACGTGCCGGTGGCCGATGCACCGCTGACGGGCGCAGGAGTGGGAGCGGCAGGCTCGGCGGGGGCGGAGAAGGCAGGAGTCTCGGCGACCGGCTGCGAGCTCTGGCCCGCCTCGAGGGCGGCGAGCTTCGACTTCAGGTCGTTGTTCTCCTCGATGGTCTTGCGCCATTCAACGACGATCTCGTCGAGGTAGTCATCGACCTCTTCGGGGTCGAAGCCGTCCTTGAATCGGACGTGCTGGAACTCCTTGTGGACGACGTCATCCGGGGTAAGTGCCATGGGTGGCTCCTCTTTCGATGAGTTCTTCTCGCCAGTCGTTGAAGATGGCGTGGTGTTTCTGCCGACGCGTACCCGCGGCGCGCGTCTGGGAGCCAAGCATAGCCCCCCAGTCTGTGCGGCGCGATGCCCCGGAGTCAGCTTCGAGGTGTCACAGGGCGCCGGCGACCGTCATCAGGATCAGCACGACGATCATCGTCAGCGCGAAGCCGAAGTCCAGCGAGATCGTGCCCATCCGCATGGGCGGGACCAGCCGCCGGAAGAACCGGATCGGCGGGTCGGTGATCGTGAAGATGACCTCCGCCGCGATCAGACCCGCGCCCTTCGGACGCCATCCGCGCACGAACAGCGGGATGTACTCCAGCACCAGCCGCACGATGAGGACGAGCAGGTACAGCGTCAGCACCAGCTCGGCGATGCCGCCGATGATGCCGAGGACGGTCGACAAGGTCAGGAGTCGAACGAGGCGGAGCTCGCCTGGGCGATGCCGCCCTGACCCGACACCGCGATGTTCTCCGGCGAGAGCAGGAACACCTTGCTGGTGACCCGCTCGATGCGCCCGTACAGCCCGAGCGAGAGTCCGCTGGCGAAGTCGATCAGTCGCCGTGCCTCGGCATCGCTCATCTGCGACAGGTTGATGATCACCGGGATGCCGTCACGGAAGTTCTCGGCGATGACCTGCGCGTCACGATACTGCTTGGGGTGCACGGTGAGGATCTCGTTGACCGCGCCCGCGGCGGGCTGACGCACGGCGGTCGGGCGACGCAGCGGGGTGACGGGCGCGGGGGCCTGCTCCTCGCGCTCGCGCTCGTGCTCGCGTGGTGCGCGGACGGGTGCCTGCACAGCCTCGTCCTCGTATCCCTCTTCCTCGTCGGCGAGGCCGAGATACACCATGGTCTTCTTCAGCGGGTTACCCATCGTGTCCTCCGGTTCGAACGGTTCGGGCTGGTCTGGCATTCAGATTAACCCCGGTCGGGGCGCGGTCCGGTGATTGCGGAACCGATCCGCAGGTGTGTCGCGCCGGCCTCGACGGCCTGCACGAAGTCGTTGGTCATCCCTGCCGAGATCCACGTCGCCTCCGGGGCGAGGAGGCGGATGCGGTCCGCGACCGCGCGCAGCCGCGCGAAGGCCGAGGAGGGATCCTCATCGAGCGGGGCGACGGCCATCACGCCGCGCAGGCGCAGCGTGTCCAGGCTCAGCACGTGCTCGGCCAGGGTCTCGGCATCCGCGGTCGTGCTGCCGCCTCGATCGGCGTCGTCGGTGAGGTTGACCTGCACCAGAACGTCCAGCACGCGATCATCGTCCGCGGCGCGATGCAGGGCATCCGCCAGCCGCACCCGATCGACCGAGTGCACCACGTCGGATGCCCGGCGGATCGCGGCCGCCTTGTTGGTCTGCGCCTGCCCGATGAAGTGCCAGCGCATGTCCTGGACATCGCCGAGGGCTGCGCGCTTCGCCGTCAGCTCCTGCTGGCGGTTCTCACCCACCTCGCGCACGCCGAGGGCGTGCAGGTCGCGCACGAGCTGGGCGGGGTGGAACTTGGTGACCACGATCCGGGTGATCTCCCCCGGGTCGCGGCCGAACCGCCGCGCGGCCTCGGCGATGCGCTCGTCGATCGCCGAGAGCCGCGCGGCGAGAGTCACTTCAGGAACTCGGGCACGTCGAGGTCGTCGTCGCTCCCGAACCCGGAATCGAAGCCGGATGCCACCGGCGCCGGCTTCGGCGAGACGGCGCGCGGGGCATCGATGCCCGTCTCCTCGACCGCGGCAGGCAGCTCGACCTCGGGCAGCGTCTGCGACACGGGGCGCTTGACCTCCAGCGGCTCGAGCTTCGGCAGCGGCTCGCCGCCGTCGAACCCGGCCGCGATCACGGTCACGCGCACCTCGTCGCCGAGCGTGTCGTCGATGACCGTGCCGAAGATGATGTTGGCCTCGGGGTGCGCGGCCTCCTTGACGAGCTCCGCCGCGTCGTGGATCTCGAAGATGCCCAGGTTCGATCCGCCCTGGATCGACAGCAGCACGCCGTGCGCGCCCTCGATGGACGCCTCCAGCAGCGGGGACTCGACGGCCAGCTCGGCGGCCTTGATGGCGCGGTCGGCGCCGCGCGCCGAGCCGATGCCCATCAGCGCGGAGCCCGCACCCTGCATGACCGACTTGACGTCGGCGAAGTCGAGGTTGATGAGACCAGGGGTGGTGATGAGGTCGGTGATGCCCTGCACACCGGCGAGGAGCACCTGGTCGGCCGTGGCGAACGCCTCGATCATCGAGATGCCGCGGTCGCTGATCTCGAGGAGACGGTCGTTGGGCACCACGATGAGGGTGTCCACCTCCTCCTTCAGCTTGGCGACCCCTGCCTCCGCCTGGCTCTGGCGACGACGACCCTCGAACGAGAACGGCTTGGTCACGACGCCGATGGTCAGGGCGCCGATCGACTTGGCGATGCGCGCCACGACCGGAGCGCCGCCGGTGCCGGTGCCACCGCCCTCACCGGCGGTGACGAAGACCATGTCGGCGCCCGTCAGCGCCTGCTCGATCTCCTCGAGGTGGTCCTCGGCGGCGCGACGGCCGACCTCGGGGTCCGCACCCGCACCGAGGCCCCGGGTGAGCTCACGGCCCACGTCGAGCTTGACGTCGGCGTCGCTCATGAGCAGCGCCTGCGCGTCGGTGTTCACGGCGATGAACTCGACCCCGCGGAGCCCGAGTTCGATCATGCGGTTGACGGCGTTGACGCCGCCACCGCCGACGCCGACGACCTTGATCACGGCGAGGTAGTTCTGGTTCTGGCTCATGGCCGGCCTCCGTTATTCGAGCCTGACGAGGGAGAAACCTTAAACCTCAACAAGAGGGTTAAACTGTTTCCCGGTATTGCGTTCTCGTCATCGACGGTAAGCGCAAGCCGCGCGCGTGCCCGCACCGACACGGCGTGTCGTCGCTATCTGGTGTCGCGCGCGGTCAGCGCACGACCGGGACGGTCGGCGCGGACACGTCGTAGGTGCGCCCGCCGGGTGCGCCCTTCATGAGTGCGACCAGCACGACCGCCTTCTGCGCCGACTCGTCGGCGCTCCCCCAGACGATGGTCCGGCCGTCCTGGAGGGTGAGCGTGACGTCGTCGCCCGACGTCGCGCCGACCTGCTTCAGCTCGCCGCGCAGATCGGCGGGCAGCGAGCGGACCACGAGGCCCGCGCTGCGGAACGCCGCGCCGTCGGTGCCGCCGTCGATGCTCAGCACCGGCTGCCCGTCGGGCTTCTTCTCGGTGGTGGCCAGCACGACGCCGGCCGCATCGACGAGCGAGTATCCGGCATCCGAGGGGATCACGCCGACCGGCGTGCGCTCGACGATGCGCACCAGCAGCTCATGCGGAGGACGGGCCTCCAGCGCATACGACTCGATGATCGGGAACTGGGTCAGCGCGGACTTGACGGCGCTCTCGTCGATCAGCGCCAGCGGCGAGCCGATCTGCCCGCGCAGTGCCTGCTGCACCGCGGCGGCGTCCACCCCGCTCGCACCGGCGACCGTGATCTTCTCCACCGCGAACAGCGGGCTGTACGCGGCGACGACGCTGCCGAGGATCAGTGCGAGGACGGCGCCGATCGAGCACCACCAGACCAGCCTTCGACGACGCGAGCGCTGGGTGAATCGCCGGATCTCCGCCCGCAGCGCCCTGCGCCTGGCACGGGCCGCGCGCCACACGTCGCTGCTGCGCACGGGGGAATCGACGCCGGCATCCGTCGAACGGGCGCCCTCTGATGGGGCCTCCACGGCTGCGTCCGTCTTCGCATCCGGCTCCACCTCGCTCGCCCGGGCACGCCGTCCCGGCCGCGCCGCGTGCGCGACCTCAGCCGGTTCCTGCGCAGGAGCCGGGAGCGGAGCCGGACGACGCATGCCTCAGACCTCGGGCGTCTTCCGGAGCGAGTCCAGCACCTGCGGGATGATCTGGTAGACGTTGCCGCAGCCGAGCGTGACCACGACGTCGCCGTCGCGGGCGACCTGCGCGGTGTAGTCGGCGGCCTCCTGCCAGTCCGGCACGTAGTGCACATGCGAGGCGTCGGCGAAGGCGCCGCTGACCAGTTCGCCGGTCACGCCGGGCACCGGATCCTCGCGGGCGCCGTACACGTCGAGCATGACCGTGTGGTCGGCCAGCTCCTCGAGCACCTGGGCGAACTCGCGGTACATCTGCTGCGTGCGGGAGTAGGTGTGCGGCTGCTGGATGGCGATGACCCGTCCCGTGCCCGCGATGCCGCGCATGGCCTCCAGCGCCGCGCGCACCTCGGTGGGATGGTGCGAGTAGTCGTCGTACACCTGCACCCCACGGGCCTCGCCGTGCAGTTCGAGGCGGCGCACGGTGCCGGCGAAGCCGCTGAGCGCCTGCACGGACTCGGACAGACCGTACCCCAGGGTCATCAGCACAGCCACGGCGCCGGCGGCGTTGATCGCGTTGTGCGCGCCGGGCACCGCCAGCTGCATCCGCACGCTCTCGCCGTCGCGGGTGAGGGTCGCGGCGACCGGCCCGGTGGTGTCGATGTCGGTGATGCGCAGGTCGGAGCCCTCCGCGCGGCCGAAGGTGATCACGGTGTCGTGCGCGAGATCGGCGTGCACGCGCAGCGCGCCCGGGTCGTCGCTGGAGATGACGACGGCCTCGGAGGCCTCGTTCCCGAAGCGCACGAAGGCGTCGTAGAACGCGTCCTCGTCGGCGTAGAAGTCGAGGTGGTCGGGGTCGACATTGGTGATCAGCGCCACCGAGGTGCGATACAGCAGGAACGTGCCGTCGGACTCGTCGGCCTCGATGACGAACAGCTCGTCGGCCCCGGAGGAGCTGGACACGCCCAGCTGCTCGATGACGCCGCCGTTGACGAAGTTCGGGTCCGCGCCCAGCGCCTGCAGCGCGGTGACGACCATCCCGGTGGAGGTGGTCTTGCCGTGAGCGCCGGCGATCGACACCAGCCGGTGCGCTCCGATCAGCCAGTGCAGCGCCTGCGAGCGATGGATCACATGCAGCCCGCGCTCCTTGGCCGCCAGGAACTCGGGGTTCTCCGGCCAGATCGCACCGGTGTGCACGACGGTGTCGGCATCGCCCAGGTAGGCGGCGTCGTGCCCGACATGCACGGTGGCACCGGCGGCCGCCAGAGCGCGCAGGTTGGCGCTGTCAGCCCGGTCGGAGCCGGAGACGCGGATGCCGGCATCCAGGAACATTCTGGCCAATCCGCTCATCCCGGAGCCGCCGATGCCGATGAAGTGCGCCGCGGTGATGGTCTCGGGGATGGGGAGGGTGAGGTCGGGTCTGATCATGTCGGAATCAGTCTACTTTTCCGCCAGCGCACGATCGATGAGGGCCACGACGTTCTCGGCGCCCGTGCGGGTGCCCACGCGGGCTGCGGCCTCGGTCATCCGGGCGATGCGCGCGCGATCGTGCAGCAGCGGGATCACGCGCTCGCGCACGACGTCACCGCTGAACGTCTCGTCGTCCAGCAGCTCGGCGGCGCCCGCCTCGACGGCGGATGCCGCGTTGAGCCGCTGCTCGCCGTTGCCGACGGAGTACGGCACGTACAGCGCGGGCATCCCCAGTGCGCTGATCTCGCTGACCGTGGCGGAGCCGGAGCGCGACACGACCAGGTCCGCCAGGGCGAACGCCAGGTCCATCCGGTCGACGTAGCGGCGCATCGCGTAGCCGGGCGACTGCGGGTCCGCCAGCTCGCTGCGCTCCCCCGTGACGTGCAGCAGCTGCCAGCCGGCATCCAGCACGTCCCGCCAGGAGTCCGCGAAGGCGCGGTTCAGGCGCACGGCGCCCAGCGAGCCGCCGAACACCAGCAGCACCGGACGGTCGGCGTCCAGTCCGAACGCCGCCGCGGCTTCGGCGCGGAGGTCCGCGCGGTCCAGGTCGACGATCTCGCGGCGCAGCGGCATCCCGACCGTCTCACCCCGGCGCAACGGCGTGCCGTCGAAGGCCACGCCGACGGCGGCCGCGCGGCGCGCGCCCAGCACATTCGCGAGCCCCGGCCTGGCGTTGGCCTCGTGCACGACGTAGGGGATGCGCTCGCGGCGCGCGGCGATGTACGCGGGTGCCGACGCGTACCCGCCGAAGCCGACCACCACGTCCACACGACGCCGGCGGATGTGCTCGCGGACCTGGGCCACGGCACGGCGGAACCGCCAGGGGAACGCGAGCGCCGCGCGGTTCGGACGCCGTGGGAAGGGCACCTTGTCGACGATGAGCAGCTCGTAGCCTCGGGCGGGCACGAGCCTGTGCTCCAGGCCCTCCTTCGTGCCCAGCACGAGCACGGAGTCGCCTGAGCGCTCGCGCAGCAGATCGGCGACGGCGAGCAGCGGATTGACATGGCCGGCGGTGCCACCGCCGGCCAGGAGGTACGTGGTCACCTGGTGACCTTACCCGTTCGGGCTGCAGGGACGCCCTTGCGCGTGGCGGGGATCGTGCGCGCGAACGCCAGCAGCACGCCGCACGCCATCATCGCCGACAGCAGCGAGGTGCCGCCCTGCGACATGAACGGCAGCGGGACGCCCATCACCGGGAAGATGCGCAGGACCACGCCGATGTTGAACAGCGCCTGCCCGATGATCCACACCACGATGCCGCCGGCGGCGATGCGGATGAACGGGTCGTCGGTCTTGCGGATCACGTGGAAGACGCCCACCGCGAAGACCGCGAACAGCACGAGCACCAGCAGGCAGCCCAGCAGCCCGAGCTCCTCGCCGATGATGGCGAAGATGAAGTCGTTGGAGGCGGCGGGGAGCCAGTACTTCTCCTGCGAGTTGCCGAGCCCCACGCCGAAGATCCCGCCGTTGGCCATTCCCCACATGCCGTGCACAGCCTGGTAGCAGCCGTTGGACGGGTCGCACGCGGCCGGGTTGAAGGCGGACAGGATGCGGCTCATCCGGTTCTTGCTGGTGAATGCGAAGCCCGCCACGAGGACCACGCCCAGCAGCAGCGGAAGGATGAACATCCGCAGCTTGGCGCCCGAGAAGAACAGGCATCCCATCACGACCATCACCAGCACCATCACGGTGCCCAGGTCGTCGCCGGCGATCACCGTGCCGATGGCGAGCCCCGCGACCGGCACGACGGGGATGAACACCTGGTGCCAGGTGCCGAGCTTGGCCTGCTTGCGCATGAGCACGAACGCGATCCACAGCGCCAGGGCGAGCTTGAGGAACTCGGAGGGCTGCAGCTGCACGCCGCCGATCCTCACCCAGTTCGTGTTGCCGTACGAGGACACGCTCAGCGCCGGGATGAACACCAGCAGCTGGAACGCGATGGCACCCAGCAGCACCGGCCAGGCCATCCTCTGGAAGAACCGCACCGGCAGCCTGCTGATCACGTACATCAGCGGAATGCCGATGACCGCGAACGTCCCCTGCCGCAGTGCCGCATCCAGCGGCCCCTTCGGGTTCGCGCTGGTCGCGGAGAGCACCATCACCACGCCGAAGATGGTCAGCAGAACCGCCGTGGACGCGATCATCACGAACTCGGTCGACGGCACCGTGAACAGGCGCCCCAACGAGACGCGCGCGGCGAGTCCGCCGCCCGAGGCGGCGCTGTCAGTGCGTGGCGGGCGAGCCGTCTGGGTCATCAGCGCTCCCCCGTTCGATCCATGCGCGCACCGCCGCGGCGAAGCGCTCTCCCCGGTCCGCGTAGCTGCGGAACTGGTCGAAGGATGCCGCGGCGGGGGCCAGCAGAACCGTGCCCTCGCCATCGATCATCCCTGCGGCGAGCTCCACCACGCGATCCATGACCTCTCCAGTGTCGGCGGGGACGACCTCGGCGACCGGCACGTGCGGCGCGTGTCGCCGGAATGCCGAGAGCACCGGCTCGCGATCCGCACCGATCACCACGGCGGCGCTCGCGGTGGAGCCGGCGTGCTCGACCAGGTCGCCGAGGGCGACGCCCTTCAGATCGCCGCCGACGATCCAGACCGCGCCGGGGTACGCCCGCAGCGACGAGGCGGCGGCGTGCGGGTTGGTCGCCTTGGAGTCGTCCACCCAGCGGATGCCGCGGTGCTCCGCCACGATCTGGATGCGGTGCGCGTCCATCGTGAAGGTCTGCAGCGCGTCGTGGATGTCGGCGGGTGAGGTGCCCAATGAGCGTGCCAGCGCGGAGGCCGCCAGGATGTTCTGCACGATGTGGGGGGCCGACAGGCCGACGGAGGCCAGCTCGGCGACGGTGGTCAGCTCCAGCGCGCTGTGCCGGCGGTCGTCGTGGAACGCGCGGTCGACGAGGATGCCGTCGACCACGCCCACGTCGCTGGGTCCTGGCGTGCCGAGGTCGAAGCCGATGGCGCGCGCGCCCTCGATGACGTCGGCCTCCTCGACCATGCGCAGCGTGGCCTCGTCGGACTTGTTGTACACGCAGGCGACCCTGGTGTTGCGGTACACGAACGCCTTGGCGGCCCGGTAGGCCTCGGCGCTGCCGTGCCAGACCAGGTGATCGTCGGCGAGGTTCAGGCAGCTGGCGGCGTGCGGGACGAGCTGCCCCGCCGGCGCGGACCGCCCCAGGTACCAGAGCTGGTGGCTGGAGAGCTCGACGACCAGGACGTCGAACCCGCCGGGGTCGCGGACGGCGTCCAGCACGGGGATGCCGATGTTGCCGCACGGCGCCGCGCGCAGCCCGCCGGCGGTGAGGAACGACGCGGTCAGCTCGGTTGTGGTGGTCTTGCCGTTCGTGCCGGTGATCAGCACCCATTCGGCGGGCGTGCCGTCGGCGCGCACGACCTTGTCTCGCACGCGCCAGGCCAGCTCCACATCGCCCCAGAGCGCGATGCCCTGCTGGATCGTCCACTCGATCAGCGGATGCGTGGGGGGGAAGCCCGGCGAGGCGATGACCACCTCGGGCGCGAACTCGCGGAGCGCATCGGGCACCTCCGCCAGCGAGCCCAGCTCGAGGCGCGCGCCGATGACGGGGATCAGCCGCGCGTACTCCTCCTTCGCGCTCTCGGAGAGCACGAGCACTTCGGCGCCCAGTTCGGTGAGCGTGTCCGCGGTCGAGAAGCCGGTCACGGACAGACCCAGCACGGCGACGCGCAGGCCCTTCCAGTCCGCGTGCCAGCTGGTGAGCGCGTCGAGTCGTTCAGTGATCTCCATGGCTCAGCCCGCCGTCGCCTGAGCGAACCAGTCGACGTAGAACAGCCCGACAGCGGATGCGGCCAGCAGCCCCGCGATGATCCACAGCCGCACGACGATCGTGACCTCGGCCCAGCCGCGCATCTCCAGGTGGTGGTGGAAGGGGCTCATCAGGAACAGCCGCTTGCCCCCGGTGATCTTGAAGTACGCCCGCTGAAGGATGACGGAGCCGGAGGACAGCACGAAGATGCCGGCGATGATCAGCAGCAGCAGCTCGGTGCGGGTCAGCACGGCCAGCGCCGTGATCACGCCGCCGATGGCCATCGAGCCGACATCGCCCATGAACACCTTGGCCTTGGGCGCGTTCCACCACAGGAAGCCGATCAGTCCGCCGACGAACGCCGCGGCGACGATCGCGAGGTTGAGGGGTTCGCGCACCTCGTAGCAGCCGACGGCGTGGGCGCCCTCGCCCACGCAGAGCTGCTTGAACTGCCAGAACGCGATGAGCCCGTAGGAGCCCACCACGAAGATGCCGGAGCCCGCGGCCAGCCCGTCCAGGCCGTCGGTGAGGTTGACGCTGTTGGAGGTCGCCACGCCGATCACGGCGATCCAGACGAGGTACAGGATCCAGCCCAGCACGGCGCCGAAGGCGAACAGGTTCAGCCAGGAGATGTCGCGGAACAGCGAGACGGAGCCGCTGGCCGGGAACTGGCCGAACTCGTTGGGGAAGTTCAGTCCGACGATCGCGAACGGCACCAGCACGAGCAGTTGCCCGACGATCTTGCGCCAGCCGGACAGGCCCAGGCTGCGCTGGCTGCGCACCTTCATGTAGTCGTCGATGAAGCCCACCGCGCCGAAGCCCACCATCAGCCACAGCACGAGGATGGCCGAGAGCCCGGGCGTCATGCCGCCGAAGAACGTGCCGGCGAAGTAGCCGACGATCGTGCCGAGGATGAAGATCACCCCGCCCATGGTGGGCGTGCCGCGCTTGGCCGCGTGACTGGGGTTGGCGATGTTCTCGGGCGTGCGGATCACCTGGCCCCAGCCGATGCGCCGGAAGCCCTTCAGGAACACCGGGGTCAGGAAGAGCGAGAAGGCGAGCGATATCGCGGTCGCCATAAGAAGGGACCTCACGAGAACAATTCTCCCAGACGATCGCCGAGATGCCGGAGCCCGACGGAGTTCGACGACTTCACGAGCACGCGGTCGCCGTCGCGCAGCTCGCCGCGCAGGTACTCGAAGGCGGCATCCTGATCGAGGATGTGCACGGCCTCACTGTCCCACGAGCCCTCGCCGACGACGGCCAGGTACAGCCTGCGGGCCTCGGCCCCCACGACGACGATGCGCTGGATGTTCAGGCGCACGGCCAGCAGCCCGATCTTGTCGTGCTCCTCGCCCGAGGCCTCCCCCAGCTCGCTCATCGCGCCGAGCACCGCGACGGTGCGCTCCCCCGGGCCCGTGATCTGCGCGAGCGTGCGCAGGGCGGCGGCCATGGAGTCGGGACTGGCGTTGTACGCGTCGTTGATGATGCGCACGTGCTCGTTGCCCATCGGCTGCATGCGCCAGCGCTCGGCGACCTGGACGGTCTCGAGCCTCGCGATCGATGAGGCGACGGGCACCCCCAGCACGCTCGCCGCGGAGATGGCCGCCAGCGCATTGGAGACGTGGTGCGCCCCCAGCACCTGCAGATGCAGCGGGAGCCGCTCCGTCCCGTGCACGATGGTGCTCGTGGTGCCGGAGGCCGACACGACGAGATCTTCGGCGCGTACATCGGCGATGGGCGACTGGCCGAAGCCCACCACTCTCAGTCCCCGCTCCGCGGCCAGCTCTCGCATGGCCCACACCCGCGGGTCGTCGGTGTTCAGCACCGCTGCACCGCCGGCCCGCGCGACCTGCACGAGCTCGGACTTCGCCTTGGCCGTGGCCTCGATTCCGCCGAACCCGCCGGCGTGCGCCATGCCCACCATCAGCACGACGGCCACATCCGGCTCGACGAGTCCGGCGAGGCGGGCGATGCTGCCGGGCCCCGCGGCGCCGAACTCGCTGACGAGATAGCGGGTGGAGTCTGTCACGCGCAGCATGGTCAGCGGGGCGCCGACCTCGTTGTTGTAGGAACGGACGGGCGCGACGGTCTCGCCCTCGTCCTGCAGGATGCGCGCCAGCATGTTCTTCGTGGTGGTCTTGCCGTTGGAGCCGGTGATCCCGACGATCCTCAGCTCTCCGGCATCCCGCACGCGTGCGACCACCGCACGGGCGAGGTCGGCGAGAGCCTGCACGGCATCCGCGACGACGATCTGGGACACGGCTGCATCGACGACGTGCTCGACGATCGCCAGGGTCGCGCCGTTCGCGACGGCCGCGTCGACGAACAGATGCCCATCGGTGGTCTCGCCGGGCTTCGCCACGAAGATCGACCCGTCCGTCATCTCCCGGGAATCCGTGTCCACCGATCCCGAGACCACGGTCTGCGGCGAATCCGCGCCTGCGAGGTGCAGTTCACCACCGAGGATCTCGGCGACCTGTGCGAGCGACAGCGCGATCATAGATCTTTCTTCCTGCGCGGCCAGCGGCCGGCTAGTTGAATTTCGGGAGCAGCGCGCCCATGGGCTGCGTGGACGGCGCGACGCGGTAGGTCTTCAGCACCTGCGTCATCGCCTTCTGGAAGGCTTCCGCGGTCGCTGCCGAAGATCTGATTCTAGTCGGCTCGTCGAGCGTGACCACAACGACGTACTGCGGATCCTCGATCGGCGCGATGCCGACCATGTTCGTGAAGTAGACGCCCTTCTTCAGCCCGCCGTGCCCGTCGGACTTCTGCGCGGTGCCGGTCTTGATGCCTATCCGGTACCCCGGCACGGCGACCATCTTGGCGGTCGAGCCCTGCACGGCCACGTTCTCCAGCATCTGCCGCACCTCGGCCGCGGTCTCGGGCTTGATGATCTGCTCGCTCTTGGGCTTGTCGACCTGTGTGACGGTCCCATCCGGTGCCGTGCAGGACTCCACCAGCGACAGGTCGATCTTCTTGCCGCCGTTGGCGAAGGCCTGGTACGCGCCGGCGATCTGCGCAGGGCTGACGGTGAAGTGCTGGCCGAACGTGGTGGTGTACAGCGACTGGCTGTCCCACTTGGACGGCTCGTCCAGCAGCCCGTCCGCCTCGGCCGGGAACCCGACCGCGGTCCCGTCGCCGACCCCGAATTTCTTCAGATAGTCATAGCGACTCTGCGGCGTGACCATCGAGCCGAACTTCGACAGCGAGACGTTGGACGAGTCGATCAGAGCACCGGCCAGCGTGTACTCGTAGACCGGGTGCTGGAACGGGTCGTTCACGACGGCGCCGTTGGGGAACTCCTGCCGCGAGGGTGCGGTGACGTGCGAGAGCGGGGTGGCCTTGCCCTGGTCGATGACGGACGCGGCGGTGATGGCCTTGAACGTCGAGCCCGGCTCATACGCGTCGGAGAAGACATGCGACTTCCAGAACGCGGGTGCGACGCCGTTGATGTTGTTGGGGTCCACGGCCGGGTACTCGGCCGCTGCCCGGATCTTGCCGGTCTTCGCCTCCACGACGGTGATGGTGCCGGACTTCGCGCCCTGTTTGACCGTCTGCTCGGCGATCAGCTGCTGCAGATACCAGTTCAGGTCACTGTCGATGGTGAGCTTGACCGTGCCGCCGTCGGTTGCCGGCACCGTGCGCTCGCTGCCCGGGATTCGGACGCCACCCTGGCCGCGCTGATACGAGATGGATCCGTTGGTCGCGGCCAGGCACTTCTGGTCCAGGCGCTCCACGCCGTACTGCGGGTCACCCGCGCCGTTGAGGAAGCCGACGAGGTTGCCGGCCACTGCGCCGTTGGGGTACACCCGCACGGACCGGGGCTTGTCGTAGACGTACGCCAGCTTCAGGTCCCTCAGCGCGAGGTGCTGCTCGGTGCTCAGCCCCTTCTTGATCGGCGCGTACTGCGAGAAGCGGTTCTTCGCCAGCGCGGATGCCACGATGCCGCGCACGTCATCGCCGGTCATGCCGACGATCTCGGCGATCCTGGCGCTGGCCTCGGCCCACGACAGCTTCGGCTTCTTCTTCGGATCGGGCTGGTCCTCGTAGTCCTGGATCACCTTCGGGTCCAACTGCAGGTCGTAGACCGTGGTGTCGGATGCCAGCACGGTGCCGTTCTCGTCGACGATGTCACCGCGTGCCCCCGGAACCACGGTCTTGGTGCCGAGCATCTCCAGAGACTGGGCGACGTTGTCGTCGGCGTGCACGATCTGGATGTCGACCAGCCGCAGGACGAAGGCGGACAGCACGGCGAGGATCACCGCGAGGGCGACGACGGTGCGTCGTCGCGTGCCGCGGGTGGCGCGTGTGGTCATGCGGCGGACTCCGTCCTGAGTGGGCTAGCGAGTGGTCGGTGACGGAAGTCCGTCGGAGATCGTCGGCGGCAGTGCGGGTTCGACGGGGGCCGTGTCCGCGGCCGCGCCGTCAGCCGCTGCACCATCCGCGGGCGCGTCGCCCGCCGGCGTCTGGTTGGCTGCCACGGGCGGCGGCAGCAGCGCATTGCCCACCTTGGTGGCACCGTTGGGAGCCACGGTGGAGATCCACGACGCGCCGTCGCCCGCGCCGTGCACGGCGCCGTCGCTGAGTCGGAGGTACGACGCGGAACCGGCGATGACCAGGCCCAGGGCATCCGCCTTGGCCGCCAGCGCCTGCGGCGAGCTGAGCGCGACCATCTCGTCGTTCAGTGCGCGCTTCTGCAGGTTCAGCTCGTGCTGCGAGTTGTTGAGCTTCGCCAGCGTGAAAGCGTCCTGCGTGGAGGCCAGCGACACGCCCATCTGCGCGACGCCGATCGCGAGCGCTCCCCCGACGGCGAGGGCCGCATAGGCGATCCGCGGCCTGCGGCGCGAGGTCGCCGGAGCCTCGACCGGGCGCAGTGCGCGATCGGGTTTCGGAGACGTGCGCGGCTGGATGCGCGGCTGGATGCGGGCGTTCAGCAGGCTCATGCGCTCTCCCGCAGCTTCTCGGCGGCGCGCAGGCGCACCGGGATGGCTCGGGGGTTGCGGGCGCGCTCCTCGTCACCGGCGAGCTCGGCGCCCTTGGTGAGGATCTTGAAGCGCGGAGCGTGCTCGGGGAGCACGACAGGAAGCCCGGCAGGGGCCGTCGAGGCCGCAGCCGCCGCGAACGCCTGCTTGATCAGGCGGTCCTCCAGCGACTGGTACGCCATCACCGCGATGCGCCCGCCGACGTTCAGCGCGTCCATGGCGGACGGGATGGCGTCGGCCAGCACGCTCAGCTCGGAGTTGACCTCGATCCGCAGCGCCTGGAACACCCTCTTGGCGGGGTGCCCTGCGCGCTGGACGGCTGCCGGAGTGGCGGCGATGAGCAGATCGACGAGTTCGCCGGAGCGGGTCAGCGGATGCTGCTCACGAGCCTCCACGATGAAACGCGCGTAGCGGCCTGCCAGCTTCTCCTCGCCGTAGCGCTCGAAGATGCGGCGCAGCTGCCCCTCGCTGTACTCGGCGAGGATCGTGGCGGCCGTGCGTCCCTTGGTCTGGTCCATCCGCATGTCCAGCGGCGCGTCCTTGGAGTAGGCGAAGCCGCGATCGGTCTCATCAAGCTGCAGCGACGAGACGCCCAGGTCGAAGAGGATCGCCGAGGCGCCCTGGGCGTGCAGGCCGATCTCGTCGTACACGCTGTGCACGAGCGTGAGGCGATCCGAGAACGGTGCGAGCCGCTCCCCCGCGATGCGCAGCGCGTCGGTGTCGCGGTCCAGGCCGATCAGCCGGATGTTCGGAAATCTCTCCAGGAAGGCCTCGGAGTGGCCGCCCATGCCGAGCGTGGCGTCGACGAGCACGGCGCCGTCGTGTGCGAGTGCGGGCGCCAGCAGCTCGATGCAGCGCTCGAGGAGCACCGGGGTGTGGATGTCGCGGAGGCTCATGGTCGTCTATCCCGTGACCTCCGGCTCTGATTCCTCTCCGCTCGACCCGGCACCGGGGAAGTGTGTCGGGGCTGAGCGGCGAGGCATCACAGCCGTGGTCAGAAAAGTCCGGGAATCACCTCCTGTTCCAGATCTGCGTAGGTCTCTTCGTTGCTCTCCAGGTACGCCTGCCATGCGGCCGCGTCCCAGATCTCGGCGTGCGCGCCGACTCCCGTGACCACCAGCTCCTTCTCCAGGCCCGCGTACTGCCGAAGGTGAGCGGGAATGGTGATGCGGTTCTGGCTGTCGGGCATCTCCTGGCTCGCGCCGGAGAGGAACATGCGCAGGAAGCTGCGCGCCTGCTTGTCGGTCAGCGGGGCCTGGCGGATCCGCTCGTGCTGCGCCTCGAACTCGGCGGTGCTGTACACGTACAGGCAGTGCTCCTGCCCGCGGGTGACCACGATGCCGCCGGCGAGATCCTCGCGGAACTTCGCAGGCAGGATCACGCGCCCCTTGTCATCCAGCTTCGGCGTGTGAGTACCCAGCAGCATCGACCATCACCCCCTCTGCATCCGGCCAATTCGAGGTGCGCACCACTTTACTCCACAACCCTCCACTTTCCTACAACAAATAGCGCCCATTCTCAGAGTCTCATACTGCACGCATGGCAGAACCCCCGGAATCACGCGGATTCACGGGGGCGGAGTGAGGTGGAGGGAAAGTGGAGGGAAAGTGGAGGGCGGGTGCAGGCGCGCCGCTGCTCACAGCCTCCAGAACATGAGAAAGCCCGGATGCCAGGCATCCGGGCTTCGCAGGGGGATCAGATCAGTGCTCGTCCTGCCGACGATCCCACCGATCGTTCATGCGATCCATGAAGGAGGCGTCGCGGGGACGGGCAGCCCGAGGCTTGGCATCCTCCGGTGCGAGGGAATCGGCGGTGCGGCGCACAGGGGTGAAGGCGAGCATCGCGCCGCCCAGCATGGCCAGGAACGCGACGACGCCGATGATGATGCCCACAGGACCGAGGCCCGTGCTGGCGACGACGGCGGCGATCAGGCCCCCGACGCCCACGAGCAGCAGGAGCGCCCCATAGACGAGATTGCGATAACTGAGCGAGCGATCGCCGGACGGCGCCGTCACGACATCCGCATCGTGCTTGAGAAGATGGCGTTCCATCTCGTCGAGCATGCGCTGCTCTTGTTCGGAAAGAGGCATCTCCGACCCCCTTGGTTCGTTCCTTCCACTCTACCCGTGCCCGGGTCGAGCGGCTAGCGGACCGTCGCCGAATTCCTGCATCTAGGCTGGGAATCGTGCCTTCTTCTCCTGTGTCGGATGCCGTCGCGGCCCGCATCGACGCCTTCCTGGCCCGAATGAGATCGGCCGGCGGCGAGTACGGCCCGGATGCCGTGCTGTTCCTCGATGCCGCGGCGGCCACGCTGGCCGGCGGGAAGCGCCTGCGCGCGAGGTTCTGCCATGCCGGCTGGATCGCCGCCGCGGGATCGCAGGACGGCTCCGAAGCGCTGTGGGGCCTGTGCGCGGCGCTGGAGATCTTCCAGTCCGCCGCACTCGTTCACGACGACCTCATCGACAACTCCGACACGCGCCGGGGCCGGCCTGCCTCGCACCGCGCGCTGGAGTCCGCGCATCGCGATGCCGGCTGGCATGGCGACGCCGAGGCGTTCGGCCGATCCTCGGCCGTGCTGCTGGGCGACCTGCTCGTGGCCTGGAGCGACGATCTGCTCGAGGAGTCGCTGCTCGGGCATCCGCACGCCGCGGCCGTCCGCGCGGAGTACGCCCGGATGCGCCGGGACGTGACCGTGGGGCAGATGCTGGACATCGCCGAGGAGTCCGCCTGGAGCGTCAGCGATCCCGGAGCCCTGCTCGAGCGCGCACTGCGCGTGGCATCACTGAAGTCCGCGCGCTACAGCGTGGTCGAGCCGATCCTGCTGGGTGCGACGCTGGCGGGGGCGGATGCCACTCTGCTGGCCTCGCTGCGCGACTTCGGCCACCCGGTCGGCATGGCCTTCCAGCTGCGCGACGACATGCTGGGCGTCTTCGGCGATCCCGCCCTCACCGGCAAGCCGACCGGCGACGATCTGCGCGAGGGCAAGCGCACCGCGCTGATCGCGATCGCCCGCGAGGAGCTCTCGGATGCCGATCGCGAGCGCCTGGATGCCGCACTGGGCGATCGCGACCTGTCCGATCAGGCGATCTCCGGGCTGCAGGAGCTGATCCGCGGAACCGAGGCGGTGGAGCGCATGGAGCGGATGATCTCCGGGTTCACGGACGACGCCGAGCGGGCTCTGGCGAACGCCGGGATCCCTGGCGACGCGGCCGAGGCGATGCGCGCACTGGGAGCGGCGGCCATCACGCGGACGGCCTGAGCTCAGGCCAGCGTGCGCGCGACCCGCCGCACCTCGCTCTTGTGCCCGTCGAGGAGGGCGGCGATGGGCGTGCGCCCGAGGGTGTCCTCCTCGGTGAACAGCCAGTCGATGACCTCGTCGTCGCTGAAGGCGACATCCTGCAGCGCGATGATCGTGCCGCGCAGCGACGACAGCGGCCGACCGTCGACGATGAACGCCGCGGGAACTGCGAAGGCGCCGTTGCGTCGGGAGCCGATCAGGAAGTGCTCGTCGAGCAGCCGCCGCACGCGGCCGGGAGTCTCGTCCAGCGCATCGGCGAGGTCGGGGATCGTCAGCCAGTCGGTGATTTCGGGAGCGTTCTCAGGCACGCATCCACTATCTCATCCCCTGCACGCCGCCGACATTCAGTAACTCCAGTCACACCAGCCACTTCTGTTGACAACTCTTTACATACGTGTCAGCGTGTCTACAGGAAATCAGGGGGGTTCTCGTGCACACTCGCTCGACCCGGTCGATGGCGATCAGACTCGGAGCACCAGCTGCTGTCATCGGCACCCTCGCTGCCGTGATCGCCGCGACGCCCTCGAACGCCGCGGAGCCGGTTCGCACTCAGCAGGCGCCGAGCGGAGTGCTCCCCACCGTCACACCGCGAGCGGCTGACGCCGCGCACCTGTCCTCGGCCAGGCCCACGACGTACGTCGTGCGGCCCGGCGACACCGTGTCCGCCATCGCGATCCGCAACGGGCTCCGCCCCGCCGACGTGCTGGCGTGGAACGGGCTGGGCTGGCGATCGATCATCCAGCCCGGCCAGCCCCTGCGCCTGACCGCCCCGGCGTCCCCCTCCGCGGCCGCGGCACCCTCCGCCCCCGCGGCGCCCTCAGCGAGGACCCACACCGTCGCTCGCGGAGACACCGTGTACGCGATCGCGCGCCGCTACGGCACCACCGTCGCAGCGATCATGTCCGCCAACGGTCTCGGGCGCTCCGCCATGATCATGCCAGGACAGAAGCTGACCATCCCCACGGCATCCGCCCCGGCTCCGGTGCCGGCCTCCTCGGCCGCGCCCGTGGCCTCCCCGAAGCCCGCAGCCCCGGCGGCACCCCGCACCCACGTCGTCGCCAAGGGCGACACGCTGTTCGGCATCGCCCGCACGTACGGCACGTCGGTCGCGGTGCTCCTGCAGGCCAACGGACTGGGCACCGGCAGCATCATCTACCCCGGGCAGACCCTGAACCTCACTCCCCCCGCTCCCGCTCAGCGCACCGCGACACTGGATGCCGGACAGCGGGCCCATGCGCTGCGCATCATCGCGATCGGCCGTGAGCTGGGCGTCTCCGACCGCGGCATCGCCATCGCACTCGCCACGGCCATGGTGGAATCGACGATGCGCAATCTCGACCACGGCGACCGCGACTCGCTGGGGCTGTTCCAGCAGCGCCCCAGCCAGGGCTGGGGCACTCCCACGCAGATCATGGACGTGGAGCGCAGCATCCGCGTGTTCTACGGCGGCGCGCACGACCCCAACGGCTCCGCCAGCAACGGTCTGCTCGACATCGCCGGCTGGCAGGGCAAGTCCTTCTCCGCGGCCGCTCAGGCCGTGCAGATCTCCGCGTTCCCCGAGCGCTACGGCCTGTGGGAGCAGCAGGCCATGCAGTGGGTCGCGGGACTGCGATGACGGTGCAGTCGTCATCGGATCGAAACCTCTGCGGGTGAGCCGTTCCCGGGGCTCACAGCCTGTTCTTCATAGACTCTTCCTGTGAACACTGCGCAGGCCGACCCCCTCATCGGGCGGCTTGTCGACGGCCGCTACCGAGTCCGCGCGCGGATCGCGCGCGGCGGCATGGCGACCGTGTACGTCGCGACCGACATGAGGCTCGAGCGGCGCATCGCCCTGAAGGTGATGCACGCGCATCTCAGCGACGACTCCGCCTTCCAGAGCAGGTTCATCCAGGAGGCCCGCTCGGCGGCGCGGCTGGCGGATCCGCACGTCGTGAACGTGTTCGACCAGGGCCAGGACGGCGAGATCGCATACCTGGTCATGGAGTACCTGCCAGGGATCACACTGCGCGAGCTGATGCGCGAGCAGAAGCGCCTCACCGTGACGCAGACCGTCACCATCATGGACGCCATCCTCTCCGGCCTGGCCGCCGCCCACCGCGCCGGCATCGTGCATCGCGACGTCAAGCCCGAGAACGTCCTGCTGGCCGAGGACGGCCGCATCAAGATCGGCGACTTCGGCCTGGCACGCGCCACCACCGCGAACACCGCCAGCGGCGCCCAGCTGCTGGGCACCATCGCCTACCTCGCCCCCGAGCTGGTCACCCGCGGCACGGCGGATGCCCGCAGCGACATCTACGCGCTGGGCATCATGCTCTACGAGATGCTGGTCGGCGAGCAGCCGTACAAGGGCGAGCAGCCCATGCAGATCGCCTTCCAGCACGCGACCGAGCAGGTGCCCCGCCCCAGCGTGCGCAACCCGGGCGTGCCGGATCAGCTCGATGAGCTGGTGCTGTGGGCGACGGACAAGTCGCCCGACGAGCGTCCGCTGAACGCGCAGGCGATGCTGGACCGGCTGCGGGAGATCGAGCGCGAGCTGGGGGTCTCCCCCGTCCCCACCGCGAACGCCGCAGCATCAGTGCGGCACGACTCCGGCGCGGTGACGAAGATCCTTCCGAGCGGAACCGCAGTGCTGCCCGAGGTCATCACTCCGGAGCCCTCCGACACCGACAACGGCGCCAGGCTGAGACAGCGCACGGCACGGCGACGAGCCCGCGGCGCGCTGCTGCTGTCCCTGGTGCTGCTGCTGGCCGTGGCCGCGGGCGGCGCCGGCTGGTGGTTCGGCTCCGGGCCGGGATCGCTCATCGCGGTGCCGAAGGTCGCGGGGATGACGCTGGCCCAGGCCGAGCAGGCCGTCAAGGCCGAGGGCCTCACCACGACCACCACGCAGCAGTCGTCGATCACCGTCGCCGAGGGGAGCGTCATCGACTCCCAGCCCGGCGCGGGCGAGCGCGTCGAGAAGGAGAGCTCCATCACGCTGATCGTGTCCTCCGGCCCGGCAGAGCACACGATCGAGAAGCTCGCAGGCAGAACGGCCGACGAGGTGCGGCAGATCCTGGAGACCAACAGGCTGAAGGTCGCAGGCACCGCCGAGGAGTACTTCGACAAGCTCGGCAGCGGCCTGGTGCTGAATGTGCGCATCACCCCGCGCGCGGGCGGTGACGCCTATGGCTGCGGTGACGGCTGCCAGGTGTTCGAGGACGATTCCGCAGTCATCCAGGTCTCCCTCGGCCCCGTGCCGAATGTGGCCGGGATGAAGCTCGACGACGCGAAGCGGACGCTGCAGGATGCCCGTCTGAAGGTCTCCGACAGCACGCCCGAGGAGTGGAGCGACACCGTCGACAAGGGCTCCGTGATCTCCCAGTCCGCCGAGCGTCCCGGCGGCGGCAGCTGGCGCCCGGGCGACACCGTCACGCTCACTGTGTCGAAGGGGCCGCAGCCCATCACCGTCCCGAACGTCGTCGGCATGACGCTCACGCAGGCCAAGGCCAAGCTCGAGGGCCTGGGCCTGAAGGCCAAGTACCAGGGCTGGGGAGACCTCCCCGGCTTCGGAGACATGGCGACGGTCGTCGAGCAGAAGCCCGCCGATGGCACGCTGCCCAAGGGCGGCACGGTCACGCTCACCCTCAAGCTGCAGGGCTGAGGCGCACCGCCGCGGCGAGTCAGCGCTTCTCGAGCTCCTCGGCCACGAGGAACGCCAGCTCCAGGCTCTGCATGTGGTTCAGACGCGGATCGCAGAGGCTCTCGTAGCGCGTGGCGAGGGTGGCCTCGTCGATGTGCTCCGAGCCGCCCAGGCACTCCGTGACGTCGTCGCCGGTGAGTTCCACGTGGATGCCGCCGGGGAACGTCCCCGCGGCGCGGTGCGCCTCGAAGAATCCGCGCACCTCGTCGACCACGTCGTCGAAACGACGCGTCTTGTAGCCGGTGGAGGTGGTGATGCCGTTGCCGTGCATGGGGTCGGTCACCCACAGCGGAGTGGCGCCGGAATCGCGCACGGCCTCCAGCAGCGGGGGCAGCGCGTCGCGGATCTTCTCCGACCCCATCCGGGTGATGAAGGTCAGTCGGCCCGGCTCGCGCTCGGGGTCGAGCTTGTCGATCAGCTCCAGCGCCGTCTCGGGCGACGTCGTCGGCCCGAGCTTGACGCCGATGGGGTTGCGGATGCGGGAGAAGTAGTCCACGTGCGCGTCGTCGAGGCCGCGGGTGCGCTCCCCGATCCAGATGAAGTGCGCCGAGGTGTTGTACGGATTGCCGGTGCGCGAGTCGATGCGGGTCATCGGCCGCTCGTAGTCCATCAGCAGGCCCTCGTGACCCGTGAAGAACTCCACGCGCTTGAGCTCGTCGAAGTCCGCGCCCGCGGCCTCCATGAACTTGATGGCGCGGTCGATCTCGGCGGCCATCCGCTCGTAGCGCTGGTTGGCGGGGTTCTGCGCGAAGCCCCTGTTCCAGGAGTGCACCTCGCGCAGGTCGGCGAACCCGCCCTGCGTGAACGCGCGGATGAGGTTCAGCGTCGAGGAGGCCATGTGGTAGCCCTGCAGCAGACGGCCGGCATCCGGCTGCCGGGACTTCTCCGTGAAGTCGTAGCCGTTGACGATGTCTCCGCGGTACGCGGGCAGGGTGACGTCGCCCCGGGTCTCGGTGTCACTGGAGCGCGGCTTGGCGAACTGCCCCGCCATGCGCCCCATCTTCACGACCGGCATGGAGGCGCCGTAGGTGAGCACGACGGCCATCTGCAGCACGGTCTTGATGCGATCGCGGATCTGGTCCGCCGTGGCGCCGGCGAAGGTCTCGGCGCAGTCGCCGCCCTGCAGCAGGAAGGCCTTGCCTGCCGCCGCGCGCCCGAGCTTCTCGCGCAGCGCATCCACCTCGCCGGCGAACACCAGCGGCGGCAGCGAGGCGATCTGCGCGGAGACCTCGGCGACGCGCTCGGCGTCCGGCCACTGCGGCTGCTGCTTGATGGAGAGGGATCGCCACGCGTCGAGTTCAGGGTGCGAGGGAAGCATCCACCCAGCTTAGTGTCCGCGCGACACGCGCGATCGCGCTGTGACCGTGCGCTGATCCCGCTCGTTCAGCGGCGCTTCGACGCCTGCTGCGGCAGGCGGTCCTTGACCGTGGAGGCGTACACGTCGTCGTACTCCTGCGCGCCCAGGCGCTGCAGAGCGACCATGATCTCGTCGGTCACCGCGCGCAGGATGTAGCGGTCGTTCTCCATGCCCTCGTAGCGGGAGAAGTCCAGCGGCTCGCCGATCAGCACGCCCACGCGCCCGATGCGCGGGATGCTGTGCCCGATGGGCATGACCACGTCGGTGTCGACCATCACCACCGGGATGACGGGGACCTTGGCCTCCAGCGCCATCCGGGCCAGTCCCGTGCGTCCGCGGTACAGCCTGCCGTCGGGGCTGCGGGTGCCCTCGGGATAGATGCCCAGCAGATCGCCGCGTCCGAGGATCTGCAGACCGGTGTTGAGCGAGGCCTCGGAGGCCTTGCCGCCGGAGCGGTCGATGGGGATCTGGCCGGTGCCCTTCATGAAGACCTTGGTGGCCCATCCCTTCAGCCCGCGCCCGGTGAAGTAGTCGCTCTTCGCCAGGAAGGACATCGGCCGGTCCAGCAGCAGCGGCAGGAAGATCGAGTCGGCGAAGGAGAGGTGATTGCTCGCCAGGATGGCCGCGCCGGAGGCGGGGACGCGCTCGCGCCCCACGATCCAGGGTCGGAAGACCGCTTTGACCAGCGGTCCGATCACGACGTACTTCATCAGCCAGTAGAACATCGTCCTGAAGTCTAGCTCTGCGACCGTCGCGCGACCGAGTGTCAGATTTTCTGCGACTGGATGTCATGACCTAGACTCGGGGTGTCACCCGTCAATCCGGTACCGAAGGAGCTGCCGTGACCCAGTTCGAAGTCCCCGCCATCGTCCCCGCCGACCCCGAGGCCAGCACTTCCGACCTGCTGCGGATCCGCGTGCAGAAGACCCCCGATCTGGCGCTGTTCTCCGTGCCCGACGGCGCCGGCTGGCGCGACATCACCGCCAAGGACTTCGAGACGGCGGTGATCGCCCTGGCCAAGGGCTTCGTCGCCTCCGGCATCCAGCCCGGCGAGAAGGTCGGCTTCATCGCGCAGACCACCTACGAGTGGTCCCTCGTCGACTTCGCCCTGTTCTACGCGGGCGCGGTGATGGTGCCGATCTACGAGACCAGTTCCCCCGCCCAGATCCGCTGGATCATGGAGGACTCCTCCGCCATCGCGCTGATGGTGGAGTCGCCCGAGCACTTCGCCCGCGTGGACGAGGTGCGCGGCGACCTTCCGCTGGTGCGCGAGGTCTGGCAGATGCACCTCGGCGCCATCGACACGCTCACCGCCAAGGGCGTGGACGTGGAGGATGCCGAGATCGAGCGCCGCCGCAACCTCGCCGTCGGATCCGACATCGCGACGCTCATCTACACCTCCGGCTCGACCGGACGCCCGAAGGGCTGCGTGCTCACGCACAGCAACTTCGTCGAGCTGTCGCGCAACTCCGCGAAGGCGCTCGACGACGTCGTCTCGATGCCAGGCGCGTCCACACTGCTGTTCATCACCACGGCGCACGTGTTCGCCCGGTTCATCTCGGTGCTCGCCATCCACGCCGGCGTCCGCACCGGACACCAGCCCGACACCAAGAACCTGTTGCCGGCACTGGGCTCGTTCAAGCCCACCTTCCTGCTGGCGGTCCCTCGCGTGTTCGAGAAGGTGTACAACTCCGCCGAGCAGAAGGCCGAGTCCGGCGGCAAGGGCAAGATCTTCCGCGCTGCGGCGGCTGTCGCCGTCGAGCACTCCACCCTCCTCGAAGAGGGGAAGAAGGTCCCGTTCAGCCTGAAGCTGAAGTTCAAGCTCTTCGACAAGCTCGTCTACGGCAAGCTGCGCGAGGCCATGGGCGGCAACGTCGCCTACGCCGTGTCCGGCTCCGCTCCCCTGGGCGCGCGCCTGGGCCACTTCTTCCACAGCCTGGGCGTGGTGATCCTGGAGGGCTACGGCCTCACCGAGACCACGGCGCCGGCCACCGTCAACCTCGCCGACAAGTCCAAGATCGGCACCGTCGGGCCCGCTCTCCCCGGCGTGGGCATCCGGCTCGCCGACGACGGCGAGATCGAGGTCCGCGGCATCAACGTGTTCAAGGAGTACTGGAACAACCCGGAGGCCACCGCCGCGGCGTTCCACGACGGCTGGTTCCGCACCGGAGACCTGGGCAGCTTCGACTCCGAGGGCTTCCTGACGATCACGGGACGCAAGAAGGAGATCATCGTCACCGCCGGCGGAAAGAACGTCTCCCCCGCCCAGCTCGAGGATCCGATCCGCGCGAACTCGATCATCAGCCAGGTCGTGGTGCTGGGCGATCAGAAGCCGTTCATCTCGGCGCTGATCACGCTGGATCCGGAGATGCTGCCGGCCTGGCTGTCCAACAACGGACTGCCCGCGGACATGTCGCTCCAGGATGCCAGCACCAACGCCGCCGTCCGCGACGAGGTGCAGCGCGCCATCGACCGGGCCAACAAGACGGTCTCGCGCGCCGAGTCGATCCGCAAGTTCACCATCCTGCCCGTGGAGTGGACCGAGGCGAGCGGCCACCTCACGCCGAAGATGTCGATCAAGCGCAACGAGATCCTGAAGGACTTCGCCGCAGACATCGCCGAGATCTACTCGACGACCACGCACACCACGACGACCCCGATGGGCTGAGAAGTCCTCAGAACCAGTCGCTCTCTCGGACCTCGCGCATGGCCTGCTTGCGGGTCTCGCCCCGCAGCCGCCCCAGGTAGACCATGCCGTCCAGGTGATCGGTCTCGTGCTGCAGGGCCTGGGCCAGCAGCCCCTCGCCCTCCAGCACCACGGGGTTCCCGTCGAGGTCGATGCCCTCCACGCGCGCCCACGGGTGCCGGGGCGTGTCGTGCCACAGTCCTGGCACCGACAGGCATCCCTCGCCGATCTCCACGGCCTCGCCCCGCACCTCGGTGAGCACGGGGTTGATGACGTAGCCGATGTCGCCGTCGATGTTGTAGCTGAACGCCCGCAGTGCCACGCCGATCTGGTTGGCGGCGACGCCCGCGCGGCCGGGCACCTCGACGGTCTCGACGAGGTCGGCGATGAGGGCGCGGATGCCGTCGTCGATGGTCTCGACGGGCGCGCACTTCTGGCGCAGCACAGGGTCGCCGTAGAGGCGGATCTCACGGACCGTCATCAGGCGGCCTTCGCCCGCAGGCCCTCGACCAGCACCGCGGCGATCTCGCGCACGGCCCGCCGGGTCTGCGGCTGCAGGCCGGCGAAGTCGATGGCGCCGCCGCCGGCGATCTGCGGGTCGTACGGCAGGCGCAGCACGTGCGCGGCGCGGGTGGAGAAGTGCGATTCGAGCTCGCCCAGGCGCACCAGCGGCGTGCCGGGCGTGGACTGGTTCAGCACGACGATGGCCTCGCGGGCCAGTTGCGCGTACCCGTTGGTCTCCAGCCAGGTGAGCGTCTCGGACGCCAGCCTCGCCTCGTCGACGGAGAGTCCGGAGACCACGACGATCCGGTCGGCGAGGTCGAGCGTGGCGCCCATCACGGAGTGCACGATGCCGGTGCCGGAATCCGTGAGCACCAGGGAGTAGTACTGCGCGGCGACGGTCGCGACGTCGCGGTAGTCCGCATCGCCGAACGCCTCGGACACGTGCGGGTCGGCATCCGACGCCAGCACGTCCAGACGGGTCTGATCCCGCGCGACGAGTGCGGACAGGTCGTGGAAGCCGCGGATGTCGTGCTGCGCTCGCACCAGGTCGCGAACGGACTTGGTGTGGCCGCCCACGATCCGCTCGGCAAGCGTGCCGCGGTCGGGGTTGGCGTCGACGGCGATGACACGGTCCTCCCGGGCGTCGGCCAGAGCCATCCCCAGCAGCGCCGTGATGGTGGTCTTGCCCACTCCGCCCTTGCGGGAGAGCACGGGCACGAATCGCGCGTCGCCCGACATGGGGGCGGCGATGCGGGCGCGCAGCGCCTTGCGCTCGCGCGCCTTGCGCCCGTCGCCGATGTTGATGCGGCCGCCGGATGCCGCGTACAGCAGGTGGCTCCAGGCGCCTTCGGGCTCCGGCCTGGTCAGGTGCGCGGGATCCAGCAGCCGGTCTGCGGTGAGCAGATCCGCGCTCTCGCGGCCGGAGTCGCCCAGGTCGTCGATGCGCTTGGAGACGAGGGTCACCTCGGCGGGGTGCTCGTGGTCCGCGGTGCGGTGCGCGAGCTCGGCGGCGGGGCGGGATGCGGGTGCGCGGTCATCGGCGGCCACGGTGGTCTTCTCCTCTGACGTGGGGGCCCTGCGGGCACGGGATTCCTCGGATGCGGTGCGCGACGCGGGCGACATGGCCTCGCGCAGCTGCGCCTTCGCCGCTGCGACGGCGGACTCCAGCTCGGACAGTCCGGCAGCAGCAGCGGGCTGTGTCTCGGAGGCGGGCGGCGCCTCCGAGCCTGCGGCGACCGGGTCGCGAGGCTCCGGTGCAGCGGGTTCCCCCGACGAGACAGGCTCCGACGAGACAGGCTCCGACGAGACAGGCGCCGGTGCGACAGGCTCCGGTGCAGCCGACTCCGCGGCCACAGCCGCCTTCTTGGCAGCGTGCTTCTTCTTCGCACGGCCGGGCTTCTTCATCGCGCTGTGCGTCAGGGCATCCGGATCGGGTGCAACGGCGGCAGTCCGGTGGGCAGCGGTGTCGCGCTCTGCGGGAGCATCCTTCTCGTCCGCGGTGGGCACCGCGCCGGTCGCCGGCACGACGACAGCATCCTCGACACCGCCATCCTCGGCATCCGCAGCATCCGCCGCAGGCTCCGCGACAGGCGTCTCCTGCTCGTCGACGACCTCGGCGACGGCGACGGCAGGCTCCGCCGCGGTCTCCGCTGCCTCGACGTCCACCGGGACCTCCTCGGCCGGGAGCTCGATGATGATCTCCGGCTTCTCCTGCCTGATCCGGGCGAGCACCTCGTCGTCGGCGACGGCCGAGGTGTCGATGATGAGATCCGAGACGACCTCGCCGCCCACGACCTCGTCATCGACCAGATCATCGTCATCGCCGCCGGTGGGCAGCGTCACGCTGACCTGGGCGGTGCCGTCGTGCGGGCCTATCGCGATCGTGTCCGACGACGCGGTGTCATCGAGCACGCCCAGCGAATCATCCCCGTCGGGATCGACGATGTTCTTCGGCGTCACGGTACCAACTCCCTGCTCCGGCGCAGAAGTGCGCCCGCCCAAGGTTAGTGCGCCGGACGGACCACGACCAAAAGATCACCGGCGTCGACCTGCGCGGTCTCGGCGATCACGAGCCGCTCCACGACGCCGTCGACGGGGCTCGTGATGGCGGCCTCCATCTTCATCGCCTCGATGGATGCCACCGGATCACCGGCCTTCACGACCGCCCCCTCCTCGACCTTCAGCGTCACCGCTCCGGAGAAGGGAGCGGCCACCTGACCGGGCTTGGAGGTGTCGGCCTTCTCCGCCTCGCGGACGTCGACGATGACCGACCGATCGCGCACCGACACCGGCCGCAGCTGGCCGTTGAGGGTGGTCATGACCGTGCGCATCCCCTTGGGATCGGCCTCGCCGATGGCCTCCAGGCCGACGTACAGCCGAACGCCGCGCTCGATCTGCACCGCGTGCTCGGCGCCCGGGACCAGCCCGTAGAGGTAGTCCGGAGTGTCCAGCACGGACAGGTCACCGTACTCCTCGCGGTTCTGCCGGAACGTCCTGGTGGGTCCGGGGAACAGCAGCTCGTTGAGCATGGCGCGCCGCTCGGCGGAGGTGCCGTCCAGTGCCGTCTGCTGCTCGTCGCTGATCGGGGTGATCCCGCGCTTCGCGGCGCGGCCCGCGAGCACCTTGCTGCGGAACGGCTCCGGCCAGCCGCCGGGCAGATCTCCCAGCTCGCCGGCCATGAAGCCGACGACGGAGTCGGGGATGTCGTAGTGCTCGGGGTTGGCTGCGAAGTCGGCCGGGTCTGCCTTCACTGCGGCGAGGTGCAGCGCCAGATCGCCGACGACCTTGGAGGAGGGCGTCACCTTGGGAACGCGTCCGAGGATGTCGTCGGCCGCGGCGTACATGTCCTCGATGAGCTCGAAGTCGTCGGCGAGACCCAGCGCGATGGCCTGCTGGCGCAGGTTGGAGAGCTGACCGCCCGGGATCTCGTGGTGGTACACGCGGCCCGTGGGGCTGGTGAGGCCCGACTCGAACGGCTTGTACAGCCGGCGCAGCGCCTCCCAGTACGGCTCCAGGTCGGAGACCGCCTGCAGGTCGATGCCGGTGTCGCGCTCGGTGTGCGCGAGCGCCGCGACCAGCGCCGACAGCGAGGGCTGGCTGGTGGTGCCCGACATCGGCGCGGAGGCCGCATCGACGGCATCCGCTCCTGCCGCACTGGCAGCCAGCAGGGTCGCGAGCTGACCGCCGGCGGTGTCGTGCGTGTGCACGTGCACGGGCTGATCGAAGCGCTCGCGCAGGGCCGTGACGAGCTTCGCCGCCGCGGCCGGGCGCAGGAGGCCCGCCATGTCCTTGATGCCGATCACGTGCGCTCCTGCATCGACGATCTGCTCGGCCACGCGCAGGTAGTAATCCAGCGTGTACAGGTCCTCGGCCGGGTTCAGCAGGTCGCCCGTGTAGCAGAGGGCCGCCTCGGCCACGGCGGTGCCGGTGCCCAGCACCGCGTCGATGGCCGGTCGCATCTGCGAGACGTCGTTGAGCGCGTCGAAGATGCGGAAGATGTCCACGCCGGTGGCGGCGGCCTCGCGCACGAACGCGTCGGTCACCGCCGTGGGGTACGGCGTGTAGCCGACTGTGTTGCGCCCGCGCAGCAGCATCTGAATGGCGACATTGGGGAGAGCCTCGCGCATGGCCGCGAGCCGCTCCCAGGGGTCCTCGCCCAGGAAGCGCAGCGCCACGTCGTAGGTCGCGCCGCCCCACGCCTCCACCGACAGCAGCTGCGGGGTCATCCTGGCCACATACGGGGCCACGGCGACCAGGTCGCTGGTGCGCACGCGGGTGGCGAGGAGGGACTGGTGCGCGTCACGGAAGGTCGTCTCGGTGACGGCGAGTGGCTGCTGGGCCCGGAGAGCCGCTGCGAAGGCCGCGGGCCCCTTCTCCAGAAGCAGCTGGCGGGAGCCTGCCGGAGCGGGCGCGCTCAGGTCCAGCGCCGGGAGCTTGTGCGCCGGCGGCAGCACCAGCGGGTTCTCGCCGTGCGGCTTGTTGACCGTGGCATCCACCAGCCAGCGCAGGATCTTCGTGCCGCGGTCCTTCGACACGCGGCCGCGCAGCAGCTCGGGGCGCTCCTCGATGAACGAGGTCGACAGGTCGCCCGCCTCGAAGGACGGGTCGTCGAGCACGGCCTGCAGGAACGGGATGTTGGTGGAGACGCCGCGGATGCGGAACTCCGCCAGCGCACGACGGGCGCGCGCGACGGCGCTGTGGAACGAGCGCCCGCGACAGGTCAGCTTGGCCAGCATCGAGTCGAAGTAGGGGCTCACCTGGGATCCCGCCGCGGTGGTGCCGCCGTCCAGGCGGATGCCCGCACCGCCCGGCGAGCGGTAGGTGGTGATCTTGCCGGTGTCGGGGCGGAAGCCCTGCGTGGGGTCCTCGGTGGTGATGCGGCACTGCAGGGCGGCGCCGCGCAGCTGGATGTCGTCCTGCTGCAGGTCCAGGTCCGCCAGGCTCGCTCCCGCCGCGATCTGCATCTGCGCGCGCACCAGGTCGACGTCGGTGACCTCTTCGGTCACGGTGTGCTCGACCTGGATGCGCGGGTTCATCTCGATGAAGACGACCTCGCCGGCGCGCGGACCGGTGGTCTCCAGCAGGAACTCCACGGTGCCGGCGTTCTGGTAGCCGATGGAACGGGCGAATGCGATGGCGTGCCGGTGCAGGTCGGCGCGGATCGCCTCGTCGAGGTTGGGCGCCGGTGCGATCTCGATGACCTTCTGATGCCGCCGCTGCACCGAGCAGTCGCGCTCGAACAGGTGCACGGTCTCGCCCTGCGCGTCGGCGAGGATCTGCACCTCGATGTGCCGGGGGCGCAGCACGGCCTGCTCGAGGAACATCCGCGAGTCGCCGAACGCCGCACCGGCCTCGCGCATGGCCTCGGCCAGCGCGGGCGCGAGCTCGCCCTTGCTCTCCACGCGCCGCATGCCGCGTCCGCCGCCGCCGGCGACGGCCTTGGCGAAGAGCGGGAAGCCGATCTCGTCGGACTGCGCGACGAGCGCGTCGATGTCGTCGGATGCCTCGGTCGAGCGCAGCACGGGCACGCCCGCCTCGACGGCGTGGTGCTTGGCCTCGACCTTGTTGCCCGCCATCTCCAGCACGTGCGCGGGAGGGCCGATGAACGTGATGCCCGCGGCCGCGGCCTTCTCGGCAAGCTCGGGGTTCTCGGACAGGAACCCGTAGCCCGGGTAGATGGCATCCGCCCCGGCATCCAGCGCGACCCGGATGATGCCGTCCACATCCAGGTAGGCCTGCACAGGGTGACCGCGCTCGCCGATCTCGTAGGCCTCATCGGCCTTCAGCCGGTGCAGGGACCCGCGGTCCTCATAGGGGAACACCGCGACCGTGCGCGCCCCCACCTCGTACGCCGCACGGAATGCGCGGATCGCGATCTCACCACGGTTGGCCACCAGGATCTTCTGGAACATGCACACCTCTTCAGAGGTCGATGCGCGCAGGGTCTGCGCGCAGAGCGGGGGCTGAGTGTGTCCCCAGACTAACGGCACTCCGGGTGCTCTCCCGACCGCGTGACTCGCCCGAGGCGTGCGGAGGTGACTCACGGGAAGGGCACGGTAACGTGTAGGAGTGCACGTACTCAGCGTCAGCTCCCTCAAGGGAGGCGTCGGCAAGACGACCGTGACCCTCGGTCTGGCTTCCGCCGCCTTCGCCCGTGGCATCCGCACACTGGTGGTCGATCTCGACCCCCAGTCGGATGTGTCCACCGGCATGGACATCCAGATCGCCGGCCGACTCAACATCGCCGACGTGCTGGAGAACCCGAAGGAGAAGGTGGTCCGTCAGGCGATCACCACCAGCGGCTGGGCGAAGGTGCACCCCGGCACGATCGATCTGCTGATCGGCAGCCCGTCGGCCATCAACTTCGACGGCCCGCACCCCTCGGTGCGCGACGTGTGGAAGCTCGAAGAGGCTCTGGCCACCGTCGAGAGCGAGTACGATCTGGTGCTCATCGACTGCGCGCCGTCGCTGAACGCCCTCACCCGCACCGCCTGGGCCGCCAGCGACCGGGTGATGGTCGTGACCGAGCCCGGGCTGTTCTCCGTCGCCGCGGCCGACCGCGCGCTGCGCGCCATCGAGGAGATCCGCCGCGGCCTCTCGCCCCGACTGCAGCCGCTGGGCATCGTCGTCAACCGGGTGCGCCCGCAGTCCATCGAGCACCAGTTCCGCATCAAGGAGCTGCGCGACATGTTCGGCCCGCTGGTGCTGGCCCCTCAGCTGCCGGAGCGCACGTCGCTGCAGCAGGCGCAGGGCGCGGCCAAGCCTCTGCACATCTGGCCGGGAGACTCCGCGCAGGAGCTCGCCGGCGATTTCGACCAGCTGCTGGACCGCGTCATCCGCACCGGTCGCGTGCCCGTCCCGGAGAACGGCCCGCTGGCCTGATCAGCCGACGTCTCGACAGGCTCGGCGCGTCGAGGTGAAGGGTCAGGCAGTGCGCTTCTTGCGGCGCGCGGCCAGCTCGTCGACAGGGTCGGGCGCCGTGGGGTCGAACTCCACGAGCGTGGACTCCACCTCGCGCAGGACCTTGCCGACGGCGATGCCGAAGACTCCCTGGCCGCGGCTGACAAGGTCGATGACCTCATCGTTCGACGTGCACAGGTAGACGGAGGCCCCGTCGCTCATGAGCGTGGTGCCGGCCAGATCGCGGATGCCGGCGGCGCGGAGCTGCTCGACCGCGGTGCGGATCTGCTGCAGCGAGATGCCCGTGTCCAGCAGTCGCTTGACGAGCTTGAGCACCAGGATGTCGCGGAAGCCGTACAGGCGCTGCGATCCCGAGCCCGTGGCGCTGCGGACCGTGGGGACCACCAGCTCGGTGCGCGCCCAGTAGTCCAGCTGCCGGTACGTGATGCCGGCGGCGCGTGCGGCGACTGCGCCGCGATAGCCGACCTCGTCGTCCATGGCGGGGAGACCGTCCGTGAAGAGGAGTTCGGTGACGAACCGCGGGTCGCCTGTCAGCTCATCCGCATTCATGCTTCTGTCCTCTCCTGAACGAATACCTCAACGCTAGAGCAGCACCCCACCCGCGGCAACGACATCAGCGTCGCGTCGAAGGTGTGTCGCAACCGGTTCGTTACGAAAGCGCTCGATCCAGAGCCTGCCGCACCATCAGGCTCCGCACGGAGTCGATGTGCGTGGCCAGCTCCGGGGCCAGCTCGGCAGCGCGGCCGCGGGATGCGGCATCCGTCCTGCGCAGCAGCGTGGACAGCGCCGACTCGATCAGCGCCGCCTCCCGCTCGGCGTTCTGGCGCAGGCTGCGCAGGTGGCGCGGCTCGATGCCGTGCCTGGCCAGCACGACCAGCCCCGACAGCAGCGAGGCCACCTGATCGGTGTAGGTGTCGGACGCGACGATGAGGCCGGCGCTGACGGCGTCGTTCAGCAGCTGCGGCGTGGCACCCGTGCGCGCCAGGAGCTCGTCACGTCGGTGACGGCGCGCGGGAGGCGTGATCGACCGCGGGACGAGGTCGGCCCAGGGCTGCCCCTTGGCCTCCGCCTCGTCGAGCTGCTCGCGGATGACGCTCAACGGCAGGTAGTGGTCGCGCTGCAGGATCAGCGCGGTGCGCAGGCGCTGCACATCGTGCGGCGAGAACTTGCGATAGCCGGACTCGGTGCGCGAGGGGCTGACGATGCCCTGCACCTCGAGGAAGCGGAGCTTGCTGGAGGTCAGCTGCGAGAACTCGGGCACCAGACGTGCCAGAACCTGGCCGATGCTGAGAAGCGCGCCCGCTGCAGTGCGCTCCCGTGCGGCTCCGGCCGCCGACATCAGTCGTTCGCCGTCGGGAGATCGATCGGGGAGACGAAGAAGTTCATCCGGAACTTGCCGATGCGCAGCTCGTAGCCGTTGGACAGCTCGCTGCGATCGACCCGCTCGCCGTTGACGTACGTGCCGTTCAGCGAGCGCTGGTCGATGATCTCGAACGCGCCTCCGGCGCGGGTGATCTCCGCATGACGGCGCGAGACGGTCACGTCGTCGAAGAAGATGTCCGCCTCGGGGTGACGACCCACCGTGGTCACGTCGGCGTCGAGCAGGTAGCGCGCCCCCGCCAGCGCGCCGGAGCGCACGAGCAGAAGGGCGGAGCCGGCCGGGAGCGCCTCGATGGCCGCACCCTCCGCCTCGGTGAGGTCCGCGCCGAACGGCACGAAGGAGAGATCCGACTCGTGTCCGAACGTCTGCGTCACATCGTGGCGCGGCTCGCCGCTTCGGTGGATGGCGCCTCCGGCGCCGTTCCTGCTGTCGTCTGTCACGGGTCTCCCTCCTCCGGCCTCCCAGCCTATCGGATGCGATCGGGTGACCGGGAGGGGGATCCGCAGTCTTCCTGCAGAACCGTGCTCATCCCGCGCGCGGCTCAGACGATAGGCTTGTGGGCATGCCACATTACGATGTCGTCATCCTCGGCGCGGGCCCTGGCGGCTATGTCGCCGCAGTCCGCAGCGCTCAGCTCGGACTGTCCACCGCCATCATCGAGGAGAAGTACTGGGGCGGTGTGTGTCTGAACGTCGGATGCATCCCCTCCAAGTCGCTCCTGAAGAACGCCGAGGTCGCGCACACCTTCACACACAAGGCCGAGTTCTTCGGCATCTCGGGTGATGTGACCTTCGATTTCGGCGCGGCGTTCGACCGCAGCCGCAAGGTCGCGGAGACCCACGTCAAGGGCATCCACTTCCTGATGAAGAAGAACAAGGTCACCGAGTACGACGGTCGCGGCACCTTCACCGGGCCCAAGGCCATCTCGGTGGCGAAGTCCGACGGCACGACCGAAGAGGTCACGTTCGAGAACGCGATCATCGCCACGGGCTCGACCGTGCGCCTGCTGCCCGGCGTGCAGCTGAGCCAGAACGTCGTCACCTTCGAGGAGCAGATCCTCACCCGCGAGCTGCCCTCCTCCATCGCGATCGTCGGCGCCGGCGCCATCGGCATGGAGTTCGCCTACGTGCTGGCCAACTACGGCGTCAAGGTCACCATCATCGAGTTCCTCGACCGCGCCCTCCCCAACGAGGACGTCGAGGTCTCCAAGGAGATCCAGAAGCAGTACAAGAAGCTCGGCATCGACATCCTCACCTCCACCGCGGTGAAGACCGTCACCGACAACGGGTCCTCCGTGCACGTCACGTACGAGACCCGCGACGGCGTGCCCGGCGAGATCGACGCCGGCAAGGTGCTCATGTCGGTCGGCTTCGCTCCGAACGTGAACGGCTATGGCCTGGAGGCCACCGGCGTCGCCCTGACCGAGCGCGGCGCGATCGCCATCGACGACTACATGCGCACCAACGTCCCCGGCATCTACGCCATCGGCGACGTGACCGCCAAGCTGCAGCTCGCCCACGTGGCCGAGGCGCAGGCCGTGGTCGCCGCCGAGACCATCGCCGGCGCCGAGACCCAGACACTGGGCGACTACCGGATGATGCCGCGCGCGACGTTCTGCCAGCCGCAGGTCGCCAGCTTCGGTCTCACCGAGGAGCAGGCACGCGCGACCGGTCGCGAGATCAAGGTCGCGAAGTTCCCGTTCAGCGCGAACGGCAAGGCCAACGGCCTGGGCGAGCCGGTCGGCTTCGTCAAGCTGATCGCGGATGCCGAGCACCTCGAGCTGCTCGGCGGCCACCTGATCGGCCCCGACGTGTCCGAGCTGCTGCCCGAGCTGACGCTCGCGCAGAAGTGGGACCTCACCGCCCTGGAGGCGGCCCGCAACGTGCACACCCACCCGACGCTGTCGGAGGCGCTGCAGGAGGGCTTCCACGGCCTCGCGGGGCACATGATCAATCTCTGAGCCGCACTCGCTGCGCGGAAGGGCCCGATCCATTCGGATCGGGCCCTTCCGCGTACTATGCTCGTCGGGCAGTTCTCGTGAAGGAGAAGTCGTGGGCATCCTGGAAGCCGTCGCCGTGATCACGGGCGTCGCGTCGGTGATCTACCTGGCATACGTCCTGCTCCGACCAGACCGCATCTGATGGCGTGGTTCCTCACGGCGTCGGCGCTGCTGGCCGTCGCCATCGTGCTCGGCCTGATCTACCGCCCGCTGGGCGACTACATGGCGGCCGTGTTCACCTCCGGCCGCGACCTGCGCGTCGAGCGCCTCATCTACCGGCTGTGCGGCATCGACCCCACCAGGCAGCAGTCCTGGCGCCGCTACCTGGCGTCGATCGGGGCGTTCTCGCTGGCCGGCTTCGTGCTGCTGTACGCCCTGCTGCGACTGCAGCCTCTGCTGCCGTACTCGCTGGGTATGCCGGGCATGAGACCCGATCTGGCGTTCAACACCGCGGCATCCTTCGTCGGCAACACCAACTGGCAGTCCTACTCCCCCGAGCAGGCCACCGGCTACGCCGTGCAGATGGTGGGGCTGGCCGTGCAGAACTTCGTCTCCGCGGCGGTGAGCATGGCGGTGGCGGTGGCGCTCATCCGCGGTTTCGCCTCGCTGCGGGGGCGCAGCGGACTGGGCAGCTTCTGGGTCGATCTCGTGCGGGCGAATCTGCGCATCCTGCTGCCGCTGTCCGTCGTGATGGCCGTGCTGCTGATGGTCGGCGGCGTGATCCAGAACCTCAGCGAGCCCGCCGCCATCACGACCGTGTCGGGCAGCACGCAGACGATGCTGGGCGGGCCGGTGGCCTCGCAGGAGGCCATCAAGATGATCGGAACCAACGGCGGCGGCTTCTTCAACGCCAACTCCGCGCATCCCTTCGAGAATCCGACGGCGTGGACGAATCTGCTGCAGGTGATCCTGCTGCTGATGATCCCGTTCTCGATGCCGAGGATGTTCGGCACCATGGTGGGCGACCAGCGCGCGGGCCTCGCCCTGCTGATCACCATGATCGTGCTGTTCGCGGCGGTGTACATCCCGCTGACGGTCTTCGAGTACGCGGGGTCGGGCACGGCGCCGATGCTGGCGGGTGGCGCCATGGAGGGCAAGGAGCAGCGCTTCGGCATCGTCGGCTCCACGCTGTTCGCGACGGCGACGACCGGCACCACGGGCGGCGCCGTGAACTCCATGCACGACTCGTACACGGCGTTCGGCGGGCTCATGCTCATGCTGGACATGACGCTCGGCGAGGTGGCGCCGGGCGGCGCGGGATCCGGCACCTACGCGCTGCTGATCCTGATGGTCATCGCCGTGTTCCTGGCGGCACTGCTGCTGGGCCGCTCCCCCGTGTATCTGGGCAAGCGCCTGGGGGTGCGCGAGCTGAAGCTCGTCAGCATCGCCATCCTGGTGCTCCCGCTGCTGGCGCTGGGCGGGATGGCCGCGGGCTTCGCGATCCCATCGGTGCGCGACGACCTGCTGGACGCCATGAGCAATCAGGGTCCGCATGGACTGTCGGAGGTGTTCTACGCCTTCGTGTCGGCCGCCATCAACAACGGATCCGCGTTCGCGGGCCTGAGCGCGAACGACCCGATGCTGAACGTGCTGATCGGGGTGATCATCCTGCTGGGCAGGTTCATCCCCATCGCCCTCGTGCTGGCGCTGGCAGGGTCGCTGGCCGCGCAGGGAAAGGCCGCCACCAGCGGTGAGCTGCCCCTGCACCGGCCGCAGTTCGTGGTGCTGCTGGTGAGCCTCATCGTCTTCATCACCGTGCCGGTGTTCGTCCCCGTGCTCCTGGTCGGCCCGCTCGCCGAGGGGCTGATGGGATGAGCACGCGGACCGCCATGACGCAGGGCGACGTGATCGCCGTGAGCACCATCGGCACGGTGCTGGTCGATGCGCTGCGCAAGTTCGACCCGCGCTACCTGTGGCACAACCCGGTGCTGCTGCTCACCGAGATCGGCGCCGCGCTGACCACCCTCATCGCGATCGCCGAGCCTTTCGCGGGCGGCCCGCCGCCCTCGGGCGGGACCGTCATGCCCACCGGGTTCACCTGGATGCTCGCCGCCGGCTTCTGGGCGTGCCTGTACACGGCCACGCTGGCCGAGTCGATCGCCGAGGGCCGGGGGCGCGCGCAGACGGCATCGCTGCGACGATCGCCGTCCGGCACGACCGCGCACCTGGTGGCCGACTACGACCGGGGGCGGGATGCCGGGGCATCGGCGGCCACGGTGATCGACATCGACGCGGGCGGCCTGCGCCCCGATGACGTGATCGTCGTCGAGGCCGGCGAGCTGATCCCCGCCGACGGCGAGGTGCTCTGGGGCACGGCCGAGGTGGACGAGTCCGAGTTCACCGGGCAGGCCGGCACGGTCACCCGCGCCTCCGACGGCGACCGCACCGGCGTCACCGGCGGCACGCGCGACACCTCCGATCGCCTCGTGGTGCGCGTGACGGCCACCCCCGAGGCGGGCGCCGTGGAGCAGACCATCCGGCTGGCCAGCAGGTCGCGGCGGCAGAAGGCGCCGCTGGAGGTGGCGTTCAGCGCGCTGCTGGCATCCTTCTCGATGTCGTTCGTGCTGCTCGTGCTCACGCTCAACGCCGTGGTCTCCCCCGTGGCCGCGCCCGTGTCGATCCCCGTGCTGGTGTCGCTGGTGGTGTGCCTGATCCCCACCGAGATCGCAGCGCTGATGTCGGTGACCGGCATCGCCGGGATGTCGCAGCTGCTGCGACGCGGCGTGCTGGTCACCTCGGCGAAGGCGCTGGAGACCGCCGGCGACATCACGACCGTGCTGCTGGACAAGACCGGCACGGTGACCCTCGGCAATCGACGCGCGATCGCGTTCGTCCCGGTGGGAGGGAACACCGACCAGCGGCTGATCCGCATGGCTGCGGAGGCGTCGCTGGAGGACCCGACTCCCGAGGGCGCGTCGATCGTCGCCCTGGCCGCGGAGGACGGCGTGGAGCCTGTGCATCCGCACGCCGAGAGCGGCGTGTTCGTGCCGTTCAGCGCCACGACGCGCCTGTCCGGCGTCGACCTCCCCGACGGCACGCGCATCCGCAAGGGGGCGGTCTCGGCGGTCGCCGCGTGGCTCAAGCAGCAGGGCACGCAGCCGCCGCGCGAGGTGCTCCTCGAGCTCAAGGAGGCCGCGCGGGCCATCGCCCGCACGGGTGGCACGCCGCTGGCCGTGGCCATGAAGGTGCCGGGCGACCGGGGCCGAGCCCTGGGGCTCGTGCACCTGCAGGACGTCGTGAAGGAGGGCGTCCGCGCGCGGATCTCCCACCTGAGCGCGCTGGGCGTGCGCAGCATGATGGTCTCCGGCGATCACCGCCTCACGGCCGAGGCCATCAGCGCCGAGGTCGGCATCGACGACTTCGTCGGCGACACGACGCCGGAGGGCAAGCTCGCGATCATCCAGCAGGAGCAGAAGCGCGGCCACCTGGTGGCGATGAGCGGCGACGGCATCAACGACGCGCCGGCGCTGGCGCAGGCCGACATCGGCATCGCGATGAACACCGCGACGGCGGCGGCCAAGGACGCCGCGAACATGATCATCCTCGACGACGACCCCAGTCACCTCGTGGACATCATCGAGGTGGGCAGGCGCCAGATGGCCACCCGAGGCGCGCTCATCACGTTCAACTTCGCCAACGACGCGGTCCGCTACTTCACGCTCTTCCCCGCCCTGTTCGTCGGCGTCTTCCCGGGCCTGGACGCGCTGAACATCCTGCGCCTGCACACCCCGGCATCCGCGATCCTGTCCACCGTCATCTTCAGCACCGTGGTGATGGGCATCCTCATCCCGCTGGCGCTGATCGGCGTGCCGTACCGCACCAGGGAGCTGCGCAAGGCCCTCACCAGGAATCTGCTGATCTGCGGGATCAGCGGCATCCTCGTGCCCATCGTCGCCATCAAGGTCATCGACCTCGTCGTCAGCCTGCTGCCGGGCTTCTGAGAGCAGGATGCCATGACCGCTCGTGCCAGTCACCCGCTGCGGATGCTGTGGACCGCTCTGCGGCTCACGCTGGTGCTCACGGTGATCCTCGGCATCGGCTACCCGCTGCTGATCCTGGGGATCGGCCAGGCGACGATGCCCGCGCAGGCGAACGGCTCGCTCGTGCACCGCGCCGACGGCTCGGTGGCCGGCTCCTCGCTGATCGGGCAGAGCTTCGCGGATGCCGGCGGGAAGCCCCTGCCGCAGTACTTCCAGCCCCGCCCGTCGGCCGCGGACTACGACACGCTGGCGTCGGGTGGCTCCAACCTCGGACCGGAGAACCGCGAGCTCATCGCCCAGATCACCGAGCGCCGCGCGCAGATCGCCGCGTTCGACGACGTGGACCCGGATGCCGTGCCTGTGGATGCTCTCACGGCGTCCGGCTCGGGCCTGGATCCGCACATCTCTCCGGCGTACGCCGCGATCCAGGTGCGGCGGGTGGCGGATGCCCGGGGGCTGAGCGTCGGCGAGGTGCGCCGACTCGTGGCCGCGCACACCGCCGGTCGGGACCTCGGCTTCCTCGGCGAGCCGCGCGTGAACGTCGTGGAGCTGAACCTGGCCCTGGACGCGCTGAAGAAGGGCTGAGCTCAGGCCCCGAGGGCACGGGCGAGCTTGGAGCCGGAGGACGGCGGGCGGCCGCCCGCCTGCTGCACGGCCTGCTCGACGGCGGCGAAGAACGCCTCGCGGTCGGGGCCGTCGGCGGGGGCAGCGGGCCCCAGCTCCATCTCCCACTCGCGCCAGGCGCTGCGGGTGCCCGCGCGCAGGTCAGTGGCGCGCACGTGGTCGTCGACGAACTCGGCGATCACGCCTGCGGCGCCCACGAGGTGGAAGGCCGTGCGGGTGTTCTCGATGCGGGCGATGGGCACCAGCTCGGCACTCGTCCACTGCGCGACGGTCTCCGCCACGGCACCCGGCATCCGGCCGTCGTCATCCAGCGGCCAGCCGAGCTCCAGACGCCCCTCCCCCTGGCGCGGACCCTTGATGTGCCAGCCGGCGTCCGGCCCGCCGGTGCGGCGCCGCAGGGCGATGCCGTGCTGCGCGAGAGCGCGGTCGTCCGTGTCGAGATAGCGGGCGTCCAGCTCGCGCAGCTCGCCCTCGGTCACGCTCACGACTCCGGGCACGCGCGACCAGTCAGGCAGCGGCGTCGAGGCATCCGCGTCGTACTTGCGCTCGATCTCGAAAGTGCGCTGCGGGTCGCCCGCAGCGCCTGACACGGGATCGGATGCCGCGGGATCAGTCATCACTGGGCGAGATGCCGTCCTCGGACTCGACATATCGGAACGCCGTCTCGGTCGGCCCGTCGTGCGCGCCGGTGTTCGTCGGCGCGCCGTCGCGACGATAGGTGAGCATCGTCTCGCTGTAGGGCAGGATCAGGGTGCTCTGATCGGCGTCATCGAGCGGGAGGATCTGCCCGTCGAGCGGACCGCCGTGAAGTCGTGCGAGTGCCATGTGCTCACCATAACCCCCTGCGGGGACATGGCGTGCACGCCGCGTCATGCCGCCACGATGGCCAGCGCCGCGCCGAGGATCATCCACGGGCCGAACGCGATGCGCGTGGAGCGGTTCGCGCGCCTCAGCGCCATGAGCACCAGCGCGAACAGGGCGCCCAGCACGAACGCCGCGCACGCGCCGAGCATCAGCGTCCACCAGCCGTGCCAGGCCAGCACCACCCCGATCACGGCGGCCAGCTTCACATCCCCGCCGCCCATCCCCTGCCGCGATCCCCAGTGCATGGCGGCGTAGAAGGCGCCGAGGACCAGACCGCCCAGCATCGCCCGCAGCATCCGCTCGGCATCGCCGGTCGCCAGCGCCTCGACGATCACCAGCACCACCAGCGCGCCCAGGGTGGGCAGCACGATGCGGTTGGGCAGCCGGTGCGTGCGCGCGTCGATGACCAGCAGCCCCAGCCCCACGCCGGCCAGGGCCAGATGCACGAGCAGCACGGCCATGGCGTGGAAGGTCATGCTCGCAGGCTAGAGGAGATCGACGATGCCCCGCAGAGCCCTGTGGACAACCATCCTGTTCGCAATGTCGGATGTGCGATCTAGTCTTCGAATCGGACTTGAATTATTCGAAACAAGATTCGAGGATGGATGCATGGGGATCGGAACGATCGCGGCGCTCTCCCCCGCGGATGAACGGGCGGGGGACATCCTTCGGCTGCGCCGTGAGATCAGCCGGATGCAGCGCCGCCGCAGCGAGGATGCCGTGCTGCCGCTGCACCCCGCACTGGCGGAGCTGCTCCCCGGCCGCGGGCTGCAGACCGGCACGGTGTACTCGGTCTCGCCCTCGCCGAGCCTGATCCTCGCGCTGATGGGCGCCGTCTCGCAGCGCGGCAGCTGGTGCGCCGCGGTGGGCATGCCCACGCTGGGGCTGGAGGCGGCGGCATCCTTCGGCGTCGACCTGTCCCGGCTGATCCTGGTGCCCTCGCCGGGGCAGCGCTGGCTGGCCGTGATCTCGGCACTGGCCGAGGTGGTGCCACTGATCGCCGTCAGCCCCGGCTCTGCGGTGCGGGATGCGGATGCCGCGCGTCTTTCGGCCCGGTTGCGGGACCGCGGATGCACGGTGCTGGCCGCCTCGTCATGGCCGCAGAGCGAAGGGCTGATCAGCCTGCACGACCCGCACTGGTCGGGGATCGGCGAGGGCTGGGGGCTGCTGTCGGATCGCACGGTGACGGTGACCGCGCAGACCCGCTCGGCCCCGCGCCCGCAGAGCCTGCGTGTGCAGCTGCCCGGAGGGCTCGGCGGCGTGCAGGCCGTCCCCCAGGCCCTGCCGGCCCCCTTGCCCACCCACCCGCGCTGGGCGGTGGCGTGATGGACGCGATCGATCCCCTGCGGATGCACGTGCTGTGGTTCCCGGACTGGCCGCTGCGCGCGGCGCTGGGCGCAGCTCCGCCGCATCCGCCCACCGCGCTCGTGCGCGGCAACGTCATCACGGCCTGCACGGACTCGGCTCGCGCGCACGGGGTGCGGACGGGGCAGCGCCGACGGCTCGCGCAGAGCAGGCTGCCGGCATTGCGGATGCTGCCGCACGACCCCGCGCAGGACGAGCGCGCCTTCCGGCCGGTGCTGCGCCTGATCGAGGCGCACGCACCGGGCGTGCACCTGCTGCGCCCGGGCCTGGCCGCCCTCCGCTCCCGCGGGATCTCTCGCTATCACGGCGGCGAGGAGCAGGCCGCTGCAGCCCTGCGGGAGGTGCTCGGCGAGGCGGGGTATCCCGAAGTGCGAGTGGGCGTCGCCGACGGGGCGTTCACCGCCGAGCTGGCGGCACGAGGATCCGGGGACGAGGGCTGGGCGGTGATCCCTCCCGGTGATGCCGAGTCGTTCCTCGCACCGCTGCCACTCGAGGTGCTGGGCGAGCCGGAACTCGCCGAGCTGCTGCGGCAGCTGGGTGTCGGCACGCTGGGCGGGTTCGCCGCCCTGGACGCGCTCTCGGTGCGGGAGCGGTTCGGTGAGCAGGGAGCCCGGCTGCACGCGCTGGCACGCGGTGCGGATTCTCGGCCGCTGACGCCCCGCGCACCCGACCCGCAGCTGAGCAGGCGCGTCGAGTTCGAGACGCCGCTGGGACAGTCCGATCAGATCGCGTTCGCCGTGCGGCAGACGGCGGATGCCGTGATGCTGGCCCTCGCCGACGCCTCGCTGGTGTGCAGGGAGGTGCGCATCGACCTCACCGACGACGACGGGGCGGTCACCTCGCGCACCTGGCTGCATCCGACCTGCTTCGACGCCCCCGACCTGGTGGATCGGGTGCGCTGGCAGCTGGAGTCGCTGGCTCCGCCCGCCTCGGACAGCGGGCAGGACTCCGACGCCGCGCACGCCTTCCGCGGGATCGTGGGGGTGCGCATCGCGCCCGTCGCGGTCGACGATGCGGCGCACCACCAGCCGGGGCTGTTCGGCTCCGGCACCGATGAGCGCCTGCATCACGCCGTCTCGCGCGTGCAGACCATGCTCGGGCACGCCGGGGTGACCACGGCATCCGTCTCCGGCGGTCGGATGCTGGCCGACCGGCAGCTGCTGACGCCCTGGGGCGAGCGCCCTGTCGTCGAGCGCGATCCCGGCCGCCCGTGGCCGGGAAACCTGCCGGATCCGCTGCCGGCGGAGGTGTTCACGCCGATGCGGCCCGTGCACGTGACCGGAGCCGGCGGCGCGGTGATCAGCGTCGACGCCCGTGGCGCCCTGTCCTGCCCGCCCGGCCTCATCGACGACAGCGAGGTGATCGGCTGGGCGGGCCCCTGGCCGGTGCATGAGCACCGCTGGGACGCCGCGAGAGCCCGCTCCGGCGAGCGCTTCCAGCTGCTGGACCGGCAGCACCGCGCCTGGCTCGTCTTCCACTCCGAGGGCTCCTGGTGGGCCGAGGGCAGGTACCGCTGATGGGCTTCAGCAACCCGCCGCTGACCTGGAAGGCGCTGCAGCGCACCCTGGAGGCGCCCACGGCCCCGGCATCCGCGGAGCCGCTCGCCCCGCGCCAGGACCCCGGCCCGCTGAGCAGGCACCGGCCGCCGGCATCCGCTCCTCCCGTCACCCGACCTGCGGATGCCGTGCCCTATGCCGAGCTGCACGCGCACTCGTCGTACTCCTTCCTCGACGGAGCCTCCTCCCCCGACGACCTGCTGGCCGAGGCGGAGGCCCTGGGGCTCACCGCCCTCGCCATCACCGACCACGACGGCTTCTACGGCGCGGCGCGGTTCGCCGAGGCCGCCGAGTTCACCGGCGTGCAGACCGTGTTCGGCGCGGAGCTGTCGCTGGGCTCGGCGGGCGGGACGAGGGCCCCCAGCCGCACCGGCTCCCCCGACCCGCTCGGCGAGCACCTGCTGGTGCTGGCGAACGGAGTGGAGGGCTACCACCGGCTGGCCGGCGCGATCACCCGCGCCCAGCTGCGCGGCGGGGAGAAGGGCAGGCCGCAGTACGACCTCGACGACCTGGTCGCCGCCGCCGGCGGGCACTGGACGATCCTGACCGGATGCCGCAAGGGCGCCGTGCGGCAGGGGCTGGAGGGCGGAGATGCCGGCAGGCCGCTGCGCCGGCTGGTCGACCTGTTCGGACAGGATCACGTGGCCGTCGAGCTCATCGATCACGGCGACCCGCAGGACACCCGCCGCAACGACGCCCTCGCCGAGCTCGCCGCAGCCCTGCGCCTGCCGGTCGTCGCCACCGGCAACGTGCACTACGCCACCCCCGAGCGGGCGGGGCTTGCCGAGGCCGTCGCCGCCGTGCGCGCCACCCGCAGCATGGACGACCTCGACGGCTGGCTGCCCGCGCACGGGGCCGCGCACCTGCGCAGCGGCGCCGAGATGACCGCGCGCTTCCGCCGGTACCCCGGCGCCATCGCGAACGGGCTGCGCATCGCCGCGGAGGCCGCGTTCCCGCTGCGCCGGGCCAAACCCGACCTGCCGCTGCAGGAGGTGCCGCCCGGCGAGACGCCGATGAGCCACCTGCGGATGCTCGTGTGGCAGGCGGTGCCGTCGAGGTATCCGCGGCTGGACGATGCCGGCCGGGCGCGCATCGCCCGCGAGCTGGACGTCATCGAGGAGAAGGACTTCCCGGGCTACTTCCTCATCGTGCACGGCATCGTCGAGGAGGCCCGCCGCCGCGGCATCCTGTGCCAGGGCCGGGGGTCGGCTGCGGCGAGCGCGGTCTGCTACCTGCTGGGGATCACCGCCGTCGATCCGATCCTGTACGGACTGCCGTTCGAGCGGTTCCTCGCCACCACCCGCAGCGAGGAGCCCGACATCGATGTGGACTTCGACTCCAGTCGCCGCGAGGAGATCATCCAGTGGGTGTATGCCACCTACGGCCGCGAACGCGCCGCGCAGGTGGCCAACGTCATCCAGTACCGGCCGAAGAACGCCGTGCGCGACATGGCCAGGGCCCTCGGGCACTCCCCCGGGCAGCAGGACGCCTGGTCGAAGCAGGTGGACGGCTGGAGTTCGGGCATCGAGCCCGCGGTCGACAACGACATCCCCGCCGATGTGCTCTCCTACGCCGGCGAGCTGCTGAAGGCGCCCCGGCACCTGGGCATCCATTCCGGCGGGATGGTGCTGACCGCCCAGCCGGTGGGCGAGGTGGTGCCCGTGGAGCACGCCCGCATGCAGGACCGCACGGTCATCCAGTGGGACAAGGACGATGCGGCCTGGATGGGGCTGGTCAAGTTCGACCTGCTGGGCCTGGGGATGCTGTCGGCGCTGCGGCACTGCTTCGACCTGGTGGCGGAGGCCACCGGCGAGGTGTGGACGCTGGCCGGCATCCCGAAGGAGGAGCAGGCCGTCTACGACATGCTGTGCCGGGCGGACTCCATCGGGGTGTTCCAGGTGGAGTCGCGTGCGCAGATGGGGCTGCTGCCGCGGCTGCAGCCCCGGGAGTTCTACGAGCTGGCCATCCAGATCGCGCTGATCCGTCCCGGCCCCATCCAGGGCGGCGCCGTGCATCCGTTCGTGCGGCGCAAGCTGGGGCAGGATGCCGTGACCTACGCGCATCCGGTGCTGGAGCCGGTGCTGTCGCGCACGCTGGGCATCCCGGTGTTCCAGGAGCAGCTGATCCAGATGGCGACGGTGCTGGGCGACTGCACGGCCGACGAGGCCGACCTGCTGCGCCGGGCGATGGGCTCCAAGCGCGGGCTGGAGAGGATCGAGCGCATCCGGGATTCGCTGTACGCGGGGATGCGAGAGAAGGGGCTGAGCGAAGAGCTCTGCGACCGCATCTACGCGCAGATCCAGGCGTTCTCGAACTTCGGCTTCGCCGAGTCGCACTCGCTGTCGTTCGCGCTGCTGGTGTACGCCAGCTCCTGGCTCAAGCTGCACTACCCGGCGGCGTTCCTGGCGGGTCTGCTGCGGTCGCAGCCAATGGGGTTCTACTCGGCGTCATCGCTCACCGCCGACGCCCGCCATCACGGGGTGCGGGTGCTGCGGCCCGACCTGCACGCCTCCGGAGCCCTGGACGGGCTGGAGCGCATCGAGGACGGCCCGGATGCCGAGGGCTCAGGCCCCACGGGCCTGGACTCCTGCCTGATCGCCCCGCAGCCGCCCATCGGCAGGTTCGACCGCACGGCGCCCGATGTCTCCGCCGCGCACCGCCGCGACGGCCGGTTCGCCGTGCGGCTGGGCCTGTCGGGCGTGCGCGGGATCGGAGTGAAGCTGGCCGAGCGCATCGTCGCCGCGCGCGACGAGCACGGGCCGTTCCGCGATCTGCACGACCTGGTGCGGCGCACGGATGCCACGGCCGCGCAGCTGGAGGCGCTGGCCACCGCCGGGGCCTTCGAGTGCCTGGGGCTGACCCGGCGCGAGGGCATCTGGCTGGCAGGCGCCGCCGCCGAGGACAGGGCGCGCTTCCTGCCCGGCACCACGGTGTCCGTGCAGCCGCCGCTGTTCGCCGACCAGTCCGGGTACGAGAGGCTGGCCGCCGACCTGTGGTCCACCGGCGTCTCCACCGACGATCATCCGATGACGCACCTGCGGCAGGCGCTCGACGCCCGCGGCGTGCTGACCTCCGCCCAGCTGTACACGCATGAGGCGGGCCGACGCATCGAGGTGGCGGGCGTGGTCACGCATCGGCAGCGCCCGGCGACGGCCAGCGGCGTGACGTTCCTGAACCTCGAGGACGAGCACGGCCTCGCCAACATCATCTGCACCACCGGCGTGTGGAACCGCTACCGGCGCATCGCCCGCGACTCCCCCGCGCTCATCGTGCGCGGCATCCTGGAGCGCTCGCCCGAAGGCGTCACGAACGTGCTGGCGGACGCCTTCGAGGATCTGCGGACCGGTCTCGCGCACCGCTCGCGGGATTTCCGGTGAGCGCGGCGCGAATCCGCTCAGGCCCGCGCGATCGGCACCGACCAGAGCACCTCGGTCTCGCGGTACCCCTCACGCGTGTACAGCCGGCGGGCGGCGTCGTTGCTGCCGAACACGTTCAGCGCCAGCGTCTCGAGCCCCGCGCGGGCGGTCTCCGCAGCCGCGGCGCGCAGCGTCTGGGTGCCCAGGCCCTGTCCGCGCCGGTCCTCGTCCATGGCGATGTCATAGATGAACGCCTCGCCGTCGCCCAGGTGCACCCACAGGATCCCCGCCCGTCGGTCATCACGGTCGCGCACGATCCACAGTCGGTGGTCGGGCGTGCGGGGCCCGAAGGGCAGCAGCTCGGCCATCTGCGCGGCCGCCACGCGACGGGAGTCCTCGATCGTGGGCTCGGAGCCCGAGGCGAACCGCTCCTGGGCGTAGTCGTCGTCGGCGATGGCCCGGTAGGCGGAGAAGCCCTCGTCGTCCATCGGCATCAGCCGGATGCCCGTGGGCGCGGGCACCTCGGCGACGGCGATCCGCATCTTCGTCGCCACTCTGCGCGCATGAGCATGCTCGGCGAGCGCCGCCATGCGCTCCTGGCCCGCGTACGCGCTGAACTGCCAGCTGCCCGACCAGCCGGCATCCGTCGCCAGCGAGTCCAGCAGCGGCCACAGCACGGCGGCACTCAGCCCCGGCGCGTGCACGTCGGCCAGCACGACCCCGTCCTTCCCGGGCAGCGCCCACACGATGGCGGTGTCGCCGGCGGTCGTCCAGATCTCGCCGTGATCCTGCTCGGGGACGGCCGCCTCGATCCCCTCCGCGACAGCCTTCGCCGTGTGCGCGCGCGCCACCGCATCCGCCAGCAGCTCACGGCGACGCGCCGTCCCGGCGGCCTGGATCCAGGTCACCAGTATCGGTCCCCCGGCTCGGTGGGCGTCTTGTCCGCCCCGCCCCAGCGGTCGGATTCCGCCTTGGCCGCCTCTGCAGCGGATGATGCCTCTCGCAGCGCCTCCTCGGCGTCAACGGCGGCCGGCCGCTCGGGATCCTCCGGTCGTTTCTTCTCCATGACCACACTCTAGGCACGTGCCGTGCCCGGTGGGCGGAGCGGTGTCAGTCCTCCGGTTGCTGGGCCCACTCCTCATCGTTCGGTGCGATCTCGTTCGCCATGTCACGGAGGAAGCGGATCACGACATCACGCTCCGCCGGCGCCAGCCGTGCGGCGGCGTAGAACCGCCTGGACTGCTGTCTGCCCACTGTCTCCATGGCCGCACGGTGCGTCGCGGGGGTGATCGAGATGGCCAGCGCGCGGCGATCGGTCGGATGGGGTGCGCGCACGACGTGCCCACCGCGCTCCAGCCTGTCCAGCAGCTTGGTCGTCGAGGCGGACGAGATCCGCAGATGGTGCGCGATGCCGCCGGGGGTCGCGATGATTCCGCGGTGGGAGCACACGATCAGGTAGTGCAGCGCGCGCATGTCGGTGTCGCCCAGCCGCATGTAGCGCCGGGATGCTTCGGAGAGCTGCTCTTCGGCCTCTCGCAACTCTCCGAGCGCGGCCATCAGCGCGTTGATCTGACGGATCTCGGCCACGGGGATGCCGTCGCGCTGCACCAGGACGTGCTCGGGATCGCTGTAGTCGACGTCGTAGAGGTCGGCGACCTCGAGGCCGTCCGGAGCCGGCGATGCGGAGCGCACCGGGTCGGCGGGAAGAGCGGATTCCTCGGACATAGGAGCATTCTATTCAATTGCTGGAATCAAGCCAGGTTGTTTTCTCGCTTGGCTAGCAATATCCTCTTCCTGGGAACACTCGAGAAAGGCCCGCCATGTCGCTTCGCTCCGAAAGCACGCACCGATCCTGGCCGCGGGTCCTGCTCTCCTCGGCCCTCATCCTGATGTGGCTGGTGGGTGCGGGTCTCGGCGGACCGCTGTTCGGCCGGGTCGATGAAGTCTCCTCCAACGACGCCACCGCGTATCTTCCGGATTCGGCGCCCGCCACCGAGGTGCAGAGATCCCTCGGTGACTTCCTCGGCTCCGACTCGATCCCCGCCGTGGTGGTCTTCTCGTCCGAGACGAAGATCGACGACGCGGTGAAGGGCGAGATCACCACCGCGCTCGACGCGGCCACCGATGCAGAAGGCGTGAAGGACGGCTCCTCCCCCGTCCTGCTCTCCGAGGACGGTCTGGCCGCCCAGGCGTTCGTCCCGATCGATGCGGATGCCGATGTCGGCGAGGTCTCCGCGGCGCTGTCCTCCGATCTGAAGAAGAGCGTCCCCGACGGTGTCGCCGTGCACATCACCGGGCCCGCCGGCTTCACGGCCGACCTGCTGGCCGGATTCTCGGGGATCGACGGCATCCTGCTGCTGGTGGCGCTGCTGGCCGTGCTGGTGATCCTCGTGATCGTCTACCGCTCTCTGCTGCTGCCGGTGATCGTGCTGTGCACGAGCCTGTTCGCGCTGTGCGTTGCGCTGCTGGTGGTGTGGTGGGCGGCGAAGCTCGACATCCTGCTGCTGAGCGGGCAGACGCAGGGCATCCTGTTCATCCTCGTCATCGGCGCCGCCACCGACTACTCGCTGCTGCTGGTCTCGCGGTTCCGCGAGGAGCTGCACACCACCTCCGACCGCTGGGCGGCCGTGCGCGGAGCCTGGAAGGGCGCGTTCGAGCCGATCCTCGCGTCGGGCGGGACCGTGATCGCGGGTCTGCTCTGCCTGCTGCTGAGCGATCTGAAGTCGAACAGCACGCTCGGCCCGGTCGCGGCGATCGGGATCGTGTTCGCCATGCTGGCCGCACTCACGCTGCTGCCGGCGTTGCTGGGCCTGTTCGGCCGGGCCGCCTTCTGGCCGCGCCGACCGAAGCTCGAGCCCGAGTCGGCGACGCCGGGGGATCCGCTCCAGGGCCGCGGTCCGTGGCAGCGCCTGGCCCGCGGCATCCGCCGTCATTCGCGCGCGATCTGGATTCCCACCGCGCTGGTGCTGGCGGTCGCCGCCGTCGGCGGTCTGCAGTTGGATGCCAGCGGCGTGCCGCAGTCCGACCTCGTGCTCGGCTCGTCCGAGGCGAGGGACGGCCAGGCCGTGCTGGGCCAGCACTTCCCCGGCGGATCGGGCAGCCCGGTGTACGTTCTCGTGGATCAGTCGAAGCTGCAGGATGCCGCCGACGTGCTCCTGGCAGACAAGGGCATCGACGGCGTCTCGGTGACGGCATCCGACTCCCCTTCGGGCAGCGCGCCGGTCACCGAGAACGGGATCACCGCACTCGGCCGCCCAGGCACGCCCGCTCCGGATCCCACAGTCAGGGACGGCCGGGTGCTGCTGCAGGGAACGCTGACGGATGCCGCGGATTCGCAGGCGGCCGAGCTCACCGTCCAGCGACTGCGCGCAGACCTCACGGGTACGGATGCCCTGGTGGGCGGCGTCACCGCGACAGCGGTCGACACGAACGCGGCGTCGATCCACGACCGCAACCTCATCATCCCGGTGGTCCTGGCAGTGATCCTGATCATCCTCATGCTGCTCCTGCGCTCCGTCGTTGCACCGCTGCTGCTGATCCTCACGACCGTGCTGTCGTTCGGCTCCGCGATGGGCGTGGCAGCCCTGGCGTTCGGCGGTCTGTTCCACTTCCCCGGCGCGGATCCCGCTGTGCCGCTGTACGGGTTCGTGTTCCTCGTGGCGCTGGGCATCGACTACAACATCTTCCTGATGACCAGGGTGCGCGAAGAATCTCGCAAGCACGGCACCCGCGAGGGCATCCTGCGCGGGCTCGCGGTGACCGGCGGCGTGATCACGTCTGCGGGGCTGGTGCTGGCCGCCACCTTCGCGGCGCTGTCGGTCATCCCCATCCTGTTCCTCGTGCAGATCGCCTTCATCGTCGCGTTCGGCGTGCTGCTGGACACCTTCGTGGTGCGCTCACTGCTGGTCCCCGCACTGAGCCACGATCTGGGGCGCGTGATCTGGTGGCCCTCGCGCCTGAGCAGGCACGACGGTGAGGAGGAGGGACGCCCATGAGGCTCTGGTCACTGCATCCGTCACAGCTCGACAGGGCGGCGCTGGTCGCGTGCTGGCGCGAGGCGCTGCTGGCCCAGGCGGTGCTCGCGGGGCGCACCCGCGGGTATCAGCGGCATCCGCAGCTGGAGCGGTTCCGCGCTCAGCCGGATCCGCTCGCGGCCGTCGGCGCCTACCTCACGGGCGTGGGAGAGAAGGCCGATGCCCGCGGCTACCGGTTCGACCGCTCCCGCATCCTGTCCCCCGCACGGCCCGCTGCCAGGATCGCCGTGACCGACGGGCAGCTTGCGCGGGAGTGGGAGCACCTGGGCGCCAAGCTGGCCGTGCGCAGTCCAGCGGATGCCGAGCGCTGGCGACGCTCGGAACCCCGGCCGCATCCACTGTTCCGGGTCGTGCCTGGAGAGGTGGCGTCGTGGGAACGGGCAGGAACCATCGCGGACTAGGCCCGGCGGGCACGGATGTCAAGGGTCTTCAGAGCGGATGCCGTGCGGCTTAGCCTCTGATCGCCGCAGTTCACGGCATCCGACGAGCCGAGGGAGACGCTCATGCCGAACCCCGCTACGCCCGAGACCACGGCGACGTCACTCCCCGGAGTCGCCCCGTTCGACGGCCAGTTCCGCTCGAAGTCCGGCGTTCTCGTCCTCGAGCTCCATGAGCCGGCCGATTCCGGCGAGGTTCATGCCCTCATCGCGCAGTCGCCCGACACGACGCAGCCGCGCGATGTCATCACCGCTGTACCGCCGGGTTCCGCCGTCGCTGCGCTGCGGCGTGAGCAGTCCGTGACGCTCGAAGAGTCGCAGCGTCGCCTCGGGCATATTCACGAGCTGCGCGGCGACGGCGATGCCGTACAGCGGCGTGCTCATCTCGGGTTCGGTCATGTCTGCGAGTCCTGTCATTGCGAAGATCATCACTTTGGTCTATAACAAATCTACACCAGCGAATGCAGATGGTCTGCATTCTCCATCTGAGCCCGTTCCTCCGGGCCGATCGAAAGGAGCACATCATGGGAATGACATTCGATCCGATCAGCCAGCTCGATCGTTTTGCTGCGAGCGTGCTGGATTCCGTTCGATCCCCTCGCCTGATGCCGGTGGATCTCTTCCGCGACGGCGAGCGCTACGTCCTGCACGCCGATCTCCCCGGCGCGGACCCCGGCTCCATCGACGTCGACGTCGACGGCACCCAGCTGAGCATCCGCGCGCAGCGCACGGCGGACACCGGTGAGGGCTCCCGGTGGCTCGCGCGCGAGCGCAGTTCGGGTTCCTTCCTGCGCCAGTTCACCCTCGGCGACGGCGTCGACATCGACCGCATCAGCGCCTCGTACGAGAACGGCGTGCTGACGGTCGTCATCCCGGTCAGCGAGCGGGCCAAGCCCCGCAGGATCACCGTGGAGTCGTCATCGCACCGGGAGGAGATCGCGGCATGAGACAGGACACCCCGTTTCAGGAAGGAATGACACGATGACGACATCCGCTTCTGCACTCGACCGCTTCCTGGCCGACATGGAGTACCCCGCGATCACGGACGATCTCGTGCGCGAGGCGTCACGCGATGGGCTGCCCTCGGACGACATCGCCGCGCTCAGCGCTCTGCCGATCGGACGGTTCGACTCGTGCTTCGACGTCCGGCGTGCGATGACGCCGGCCCGCGCTCACGCGCTCGCCGCCGCCTAGCGCTGCGGGGTCTCGCTCACGGGTGCGCCTGCACTCGCGAGCGAGACCCCGGCGTCCTGGTTCCGCTCACCGCACGAGTTCGACGGCGCGCTCGAGGTCGCCGACGAAGGCGCGGAAGCCGCCCGCGCGGCGGGTGATCAGCGGCGCCCCGGTATGCTTCGACCATGGTGCGGCGCTGGCTGGGGCGTATGCAGCGGACGCTGCTCGTGTCTCCCGAGACCCTCACCGCCGATCCCCGGATCATCTCCCGCGCACTGCGGACGGACGAGCTCCTCGAGGTCGCGGGAGTGCGGCGCATCGCCGAGCTCGGCCCGCGGAACACGCGATTCGTGGCACCCGGCGTGCTGCGTCACCCCGCCTCGCGCCTGTCGATCCTCAGGGATGCACTGGAGGACGGCATCCGGATGCTGTTCGCCGAGGCCGACCCGGCCTGGGACGACGCACCGCTCACGGCTGCTCTCCCGGTCATCGTGCACAGGCTCGACGATCCCGCCGCATCCGAGCGCGGTGCCCTCTACGGCGCGAACGTCCTCGAGCTGCTGCGCCACACCCTGGCGTCCGATCCCGACGCCACCGCGCGAGCGCTGCGCGGGATGAGCACCAGGCATGTGCCGCAGAAGACGATGCGGATGCTGCCGGCCGAGCTGCCCGTGCAGCGCCTGCATCCGCTGCGCCGACTCGCAGGCGACCCGCGGGGGCCCGTGTACCTCGCGGTGGGAATCTATTCGGCGCTGCGCGCCCTGCCGGTGGCGTTCCTCCCGCAGTTCCACGGCAGCCTGCTGGTGCTCTGGCTGATCGACATCCTCACCGCGATCCCGTACACCTGGGGCGTGCTGGCGATGCTGTTCGCCCCGCGGCGCAGCATCCGCGCCCTGGCGACGCTCACCACGATCGCGACCTTCACGGCGCCGTACGTGTACTTCTGGCTGAACGGGCGGGACTACCCGCCGTTCGTGGTGGCGGTCATCGCCGTGCTGACCGTCTGCAGCATCTCGATCGAAGTGGTCAAGTACGTGCAGGAGCGGCTGCTGCGCCGCCGCTACCGCAGCGCCCTGGTGGCCGCGACGGTGCGGATGACGCCGGTGAGGATCACCCAGGCGCCCGAGGCCAGCCAGACCACGACGGTCCAGGGCTCGGCGATCGGGTAGAGCACCACGAGTGCGGCGGAGGCGATGATCCACACCGCCGTGGCGATGAGCGTGATCGCCCGGAACCGTGCCACGCGCAGCGGATGAACGAATGCGATGGGCGCCCAGGTCAGCAGCGAGAGCACGACGACGACGACGGCGTTGAACAGTGCGCCCGCGCCCAGCAGCCACAGGCCCAGCGCCACCACATTCCACGCGGCGGGAAAGCCGAGGAAGTAGTAGTCGCCGGTCTTCATCTTCGTGTTGGCGTAGCAGAACATCGACGAGACATTGATGAGCAGCAGCAGGATGAGCGCCGCGGCGCCGTCGCCCAGAAGGCCCTCCCGGAACAGGAACAGCGCGGGGATGAGCGTCCAGGTCAGGTAGTCGATGATCGAGTCGAGGATGACGCCGTCGAAGTTCGGCGCGTAGGTGCGCACCTCCGCCTTGCGCGCCAGGGTGCCGTCGACGCCGTCCACGACCAGGGCGATGCCCAGGTACAGCCACATGAGCCGGGGCTCGTCGTCGAAGAGCGCCAGCAGCGCGAGGGTCGCCCAGATCACCCCGGTGAGGGTGAAGGCGTGCACCGCCCAGGCGGCGATAACGCGAGTGCGTCGAGAGGGCATGACCTGATTCCTGATGGTCGGGTGGCAGACGATCGGCGTCGATCATCCGCGGAGGGCGGACTCTCTCCACGCTAGTGCCCGCGCGCGGGGGCGCCGGCGAGTCCGGGCGGCACGCCGGGACATACGATGGCGGGATGGACCGCATCCGCACGCTCGGCATCATCGGCGCAGGTCGGCTGGGGTCCGTGCTGGCGCAACTGGCGTCGGACGCCGGGTACCGCGTGCTGATCGCGCGAAGCGGCGACCCCGCCCCCATCGCGCGGGCGATGGCCGCGGTCGGCGCCGAGGCCCGTACCGTCTCTGCCGTGATCGACGATGCGGATGCCGTGGTGCTCGCGCTTCCGCTGGGCGCCTACCGCACGCTCCCGACCGAGGAGATGAGCGGGATGCTCGTCATCGACGCCATGAACTACTGGTGGGGCGCCGACGGCATCCGCCCTGATCTGACGGACCCGGCGACCTCGACAAGCGAGCTGGTGCAGGCGCATCTCGCGGGAGCGCGGGTCGTGAAGGCGCTCGGGCACATGGGCTATCAGGACATGGCGGAGGAGGCGCGGAAGGTCGGCGATCCTGCGCGCAAGGCCATCGCCATCGCCGGGGACTCCCCCGACGACCTGGCGCTCGTCGCCGGGCTGGTCGATGCGCTGGGTTTCGATGCGGTGATCGCAGGCCCCCTGGCCGCCGGGATCATGCTGGAGCCGGGTTCCGAGGTGTTCGGCGCGGACGTCGGCGCTGAAGAGCTGCGCGGGATGCTGGACGACTTCGCGAGCTCGCGGCGCGGGATCGTGGTGGCGAAGGCGCGGGGCGGCGCGATCTGAGCCGGGCTACGCGGTCGGCTGAAGCGTTCCGTCGACGAGCTTGACGATGATGGAGCAGTCCTTCCTCGCCTGGCCCGCATCGACGACCCGCTGGAACATCTGCATCACGTGCTCGCCGACTTCCCCCACGCCGATCCTCCTGCTGCGGAAGATCACGAGCATCCTCACCTGCTTCTCGCTCGAAGTCCCCGACCCCACGCTGCAGGAGATCACGCGTCGCACCGGCCTTCCCGCCAGCACCTGGTCCAGAACATGGTGAGAGAGGGCTACCTCGACCGAGACGGTGATCGCTATCGCATCGGACTCCGTCTGGTGCAGTGGTCGATGCCCGGCACGTTCGCGCTGGACATCGTGCTTCTGACCAAGCACATTCTGCAGGAGCTGCGCGATCAGACCGAGGAGTCCGCGTGCCTCTACGTTCGCGATGGTGCGCTCCGCACCATCGTCAGCGTCGCCGACACGCGTCACGTGATCATGCGCCCGTTCCGCGTGGGGCAGGTGCTGCCGCTCCACGCCGGCGCACCGGGCAAGATCTTCCTGGCGTTCGATCCGGATGCCCGCGAGGCGCTGCTGGGCACCGAGCTGATCGAGTTCACGGCCTCGACTCCCACCAGTATGGAGCGGCTGGACGAGCAGAGCCGGGTCGCGCGAGCACAGGGATACTCGGCGGCGTTCGGCGAGCGGCACATCGATGTCGGCTCGATCAGCGCCCCGGTGTTCGGGCACACCGGGGAACTCGCCGCAGTTCTGGGGATCGGGTTCCCGATCCAGCGAGTGGGTCCGGAAGACGCGAGCAGGCTGGGGCCGGTCGTCGCGGCTGCCGCACGATCGGCGAGCGCTGCCTTGGGAGCCCCCGGACGCGAGTGATCGTCGCAACGCCCGGCGTGTCGCCTCCACCCGAACATGGGCGAGGCGTCGAGCAGGAGCTGGGGACTCCTGGTCGACGCCTCGCTTGGACCGCTCGAGCGGTCTCATCCCCCCCCGCGGTCATCAGCCGTCTGATGTCGGCAACGGATCGGCTGGTTCTGGGGAAACCGTGCTTCTCCGGCGGCGACAGGCAGTGACCGTGGTGCGACTCCAGACTATGGGCGCTGTCAACCTGCACGGAACCCGCTGATTTTCAGATGGTGAAAGCGCTAAAGCGCCGAGCCCGAGAGGCCCTCGGTGCCGAGGCGCAGCGACAGCCGGTTCGCCGTGCGGCGCAGCTGCTCGGCGATCAGGGCGGTGTCGGGTGCCGGTCCGTCGGTCGGCAGCGATACGGCGAGGGATGCCGTGATGCCGGGTGCGAGCACGGGAACGGCCAGGCAGTTGTACCCGATGGCGTACTCCTGCTCGTCGCGGACGGCCGCAGCCGGACTCTCCAGCTGACGCAGCAGCAGCTCACGGTCCCGGATCGTGTAGGGCGTGAGCTCCTCGAGCACGTGTCGTGAGAGGTAGTCCGCACGCTCCTCCGGCGTGAGCTCCGCCAGGATCTGCTTGCCCAGCGCGGTGGCATGGGCGCTGGAGTGCAACCCCACCCACAGCTCGACGCGAGGGCTGGACACCGCATCGACGATGTCCACAAGATGCACTTCACCGTCCTGATAGCGGGACAGGTATGCGGTGGCTCCGATCCCGTCGGCGACATCGTGCAGCGACTCCCGAACACGTGCCACGAAGACCCCGGCCGCCTTGGTGTCGCTCAGCCCGGGAAACCTCCCACCCAGCACGAGCCCGTCACGCTCCGCCGCCAGATACTGCTCGCGCATGAGCGTGCGCACCAGGTTGTACGTCGTGCCGAGGGTGAGGCCCGCCTTCTGCGCGATGACCTTCGCGGGAAGGGGTCGCGAGGAGTTCGCGACGATGTCGACCAGGCGCAGGGCTCGCTGCACGGAGGCGATCAGAGTCTCACCGCCCTCAGGGGTCTCCGGGGGCATCGTCTTCTCCTCGTGCCGGCGGGATATCGCCTTCCCCTGCGCGGCATTGCGCTGGGGCCGCCGACGATCACCACCGGCAGTTGTCCCTGGCCAATCATCGCGCCTGGCGGCGGCGCAGACGAAATGGATGCGGGTCGGAACGACGGTCGTCGGGGGCGCCAGCACGGACGCATGAACGCGAATGGTCCGGGACCTCTATCCCGGACCATTCGCGTCCACGTGGGCTGTTGGCGCAACCACTTGTGGTGCGGATCATGGCTATGAGGCGTTGCCGCTTTTCCTGCAGCGGAGACCAGGTTTTCCTGCGGGCGCTGACTACTCCACCCCCATAGCGCCGCCGACAGATGACATGTTTCGGCGCAAACGCGGGCCTCGCGGCCGCGCGGGGACGCGCCGCGATGTATCCGCGTGACCAACCTGGCAGTGCACGATGAGCGGCCCGGCGGGCATCGCGTGCAGGTGATCTCATTCCTCTACCGTGACGCTGTCTACGCCGGGGCGCCTGCGGCGTGCTCGACTGCGGAGCACGCGCGCCGAACTCGTTCCACCACGAAAGATCACCATGGCGTCGCCTCATCCTCATCCGTCCACTCCGAGCGGGCGAGACCGAATGTTGGCCCCACCGGAACGGATCCCCCGCCAGCCAGTCATCCCTTCGCACACAGGCACTTGACGGTAGGTATTAGCTGGGTAATACTTATGGAGCAGTCAAGGAAGGACTGAACATGGAAGACATGGTGGAAGTGCGCGTTAACGTCCCGTTGGCTCGTGAAACGGAGTTCTACCGCTGGTTCGCAGACTGGCGCGACGGCCGGCTAAACGAACTATGGCCGGCATCGCCGACCAATGGGGGCACCTCAGCATCACCGAAAGCGGAGCTAACATACGCTGTCGCCTGGTGGAATCTATTGCGCCGCAATGAACGCGATCTTTGGACCCTCTGGATCGACTCCGCCCCGCGGTTGCTCAAGGCGAAGGAGATCGTCGAAGCCCTCGAGCTGAGTGGTCCGCGCGAGATTCCCGGCATTCTGTCCTGGGTGGGAAGGAAGGGGAAGAAGGTCGGGTTCAAGGTGACGTGGCGGTTCACCTCTGACCCCGACGACGGCTCCCCCACCTACGGGATCGACGACCCTGACTACGCGGCGCTTCTCAAGGAAGCACGCCGGCTCGCTGAGGAGAGAGCGTGATGAACGAACGCTCAGACATCTACCCCGACTTCGAGGACGAGCAAGACAAGGCCTGCGAAGATGCCACAAGCGAGCGAGAGTATGCCTCACTTGATCAGGCATTCGAGGCTCACCGTATTCCGATGGAGAACCGGGATCTCATCCGCCGCGCGGTAGCACTCGCCGGCGTCGAGCGCTACACAGGCACAGCCAGCTATATCAAAGCCCACCGAAACGACGGCGGCCCGACCCTCCGCATTCACTACGGATACACAAACGGGTTCAGGAGTGCCGACGAAGCCGCCTCCTTGGGCGACGGCGTGCAGCCGTGGCGAAGTGCACGGACGAAACTCTGGGGAATCAGCCACCCCGTGAACAGGACAAGCTCTCGCGCCGGCGGGCAGAAGCAAGTCAGACGGGACTATGGTGTCTGCCCTGAGTGCTTCACGACATACCACCCCAACGGCACTTGCGGCTGCGTGTGAACCCATGAAGTACAAGAAGGGGACGCGACCAACTGCTATCCGGCCTAAGCCGAAAAAGAAGCATCGCAAACGCCGGTACGTGCTTGAACGGATGAAGAGGCGAGCGATGAACCCTTTCGTGGTACTCGGAATGAATCCGTCGCACGCGAACCTGAAGGTTGCAGACAAGACGGTGGCTCGGGTGGCTTCTGTCGCCGCTGAGAAGGGGCACGACGGCTGGATCATGCTCAACCTGTACCCGGTTCGCGGGTCTGATCCGCGCCGTCTCGATGCCTATGACAGAAGGCTCGCACGCAAGAACGCGCGCGCCATCGTTAAGAGACTGAAGAAGTACGGCGTGCGGGAAGTCGTCGGCGCTTGGGGCGACTTGAAGGTACCGGCGCTGAGAAGAGCAAAGAACTTAGTTCTCGCAGAGCTTCGGGCCGCGGGTATCGAGATCTACTACTACGGGGCTCTCACGAAGGCGGGCAACCCCCGCCACCCGAATCCGCGGAAAGGACGATGGGATGTCGATGGAAAGCGGAACCTCCTCGCGTTCTGAGCGTGAAGCCCTTCGACTGCTCCGCGGGATTGCCGGCTCTTCGTAGTTGAGGGTGTAGCGGTGCTGGTTCGCGGATAGGGGTCGA
>NZ_CALBRW010000005.1 GCF_937927635.1 uncultured Microbacterium sp.
CTACTCGAAGCCGGAGGATTCAGACCCCACCTACACCCTTGATTCCGAAGAGCCGTTATGCCGAAGGAGATTGATCCCGTGCTCCGTGAGCGAGCTGTCAGGCTGGTGCGCGATCACCGGGCCGAGTACCCGTCGACCGCGAAGGCGATCGCGGCCGTTGCCCGTCAGGAGGTGTGGGGGCGGAGTCGTTGCGACGGTGGGTGATCCAGGCCGAGATCGATGCCGGTGACCGTGACGGACAGACCAGCGAAGAGCATGCCGAGATCCGCCGGCTGAAGGCAGAGAACAAGCGGCTGCGTGAGGACGTCGCGATCCTGAAAGCGGCGACGACTTTCTTCGCGGGAGAACTCGACTCCCGCAACCGTTGATCATGGGATTCATCGACCAGCTGAGGTCGGAAGGTCACGCGGTCGAGTCGATCGTGCGGGTCCTGCGGGAGCAGGGCGTGCAGGTCGCCGCGCGCACCTACCGGGCCTGGCGGCAAGGTCGGGTGTCCGCCCGGACCGTCACCGACGCGCTCGTCGAAGGCGCCGTCCGTGATGTCGCCTGGCGCGTCGAGGAGCTTGCTGATGGGACGACACGCCGCAGGATGACGCCCGAGGGCCTGTATGGGCGCAAGAAGATGACGGCGCTCATCCGCCGCACCGCAATCGGGGACGTCTCTCGTGGGGCGGTGGACCGGGCGATGCGGGCGCTGGGTCTTGTCGGGATCACGCGGGCGAAGGCGATCCGCACCACGATCCCCGGCAAAGACGGTGTGCGTGCCGGGGACCTGCTGAACCGGGACTTCACCGCGCCCCGGCCCGATCACACCTGGGTGACGGACTTCACCTACGTCCGCACCTGGGCGGGCTGGGTGTATGTCGCGTTCATCCTCGACGTCTTCTCGCAACGCATCGTGGCCTGGCACGCGCAGACCACCAAGCACACCGATCTGGTCATGATCCCGCTGCGGATGGCGCTGTGGGAACGCGACCGTCAAGGGCACCCCGTCGGGCCCGGACAACTGCGGCATCACTCCGATGCGGGTCTCAATACACGTCGATTGTGCTGACCGAGCACCTCGCGCTCGAGGGCATCTCCCCGTCGATCGGATCGGTCGGCGACGCGTACGATAACGCCCTCATGGAGACGATCAACGGGCTCTACAAAGCCGAATGCGTGCGCACCACGATCTTCCACGACGGCCCGTACAAGACCGTCGCGGACGTCGAGTACGCGACGGCCGGCTGGGTCGACTGGTACAACCACCGCCGCCTCCACGGTAGCCTCGGAATGGTCAGCCCCGACGAATACGAGGCCGCCTACTACGCAGCCCTCGCCCGAGAGCCGCTCCCCACATAGAAGCGGCACAGAACCTGGGACGGTTCAGGTAGCGGCGTTCGCCGTATTGCCATTCCTCGTGCTGCTCTTGCAGGACGGCGCCGATCAGTCGGGTCACGCTGTCGCGGTCGGGGAAGATCTGGACGACGTCGGCGCGGCGTTTGATCTCCCGATTCAGGCGTTCAATGGGGTTGTTCGACCAGACTTTCTGCCAGTGCTCGCGGGGCAGGGCGGCGAACCCGGTCAGGTCGGTCTCAGTGGTCTCGAGCATGGTCGCGATCTCGGGGAACGACCCGCGCAGGCTCTCCACGACCTGCCGGTATTGGCCGGTCACGGCCTCGGTGGTGGTCTGCGCGAAGATCGTGGAGATCAACGCGTTGACGGGCTTTGAACGTGCCGAGCCCAGACGCTGCGTGACGTTGCGGGCGAAATGGACGCGGCAGCGTTGCCAGCCCGCTCCGGGCAGGATCGCTTTCACCGCAGCCTTTATACCGGCGTGCGCGTCACTGGTGACCAGGGTCACCCCGAGCGGGTCAGCATCGGTCGCAACCTTCAGGCCGCGCTCGCGCAACGAGCGGAGGAACTCGGTCCAGAAGTCAGTGGTCTCCGCATCTCCGAGCGCCATCCCGAGGATCTCCCGCCGGCCCTCGCCGGAGACGCCGGTCGCGACGACGAGCGCTTGGGATACGACCCGCCCGCGGACACGGACGTCGAGATAGGTCGCGTCGAGGAACAGGTAAGGGAACCAGGTGTGCTCGATCCGCCGGGAAAGAAACTCGTGCACCTGCTCGTCGATCTCGGAGCAGATCCGGGACACGCTCGAGCGGGAGATGCCGTTGTCGTTGCCCAGCGCACGCACGAGCTGGTCGACCTTCCTCGTGGACACCCCGTCGATCCAGGCCTGGCAGATCACCGCGTAGAGGGCTTTGTCGACCCGACGGCGCGGGGTGAGCAGGCTCGGGAAGAACGATCCCTCCCGCAGCTTCGGGATAGCGAGATCGACTTCCCCGGCTGGTGCCGCGAGGGTCTTCGGGCGGGTGCCGTTGCGACGCGTGGTCCGCTCCCTCGTACGCTCGTAACGGCCGGCGCCGATCTTCGACGCCGCTTCCGCGTCGACGAGGTCTTGCAGGCCGGCCTGCAGCATCCGCCGGAACACGTCGGAGTGCGCGAGGTCCGCGTCGGTGAGGACTTCGGAAATCAGGGTCGTCAAGGCAGACTGGTTCTGGGTCATCGTGGGATCTCTTCTTTGCTTCTTGCCGGAAACAACAGGTCATCCCACGGTGGCCCTCCACCGTCTACGACGGCGATGACCCCGCGGGAAATGACACCACGCTACGGGACGCACCCACGAGTGGTGGACACTAGAATTTCCAGCGAGGGATGCAGGCGCGATCAGGTCTCACGAAACGGCTGCAAGTTCGCAGAAGCCCCTGATACAGCGAACTCTTGATCGAAGGGAGCCGCATGCCGAAGCTGATGATCGTGGTCGCAAGCGTCAGGGAGGGCCGGATCGGCCTGCCGATCGCCGAGTGGGTTCGGAACGAGGTGGAGAAGCACGGCGGATTCGAGATCGACTGGGCGGATCTGAAGGAGATCGCCTTGCCGCTGATGACCGAGCCGAACCACCCCAAGCTGCACAAGTACACCCAGGCCTCGACCATCGCCTGGAGCGAACGGGTGGCCGCAGCCGACGCATTCGTGTTCGTGCAGCCGGAGTACAACTTCAGCTACTCCCCCGTTCTGAAGAACGCGCTCGATCACCTGCATCAGGAGTGGTGGCGCAAGCCACTGGGCACTGTCAGCTACGGGGGGATCTCGGGCGGCACCCGCGGAACCACGGCGTTGCGCGTGCCGGAGATGGCGCTGGGCCTGGTGCCGACCACCGCCAACGTCGAGCTGGCGTGGGCGGTCAAGCAGGTCGAGGACGGCGAGTTCACGCCCCGTGATTCGCAGCAGTCGCTGCTGCAGGCCATGCTCACCGAGCTGCTCGAGCTCGACGGCGCCCTCGCGCCGCTGCGCGCCGCCCGCAGGCACTGACCAGGAATCGGGCGGGCACGCCCGCCAGATCAGGAGGACAGGATGTCGACGGCGAGCCCGTGCGATGCCGCCGCCAGCCGCCTGTCATTGGTCCACAGCTGCTCGCAGCCGGTCAGCTGGGCGGCCGCGAGATGCACGGCATCCGGGGTCCTGATGCCGAAATCCGCACGCAGCTCTGCCGCCCTCACGAACATGTCCGCGCTCAGCTCGATGTGCTCGAGACGCTCGAACATCTCGAGATACCTGGACTCCAACTCCCTGTTCTTCTCACGCAAAGGACCCACCAGGCATTCTGGGATCGCCATCGCACTCGTCGCCAGCGAACCTGTGGCGCCTGCCATGGCCCTGCGGACCGTGTCGCCGCGAGCACCGCTGTCCTCCATCGCGTAGATGAGCATGCACGCATCCAGGTAGATCAGTCCCATGAATCGCGCTCCTGTGCGATCTGAGCGTCGAGTTCGGCCGGACTGCGCCGAAGCCGCTCCGGCAGCGGATCCGATGCGAGCCACTCCACGAGCGCGGGGCCGTTCAGCACGGCATCCACCCGCCCGACCGGGACCATCTGGACCACGGGGACACCTCGATTCGTGATCACCACTTCGATCCCCGACCGAGCATCGCTGATCAGGCGCGACAGGTTGTTGCGCGCGTCGAGCACGCTGTATGTGGACATGTAGCCATAATAGCCAAGTATCTGGCTAACATCAATGGGTCAGGCGGGCACGCCCGCCAGCAGCTCGGCGAACATCTCGGCGGCAGCGCCACCGCGCGCCAGAGGTGCGGACTGACCCAGCCACAGCGACTGCAGCTCACCCATCCCGCGCGGACCGGCCACGGCGCGGAAACGGCCGGTCAGCCAGTTCTGCGCCGGGAACGGAGCGATGGCACCGGATGCTTCGATCTCGCGCACCGCGCGATTCGGCGCACCGCGCGACAACCGCCCGCTCATCGCTCTGGTCAGCACCGAGCCGTCCGCAGCGGTCGAGCGGATCGCGGCCCGGTGAGGAGCGTTGGCCGCCGACTCCGTCGTCGCGAGGAACGACGTGCCCACGTGCACGCCCGCGGCGCCCAGCGCGAACGCCGCCGCGACACCGCGCCGATCGGCGATGCCACCCGCGGCGATGACCGGCACATCCACGGCGTCGGCCACCTGCGGGACCAGCGACATCAGCCCGACCAGCGAGTCCTCCGCGGGCTTGAGGAACGACACCCGGTGCCCCGCCGCCTCGGAGCCCGTCGCGACCACGGCATCCACTCCGCCGTCGGCCAGCGCGACGGCCTCGGCGACGGTGGTCGCGGTGCCGATCACGCGGATGCCGCGACGATGAGCCTCCTCCACGACTGACGCCGACGGCACGCCGAACACGACGCTCAGCACCGCGGGCGCGGCCTCCCAGATCGCCTCCAGCTGCTCGTCGAGCGACGGCAGGTACCGATCCGGTCGTGGCGGGCGCTCGATGCCGACCTCGGCGAAGAACGCATCCAGAGCTGCCGCGTAGCCCTCGTGCTCCGACCCGGGCCGCACCTCATCGCCGGTGGGCAGCCAGATGTTCAGCGCGAAAGGAGCGCTCGTCGCCTCGCGCAGTGCGGCGACGGTCGTGCGAATCCGCTCCCCGTCGTAGCCGTACAGCCCGTACGACCCCAGCCCGCCGGCGTCACTGACGGCCGCGGTGAGGGCCACCGACGACAGCCCGCCGAAGGGCGCCAGGATGATCGGATGCCGGATGCCGAGCAGCTCGCGAAGATCAGTCATGGCACCGAGGCTACGCCGCATGCATCCACGACGGCCCGGTCGTCCAGCCCGAGGGTCAGCGAGGGTCGCTGACGGGCACGTACAGCTCGTTCGAGATGCCCGCCGCGCCGCGCGCCGCGCGATGCCCGCCGCACCCGCGCCCCGACGCCCACGCCGCGGAAACCGGGATAGATTCCTCACGAGCCCGCCGTTCTCCAGCGGATCGGGCAACGCTCCAGGAGGACCCGTGCATCGTTCAACCCAGCCCCATCTCGTCCGCGATCGCGATCGACGCTGAGCCGGCGATGGGAAGCCTGTTCTACGGAGACGCCGTCCACCCGATCCACATCGAGGACCGCGCTCTCGCTCATCTCAAGGTGGTCATCGCCACCAAGCTGCGCCGCAACGAGAGCTTCACCCTGTCGTGGAAGCACCCCGAAGGCATCGACTCCGGACGCAGCACCATCTGGCTGCATCCATCCATCCCCCTGAGGTTCGTGTTCGACGAGCCCGAGGCGCCGCCGCTGAGCCGAAAGTGGATCGAGGAGCTCGCGCACTCCGCGAACACCAGCGGCGGCATCGCCCTCATCGACGAGCACGTGGAGAGCCCGCCCACGGACTCGTGATGGTCACCTCGGCGGCAGGTGGCGGATCGGCGACGGCGCGCGCGAACGATCGGCTGCCGCGATGATCGCCTCGTCGAGGGCATCCAGCATGTGCTTGACGTCACGGAACCGCGTCACGCGCGGGCACGGTCTGCGCAGCCACAGCACATCGAGACTCCCGGTGCTGTTGCGCTCCACGTAGGCGATCAGGCAGTCCGCGTCGCCCTGCCGACGCGCGCGGTCGCACACCCGCCAGCTGTCGTGGCCGAGCGGTGTCAGCTCCCAGTCGCCACGCGGCACGGGCGCGCTCGGACGGTCGGAGAGCGTGGTGCTCATAGCGCCTTCCCCCCTGTCACGGGCAGCACGGCACCGGAGACGTAGGTCGTCGCCTCATCCGAGGCCAGGTACACATATGCTCCGGCGAGTTCGGAAGGCTGCGCGGGTCGGCCCAGGGGCGTGTCCCGTCCGAAGCTCTTCAGCTTCTCGGCGCTCCAGCCCGTCGCGGGGATGAGCGGGGTCCAGACCGGCCCTGGTGCGACCGTGTTCACGCGGATGCCGCGCGGGCCGGCCTCCTCGGCGAGCGCCTTCACGAACGCGACCAGCGCCGCCTTCGTCATCGCGTAGTCGATCAGTCCCGGCGAGGGCTGAAACGCCTGGATCGATGAGGTGACGATGATGCTGGCGCTGGGTTCCAGATCCGGGTACGCCGCGCGGGCGGTGACCATGGTCCCCAGCAGGTTCGTCTCGAACACGCTGCGGATGTCATCGGTGCGGAGCTCGCCGAAGTCGTCGATGTCGTGCTGGAATGCGGCGTTGAGCACGAGGATGTCCAGGCCGCCGAGCCCTTCTCGGGTTCGCGACACGACATCCGTCGCGAACTGCTCGTCCCGCAGATCGCCTGCGATGCTCACCGCGGTCCTGCCCTCGCGACGCACAGCCTCGAGCGTGTCGTCCGCGTCGCCCTGCTCATCCGGGAGATGCGCGATGGCGACGTCCGCGCCCTCTCGCGCGAAGGCGATGGCGACGGCCCGCCCGATGCCCGAATCCCCTCCGGTGATCAGCGCGTGGCGACCGCGCAGCCGATCATGCCCGACGTACTCGGTCTCGCCGTGGTCGGGCTCGGGCTCGGTCTCCTCCGTGCTGCCCGGCTGGTCCTGCTCCTGGGATGGTAACGGCTCATCCCGGAACTCCTCGCGAGGATCCCTCATGCTGTCGCTCATCGCGTCTCCCTCTCTGGACTGTGTGAGATGACAGTCGCACGGCGCCGGCTCCCGACCCAGGGGGTTGACAGTCGCAGCCGCGGCCTTCAGCGCGCGGGGGCGCCCTACGCGTGCGCGAGGGACGTGTCAACGGGCATCCGCAGCCCTCGCGCGTGGCGCACAGTGGACGACACGCACACGGAGGAAGGAGATCTCATGTCGGACCCACGAGATGTTCCGGACGAGGAGGGGACGCCATGATGAGCGGCATCGACGAAGGCATGATGCCGGAGCACGTTCAACCTCGACGCCAGGACGACGGCACCAGGGACGACGGCACCGGGACCGACGACACTTCGGAAGAGGAAAGCACTCGGAAGACGCACGCGGACGACCCCGATCATGATGAATCCGGGGAGAAGAAGGCCGCGCCGACTCCGCGCCGGGGTTGACGAGCGGATCCTCGCAGGTTCAGCGTGCCGCGGGATTCATCCCTCCTCGTGGGGCGCCTGCAGCTCATCCGCTGCGATTCCGCCTTCGCCTGCATCCGGCGGCTCGGGTACGAGGTAGAGGCCGCCCGGGGAGTTCGCCGTGAACGCGAGAGCCTCGGTCCACCCGCGGTTGATGACCGGCTGACGGCTGCCGTAGTACTTGAAGACAAGCGAGCTGCCGGGATGCAGCCAGACCGTGCTGCGGCCCCCGCCGATGCTGGCGTCCTCGCGCCAGGTGAACGGGAACGGCTCACCGCGCCGCAGCTTCGCGGTGATCACCAGTTGAAGATGCGTGAGCGCGCGGTCCTCGAACTCGGCCTTGACGCCACCCTCGTAGATGAACTTGCCCATTCCGCCTCCGTCTGGTCGCGGACCGCCTTCCGGCTACGACCGCCACGGATTACGTTAGGCGACATGGGCCTGCTTTACTACGGGGCGACTCCCGATCCGATCCGCATCGAGGACCGTGCTCTCGCGCACCTCAAGGTCGTCATCGCGACCAAGTTGAGACGGAACGAGAGCTTCACGCTCTCGTGGCGGCATCCCGAGGGAGACGAGCCGGGGCGCTCGACGATCTGGCTGCATCCGTCCATCCCGCTGCGCTTCGTGTTCGAAGCTCCAGAACCGTCCGAACTCCATGCGGAGTGGATCACGGCCATGGCGCATTCGGCCAACACCAGCGGCGGGATCATGATGGTGCCCGAGGACATGGCCCAGCCCGACGGAGACGCCCAGCCCGACGGAGACGCCCAGGCCGACGCAGGCGCCCAGCCCGACGACGTCCGGTCGGAGTGAACCGATGGCAGGTGCGAGCACCTGCCGTCAACCCCCTTCTCGCGGCATCCGCGTCTTCGTATTCTCAGCGGATGCCGGGGCATCTCCGCCCCGCGTGACGAAGGGATCGACATGAACCTCCTGTTCATCATCATCGCGGTGGTCGCGATCATCCTCGCAATCACCGGTGGTCTCGTGCAGTCGCTGAACTTCCTGCTCTGGGTGGGTCTGGTACTGCTCGCACTGGCGGTGATCGCCTGGCTGATCAGGGTGATCTCCGGCCGGAACGCGGCGTGACCGAAACCCCTGAGGAGTCAGCGCCGAAGGCTGCGGTCGGCGCCTTCACCTGGGTCGGCCTCGTCGATCGCGATCCGCACGACGTGCTGGCCGAGGTGAGGCGCCTCGCCGCCCACCCGGCACTCCGCGAGGACTCTCTCCAGCACGGGCGGCCTCCCAAGCTGGAGGTGCTGGACGGGCGGCTGTTCGTCATCGCATGGGACATCGACCCCGACAAGGTGACCAAGCGCCCCGGCGAGATCATCATCCTGACCGGCGGCACCGGGCTTCTGACGGTGCAGTGGGACGGTGACCGACCGGCGCGGGCGCTGCGACCGCTGGTCGAACGCGATGATCCCACCGGCGCGACGCCGTTGGGCGCCGCCTATCGTATCCTCGACGCCGTGGTCTGCGACTACGAGGCCACCGTCGCCTCGATCGAGAGCGAACTCGATCAGGTGGAGACGCAGGTGTTCGACCCCGATGTCGAGGAGGACTACGAGCGCATCTACCGATTGCGCAGGCGCATCGGGCACCTCGACCGCGCGGCGTCCGCCCTGCGGCAGGGCTTCGAGGCCGATTCCGATGGACTGGGCGAGCTGCTCGAAGACGACCCCGGGTTGCGCACGTTCTTCCGGCACATGCGCAGCGACCTCACTGCAATCGCCGACTTGCTCTCCACGCAGCGGATGACGCTGGATGCTGTCGTCTCCAGCCACGAGAGCAACGTGTCCTCCCGGCAGAACCGCGACATGCGCACCATCGCCGCGGTGGCGGCGCTGCTCGCGCTGCCGACCGTGGTCGCGGGTCTCTACGGCATGAACTTCAAAGACATGCCGCTGCTGCACACCGGGAATGGCTGGGTGCTCGTCCTGATCGGCGCCGTGGTCCTCGACGTGGTCGCCGTGCTGCTGTTCCGGCGTCGTGGATGGATGGGCTCGAATCAGCGCCACGACAGCTGAGCGTCACTCCGACTCGACGGCGGAGACCCGGTGCGGTGCGCCCACGGGCTTCGACTCCGCCGATCCGCGCTGACGCAGGTAGATCGAGAATGCCACCATCGTGCCGACCGCGAGGAACTCGGACTGCCAGTTCTGCAGAGTGCGATTCCAGAAGTCCGCCGAGGCCACGTATTCGAGCCACGTCGGCGCCGGCATCCCGTGCATGACCGCCTCCTCACCTGCCACGATGCTGCCGCCCAGCGATTGGATGAGCCAGGACAGCACGAACACCGATCCCATCACGATCAGCAGGGAGTTGCCGTACACGGTCCGCCGCCAGCCGTCCGCCTTCGCCCACGACGGAGCATCCGCAGGGGCGTGCTCGCCGACCAGCTGATCGGCGTCGCTCTCCAGTCCCTCATCGCCGGGCTTCTTCGATTCGGGGGAGCCGCGCTGGACGAGCCAGACCGTCGCGCCGATGAACAGGGAGAACTGCAGGAATTCCGACTGCCAGTTCTCCGCGACGTCAACGACGAAGTCCGGCGAGACGACGAAGCTCAGGAAGTCCACGGCAGCTCGGCCGTGCTCGGCCATCTCCTCGACCTGGCGGAAATATCCCGCAACGGCCTGCCCGCCGAGCGCGAGCAGGAAGAGCAGGAGGAAGAAGAGTCCCAGCGCGTTGTCGCGCAGCATCCGCCGCATGGTCATCGACCCCCGACGACGATCACCAGCATGACCGCCAGACCGCCCGCGGTGACCGTCATCCACAGCCAGAAGACGATCGCCGGTCCGGGACCTGCCTGATCATCATGAGTCCGCATCATCCTGTCCTCCTCGTCGCGTCGAACGCCTCCGATCCTGGGTCCACGGCGATGCGCCGACCAGCCCCTTGACGCCGGCGCAGACGCCTGTCAACCCCCTACGGCGAGGGCGGTGCGCTCCGTAGCGTCGGTTCATCGAACACGAGACGAGGAGAGATGATGACACTCACGACCGAGATCCGAGTCAAGGACATCATGACGCCGGGTGCGCGATGCATCGGCGAGAACGATTCCTTGGAGCGGGCCGCGCGCTTGATGACAGATCTGGACATCGGCTCCCTGCCGATCTGCGGCGACGACGGCAAGCTCAAGGGCATGCTGACCGACCGCGACATCGTCGTGAAGGCGATCGCGACCGGACGGTCCGCCGAGACGACCACAGCGGGAATGCTCGCCGAGGGACGACCCGTGCTGGTGGACGCCGAGGACGACGTGCGCGAGGTGCTCGCCCTCATGCAGCAGCACCAGATCCGCCGCGTCCCCGTGATCGACGATCACGTGCTGGTGGGGATCGTCGCCGAAGCCGACATCGCCCGCAGCCTCGCCCCGAGCGACACCGGCGAGACCGTCGAGCAGATCACGCTCTGACAGAGGAGGCGGACATGCGTGCCGACAAGGAGGCCATGGAGAAGGACCTGAGCAGGCGTCCGGCCGACGCGACCACCACGCACGCCAGGTGGGGAGCCGGCGATCCTCGCCTGCTGGTCTCGCAGGAGGACGTCCGCGAGGTCTTCCCCCTCACCGCCGATCAGGTCCGCTTCGGATCGGCGCCGGATTCGGAGCTCCTGCTCGCCGGTGCCGATCCCCTGCACGCCACGATCACGCACGATGATCGCGACGAGTTCGTGCTCGAGATGCACGGCGAGGGCGAAATGAACGCGGGGACCGATGACCGCAGCGAGACCCTGCGCACGGGTGCCCGCTTCACCGTCGCCGGCTGGACGCTGGTGTTCGTCAGGGAGGAATTCGCCGATCATGGCCGTCCCTATGGCGGCCGCGAGGGCGGAGAACTGTCGGATCAGCCCGCGCAGCCGCAGCGCCCCGACTACCCTGCGCAGCGTGCTGGCGGACCGGACGCCACGGCCACGGACGGACGGGAGTGGGAGGTCCGCAACGGCTGAGCGGCTGCTCAGTCGACCACCTCGCCCTGCGTGCGAATGAACTCGAGGTCGCGGATCGTGAGCTGCTCTTCCCTCGGCATGCGCACGCCCGTCAGGATCTCGACCTCGTCGCGGACGATGTCGGGGATGGTCTCGCCGCCGAGAATGTCGAGTGCATGCTTGGCCTCCGCGGTGAGGCCGGGCCACCAGGTGTGGATCTCGGGTTCTGTCATGTCGTGCTCCTCTCTTCGCCCGCCCATCCTCGGCCGAACCGGATGATCATGCCACCCCCTGGCCTTCCCGCACGCACGCGCGTACCCTCTGAGTCAAGGCTTACCGCGACCTTCTGAGAGGGTCGACGGGAGCACCTCCCGCCGACCCGAGGATCATCCACGGATAGGAGGAAGGGCCATGGCTGAGCGACTGCACGGCTACGCGCCGACGACGACGCACGCCGACTGGGGTGCGGGGGATCCCCATCTGCTGATCTCCCGGCACGACGAGGATCGGTCGGTGCACCATCTCGCCGACATGAAGGTCACGATCGGGTCGGATGCGGGGTGCACGCTGCAGCTCGAGGGCGCCGCGCCGCTGCACGCGACCATCGTGCACGACGAGCGCGACGAGTTCGTGCTGACCATGCATGCCCCGGGCACGATGAACGCCAACGACCTCGATGCGAAGGACGGTGCACGGACCGAGACGCTGCGCACCGGCGCCCGCTTCACCATCGGGGAGTGGACGCTGGTGTTCAGCCGCGACGAGTTCGCCGACCACGGTCGCCCGTACGGCGGGCGCGAGGGCGGCGAGGGTACGCACCAGCACCGGCAGAACGAGCGTCCGGACTATCCGTCGACGGGAGCGATCCCGACGCAGAAGTGATCGGGGCTCCCTCGGCTCCAGCCGGCGTACGTTGGAGGCATGGCTGAGTTCGTCGTGGTCGGTGGCACAGGGCAGATCGGCGCGAAGACGGTCTCCCGCCTGCGCGAGAGCGGGCGGGATGCCGTCGCCGCATCTCCCAGCACCGGCGTCGACCTGCTGACCGGTGCGGGGCTGGATGCCGTGCTGCAGGGCGCCCGGGTCGTGATCGACGTCTCCAAGCCGCGCGCCACCGCCCCGGATGCTGTGCACGAGTACTTCACGAGCGGGATGGCGAACCTGCTGCGCGCGGAGCGCGAGCACGGCATCCGCCATCATCTGGCCCTGAGCATCGTCGGCTCCGACCGCCACGATGTGCCGTTCTACGCGGGGAAGGTCGCGGGTGAACGGGCCGTGCGGGAGTCTGCCGTGCCGTGCACGATCGTGCACGCCACGCAGTTCTTCGAGTTCGCCCCGGCCATCGCCGCGCAGGCGGAGGCCGACGGTGTGGTCACGCTGCCGGATGCCCTGGTGCAGCCCTGCGCGGGCGCGGATGTGGCCGATCTGCTCGTGGAGCTGGCCCTCGGCGAGGCTCTGAGCGCCGATCTCGACGTCGCCGGCCCCGACAGGATGCCGCTGGCCGAGTTCGTCTCCCGCGCCCTGCTGGCCACGGGCGACCACCGCGTCGTGCACGCCGGCCCCACGGGTATGTATTTCGGCGGCGGCCTGGAGCGCGAGGCGCTGGTCCCGGGTCCCGACGCCCGCATCCTGCCGACATCGTTCGGCGCCTGGCTGCTCGCTCACTCCTGAGGTTCATGCCTGCCGTCCCGCGTCCGCACCGACGGATCAGCGGTGGGCGACGGCGATGCGCAGGGGTGCGTCGGGAACGGCGGCGGCGGCGAGCGCGCGATCGATCTCGGAGAGCGGATGCACGGCGCTGACCACTTCGTCGAACGGGTGCGCTCGACCCGGGCCCGCCAGGAACGACACGGCAGCCGACAGGTCGGCGCGGGCGCAGCCATGCACGCCGACGATCGTGACCAGCCGGTGTCTGAGGGACCCGGCATCCAGCGGCACGGGTTCGGCGGGGAGATCACCACCGACCAGCACCACCACCCCGCCGACGGCCGCCTCGGAGAGCGCCTCGGAGACCGCGTCACCGGATGCCTCGATCACGACATCCGGCACGCCCTCGGCTCGAGAGGCGGCGCCGAACCAGTGCACCAGCTCACGACGGGCGGGGTCCGGGTCCTTCACGTCGACGATCGCGCCGCGGGAGCGGGCGATGGCTGCGGCCGAGAGCCCGACCAGCCCTGCACCGTGCACGCGCACCCTGGCACCCTCCAGGTCACGAGTGCGCGCCGCGGCGTCGACGGCGGCCCAGGCGGTGGCTGTGGCACAGGACGCCGGTGCGAGCACCGATGCGGGCAGGTGCTCGGGCACCCGTACGATGACGGTCCCCTCGCGCAGTTGCGCGTGGCTGGCGAAGCCTCCCGTGAGTTCGCGGTGCGGGGCGATGCGCTCATGGCCGTACTCGCCGAGTTCGCGGCAGTGCTGCGTGAGCCCGGAGCGGCACCTGTCGCAGACGCCGCACGACACGGTGGCCGACCAGATCACGCGGTCCCCGATGTGCAGGGGCGTGCCGTCGGCGGCATCCACTCCCCCTGCCCCGATGGCCAGGATCCGGCCGACACTCTCGTGGCCGAGCACCACCGGTACGGGCGCTGCGCGCCGGCCCTGAACGATGTGCACGTCGGAACCGCAGATCGTGGACAGCTCGATGGCCACCAGCACGTCATGCGCGGCCAGCGCGACCCCCGGCACAGCGATCTCCTCGTGCGGGTGTCCCGCGCCGAGGAATGCCATGGCCGTCGCCGCCGGTCGCAGCACGATGTCGGTCCGCGGGGCCCTGTGCGATGCCGGCTGCGCGGAACGGTCGAGCACGGGCGATGGCACGGACCCGGGGGTGGTCATCGCGCTCAGCTCACCGGAATGCGGAGCACGGGACCCGTGCCTGCGGGACTGGGGAGAGCACGGCGCTGCATGCTGGCCTTTCAGAGCTGTCGGTAGGTTTCCGCTACAGACTCTGACACCCGCTGATCCTGAAGCTTCGCCTTTGCGAGCAGAGTTCAGCGCTCGTTCACCAAGGGTTCCCTCGCGGCTCGACAGCCGTCCAGGGACGCCGGAGCGAGGCATCCGGAAGGGCCGGAGCGGGCAGGTGGCCCTGTCACACAGAACGATCGCGAGCGCGTGGGGTACAGAAGAATCTTGAAGATCGCGCTCGCGATCGCAGCGCTGGGGACGCTTATCTGGGGAGACACCAGGTTAAGCCCGGCCCCCTCGCAAATGACAGATCCGAAAGGCGAGACTTCATTGGACTTTCGTCCAAATCTTCACGTCATCGGCAGGCGCGCCGACACCTCCCAGGCATCGTCGACCGGTCCCGCCGTGAATTCGCCGCTCGCGCCGATGACCCGTTCGGCCATGCGGTTCAGTCCGGTGCCGCTGGACGGGAGGTCGCGACGCGGGGTGGTCGGAAGCGGACTGCGGATGCTGAGGGTCGCATGCTCGTCGTCGATCTGCAGCCGCATGGCGACCTCGCCTGCTCCGGCGTGCTTGAGGATGTTCGTGGCGGACTCGCGGACGATGCGCGCGAACACGATGTCCACGATGCGCGGGATCCGCTCGTCGAGGGGGTCGCCCTCGACCACGACCTCATGACCGGCCGCGGAGATCTCCGTCCGGGCCTCGTCGATGGCCTCGCCGAGATCTCCGGTGGGGACCTCGGATGCGCGGGGTCCGTCGTCGGCGAGCTCGATGACGAAGCGGAGATCGGCCATGGCCTTGCGCGCGGCGACTCGGATGGCCTCCTGCGACTGCGCGCTCACGGTCGGGTCGTCGAGCATCTGCACGTGGAGAGCCACGACGGTGAGGTGATGGGCGATGCTGTCGTGCAGCTCGCCGGCGATCCAGCGCCGTTCGGCGAGAACGGCCTGTCGCTCCTGCTCCGCGCTCTCGGCGAGTTCGTGCTCGAGAACACGGCCGCGTTCCGCGCCGAAACGCAACGCATATCCAACGGCGCCGGCGACAGTCGCGATGACGAGATAGATGCCGATGTTCACCGGCACCGCCCTGTCACCATACGCGACGACCGTCGCCGCGATGAGAAAGCCAGCTGCGTATGTGAGAACCAGTGCCGTCCGGCCGAGTCGCAGGACAAGCCCTGCGGCGACCGCCACGGCGACGAGCACCGATGTGTCGGTGCCTGCGAAGAACGACAGGATGAAGACGATTCCTAGTGCTCCAGTCGCCAGCATGGGCGACCAGATGTACAGGGCGAAGACGGCAGTCGCCGCGACGCTGAGAATCGAAGGGCCGATCTGGACTCCGTCGACCATAAAAGAACCGACGATGTCTACGCCTACGAGGATGGCGATGATCGACAGAAGCGCGATGCGCTCGAGAGTATTGAGCTTCTCTGCCTGGCTGAAGCTCTGAATGCCGGTGTCTCTCCGGGCCGATAGACCAAACGGCATAGCTACAGTATCCCCTATGGACAGGGTAGATTTAGCGGTAGATACCGAGGACGCGTGCAAGCTGCTCCCAGAACGTCATGTCATTCACCCCCATGATGTGGTCTTACGTTTAGGTACGTATTGATCCTGACGGCTGGCGCACGAAATCACATTGAACCTGCGACCAGACTTGACTAGCCAAAGGTCTATAGATGCCGAGGGACTGTGGCGCCATGCTTCGCCCCTCGACCACCGCAGTTAAGCTGATCGCATGCCGGAAATCCGCGTCCTGATCGTCGATGACGACCCTCTCGTGCGCTCTGCGCTGTCGCACTTCGTCTCCCGTGGCGACGAGGTCGAGGTCATCGGCGAGGCGGAGAACGGACTCGAGGCCATCGACTTCCTGGAGCACGACCGCCCCGACGTGGTGATGATGGATGTGCAGATGCCGGAGATGAACGGCATCGAGGCCACCGCCGCCATCATCCAGCGCTGGCCGGACATCCGCATCCTCGCGGTGACCACGCTCGACGGGAGCGAGACGGTGCTGCCGATGCTGAGCGCCGGCGCATCCGGCTACCTGCTGAAGGACTCCAGCGCGGAGAGCATCCTGGACGGCGTCCGTGAGGTCTACAGCGGCGCCAGCTCGCTGTCGCCGCGGATCGCCTCGCTGCTGGTCAAGCACGTTCGCGAAACCGAGCCGGAGGCCGGCGCGGCCGAGGCGCTCGAGATGCTGACCGAACGCGAGGCGGAGGTGCTCGAGCGTCTGGCGCAGGGCATGTCGAACGCCGAGATCGCCCAGTCGCTGATCGTCTCGGAGGGCACGGTGAAGGCGCATCTGGGTCGCATCATGGCCAAGTGGCATGTGCGCGACCGCGTGCAGATCCTCGTCACCGCAGCGCACGCAGGGCTCGTCGACTTCCGCTGAGGCGCTGGCCGCCCGTCGGCTTCGCCCCGAGCCCCCACGGCTCTGCTCGCTAAGCTCGAAGGCATGCCCGTCAGCACCGCCGCCCTCGCCCACGCCTCCGACCTCGCAGATTTCATCGCCGCGTCGCCGTCGAGCTATCACGCGGCCGAAGAGGTCGCCCGACGCCTGCAGGATGCCGGGTTCACGCGGCTCGAGGAGACCGATGCGTGGCCTGCGCAGCCCGGTGGCAGGTTCGTCGTCGTGCGCGACGGTGCGGCCATCGGCTGGGTGGTGCCGGCGGATGCCACCGCCACCACGCCGGTGCACGCGCTGGGCGCGCACACCGACTCGCCCGGCTTCAAACTGAAGCCCAAGCCGACCACCGGCTCGCACGGCTGGCTTCAGGCCGCCGTCGAGGTGTATGGCGGGCCGCTGCTGAACTCGTGGCTCGACCGCGAGCTGCGCCTGGCGGGACGTCTCGCACTGGCCGACGGCCGTGTCGTGCTGGCTGCCACCGGGCCGCTGCTGCGGCTTCCGCAGCTGGCCATCCACCTCGACCGCGGCGTCAACGACGGTCTCGCGTTGGACAAGCAGACCGGTACCCAGCCGGTGTGGGGCCTGGGCGATGCGGCATCCGCCGACGTCCTCGCCGAGCTGGCCGATGCCGCGGGCGTCGACGCCGCCGACATCCGCGGGTACGACGCCGTCGTGGCGGATGCCGCCCGCGGCGCGGTGTTCGGCAAGGACGACGCGTTCTTCGCTGCCGGCCGGCTGGACGACCTCGCCTCGGTGCACGCCGGCGCGGTCGCGCTCATCGAGGCTGCCGACGGCGCTTCCGCCACCGGCATCATCCCTCTGCTCGCCGCGTTCGATCACGAAGAGCTCGGCTCCGCCTCGCGCTCCGGCGCGGCAGGGCCGTTCCTGGAGGATGTGCTGGCGCGCGTGTACGCGGGGCTGGGCGCGGATGCCGAAGACCGGCGCCGCGCGTTCGCGGCATCCTGGCACCTCTCCAGCGACGTCGGCCACTCCGTGCACCCGAACTTCGCGCACAAGCACGACCCGATCGTGCAGCCGGTGCTGGGCTCGGGCCCGATCCTCAAGATCAACGCCAACCAGCGATATGCGACGGATGCCGTGGGCGCCGCCGCATGGGCCGGCTGGTGCGAGGGCGCGGGCGTCGACTATCAGGAGTTCGTGTCGAACAACGCGGTTCCCTGCGGCTCGACCATCGGCCCGATCACGGCCACGCGCCTGGGCATCCGCACGGTCGACATCGGCATCCCGATCCTCTCCATGCACTCCGCGCGCGAGCTCGCCGGCGTCAGCGATCTGCACGCCCTCTCCCGCGTGGCCCGCGCCTTCTTCGCCGGCTGACACCCGGGCATGCCGGGGGGGCGTGTGACTGTCACGCCGCCAGACGGACATACGGCGCGAGACGGGCGACCCGCTCCTCCAGCTCGTCGAAGGCCGCATCGAAGGCCCTGCGCTCCCCGCCCCGCACAGGGTCGGGCACCGACCAGTGCAGGGCGGCCACGGGGTACTCCTCGTGGGCGCGGTCGCAGACGGTGACGATCAGGTCGGATGCGGTGACGAGGCCCTCCGCGAGCACCGGCACGGCACCGCTCAGATCGAGCCCGTGCCGCCCGGCGACCGCGACCGCTCCGGGGGCGACGCGCTGAGCCGGATGGGTCCCCGCGCTCACGGCCGGGACGGAGCTGCTCTCATTCCAGATCGCCCGGGCCAGCTGCGAGCGCGCGGAGTTCGCCGTGCAGATGAACACCACGCGCGTGGCATCGATAGCGCCCGCCTGGCCGAGATCGGCCAGCACCGTCGGATCTAGGCGCACATAAGAGCGACGGCCATCGCCCTCGGACCGCACCCGCGCGACGATGCCCTCTCGCTCGAGCACCTTGAGGTGATGTGCGAGCAGGTTGGACGTGATCCCGAGGTGCAGCCGCAGCTCGGTCGGCGAGAGATCACCGAGCGAGAGCAGATCCACCATGCGCAGCCTGGCGGGGTCGGCGAGCGCGGCGTGGCGGCGTGCTCGCGCCTCGAGCGGGGCACTTCTCTCAATCAGCATTGCCTCAATATTGACTGAGCTATAAGAGTCCGTCAAGATGATCATGCCATGAATCGAGTTCCCCTGCCTCGCCGCGCCGCTGCCGAATTCTTCGGCACGGGCCTGCTCGTCGCCGTCGTCGTCGGCTCGGGCATCGCCGCGGAGCGTCTGAGCTCGGATCATGGGCTCCGCCTCTTGGAGAACTCGACAGCGACAGCGCTGGGCCTCGCGGTCCTCATCGTGCTGCTCGGCCCGGTCTCGGGCGCGCACTTCAACCCGGTGATCACGATCGCGGATTCGCTCCTGCGACGCGATGCTGCGGCAACAGAGCGCCCCGCGGCAGCGGCTGCCTACATCGTCGCCCAGCTGCTCGGCGGCGTCGGAGGCGCGCTGCTGGCGAACGCGATGTTCGAGGTGCCGGCCGCGATCGCGGTGCACGATCGAGCGACAGCGGGAACCCTGCTCGGCGAGATCGTCGCCACCGCAGGCCTGACGCTGCTGATCATCGGGATGATCCGCGCCGAGCAGAGCGTGGTCGCCATCGCGTGCGCGGTCGGCGCCTACATCGGCGCCGCGTACTGGTTCACCAGCTCCACCGCATTCGCGAATCCGGCTGTGACGCTCGGCCGCGTCTTCACCGACACCTTCGCCGGCATCGCCCCGCTCTCGGGCCTGCTGTTCTTCGTCGCGCAGCTGATCGGCGGTGCGGTCGGGATGCTGCTCACCGTCGCACTTTTCCCCGCAGACACCGCCCAGCGCTCCCCATCCGCCGTTCAGCCCTCCCCAGCCGTCACTCACGAGGAGATGTCATGACCACCCTTCCCACCGTGCTGTTCGTGTGCGTGCACAACGCCGGGCGCTCGCAGATGGCTGCCGGCTTCCTGCAGGAGTTCGCCGGTGATCGCATCGATGTGCGCTCGGCGGGATCGATGCCTGCGGATGCGATCAACCCCGCCGCGGTGCAGGCGATGGCCGAGACCGGGATCGACATCACGTCCGGCGCGCCGAAGCTGCTCACCGTCGACGCCGTGAGGCAGGCGGATGTCGTGATCACCATGGGCTGCGGCGACGCGTGCCCGATCTTCCCCGGCAAGCGCTACGAGGACTGGCAGCTCGACGACCCGGCCGGGCAGGGCATCGAAGCCGTGCGCGGCATCCGCGACGAGATCCGCTCGCGTGTCGAGGCCCTGATCGCCGAACTGACCGCCTGAACCCGCCGCACCGCTCGCGACGGGTTCAGGGGGCTCGCACCTCAGCAGCAGCCCTCGGCGCAGGAGCCGTCGGGCAGCATCTCGCAGCCCATCTCGCAGCAGTCCTCCATGGCACACCTCCTTTCATCGATGAGTGTCGATATATGGACACTGTCGATCGTCACGCAAATATTGACGACTGTCAATATGTGCGGCAGAATCAGGGCATGCCGGTTCACGAGCTCATCCCCCTGCGCGACCTGCAGTCCTGCTGCGCGCCGCTCACTCGCGAACCGCTGACCGTCGAGAACGCCGCATCGCTGGCATCCTCCCTCAAGGCCCTCGCCGATCCGGCGAGGCTGCGGATCCTGTCGATGATCACCGCACACGCCGACGGCGAGGCATGCGTCTGCGACCTCACCGAACCACTCGGGCTCAGCCAGCCGACGGTCTCCCACCATCTGCGCGTTCTGACGGAGGCCGGCTTCCTGGAGCGCGAGAAGCGCGGTACTTGGGCGTTCTTCCGCGTGGCCGACGGCGCACTGGAGTCCCTGACGACGCTGCTCGGACGCTGACCTCGCAATCACCCCGCGCATAAGGTCGCTCTGACCAGAAGAACCATGCACAATGGAGCCATGTCAACGGCATCCGAGATCCCGGCCTCGACGCTGATCGAGCGCACCGGCATCGAGATCATCCCCGAGTCCGAGCGCACCGCCAAGCCGCGCGACCTGTTCTGGCCGTGGTTCGCGGCCAACGTGTCGGTGTTCGGCATGAGCTACGGCTCGTTCGTGCTGGGCTTCGGCATCTCACTGTGGCAGGCCACACTGGTGTCGGTGATCGGCATCGTCGTGTCGTTCTTCCTGTGCGGGCTGATCGCCATCGCCGGCAAGCGCGGCTCGGCGCCGACGATGATCCTCTCGCGCGCGGCGTTCGGCGTGCAGGGGCAGAAGCTGCCAGGCATCGTGTCGTGGCTGACCTCGATCGGCTGGGAGACGTCCCTGGCCATCACCGCCGTGCTGGCCACCACCACGGTGTTCCGCAGCCTCGGCTGGCTCGGCGCCGACGACCAGGGCACGGCGCTGAAGATCATCGCGACCGTCGCCGTCGCGGCTCTCATCGTCGCGGCATCCGTGCTCGGCTATCACACCATCATGAAGCTGCAGTCGGTGCTCACCTGGCTGACCGGCATCATGACGATCCTGTTCCTGATCCTCACCTTCAACAGCATCGACTGGGCGGCCGCGTTCTCGCGCCCCGACGGAACGCTCGCGCAGACCATCGGCGCGCTGGTGATGGTGATGACCGGGTTCGGCCTGGGCTGGATCAACATCGCCGCCGACTGGTCGCGGTACCAGAAGCGCACGGCATCCGATTCGAAGATCATCGCCTGGAACACCATCGGCGGCTCCGTGGCGCCGATCATCCTGGTCTTCTTCGGCCTGCTGCTGGCGGGGTCGAACCAGAAGCTGGCGGATGCCGTCGGCGGCGATCCCATCGGAGCCCTGGCCACCCTGCTGCCGACCTGGATCCTCGTGCCGTTCCTGATCGTCGCGATCCTCACACTGGTCTCCGGCGCGGTGCTGGGCATCTATTCTTCGGGTCTGACGCTGCTGAGCCTGGGCATCCGCATCGCCCGGCCCGCCGCGGCCGGCGTCGACGGCGTGATCCTCACCGCCGGCACGATCTTCGTGGTGTTCTTCGCCGAGAGCTTCATCGGGCCGTTCCAGTCGTTCCTCATCACGCTGGGCGTGCCGATGGCGTCGTGGGCCGGCATCCTGATCGCCGACATCCTGCAGCGCCGGCACGACTACGACGAAGAGGCGCTGTTCGACTCGCGCGGCCGCTACGGCGCATTCGACTGGACGTCGATCATCACCATGCTGGTCGCCACCGGAATCGGCTGGGGCTTCGTGATGAACCAGATCGAGCACACCCCGTGGAACGACTGGCAGGGCTACTTCCTGCGGGCGTTCGGGTGGATGGACGACTGGGGCTACGCGAACCTGGGCGTGCTGTTCGCGCTGGTGCTGTCGTTCGTCGTGACCTGGGTGCTCCGAGCCGGGAAGATCCGCCGCCAGGAGCAGGGATGAGCAGTCGCTGGCTGGTCGTCATCGACCCGCAGAACATCTTCGCCTCCCCCGACTCCGAGTGGGGCTCGCCGTTCTTCGCCGACGCGATGGCGAACATCCGGCTGCTGGCCGACGCGCACGGCGAGAACGTGCTGGTCACGCGCTGGATGCCGACCGCCGACAGGTCCACGTCGTGGGGCGAGTACTTCGCCGCCTGGCCGTTCGCCGACAGGCCGGCATCCGATGCGCTCTACGACCTGGTTCCGGATGCTGTGGGTCTGTCTCCCCATCCCACCCTGGATCTGCCGACGTTCGGCAAGTGGGGACCTGAGCTGGAGGCCATCGTCGGACGCGGCGCGGAGGTGGTGCTGGCCGGGGTCTCGACGGACTGCTGCGTGCTGTCGACAGCATTGGCAGGAGCGGATGCCGGTGCCCGCCTCACCATCGCGACAGACGCCTGCGCAGGCTCGACTGCCTCGAACCACGCCGCAGCCCTGCACGTGATGGCCCTGTATCCGCCGCAGCTCACGCTGCGCACGACAACGGAGATCCTGAGCTAGTACCCCCGATCTACCGTCGAGAGCACGCGATGTCGCCGAGCGCACGGCTCCTTCACGCGAAGATCCCGTGCACTCGACGAGGTCCCGTGCTCTCGACGGAGGTGGGCGGGGCTAGGAGCCCCAGGTGTGCACGGGGTCGCCGGAGTGCATGCGCTCGAGGTACTCGTCGAGCATGCCGTGCAGGGCCTGGGCGCGTGACTCTCCCGCGGCCTCACGAGCGGCCACGGCGGCACGCTGCCAGGTGGCGCCGTTGCGGCCGGTCAGGCAGCGCTGCTCGATGATGCCCAGGTAGCGATCGCGCACCGCGGACTCCACGCCATAGGCATCCAGCCCCTCCGCCGCCAGCGGCAGCAGTCGGCGCAGCACCAGCTCGCGCGGACCCACCCAGCCCACCTCGGGCCAGTACATCCGCGCCTCGATGCCGTC
>NZ_CALBRW010000006.1 GCF_937927635.1 uncultured Microbacterium sp.
ACATGTCGTGACCCGCGTGCTCATCCGCACCACCGGACATCGACGACATGTCATGACCGCTCATCCCCGACATATCGTGACCCGACATCGACGACATGTCATGGCCCGCATGCTCACCCGCACCAGACATCCCCGACATATCGTGACCGGCGTGCTCACCCGCACCACCAGACATCGACGACATGTCATGACCCGACATGGACGACATGTCATGACCGGCGTGCTCATCCGCACCGCTCATCCCCGACATATCGTGACCCGCGTGCTCATCCGCACCACCGGACATCGACGACATGTCATGACCGGACATCCCCGACATATCGTGACCCGACATCCCCGACATGTCGTGGGCGGGCATCGCGGCGACCACGGGCACGGGCTCGCGGAGCGCGGCCGCGCGCTGCGCGGGCAGATCACGGATGCGGCGGGCACCGGCATCCACTGCCGCGCTCACCGTGCTCACCGCGCTCAGCTCGACGCGGGTCTTGGGGTAGGGCATCTGCTGCCAGAGCCGTTCGACCAGGTCGTCGTAACGCTCGGGCATCTCGCCGCAGAGCACGAGCGCGTTCGCCGACGCGGGCGTCTCGGCGATCACGCCGCCGCCCGCCGCGAGCACGGCCTCGGCGGCGATGCGCAACACCGTCTCCCCGGGCGCTTCGAGCAGGAGCGCGCTCACGTCGGCGTAGCCGCCGGCCGTCACTGCCACCGGAACACTCCTTCGCGCCACGCCCAGACCACGGCGGAGACGAGGATGCCGAGGAAGACGAACATCTCCACGATCGCCTCGGTGCCGATCTGCGCGGCGACGGTCGCCCAGGGGTACATGAACAGCATCTCGACGTCGAACGCGAGGAAGACCACCGTCATCGGGTACCAGCGGGTGTGGAAGCGCGAGAGCGCGTGCTCCTGCAGATCCCAGCCCGACCCGAACGGCAACACGTCGCGGGCCGGCGCGGCCACCCGCATCCGCCGGGAGACGAGCACGAGGAGGCCGATGCCCGCCGCTGCGACGAGAAGGACGACCCCCACCGCCGCGTACCCGAACATCGCACCGTCCACACATCGAACAATACCGGTGGGAGGTATCCGGTGGGGCGATTCCGGATCAGTTCGTGAACGCCCGGGACAGCAGGCGGGCGGTCGCCGCCGCCGTCGGCTCGTCGGGAAGCGCGAGCCACTGGTCGACCAGTCCGTTCGCCGCGGCGAGCACGGCGGCGGCGACCACCGGCGCGGGGGCCGGAAGGGGCTGGGATGTCGCATCCTGCCACTCGCGGAGGCGCGCGGCGATTGCGGCGAGGTCGTCGCTGGCCTCCGCGCGGGCCGCGTCGATCGTGAGGTCGGAGGAGCGTGCAGATGCGGAGAGGTCGGCGACCACGCGGTGACGCGCGGTGTTGCTCCGCAGGTCGGCCAGCAGCGCATCGAGGGCGGCGGCCACCGCGTCCTGCAACGAGAGCCCGAGCAGCGGGGCGCTCCACACCTGCGACATCGTGCGCGCCGACTCCCGCCGCAGCAGCGCGGCGATCAGCTCGGTCTTCGCCCCGAACGCGTAAGACACCACACGGTGCGCGACCCCGGCACGCTCGGCGACGGCGCGCAGCGAGAGCGCCCCGGCGCCGTCGGTCGCGACAACCTCGAACGCGGCGTCGAGCAGCAGCGCGCGCCGTTCCTCGACCGGCAGATACGGCCTCTTCTCGGTGTTCATGTCGTCCTCAGCATCCTCAGAGCATTCTCCCCGCTCCATGCGGCAGGATCAATTTATCCAGTTGGACCAATCAAAGGAGGCGCCATGAGCACCCTCACCGACATCACCGTGCAGCCCGCCACCGCGGCCGACCTCCCCGCCGCCGCGCGCGTGCTCGCCGACGCCTTCTCGGCCGACCCCGTGATGGCCGCGATCATCCCCGAGCAGGCCGACCGCGACGAACGCCTCACCGAACTCTTCACCGCCGTGCTCTCCAGCGGCGCCTACCGCACCGGCGTCGTCGACCTGGCCCGCCGCGGCATCGACGGCGAGATCGTCGGCGTCGCCGCCTGGGAGGCCCCCGGCGCCATGCGCGGCGCCCTCGGGCGCCAGCTGCGCGAGTTGCCGCGCTTCGCGCGCGCCATCGGCTGGACCCGCCTTCCCCACGCGCTCGGCCTGCTCTCGCAGCTCGACCGCCACCGCCCCGACTCGCCGCACTGGTACCTGGGCGAGATCGGCGTCTCGTCGACGGCACGCGGCATGGGCGTGGGCGGACGCCTGCTGCGCGCCCAGCTCGACATGCTCGACGCGACCCGCCAGTCGGCCTACCTCGAATCGTCGACGCCCGACAACCGGCGCCTCTACCGCCGCGCGGGCTTCGTCGAGCTCGGCGAGATCACCGGCATCCCCGGCGCACGTCCGGCACGGATGCTGCGCGCCCCGCAGAGCCTCGCACCGGCGCCGGTCGGGGGGTGAGGGAAGGAGACGCCGGGCGGGCGTCAAAGGCGGGCGCGACAGCACGCGGCGACCTCGCGACCACGGGAGCAAAGCACCCTTCAACCGCGCGCGACGTGGAGCGCCTTCAGCTCCACTGACGGCACTGCTGGTCCTGCTTCGGAAGCGAACGGGCATCATCCTGGGTCTGGTCGTCATCCTCGCCGACATCGCCGTGAACTGGACCGTCTTCTTCACCATCGGCGGCAACCCCCTGTTCGGCGTCGTGAACCACACCCTGTTCGCCATCTTCCTGCTCGCCACCGCCCCGCCCTTTAGCGTTGGTTCTGCTCCGTGGCAGAGCGGCGGGCGCCAGTCCCCGAACCGCTCCCTCGCTGACTCGCGCTCGCCCTCCGCGCGCTGGCCCGCGGCCGTGGATTCGGTGGCGAACCAGTGGACGCGATCGTCCGGCAGCGGCACGATGCCGAAGATCGCCCGCGTCCCCACGTCTCGCCGGCCTCGCCGTGCACATCGACGCCGGCCGCGGTGACGCCGCGCCAGGCGGTGTACCCGGCGTATCGCACGCCGCGATCCAGTCCCAGCCGGGCGCGGGTGTCGCTGCGAAGCCCGTTGGCGGCGATCACCAGGTCGAACCGCTCGGCGGCTCCAGCCACCCTCACCACCGGCTCGCCGTCCTCCGCGACGACGGCGCTGTGCCCGAGCCGGAGGCTCCCGGCGGGCAGGGCATCCACGAGCGCGCGGTGCAGCTCGGCCCGGTGCATTGACTCATGGACGGGAGACTCCCGTGAGGTGGAGAGGGCGGCCAGGAGGCGGTTGAGAGGGATGGACGGGGCCGTAGGGTCGTGAGGGAGAAGGGGGATCGGACAGTGAGGGGAAGGTGAGGATGGCGGCGAGAAGGCGGGCTGGACTCCTGGCGGCGGCCGGACTCGTGACCATGACGGGGCTGACCGGGTGCGTCTCGTTCGCTTGCTCGGCGATCGGCTGGTCGAACACGCTCACGGTCCAGGTCGACGGGGACACGCGCGCAGTCGATCAGGTGCAGCTCTGCACCGACGCCGGGTGCGCTCCCGCCGATGACCTGGACCCGTCGGGACCGCTGGGGTGGATCACGATCGAGAGCAACGACGGCGACTCATGGACGTTCTCGGTGGGCATGACGAGCGTCGAACAGATCACGGTGCGCACGCTCGCCGCCGACGGAACAGTGCTCTCCGATACCGAGGTCATCCCGGAATGGGTACGCGTCGGCGGCAGCGCACAATGCGGCGGACCCAGCGAGGCCACCGTCACCGTTCAGACCTAAGCCATCGCGCCGCCGGATAACGTGCGCTCGGCTCAGGCAGGGACGAACCACCGGGCATGTCTTGATTACTCAGGCGGGGTCAAGACGCCTGCGCGCCTCGCCGTGTCCGGCCAGGCTCCGGTGGAGCCGATTCGGCTCACCCAGCACAAGCACATCTGCCGGCGCATCGAGGTGGAGCGCGTGGCGGGGGTGGCCGAGTGATCGAGCCGCGCACAACCAAGGCGGGCCAGGCCTACCACCTCGTCCGGGTCGACTCCGGGCGCACGCTCGTGGCGTCCACGTCATTGGACGCCAAGCGCGAGGCCGAAGTCTGGGAGCGCAAGCAGAAGGGGTGCACCTAGGGGTCGCCTCGAAGGGCCCGAGTCTCGGACTCTGATCGCCAACACCCGAAAATTAAGCCGAAGAAATGGCTCCTGCTCAGGAACAAATGGCGGAGACGGAGAGATTTGAACTCTCGGTCCCCTTACGGGGACTCCACCTTAGCAGGGTGGTGCACTAGGCCGAACTATGCGACGTCTCCTTGTGCCCGACCAGCGTAGCGGATACGCGGAATCCCTTGTGGTGACTGGGATGTCGGGGCCTTGCCCCTCCCGCACGCCTCGCACTCGTCGCACTCAGAGAAGGGGGCCAATCGCCATTCTCGGGACACTCGGGACACTTTTGGGACACTCGGGCGGGTTCCTGAGAGCCACGGCCGGCGTTCGATCCGGGTCACTCGTCGGCTGGTTCGCGGTACTTGCTGAAGTCCTCGCAGGGCATCCACTTGCGCCTACCGCGGTGACGTCCCGGGTGGTGGTGGAGTTTTCGGCGGAGTCGTTGGTGTCGTTGACGATGGCTCTTGACCAGTCTGCCCTCCTCGAGCTGCTCGGGGAACTGAAACTCACCGATGTCAACGACCGGGTCCGGGTCGCGACCGAGACGCTCTATCAGGAGCTGATCGACGCGGAAGCGGCCGCGTTCATCAGGGCTGCCCCGTTCGAGCGTTCCCCCGATCGGGTGACGCAACGCAACGGCACCCGCCCGAAGACCGTGAGCACGAAGGTCGGGGACCTGGAATTGCGGATCCCGAAGCTGCGGCAGGGGTCGTTTTTCCCGTCCCTGTTGGAACGTCGCCGTCGGGTCGATCAGGCACTGTTCGCGGTCGTGATGGAGGCCTACGTCCACGGTGTTTCCACCCGGAAAGTCGACGACCTCGTGAAGGCGCTTGGCGCAGACACCGGGATTTCCAAGTCCGAGGTGTCACGGATCTGCTCGGGCCTGGACGAGGACGTCGCCGCGTTCCGGGACCGGCCGCTCGCGGACACCACCTACCCGTATGTGTTCCTCGACGCGACCTACTGCAAAGCCCGCGTCGGCCGGCGGGTGGTGTCCCAAGCGGTGGTCGTCGCCGTCGGCGTCGCCGCCGACGGGCGGCGAGAAGTCCTGGGCTTCGAGGTCGGAGACACCGAATCGCAACCGTTTTGGACCGCGTTCCTGCGCTCGTTGAAAGCACGCGGTCTGGGCGGGGTGAAGCTGGTGATCTCCGACGCTCACACGGGCCTGATCGCCGCGATTGAGACGGTCTTCCACGGCTCGTCCTGGCAGCGGTCACTCGTCAAGATGGTTAGTGGCGGGATCGTCCCGCTGGTTCATCCTCACCGTCGGGAGAGGACCTTGGCAGCGTGACCTTCGAGGTCCAGCGGCAGACCTGTCCCTCCCGGCGGTGGCGGATTCCGACTGGCTAGTGGGAGTCGTGCCCCGACAGCGGGAGCACCTGAGTGAGCGTCCAGAGGGGTCCGTCACGAGGCGGGCCTCGTCTTCGAAGGAGAAGCGCTCATGCCAGACCTCAACTTGCCAGCGTGGCCGGTATTCGCCGGCATCGACTGGGGCGGTGAGAACCACCAGCTCTGCGTTGTCGCGCCCGACGGGAAGCGGCTACTTGAGACACGTGTCAGTCACGACGTCGCCGGGCTCCACCAACTCGACCTGCATCTGAACGGCTTCGGGCGGCAGGTCCCGATCGCGATCGAACGCTCCGAAGGTCTCCTCGTCGAGCACCTTCAAGCGACCGGGCATGCGGTGTTCCCCGTGTCTCCGCGGATCTCCGCGAGGGCGCGGGAGCGTTACAAGGTCGCTGCGGTCAAGGACGACCGGTTCGACGCGTTCGTACTCGCCGACACGCTCCGCTTCGACCATGCGCACTGGCGCCCGCTGTCGGTCCCGTCACCGCTGCTCGCCGAGATCAAGGCACTCACACGGGACCGGGACCGGCTCCTCGAGACGCAGCAGGCGACGGAGAGTCAGTTGCGGATGATCCTCGAGGCCTACCACCCCGCACCCGTTCGGTTGTTCTCGTCCGTCGACCGGCAGATCACGCTGTCGTTCGTAACGGACTATCCGACACCGGCGAACGCGTCCCGGGTGAAGACCACCAGGATGGCAGGGTTCCTTTCCCGACACCACTACACCGGCAGAGTCCCCGCGCAGACCCTCGCGGACCGGATGAGACAGAACCTGCTCTCCGGCTCGCCAGGAACGGTCGCGGGCAAGAGCTTCTCCGCTCTCGCATTCACCCAGGTGCTGCAGCTTCTGAACACGCAGCTCGCCGAGTACGACGACGCAATCGCCGCAGCCACCGCGGAGCACCCGGACGCCCTGATCTTCGCCAGCTTTCCCGGCATCGGCCCCGTGCTCACTGCGGTACTGCTCGCCGAGATCGGTGAAGACCGCGCAAGGTTCCCGCAACCTGAAGTGCTCCTCGCCGAAGCCGGCCTCGCCCCGGTCACCCGCTCGTCGGGCAGGTCCCGGTCGGTCAGGTTCCGCTACGCCGCGAACAGCCGCCTCCGAGAAGCCACCATGTGGTGGGCGTTCAACTCCATCAAGATGTCACCCTGGGCGGCCGCCGCGTTCCGCGACGCCCGGGACCAGAAAGGCCAGCGCTACCACCGCGCCCTCCGCGGACTCGCCGCACGCTGGACCCGCATCCTCTGGCGCTGTTGGACCAACCACGAAACCTACGACCCCGCCCGCCACGGCTCAGCCGCACTGATCACCGCCGCCTGACCGCGCGCTTTCGACACCCCCGCCCGACACTCGGGGCCGAGCGGCGCCTTCAGCGCGCCCACGCAAACACACCAAGATCTGCACCCAGTTGACAGTGGGAGTCTGCCGGGTGCACTTCATGCGCAACGTCCTCGCGGTGGTGCCCAAGGCCAGCGGCGAGATGGTCGCCTCGATCATCCGCACGATCTTCGCCCAACCCGACAAGGAGCATGTTCAGGCCCAGTTCGACGAAGTCGTCCGCATGCTCGACCGGTCGCACCCGAAGGTTGCCGAGATGCTCTCCGACGCACGAGACGACCTGCTCGCGTTCACTGGGTTCCCGCAGAAGCACTGGCGGCAGATCTGGTCCACGAACCCGCTGGAACGGGTGAACAAGGAGATCAAGCGTCGCACCGACGTGGTCGGGGTGTTCCCCAACCCCGCCGCGCTGCTGCGCCTGGCCGGCGCGGTCCTGGTCGAGCAGCACGACGAATGGGAAGCCGGCGACCGCCGCTACTTCTCCGAGCACTCCATGCGGCAACTCGACGCCATGAACACCGCCCACATCGAGGAGGTGGTCATCCCCGAAATCGCTGCGGCATAATCAAACCCAACTGACCGCACGGTGTCGAGAAACTCCACCACTCAGCGGGACGTCACCCCCATGCCCCGAGCGTCGCCATTTCGCGGGCATTCTCAGATGAGGCACCGAAGGCGTTTCGCGGGCACTTTAAGTGAGTCTCGTCGGGGGCTTGACCCCCTCAGATTCCTTCCCTAGCCTCGACGTGAGAACACCATCGGCGGTCGTTCCTCGGCCGTCGATTCGGCATCCCAAAATCCAGGCAGAAGGAGGAGAACGATGGCAGAAGAGTTCGCGGGCAAGGTCGCGCTGGTCACCGGAGGAGCGTCCGGCATCGGTGAGGTGGTGGCCCGGATGCTGGCACAGCAGGGTGCGTCCGTGCTGGTCGTCGACCTGAACGAGGAGGGCGCGAACCGGGTCGCGGGGGAGATCGGGAACGCCGGCGGCAAGGCGGCCGGCTTCGCGGCGGACGTGACCGACGCGGACCGGATGAAGGCGGCGGTCGACGCGGCGGTCGAGCAGTTCGGCGGGCTGCACCTCGCGTTCAACAACGCCGGCATCAGCGGCCCGCTCGGCCCGCTACACGAGACGGACCTCGAGGGATACCGAAAGCTGATGGCGATCAACCTCGACTCCGTCTACTACGGCATGTACTACGAGATCCCGGCGATGCTGAAGGCCGGGGGTGGCTCCATCGTGAACACCTCCTCCATCCTCGGGCTCGTCGGCGTCACGGGGGCCGTCCCGTACGTCGCAGCCAAGCACGGAGTCACCGGAATGACGAAGGCCGCAGCGCTCGGGTACGCGCCGCAGGGAATCCGCATCAACTCGGTGCATCCCGGCTACATCGACACGCCCCTGCTCGGGAACCTCTCCGAGGAGTGGTACAACGGGCTGGTCGCGAAGCACCCCATCGGCCGTCTCGGGAAGGCGGAGGAGGTCGCGGAGCTGGTGCTGTTCCTGCTGTCCGACCGGTCGTCGTTCATCACCGGCACGCAGCACACCGTGGACGGCGGCTACACCGCGCAGTAACGCGAGCGGATCCAGGCGGTCACCGAGTCCGCTCCCAGGCGCCGGGCTCGGTGCCCTTCGACGGGCTCGGGGACCGTGCGCGGCCCTTCGACAGGCTCAGGGACCGTGCGCGGCCCTTCGACGGGCTCACGCGACCGGACGACTACCCCTGGAAGTCCTCCGGGTCGACCTCCTCCAGGAATCGCTTGAACTCGGCGAGCTTCGCCTCCTCGTCCTCGTGCGAGCCTTCCGTCTCGTCGGCGATGCCCGCCTCGGCGAGCACCTCGTCCGCCACCCAGATCGGCGCGTCGACGCGGGCGGCGAGCGCGATGGAGTCGGAGGGCCGGGCGTCGAGGACGCGGCGGCCGTACTGGGTCTGCAGGGTGATCTCGGCGTAGAAGGTGCCGCCTTCGATCTTCGTCACCTCCACCCGCTCGACCTCGGCGCCGACCGTCTCGAGCGACTCTTCCCCCAGATCAACCGGGTACTCAGGATCAACCAGCTCGACACCATCACCGACGACGTCGTCGAAGCCGCCGCCAGCATCCTCGTCATCGGAAACTAGCGACACCGGACGATCACAGAACACCGCCGAAGAGCGCCGAACTTCACACCCGGCCGCCGTAACCGTGGGCCATAAGCGTGTTTCGGCAGACGTTATCGGAGCG
>NZ_CALBRW010000007.1 GCF_937927635.1 uncultured Microbacterium sp.
GCCGATGGTACTGCAGGGGGGACCCTGTGGGAGAGTAGGACACCGCCGGACTTCTTCTGTGAAAGAGCCACCCATCGTTGGGTGGCTCTTTTGCGTTAACCGTCGTGCGTGAGCGCGCGGGGGCACGGCCCAGCAGCACGGTGCGAGCCCGCGCGGGGGTCGTGTCGGTGTCCATGATCCCTCAGTGAGGCGCCCGTAGCACGGTGCAGACGTGGCTGGTGGGGCTCAAGTGAGTGAGATCGCTGAGAAACACGCCAAAACCCGCGAAATGACGCGGTTTTGTCGGCTGTGGTTGGTACATTCGAGGCGGTCGTTCGACCGACGGGGGAACCTCCCCCGCACTCAACACGATGCGACGGACCGTCGTCGCTGGAGGATGACATGGCTGACAAGTCCATCACCAAGACCGAGCTCGTCGCGAGCATCGCTTCCGCAACCGGCGAGAGCCAGGCGACCGTTTCGCGCGTCCTCGACTCGCTCTTCGGCACCGTCTCCGACGCCGTCGCCAAGGGCAGCAAGGTCTCGATCCCGGGCTGGATCTCGTTCGAGCAGGTGGCCACCGCCGCCCGCACCGGCCGCAACCCGCAGACCGGCGCCGAGATCAAGATCCCCGCTGGCAAGCGCGTCAAGGTGACCGCCGGCTCCAAGCTGAAGGCTGCTGTCAAGTAAGACTGCACAGCGCGCAGGAAGGCCGTCCCCTCGGGGGCGGCCTTCCTGCGTCCCGCGTAGGCTGGAGGGGTGAAGTCATACCGCCTCGCGGGCCTCGCGATCCTGATCGCCAGCGCGGCCGCCGGGCTGCTGGTGGCCCTCGTCGTGGGCGGGGGCGCCATCCCGCCCAAGCTCCTCGACCCGGGTCCCGTGGTCATGTGGGGGCTCCCCGCGGTCAAGATGGTCGCCAACCTCTCCGGTGCTGCCATGCTCGGCTCACTGGTGCTGGCGCTGTTCGGTCTGCGCAGCGGGGAGCGGCACTTCGACATCGCCCTGGACACGGCATCCATCGGCGCCGCCGTCTTCACCGTGACCTCCGCGATGGCTGCGGGCATGACCCTGCTGGCGGCCTTCAACCCCAAGCTCTCCGTTGACAGCACCTTCGGCGAGCAGCTCGGCACATTCCTGCTCACCCTGCCACTCGGCCAGGCCTGGCTCATCACCGTGCTCATGGGCGCGGTCATCACGCTGATGGCATTCGGGTGGCGCAGCTGGACGGGCACCCTCATCACGGCCGGGCTCGCCGCGGCATCCTTCCTCCCGCTGGCCACGCAGGGCCACTCCGGCGACGTCGCCGGCCACACCACCGCTGTCAACGCCATCCTGCTGCACACCCTCGGCGCGGCGGTCTGGATCGGCGGGCTCCTGCTGCTGATCGTCCTGCGCGGCTCGAACGCCGCCAAGAAGACGGGCCGGCAGGGCACGCCGGCCAGGGTCTCGAAGAGGGATGCCCTCGACCTGCCGCTGCTGGTGAGCCGGTACTCCACGCTTGCCCTGGCGGCCTTCGTGGTGGTGGCCGTGTCCGGCGTCGCACGCACCGTCGTCGCGCTCGGCTCCTGGAGCGAGCTGCTCGCGCCCTACGGGCTGATCGTGGTCGGCAAGGCCATCCTGCTGATGGGGCTCGGCCTGTTCGGTGCCTGGTACCGCCGCCGCATCATCCCCGCCCTCGACGGCGAGAACGAGAAGCGCTCGTTCTGGACACTGATCCTCGGCGAACTGATGCTGATGGGGCTGGCATCCGGCGCGGCGGCCGCACTGGCTCGCACGCCCCCGCCGATCGGCGAGATCCCGCCGGTCAACCCGACCGCGGCGCAGCGACTCACCGACTCCCCGCTGCCGCCCGAGCTCACGCTCGACCGCTGGTTCACCGGATACGACCTGGACATCCTGTGGCTGGTCGCCGTCGGCTTCGGCGTGATCTTCTACGTCGTGGGGGTGGTGCGGCTGCGCCGTCGCGGCGACGCGTGGCCGATCCACCGCACGATCTTCTGGGTGTCGGGGCTGCTGCTGCTGGCGTGGGTGACGTCCGGACCGCTCAACGAGTACCAGGAGTACCTGTTCAGCGTGCACATGGCCGAGCACATGATCCTCACCATGGCCATCCCGCTGCTGCTGGTGAGCGGCGCTCCCATCACTCTGGCGCTGCGCGCCATCCACAAGCGCGACGACGGCACGCGCGGAGGCCGCGAGTGGATCATGTGGGCCGTGCACACACCCTTCTCGCGCGTGATCACGCATCCGATCGTCGCTGCGGCGATCTTCATCGTCTCGCTGTGGGCCTTCTACTTCACCGACCTGCTGCGCTGGTCGATGTACGACCACCTCGGGCACGAGTGGATGATCATCCACTTCCTGATCTCGGGCTATCTGTTCGTGATGTCGCTGATCGGCATCGATCCGGTCCCGTACCGCCTGCCGTACGCGGGCCGGCTGATCACACTCATCGCCGTGATGGCCATGCACTCGTTCTTCGGCATGGCGATCATGATGCAGAACGGCCTGTTCGTCGCGGAGTGGTTCGGGTCGATGGGCCGCACCTGGGGGCCGTCTCCGCTGGACGACCAGTACATCGGCGGTGGCATCGCGTGGTCGGTGGGCGAGATCCCCACGCTGATCCTGGCGACCATCGTCGGCATCCAGTGGTCCCGCTCCGACGACAAGCTGCAGCGCCGCCGGGATCGGGCGGCCGACCGCGACGGCGACGCCGAGCTCGAGGAGTACAACGCCAGGCTCGCGAAGCTGGCGGAGCACGACCGAGAGGCCGAGTCCGCGCACTGACGCCCGTGCAGCGGGTCAGTCGGTGTCGACGTCGGGGGAGCCGACGCGAATGGATGCCGTGCCGTCCGGCTGGATGGTGATCGTGCCGTCCACCTGGAACGGCACGTCCTCCGACACCTTGCGCACCGAGCCGTCGAAGACCGACTTGATCGACACGTCGATGTGGGCGACGGCATCCGCCGCCGGGATCCGCCAGCTCGCGCCGTCGGGCTCGATGGTCACCACAGGCTGCTGTGCGATCGACCACTTCGGCACCGTGCCGTCGGCGATGCGGTTCTGCACCTCGAGTCCGAACGGGCAGGCCGTGGGCAGCAGCACCTCCTGCGTGGCGCACGCGGTGAGGAACTCGTCGACCTTCTGCTGCACGAGGGCGCTGAACTTCTTGGTCGGCTGCGCCTGCACGTCCACCGGGGTGCGCGCCAGCGCCTCGTCTGCCAGCACCCGCACACCGGGGGTGGCGGAGATCGCCGTGTCCACGCTCACCGAGTACACCCCGGGCGTGAACACCAGCAGGTGCAGGGGATCCAGCGGCTTCGCCTCTGCTCCCTGCGGCGAGACCTGGCCGCGCTGCAGGGCGAACCCGTTCACGCTGAACGAGTCGGAGCCGCGCACGGTCAGCTCGATCTCGGCGAGCGGGCTGCGCTCGAACCGCCAGTTCGGCACCACGCCGGCCCAGCCGTCCTGCACGACGCGGAATGTCGTGGTGCCGCGCACCCCTCCGGCGCGGTATTCCGCCTTGACGCTGTACTCGTCGCCGCTGCGCTTCTCCGAGGCGATCGAGTAGTCGGTCAGCGGCGCCAGCGCGGCAGTGCGCAGCAGCGCCTCGGATGCCGTCGCGTCGATGCCGGTGTCCTTCGCCGTCGCCAGGTGGAGCGGGACCCCCGGCACCCGCAGCGCGTCGGCAGCGCGGCCGGCGGAGAGCAGATCCAGATAGCGCTGCACGAAGGCGGACGGGCTGTACACCTGCTGGTACAGCGACATGCCGCCCGCGCCGAGGGCGGCGATCAGCAGCACTCCGACCAGGCCGAGGATGGTCAGGTCGGAGCGGAGCGTGGACCGCCGCCGTGAGACCCCCCGCCCCTGCATCATGCCGACAAGTCTAGGGATCGGGACTGGGATGGCGCCGAGCGGCGGCACCGCGGCGCCAGTCCGCTTAACATGGGGTGCGTGCCCGTGACCCTCTCCGATGAACAGCAGGCGCTGTTCCGCCTGATCGAGGACACCGACGAGCACGTGTTCATCACGGGTCGCGCCGGCACCGGCAAGTCCACCCTGCTGCAGCACTTCGCCTGGAACACCCAGAAGCAGATCGCGATCTGCGCGCCCACAGGCGTGGCGGCGCTGAACGTGGAGGGTCAGACCATCCACTCGCTGTTCCGGCTGCCGATCGGGCTCATCGCCGAGAGCGAGATCGAGCAGTCGGATGCCACACGGCGCATCCTCAACGCCATCCAGACGCTGGTGATCGACGAGATCTCGATGGTCAACGCCGATCTGATGGACGCCATCGACCGCTCGCTGCGGCAGGCCAGGGGCAAGCGCGGGCTGCCGTTCGGCGGCGTGCAGGTGGTCATGTTCGGCGACCCGTACCAGCTGGCGCCCGTGCCGCCCCGAGGCGACGAGCTGCGCTACATCCAGGATCACTACCGCTCCTTCTGGTTCTTCGACGCGAAGGTGTGGACCGGGGGGCTGGCCGACGGCGGAGGGATGCTGGACCTCGGCTCCCACGGCGCCCGGCTGCACGTGCACGAGCTCGTGCACATCCACCGGCAGTCCGACGACGGCTTCAAGGCCATGCTGAACGCCGTGCGATACGGGCGGGTGACCAAGGAGATCGCCGACGTGCTCAACGCTCAGGGCGCCCGGAAGCCCCCGGAACCCGAACCCGGCGAGGTTCCCGTCATCACCCTCGCCACGCGCAACGACATCGTGAACAGCATCAACAGCCGGCACCTGGCCGCACTCCCGGGCCGCGAGCAGACCGCGCACGCCGAGGTGAACGGGGATTTCGGCCGCGGCACGAGCAACTATCCGGCCGACGCCGAGCTGAAGCTGAAGGTCGGCGCGCAGGTGATGTTCCTGCGCAACGACGTGAACATGCAGGGCGAGCCCCCGCGCTGGGTGAACGGCTCGATCGGCACGGTCACCCGCATCCTCGGCGGCACCGTGCGCGTGGACATCGACGGAGACGAGTTCGACGTGGAGCCGGCCGTGTGGGAGCGGCTGCGCTACGCCTACAACCCCGGCACGAAGACGCTCTCGCGGGAGGTGGTGGCGGAGTTCACGCAGTTCCCGCTGCGGCTGGCATGGGCGGTCACCATCCACAAGTCGCAGGGCAAGACCTACGACCAGGCCGTCATCGATCTGGGCTCCGGGGCGTTCGCCCCCGGGCAGACGTACGTCGCGCTGTCCAGGCTCACCGCGCTGGACGGCCTCTACCTGACGCGGCCGCTGCGGCCGTCCGACATCCGCGTCGATGAAGACGTGCGGCGGTTCATGCGCGAGGCGTGGGAGGCCAGACAGGCCGAGAAGGCTCAGGCCGTGGAGGGCTGAGCCGGAAGGTTCCCAGCATCCGCACTCTAGACTCGGAGGGTCCGCCTCAGGGAGAGTCGATTCATGCATCTTCGTTCGTCGCGCCGTCTGCGCGCAGCCGTCGTCGGCGCGACCGCGCTGATCGTGGCACTCACCGGCTGCACATCATCCGCCCCCGAGTTCACATATGACCCTCCGCAGCAGGTCAACGGGCAGCTTCCCGACGACCTGACCGCGCAGATGCAGGCCGCCGTCGAGCAGGCCATCACGGCCACAGGGGCTTCCGGCGCCATCGTGGGCGTCTGGGTGCCATGGAGCGGCGAGTGGGTCACCGGCTTCGGCACGCAGGCCAAGGGCGATGACACCAAGGTCACCAAGGACATGTCGTTCCGCATCGCCGACGTGACGCGGATGATGACCTGCGACGTGCTGTACGGCATGGCCGACGACGGCAAGGTGAAGCTGGACGCGCCCGTCACGAAGTACGTGTCGGGGGTCGCCGATCTCAGCGACATCACGCTGCTCGACCTGTGCAACGGCACCAGCGGCGTGGGCTCGTCCGAGGCCGCGGTCAAGCCGTACCTGCTGAACACCCCCGACCGCGTGTGGGCGCCACTGCAGCTGGCGAGCTTCGGCCTGGGGCAGCAGCGCGGCCCCGCGCACACCGCGTACCGCGATTCGGATGCCGGGTACCTGATGCTGGGGATGGCGCTGGAGCGCATCTCCGGCGAGTCCGCATCGCAGCTGATCAGCCAGTACGTGACGACGCCGCTGGGCCTGAAGTCCACGTCGCTGCCGGGTGCCGCCGGCGCCGTGCCCAAGCCTGCTCCGGCGCTGAAGGGCGCCTATCTGCCGCTCGCCGAGGACGGCACCTACGACTGCGCCAAGCCCGTCGACATCACCGAGAGCTCGGCGAGCATCGGCTACACGGACTCCGGTGTCGTCTCCACGATCACCGACCTCGGGCGGTACGCGCAGGCCGAGGCTCGTCAGGCGCTGCGCGCCAAGGATGCCAAGCCCGCCCGCTTCGCGTCGCCCCTGCCCGCAGCACCCGGCGCTCCGGCCTGGTACCAGGCCACCGGCGGCGCGTACCTGGTCGGCTCGATGATCGGGCAGCACGGCTGGGTGCCCGGCTACGCGACGTCGGCGTACTCCGACCCTGCGACGGGCTTCACGGTGGCCGTCACGCTCAACGATTCCAGCGCCGGCAGCGCTCCGGCCGCGTACCTCGCATGGGAGCTCGCGGCGATCGCGTCGAAGGCGCCGGCAGCCAAGGGGCAGACCGCGCCGCAGTTCGGCCTGCCGTTCACGGCAGAGCAGTATGCGCAGCAGATGGCGAATGCCGCGATCTGCCAGCCACCCGCGCAGTGACGCCCAGCGCGTGAAAGGATGGAGGGGTGCGCCCCTCCCGGAGAACCCCGCTGCTGCGCGGGTTCATCGCTGCCGGCGTCGCGACGTTCGTCGCGCTGGCATCGCACGTCTTCTCCGGCGGCGGGATGCCCGGGATGCTGGGCATCGCCGTGCCGTGGCTGCTGTCGCTGATGGTCTGCACGCTGCTGGCCGGACGCCGGCTCTCGCTGCTGCGCCTGGGCGCCTCGGTGCTGGTCTCGCAGCTGCTCTTCCACGGCCTGTTCGTGCTGGGCTCGATCACGCCGCGCGGCGTGATCGCCCCTCATGTGCACGAGGCCCTGCCGATCGTGCTCTCCGACACACCCGTACTCGTGCCGCAGGATGCCGGGATGTGGATCGGGCACGGCATCGCCGCGATCGTCACCATCAGCCTGCTGCACCGCGGCGAGCTCGCCCTGCACGCGCTGCTGGCCGTCGCACGCGCCGTGGCCGCATGGTTCTCCCGGGCCGTCCCAGTGTTGCTCCCCGCGCTCGAGGCCGAACCCGTCAGCATCCGTTGGGCGATGACCCCCGCGCCGCGCAGGCGCGAGTCGCACCTCTCCGCGCTGCGATGGCGAGGACCTCCTCGTCTGGTCTGATCACCTGATGCCGGGTCGCACTCACGATCCCGGCCATCCGCCGCACCCGCGGCACTCCGGCGTGCACGCGCGCCCACACAGACACAGACGCCGCTCGGCGGCGAAGAGAGGTTTCCCATGTTCCGCATCCGCACAGCCCTGGCAGGGGTCGTCGTGGCCGCTGCCGCCATCCTGATGATCGCCGCTCCGGCATCCGCCCACGACCAACTCGTCTCCAGCACACCCGCTGCGGGATCGGAGGTGACCACCGTTCCCGAGCAGGTGGTGCTGACGTTCTCGAACAACGTGCTGTCGCTCTCCGACAACAGCGGCACGGCCATGACCGTCGTCGGCGCCGACGGGACGGACTGGGTCGGCGGTGATCCGGCGATCCTGGCCGACACGGTGACCGTGCCCCTCAAGCCCGGGATGCCGAACGGCGCCTACGACGTGACCTGGAAGATCGTCTCCGCCGACGGGCATCCCACCTCGGGTGAGTTCTCGTTCACACTGGCGGCGCCCGAACCGGCGCCGACGGCGAGCACCGCGCCGAGCGCGAGCGCATCGCCCAGCGCGACCCCGTCGCAGATCCCCGCCCCCGCGCCCTCGGAGACCAGCGCGCTGCAGTGGCCGCTGCTGATCGGGCTGGGCGTCGTGCTGCTGATCGCGATCATTCTGGTGATCGTGTTCGCCTCGCGCAAGAAGCGCTGACGCCGGCATCCGCTCCTCCCGGCCGGCGGCTGGTACCGTCGGGCCGGGAGGTGCCGCATGGCCATCATCGACAACGGGATCTACGTGGACGGCGTCCGCACCGAGAACCCGGCCAGCCTGAACGAGACGTTCGAGCTGATGCGCTCCCGCGGCGGCATGGGGTGGATCGGCCTGTATCGGCCCGGCGAGCCGGAGCTGCAGGAGGTGGCCACCGAGTTCGGGCTGCACGAGCTGGCCGTGGAGGATGCTCTCGCCGGTCATCAGCGGCCCAAGATCGAGCAGTACGGCGAGCACCTGTTCGTCGTGCTGCGCCCTGCCCGGTATCTGGATGCCGAGGAGGAGGTCGAGTTCGGCGAGGTGCACGTCTTCGTCGGACCGGACTTCGTCGTCACCGTCCGGCACGCCGAGGCGCCGAACCTCGGCCGGGTGCGGCACCGCCTCGAGTCCGATCCCGAACTGCTGGCCCGCGGGCCGGAGGCCGTGCTGTACGCCATCCTCGACGAGGTCGTGGACCAGTACGCGCCGGTGCTGGCGGGGCTGGAGAACGACATCGACGAGATCGAGAGCCAGCTGTTCGTGGAGGATGTCGACGCGACGCAGCGCATCTACGAGCTCGGTCGCGAGGTCATCGACTTCCAACGCGCCGTGCAGCCGCTGACCGCGATGGTGGAGGCGCTGCTGCACGGCGGGAAGAGGCCCGCCGTGGACGAGGAGCTGCAGCGGCACCTGCGTGACGTGCACGACCACACGATCCGCATCGCCGAGCGTGCGGCGAGCTTCCGCACCATCCTCGACAACGCCCTGACCGTGGCGTCCACGATCGTCGCGCGCCGGCAGAACGACGAGATGAAGCGGATGACCGAGGAGAGCGTCCGCCAGGGCGATCAGATGAAGAAGATCTCCAGCTGGGCGGCCATCCTGTTCGCGCCGACGCTGATCGGCGCCATCTACGGCATGAACTTCCGCGTCATGCCCGAGCTGCACTGGACGTTCGGGTACCCCATGGCGATCCTGGGGATGGTCGCGTTCGGCGGGGTGCTGTACGCGGTGTTCAAGCGCAAGGGATGGCTGTAGTCAGGCGCCGATCGCGTCGGTCACGGCGATGGTGGCCAGCGAGGTGAGCGTCACGAGGATCCACAGCATCCCGCCCAGCGCCAGCGGACGCCAGCCGGCGCGGCGCAGCGCGGGGATGTCGGTGGACAGGCCGATGCCGGCCAGTGCCATGGCGATGAGGAACACGCTGGCGTGCACGAGGAACTCGCGCGGGCCGGGTGGGATGGCGCCCAGCGAGTTGATGATGGCCACGATCACGAAACCGATCAGGAACCACGGCACGAGCTTCGCGATGCGGCGGCCGGTCAGACGCTGGCCGGCGGCATCCCTCTTCGCCTCATAGACCGACAGGCCGATGCTGATCGGGATGATCATCAGGGTGCGCACGAGCTTGACCACCACCGCGTAGCCGAGGGCCGCGGTGCTGAACACGCCGGCGGCGGCCACCACCGAGCTGGTGTCGTTGACGGCTGTTCCCGCGAACAGGCCGAACGTGTGCGGGTCCATCGCGAGCGCGTGGCCGATCAGCGGGAAGATCAGCACGGCGAGGATGTTGAACAGGAAGATCGTGGAGACGGCGTAGGCGATCTCGGCGCTGGCCGCGCCGATCACCGGCGAGACGGCGGCGATCGCGGATGCCCCGCAGATGCCCGTCCCCACGCCGATCAGCGTCGTCAGCCGGCGCTCGGTGCGCAGCATCCGCCCCAGCAGCCAGGCACCGACCAGGCACACGGTGAGGGTGGTGAGCATGATCGGCAGCGACTCCAGGCCGACCTTCGCGATGGCGCCGATCGAGAGCTGCACGCCCAGCACCACCACCGCCAGCTGCAGCAGGAACTTGCCGGAGTAGGCGATGCCGGGCTGGATGCGGGTGTTCAGCTGCTCGCGGCCGGCCATGATGCGCGGGCGCACCAGCGAGAGCAGCACGCCGATGATGATGGCCGGCACCGCCGAGCCCAGCACGGGGAGGACCGCGCCGATGCCGGTGGAGACCAGGGCGATGGCGGCGGTGATGATCACTCCGGGGAGCACGTCGCCGCCTCGGCGGGTGAGCCGGGTGGGCAGGGTCTGGACGGGGGAGAGCTGCATTGTTCCAGCCTGTCCTATGGCTGGCATGCGCGGTACCGGTCTATCGTCGATAGGGGTACAGGACTGGATTGTGGGTGTGTGAGTGCGCGATGTCCCGGAACTGGATGCGCTCGAATTGCTCGTAGCCGCCGTACGCTACGGCTCGATCTCGGCCGCGGCGCGCGAGTGTGGCGTCTCGCAGCAGTCCGCCTCGGTGCGACTGCGGGGTGTCGAGCGGCAGCTCGGCATGGAACTCTTCCTGCGCTCGCCGTCGGGCGTCTCGCCCACTCCTGAAGGTGAGACGGTCGCATCCTGGGCATCGGACGTGCTCGCCGGGGCTGCGCGGTTCAAAGTCGGCATCGAGACTCTGCGCGACGAGCGTCGTCGTGAGCTGACCGTTGCCGCGAGTCAGACTGTCGCCGCCCACATGGTGCCGACGTGGCTCGTGGCGCTTCGCGAGCGGCAGATCCAGGAGGGGCTGGCGCCCACCGCTGTGCGCTTGATCACCGGGAACAGCGTCGAGGTGGCCGAGATGATCCGCAGCGGCACCGCGGATCTCGGCTTCATCGAATCGTCGTCGATCCCTGCTGGACTGTCGCACAGCACCGTAGGGGTGGATGCCCTTGCACTCGTCGTCGCGCCGGGCCATCCCTGGGCAGGACGCGACGGTGTCGGCTCCGCCGAAGTGGCCGAAACCGGCCTGGTCGCGCGGGAGGCTGGGAGTGGCACACGTCGTACTTGGGAGGATGCTGCGCGCGCAACGCTCGGCCGCGACGTGACCCCGCCCGTCGTCGTGCTCCCCACCTCGGCCGCTGTAAGGCTGGCCGTCGCGGAAGGGATCGCGCCTGCAATGCTGTCGAGGCTGGCAGTCGCGGATGACATCCGGCTCGGTCGTCTGGTCGAGGTTCCGATCGAGGGGCCAGCCGTGGAGCGGGCGATCACCGCACTGTGGCGTGGCGGCTCCCGCGACCTGGGGCTGACGAGTCGCGAGCTAGTGGAAGTGGCGGCGTCGCGAGGAGGAGGCCGGTTAGAGACCACTTCACTGCGGCTGGTGCCGAGACGTACTTGACCACCACCTCACGGCCGCCTACCGTGTCGGATAAGCAACATTGAATGTTGAGAAATCAACATCATGCGCCTTGATGCGCGTATGATCCCGAAGCCGGGTATCCACCGGAGAAGGAGCGGGCCGTGGTGGGAATCGCCGCCGACATCGTCTGCGAACTGCGCGGTCGAGGAGTCGGAAACGTCTCGGTCAGCGACATCGACCGGGCCATGTACTCGTCCGACGCCTCGCTGTTCCGCGTCGTCCCCCAGGTGGTCGTGCGTGCGCGGCACGTCGACGAACTGCACGCTGTGCACGAGGTCTCCCGACTGCTCGGTGTGCCGCTGACGATGCGCGGCTCGGGCACCTCGATCGCGGGGAACGCCGTCGGCGCGGGTATCGTCGTCGACACGCGTGCGATCTCCCGCGTGCTGGAGGTCGATCCCGACGCGCGAACGGCCGTCGTCGAGCCGGGTGTCGTCCATGCTGATCTGCAGCGCGCGGCGGCCCCGCACGGACTGCGGTTCGGGCCGGACCCGTCGTCGCACACCCGCGCGACGATCGGCGGGATGATCGGCAACAACGCCTGCGGGTCGCGTGCGCTCGGCTACGGGCGCACGGTCGACAACGTCGAGGACCTCGAGGTGATCTGGGGTTCGGACGCCGCCCCGCAGGAGATCACGGGGCGGCTGACGGCGCTCGCCGACCAGAACCTCGCCGTGCTGCGCACGCAGTTCGGCAGATTCGGGCGGCAGGTCTCGGGCTACTCCCTGGAGCATCTGCTCCCCGAGCGGCGCAGCATCCCGAGATTCCTCGTCGGAACCGAGGGGACCCTGGCGACAGTGACCCGCGCGACCGTGCGTCTGGTGTCCGCGCCCGCCACCCGTGTGCTCGTCGCGCTCGGCTACCCCGACATGGCGCATGCGGCGGACGTCGTCCCGCAGATCCGCAGCGCCGTCGCACCCCACGAAGGACCGGAGCTGAAGCTCACGGCGCTCGAGGGCATGGACTCCCGCATCCTCGATCTCGTGCGGAGTCAGGGGGTGATCGTCCCGGAGCTGCCGCGCGGCAGCGGCTGGCTGTTCGCCGAACTCGGCGGCGATCCGGGGGCGGTGGACGCGGCCGCCCTCCGCGTCATCCGAGCCTCGGACTGTCTCGCGTCCCGGATCGTCACCGCGACCTCCGAGCAGGACGTGCTCTGGCGCATCCGTGAGGACGGCGGCGGCCTCGCGGGGCGCTCCCTCGCGACGCCCGCCTACTCCGGCTGGGAGGATTCCGCCGTGCCGCCCGAGCACCTCGGCGCGTGGCTGCGGGAGTTCGAGGAGCTGCTGGTCGCGCACGGACTGCAGGGCATACCGTACGGGCATTTCGGCGACGGGTGCATCCACGTGCGGATCGACTTCCCGTTCCACGCCGGTGCTCCGGCATCCGCCGGTGTGTTCCGCGACTTCATGCATGCCGCCGCGGCCGCGCTGCGGAAGTACGGCGGGACCATCTCCGGCGAGCACGGCGACGGACGCACCCGGTCGGAGCTGCTGCCCTACATGTACGACCCCGCCGCGCTGAGCCTGTTCGGCGAGGTCAAACGCATCTGCGACCCCCGCGGACTGATGAACCCCGAAGTCATCGCCGACGCATCCGGCCAGGGCGTGGCCGACATCACCCACGATCTGCGCGCCGTCCGGCCGCGTGCCAGGCCGCGCACGGCGCTGAGGCTGCTGCACGACGACGGCGACCTGGGCGCAGCGGTGCACCGCTGCACAGGCGTGGGCAAGTGCGTCGCGCCGCATCCCGCCGGGGTGATGTGCCCGTCGTATCAGGCGACCAAGAACGAGAAGGACTCCACGCGCGGGCGCGCCCGCGTACTGCAGGAGGCGCTCGACGGCGGGTTGCTGCGCGGCGGGCTGGCCGATGACGCGGTGACTGAGGCGCTGGACCTGTGCCTGGCGTGCAAGGGGTGCGCCACAGACTGTCCGACCGGGGTCGACATGGCCGCGTACAAGTCGGAGGCGCTGCATCAGAAGCACGATGTCGGTGGCATCCGGCGCCCTCGCACGCACATCACTCTCGGTCGTCTGCCGTTCTGGGCGCGGCTGGCCGCGCCGTTCGCCGCCCTGGCGAACGCCGGCGCGCGCATCCCTCCGCTGGCGGCGTTCGGCAAGTGGGTCGTCGGGATCGATCGGCGGCGCTCGATCCCGACGTTCGCCACCCGCACGCTGCGGGGGACCGACGCGGCGTCGGCGACCGATGCGGGGCAACCGGATGTCTGGATCTGGGCCGACTCGTTCACGGATCACTTCTTCCCGCGTTCCGGTGTGGCGGCGCTGGAGTACCTGCGGGCGCACGGAGTCGATGCCCGGGTGATCCAGGACGACGCGTGCTGCGGCCTGACCTGGATCACGACCGGTCAGCTGGATCGTGCCAGGCCCATGGTCGAGCGCACCGTCGAGCGGCTCGCGGCCTATGTCGATTCGGGGGTGCCCGTGCTCGGTCTGGAGCCGTCCTGCACGGCGACGCTGCGTTCGGACGTGCTGGAGCTGATCGACTCGGACCGCGCCAGACGGGTGGCGGAGGGTGTGCTCACCTTCGCGGAGCTGGTCGGCCGGCTGACGCTCCCCGTCCCTGATCTCACGGGGGTCGAGGTGGTGGCGCAGCCGCACTGCCACCAGAACGCGGTCCTCGGCTGGAGCGCGGACGAGGATCTGCTGCGCGGGGCCGGCGCCACCGTCACCCGGGTCGACGGCTGCTGCGGGCTGGCGGGCAACTTCGGCGTCGAGAAGGGACACTACGAGGTGAGCGTCGCGGTAGCCGAGACGCACCTGCTGCCGAGCCTTCGCGAGCACCCGGATGCCGTTGTCCTGGCGGACGGGATGAGCTGCCGGATCCAGGTGGGCGACCTGACCGGTCGTCCGACCATGCATCTCGCGGAGCTGCTCGCGTCGCGTCGGTGAGCTGTCGCGCGGCCGGTCCGGCCGGCGAAGGCGGGCCTGGTCGGCGGATGCCGGGAGTGCTACGCTCCCAAATTGGATTTAAAACCTAAAAATTGGAGGATTCACGATGTCGTCACGATTCAGCTATTTCAGCTCCCTGACCTGCAGTCGGACGGGTCGGGTCTACGACCCCACCAGGCCGCAGAACCTCTCCGATGCGGGTGCGACCCTGTTCGCCCGCTACGACCTCGACGCTGTGCGCGAGCACGTGAACCCCGACATCATCGCCCGGCGTGAACCCGATCTGTGGCGCTATCACGAGCTGCTGCCGGTGCAGGACGCCGATGCCGTCCGCGGATTCGGGGAGGGCATGACCCCACTCATCGATCTGCCGGCCCTCGGGCGCCGGCTGGGGCTGTCGCGCCTGAAGTTCAAGGACGAGTCCGCGCTTCCGACCGGCACCTTCAAAGCCCGCGGCGCTGCCGTCGGTGTCGCGCGAGCCGCGGAACTGGGTATCACCCGCATCGCGATGCCGACCAACGGCAATGCCGGGGCGGCCTGGGCGAGCTACAGCGCACGCTACGGCATCGACCTCACCGCGATCCAACCGATCGACGCGCCCCGCATCAACCGGTCCGAGTCCTCATTCGCGGGCGCTGACATCTCGCTCATCGACGGGCTCATCTCGGATGCCGGCCGGGCTGTCGCCGAACTGGTGAAGAAGGGCGATCACTTCGACGTCTCCACCCTCAAGGAGCCCTACCGCGTGGAGGGCAAGAAGACCATGGGGCTGGAGATCGCCGAGCAGCTGGGCTGGCGCGTCCCCGACGTGATCCTGTATCCCACCGGGGGCGGGGTGGGCCTGATCGGCATCCACAAGGCACTACTCGAGCTGCAGGAGCTGGGGTGGATCCCGGCGGGGCGGATGCCGCGGCTGGTGAGCGTGCAGGCGTCCGGCTGCGACCCCATCGTGCGGGCGTTCGAGTCCGGCGCGGAGAACGTCGAGGCCCTGAGCGACACGTCGACCATCGCCTTCGGCGTGAACGTCCCGTCGCCGACGCTGGGGGCGCCGAGCGTGCTGAACGCCGTGCGCAGCACGGGCGGCGTCGCGGTGCGGGTCAGCGACGAGGACACCATGGCCGCGCTGCACGCGATCGCGGAGGATGAGGGCATCCTGCCGTGCCCGGAGGGCGCCACGACCGTGGCGGCGGCGGGCGCGCTGCGACGCTCCGGCTGGATCGCTGAGGATGACGAGGTGGTGCTGCTGAACACCGGCGCTGGCAACAAGTACGGCGACGTGCTCGGGGTGACGCTGCCCGTTCTCGACCGCTCGGGGGCGCCGACCGGCACGTCGCTCTAGGCCGCGTCTAGAATCGGGACGGATGAGCGAGCACAAGGAGCAGATCGCAGACAGCGAGGACGTCCCGCTGCCGCGCTCCAGCCTTGCGGATGCCGCGTATGCGGACATCCGGGCGCGCATCCTGGACGGCAGGATCGCCCCCGGCGAGCGGGTGACCGTGCGACCGATCGCGGATCGGCTGGGGCTGTCGGCGACGCCGATCAAGGCCGCCCTGGTGCGACTCGAGCGCGAGGGGCTGATCGCCTCCCTGCTGCACCGCGGCTTCTTCGTGCCGGACCTCGGCGAGGACGACGCGGCCGAGATCTATCAGCTCCGGGAGGCGCTGGACGGGATGGCGGCGGCCCTCGCGGCCGAGGATGCGCGATCCGGTTCCGAGTCGGCGGCGCTCGCGCGGCTGTGCGACGAGCAGGCGGAGCGCCTTGCGGCGCAGGACATCGACGGCTACCGGCGCCTGGACATCGATTTCCACCGCGCCCTGTGGCAGGCGAGCGGCAATTCCCGGATCCTCCGGGCCGGTGAGCCGATGCTCGACCAGATGCTGCTCGGCAACGCCCTCTCCGCGCGCCGGCCGGGTCGCGGTGACGAGTCGCTGCGTGAGCACCGGGCGATCGTGGCAGCCATCGCGCGCGGCGATGCCGCGGATGCGTCGGCGCTCGCCCGTGAGCACATCCGGCACTCGCACCGGAGCTTCCTCGCTGCGACGGCGCAGTAGCGGCTCACCCGCGGGAGTTCCGGCATGCCGCGCCGCGGGGCCCGAAGGCCACCTCGGGGATGACTCTTGACGGGCTGTTCTCCTCTGGCTATCGTTGTTCGCATTCCGACAGAAAATGTTGGAAATAGAACATCAGGAAGAGGATGGACACGATGCCAGGGACCGGGACCGACTCGTCGAGGGTACTGCGGTACGGGCTGATCGGCGCAGGCACGATGGGTCAGGAGCACATCCGCTACACCGAGCTGATCGACGGCGCGCAGATCGTCGCGATCGCCGACCCGCACGCCCCGTCGATCGAGAGGGCCCGCGACATGCTCACCCGCAATGTCGCGACCTACGACTCTCATCTCGAGATGCTCGCGAGCGAACAGCTCGACGCACTCCTCATCGCCACGCCGAACGACACCCACGCCGGCATCCTGCTGGACGTCTTCGGTTCGGGTGCGCACCTGCCGATCCTGGTCGAGAAGCCGCTGGTCACCTCGGTCGAGGACGTCGAGCGCATCCGAGAGGCCGCTGCCGCCTATCCGGCGCCCGTCTGGGTCGCGATGGAGTACCGCTACATGCCGCCCGTGCAGTCGTTCCTTAAGGACGTCCACGGCGGCCGGGTCGGAACGCCGCGGATGCTGGCGATCACCGAGCATCGCTTCCCGTTCCTGCACAAGGTCGATGCCTGGAACCGCTTCGCGGCCCGCACGGGCGGAACCCTCGTCGAGAAGTGCTGCCATTTCTTCGACCTCATGCGCCTGATCCTGCAGGATGAGCCGGTGCGGGTGTACGCGTCGGGCGCAGCGGACGTGAACCACAAGGACGAGGAGTACGACGGCCACGTGCCGGACATCCTCGACAACGCTTTCGTGGTCGTCGACTTCTCGCGCGGCAGCCGAGCGATGCTGAACCTCTCAATGTTCGCGGAGGGCAGCCGGTACCAGGAGCACATGTCCGTCGTGGGTGACATCGCGAAGGTGGAGATCGGCGTCCCGGTGTCGGCTCATCACTGGGATGCCGCGGAGACCCCGGCCTACATCGAGTTCAGCCCCCGCGACCCGCAGGGTCCGCAGCGCGAGGACGTGGTCGTCGACCAGGAGCTGCTGCTCGCCGGAGGGCACTACGGATCCACGTACTTCGAGCACCGGAAGTTCCAGCAGGTGGTGCGCGGACAGGCCGAGGTGGAGGTCACGGTCGAGGACGGGCTCCGCGCGGTGCTGATGGGTATGGCCGCCGAGCGCTCCGTCGTCGAGCACGCGCCCGTCGAGCTCGACCTCACCTCGGCCAGGCTCGGACAGGAGGTCCTCGGATGAAGTGGCTCAACACCCCTGCGCACGCCCGCTGGCTGGAGGCGGAGGCCGACCGGACCTTCGAATTCGGCCGTGCCGCTAAGGTGTCGAACGGATTCGGCTGGCTGAGCAACCAGGGCGCGGTCCGAGAGGACAAGAACACCGAGCTCTGGATCACCAGCCGCATGGTGCACGTGTACTCGCTGGCAGCACTCATGGGTCGTCCCGGCGCGGCTTCGTACGTGGATCACGGCATCCGGGCACTGAACGGCGTGCTGCGCGACCACGTCAACGGCGGATGGTTCGCCGAGGTGGATGCGGCGGGCCCGGTCGATGACACCAAGGCCGGCTATGCCCATTGCTTCGTGCTCCTCGGTGCCGCGAGCGCCACGGCCGCGGGCCGGCCGGGCGCGCGCGAGCTGCTGGACGACGCCATCGAGCTGTTCGAGAAGCGCTTCTGGGATGACGAGAACCAGGTCAGCCTGGAGTCGTGGAACGCGGACTTCACCGAGACGGAGGCGTACCGCGGCGGCAACGTCAACATGCACTCGGTGGAGGCCTTCCTCGTGATCGCGGATGTCACCGGCGATGATGTGTGGCTGCACCGCGCGCTCGCGATCTCGGCCCGGGTGATCCACGACGTCGCCCGCAGCAACAGCTACCGGGTCGTGGAGCACTTCGACGAGAACCTCGACCCGCTGTTCGAGTACAACACCGACAACCGTGCGCACCGCTTCCGCGCCTACGGTGGGACGCCGGGTCACTGGACCGAATGGGCCCGCCTGCTGCTGTCGCTGCGCGCGTCGCTCCTGGATCGTGGCCTGGATGCCCCCGAATGGCTGCTCGAAGATGCTGTCGGCGTCTTCCAGGCGGCGGTGCGCGACGCATGGGAGCCGGACGGGAACCCCGGATTCGTGTACTCGGTGGGCTGGGACGGGCGGCCGGTGGTGCGCGAGCGCATCCGCTGGGTCGTGGTCGAGGCGATGGGCGGCGCGTCCGCGCTGTACAACGTCACCGGCGAGGAGCAGTACGAGCAGTGGTACCAGCGATTCTGGGACTATGCGAAGAACCACCTGATGGACACTGAGAACGGTTCATGGTGGCAGGAGCTCTCCCCGGAGAACGTCGTCTCCACCGAGGTCTGGGACGGTAAGCCCGACATCTACCACCTGATGCACTGCCTGCTGGTGCCGCGCCTGCCCCTGGCTCCCGCGATGGCACCGGCACTCGCCGCCGGCCTGCTGGACTCGGTGACGTCATGACATCGGCACTCGCGGTCTTCGTAGGCGTCGCGACCGAGGACTCGATCGCGGTCGTCGACCGGTACCCGGGCGCCGACGAGCGCATCGTCGCCTCGGGGATGGTGTTCGGCGGGGGAGGTCCGGCGGCCACCGCCGCGGTCACCGCGGCACGCCTCGGCGTGCCGAGTGCCGCCATCGCAGCGGTGGGAGAGGATGAGGCAGCCGATCGCGTGCGCGAGCGACTGCGCTCCGAGGGCGTCGACATCTCCGGCATCGTGACCGTGCCCGGGGCCGAGACCTCGCGCAGCATCGTCGTGATCAGCGGCGCCGAGCGGTCCAGGGCGATCGTGAATCGCGTCGGGCCCGCGCTCGAGGTCTCCGGCGACCCGCGCGCCCTCGAGCTGGTGGCCGGAGCGAGGTGGGTGCACGTCGATCAGCACGGCTGGCGTGCGGTGCACAACGCGCGGGAGCGGGTCGGATCGGGCATCCGGCTGTCGATCGACGCGGGCAACCACATCCCCGGCCTCAACCTGCACGACACCGCCCTCTACGCCCCCACCCGCGAGGCGCTCGAGCGGCGCTACGGCGCCGTCGGCATCGCCGACGGCATGCGCCGCGCACTCGCCGAGGGCGCCGGAGCCGTGGTCGTCACCGACGGAGGTCGCGGGTCCCACGGCCTGCGCGCCGACGGCACCGCTGTCTTCGCTGCCCCTCCTGCGGTCCAGCTCGTGAGCACTCTCGGCGCGGGCGACGTCTTCCATGGAGCGCTGATCGCCGCCCTGATCCGCAACGAGGACGGCACGCTCGAGGGCGGATTCGAACGGGCGGTGGCCTACGCCACCGTCGTGGCCACGCTCTCCTGCCGCGGCATCGACGGGAGATCGAGCATACCCGACCACGACGAGACGATGCGGGTGCTGACGGCGGCCGAAGCGGATGCCCGGACCGTCCGAGAAGCCGTCTGAGAAGAGGAACACGAATGACCGACACGAGTACCGACACCGACCGTCTCGCACCCCTGCGCAGACCGTCCGGAGCCTTCGCGATGCTGGCAGTCGACCAGCGGGAGGCGCTGCGGAACATGCTCGCCGAGCACAGCGACACCCCCGTAACGGACGAGCAGGTCACGGCCTTCAAGCTCGATGCGGCCCGTATCCTCACCCCGTACGCGTCCGCGGTCCTGATCGACCGGCAGTTCGCGCTCGACGAGGCGATCTCTCAGGGCATCGTCGACTCGGGCTGCGGTCTGATCGGCTCCGCCGACCACTTCGAGTCGGCGCACGGCGAGCTGGTGGGCGAGGTCACGATCGACCGGCTCGTCGACGCGCGCGCGCTCAAAGCCCGGGGCGTGGTCGCGCTCAAGTTGCTCGTGCTGCACCGTCCGGATGAGGATCCCGCTGAGCGCGTGGCGATGACCCGCGAGTTCATCGGCATCTGCGCCGACGCGGGGCTGGCCAGCATCATCGAGCCGGTCTCGCGCGCCCCGCTCGCGGGTGGGGACTGGGACTGGAACGCGGGCATTCACCAGGCAGCAGCGGAGCTGGGAGGGCTCGGCGCCGACCTGTACAAGGCGGAGATGCCCCTGCACGGGAAGGGCGACGAGGTCGTGCTGCGCGCGGAATGCGCACGGCTGACCGCAGCCGTCGACGGACCCTGGGTGATTCTGTCATCCGGCGTCTCCCCGGATCTATTTCCCGAGGCGGTGCGGATCGCCTGCGACGCCGGCGCGTCCGGATTCCTCGCCGGCCGTGCCGTCTGGGCGCCCTCCCTCGGCGCCGACGACGTGACCGCCGACCTCGAGACCCATGCCGTCGCACGATTGCGGCGGCTCTGCGACGTCGCCGACCGTGCGGTCGGACGATGACCACCCAGCAACACACCACCAACACAACGGAGTAATGGGAATGTCTGCATTTGAGAAGTGGCAGCCGACGCGCCGCCAGCTGTTCGGAGCCGCAGGAGCACTGGGCCTGAGCGCCGTCCTCGCCTCGTGCGCAGGACCCGGTACAGGCGCGGGCACGAGTACGGCCGGCAGCGGAGGAGGCCTCAAGCCCGGCGGCAAGGTCAAGGGCGACATCTCGTTCGCGCACTGGCGCGGCGAGGACCGCGAGGCGTTCGCTGACCTGATCAAGAAGTTCGTCGAGAAGTACCCCGGCACCTCGGTGAGCCAGGACATCTCGACCTCGAACGACTACGCCGCGCAGGCCTTCCGACGCTTGCGCGACGGGAAGATCGGCGACGTCGCGGTGGCCGGGCGCGGCGATCAGTTCGAGCAGTTCACCTCGACCGGCCTGTTCATCCCCCTGGACGACACTGGACTGACCGAGAAGTACCAGGCCAGCCTCATCACGGAGGGCGCGAAGGACGGCAAGCAGTACGGCTACCCGTACCAGATCGTCTACAACGTGCCGATCGCGAACATGGACCTGCTCAGCAGTGTCGGCGTCACCGAGGCACCCGCCGACTGGGACTCCTACATCGACATGCTCGACAAGCTCAAGGCAAAGGGACTCACGCCGATCGCGTTCCCCGGGGCGGATGCCGGCAACGCGGGCCAGTTGATGAACTCGATGGTCATGAACATCGCCCCGTCCGATGACATGTTCACGAAGATCGAGAACGGCGAGTACAAGTGCACGGATGACTGGTTCATCGAGATGCTGCGCAAATACCAGCAGCTCGGCGCGTACATCCAGCCCAACGCCGCCGGCACCGCAGTGGAGCCCGCCCAGCAGATGTTCGCGACGCAGAAGGCCGCGATCTTGTCGACCGGCAGTTACCACATCGCCGCGGTGCGCGCGTTGGGGGCGAAGTTCCCGATCGACCTCGTGCCCGCACGCACCAACGCGAAGGGCGAGGGCAAGTACGAGGGCATCTACAACGCGACCTTCATCCTGGGCATCAACTCCAAGAGCGCCAACAAGCCGACCGCGCTGGCCTGGCTGGAGTTCCTCAGCGACGCGAAGAACGCTGGCGAGTACGGCGACGCGACCGCCCAGCACACGTCGGTGGCGGGGGTCGAGTACAAGAACCCCGACCTGAAGCGCATCGCGCCGTGGCTGGATCGCAAGCTCGTCATCGCACCCCGCTTCCAGTTCCTCGACCTCGACATGCGCAATGCGGTCGAGGCGTCCGGCCTCGCGGCCATGACCGGTACCAGCCCCGAGAAGGCCGCCGAGGACGCGCAGAAGATCGTCGACGAGCGAATCGCAGCCAAGGGGTAGCACCGTGACCACGACCGAGCTCATCGTCACGGCGACGGCGAAGAAGCGGCGGGTCGGCGTGCGGCGCGCCGGGAGGAGGACAGCGCCAGCGCTGTACCTCTTCCCGGTGCCCGCGCTGATCATCTACGTCGCGTTCTTCATCATCCCGACGCTGCAGACCTTCCAGTACTCGATCACGAACTGGGACGGCTACAGCGCGGCGTTCGACTACGTCGGATTGAAGAACTTCGGCCGGGCCCTCACCGGTGACACCCTGTTCACCAACGCGCTGACGAACAACATGAAGTTCATGGGCGTCGTGGTGGTCGGCCAGACGGCGGTGGCACTGACCATGGCCGTGCTCCTGATGAAGAACACGAAGACGAACGTGTTCCTGCGCGCGCTGTACTTCTTCCCGACGATCCTGTCCTCGGTCTCGGTCGGGTTCATCTGGAAGTTCGTCTACGACCCCAACTACGGCGTGATCAACAGCATCCTGGGATCGGTCGGGGTGCAGGGGCCTGGCTTCCTCGGCGATGCAACGACCGCGATCTACTGGCTGGCGGTGACCCAGATCTGGTTCCACGCCGGCATGATGATCGTGATCTTCGTCGCAGGCCTGCAGGCCATCCCGGCGGAGCTCTACGAGGCGGCCGAGGTCGACGGGGCGGGCCCGTGGAAGCGGTTCACCTCGATCACCTGGCCGCTTATCGCGCCCGCGATGTCGATCGTGGTCGCTTACACGACCATCCAGTCCTTCAAGGCGTTCGACGTGGTGCTCAGCATCTCGGGGAACCCGCCGAGCAGGGCGCTGGACATCCTGTCGACCCGTATCTACTCCACTTTCGCGAACTCTCAGTTCGGGTACGCCGCGGCCGAGTCGGTGCTGTTCATCATCTTCATCCTCGTGGCCGTGTTCGTGCTGCGCCGGTTCCTCCGACTCATCCAGAGGGGCGAATCATGATCGGAAAGCTCTCGCGCGGTGTCGTGCTCACCATCTATGCACTGCTCATCGCCATCCCCCTGATCGTCGTCTTCTCCGGGAGCTTCAAGACCACCAGCGAGCTCTTCGCGAACTCGTTCGGATTCCCGCCGAAGCCGAGCCTGGACAACTATCACGAGGTGCTCACCGGCGGGAACCTGGCCACCGCCTTCGCCAACAGCGCCGTGATCACGGTGTGCTCGGTAGTGCTGACCCTGTTCCTGGCGTCTCTGGCGGCGTACGGCATCTCGCGGATCCCGGGGTGGAAGGGCGTCGTGCTGCTCGGTGTCTTCGTGGTCGGGATGTCGGTGCCGACGCAGGCGAACATGATCCCGCAGTACGTGCAGTTCGGGCAGCTGGGTCTGCTCGACAGCCAGTTCGGCCTGATCCTCATCAACATCGTGATGACGCTGCCCGTGGCGGTGTTCATCCTTGGCGGCTTCATGAAGACCCTGCCGACCGGACTGTACGAGGCCGCCGAGATCGACGGATCGGGTGCGTGGCGCACCTACGTTTCCATCGCGATGCCGCTCTCGGCGCCCTCGCTCGCGGCAACCGCGACGTTCCTGTTCGTCATGCACTGGAACGAGCTGCTCTATCCGTTGATGTTCATCTCCTCAGATTCGAAAGTGACCCTGCCTCTGGCGCTGCTGCGCTTCCAGGGCGAGTACCTCACGAACTATCCGGTGCTGTTCGCCGGCGTGGTGCTGGCATCCGTGCCGATCGTGATCGCGTACGTGTTCCTGCAGCGGTACTTCGTGGCGGGCATGACCAGCGGGGCCGTCAAGGGCTGACATCGGCGTATGCCGGAGAAGGAGAACACATGGATACCAGGACCACCCTCATCGACGGCGTCTGGACGGCGCTAGAGCGTCGTCGCGAGGTCACCTCGCCGGGGACCGGAGAAGTGGTGGGAAGCGTGTGCTGGGGGACCGCGGACGACGCCCGCCGGGCGGCGGATGCCGCGGCCGCGGCGTTCGAGTCCTGGGCGGGGATGCCAGGGCGGGCGCGCGCCGACATCCTGCTGCGGGCGGCCGATCTGCTCGCCGAGCGACGTGACGGGATCGCGCGCATGCTCGCGGCGGAGGCGGGTAAGCGCCTCCCAGAGGCAGTGGGCGAGTTGACGTTCTCGGCCGAGTACGTACGCTGGTTCGCCGAGGAGGTCCGCCGACCCCAGGGCAGCGTGTACGCGCAGGAGGATCCGGCGCGCCGGCATCTCAGCATCCGCAGCGCCGCAGGCGTGGTCGTCAGCCTGACGTCGTGGAACTTCCCCTGCTCGCTGCAGGCGCGCAAGCTGGCGCCGGCGCTCGCCGCGGGGTGCCCCGTCGTCGTGCGCGCGTCCGAACGGGCACCGTTGGCGGTGACCGAGATGATCCGCGCGTTCACGGATGCGGGAGTGCCTGCGGGGGTGCTCGGGCTCGTCCACGGGCCGTCACGCGAGATCACGGACGCCCTCCTCGAGCATCCGGCTGTGCGGGTGGTCACCTTCACAGGATCGACGGCGGTGGGGCGCGCGATCATGGCCAAGGCGGCTGAGAGAGTGGTGCGGCCGATGCTCGAACTGGGCGGCGACGCGGGGTTCGTGGTCTTCGACGACGCGGATGTCGACGAAGCCGTGGAGGCGGCACTGCTGGCGAAGACGCGCAACACTGGACAGTCCTGTGTGGCGGCCAACCGCTTCATCGTGCACGAGGACGTCCATGACGAGTTCGTGGCCAAGCTCGCGGCACGGCTCGACGCGCTGACCATTGGAGACGGCCTCGCCGATCCGGTGCCGGATCTCGGGCCGATGATCGACGCGAAGGGCGTGCTCGCAGTGAACGAGATCGTGGCGGATGCCCTTGCGCGGGGGGCCCATGAGGCCACTGCGCCTCGCGAGGTTCCTTCGGGCGGGACCTTCGCAAAGCCGGCGCTGTTCACGCACGTTCCAGACGACGCTCGTATGGCACGGGAGGAGGTCTTCGGACCTGTTGCGGGTGTCTTCCCGTTCCGCACTGAGGATGAGGCGATCGCGCGCGCCAACGGAACGGAGATGGGACTGGCAGCCTACGTCTTCTCTAAAGACGCGTCGCGATGCTGGCGCGTGGCGGAGAGGCTTCAGGCCGGCATTGTCGGAATCAATGATCCCCTGCCATCCGTGGCATTCGCACCCATGGGCGGAGTGAAGCAGTCGGGACTGGGACGCGAGGGATCGACGATCGGACTCGAGGAGTTCACTGAGCCGAAGTACCTTGCATGGCGGTTGTGATCATGCTGACTGGCCAGGGCCAGCCGTGGCGGTGACCGGCTGGCTTGCGCATCTAGCGCTGGGAGGCGCAGTGTTCCTCGGCGCTACGACGCAGCGAATCTCCGGTATGGGCTTCGCCTTGGTAGCTTCGCCATTCCTGGTGGCGCTGCTCGGTCCGTTCGAAGGCGTTGTGCTGATCAATCTGCTCGGCGCCGTGACTGCGTTCACGCTGTTCTTGACAGAGTGGCGGCGAGTCGAATACCGGCGGGTCGGACAGCTTCTGGTCCCGGCGGTCGTCATGGCCCTTCCCGGCGCGCTGGTGGCACGGCTGGTACCCTCGGCGATCCTCTCGATCGTCGTAGGAGGATTGGTCGTGCTCACCCTGGCGGGGAGCTTCTTCGCTGTGAGTAACGTGCGGGTGATGGGCCGGGGAGGGGCGGTGCTGGCAGGTGGCATCTCGGGGTTCATGAGCGCATCGGCGGGAGTGGGAGGACCCGCGATTTCAGCATATGCGATCGCGATCCGATGGCCGCAACCAGCCTTCGCCGTGACGGTGCAGCCGTACTTCTGCGCTCTGGCGATCACGTCGCTCGTGTTCAAGGGAGCATTGCCGCAGCTGACATGGGCAGACTGGACGGCGTGCGGAGCGGCGCTCGCTCTGGGTATCGTGGCCGGACAGCTCCTCGCACGGGTCGTGAAGCCGCGGGCAGCCCGGGCGATGGTCATCGTCCTGGCCTTCGCGGGTGCCGCTGTCATCATCATCAAGGGACTGCTGGAGTTGGGGGCGTTGTGAGTCCGCTCGGGGCCGTCAGGCACCTATGTTGTAAGCAGGCGAGGCGCGCACGGCGCCGGCGGGTCGGTGTGGAGGCAGGTGAACATGGCAAGCAATGACGCTTTGACGTCGCGCCAGCGCGCGATCGTGCAGGACCTTAAGGAGCGCGGTTTCGTCTCGACGACTGCCCTCGCCGAGAAATATCAGGTGTCGGACATGACGATCCGGCGCGACGCCCGACGGCTCGAGCAGCAGGGGATCGCTCGCTCCGTGCACGGTGGCCTCATGCTCCCGCACGACACCATGCACGGCGTAGGTTTCGCGGCGCGCGCCAACAACGACAGCGACGCCAAGCACCGCATCGCCGCGGCGTGTGTGGAGATCATCGGGCCTCATGAACGTGTCTTCATCGATGCCGGCACCACTGCGTACAGCGTTGCGCGTGCACTGCCTGCGGCATTCGCGGGAACGCTGATTACGCACTCGGTCCCGGTTGCGCAGATCGCGCTGCAGTTGCCGGATGCCACGACAATCTCGCTGGGCGGCCAGCTCCTGCACGACAGTCAGGCGTTCGTGGGATACCTCGCGATCGCCAACCTCCGGGAACTTCGCGCGGAGACGGCGTTCATCGGGATAGCGGGTGTGGACCAGAACGGCCTCTACATCGAGCGGAATCTTGAGCTCTCAACGAAGCGCGCGATCATGGCGGCCTCCGATCGAGTCGTCCTGGTCGCCGCCTCCAGCAAGATGGGACGCAGCGATCTCGTGCGTCTGGGCGACTTCGGGGACATCGACGTGCTGGTGACGGATCGGCTACCACCGGATTCGATCGCGGCCGCGCTCGCAGAGGCGAACGTTCAAGTCATCGTCACCGATGAGTGAGGATCTATTGACTGCTCTGCGGGTGGGATTCCTCGGTGACGGGCACATCAACGGGGTGCTGCGCAGGGCCGTGGAGGCCTCGCGGTCCTACGAGGTGGTCGGGTCATACGGGCGGGACGATGTCCTGCCGGATCACGCGGATGTCGACGTGATCGTCGAGGCGGCCACGCAGCAGGCCGTGCGCGAGCGCGTGCCGGGCCTGCTGGAGGCCGGCGTCGACGTCATCCTGCTCTCCGTCGGGGCGCTCGCCGATCCCGGGCTGCGCTCTCGACTGCTCGAGGGGAACAGGGGGAGGCTGATCGCCTGCACGGGCGCCATCGGCGGGCTGGACCAGGTGCGTGCGCTGCGAGCCGCAGGACCGCTGAGCGAGGTGTCGATAGAGAGCCGCAAGCTGCCGGCATCCCTCATCCAGTCGTGGATGCCCGACGGGCTGAAGGACGACCTGCGCACCCGCACCACGGAGCTGCTGCTGGCCGACGGGCCCGCAGGAGACGTCGCGCGGCGGTTCCCGGCATCCGCCAACGTCGCGGCGTCTCTCGCGCTCGCCGCGGATGCCTGGGACTTCGCCACCGCGCGTGTGATCGCCGATCCCGACGCGGTGCAGACCCGGCACGAGATCCACGCTGTGGGCGAGCTCGGCGAGGTGCGCGCGGTGGTCGTCAACACGCCGTCGAGCGAGCGCCCGCGGTCCAGCGCCGTGGTGGCGTGGGCCGCTCTGCGCTCGCTCGACGACTACGCGCGGCTGCGCGGGTTCGACGCGGAGGGTGCCGCGTTCCTCTGAGCGGGTGCCGTGCTGTGGGCGGCTGTGCTCCCGAGAATCCGTGCGGTCAGGCGATTACGCCGAAACCGGCGGTCCAGGAGACCTTCTCGGAGACAGCGAGCGAGAGCTGCAGGAAGCCGAGGGCCTCGAGCTCGTGGGCGCGGGCGAGGCTGCCGGCATCGATGGCGCCCAGGCCCGCGGCGGTGATCAGGCCGGCGAGCTGAGTCTTGGCGTCGGTGTCGTCACCGGCGATCAGAACGGTGGTGGTCGTCTGCCCGCCGACCTTGCCGGAGGCGAGTGTGGCGGCGAAGGTGGTGTTGAAGGCCTTCAGCACCTTGGCGCCCGGGAGCGCTGCGGCGAGCTCGGCGGCCGCACTGCTTCCCACCGGGACGACAAGGCTGTCGAACGTCTCGAAGTTCACCGGGTTCGTGATGTCCACGACGGTGCGCCCGGTCAGCTGGTCGGCGTAGTCGGCCGCGATCTGCGCGAGCGCGGCGTGCGGGACGGCGAGGACGACGATGTCTCCCTCGATGGTGGCGGTGGTGTCCTTGGCGATGTGCTGGATGTCGGCGCCGCCGCGGGCGAGAACACCCGCGATCGCCTGCCCCATGTTGCCGTTGCCGAAGATCGTGACCGTGGTCATGTGCTGCTCCTGTCTGTACGGGCCGAATGCCCTCAGTGACTTCAATGTTCAAGTCACTCGGGATATTCCCGCTAGCCTGAGAACATGTCGACTCATCCTCCCTCCGACGTCGATAAGCGTGCCTACAGGTCGCTCGTCATGCTGTCCCACCTGCTGCAGGCCACGCTGGACCGGTCGACGCGTGCGGATGCCGGACTGCCGCACGGCCTGTACACCGTGCTGGCGCTGTTGTACGACGCGCCGGAGCACCGCATCCGCCTGAAGCGCCTGGCTCGGGACCTGCGGTTCTCGCCCAGCCGGCTGAGCCATGCGATCAAGCGCCTCGAGTCGCTGGGGCTGCTGCAGCGGGTCGACAGCGAGGTGCGGGGGAAGTCGTGGGATGCCGTGCTCACGCCCGCGGGCGTCGCGACGGTGCGTCACGCGGCGCCGCGGCAGATGCGCACCGTGCGGGATCCGCTGCTCGCGGTGCTGAGCTCCGACGAGGCGGCTCAGCTCGCCGTCATCGCGGAGAAGCTCAACGCGCGGCTGGAGTCGCTGGAGGATTCGGGCGGGGTCAGTACTCGCCCTTGATCACGAAGTACGAGCCCCGGATGGTGCCCGCCAGCTTGGACTTCTGGCGTGCGAACTTGAAGGCGCCGAGCTCGTCGGGCACCTCCATGCCGTCGGACAGCTTGAAGCCGACCGCGTGCTTGCCGCCTTCGGCCAGTTCGTAGAGCACGTTGATCGCCAGGCCCGATTCGTAGAAGACGTACGCCCAGCGGATGCCGGGAACCGGCGGCTCGGCGACCTCGAGCGCGGGGGAGGCGATGACGATGCCGCGCTCGTCCTTGAGGATCCTCGTGACCCAGGCCAGCGTGTCGGTGCCCGCTGCGGGCTCGGTGGTGAAGTCGATGTCGTACTTGTTGTGGAAGTACCGCGCCTCATTCGCGCGCAGGCCGGCGAGAGCCTCGGCGACGGGCGAGGACTCCAGGCCCACGGTGGAGACGGTGGTGAAATCGACGACGTACGACATGGGGATCACGCTATACCGGCGAGGCGCGCCGAACTAGGATCGGAGCGTCGGCCCTGCTGGCGGCATCCGAGATCGCCTATCGCGTGCTGACGCTGGCCGGAGCCGCCTACATGGTCTGGCAGGGCGGGTCGCTGATCTGGAAGTCGTTCCGCCGGGGAGCGGATGCCGGTGGCCACGGGCTGCCTGTCTCCCGGGCATCCGATTCCCTCGGCCGAGCATGGCTCACCGGCTTCGGGACCAACCTGCTCAACCCGAAGGTGGGCGTGTTCTACCTGGCCACGATCCCGCAGTTCATCCCGCACGGCACCTCGCCGGCGCTGATGGGCGTGGCGCTCGCCGCGGTGCACGCGCTGCTGTCGATCGTCTGGTTCACCCTGATCATCGTCGCCACCGCAGCCGTGTCGCGATGGTTGCGCACCCCGCGCGCGGTGCGCGTGATCGATCGGATCACCGGCGTGGTGCTGATCGGCTTCGGCGTGAAGCTGGCCGCGTTCCCGCGCTGACCAGCCGAAGGCGCCGTTCGGATGGGTCAGCCGACCGGGTGGACGAGTTCGAACCGCTCGCAGAGCACCGGCATGTCCGGCGCCCATCCGCGGGGGCTCTCGGAGTGGTTGCGCCAGAACCTCTCGTGGATCTCGCGCCAGGCGTCCAGCGATCGATCGCCCTCGCCCTCGGCGTGCGCGTGCTCGGCGTCGACCTCGTCGAACGGCATGGTGCGCAGCGAGGTGGTGCGGATCACCGCGCGCGGCGAACCGGCGCCGTCGAGGATGATGCTCAGATCGCCGACCTGCGGCAGCGCCTCGCCGGACGCTTCGTAGTCCCACATGGAGGATGCCGTACCCGTCTTGGTGCCCGACAGGACGAGATCGAGCAGCCCATCGGCGTGCTCGGGGGTCGCGCCGAACGCCCACGCCTCGGGCACGGCGTCAGGCAGCGATGGCATCCGGCTGCGCAACTCGGACCAGAACGCGACGAGCGTCTCTTGCGTTGCGGTGATCATGGAGGGGCTGACGGGAATCGAACCCGCGCTGTCTGCTTGGGAAGCAGAAGTTCTGCCATTGAACTACAGCCCCGCTGCGCCTGAAGGCGCCTGGCAAGCATAACAAAGGTCGGGGGCTTGCCGTTTCGTCTCGCTTCGCTCGCTCAACGACCGGTGAGAACCCGGTACCAGGCCGAGCATGGCACCAAAGTGCCACCGGGCCCGCGCAGGTTCATCCTGCGGGCGGACGCGCCGGCGGCATCCGGCGAAATAGCGTCGTAGGCATGATCACAGCAGAGGGCCTCGGCAAGAGGTACGGAGACAAGGTCGCCGTGGACGGGATCTCGTTCACGGTGCGCCCCGGGAGCGTTACGGGGTTCCTCGGACCCAACGGCGCCGGCAAGTCCACCACGATGCGCATGATCGTCGGCCTGGACCGTCCGACGACCGGCGGCGTCACCATCAACGGCAAGGACTACTGGCAGCTGACCTCGCCGCTCACCGAGGTCGGCGCGCTCCTGGACGCGAAGGCGGTGCACACCGGACGAAGCGCACGCAACCATCTGCGTGCCATGGCTGCCACGCACGGCATCCCGAACTCCCGCGTCGACGAGGTGATCGACATCACCGGCATCGGCTCCGTCGCCCGCAAGCGCGCCGGCGGCTTCTCGCTCGGCATGGGCCAGCGCCTCGGCATCGCGGCCGCCCTGCTCGGCGACCCGCACACGCTCATCCTCGATGAGCCCGTCAACGGCCTCGACCCCGAGGGCGTGCGCTGGGTGCGCGAGTTCGTCCGCCACGCGGCATCCGAGGGCCGCACCGTCCTGCTCAGCAGCCACCTGATGAGCGAGATGTCGCAGACCGCCGACCACGTGATCGTGCTGGGGCGCGGCCGCATCCTCGCCGACGCGCCGCTCAGCGACCTGGTGCGGCAGTGGACCACCGCCCGCGTGCACGTGCGCAGCCCGCGCGCCGCGGAACTGGCGGATGCCGTCGCCGGCCGCGACGTGGAGGTCGTCACCACCGATCAGTTCACGCTCGACGTGACCGGGCTGCCCGCATCCCGCATCGGCGACATCGCCGCCGAACGCGGCATCGCCGTGCACGAGCTCACCCCCACCAGCGGATCGCTGGAGGATGCCTACCTGGCCCTCACCGGCGATTCCGTCGAATACCGCACCCGCGCCGTCCCGCAGACGGATGCCGCGCTGGAAGGAGCACTCGCATGACCGCCATCCAGGCGCGAGCCACCCACGTCCCCTCACCCGCCCGCAACCTGACCTTCGTGCGCCAGCTGCGCAGCGAGTGGATCAAGCTCACCACCGTGCGCGGCACCTGGTGGTCGGTCGGGATCGTCGCGGTCATCACGGTGGCGATCGCGTTCGCCGTGACCTCGGCGATGTCCGGTCCGGTCGACAACATCATGATGGCCGTGCTCATGCCCGTTCAGCTGACCATGCTGATCGCCGGCATCCTCGGGGTGATCTCGGTGACCGGCGAGTACTCCACAGGCATGGTGCGCTCCACGTTCACCGCCGACCCGGTGCGCGGCTCGGTGCTGGCGGCCAAGGCCGTGGTGATGGCCGCGTTCATGTTCGTCGTCTCGCTGGTCGTCTTCACCGTCGCCGCGATCGGGATCAGCCCCATCGCCGCCGCGAAGGACATCGCCGTGGACTGGGCCGATCCGGCGAAGACGATCCTGCCGATCCTGGCAGCCTCGGCTGTCATGGCGCTGTTCGCGCTGCTGGGCGTGGGCATCGGATTCCTGGTGCGCTCCGGCGCCGGGGCCATCGCGGTGACCGTCGGCATCATGTTCGTGCTGCCGATCATCCTGCAGCTGCTGGGCATGTGGCTGCACGACCTGCCCTGGGTGCTCTCGATGGTGGACTACCTGCCCACCTCCGCCGCACCCGACGTGATCCTGCCCTCCGACGGCGGCGCCCTCAACGGCCCGGCATCCTGGGGCGTGCTGGCCGCCTGGCCGGCCGTGGCACTGCTCGGCTCGTGGGCCGTGCTGCGCGCGCGGGATGTGTGACCCGGGCAAGCGACGGGCTCAGGGACCCATAAGTAGGCTCGACAGCATGACGACCAGCCGCAGCTCCGCCGTCCTCCGGGACGAGGAGCTGCGGCTGCCGCGTCCGCCCGGTGTGATCCGGCGGTTCTGGGCACGGCATCCGCTGTTCGCGGACATCCTCATCGCGTTCTTCTGCCTGCTCGTCTCGGTCGGCACCAGCACGATCCCCGAGCCGGGCGCGCCGAAGCCCTCGTTCGGGGCGATGACGGTGATGCTGCTGATCGTGCTCGGCGGCTGCGTGCTGATGGTCTGGCGGCGTCGGTGGCCGGTGCTCGTGCTCGCCGCCGGCATCCTCGCCGATGTCACCGTGATGCTGTTCATGCGGTCCTCAGGACTGCCGATCCTCAGCCTGGCCATATATGCGCTGGCCGTGTACCGCTCGATGCGTGCGAGCTGGATCGGGCTCGGCGCCGGAGTCCTGATCCCCGGCAGCCTGGCGTTCGCCTGGTTCGGCGCCGGCGGGATCACTCTCGGCACCGCGATGAACATCCTGTTGGCCATCGCGATCCCCGGTCTGATCGCCGCCCTCATCGGCATCAACGTCGGCAACCGCAAGCGCTATGTCGAGGCCATCATCGACCGCTCCCGCCAGCTGCTGGTGGAGCGCGATCAGCAGGCGCAGCTGGCCGCCGCCGCCGAGCGCGACCGCATCGCCCGCGAGATGCACGACATCGTCTCGCACTCGCTGACCGTCGTCGTGGCGCTCTCCGAGGGCGCCGCCGCGACCGACGACCGGGATCGCGCCCGCGACGCGTCGATGGCCGCAGCCGCCACCGCGCGCAACGCGCTGACTGAGATGCGCTCGATGCTGGGTGTGCTCCGCGACGGCGATGCGGATGCCCCGCTCGCGCCGCTGGAGCCCACCAGCCCTGCGGCCACGGTCCAGACCGCTCAGCGCGCCGGCTTCCGAGCATCCCTCGCCGTGCGTGGGGAGCCGGATGCTGCGCCCGCGCTGCGGTTCGCCGTCGGCCGCATCGTGCAGGAGGGCGTCACCAACGCAATCCGTCACGCGCCCACCACCCACGGCATCGACGTGCGCATCGACTACGACGCGTCGCCGCTGATCATCGAGATCGTCAACGACGGGGCACCGGATGCCGCCGCGGAGGGTGGCTTCGGGCTGCGCGGCCTCGCCGAGCGGGCCTCGCTGCTGGGCGGGGTGCTGGTGTCGGCCCCGGCCGGGAACGGCAGATGGATGCTGCGCGCCGAGCTGCCGCACGCTTCGGCGGGCTCAGCGACCCAGGCATCCGAAGTGGCGGCGTCGCCGCCCCCGCTCAGCGCCCCCGCCCCTGCTGGTGGACGAAACTCAGCAGGGGCGAAGGCGGCCAGCAGGGGCGGCGATCGGGAGGGCGGCGGCGCAGACATTCTGGCGGGGCGAGCGGAGGAGGGACACACATGACAGACCCCATCCGCGTGCTGCTGGTCGATGACCAGCAGCTGATCCGCATCGGCTTCCGACTGGTGCTCGACGCCGAGGACGACATCGAGGTGGTCGGCGAGGCCGGTGATGGGGCGGATGCCATCGCCCAGGTCGCCACGCAGCATCCCGACGTCGTCCTCATGGACGTGCGGATGCCCGGTATGGACGGCATCGCCGCCACCGCGCAGATCGTACGTCGGCATCCGGATGTGCGCGTGCTCGTGCTGACCACCTTCGACCTGGACGAGTACGCGTTCGGCGCCATCCGCGCGGGTGCCAGCGGCTTTCTGCTGAAGGACGCCCAGCGCGCCGAGCTCATCTCCGCCGTGCGGGCCGTGCATCGCGGCGACGGTGCGCTCGCACCCCGTGCCACCAGGGCGCTGTTGGATCATCTGGCACCGCACCTCGACGAGCCGAGGCCCGCGGCGCGGGCATCCGATCCGCTGGCAGAGCTGACCGATCGCGAACGCGATGTGTTCGGCGCCATTGCGCAGGGGCTCAGCAACACCGAGATCGCCCAGCAGCTGTTCCTCAGCGAGTCGACCGTGAAGACGCACGTCGGCCGGGTGCTGCAGAAGCTCGGCGCCCGCGATCGCGTGCACGTCGTGATCCTCGCGTACGAGTGGGGGCTGGCCTGACCATCGGCCGCAGTGGGACACACCCCCGCGCTCCGGCATCCGCACCGTTACGCTGAAGACGTGCTTCTCAGCGACCGCGACATCAAGGCAGAACTCGCATCGGGCCGCATCGGGCTGTCCCCGTACGACGAGGAGATGGTGCAGCCCTCCAGCGTGGACGTGCGGCTGGACCGGTACTTCCGGCTGTTCGACAACCACAAGTACCCGTTCATCGACCCGTCGGTCGAGCAGCCCGAGCTGACCAGGCTCATCGAGGTGGCGCCCGACGAGCCGTTCATCCTGCACCCCGGAGAGTTCGCGCTGGGCGCCACCTTCGAGCAGGTGTCGCTGCCCGACGACATCGCCGCGCGCCTGGAGGGCAAGTCGTCGCTGGGCCGTCTGGGGCTGATCACGCACTCCACGGCCGGCTTCGTCGACCCCGGCTTCACCGGGCACGTCACGCTGGAGCTCGCCAACGTCGCGACCCTGCCGATCAAGCTGTGGCCGGGCATGAAGATCGGCCAATTCTGCTTCTTCCGGCTGACCTCGCCGGCTGAGCACGCCTACGGCTCCGGCGCGTACGGCAACCGCTATCAGGGGCAGCGGGGCCCCACGGCATCCCGCTCGTACCTGAACTTCCACCGCATCGATGTGAGCACGACAGACGCAGGAGCGATCGGAGGCTGACATGGCTGATCCCGACGAGGGCGCGCAGGAGATTCCCGAGGTTCCGGATGCCGGACACGCGGGAACCCCGGACGCCGCTCCCGATGGTGACGTTCCCGATGGTGACGCTCTCGGTGGCGACCCTGCCCGCGGCGATGGTCCCGATCCGCAGACTCCGGATGCCGACGTCCCCGACCTCGACGTTCCGGAGCTCGAGATCCCCGATGCCGAGATTCCGGATGCCGACGCTGCTGACGCCGACCTCCCCGAGCCGGAGATCCCGGATGCCGAGATCCCCGCGTCGCTGTACGCCGAGCCCGTCATCCCGGATCCGATCATCCCGCCGGCGCCCGAGGGGCTGGACGACCTGCTGCCGAAGCCCAAGCCGGGCTTGAAGTCGCGGTCGGGGAACCGGTCGAACTGGAGCGCCGACCTGGACCGCCCGCACACCACGCGCGCGGCCCTTCGCGCGGCATCCGCTGGTTCGACCGCGCCAGGGCAGGCCGCTGCACCGGCATCCGATCCGAACCTGACGGCACCGGAACCCGATCCGGACGTCGTCCCGCCGGCGACCGGCGCGACCTCCGGCGGCTACCGCGCGGCGACCGTCGTGATCTATCTGTTCCTGCTGGCGCTGCTGGTGGGCGCGATCGTCACCATCGCTGTGCTGCTGGGCAATGGCAGCACCCCGTTCGCCGCTGCCGTGGTGCCGGTGCTCGGCCTGCGCGTCTGAGAGCTCTCGGCCGAGGGGAAGAGTGATCCGGTCGGGGCGGGAGCCGTGAGTCGGATGGTATCCGCTGGTGGGGAGGCCGGTTGTCGGGCGCTTTCCGTCTGGGTGACGCGGGCCAGACGGAAAGCGCTGGTGCGGGGCGCGCTGGAACAGCGAAAAGCATCCGGACCGAGGGGGCCGGATGCTTTTCGCGGGTGAACACGGGCGGCTCAGCCGTGCGTGTGGATGTGGACGTGCGTCGTGGGGGTCATGTGGCGATGGAAGCCGTGGCCGCGGCGGGCATGCGGGCCGAAGTCGCGGTGACCGTCGCCGCGCTCGCCGAAGCGGTCGCCGAGGCGGGGGTCAGCGCCGGGTCGGCGTCCGTGGTCGTGGAAGCCGTGATCGCGGTGGCCTTCGTGGCCGTGGTCGCCGTGAAGGCCATATCCGCGGTCCCGCTCGAAGCCGTCCCGCTCGAAGCCGTCCCGCTCGAAGCGGTCCCGCTCGAAGCCGTCACGACGGAAGCCATGGTGGCCGCGGCGACCGAAGGCGTGTCCGTGGCCCCTGCCGCCGAAGCCGTGACGGTGTCCGCGACGTTCGCGGCGGGGCAGGGGCTTGCCCTCGGCCCAGCCGAACTCGCGGGCGATCTTCTCCAGAGACGCCGTCATGGTGGCGTACTCCTCGGGGGAGACGGCTCCGGCCACGCGGGCTCGCAGCTCGTCGACGGCGGTGCTCAGGCGCTGCTTGGCCAGAGTGCCGGCATCCGTCAGCTCCCAGCCGTCGCGGGTGCGCTGCACCCAGCCGAGTTCGACGAGACGGCGCAGCTTGGGGCCGCGCAGCGGACGGTCATCGGCAACCGTGCCGTCGAGGCGGTTCAGCATCCGCCAGTCGCGACGGGTGATGCCCTCGTCCTCGAAGACGGTGGCGAACTCGGCGCGCATCAGGCGGTCTACCGCGGTGATCCAGTATCCGAAGGGATGAGTGTCAGTGGTGTTCATGGGATTCCTTTGCATGTCATGTTGCATATGCATGCAGTGTGACATGAATAACACATGCATGTCAAGTCACATGTAAAATCGAGCCATGACCGCAGAGCCCGTGAACCCCGTCGACGCCATCGCCGCCGCGCTGTCGCGGCTTCGCGGGCGACGTCAGCACCAGCATCCGCATGCCATGCACGAGCACGGGCCGCACGAGCACGGACCATTCGGCCCTCGCGGGCGCGGCGGGCGAGGCCCGTGGGGCCCCGACGGCGGCATGCGGCACGGCGCACCCGCCGTGATCCGCATGGTCGAGGCGCTGGCGCAGGCATCCGAGCCGCTCAGCGTGAGCGGCCTCGCCGAGGCGATCGGAGTGGATCAGCCGCGTGCCTCGCGGCTGGTGCAGCAGGGCGTCGATCGCGGCTGGGTGCGGCGCGAGGCCGACCCCGACGACGCCCGCCGCACGCGCATCGCCCTCACCGACGAGGGGGCGCGCCTGTTCCGCGGCGTTCGCGGCGAGCGGCGCGAAGCGCTGGGCAGGGCGCTGGCCGCCTTCACCGACGAGGAGAGCGCCGAACTCGCCCGACTGCTGACCAAGCTCGCCGACAACTGGGGCTGATCAGACCCCGACGTTCTTCGGGAACCGCACGAACAGCAGCAGCACCAGGCCGATCAGCAGGATCAGCCCGATCCCCAGGACGCCGTAGATGATGGCGCCGAACCAGGCCAGGAAAAGCGACCACGCCAGCGGCGACAGGAACGACGCGACCCGGCCCGTCGTGGCGTACAGGCCGAAGATCTCGCCCTGCTGATCCGGGGGCGTGAGGCGGGTGAGCAGGCTGCGACTGGCGGCCTGCGTGGGGCCGACGAACGCGCACAGCGCGAGCCCGCAGATCCAGAATACGATCGTGCCCAGGTCACGCAGCGCGAACACGACGAACGCCATCGCCACCAGGCCCGCGAGCGTGATCGTGATCAGGCGTCGAGGCCCGATGGCGTCGTCCACCCGCCCGGCCAGCAGCGTGGACACGCCGGCGACCAGGTTCGCCGCCAGGCCGAAGACGATCACCTCGAGGAACGAGAACCCGAAGCCCTGGGCGGCCAGCACCGCGCCGAACGCGAAGACGCCGGCCAGTCCGTCGCGGTACACGGCCGCCGCCAGCATGAACCAGAACGTCGGGCGATTGGTGCGGAACAGCTTGACGATGTTGTGGAACAGCACCACGTACGAGCGGAGGAAGCCGACCTTCTCCGACGTCTCATACGCCGGCGACTCCGGCACGTTGCGGAACATGGGGATCGAGAACACCAGCGTCCACACCGCACAGATGACCGCGACCAGCTTGAACGAGAGCGGATTGTCCTGGCCGACCAGGAACAGCACCGGGATGCAGACGATCAGCGCGACCACGCCGCCGATGTAGCCCAGGCCCCAGCCGAGCCCCGAGATGCGGCCGACGTTCTTCGGCGTGGACACCTCGGACAGCATCGCGTAGTAGCTCACGTTGCCGATCTCGCTGACCACCGCGCCGATCGCGACGGCCAGCGCGCCGAACCAGAAGTACTTCGGGTCGGCCTCGACGAAGAACAGCGCGAACTGGAACAGCGCGATCGCGATGGTCGCGCCGATGACCCACTTCTTCTTGTTGCCGCGAGCGTCGGCCTGCTGACCCAGCACGGGTGCCAGCAGCAGGATCAGGATGCCGGCGGCGAAGTTGGCCCAGCCCCACCACTCCGACAGGTCGGTGAGCCCCTGACAGTACGCGGAGTCGATGTACTGCTTGTCGGTGCAGCTCATGTAGGTGTCGGGGCCGATCAGGCCCGACTCGCGCACCGTCGGGTCGAGGAACATCCGTGACGTCAGATACAGCGCGATCCACACGAACGTGAGGATCACGGTGTTGAACGGCTGCAGCGCCCAGTCCCACATGGCCCACGAGACCACCTGCTTCTTGGTGGCGTGCGCCCCGGGCCCGTCGCCCTCGCCGCCGAACGCGGTCATCGCGGCCGTGTTGATCGGCCGCTCTGCCGAGGATGCTGAGTGATCGTCGCTCATGCTCGAAGTCTGGCCGGGCACGGTGAACGACGGGTGACGGCGCGCCGTGGGCCGATGCTCAGAGGGTGCACGGGCATCTCCACCTTTCGATTGATCTTCCTCTCTGAGGGGCCTTGTGAGCCGGAAATCCAGCGGATCCTGGGAAGCCGTCGCCTAGCGTTGAGGAAGTCCTACCCGAGGAGACGCATGTTCCGCAGCCCTGCCCGACTGTTCCGCGTGCTCGCGATCGCTGAGGCGATCACGTGGACCCTGCTGATCGGCGGACTCATCGCCCGTGCCGTCGGCGTCAACCCGATCGTGGTGACGATCGCCGGCGGCATCCACGGCTTCGTGTTCCTCTCCTATGGTGCGACGGCCGTGCTGCTGGCCTTCCATCAGCGCTGGCACGTCGGCGTGGCCGTCACGACCATCGCCAGCGCGATCGTGCCGTACATGACCATCCCGGTCGAGATCTGGCTGCACCGCACCGGGCGCCTCGAGGGTGCCTGGCGCATGACCGAGACCGACGACCCGCGCGATCGCACCTGGTACGACCGCACCATGCGCTGGTTCCTGCACCGTCCCTGGGTGCTCGCGGTGCTGATCCTCGTCCTGATCGTCGCGATCTTCAGCATCCTGCTGCTGATCGGCCCTCCCGGCGGGAAGTGAGTCAGTCCTCCGCGGCCACGGCCTTCGGATGCTCGGCGGCTGCGGCGAACTCGCTGCGGCCGTCGTTCTTCGAGCGGCGCACCCAGTGGTTGAAGACGATGTTCAGCAGCACCGCGGTGAGAGTCGTCGAGCTGATCGCCGAGTTGAAGATCACCGAGAACCAGTCCGGGAAGCCCGCGTAGAAGTCCGGGCGCATCAGCGGCAGCAGGCCGACGCCGAGCGACCCCGCCACGATCATCAGGTTGAGGTTGTTGCGGTAGTCCACCTTCGCCAGGGTCGCGATGCCGCTGGCGGCCACCGACCCGAACAGGAAGATGCCCACGCCTCCCAGCACGGGGGTGGGCACGGCGGCGATCACGCGGCCCAGCACCGGCAGCACGCCGAGGACGATCAGGAACACGCCGCCGGTGGCCACCACGAAGCGGCTCTTCACGCCGGTGATCGCGACCAGGCCGACGTTCTGCGCGAACGCGCTCTGCGTGAACGAGTTGAAGATCGGGGAGACGGCGCTGGCCACCATGTCGGCGCGCAGACCGTCGGCGACGCGCTTGGCATCCGTCTTCGTGCCCACCACCTCGCCGACCGCGAGGATGTCGGCGGTGGTCTCGGTGAAGGTCACCAGGATCACGATCAGCATCGACAGGATCGACGCGACGTCGAACGTCGGCAGGCCGAACGCGAACGGCGTCGGCAGCGCGAAGATCGGCCCGTCGCCCACGCTGGAGAAGTCCGCGACGCCCAGGAACACCGCCAGCACCGTGCCGATCCCCAGCGACAGCAGCACGCTCAGACGAGCGATCGAGGGCGTGCCGAGCTTGGTCAGGATGATGATGATCACCACGGTCGCCGCGGCCAGGCCCACGTTCCCCATGGACCCGAACGACGGATCCTTCGCATCCGGCCCCATCGCCCAGCCGGCGGCCACCGGTAGCAGTGAGAGCCCGATCGAGGTGATCACGGTGCCGGTCACGACCGGCGGGAAGAACCGCAGCACCATCGCGAACAGCGGCACGAGGAAGATGCCGATCACCGATGACGCGATCACGGCTCCCATCACGGCCTGGATGCCGCCGTCTCCCTGGATCGCGAGCATGGTGGCGATGCCCGAGAACGAGACCCCCTGCACCAGCGGCAGCTTGGACCCGAAGAACGGGATGCCGAGCGTCTGCAGCAGCGTGGCCAGCCCGCCCATGAACAGGGAGCAGGCCACCAGCATCCCCAGGTCGGTCTGCGACATCCCTGCCGCCTGACCCATCACCAGCGGCGGTGCGATGATGCCGCCGTACATGGTGAGCACGTGCTGGAAGCCGTAGGCGAGGTTCGGGCCCAGGCCGAGCCGGGCGTCTTCGGGGCGGATGGTGGAGGATGCGGTCGCGCTCATGCCCTCGGATTTCTGCGGGAGAAGGGGAGGAATCCAGGGTATCCCTCTGACTGGGTGAACCTTCGCGAACGCAAACCTGAGTCGTCTCCTATCAACTTTCTTGACAGCATCCGATCTCGTGTTTACACTTGAGTCATCGCGACTCAGGTTTACTGATCCGCAATCAGACTTCCTCAACCATGAACAAGGAGAATCACATGGCACGTGCTGTCGGAATCGACCTCGGAACCACCAACTCCGTCGTCAGCGTCCTCGAGGGCGGCGAGCCCAAGGTCATCGCCAACGCCGAGGGCTTCCGCACCACCCCCTCGGTGGTGGCATTCACCAAGGACGGCGAGGTGCTGGTCGGCGAGACAGCCAAGCGCCAGGCCGTCACCAACGTCGACCGCACGATCTCGTCGGTCAAGCGCCACATGGGCACCGACTGGTCGTTCGACGTGGACGGCAAGAAGTGGACGCCGCAGGAGATCTCCGCGCGCATCCTCATGAAGCTCAAGCGCGACGCCGAGTCCTACCTCGGCGACACCGTGACGGATGCCGTCATCACCGTGCCCGCATACTTCAACGACGCCGAGCGCCAGGCCACCAAGGAGGCCGGCGAGATCTCCGGCCTGAACGTGCTGCGCATCATCAACGAGCCCACCGCCGCGGCCCTGGCCTACGGACTGGACAAGGGCAAGGAGGACGAGCTCATCCTGGTCTTCGACCTCGGTGGCGGAACCTTCGACGTGTCCCTGCTCGAGGTGGGCAAGGACGACGACTTCTCCACCATCCAGGTGCGCGCCACCGCCGGTGACAACCGCCTCGGCGGCGACGACTGGGACCAGCGCGTCGTGGACTACCTGATCAAGCAGTTCAAGGACTCCACCGGCGTCGACGTCTCGGGTGACAAGATCGCCCTGCAGCGCCTGAAGGAGGCTGCGGAGCAGGCCAAGAAGGAGCTCAGCTCCTCCACCAGCACCAGCGTCAACCTCCCGTACCTGTCGCTGACCGAGTCGGGACCGGTGTCCCTGTCCGAGACCTTGACGCGCGCGAAGTTCGAGGACCTCACCAAGGACCTGCTGGCCCGCACCAAGAAGCCGTTCGACGACGTCATCCGCGAGGCCGGCGTCAAGGTCGCCGACATCGACCACATCGTGCTGGTCGGCGGTTCCACACGCATGCCCGCCGTCGCCGAGCTCGTCAAGCGCGAGACCGGCAAGGACGCCAACAAGGGCGTGAACCCCGACGAGGTCGTCGCCGTCGGCGCCGCCCTGCAGGCCGGCGTCCTGAAGGGCGAGCGCAAGGATGTGCTGCTGATCGACGTCACCCCGCTGAGTCTCGGCATCGAGACCAAGGGCGGCCGCATGACCAAGCTCATCGACCGCAACACCGCCATCCCGACCAAGCGCAGCGAGACCTTCACCACCGCCGACGACAACCAGCCGTCGGTCGCGATCCAGGTCTTCCAGGGCGAGCGCGAGTTCACCCGCGACAACAAGCCGCTGGGCACCTTCGAGCTGACCGGCATCGCACCGGCTCCCCGCGGCATCCCGCAGATCGAGGTCACCTTCGACATCGACGCCAACGGCATCGTGCACGTGTCCGCCAAGGACAAGGGCACCGGCAAGGAGCAGTCGATGACCATCACCGGCGGCTCGTCGCTGTCGAAGGACGACATCGAGCGCATGGTGCGCGAGGCAGAGGAGAATGCCGCCGAGGACAAGAAGCGCGCCGAGGCCCTCGAGCAGCGCAACCAGGCCGAGTCGCTGTCGTACTCCATCGAGAAGCTCATCAAGGAGAACGAGGACAAGCTGCCCGAGGACGTCAAGACCGAGGTGCAGGCGGATGTCGACGCTCTGAAGACGGCCCTCGCCGGCGAGGACGACGACGCCGTCAAGGCCGCGTTCGACAAGCTCAACGCATCGCAGACCAAGCTGGGCGAGGCCATCTACGCTCAGTCCCAGGCGGATGCCGCAGCCGGCGCCGCTCAGGGCGACGCGCCCACCGGTGACACCGCCTCCGATGAGGACGTGGTCGACGCCGAGGTCGTGGACGACGAGGACGAAGGCAAGTAACCATGACGGACAAGAACTTCGATGAGGTTCCTGAGGACGAGGGGTCGGATGCTGCGGCATCCGGCCCCGCGCCGCAGGATCAGGACTCCACGGAAGCCGCTGCTGCCGAGGGCTCCGACGACGACTTCACGGTCGATGACATCCTGAACGCCGAGCAGACGCCCGAGGCGTCCAGCGAGGACGGATCGGATGCCGGGCTCGTGAACGCCGAGCACGCGCTGCTGAACGACCTGAAGCGCCTGACCGCCGAGTACGCCAACTACCGTCGGCGCACCGAGGAGCAGCGGCACGTCGAGATCGCTCGAGCCAAGGGCGAGGTCGCCAAGGGACTGCTGCCGGTGCTGGACGATCTGGATCGCGCGCGTGCGCACGGGGATCTCGAAGAGGGCTCCGCCTTCGCCGTGATCGCCGAGAAGCTGCGCGGCGTCGTCGAGCGCCTCGGTGTCGTCTCGTACGGTGAGAAGGGCGAGGAGTTCGACCCGCAGCAGCACGAGGCGGTCTTCCAGCAGCCCACTCCGGGTGCCACGAGCTCCACCATCCTCGAGGTGGTCGAGGTCGGCTACCGGCTGGGCGACGTCGAGCTTCGCCCGGCGAAGGTCGTCGTCGCGGTTCCGGCCGAGTAGGAGGCGTATGGCCAGTCAGGATTGGTTCGACAAGGACTTCTACAAGACGCTCGGCGTCTCGAAGGACATCTCCGATGCGGAACTGAAGAAGACGTACCGCAAGCTCGCTCGCAAGTACCACCCGGACTCCAACCCGGGTGATGCCAAGGCCGAGGCGAAGTTCAAGGAGATCAGCGAGGCGTACAGCGTGCTCAGCGACGCCGAGCAGCGTCGCGAGTACGACGAGATCCGCGCCATGGGATCGGGCGCGCGCTTCACCGCGCCCGGCTCCGGCGGGGCGGGCGGCTTCGAGGACGTGTTCAGCCGATTCGGGCAGGGCGGTCAGTCCGCGAACTTCGACGACATCTTCTCGATGTTCACGCAGGGCGGGGGCTCCTCGTTCGGCGGCGGCCGGTTCGGGCAGCAGGGCTACGGCGGGCCGCGCAAAGGCGCCGACGTCACCGCCCGCACCACGCTGGACTTCGCCACGGCTGCGAAGGGCGACACCATCACCCTGCAGTCCGGTGAGGGCAAGCCGTTCAAGATCAAGGTCCCCGCGGGCGTCGCCGACGGGCAGAAGATCCGCCTGCGCGGTCGCGGCCGCCCCTCGCCGGACGGCGGGGAGCCCGGTGACATCGTCGTGCAGGTGACGGTTCGGCCGCATCCGGTGTTCACCCGCGACGGGCTGAACCTGCGACTCACCGTGCCCGTCACGTTCACCGAGGCGACCCTGGGCGCCACCATCGAGGTGCCCACGCTGGGTGGCGACACCGTCAAGCTGAGGGTCGCCCCCGGCACACCCTCGGGCCGCGTGCTGCGGGTCAAGGGTCGGGGAATCGTCTCGGCCAAGAAGGGCACCGGTGATCTGCTGGCGGAGCTGCAGGTGGCGGTACCCGCGCACCTGGACGCTGCCGCGCGCGAGGCGCTGGAGCGCTTCCACGAGCTGGAGCCCGCCGAGAACCCGCGCGCCGAGATGATGGCGAAGGCGAAGGCCTGACATGGATGCCGGATCCCCGCTGTTCGCGATCGCGGTCGCGGCCGAGCTCTCGGGCATGCACCCCCAGACCCTGCGGCAGTACGACCGCATCGGCCTGGTGGTGCCCGGGCGCACGCGCGGGGGCTCGCGGCGCTACTCGATGCGCGACATCGAGCAGCTCCGGGAGGTGTCGCAGCTCTCCAGCGAGGGGATGAGCCTGCCGGCCATCGCGCGGCTGCTGGATCTGGAGGATGAGGTGCGGATGCTGCGCAGCCGTGTCTCCGAGCTGGAGGGCGCGCTGCGCGCTGAGCGCGCCAGCCGCCCCGGTGTGCGGGTGTTCGCCGCCGGTGCCAGCGGCCAGGTCGTCACGCTGTCGTCGGGCCGGCGCATCCGCCGGTCCACCGAGGTGGTGCTGTGGCATCCGCGCCGGGCATCCGCCTCGGATGGTGATGCGTCAGACGATGACGCGTCGGCCGGCGGCGCGTCGGGCGACGCCGACTGACAGCTCGTGCTCAGGCCGTTCCCAGGTGTCGGATAGGATCGATGGTGTCGGGGGGACGTTCTTCTCTCCGCGCCCACCGGAGGGGAACCCATGCGCACAGCATCCAAGATGGCCGTCGCCATCACCACCATCGCCCTGGCTGTCGGCCTGTCGGCATGCTCGGGCGGCCAGTCCGTCGTCGACGCCTGCAAGGTCATCAACACCGAGGGCCAGAAGATCATCAGCGACTCGAACAGCGCGATGGGCGACGTCGCTTCCGACCCGTCCGCCGCAGCCAAGACGCTCAAGTCGATCTCGGGTCAGATGAAGGACCTCGGCAAGAAGGTCACCAACGCCGACGTCAAGAAGGCGTGGGACGGACTGGTCACCTCGTACGACGGCTTCAGCGAGCTCATCGACACCGTGGCCGGCGACCCCAGCATCCTGACGGACCAGGACAAGGCCGCCGACTTCAGCACGAAGGTGCAGGACTCCGCCAAGACGCTGACGGAGAAGGGCAACGCGCTCGACAAGCTCTGCAAGTGATCGCGCTTCACGAACGGCCCGTCTCCTCGGAGGCGGGCCGTTCTGCGTACCGGCCTCAGATGCCCAGCACGGCCTTGGCGATGAGGAAGTAGATGACCAGTCCCGTCGCGTCGGTGAACGTCGAGATGAACGGGTTGGAGAACACCGCGGGGTCCACGTGGATGGCGCGGGCGATCAGCGGCATCATCCCGCCGACGGATGCCGCCACCGTGCACACCGCGACCAGCGTCAGCGCGATCACCAGGCCGATCTGCCACTCGTAGACCAGTCCGGCGAACAGGAGTCCCAACGATCCCAGCAGCAGGCCCAGGCAGAATCCCACGCGGATCTCTCGGGAGAGCACGCGCAGCACATCGCGCGGGGTGACCTCGCCGAGCGCCAGGGAGCGGGTGACGGTGGTGGCTGCCTGGTTGCCCGTGTTGCCGCCGGTGCCGATCAGCAGCGGCACGAACAGCGCCAGCACCGTCAGCTGTGCGAGCGTGGCCTGGAACGCATCCAGCACCTGCACGGTCAGGCTCGCGCCCACCGCCAGCACCAGCAGCCACACCACGCGCGAGCGCACCAGGCGACGGATCGGGGTGGAGAGGTACGAGCGGCGCAGCGGCTCCACACCGCCCTGTCGTGCGGCATCCTCGCTCTCCTCCTGCTTGAGGATGCGCGCCGCGTCGTCGACGGTGAGCATGCCGACCAACCGCTGCTCGCTGTCCACGATGGGCAGCGCGAGCAGGCCGAAGTCGGTGGTGCGGCGGGCTGCGGTCTCGGCATCCTCCGTCACCTCGGCGACGTGCGCCTCGCTCATCAGATCGGCGATGACGTCGTCCTCGGATGCCGCCATCAGCTCGCGCAGGCTGACCACGCCCACGATGCGGCGGTGCACGGTCACAGGGATCGTGTAGACGGTCTCGGCGCTGTCGAGGGCGCCCCGGATGCGGGTGAGCGTCTGCGCGACGGAGAGGTCAGGATGCGTGGTGATGAACTCCGGGCTCATGCGGCGGCCGATCGAGTCCTGCGGGTAGCCGAGCATGCTCGAGGTGAGGTCGCGCTCCTGGCGGGTCAGCCCGCGCAGCAGCTGAGGGGCGACGGATGCCGGCAGCTCGTCGAGCAGCCACACCCGGTCGTCGGGGTCCATCTCGGCGAACAGTGCGGTGATCTCCACGTTGCGCAGCGCCTGCACCAGCTCGCCCCGGGTGCCGGGTGAGAGCGCCTCGAACACGTCGAGCGCGCGCGACTTCGCCAGCAGGCGGTAGACGATCGCGGCGTCCTCGATGCCGAGCCGGTCGATGAGCTCGACCACCTCGGGGACGGTCAGCGGGGTCAGCGCGGCGGATGCGCCGGGCAGATCGCCCTGGGCGATGAGCCGACGGATGTCGTCAGCGGCCTCGGAGACGGTCTGGATCTGAATGGGGGTCATGGGCGTGCCTTATCAGGGCACCGCCGGAACGCCGGAGCGGGGCGCGCGTCGCAGCAGACGCCGCCGCTCAGCCGAGCGGTGCGGAAGCGGAGGGGATGACGTGTCTGCGACTATGACTGTCACTCGACATGATGAACCACCTCGCTTCCTGGTGCTCGGGGAAGGACTCCAAAGGGAGATTCTACCCGGGTGCACGGCGTTCCTGACTCGCGGTGACGTTCGGCCAGGAGGATCCGGCGACCGGCCGCGGCAGCGTGCGCCGGGTCTACCCTGGCGATAGGGCTGTCGCCGCCGACAGCGCTGTCGCATCGGTGCGGCCGCGGACGCGCACAGCCGTCGACGAAGGAGATGACGATGGCAGGAAAGCCGATCGTCCCACCGTTCAGCGAAGCGGATGCCGTGGCCAAGGTGCGCGCCGCTGAAGACCTGTGGAACACGCGAGACCCCGAGAAGGTCGCAGCCGCCTACGCTCCGGACAGCCGGTGGCGAAATCGCACCACCTGGGTGCGCGGGCACGACGAGATCGTCGCCTTCCTGACGCAGAAGTGGGATCGGGAGCGCGACTACCGCCTCATCAAGGAGATGTGGTCGTACGGCGGCAACCGAATCGCCGTGCGGTTCGCCTCGGAGTCGATGGGCAAGGACGGACTCTGGTACCGCTCATACGGCAACGAGCAGTGGGAGTTCGACGAGAACGGACGCTGCCTGTTCCGGCACGCGAGCATCAACGACCTGCAGATCGGCGAGGATGAACGGCTGTATCACTGGGAGGCTCCGGGGCCGCGACCGGAGGGGCACCCCGGTCTGACCGACCTCGGGCTGTAGCCCGCGTTCCCGGGGGCTGGAGCCGGCGCATCAGGCCGGCGGCAGCCGCAGGGTGTTCGATTCGCCGCCGGTCAGGTCGTCGGCGATGCGGATGCTGCGGGCCAGGTCATCCAGCGGCTTCTCCAGCGTGCCGAAGCGCTCGCGATCGCGGCTGACGGCGGTCAGCGTGATCAGATGCGTGCCGGTGTCCCACGTGTAGGTCGCCGACGGCGGGGATGCCGGGGTCGGCGGCACCGGCATGAGCAGTTTCTCTCCCACGCCCAGCGCGGTGGGGAAGCTGATGGTGTCGTCGTACTCGATGGGCATCATCGCCCGCATGGTGCGCAGCTGCGGGGTCAGCTCCTGCACGGTCGCCATCGCGACGACCAGCTCGGGTTCGGCCTTCCACATCCACGCGAGCACACGGCCGTCGGCCCTGCGCATGGCCAGCGGGATCGCCTGGCTGGCGAGCCACGCACCCATCCGCGACCCCGGCCTGCCTTCGCCGCCGAGAGCCGCGCCGGCCTGCGCCATCAGCATCCGGATGGCGGCCTTGCGGTGCCGGCGGCCGGTGAAGCCCAGCGAGCCGGTGACGGGGATCCACAGCGACGGGTCGGCGGAGGAGATCAGGCGCATGCCACCACCGTACGGCCGGTCGCGGGGGATGGGCTGGGAGCGGGGCCGCGGCTCACGAATCGTACGGCTGCGCGCGCACCCAGGGGATCGGGAGAAGGTCGGCGGGCGAGACCACCCCGACCTCGCCTCGGTCGTCGACGATGACCCGGGTGTCCTTCCCGTAGTTCGGCACCAGTTCCCGGCACACGCCGCACGGATTGATCACGCGCGGTGTGCCCGCCGCGTCCATGCCGACGGCGACGATCGTCGTCACCTGCTCCTCGCCGGCGATCCGGGCGGCCGCGATCGCGCTCGGCTCCGCACAGATGTCCACCCGGTTCGAGGACAGATGCAGTCCGAGGTGCACCCGCCCCGAACCGCCGCGCACCGCCGCGGCCACGCGGTGGTCCCGTTCGTCGTACGCGCGCAGCAGCAGCTCGGATGCCGCGCGCACCAGCTCGTGGTCGTCGGGTGTCAGCATGTCCACGATGCTCACTCCGCCCCGGTGTAGGTCGTCTTCTCCCAGGTGTAGAACTGGGTGGCGTTGTGCCCCTGCTCGCGGAACGTGTTCGACGAGGACTCCTTGATGCCGCCGAACGGCACGTGCAGATCCAGGCCCGAGGTGGGCCGGTTCACCTTCACGACTCCGGCCTGCACGCGCTCCGCGAAATCGGTGGAGTGCTTCAGGCTGGTCGTGCAGATCCCGGCTGTGAGGCCGTAGGGCGAGTCGTTGAGCGCCGCGAGACCTGCCTCGTAGTCGGGGACGTCGATGACGGCCACCACCGGTCCGAAGATCTCTTCGGTGGCCAGCGGAGCGGAGTGCTCGACATCCACCGCGACCACGGGGGAGAAGCGCAGCCCGTCGGCATCCGCAGAGCCGGTGAGCAGGCGCGCCCCGCCGTCGACGGCCTGCTGGACCGCCGAGATGTCGCGGTGCAGCTGGTCCTCGCTGACGACAGGGCCCATCGTCGTCGCAGAGTCGAGGCCGTCTCCGGGCACGTACGAGCAGGCGAGGCCGGCGAGCTCGGCGAGGAACGCCTCGCGGATGCCCGGCGTGACGTAGACGCGTGAGGTGGCGGTGCACGCCTGACCGGTGAGCGAGAAGCCTCCGGCGGCGACCACCTGGGCGGCGCGCCGAGGGTCGGCGTCGTCGACGACGAGCACGCCGTTCTTCCCGCCCATCTCCAGCTGCACGCGTGCGCGGCGCGCCTGCAGGGTCTTCTCCAGTCCCAGCCCGACGGCGGTGGATCCCGTGAAGGACAGCGCGCCGACACGCGGATCCCGCGCGATCGCATCGCCGACGATCCGACCGCTGCCGTGCACGACGTTGAAGACGCCGTCCGGCAGCCCCGCATCGTGCAGTGCGACGGCGAGATGAGTCGCCGACATCGGGGTGAGCTCCGCGGGCTTGAGGACGACGGCGTTGCCGCTGATCAGCGCGGGCGCTGCCTTCCAGGCGGGGATCGCGATCGGGAAGTTCCACGGCGTGATCAGCCCGACCACCCCGATGGGCTCGCGCCGAGTGGAGATGGTGGTGCCGGGGAGGGCGCTCGCGTAGACGCTGCCGGTGGAGTTCCAACCGAGCGAGCCGAAGAACTGCAGCACACCGATGGCGCGGCCGACCTCGCCGGTCGCCTCGGCGATCGTCTTCCCCTCCTCGCGCACCAGGTCGCCCGCGACCTGCGGTGTTCGAGTGCGGAGGATCTCCGCCGCCTTCAGCAGCACTGCTCCGCGTGCGGGAAGGGGCGTGCTCGCCCAGGAGGGCTGTGCGGCGACGGCCGCGCTGATCGCGGCGTCGGCATCCTGGGCGGTGCCGGCAGGGGAGAGCACCGCCACCTCGCCTGGATGCGCGGGATTGCGTCGCTCCTTCTCGGGTGCGCCGAGGAGTTCCCCGGCGATGAGGTGCCTGGCCAGTGCAGGAGCGGTCGGTGCGGGAGTGGTCATGAGTGTCCTTCCGATCTCACAGCGAACGGACGAGTCCGCCGTCGCATCGCATCGCGATGCCGGTGATGTATGAGGCTGGAGCGCTGCAGAGGAACGCGCCGGCGGCGCCGAATTCCCCGGGATCTCCGTAGCGCCCCGCCGGGATGCTCTGCGCAGAGGCCCTGCGGACGTCGTCGACGTCCGCGCCCGTGCGCTCAGCGGTCGCGGCATCCAGGGCTGCGACCCGATCGGTGGCGATCCGGCCCGGGAGCAGGAGGTTCACGGTCACTCCGTCTGCGGCCACTTCTCCTGCCAGCGTCTTCAGGTAGCCGGCCAGCGCTGCGCGCCCGAGATTGGAGGACGCCAGGTTCTGAAGCGGTGCGACGATGCCGCTGGAGCCGATGGCGAGGATCCGCCCCCACCTGCGCTCCCGCATGCCGGGCAGTGTGCGGGCGATCAGATCCTGGCCCGGAGCGACGAGCCGGGTGAATGCCGCTTCGGCATCCGAGGGGGAGAGTGCGGATGCCGCAGCGGGCTTCGGCCCCGGACCGTTGACGACCATGATGTCGATGGATCCGAAGGCGCTCTCGGCAGCGGCGATCGCGTCCGTACGGGAGACGGCGTCGAGGATGTCGACCTGCACGCCGATGGCGGACGGGAGAGCGGCAGCGACCGTCGCGGCCTCCTCCCCGCGCCGGCCCGTCACGACGACGTTCGCCCCTTCGCGTCCGAGTGCCTCGGCGACGGCGCGACCGAGTCCCGCCGTCGACGCGGCGACGAACGCCGTTCGCCCTTCGATTCCCAGATCCATCTCAGTGCTCCGCCCCGGCGAGCAGCGCCTCAGCGCGTGCGAGATGGGAAGCGGCGATCGGGGCCATCTGCTCGGGGAAAGGCGTCGCCGGTGCGCGCACGGTCCGCTCGGCGAAGAACCCCCGCCGGGTGAACAGGTCCTTGCGCAGCGCCAGCGCGACCTTCGGCTGCTGCTCGTAGTTCACGAGGGGCAGGTAGGGCGTCAGCGCGAGGCGTGCACCGTCGGCATCCCCTGAGAGCCAGGCCGTGACGCACGCGATCAGTGCTTCCGGGATGGAGAATCCGGTCATCGCTCCTGCCGAACCCGCGGCGAGCTCATCGAGCAGGCTCTGCCCGCCCAGGCCGCCGAACACGGAAGCAGTCGTACCTGCCGAGATCCGGGCGATGGCCGCCGCCGTCGGCGGGGCCTCGGCCTTCACCGCGCTGACGAACGGGCACTCCTCGACTACGCGCAGCAGGGCGTCGGCCGAGATCGTCACACCGCTGGCCACCGGGTAGTCCTGCAGCACCACGGGGACTCCCGTGGCGTCGTGGATCGAGTGGAGATGGCGCACCACCACGTCGGGGACCGGCGAGTTCACCTGCACCATCGCGGCGACCATGCGGTCGTCGACCGCCAGCCGCGCGACCTTGACCTCATCGATCGCGGGTGCGGTGGCCGTCGACGTGACGCCGACGACGATCGGCAACCGGGTGTACGCGGCAGCGGTCGCGAGCACGGTCGCCCGCTCGCGACCGGTGAGTGCCCGAGCTTCGCCGAAGACGCCGAGAACGGTCAGGCCGGTCGCCCCGATGCGCTCGTAGTGCTCGACGAGCTTCGCCAGGCTCCGAGTGTCCACCTTCTGCTCGTCACCGTGGAACGGCGTGGCGACGACGCCCCACACTCCGGGTGTGAGCGGTTCGACGGTCGTCATGAGAGCACCGCCCAGGCGGGGGAGCGCTTCTCCTGGAAGGCGCGGACGCCCTCGTGCTGCTCGGACGATTCCAGCGAGGCCATCAGAGCGGGAAGTCGCGCACCGCGCGCCTCGGATGCGCTGAGATGCGCTGTGCGGTTCACGATCTGCTTGACGGCCCGCACGGAGGTGGGAGCGCACAGCAGGATCTGCGAGACCCAGCGCTCGATCGCCTCTGAGAGGTCGGGGAGGGCGACGACTTCGTTGACGAGGCCGAACCCTGCCAGCTCCGCGGCGCTCGCCTTCCTTCCCGTCAGGAGCATGCCCATGGCCTGGGAGTAGGGGATGCGGCGCACCAGACGCGGGATCCCGCCGTCGAGCGCCAGCCGACCGACGCGGGGCTCGGGCAGCGCGAACTGCGCGTTCTCGGAGGCGATGACGATATCGGCGCCGAGAACCATCTCCATGCCGCCTCCGAGCGCGTAGCCGTTGACGCGCGCGATCACAGGCACATCCAGGGTGGAGCGCAGACTGAGACCGCCGAATCCGTTCGGATCGCCGTCCGCCCAGTACTCGACCCCGGTCTTCTCCACACCGTCCGGCGTCATGTCGGCGCCTGCGCAGAACGCCCGATCGCCGGCGCCGGTAATGATCACCGCGCGGATGGTGTCGTCGGCCTCCAGCTGGGCCCAGATCTCGTTGAGACGGGCGAGGGTGCGGCCGTCCACCGCGTTGAGCACGTGCTGTCGGTCGATCGTGACCGTCGCAACCCTGCGCTCGTCGATGACGAGGCGGACCTCGTCGACGCGGGGGGCTCCGGACGTTGTGGTGTTCTCGGGTGTCATCGCAGCACTCCCAGTTCCTGGAGTCGTGAGATCGTGTCGTCGTCGAAGCCGTTCTCACGCAGCACCTCGACGTTGTGCTCGCCCAGGCGGGGAGCCACGCGACGCACGGAGGCGGGCGTGTCGGACAGATGGATCGGCGCGTTCAGCATGCGGAAGCGCCCGGCGGTCGGATGCTCGGCCTCCACGACCATGCCGTTCGCCTGCGTCTGCGGGTCATCGAGTGCCTCGGCGAGCGTGCGGACCGGTGCGTTGAGAACGCCCTCCGCTTCGAGGCGCTGCGTCCAGTGCGCGGTGGTGCCCGTGGCGACCTGCGCGGCCAGCACCTCGTGCAGGTGGACGCGGTTGGCCATCTGATCGTCGAAGGTCGCGAACTCCGGACGGTCCGTGAGGTTCTCGTCGAACTCGAGCGCGCGGGAGATGTGGGTGAGGGGATCGGGGGTGAAGCCGCCCACCATGCACACCGCGCCGTCGAGGGTGGGGAAGACGGCCGACAGCGGCATCCGCCCCCAGTTGACCTCGTAGCCGCGATTGAGCTGCATGCACGCCTCCTGCATCTGCATGTGCAGCATGGAGTCGTACATCGCCACCTCGACCTTCTGCCCCTGGCCGGTCTTCTCACGGGCGCGGAGGGCGAGCAGGATGCCCTGGAACAGGTGCATGCCCGTCGTGTAGTCGCACAGGGTCGTGGGGTAGATCGACAGGGGGTCGTCCGTGCCGCTGCGCCGCCACATCACGCCCGAGTAGGCCTGATTGACGACATCCTGCCCGCCGAGCGACGCATAGGGGCCCGTGGTGCCGAAGCCGGTTCCCGATGCCCACACGAGCCGGGGGTTCAGCTCGTGGAGCTCGTCGTAGCCGAAGCCCATCCGCTCCATCACGCCGGCACGGAAGTTGCTCACGACCACGTCGGCATCGGCGATGAGACGGCGGAGGACGTCGCGGCCGTCCTCGCTCTTGGTGTCGATGGACAGTCCGCGCTTGTTGCGGTTGATCGACTGGAAGATCGGGTTGTCCTGACCGTCCCGATCCGGGTACGAGTTACGCGATGAGTCGCCGGTGTGCGGGCGCTCGATCTTGATGACGTCGGCGCCGAAGTCGCCCAGCAGCTGCGTGCAACTGGGGCCCATGAACACCTGAGTGAAATCGACGACGGTGATCCCGTCGAGGGGGAGCGCGGCCGACGTCATACCAGCACCGCAGCGTCGATCGTGGCGTTGGCGGACGGGTGGTCGCCGGGGTCGGCGTTGTGTCGGCGCATCCCCGCCTGGATGTCGACGGCATCCACATCCCGCACCAGCTTGTTCTGCGAAAGCGCGAGGGCCGCGGCGATGCCGGTGGCCTGGCCCATCGCCATGCACGGCGGGATCTCGCGCGACGACTTCTGCGCTTCGGATGTCGCGGAGTAGTGGCGTCCTGCGACCAGCAGCTGGTCCACCTTCGTGGGCAGCAGCGAGCGGTAGGGGTAGTAGTAGTCGCGGCCTCGGGCGACGCTGTCGGCGAAGTGGCGGCGCTGCACGACGTCATCCTTGGTCATCACGTACTCCCCCTGAAGCAGGCGGGTCTGGCGGACGCCCATCTGCGGCGCGGTGTCGAGGACGTAGGCGCTCTCGAAGCCGGGGAGGTTCTCACGCACGTAGTCGACGGCCTCGGCGATCCGGTCGCGTGCGGTGAACTCCGCCTCGGTGAGGGAGAGGGGGTCGGTGCCGTCGAACCCGCGCATGTGCGGGGCGTTGCACCACACCACCCCGGGGAGCGGCGTCTTCAGCCACCACAGCTCCCACGCCCCGCCGAGGATCCGCTTGATCTTCCGGTTGACGGCTCGTGCCGTCTTCGGATCCTGCTGCTCGAACTCCTCGGCTCGCGCCGTGTCCACGCCGCCGAGGCGGAACACGAGCGTGGTCAGGTAGCTGCCCTGGGTGTAGTCGGCGCCGGCGCGGGATGCCACGTCGATGTCGCCGGTGGTGTCGATCACGATGTCGCCGAGGTGGGCCTGAGGCCCGGACTTGGTCTCGACGATGACGCCCTTCATGACCCCGTCGTCCACGATGGGGCGGGAGAACACGGAGTGCAGGGCGACCTTCACGCCCGCCTCGCGGACGAGATCGTTCGACACGCGCTTCCAGCCATCCGGGTCGAACGCCGCGGCATAGCAGATCGGCTTGGGCTGCGTATGGCTGTGGAAGTCGAACGTGCCCCAGCGGCCCCACTTGTTCCACAGCTCCTCGGACTGGCGGCGGTCCTCCTTGGGCGGGACGATCGCCAGGCCCAGCCTCTGCAGGCGCTCGACGTACTCGGACACGATGCCGGTGACGGTGATCTCCTGTCCGTTGATCATGTCGTCCAGGACGAGGACCATGCCTCCTGCGGCGAGTCCGCCGAGGGCCGGGTACCGCTCGATGAGGGTGACCGACACCCCCGAGCGGGCTGCGGTGACCGCGGCGGCGACTCCGGCGGGGCCCCCGCCCACGACGATGACGTCGGAGCGGGAGACGACGGGCGCCTGCAGTGCGTCGCTGGCGACGGCGAGTTCTGTGCTGTTCGACATGGGCGGGATCACTTTCCGAGGTGGATGCCGTTGACACGGCGGGCGACGAGGTAGAGGACGACGCTGATGGCGCAGAGGGCGGCGACATAAGCGGGGAACAGCCAGTTCAGGCCGATGCTCTGGAACCAGACGAGGAGGAAGGAGGCGGTTCCGCCGAAGATCGCGACGCCGAGCCCGTAGCCGAGCGACGCGCCGGCGCCGCGGTAGACCTTGGGCATGAGGGATGCGGAGACGACGTTGTAGAGCGTCATGTTCAGGACCAGCACGACGGATCCTCCCAGCAGGACGGCGGCGAATCCTCCGATGCCGGGCTGGACGTACAGCAGCATGATGAACACGGCAGGGATCGCCAGGAGCCTGGTGACGATGAACCAGCGCGACAGACTGCGGCCGTCGACGAGCTTGCCGACGATCAGGCTGCCGATGACCATGATGAGACCGAGCAGCGTGGTGAGGCCGAAGACCGCGGTCGAATCCTCCTTCATGGTGCTCCTCGCGACGTTGGGCAGCCCGACGTTCCAGGCGTAGTTGTACGCCTGGACAGCACCGACGACGAAGACGATCGCGAGAACGCTGATCCAGCTGCGACGCACGCCCGTCCACACGGATCCGGTGGTCGTCTCGGTGAGCTCCTCCTTGGTCATGGTCTCAGGGAGTGTGCTGCGCAGGTAGATGATGACGACGCTGAGCAGTGCGCCCACGATGAACGGGATGCGCCAGCCCCACTCGGACATCTGCGGCTCCTTGACGACGAGGGTGACCAGCCAGGTGACCAGCGGGGCGCCGACGATGCCGATGTTGACGAAGGAGGAGATGATTCCCGCGACGTAGCCCTCGCGCCCGTCCGGGACGAGCTCTACGGCATGCGCGGTCGACAGCGGCGCCTCCACACCCGTGGAGATGCCCTGGACGATGCGGCAGAGCAGCAGGATGGTGCCGGCCCAGGCGCCGATGGCCTCGTAGGTCGGGACGAACGCGATCACGAGAGTGCTGATCGCCATCAGGATGATCGAGAGCAGCATGACTTTGCGGCGGCCGATGCGGTCGGCGGCCGTGCCGAGGATGATCCCGCCGAGCGGTCGGAAGAAGAAGCCGACGGCGAACACGGCCAACGCGCTCATGGTGGAGGTCACGGGGTCATGGGCGGGGAAGAAGTGGGGGCCGAGGTAGGCGGACAGCAGTCCGAAGATCATCCAGTCGTACCACTCGAGGGTGTTGCCCAGGCCGAGGCCGAGCAGGCCCTTCCTGGCCTCGGGGCTGAGGCGACGGCTGGCCCGGGTGGACGGGGCGTCGATGGTGGTGTCGGTCATGATGCTCCTAATCAAGCGACTCTGCTTGCAGGCTTCTCGGGCACGCCGATGGAGCCCTGGGGTGGGGAGGGTCCTGTGTTCTTGCGGCGCGAGGCGGCGGTGCTGTCATCTCGCTGCGGTCTTGAGGTGAGGCATCCGGATGCCTCGGTGCGGTGGTTTCAGTGTACTGAAGATTTTTAGAATATCAAACAAGAACTTCAGAGAATCGCCCCGCGCGTCCTCATCGACTGGATCCTGGCGCTCGAGTAGCCGAGTTCGGAGAGCACCTCGGCGGTGTGCTCTCCGAACCGCGGAGGCGAATGACGGACAAGGGGAGGGGCGTCGGACAGGGAGATCGGCGGGGCGATGGTGCGGATCACGCGACCGTCCTGATCCTCGAACTCGAGGATCATCCCGTTGTGCGCGGTCTGCGGATCCTGCAGAGCCTCGGCGAGCGTGCGCACGGGGCCGCACAGCACGTCCTCCCGCTCCAGCGCGGCGAGCCAGTGCGCCGAGGTGCCTTCGCGCAGCCGGTCGCCGATGATGCGGCGGATCTCGTCGCGGTGGCTCTTGAGACTCTCGAGCGTGCTGAAGCGCTCATCGGCCGAAAGGTCCGGGAGCCCCAGCGCCCGACAGATGTCGGCGAGCGGATTCTCCTTGAACGCGCCGATGATCACGATCTCGGAGTCGCGGGTGGGGAAGCATCCGCTCAGCGGCATGAGCGCCCAGTTCAGCTCCTGGTCGTACATCAGGCGGGTGGTCGCCTCCTGCATCTGCAGCGCGAGCATCGAGTTGTACAGGTTCACCTCGACGCGCTGTCCGACGCCGGTGCGCTCGCGCTGCAGCAGGGCGAGGAGTATTCCCTGCACGAGATGGAGACCGGTGGTGTAGTCGGCAATCGGGGTGGCGTAGATCGTGACGGGATAGGCGGGGTCGGCCAGACGCTTCATTACGCCGGAGTACGACTGGCCGAGGATGTCCTGTCCGCCCTTGTGCGCGTAGGGGCCGGATGAGCCGAACCCCGAGCCACAGGCCCAGATCGTCCGCGGGTTGAGCGCGGCCACGGCATCCGCACCGAATCCCAGCCGTTCCATCACACCGGGCCGGAAGTTGCTGACGACGACGTCGGCGCCGCGGATCAGGTCCGCCACCGCCTCATGACCATCCGGTGTGGTCAGATCCACGACGATCCCGCGCTTGTTGCGGTTCAGTGCGAGGAACACGGGATTGTCGCCGCCGGTGTCGGCCAGCACCCCGGTGCGCGACAGATCTCCGCCGCCTGGTCGCTCGATCTTGACCACGTCGGCACCGAAGTCGCCGAGCATCTGCGTGCACGACGGGCCGAGCATCACCTGCGTGAAATCGATCACGCGGATGCCGTCGAGGGGGCGGGTGGGATCGGGCATGGTCACCAGGTGGGAGGGGTGTTGACCCACACGGCGACGCATTGCTCGGAGGACGAGTTGCGGAACCAGTGCGGCTTCGTGGAGTCGAAGCGGATGGAGTCGCCTGTCTCGAGTGCGAACTCCTCTTCGCCGATGCAGACCTCCATCCGGCCGGAGATGATGAGCCCGAACTCCTCTCCGCCGTGAGTGAAGGGTGTCGTGCTCGTGTCGTGGCCGGGGTCCGTGACGACCCAGAGCGCTTCGAGCGCCCCATTGAGATCGGGCACCAGCAGCTCGTAGACGGCTTGGCCCGCGCCCTCGGGTGTCGCGCGGCGCAGGTCTCGGCGCTCGTGACGGCGCACCACGGGCGACTTGGACTCCTGGAAGGCGGGAAGCAGCTTGCCGACGGGGATGTCCAGCCCGTGGGCGAGCTGGGCGAGTGTCGTGAACGACGGGTTGGCCAGTCCGCGCTCGAGCTGGCTGATGATCGCGGGGCTCAAACCGGTGGCAGTGGCGAGATCCGCGAGTGTGAGCTTCTTCTTCTTCCGCAGCGAGCGGACGGTCTCACCGATCCCCTCGAGCAGGTCCGCGACCGCCGGCCCGGAGGATGTGGTGGTGCTCATGGCTTCTCCCGTTGCGGCTGGAGTTCAAATATAGTGAACACCTTCACTGTAGCCGTGGCATCGGGCGGCATTCCGGCCGGCTCCGGCTCCGTCCCGATGACAGACCCCTCGGGTAGAGTTGCGTGCGCCCGACCGGGCATCATCCGGCCGCATGAGGAGCAGCTACCCCTGTGACATCTTCCGACGATCCGCACGATGCTTCGGCGACCCCGGAACCGCGTCCCCTGAAGATCCTCATCGGCTGCGACACCTTCGCGCCCGATATCAACGGCGCTGCCCGCTTCGCCGAGCGCCTGGCCGCCGGGCTGGTGCAGCGCGGTCACGAGGTGCACGTCGTCGCCCCCAACTCGGCGTACCGCCGCTCGGCCACGCACACCGAGATCATCGAGGGCGAGCCGGTCATCATGCACCGGCTGCCGGCGGTGCGCTGGCTGCCGCACGACTGGCTGCGGTTCATCTGGCCGTGGCGCTCCAAGCACTATGCCCGCACCGTGCTCGACGAGGTGCAGCCCGACGTGGTGCACATCCAATCGCACATCGTCATCGGCCGGGGCCTGTCCCGCATCGCGCACCAGCGCGGCATCCCGATCATCGCCACCAACCACGTGATGGCCGAGAACATCCTCGACCACACCACCATGCCGGACTTCATCAACAGGATCGTGCTCAAGTTCGCCTGGGACGACGCCAAGCGCACCTTCGACCTGACCCGTGCCGTCACCACGCCCACGCGCAAGGCCGCCGACTTCCTCGAGCACACCATCGACATCACCGGTGTGATCCCCATCTCGTGCGGTATCGATCGGCGCAATTACACGCCGATCATCGGCCCGCGGAAGCAGAACCGCATCCTGTTCGTCGGCCGCCTGACCGGCGAGAAGAAGGTGGATGTCGTGCTGCACGCCCTGGCGAAGCTCGATCCCGCACTGGACGTGCACTTCGACATCGCCGGCGGCGGCGACCAGCGCAAGGCCCTGGAGGCCCTCACCCACCACCTCGGGCTCGAGGATCGCGTCACCTTCCACGGTCGCGTCACCGACGAGCAGCTGCGCGAGCTGTACTCGCAGGCATCTCTGTTCGTGATCGCCTCGATCGCCGAGCTGCAGTCGATCGTGACGATGGAGGCCATGGCATCCGCCCTGCCGGTCGTCGGCGCGAACGCCGTCGCCCTGCCGCATCTCGTGCACGACGGCGAGAACGGCTACCTGTTCGAGCCGGGGGACGTCGACGACCTCGCCGAGAAGCTCACGAAGGTGCTGACCGCCGAGCCTGCGGAGTACGAGCGGATGCAGCGGGCGTCGCTCGACGGCGTTGCCGTGCACGACATCAACCGCACGCTGGACACCTTCGAGGCGCTGTACCGCGACGAGCCGCTGCCGGCCTGACGGATCAGTCCCAGCGGCCGGGTTCGGCCAGCACGTGCGAGCGCACGCTCGCGGCATCCGCCTGGACCTCGGCCGTGCAGTACAGCAGCGACTCGGTCGGGTAGCCGTGCGCGTTGTTGTCGCGGATGATGGCTCGATCGTCGTCGGGACTCAGCTGTGCGCTGCGCGCCAGCAGGGCGACCCACCGATCCGCCCAGCCGTCGTCTTCGGGGCGGGCGGCGGCGAACTCCGGCAGCCACGCCTCGATGCGGGCCGTGCGCGGATCGTCGAGGTCGTCGTGCGCGATCATGTGCACGCCGTGCGGCACGGGCGTCTCGCGCAGCTCGGCGCCATCCCAGTGCAGCACGCGGGATCCCGACGGCGTGACCTCCAGCAGGTTGAAGCCGTGCATCCGCAGCGGAGCCTCGGGGGAGCGCCCCGCGACGGACTCCAGTGCCAGCGAACCGCGGGAGAGCGCCTCGAGGGAGGGATCGAGCGTGTCGGCGCGGTTCAGCAGCACGGCCAGGCGGCGCTCACGCGGACTGACAGCCAGCCACGCGCCTCCGGCACGACGGTCATGGATGCCGATCACGCCCGGATACTCTTCCGGCCACCACTCGCCCAGATCGTCCCAGGCGCGCTGCGGATCCTCGTCGCGCACGGCCAGCAGCCGCGCTCCGGCGTCTGCGACATCGATCACCACGGTGCACACGTGCACGAGTCTATGGGCGCGCGTCGCACCCCTGGGGCAGAATCAAGACGTGAACATCGTCGTGGGAGTCACCGGCGGCATCGCCGCGTACAAGGCGGTGCACCTGGTGCGCCTGCTCATCAAGGACGGGCACGAGGTGACGGTCATCCCCACCGAGGATGCGCTGCGCTTCGTGGGCCTGCCGACGTGGGAGGCCATCAGCCGGCATCCGGTCACCACCAGCGTGCACGACGACGTCGCGAAGGTGCGCCATGTCGCCCTCGGGCAGGCGGCCGAGCTCGTGATCGTCGCGCCCGCCACCGCCAATACCATCGCGAAGATGGCCGCGGGCTTGGCCGACGACCTGCTGGGCACCACGCTGCTGGCCACCACCGCGCCGGTCGCCATCGCCCCCGCCATGCACACCGAGATGTGGCTCCACCCGGCCACCCAGGCGAACATCGACACCCTGCGCGAGCGCGGCGTCGCCATCCTCGGCCCCGCCGAGGGCGAGCTCACCGGAGGCGACTCCGGGCCGGGGCGGATGCTGGAGCCCGAGCAGATCGCCGAGCGGGCGCTCGCGCTGATCGCCGAACGCGATCTGGACGGTCTGCGCGTCGTCGTCTCCGCGGGCGGCACCCGCGAGCCCCTCGACCCGGTGCGGTTCCTGGGCAACCGCTCCAGCGGCAGGCAGGGCACAGCTCTCGCGCTGGCCGCGGCCGACCGCGGCGCCGAGGTGGTGCTGGTCGCCGCGAACATCGACGGAGGAGTGCTGGCGGATGCTGTTCAGCATCCGCTCATCCGCGTCGAGCACGCAGGGACCGCAGCCGAACTCGGCGACGCCATGCGCCGTGCCGCCGAGGACGCGGCCGTGATCGTGATGGCCGCGGCCGTCGCCGATTACCGGCCTGCCGAGGTCGCCGACGCCAAGCTCACCAAGGAGTCCGGCCCGCTGGAGAGCATCGACCTCGTGCAGAACGAGGACATCGTCGCGGGGCTGGCCGCCCGCCGGCATCCGGGACAGATCGTCGTCGCGTTCGCGGCCGAGACCCCGCAGGACGCCGACGAGATGATCGCGCGCGCCCGTCGCAAGCGCGAGCGCAAGGGCGTCGACCTGCTGGTGGTCAACGAGGTCGGCTGGGACCGCGGTTTCGAGTCCGCCACCAACGCCGTGCAGGTGATCGGCGAGAACGGAGCCGTGCTGTCACGGGCATCCGGTTCCAAGCGCGCCGTCGCCGACGACATCTGGGACGTGATCTCAGCGAATCTCGGGTGACCGGAAGCCGTCATTCTGCTAAAGTTGAGTCATCACCACTCAACTTTGAAGGAGTCTCCTCAGGAGGAACGAATGACCAACCCCGCACAGCAGAACGAAGAGCAGCAGAGCGCCCTCGAGCAGTTCGGCATCAACCTCACCGATCGAGCCCGCCAGGGCAAGCTCGATCCGGTGATCGGCCGTGACAGCGAGATCCGCCGGGTGAGCCAGGTGCTCACTCGGCGCACCAAGAACAACCCCGTCCTGATCGGGGAGCCCGGCGTCGGCAAGACCGCCGTGGTCGAGGGTCTCGCGCAGCGCATCGTCGCGGGGGACGTGGCCGAGTCGCTCAAGGACAAGCAGCTCATCTCGCTCGACATCTCCGCCCTGGTCGCCGGTGCCATGTACCGCGGCCAGTTCGAGGAGCGACTGAAGAGCGTCCTGAAGGAGATCGCCGACTCCGAGGGCCGGGTGATCACGTTCATCGACGAGCTGCACGTGCTGATGGGCGCGGGCGGCGGCGAGGGGTCGGTCGCGGCATCCAACATGCTCAAGCCCATGCTCGCCCGCGGCGAGCTGCGCATGATCGGCGCCACCACCCTCAACGAGTACCGCGAGTTCATCGAGAAGGATGCGGCGCTCGAGCGCCGCTTCCAGCAGGTCTACGTGGGCGAGCCGAGCGTCGAGGACACCATCGCCATCCTGCGCGGACTGAAGGGCCGCTACGAGGCGCACCACGGGGTCACCATCTCCGACAGCGCGCTGGTGGCCGCCGCCGCGCTCTCCCACCGCTATCTGCCCAGCCGGCAGCTGCCCGACAAGGCCATCGACCTGATCGACGAGGCCATGTCGCGCCTGAAGATGGAGATCGACTCCTCGCCGGTGGAGATCGACGAGCTCAAGCGCCAGGTCGACCGCATGAAGCTCGAGGAGCTTGCCCTCAAGCGCGAGAAGGATGCCGCGTCGAAGGAGCGCCTGACCACGCTGCGCGAGCACCTCGCAGGCCTGGAGAGCGAGCTGTCCGCACTCGAGGAGCGCTGGGCCCGCGAGCGTCAGGGACTGAACCGCGTGGGCGAGCTGAAGAAGAAGCTCGACGACGCCATCACCCAGCGCGATCTGGCCATGCGCAATGCCGACTACACCCGCGCGTCCAAGCTGGAGTACGAGACCATCAAGCGCCTGCAGGCCGAGATCGCCGAGGCCGAGGCCTCGGAGGCCGCCGTCTCCAGCGAGGGGCGGATGGTCAACGAGCAGGTCACCGACGAGGACATCGCCGCCGTGATCGCCGCCTGGACCGGCATCCCCGTCGGGCGGCTGCTGCAGGGCGAGAGCGAGAAGCTGCTGCACCTGGAGAGCGAGCTGGGCAGGCGGCTGATCGGGCAGAAGGATGCCGTTCGCGCCGTCTCCGACGCGGTTCGGCGTTCGCGCGCCGGCATCAGCGACCCCGGCCGCCCCACCGGATCGTTCCTGTTCCTGGGACCCACCGGTGTCGGCAAGACAGAGCTGGCCAAGGCGCTGGCGGAGTTCCTCTTCGACGATGAGCACGCCATGGTGCGCATCGACATGAGCGAGTACGGCGAGAAGCACTCCGTATCGCGGCTGGTCGGCGCCCCTCCGGGGTACATCGGCTACGAGCAGGGCGGTCAGCTGACCGAGGCCGTGCGCCGGCGCCCCTACAGCGTCGTGCTGCTGGACGAGGTCGAGAAGGCGCACCCCGAGGTGTTCGACGTGCTGCTGCAGGTGCTCGACGACGGCCGGCTCACCGACGGCCAGGGCCGCACGGTGGACTTCTCCAACGTGATCCTCATCCTCACCAGCAACATCGGCTCGCCGATCCTCATCGACCCGCTGCTGAGCACGGATCAGAAGCGCGAGCAGGTGATGGCGCTGGTGCGGCAGTCGTTCCGCCCCGAGTTCCTGAACCGGCTCGACGACATCGTGATGTTCGCCGCGCTCACGCAGGACGACCTGGCGCAGATCGTGGAGCTGTCGGTGGATGCCCTGCAGCGGCGCCTCGGCGATCGCCGGCTCACGCTGGCCGTCACCCCGGATGCCCGGTCGTGGCTGGCCGAGCGCGGCTACGACCCGGTGTTCGGCGCCCGTCCGCTGCGCCGGCTCATCCAGACCGAGGTGCAGAACCGGCTCGCCACCGCGCTGCTGTCCGGCGCCGTGCACGACGGCGACACCGTGCGCGTGGACGTCGCGGCCGACGGCTCGGGACTGGTGCTCACCAGCGACGACTCCGGCACAGCATCCGGGGCTGCGGTGTGAATCTGCGCGATCTGTCGTACCTGGTCGCCGTCGCCGAGGAGGGCCACTTCGGGCGGGCGGCGGCGGCCTGCTACGTCAGCCAGCCCACGCTGTCGACGCAGATCCGCAAGCTCGAGCGCGAGCTGGGAGTGACGCTCGTCGAGCGCGCCCGCGGCGGCGTGCTGCTCACGCCCGTGGGTGCGCAGGTCGTCGAGCGCGCGCAGGCGGCGCTGAGCGCGGTGGCCGACATGGAGGCGCTGGCCCGCGCCGCGCAGGACCCCGAGTCCGGCATCCTGCAGCTGGGCGTGCTGCCCACCTCCGGCCCCTATCTCATGCCGCACGTGCTGCGCCGCGTGCGGGACCGGTACCCGCGCGTGCAGCTGCGGCTCGTGGAGGACAAGACCGACGCACTGCTGGCCCGGCTGAATGCCGGCGCCCTGGATGCCGTGATCTGCGCGCTGCCCGTGGAGGATGCCGGGCTGCGCACCGAGGTGCTGTTCCAGGAGCCGTTCGTGCTGGCCACGCCGACCGGGCATCACCTGGCGGGCAAGCCCGATCTGGCCGTCGATGACCTGGCCGGCGAGCAGCTGCTGCTGCTGGAGCAGGGGCACTGCCTGCGCGACCAGGCGCTGGATGTCTGCACGCTGGCCGGAGCGTCGGAGAAGGGCGACTTCCGGGCGACGAGCCTGGAGACGCTGCGCGAGATGGTGGCTGTCGACGTCGGCATCACCCTGCTGCCGGTGCTGGCCGTGCAGCCCCCGATCGCCCGGACCGTGTCGCTGACCGTGACGCCGTTCGCAGGTCCCGCGCCTGCCCGCACGATGGCCATGCTGTGGCGCACCTCGGCGGTGGGAGGCGAACTGCTCAGTGGCATCGCGGACGTCATCCGCGACCTTCCGGCGGGGCTGCTGGATCCACCACGCGCCGTCGCAGAATAGGCAATGCCTATCATCGATTGAGAATCAATTGATTGGACGTCCTCATAAGGCATTCATAGACTGGATGCGGGCAGCATCTGCCCGAAGGAGGACAGGAAAATGGCGAACGTGCACGGACCCCGGCGGCTGGGACCGCTGACCTGGCTGGTCGGCGAGTGGGAGGGCGACACGGGAACCGACGTGTCGTACCACAACCGCGACGACGAGACGACCCCCACCGGCTACTTCGAGAAGGCCTGGTTCCGTCCGATCCCGCTGCAGGAGAACGGCCAGCAGCGCATCGAGGGCCTGACCTACGGCATGAAGGCGTGGCGGCACGGCGAAGAGGCGATGGACCCATTCCACGACGAGGTCGGCTACCTGCTCTGGGAGCCCTCCACTCGGCAGGTCATCCGCAACGTGGTCTTCGGCCGCGGCATCGCGCTGATGGCCGGCGGCGAGGCGGACGCCTACGACAACTCGTTCTCGTTCAAGGCCACCCCGGGTGACCCGAACTACGGCATCCTGCAGAACAAGTACCTGTCGGGCCGCGCCGAGCTGCGCGGCTTCGAGGGCACCTTCACGTTCAACGAGGACGAGACGTTCACCTACACGCAGACCCTGGTGCTGAAGCTCGGCGCCCTCGGCGGCGTGGAGATGGACCACACCGACACCAACACGCTGCACCGCGTGAAGCGCTACCACCCGGGCTCCGAGTTCAACTGAGCTCGGCTCACGGACGGCCGTTCTTGGTGGCGTCGAACGCGGCGAGGGCCCGCCGGCGCGTCTCCTTCAGGTCGACGATCGGATCGAGTCCTTCGGACTCCGGTGCCCAGCGCTGAACGTATGTGCCGTGCGGGTCGAACTTCTTCTGCTGCAGCAGCGGGTTGAAGACTCTGAAATAGGGTGCCGCGTCTGCTCCGCAACCGGCGACCCATTGCCAGTTGAATGGGTTGTTCGCGGCGTCGGCATCCACCAGGGTGTCCCAGAACCAGCTCTCGCCGATCCGCCAGTCCAGCAGCAGGTTCTTGGTGAGGAACGAGGCGGTGATCATGCGGGCACGGTTGTGCATCGTGCCCGTCCGCCACAGTTCGCGCATGCCCGCATCGACGACGGGAAAGCCCGTCCTGCCCTTCCGCCAGGCGTCGAGCAGCTCCTGCTCAGGCTCCGCCCACTCGAACCGATCGAAGCGCCGGTCGATGTTCTCCTCGGCAAGCCCCGGCCGATGGAAGAGGGTGTACCAGGCGAACTCGCGCCATCCCAGCTCGCCGAGGAATCCCTGGACGTCTCCCTCGGCGGCCCGCGCTCGGTGCCAGATCGTATGCGGGCTGATCTCGCCCCAGCGCAGATGCGGGGAGAGTCCGGACGTGGCGGGCAGCGCCAGCATGTCCCGGCCGTCGGCATAGTCGTCCACTCGCTCGGCCAGGAACGACGTCAGTGCTGCGGTGGCGCTCTTCTCGCCCGGCGTCCAGCGCTGTCCGAACTCACTGGCCCAGTCCGGGTCGTGTGGCAGGAGTCCCCAGGAGTCCAGGTCGTCCGACCGCAGCTGCCTCTTCGCGGCCGTGAGCGTGTCCGGCGCCGGCAGCGGATGCCGCGGTTCCGGCATCCGCAGGCACGCACGCCAGAACGCGGAATACACCTGGAACGGCGTGCCCCCACTCGTCTGGATCGTCCACGGCTCGTGCAGCATGCCCGCGGGAAATGACCGGGTGTCGATGCCGTCGTCGCGCAGGCCCTTCTTCAGCGCGGCATCCAGCAAGCGTTCGGCACCGCCGTACCTCCGGTTCCACACCACGGCGTCGGCGCCGACTTCGGCGACCACCTCACGCACCACTGCGTCGGCGGCGCCCGTGCGCAGTACCAAGGGGACGCCCCACTCAGCAAGCGATGCCGCAAGCGATCGCAGGGAATGGTGCAGCCACCACCGTGCAGCCGCGCCCAGAGAGCGGATGCCGGGGCTCTCCTCGTCGTGGACGTACAGGCAGACCACCCCGTCGGCGTCGTCTCTGCCGACCGACAGGGCCGGGTTGTCCGCCAATCGCAGGTCGTCACGGAACCACACCAGCGTCGTCATCTCGTCTCTTCCCGTCCGTGGGGCGGCACCTTCATCGTCCTGATCCGCCCTCTGCTGAAATCACCGCGAGGAAGCTCAGGCTGGCCGCGGCGATCTGCGTGCGCGCATCCTGGTCGGGGATGGTCGGCTCACGGTCGCCGGGCTGCGGCCCGTAGCTGCCGAACTGCGCGTGGGACGCACCCCGGATGACGGTGAACCGCGTATCGGCCGGCAGGTCCGACCGGGACGCCGAGATCTTCGCCGGCGTTGCCAGCCCGTCCCTGCTGCCGGAGATCGACTCCACCGGGATGCGCAGCGACGAACTGAGGTCGCCCGCCGGGTACGACGCATACAACAGCAGGCCGACCGCCGGCGCCCGCGACGTGGTCTGGCCGCTGTCGGCCTGCAGCGCGGCCACCGTGCCACCCAGCGAATGACCACCCAGCACCCAGGAGGTGACCGCGGGATGCGCGTCGCGGGCCGCATCGAACGCCCCGGTGGCCAGGAACGCGATGTTCAACGGCTGTTTGGCGATCACGATGGGGTGCCCCGCCCGCGCCAACGGTCTCAGCACGGCCGCGTAGGCCCTGGCATCCACGAGCGCCCCCGGCTGGAAGAACACGCCGACTTCGCGCTGCGCCGCCGGCGCGGTCTCCCCCCGCGGCGCCATCGTGATCTGGGTGGCGGTCTCGATGACGCGAACGTAGGCATCCGATCGCATGGCCGTCAGGGCGGGCTGCGCCGCCGCGAAGGGCTTCAGCCACGCGATGGCGGCGACACCGGCGGCCGCGAGCACGAGAGTCACCGCCCGCGCCACCGCACGCCAGCCCCGTCTGCGCGCCCGACGCACGATGTTGCGCCACAGTGCCAGCGGGGCGATGAGGAGGACAGCCCCCAGCACGACCGGATAGGCCGGATGCAGGTGCACCAGTGTCGCGCCGAGTGTCGTCACAACCCAGACGACGATAGCGATCGCGGCGGTGGCGACGACGATCGACGCCCACGCCAGGATGCCGCGCCGCCCGGCCGGAGTGGACTCCACGATCACCACCGCCCGCCGCCGGCTGCCGGGTCGCTGTCGCTCTCGTCCCCCGCCTCGTCCCCCGTCTCACGATCGGCGCCGGCACGGCCCGAGCCGAGCCGCAGCGTCGCGATCAACCCCAACGCGAGGAATCCGGCGGCCGCGAACGCGGAATAGCGGGTGCCGTCGCTGAAGGCATCCTTCGCCGCGGTGCCGACAGCGGCGTCCTTCTCCGCGATGCCAGGAATCGCACCTCCCGCGCTGACCACCACCGTGTCGACGATGCTCGAGCGCGCTTGCGGGGGCAGCGCGTGCTGATCGGCGAGGCGGGCATCCAGTGCCGAGCCCGTGGATGTGAACAGGATGGTGCCGAGGATCGCGATGCCCAGCGCCGAGCCGATCTGCCGTGCTGTGCTCTGCGTGCCCGAGCCCTGCCCGCTGAGGTTGATCGGAACATCGTTCAGAACCACGCCGGTCAATTGCGCCGTCGCCATGCCCAGCCCGATGCCGTAGACGAACAGGAAGGGAGTGACGTCGAGCCAGCCGGCCGATGCACTGATCACGAATCCCAGGCCGGCGACCCCGATGATCTCGGCCGCGATGCCCACACGCACCAGGACGATCGGCGTCAGCTTTCGGCTGAACGCGGCGGAGAGCCCACTGGCGACGAACGACCCGACGGCCAAGGCGAGCAGCACGAAACCGGTCTGCAACGCGTCATAGCCGATCACGTTCTGCAGCCACAGCGGCAACGACAGCACGATCCCGAACTCACCGAGCGAGACGATCAGGGCGGCGATGTTGCCGTTTCGGAACGACGGGATGCTGAACAGCGACAGGGCGAGCAGAGTCGGCTCTCCGCGCCGCATGCGCCGCACGCCCCACCAGATGAACGCCACGACCGAGAGCGCCGACACCGCGAACGCGAGCGGCACCGGCGAGAGCTCGAACGGCCACTTCCAGCCGCCCAGCTCGAGCCGGTGGTCATCGTCGGCAAGCCACCAGCCGTAGGTGCGTCCTTCGATCAGCCCGAACACCAGGGTGGCGCTGGCGATCACCGAGAGCACGGCCCCGACGATGTCGAGGCGCCGCGTGCCCTCTGTGTCCTTGGACTCCGTGACGGTCGCGAGCACCCCGACCAGCACCGCGATGCCCAGCGGCACGTTGATGCCGAAGGCCCAGCGCCACGAGTAGTAGGTCGTGAGCCAGCCGCCCAGCAACGGTCCCACCGCCACCATGCCGCCGATCGTCGAGCCCCAGACCGCGAACGCGATGCCCCGGTCACGACCGCGGAATCCCGCGTTGATGAGCGACAGCGTGGTGGGCAGCACCATGGCGCCGCCGATGCCCTGCACCACCCGTGCGCCGATCAGCAGGTCCCCGGTGGGTGCGAGCGCGGCCAGTACGGACGCCCCGACGAACACGCCGACGCCGACGAGCAGCATGAGCCGGCGACCGAAGCGGTCGGCCAGCGTGCCGAAAACGAGAAGGAGCGCGGCAAACACCAGCGTGTAGCTCTCCTGCACCCACTGCACCTGGGTCGAACTGATCTTCAGGTCGCGCACGATCGACGGGATCGCGACGTTCACGATCGTCGAGTCGACGATGATCAGGGCGACTGCGAAACTGATGAAGACGAGACTGGTCCACCTCTTCGCCGCACGGCTCATGAGCGTCGGCTCCGGGTCACGGCGGCGGCACGGCACAGGATGGTCGCCAGGATGACGATGGCGACGGTGATGAACGCGCTCGTCGCGGCCGGCACCGAGTGCGGTTCGCCATTCAGCCGAGCAACGCCGAGCCACGCCAGCCCCCAGCACAGCGACAGGCTCGGGGCGATCCGACCCCGCCCGGCCATCGCGAGCGCGACCCCGACCGCGCCGGCCACCCCGACCACGACCACCGCCCACAGGTCGGCCGGAACGCCCCACCCGGTGAACCCTGCCGCCACCAGCACCGCCGAGATGTTCGCAGCCGTCGCCACGCACACCCAGCCGAGATAGAGGCCGATCACGCCGTCGACCAGCACCGCCTCGACCCAGCCCTTGCCCCGAGTGCGCACGCACACGGCGAACGCGAACGCGAGCACGGCCAGCAGAGCCGCGATGACGACGACGCTGAGAGCCAACAGCCCCGCCTGCACGCTGAGGATCCACGCCGCATTCAACAGCAGCGAAGCGGCCACCGGATACCCGAGCACCCGTTGCCGAGGATCCGCGGCGCGGCCGGGCAGTGCCTGCCACACAGCGCAGGCCGCCAGCCCCAGGTAGATGACGCTCCAGATCGAGAACGCGGGGACCGCCGGCGCGATCGGCGTGGCATCCGCACTGAGCGCGCCATCGGATGCGTTCTGGATCGGCGTCCCGCCGAACGCCCCCGACCCGACCGCGGCGCCTGCCAACGCCAGCACCAACGAGACGAGCACGACCACCTGGCGGATCCGGTCCGCGGGAATCACCGATCTCGGGTGCACCGCTTCCGTCATCCCAGAACCTCCCACCTCACTCGGACCCGCTCGCCATCACCGGATGCGACGCAGGACCATCAGATCTCGCTCCGGAGAGTTCCGGATTCCGCTGATGCGTCCACGCTCGCGCCACCCACAAAGTTGTTTGCTAGGCAAACATCTAGCTAAGCATACTATTTGTTGACCGCGGCGTCGATAGTGCAGCCGGTGACCGGTGCGAAATCAGTCGGATCCGGTCATCCGGGAGTCAGGAGCGAGTCGAGCTCGGCCAGTCGGAGGGACCCCGCGAACCCGCGGGGTATTCGTCCATGGGCACGTCGCCCCGGGCCCATGCATCGCGCACGGGCTGGATGATCCGCCAGCACTGCTCCGCGGCATCCGCCCGCACCGACAGCGCGACGTCGCCGTCGAGGATCTCGCTGAGCACCTCGGTGTAGGCCAGCAGCGTGCCCTTGCCCAGCTTGCTGGAGAGCACGTCGCGGCGCAGCGCGAACGGGTCGTCCGCACCGTTGACGTTCAGCTCCAGGTCGATCTGGTCGGGGCCCAGCACGAACCGCAGGATGCCACCGTCGGCCGGCCTGCCGGTGAGGCCCTCGGGGATGTGCCGCACGGGCTTGAAAGTCACGACGATCTCCGCGCGGCGCCCTTTCATGGCCTTGCCGCTGCGCAGCGTGAACGGCACTCCCGCCCAGCGTGCGGTGTGCACCTCGCAGGTGATCTCCGCCAGCGTCTCCGTGTCGTGCGAGGGATCCACGCCGTCCTCGTCGACGTACGAGGGCACATCGCGCCCGTCGCTCTTCGTGCCGATGCGCCCTGTCGTGTAGCGCGCACGGCGGGAGGACCGCACGGGGTTGTCGTCCCAGATCCGGGTGGCGCGCAGCGCCGCGGCCATGGCGTCGCGCAGGTCGAGCTCGTCCAGGTCGTGCGGCTGCTCCATGGCCAGGACCGCCAGCACCTGCAGCAGGTGGCTCTGGATCATGTCGATCATGGCACCCGCCTTGTCGTAGTACCGCGCGCGATTCTCCAGCGCCAGGGCCTCGTCGTAGCGCACCAGCACGGACTGCACGTGGTCGGCCGACCAGACCGGCTCGACCAGCCGGTTGGCGAAGCGCACGCCCAGCACGTTCAGCAGCGTGGACCGGCCCAGGAAGTGGTCTACGCGGAAGATGCGCTCCTCGGGCACCAGCTGCAGCAGCAGCGTATTCAGATCGCGTGCGCTGCTCTCATCGGAGCCGAACGGCTTCTCCAGTGCCAGCACGGTGTTCTCCGGTAGATCCACTTCGCGCAGCACCTCGCAGGCGGCCACGGCCACCGCCGGCGGCAGCGCGAAGTAGATCACCAGGCGGCCCTGCACGCCCTTGACGAGCGCCGACAGTGCGGCCTTGTCCGTCACATCGGCCTTCGTGTAGGTGGTGCCGTCGACGCGTGAGACCTGGTCAGCGGCATCCGAGGACCCGAACGATGTCTGCACGGTCTGCTGCCACTTCTCCTGGCTCCAGTCATCGGATCCGGCGCCGTGCAGCGCCAGCTTCCGGTCCGGCTCGCGCCGCAGCAGCTGGCCGATCGCGGGCAGCAGCAGCCGGGACGTGAGGTCACCGGACGCGCCGAGGATGAGGAGCGTGGTCGTCGACATGGCATCGACGCTAGTCGCACCGCTGATGAAAGCAAGGGGCTGGATTCGGCATGCCGCAAGTGCGAGACTGACCGACGTGGCCATGCGAATCGAGGAATATGCCCTGCTCAGCAATTGTCGTACGGCGGCCCTGGTGTCCCGGGAGGGGAGTGTGGACTGGCTCTGCCTGCCACGGCTCGACTCGGCGAGCACCTTCGGCGGACTGCTCGGCGACGACGCGCACGGACGCTGGTCGCTGAGACCGGTCGATGCGACTACCCGGGTCACGAGGCGCTACGACCACGACACGTTCGTGCTCATCACCCGATGGGAGAGCGCGGATGCCGTGGCCGAGGTGCACGACTTCATGCCCATCGATCCGGACCCCGGCGGGGACATCCGCCGCACCGACCTGGTGCGGCGCGTCGTGGGCGTGCGGGGCCAGATGACGTTCGAGCAGCGGGTCAGCATCCGCTTCGACTACGCCAGGGCGATGCCCTGGGTGCGCCAGACCGGCACATCGCACCATCCGCGGCTGGTGGCGATGGCGGGACCGGATGCCGTCGTCCTGCGCGGCGCAGCGCTGAAGGCGGCCGACCACGAGCATCACGGGCAGGTGACCGTCGCGGCAGCGGAGGTGCGCGACCTCCAGCTGACCTGGTTCCCCTCGCACCTCGACGTGCCTGAGCCGCTGGAGGTGAACGCCGAGCTGGAGCGCACGAAGACGTGGTGGCAGGACTGGGCAGACCGGATCGAGCACAACGGACCGTATCACGGGTCCGTGGTGCGGTCGCTGCTGATCCTGCGCGCCCTCACCAACCACGAGACCGGCGGCATCGCGGCCGCGGCGACCATGTCCCTGCCGGAGGACCTCGGCGGAGAGCGAAACTGGGATTACCGCTACGTGTGGCTGCGCGATGCCGCGCTGACGCTGGAAGCGCTGCTCGATCACGGGTTCCTCATGCTCGCGGATCGCTGGCGGGAATGGCTGTTGCGGGCGGTCGCAGGCGACCCGGCCGACCTGCAGATCATGTACGGGCTCGCAGGGGAGCGGGATCTGACGGAGCGGGAGCTGAACTCGCTGCCCGGCTTCGCCGCATCCGCGCCGGTGCGGATCGGCAATGGTGCGGCCTCGCAGTACCAGGCCGACGTGGTCGGCGAGGTGCTGGTGACGCTGTCCGCCGCGCGGTCGGCGGGCCTGGAGGAGTCGAAGTTCTCCTGGTCGCTCGAGCGCCAGCTGCTGCGGTTCGCGGGCGAGCAGATCGAGCGGCCGGATCAGGGGCTGTGGGAGATCCGCGGGGAGCCGCACATGTTCACGCACTCCCGGGTGATGATGTGGGCGGCCTTCGACCGCGGCGTGCGCGCCGTGGAGGACTTCGGCCTGGAGGGTCCGGTGCAGCGGTGGCGCGAACTGCGCGATCGGCTGCGGACCGAGATCGACCGCGGGGGAGTGGCAGACGGGTACTTCACGCAGTACTACGGAAGCGGCGAGGTGGACGCGTCGCTGCTGCTGCTGCCGCAGGTGGGGTACTGCGCACCTGACGACCCGCGGATGCTGGCGACGGTCGAGCGCATCGAGCAGACGCTCATGCGCGACGGTCTGCTGCATCGCTACCGCACGGGCACCGGCGTGGACGGACTCGCCGGCGGGGAGAGCCCGTTCCTGGCCTGCTCGTTCTGGCTCGTGGAGCAGTACGCGGTGACGGGCCGGGAAGACGAGGCGCGAGAGCTGATGGACCGGCTGTGCGCGCTCGCCAACGATCTGGGGATGCTGTCGGAGGAATACGACCCGGAAGGCCGGCGCCAGGTCGGCAACACCCCGCAGGCCTTTTCGCACCTCGCCCTCGTGCGCGCCGCCGATGCGCTGACGCGCACCGAGCACCGGCCGCGCTGAACCCGAAGAGGATCAGCCGCGCAGCGCCTCCCGGAGCTTGACCCGGCTGCCCATCCGCAGCAGCGAGTTCTCGTAGATCTTCGCGCCCACCAGGATCGCCCCGACGCAGCTGACCAGCAGGATCACCAGCGACAGCAGCGGCTCCCACCATTGCGCCTCGCCGACGAACAGCCGCACCGGCATCGCCACGGGGGCGGAGAACGGGATGTACGACAGGATCGTCATCACCAGCGGGTTGTCGTTGAAGACGATCACCAGGATGTACGGCGCCATCACCAGCATCATCAGCGGCATGGTGGTGGATCCGATGTCCTCCTGGCGCGAGACCATCGCGGCGGCGCCGGAGTACAGCGAGGCCAGCAGGATGAAGCCGAACAGGAAGAAGACGGCGAACCACAGCACGGGAGCCCCGATACCGGCGAGCACCTCGTTCTGGCCGGTGACGATCAGGCCCACCACGGCTATCGCCGCCAGCAGGATGATCTGCGCCATCGCGAGGATCGTGTTGCCGAGCACCTTGCCCGCCAGCAGCACTCGGGTGGGGATCGCCGAGATCAGCAGCTCGACCACGCGGGTCTGCTTCTCCTCCACGACGCTCTGCGCGATGGTCGAGCCGAAGGTGGACGCGGCCATCAGGAACACCACGCCGAAGCCGATGGCCACCAGGTAGCGCACCAGCGGGTTGGTGGATGCCGGCTCCAGGATCTCCACGTGCGGCGCCTTGGACAGGCCCATCACCAGGCTCTGCGGCGCCTGGTCCTTGGCAAGGATCACCACGCCGGTCGGATCGTCAGCAGGCAGCACGGCGGCGACGACGTCGCCGCTCTTCACGACCTTCTCCGCCTCGGCGCGGTCGGCCACCTCGGTGACCTTCACGTTCGGCAGCGCGTTCACGATCTGCGCGGTCTGCGAGGTCGCGGCCACGGCGTCCGGAGTGGGGGACTTGCTGCTGAACCCGCCGATGAGCACGCCGGCCAGGGCGATCAGCAGCAGGATGCCGGTGGAGATCAGGAACGCCTTGCTGCGCAGCTTGGAGCTGATCTCGCGCTCCGCGACCAGCCACGTCAGGGATGAGTTCTTCACTGGATGACCTCCTTGAAGATCTGGGCGAGAGACGGATGCTGGGGGGCGAAGTTCGAGACCTCACCGCGGCCGACGGCCTCGCGCAGCACGCGCTGCGCCGTGTCTGGAGTGTCGACGTCGAACAGCGCCGACCCGCCCTCGAAGTCGACGACCGTCACGCCGGGCTCCGAGCGCAGCCAGCCGGCGTCGCCCGGGGAGTCCAGCTGGTAGCGCAGCGTGGAGTGCTGCGCACGCAGCTGCTCGCGGGTTCCGGATGCCCGGATCGTGCCACCCGCGATGATGATCAGGTCGTCGCAGAGCCGTTCGACCACGTCGAGCTGGTGCGAGGAGAACAGGATCGACGTGCCCCGTGCGGCACGCGACTGCAGCACCTCGGCGACCACGTCGACCGCCAGCGGATCCAGGCCCGAGAACGGCTCGTCGAGGATCAGCACCTCGGGGTCGTGCACGAGCGCGGCGGCGATCTGCGCGCGCTGCTGGTTGCCCAGCGACAGGGACTCGATGTTGTCGTTCAGGCGCTCGCCGAGGCCGAGCTCGGTCAGCAGTGCGGTGCCGCGGTGCGCAGCATCCGCCTTGTCGAAGCCGTGCAGTCGGGCGAGGTAGACGACCTGCTCGAGCACCCTCATCTTCGGGTACAGGCCGCGCTCCTCCGGCATGTACCCGAACCGGCGGCGGTCGGACGTGGACAGCGGGGCGCCGTCGAGGGTCACCGTTCCGCCGTCGGCCGCCAGCACGCCCAGGATGATGCGCATGGTGGTGGTCTTGCCCGCGCCGTTGCCGCCGACGAAGCCCGTCAGCCGCCCGGGTGCGACGTCGAAGCCGACTCGGTCGAGCACGGTCCGAGTGCCGTAGCGCTTGGTGACGCCCTCGAGGTGCAGCGTGCCTGTCCGCACGGTGGTCTGGATGCCTGTTGCCTGCATGCCTCCACGCTACGAAGGCGCGCGGGCTGTGGCATCCCCCCTGCGGCGGATTCTGCGGCATCCGCCGGGCGGCTGAGAGCGAGGATTCAAGTCAGCCCGTGCCGGTGCGCGAGCACGATGGCCTGCACCCGGTCGCGGGCGCCGAGCTTCTGCAGCACCCGCGAGACGTGGGTCTTCACGGTGGCCTCGCCGATGAACAGCGCGGCGGCGATCTCGGCGTTGCTGCGGGCATCGGCCATGAGAGCCAGCACTTCGCCCTCCCGATCCGTCAGTTGCTCCGTCGGCACTCCGCTGCCCGTTCCCGTCGCTTTCCCGGTCCCCGACGCGATAGAAAGCGCGACGGGAGCAGAGGGGGGAGCGGATGCTGCGAACCGTGCCAGCACGCGGCGCGTGACCTCGGGGGCAAGGATGCCGTCGCCGGCGGCGAGGGCCCGTACGGCGGTGATCAGCTCCTCGGGGCCGGCGTTCTTCAGCAGGAAGCCGCCGGCGCCGGCATCCAGTGCCTGGAACAGGTAGTCGTCGCGGTCGAAGGTCGTGACGATGGCGATGGATGCCGTGACCTCAGGATCCGCGACGATGCGGCGGGTGGCCTCGATGCCGTCCATGTCGGGCATCTGCACGTCCATCGTGATGACGTCGGGCTGCAGTCGGACGGCAGCAGCCACGGCCTCCGCTCCCGTGGCGGCCTCCCCGACCACCTCGATGTCGGGTTGCGTTCCGAGGATGGTGCGGAACCCCGCCCGCAGCATGGCGTGGTCGTCGACGATGAGCACCCGGATCAACGGGAGACCTCCTCTGCGGTCTTCAGCGGCACGCTGGCGCGCACCCGGAATCCGCCCTGCGTGCGGGGTCCCAGTTCGATCGTGCCGCCGGATGCCAACGCACGCTCGCGCATGCCCAGCTGGCCGAGACCAGGGCGCAGCACGCCCACCGCGCGGCCGGTGTTCACGACCTCCAGCTCCACGGCATCCGGAGCGTAACGCACTCGCACGTCGGCCGTCGCGCCGATGCCGGCATGCCGACGGGCGTTGGTGAGAGCCTCCTGGGCGATGCGGTACAGGTTCACGCCGACCGTGCCCGGCACCGGAACCGGCTCACCGATCACGGCGTACTCGGTCGGCAGACCGGCGTCCCGCGACGCCTGCGCGAGCTGGGCGATATCAGTCAGCTCGAACGTCGAAGGAGCGTCATCCAGATCGTCGCCGGGGGAGCGCAGCGTCTCCAGCAGCTGCCGGAAGTCGCGGATGGCCTCGCGCGAGGCATCCTCGACCCCGGCCAGCATCCGTCCTGCCTCCGCGGGATCCTGCTCGACGACCAGCCGTGCGGCTCCGGCCTGCACGCCCATCACCGACACGTGGTGCGCGACCACGTCGTGCAGCTCGCGGGCGATGCGCACCCGGTCCAGTGCCACGGCCTGCGCGGCGGTGACCTCGCGCTCCGCCTCCAGCTCGCGGGTGCGCTGCTCGAGAGCGTCGCGCTGCGCGGCGGCCTGCCACGAGCGCTCGCCGAAGTAGTAGGCGCCGCCGAAGTACAGCGCGTTCAGCAGCAGCTGGATCATCATCATCGCCACGTACGGCGAGAACAGCCCCGCCGCCATGTCGGCCTTGCCGGCCTCCTTGATCGCGTCGCCGTACATCACGATGATCAGCCAGACGAACATGCCCGCGATGATGCCGACACGCACCAGCAGGGCCGTGCGACGGTCGTTCATCCAGGCGCCCACCGTGTACAGCGCGATGAACAGGGCCACGTTGGTGACGTAGATCTCCGGCACGTGCAGGGTAATGCTGGTGAACATCACCAGGGCGATGAAGACGGCGGCGACCGCGGGCCTGCGGCGTCGCACGGCGAGCGGAGCCGACACGGCGAGGACGGTCACCAGTGCCCACCACATCGGCGCCTGCTGTTTGCCGTAGATGCCGGCGACCGTCGACAGCCCGGCGCTGATGATGCCGCTGACCAGCAGCACGCCCGCCAGCAGCAGATCCTGGCGCAGGTCGCGCTCGGTCGGCGTGCGGGTGAAGGCGTGCTCGGACATGCTCCCACCGTAGGGGGACGCCCGATGCCGCACATCCCCCGCGCGGCGGATGCGGGTGCTCGGCACCTCGTGTTCACAACTCCGGAGATCCGTGGTGGATCCGGCTCCGATCCGGCATTCCAGACCCCGGAGCGCCTGGATCTCCGGAGTTATGGCCGGCGAGGCTCGATGCCGGGGCTGTCTCGTGGCACCGGATGCGACAATCGACCGTGACCACCACCACGCACCCGCGCCTCGCGCCCCTGTATCTCGCAGGTTTCACGACGGCGTTCGGCGCGCACGGCATCGCCGCGGCCCTCGGCGCCGAGACGGACAATATCGGCTGGACCCTGCTGGCCTTCGGCTTCACGCTCGCGCTGTATGACCTGGCCGAGGTACTGCTCAAGCCCGTGTTCGGCGCGCTCAGCGACCGCATCGGCGTGCGACCCGTGATCGTCGGCGGGCTGCTGGCGTTCACCGCGTTCTCGCTGGTCGGGGCGCTCGTGCCCGGCACGGTGGGGCTGATCATCGCCAGGTTCGGGCAGGGCGCGGCAGCCTCCGCCTTCTCACCGGCGTCCTCCGCGGCCGTCGCCCGCCTGACCGACGGAGCCTCGCGCGGCGCGTACTTCGGCAGGTACGGCTCGTGGAAGAGCCTCGGCTACGCGCTCGGCCCGCTCATCGGCGCCGTGCTGGTGGTCTGGGCGGGCCTGCCCGCCCTGTTCTGGGCCTTGGCCGTGCTGGGGCTGGTCGCCGCAGCCTGGGTGCGCTTCGCGGTGCCAGCCGTGCCGGTGCTGCCCCGCAAGCGCGTGACCCTGGCCGATCTCGGCCGCGAGCTCACCGCGCCCGGCTTCCTGATCCCGACCCTCGTGCTGGCGGCCACCACTGGTTCCCTGGCCGTGGCGGTCGGCTTCCTGCCGCTGCTGGCCGAGCAGGCGGGCATCGGCACGATCGGCAGCATGGCGCTCGTCACGGTGCTGGCCGTCGTCTCCAGCATCGTGCAGCCGCTGATCGGCCGGTGGCACGACCGCGGCCGGGTCTCGGTGCGGCTCGGCGCACTGGGCGGCCTCGCCCTCATCGCCGTCGGCATCGGGCTGGCCGGGGCCGTCGCGCTCGCCGAGGGCGGGCACGGGATGCTGCTGCTGAGCGCCCTCGTCGCCACCGCGCTGCTCGTGGGTGCCGGCGTCGGAGCCGCCACGCCGGTGGCGTTCTCCCACCTGGCGGCGTCCACCCCCGAGGAGCGGATGGGGCGCACGATGGGCTCCGCGGAACTCGGCCGGGAGCTCGGCGACGCGGGCGGACCGCTCATCGCGGGCGCTGTGGGCACGGCATCCGTCCCCGGTCTGGGACTCATCGTGATCGCCGTGCTGACCGCCGGCGCGGGAGCGCTGGCGGCCGTCGGAATGCGGCGGCGCTGAGTCAGTCGTCGTCGAGCGCGTCCTCGGCGCGGTCCTTCGCGTCGGAGAACGCGTCCTTCGTCTCGGCCGCGGCCTTGTCGATCTTGCCGCGGGCCTGCATGCCCTTGTCGTCGGTGACCTTGCCCCAGGCCTCCTCCGCCGATCCCTTGGCGTGCTGCGCGGCGTGCTTCATCTTGTCGTTCATGATGATCCTCCTCCGATCGGGGCCCTTCCGTCCGGGAGGGCGTGCAGCACAGTCAACGGCCCCCCGGTGATCCTGCCGAGGGGGTTGATCCGCGGGAGCCGCGTGACGTAGCATCCTGCGATCGAAGGAGCGCACATGACCGGACGCATCATCATCGATCTGTTCACCACCCTCGACGGCGTCGCGCAGGCTCCCGGCGGTGCCGAGGAGGACACGAGAGACGGCTTCCCGTATGGAGGGTGGCAGGCCGGGTACCCGAGCGAGGCCGTCGGGGCGAGCGTGACCAAGGGCATGGAGACGCTCGACGCGCTCCTGCTCGGGCGGCGCACTTATGACATCTTCGCCGGGTACTGGCCGCAGCACACCACCGGTCCGGAGGGGTTCATCGGACAGCTGTTCAATCGCGTGCCGAAGTACGTCGCCTCACGGGACGCCGACATCCAACTGGACTGGCAGGGCTCGACGCGGATCGGCGCCGATCTGGCGTCCGAGATCGCGGCGCTGCGCGAGAAGCACCAGGACGTGCACGTGATCGGAAGCATCGACCTCGTGCAGACCCTGCTCGCCGGGCACCTGTACGACGAGCTGCGGCTATGGGTCTATCCGGTCGTACTCGGCCGCGGCAGGAAGGTGTTCCCCGACGGTGCGGCGGCCTCGAACATGCGGCTGCTGAGCGCGGAGTCCGGCGACGGCGGCACGCTGCTGCTGCGCTACGCGCCGGTTCCCGGCGAGGTGCGCACTGGCACGATGGGAGGCTAGCTCGCGAGCATCCGCTCGATGACCTGCGCGACGCCGTCCTCGGCGTTCGACGCGGCCACCTCGTCGGCGACCTCGCGCACGGGCGCGAGCGCGTTGGCGACGGCCACGCCGTGACCCGCCCAGCGCAGCATCTCCACGTCGTTGAGGGCGTCACCGAAGGCGAGCACCTGGCTGCTGTCGACGCCCAGCCGCGTACACACCTGGGCGACACCGGTGGCCTTGGTGACGCCGGCTGCCATCACCTCGACGAACGGCGCGCCCGACAGGGTCGCCTCGAAGCCCGTCAGCCCCAGCGACATCAGCGTCGCGTAGATCTCGGGGATCGGCACCGACGCATGCCGGATGGTGAGCTTGAGGCTGGGCGCGGCCAGCACGTCGGCCCGAGGCACGCCGCCCATGGTCTCGGGTGCCCGCTTGTGGTCGCTGATGTCGGACAGCTCGGCGTAGCCGGTCTGCGCGACGAACAGCTCGCCGCCGTTGCGCACGCTGGCATACACCAGGTCCGGCAGCACCTCCTCGAGAGCCTCGGCCAGCTCGTGCTGCACGTCGGACGGCAGCTCCTGGGCGAACAGCTGCTCGCCGGTGGTCAGGTGCACGCCGTAGGCGCCGTTGCCGCACAGCGCCCAGTCCGTGAACCCCGCCTGCTCGGCGATGGGCTGCAGTCCGATCGGCTGGCGGGCCGTCACCGGGATGGTGGCGATCCCGGCATCCCGAGCAGCATCCAGCGCTGCACGCGTGCGGGCCGAGACCGTCCCGTCAGCGCCCAGCAGCGTGCCGTCGAGGTCGGTCGCGATCAGACGGATGCCGGTCGGGCCGCGCGATCCGGTCGGTCCGCGCGATCCGGTCATGCGAAGATCATCGGCAGATCGTCGTCCTCCTCCGCGCCGCCGAGGCTGAGGTTCACGACCACCGGCACGTGATCGCTGGGCTGCTCGCCCTTGCGCTCCTCGCGGTGGATGGAGGCCGCCGTCACAGCATCCGCGAATGCCGGCGAACCCAGGATGAAGTCGATCCGCACGCCCTCGTTGCGGGGGAACTTGAGCCGCTGATAGTCCCAGTAGGTGAACCCCTCCGGGACCAGCGGGCGCACCACGTCGTGCAGGCCGGCGGACTCCAGTGCGAAGAACGCCGCGCGCTCCTCGGGGGAGACATGCGTGGAGCGGCCGATCACGATGTCGGGGTCGCCGTTGTCCTGATCGAACGGGATGATGTTGAAGTCGCCGACCAGTGCCAGCGGGCGCTGCGGGTGCGCGGCGATCTCAGCGGCGGTCGCGGAGCGCAGCGCATCGAGCCACTGCAGCTTGTACTCCAGATGCGGGTCGCCCAGCGCGCGGCCGTTGGGCACGTACAGGCTCCACACCCGCACGCCGCCGACCGTCACGCCGAGCGCGCGGGCCTCCAGCGGCGCGTCGGGCCCGAAGGTCGTCTCCTCCGGGGTCCTGCCCTTCGCGAAGCCGGGCATGCCGGCGAACGCCGTGGACACCTCGGTGATGGGCTCACGGCTCGCGATGGCGACGCCGTTCCACTGGTTCAGACCGTGCACCTCGACGTGGTACCCGGCCTCTTCGAACGCCGCGTAGGGGAACTGCTCGGGCTTGCACTTGATCTCCTGGAGCGCCAGCACATCGATGTCCTCGCGCACGGCGAAGTCGACGGCGCGCCCCACGCGCGTGCGGATCGAGTTGATGTTCCATGTGGCCAGACGCATGCGTCCAGCCTATTCGGGGGCGCCGACAGCGCTCACCTCTCGGCGGGGTCTCCGGTTCCGATCAGAATGCCGCGCGCCAGCGTGTGGAAGTGCCGGTTGAAGCCCAGCACGCCCGGCGTCGCGCCGACCTCCAGGTCGAGCGAGTCCACATCCAGCGCGTCGACCACGAAGAAGTAGCGGTGCACGCCGGTGCCGGCGGGTGGGGCGGCGCCGATGTAGCGCTCGAGCCGGGCCTCATTGGGCAGCACGCTGCCGCCGGGCAGGCTCTTGGCGGTGCCGTCACCGGCATCCAGCCTCCGGGTGTCCGCCGGCAGATTGTAGGCGGCCCAGTGCCAGAAGCCGGATCCGGTCGGGGCGTCGGGATCGAAGCACGAGATGGCGAAGCTGAGCGTGCCGGCCGGCGGCTGCGACCATTCCAGAGTCGGATGCCGGTCCTCACCGCCCCTGCTGGACGACCAGGCGAAGCTCGGCAGCGCGCCGCCGGCGGTGAAGTCGGGGCTGGTCAGTTCGAGCGGCGGCACCGGGCGCAGCTCGGCGAGGGCGGCATAGGGATCGTACGAGAACATGAGTGGCCTCCTGCCCTCACGTTAATCGCGCGGGCGTGCGGGAACCAGTCCCGAATACACTGGATGCCGTGACCGATCTCGCAGCCGACCGCCAGGCCCTGCTCGACCTCATCAAGGCCGAGGCGGTGTTCCACGGCGACTTCACGCTCTCCAGCGGCAAGAAGGCGACGTACTACGTCGACATGCGCAAGCTCACCCTCGACCATCGGGCGGCCCCCGCCATCGGGCGCATCATGCTGGACCTGATCAAGGACCACGACGTCTCGGCCGTCGGCGGTCTCACCCTGGGCGCCGACCCCATCGCCAACTCCGTCATGCACGCCTCGGTCGGAACCGACCGCCCGCTGGACGCGTTCGTCGTGCGCAAGGAGCCCAAGGACCACGGTCGCGGGCGTCAGGTGGAGGGCGCGAGCATCGAGGGCAAGCGGGTGATCGTGGTGGAGGACACCTCCACCACGGGACAGTCGGCGCTGAAGGCCGTCGAGGTGCTGCGCCGCGAGGGAGCCGAAGTCGTGGCCGTCGCCGTGATCGTGGATCGCAAGACCGGTGCGCAGGCCGCCATCGAGGCCGAGGGCCTGCAGTGGTTGGCAGCCTTCGACCTGGACGACCTGGGCCTGGACCCGCAGTAGCCGGCAGGTCGGTCCTCAGATCCGCCCGCGGCGCGCGCGGTCGGCGAAGGCATCGAGAGCATCGAGGATGTCGGGTGCCTGCCACACCCGGTAGCGAGATCCGACGCCGCTCTGCGTCAGCACGCCGACGTCGACCAGCCGCGCGATCGCGGACTGTGCGGCGACATCGCTGACGCCGAGTGTCCGAGCGGCGATCTTCGCTGTGATCACGGGCTGCGCAAGCAGGGCATCCATCAGACGATGCACGGCGGCATCGGAGCGGGCGCGCACGAGATCATCCCATCTGGAGCGGGCCTCGCCGATCTCCCGTGCGAGATGCCTGCCGTTGCCGATCGCGGCGAATGCCGCGTTCGTGATCGCGTGCACGATCGCGTCGACATCGCCCGCGCGGTAGGCGGACAGTGCGTCGAAGTAGCTCTGCGGGTCATGCAGCAGACCGGCTGACACGGGAACGGTGAGGTTGCGCGTCAACCGATTGCGCCGGAGCAGGGCGTGGATCAGCGCACGGCCTGTGCGCCCGTTTCCATCGGGGAACGGATGGACGGTCTCGAACTGTGCGTGGGCGATCGCCGCCTGTGTGAGGACGGGGACGTCGTCTCGGGCTGCGAACTCCAGCAGATCGCGCATCAGCTCGGGCACGCGCTCATGATGAGGAGGGACGAAATCTGCGGCGTGCGGCGACAGTGCTCCGCCGCCGATCCACACCTGCTCCCGGCGCCAGTGCCCCACGGCATCCGGCGCCGATTCCTGCAGCAGGGCTGCGTGCATGGCGATGATGGCTTCTTCATCGAGCCGGTCGCTCAGCCGCAGCGCGGCCTCCATCGCGCGAGTGTTGGCGACGACCAGGCGAGCGTTCTCGGAGCGGGATGCGCCGATATCGGCCAGCGCGACCTGCTTCGCGCCGGCCTTGAGGTTCTCGACCTCCGAGCTCGATGCCGATTCGGTGCGCAGCAGGATGGCCGCGAACGGTGCGATGAACGTCCTGGACCCGGCGTCGAATCGAGTCAGCTCCTGACTGGCCTCGTCGGCGGCAGTCAGCACGTCCGGCTCGAGGTGGACGGAGAGCTTCGCGATCAGCGGCGGAACGGCGGCCGCGTAGTCTCCGGTGATGCGGCGCAGCTGTCGTCGGGAGCCGACCTCGTCGCCGGAGCGCCTCCAGGGCCGGGATTCGTATGCGGTCTCCGGCCAGTCGTCATTCGATGCCATGCCTCAGTTTAACTTAAGGTTACATCCTTATCCTTGTCTTAGGTTGGCGCCGAGTCTCAAATGGCGCGGATGCCCGATGCCGGCCTTATGGGCGCTTGCCCGCCGCGGCGTCCGCGACGATCTTCCCGATCCGCCCCGCCCGTGTCTCCGGGCGCTTCGCCGTCGCGATGAGCGTGAGGCCCAGCTTGCGCGCCGACGGCGGGAACGCGTCCCAGTTCTCGCGGGCGGCGGGCACGGCATCCAGTGCCGCGGCGAAGTCGTCGGGCTCGATGCCGGCCTCGGGGCCGTCGAGCACCGTCCACGACCCGTCGGCCTTGGCCGCCTCGATCACCCGGATGCCCGCGGGAGCCAGCAGCCCTGCTGCTTCGAGCTCTGCCAGGCGCGCCTTGTTGGTCGCCGCCCAGCCGCTGCCCCTGCGGCGCGGGGAGAACCACTGGCCGACGGATCCGGGTGCGAAGGTGCGCACCGGGCCGTCGATCCAGCCGAAGCACAGCGCGTGGCGCACGGCATCCTCATAGTCGACGCCGTCGGCGACCGAGCCGCGCACGTTCAGCAGCCACACTCCCGGCGCCGACTGATGGTTGTCCTCCAGCCACGCGCGCCAGGCAGCGGCATCCGCGGCGGTGACCCGCTCACCGTCATCCAGCACGCCCATCGCCACCCCGTCCTGCGTCGTCTCGCTCCGTGCGTCGTCTCGCACCGTGCGGTTCAGCATAGGGGCGACCCATCGCGTTACAGAATGGGGGCCGACACGCCACATGTCGGACGTCTTCGCGGGATTCGTCCGACAGCTGGCGTGTCGGCCCCGAAGCGTAACGCCGGATGCCGGATGCCGGGCGCCGGGACCGGCCACCGGGGTTACGTAAACATGGACGTGGCAACGTTTTCATGCGATTGTTCTCTGTGTGGCGAAGATGACAGGCGGGGGATCCGACGCCGCGGGCCGCCCGACCATGAAGGACGTCGCCGCCCGCGCCGGCGTCGGTCTGTCGACGGTCTCCCGCGTGGTGGCGGGGAACCCGGGTGTCAGCCGCGCCAAGTGCAAGGCGGTCGAGCGCGCCATCGCCGAGCTGGGCTACAGCCGCAACGACTTCGCCCGCACACTGCGCACCGGATCGACGGCCACGATCGCCGTCGTCGTCACCCGCATCTCCGACCCGTTCTACGCGGAGCTCGTCGCGGCCATCGAGCAGAAGGCGCAGGAGCGGGACCTGCTGGTGCTGGTCGCCTCGGGCGGCGACGACCCGGCGGAGGGCGAGCGGGTGCTGCGGCGCATGATCAGCAGGCGCCTGGACGGCCTCATCGTCGTCGCGCACGAGGAGGTCGACGTGTCGTTCCTGGCCGCGGAGCGCGCGGCCGGCACCGAGATCGTCTTCGTCGACAGACCGCCGCAAGGGCTGCCCGCCGACCTGGTCGTCGTGGACAACGAGCGCGGCGCCGCCGACGCCGTCGCCCACCTGGTGCAGGCGGGTCACCGCAGCATCGCCTGCTTCGCGCACATCTCGGGTCTGTACACGTCCGAGCGCAGGCAGGCGGGGTACCGGCAGGGGATGCGCGATGCCGGTCTCCCCGTCCGCCCCGAGTTCGTGGTCGCCGTCGGCGATGACGTGGATGCCTGCGTCGAGGCGCTGCGCGAACTCTTCTCACTGCCCGATCCGCCCACCGCGCTGTTCACGACCAACAGCCGCACGACCAAGTCGGTGCTGAAGGCGCTGCGCCTGCTGGACGCGCATCCGGCGCTGGTGGGCTTCGACGACTTCGACCTGGCCGAGCTGATGGTGCCGCCGGTGACGACCGTCGCCCAGGATCCGTGGGCGATCGGCGAGGCGGCCGCGGGCCTGCTCTTCGACCGCATCGCGGGGATGACGGGGCCCGAGCGCCGCATCGTGCTCGGCACGAGGATGGTCGAGCGCGGCTCCGGCGAGGTCCCGCCGCCGGCCTGAGAGCGAGGCGCGCAGGCGCCCTGAACGGTGGCGTTATCTTGTTGTGACCGCCCTCCGGTTGCGTTTGGCAACGTTTTCAGATTCCATGGGGGATGGGCCGGCTCCCTGCAGGCCGTCTTCATCCAATGGAGGATCACATGCGCAAAGCACTCGCAGCAGTAGCGGGTCTCAGTGTTGCGGCGCTCGCGCTCGCAGGCTGCTCGAGCAGCCCGAGCGACAGCGGCAGCAACGGGAACAAGGGCGGCGACAGCGCCAGCCAGGTCGAGGTGTTCACCTGGTGGGCGTCCGGCTCCGAGAAGACGGGCCTCGACGCGCTCGTCAAGGTGTTCAACGAGCAGTACCCGAAGACCAAGTTCGTCAACGCGGCCGTCGCCGGCGGCGCCGGCTCGAACGCCAAGAACGCCCTGGCATCCCGTCTGAAGGCCAACAACCCGCCGGACTCGTTCCAGGCGCACGCCGGTGCCGAGCTCACCGACTACATCGAGGCCAACAAGATCGAGGACCTCAGCTCGTTCTACAAGGACAACGGCCTCAACGACGTCTTCCCGAAGACGCTGCTGGACCGCCTGACCGTCGACGGCAAGATCTACTCGGTGCCCAGCAACATCCACCGCGCCAACGTCGTGTGGGTGAACACCTCGGTGCTCGAGAAGGCCGGCATCGACCCGAAGACCGCGCCCGCCGACATCGACGCGTGGCTGGCCGACATGAAGAAGCTGAAGGATGCCGGCGTGCAGACCCCGCTGTCCGTCGCCACCGACTGGACTCAGGTGCAGCTGTTCGAGAACGTGCTGCTGGCCGACCTCGGCGCTGACGGCTACACCGGGCTGTGGGACGGCTCGACGAAGTTCGACGACTCCAAGGTGACTAAGGCCATCAAGGACTACACCGCCCTGCTCTCCTACGCCAACACCGACGGCACCGGTCAGGACTGGCCGGTCGCGACCGACATGGTCATCGACGGCACCGCCGCCTACAACGTGATGGGCGACTGGGCACTGGCCGAGTTCGACGCCAAGAGCAAGACCTACGGCACGGACTACACCACCTGGCCGACGCCGGGCACCGACGGCACGTTCGACTTCCTCGCCGACTCCTTCACCCTCCCGGTGGGCGCTCCGCACGCCGAGGGCGCGAAGAACTGGCTGAAGACGATCAGCTCCGCCGACGGCCAGAAGGCGTTCAACCTCGCCAAGGGCTCGATCCCCGCGCGCACCGACGCCAACGCCTCGGACTACCCCGAGTACCAGCAGGGCGCGATGGCCTCGTTCGCCAAGGACACCGTCGTCAGCTCGCTGGCGCACGGCGCGGCCGTCAAGGTCTCGTGGCTGAACGACATCACGTCCGCCATCGGCCAGTTCGTGTCCACCAAGGACGCGAAGACGCTGCAGGACGCTCTGGTCGCCGCGCAGACCAAGGGTCTGGGCAAGTAACATCCATCCTCCGAGCGGGGCGGTGCGTCAGCGCCGCCCCGCTCGCATCCACGTCTGAAGGAGGGCGCCGATGCGCAAGGGCATCCGCAACTGGGGACCGCCGCTGCTGCTGATCTCGCCGACGATCGTGCTGCTGGGCATTTTCGTCTACGTGATGATCATCCAGAACTTCTACACGGCCATGACCAAGGACTCCGCGCTGTCGGCATCCGAGTTCGTCGGCCTGCAGCAGTTCACCGACCTGCTGACCGAGCCGCGATTCCTGCACTCGCTGGCCAACCTCGGCGTCTTCACCGTGTTCTTCATGGTCGGCACCATGCTGTTCGGGTTCCTCTGGGCCTGGATGCTGGACAAGGGCGTCACCGCCGAGGGCGTGTTCCGCTCCATCTACCTCTTCCCGATGGCCGTCTCGTTCGTGGCATCCGGTGTCGTCTGGCGCTGGCTGCTCAGCTCCGCGCAGGGCGACCGGGCCTCGGGTCTGAACCGCCTGCTGGAGTCCATCGGCCTCGGCAGCCTGCAGAACGACTGGTACAACCAGCCGCTGTGGGGCATGGCCGCCATGGCGATGCCCGCCATCTGGCAGCTCGCCGGCTACGTGATGGCGCTGTTCCTGGCCGGGTTCCGCGGCATCCCCGAGGAGCTTCGCGAGGCCGCCCGCATGGACGGGGCCAGCGAGTGGAAGCTCTATCGGTACGTCGTCTTCCCGCAGCTGCATCCTGTGGCGCTGTCGGCGCTGGTGATCGTCGCGCACATGTCGCTGAAGGTCTTCGACCTGATCATGGCCGTGACCGGCCCGGTGTACATCACCGAGGTTCCCGCCACCTACATGTGGACCGCCCTGACGGGCGGCGAGTACGGCAAGGCATCCGCCATAGCGACCGTCCTGCTGCTGCTGGTGTGCATCTTCATCGTGCCGTACCTGATCTCCACGGCCCGCGCTGAGAGGAGGGCGCGCAAGTGAGCGTCGCAACCGGAATGGAGCGCCAGGCCACCACCGCCGGCCGCATCCCCACCGCCAGCCGCACCCGCACGCGCATGGGACGTACGACCAAGTACGTGCTCCTGCTGCTGTTCGTGGTGGTCGTGCTGATGCCCGTCTACGTGCTGGTCGTCACCAGCCTCAAGCCGCCGTCCGACGTCAGCGCGGTCACGTCATGGGCGTGGCCGTCGCGCTGGCCGTGGCAGGCGGATGCCGACGGCCAGACCGGCTTCGGCAACTGGGCCACCGCGTGGGAGACGCTGGCCGCGCCGATCGGCCGCACGTTCCTGCTGGCCATCCCCGCAGCGCTGGTCTCGGCCATGCTCGGCTCGATGAACGGCTTCGTGCTCTCGCGGTGGAAGTTCCCGTACGCCAACGTGGTGTTCACGCTGATCCTGTTCGGCATGTTCATCCCGTACCAGGCCATCATGGTGCCGCTGGTGCAGTTGAAGACCGATCTGGGCCTGCCCAGCAACATCGTCACGCTGCTGTTCGTGCACATCATCTACGGTCTGCCGATCTGCACGCTGATCTTCCGCAACTACTACGAGGGAGTGCCCGAGGAGCTCATGGAGGCCTCGCGCGTGGACGGCGCCGGCATGCTGGGCTCGTACTGGCGCATCATCCTGCCGCTGTCGCTGCCCGGTTTCGTGGTGACGATCATCTGGCAGTTCACCTCGGCCTGGAACGACTACCTGTTCGCGCTGTTCCTCTCGGACGCCAACCAGGGGCCCGTGTCCCTGTCGCTGGTGAACCTGTCGCAGGGCGCGCAGCTGTCCAACTACGGCGCCTCGATGGCGGGTGCGCTGATCGCGTCGATCCCGACGCTGATCGTGTACATCCTGCTGGGGAAGTACTTCGTCGGCGGACTGATGAGCGGTTCGGTCAAGTCCTGACCAGCGGGTCCTGACAGCACAGGGCGGCGGATGCTTCGGCATCCGCCGCCCTGTGCTCGTTCAGGAAGCCGGCGACCGGTCAGCGCCGAGGGCCTCTGGGACGATCGTCGTCCTCCCAGGGGCCCTCGAACCATTCGCCCCCGCCGTCGCGCTTGCGCGGCTTGAGCAGCTGCAGCGTGAGGAGCGTGAGCGCCGCCAGGCCGATGACGATCATCACGAGGAAGAGCATGTCCTGTTGCGTCATCGGGATCCTTTCTCGGGGTTCCAGCCTAGGCTGTGGCGGATGCCGGAAACCTCAGTGTTCTCCGGGGTGTGCGCGGGCGGATGCCGGAGCACGCTCGAGCCATGACCCTTCTTCCTCCTGCCGTCGAGCCAGCGCTTCTGCGCGCCATCGATGGTCTGCTGCTGCCCGATGATCCCGGTTACGACGAGGCCTGCACGCCGTGGAATCTCGCTGCGGTGCAGCATCCGCTGGCCGTCGCCGAACCCACCACGATCGCGGAAGCCGCCCGCATCGTCGCCGCCGTGACCGCGGCCGGGCATCGCATCGCCCCGCAGGCCAGCGGTCACGGCGCCATGCCGCTCGCCGAGCGAGGGCTGGAGGATGCCGTGCTGCTGCGTCTGCACCGGCTGACCGGTGTGCAGATCGACGTGGAGCACCGCATCGCCCGCGTGCTGGGCGGCACGCTCTGGCGCGACGTGATCGACGCCGCCGCAGAGCACGGGCTGGCGGCGCTGCACGGCAGTTCGCCCGACGTGTCGGTGTCGGGGTACGCACTGGGCGGCGGACTGTCGTTCTATGCCCGCGAGCACGGCCTGGCCGCGCACCACGTGCGGGCGCTCGAGCTGATCACGGCGACCGGTGAGGTCGTGCGCGTCACCGCCGACGAGCATCCCGATCTGTTCTGGGCGCTGCGCGGTGGCGGTGGCAGCTTCGGGGCGGTGGTCGCCATGGAGATCGAGTTGCTGCCCATCGCGGATGTGCACGCCGGATTCCTGCTGTGGGACATATCCGCGGCATCCGCTGTGCTCGCCGCGTGGCGCGACTGGACCCGCGAGCTGGACCGCTGCGCGACCACCAGCCTGCGGCTGATGCGCTTCCCGGCCATGCCCGACCTGCCGCCGTTCCTCAGCGGCCGCGCCGTGGTCGTGACCGACGGCGCGATCCTCGCCGACGACCAGCGGGCGGCCGAACTGCTGGCGCCGCTTCGCGCGCTCGCCCCCGAGATGGACACCTTCGGGCGGATGCCGGCGGCGGGCCTCGCGCACGTGCACATGGACCCGCCGGTGCCCTCTCCGGCGGTGGGCGACCACGTCATGCTCGGCGATCTCGACGATGCCGCGCTGGCAGCGCTGATCTCGGTCGCCGGGCCGGATGCCGGTGACGCGCCGCTGTCTGTCGAGCTGCGGCACCTGGGTGGTGCAGTCGCCGAGCCGCAGGATGCCGCCGTGCCGAGCCTGGACGGCGACTATGCGCTGTTCGTCGTGGACCTGGTGCCGGCGCCGGAGCTGAAAGCACCGGCATCCGCGCGCGTGGGCGGGGTCGCCGAGACCGTGCGCGGGTGGGCGCGCGGCGCGCCGTACCTGAACTTCCTCGATCACGTCGCCGACACCGGCGCCGCGTCGGTCGAGACAGCCGAGCGGCTGCGTCGGGTGCGGGCGGTCTATGACCCGGCAGGCACCTGGGTGGCCGCGCATCCGCTGCCGGAGATGGTGGGTGAGGATCAGGCCATGGCGAGCTCCAGTCGCGCCTTGCGATCCTCCCAATCGGGCATCACCTCTGCCAGGAGCGCGTGGAATTCCGAAGAATGATCAGGCACGGCTCGGTGACACAGCTCATGGGTTACGACGTAGTCGATGCAATCGATCGGGGCCTGTACAAGGGCGGGATTCAGCGTCAGTCGTCCGGACGGAGACATGGATGCCCAGCGTGTGCGCATCGTGCGCAGTTGAACGGCCGTGGGCATGTATGAATCACGCGATGGGAAGCGCGCAATACAGGCATCGAGACGTCGGGGCAGCTGGATACTCGCGTGATCGCGGTACCAGTCGGTGAGAACCATCTCGATCGTGACCGAGTCGCTGAACCTAACACCGCTGATCATGAAGAAGCGCCCGCGTAGCTTCACGCTCGGTGGCAGGTGTGAGGAGTCCGCCTCGATTCGCAGACGATACTGGCGGCCAAGGTAGCGGTGCGTCTCGCCGGGTAGCCAGCGCCGCGGCGGGGTATGGGGGAGGAACTGCGCGAAGTACTCCTGCTGCGAGAGGACCCACCTGCCGCGCTTGCGCACGCGTTTGCTGATCTCCTCGTCGGTAGCGTTGAGGGGGGCGATGACCTGCACCTGGGTGCTCGGCAACACGGTGATCGCGAGCGTAGAGCGCTCACGCCGCTCCACGGAGTACTCGATCGTGTGGGTTCCGTATGCGACCGCGCAGGTCATGGGAACCGGGCCCGCGCACGTGACACGACCGCGGTCTGGATCTCGTCGGCCACGTCGGAGGGGATGGACAGGCCTCGGGTACGCTCGAGCTCGTCGAGAATGTAGTCGTCGAGGGAGTTGAGCAGCTCTGCCTGGGCATCTTCGTTCTTCCAGATGCCTACGATCAGGTGGTTGGTGATGATGTCCAGCATCCCCAGCGCAACCTCCGCGATGTCGTCCTCGCCCAGCTTCTCGCCGGAGGCTGTCGTGACCTTATCGAGATGCGCCGCGAGCAGCGTTTCGAAGAGCGAGGCCGCGTGCTCGTTATCGATGAGAGACGCGGGCAGCTTCCGTCCGCGGTCACGGGCGGCGACACGCTGCGCGAGTGCCTTCATCGATGCGAGGTAGTCGATCTCTGAGAGTCGTCGGGCCCGGTAGTCATCGATGGTGTCCTGCAGCATCTGCGAGAAGCGGGTGTAGAGTGCTGGATCCTCTTCCATGCGGTCGTGAATCGTCCGCCGGGTGGCACTGGCGATGCGATCCGCGCGTGATGCCGCGCTGACACCCGTATCGGCGACGACCGCCTCGAGCGCGGCGGGATCGTTGATATCGACGAGGCGGATGATGGTCTCGGCAGGCAGGGCCGAAACGTGATCGTCGAGCAGCTTCTGGATCTTGGGTTCGAAGTCCTGCAGGTCGATGATCTCCTGATAACGCAGCTGCACTGCCCGCCGCAGCTGAACGAAGTGCTTCCAGTCCCGACGATACTGTGCGACGCGCTGCGCAGAGATCTGCTCTTCGAGGGCGGTGCTGGCCAGCGCCATGTGCAGACACCGTGTGAACACGCTGAGTCGCTCGTAGAACTCCTCGCGCTCTGCGTCGTCGGCGAGGAACTGCTCCAGCGCTTCCATGTCGGTCTTGTTCGGCACGGTGTTGAAGAGCTCCCACACGTACGACCATCGGGCGGGCAGCAGTCGAACCTGGTCGCGGATGCTGGTGACGGCGTCGGTCAGCTCCCCGTCGTCGAAACCGCTGAAGGCGGCATAGGTCGTCAGCGCCTTGTCGAGCTCACCGAGCAAGCCTTCGTAGTCGATGATGTAGCCGAATTCCTTCTGGACGCCATTGCTGTCGGCGTCGGCGTCCTCTTCGAAGAGGCGGTTCACGCGAGCAATCGCCTGCAGCAGCGTGTGCTCGCTCAGCCTGCGGCACAGGTACAGAACGGTGTTGCGGGGTGCGTCGAATCCCGTCAGCAGCTTCGAGACGACGATCAGGATCTCCGGATCACCGCTGGACTTGAACCCCTCGACGATCTGGTCGTTGTAGGCGCTCTCGCTGCCGAAGCGGTGGATTGTCTCGTCCCAGAACTGCTGCACGAGGTCACGTGACTTAATATCGACGGCTTCGTGGTCTTCATCCTCGCCCGGTGCCGAGATGACGATCTCGCTGGAGACGTGTCCGATCTCGTCGAGCACCTGCTTGAAGCGAATGGCTGCGGCCTTGTTGGGGGCGACGAGCTGCGCCTTGAAGCCGGTGCCCTGCCAGTGCTTGCGGTAATGCTCGGAGATGTCGAACGCTTTCGCTCGGATCACCTGGCCAGCGCCTGCGAGGGCGTCCGTACGAGAGAACTTGCGTTTCAGGTCGCGCTTCTGTTCGGGTGTGAGCCCCTCGCTGATCTTGTCGAACCATCGGTCGATGACGTTCTCGCTGATGAGCTGTTCGACCATGCGCCCCTCGTAGAGCAGTGGTACCACGGCTCCGTCGGCCACGGCATCGGCGATGGTGTACTTGTGGAACAGTTCGCCGAAGGTGCCGAAGGTGTTCTTCTCGCGCTTGAGCAGGGGGGTGCCGGTGAAGGCGAGGTAGCTGGCGCGCGGCAGCATGCGACGCATGGACTTGTTGAACTGACTGCTGCCGCCGTATTTCCCGGTCTGGGTGCGATGGCCCTCGTCGACGAGCACGAAGATGTTCTGATCGTCATCGATCAACGGTTCGCCGTCCTCGGTGATCGGCGCCTGGACCGCTGAGTCGAACTTGTTGACGACCGTCGTGATGAGTGGGGCTTGCTCGTGGATGAGCTGAGCCAGGCGCCTTCCTGTTGTCGCGCGGATGGGTTCGAGCTGGCAGGAGCGGAAGGTGTCGCGGATCTGCTTGTCGAGATCGATCCGATCGGTCACGATGACGATGCGGGGATTGCGGATGCGGGATTCGAGCGCCAGCGCTTTCCCGAGCATCACCATGGTGAGGCTCTTGCCGGAGCCCTGCGTGTGCCAGATAACCCCGCTGGGTCGCACGGCATCGGGCGCCGAGGCCGTCAGCCTGCGCATGGTGCTGGTGACGGCGAAGTACTGCTGGTGGCGTGCGACCTTGCGCACGCCTGCGTCGAAGACCGTGAAGCGGCGTACGAGGTCGAGCAGTCGCTCCGGGCGGCACAGGGCGTAGAGCAGGCGGTCCTGCTCGCTGACAGCGCGCTGTCCTGAGTCCGCGAGCTCGTCGAAGTAGACGCGGGCTGCGCTGTGGCCGTCTCCGAAGAGCGCGTTCTTCTGAGTCTCGGTCAGGGGGGTGTTCGCGGCTGCTGCGACGGCGTCGTCGGTGTCTTCCTCATCGCGCCAGGTCTGCCAGAACTTGCGGGGCGTGCCGATGGTGGCGTACCGGGCTTCCTGTCTGTTCATGGACAGCAGAAGCTGGGCGTAGTGGAAGAGCTGGGGGATGTTGTCGGCGTTCTGGTAACCGATCAGCTGGCTGCCGGCCTTCTGGACGGAGATGGCCGGCTGCTTGTTCTCGATGACGATGAAGGGGATGCCGTTGACGAAGGCGACGATGTCGCAGCGCTTCGTCGTGGTGCTGCCGGTGCGTTCGACGCTGTACTCGGCGGTCACGTGGAACGCGTTGTTCGCAGGCGTGGACCAGTCGATGTAGCGGAACGAATGGCTCTTGGTGTCGCCGTCGATGCTCTTGGTGATGGTGGTGCCGAGCAGCAGGGTGTCATAGACCTCCTGGTTGGTGGTCTGCATGCCCTTCTGGTGTTCGAGCGCCGGAGCGAGGTTGCGCATCGCCTCGTGGGCGTCGGCGATGTCGAAGCTGTATGTCTGGCCGCGAAAGTCCAAGCTGTTGAGCGCGAGCGTGCGCTCGACCAGAACCTCGTCGAGGATCACGTTGCGACGCCGTCCGCCGCGCATGCGCAGCGCCTCTGCAGGGGAGAGAGGCGTGAATCCGAGCCCCACGAGCATCTGCAGTGCAGGTACCTGCGACTGGAACTTCTCGCGTGGATCGAAGGTCTGCTCAGTCATGACGGCTCCTCGCAGTTGGCTTGTCGAGTGTCGGAACGGCGCGTAGGATGAAGTTGGATTGGGAATGCCCGGTCGGCAACAGGACTCGAGAGACCTCGGGTCCTTTTGTTTTGCCTGCGTGCACAGATCACGGGAACACCTTGTAGGCCTGGATCTTGGGGCGGATCAGTTCGTACGCTCGGTTGTTCTGCTCAGGCCGGAGCGCGTGGAGAGCGATCGGGCGTGCGGTGAGGTCGGCGAGCTGCAGTCCGCTGGAGTTCGCCGCCTTCTTCGTGAAGACGGGGCGGAAGTCGATGGCGCTGAAGTCGTCACTGCGCCATCCCCAGCGAACTTCGTTCGCGCAGATCCGGTGGAACTCGCGCTCAAGATCGCGATCTTCGTTGCCGCCGCGGCTTTCGAATATGACATGCGCGGTTCGGCCGCGTTGTCCGCGCTCGATCATCATTGAACGCAGTCGTTCCATGCAGAACAGCAGCGCGATCTCATAGGAACTGATCGGCTGGGAGTATCTGCGGCAATGTCGTTGCTTGTTGATCACCGAAGCGATGACGGTGAAAGGTGCGTCTACCACGGTGGCGTTCAAGCGGTCGAAGAATGCCGATCGGATCGGCTCACTGCCCAGTAGGAAGGAGAACGGCCCACGGCTCTTACGGATGTCATTCTCATGCAGGATGACCGAGTCATGCCCCCATACGTCGAACTTCAGTGATTCGATGGCGGGGACGACCTCGTTGAAGTAGGCCACCTTCTCGAACACGCAGAAGCTGAGCGCGAACATCGGGAACTCAGGGTCGATGGATGTCAGACTGTGGTCTCTGCTCTCATCGACGTAGACGACATAGTCGGAGTACCGCGCTTCTTGCGTGGTCGGCATCATTCGCCACCGTCCACGTTTACGCGTACCTCACCCGTCAGGAGCTTCTGCATGAGGCCGCGCTTCTGCGTGCGAAGGAGTTCGAGCTGGCGGTCGAGCAGTGAGATCTCAGCTGAGCATGCATCGAGCATGTTGGCGATGCGGGACTGCGCCGGTAGCGAAGGTACAGCGCCGCGTATGCGGGCGAACGCGGGAAACTTCAGGTTCCACGTGTCGCTGGTGATGCCCTGGGAGTTCCGCTGAAACTCGAAGATCATGCGTTCGGACTTAATGAGATGTGCGGCGAACTGCGGCAGGATCCGCGTCCGGACGGGGGTGATCACCGTATAGGCCGGGCTCACCATGCCTTCCTCGCCAACCAAGCCTGATGCCCCTTGCCACATGCGCATGGTGTTATAGGCGATGTCCCCCGGCAACACTGACTTGTACTTGGAACGGTCAGAGCTCGACGAGTCCTTCCTCCCCGTCTCACTGTGTCTAACCACGCCCTGCCGCCGAGTGACGCTCAATAGCCGGGCATCGCTTCGCGCGCGATCGACTCGTTCAACGAAGACTTCACCAAGAGGCACCAGTTCGTGACTCGGCTGCTGGTCGATCAGGTGGTTGCGCCTCATCAACATGGCGGTGTTCCGGGCCAAGATCAACGACTCGAACCGCTCGATCGCGTCGTCCCAGGTGCGGAGGATCTCGGCGATCTTGCGCTGTTCGGGGAGCGGGGGGAGGTCGACTGGGAGGCGCACGAAGTCGGACCGCGAGAGATTCTTCATCGTGCTCTGCGTGCCAGTCGCCGCGAGCCGGATGCGCGAGCTCATCGATGCGTTCTGAAGCGCGTACGCGAGCCATTCGGCATCAGCACGCGTGCTGGGAGTCAACTCCCAGATCAGGTCTGACAGGTACAACCGGGGATGGTCCTGGTCGATGAAGACGGCTGCTCCGACCATCTCGGCGGAGTTCTTTCGGCCGAGGAGTACCGTATTGTGCCTCACCGGGACCTTGAGGTCGGTGACCCGCTGAGTGACGACCTTGTGCGCACTGGCGTCGAATCGCCCGCCCAGCACCGCTCCCGTGCGAAGCACTCCAGCTTCGCCTTTCTGAATCGGACGAGTCTCGCCGGGGGCGCTGAATCCTGCTTGGATTCGAGATATCGCTGAGTCGAGCGTCGATCGCGTCCACCCTTCCGGCACGTTCACTTCTTGCCCTCCGCGATCCGCTCAAGTTCGGCGAAATCCGCAGCATCCGCGGCGGCAGCATCCGCCTGCTTGCGCCGCGTATCGAACTCGGCGTACCGGGTCTCGGCGAGCTTGCGCGCGACCGCCGCGCTGACCTTGCCCGCGTGGGTGAGCAGGTCGCGTCCATTGAACTGCAGAAACGCATCGAGCTTCTCGGCCCAATCTGCCATCGTCATCGTCTGGCGGCGCCTGGCTTGATCCTCGGCGTAGTCGAGGTACATGGTGACGATGCGGTTGAGCTCTTCCACCTCTTCGGCGCTCAGATAGTTCTTTCCAGTGACGACATCGCCCTTGCGCACGATCGAGCCGGCCCACGTGGTCAGACCCATGTTGGGTGCACCGGCGTCAGCGCGCGCCTTGATCAGCTCGCCGGCTGTCATACCGGTCACCGCCCAGAGCATCTTGTTCTGCACGACCTTGAAGAACGTGCGCGTCGTCTGGGCTTGAGCGTCGTAGTCGACAGCTGTCATGTACAGATCGCGCACCTTCTGGTAGAACCGCTTCTCGCTCGCGCGGATGTCGCGGATGCGCGAGAGCCACTCGTCGAAGTAGTCCCACTGCTCGGATCCCTTGAGCTTCTCGTCATCCATTGCAAAGCCCTTGACCAGGTACTCCGCAAGCACTGTCGTGGCCCAGCGGCGGAACTGCGTTCCACGGGGAGAGCGCACGCGGTAGCCGATCGCCAGGATCATGTCGAGACTGTAATGCTCCACGTCGCGAGTGACTTCGCGGGATCCCTCGATCTGAACTATCCGGAACTTCCGGATAGTTGCCATCGACACCTCACCCTCGTCTACGATGTTCTGGATGTGCTCATTGATCGTGCGCACGTCCTTGCCGAAGAGTTCGGCGATGGCACGCTGCGGCAGCCATGCGGTGCCGTCGAGCGCCCGAAGCTGCAGGTGCACCAGCCCGTCGTCGGTCGTGTAGAGAACGATCTCTCCGCCGGCGTCCGGCGATCCGATAGCAGCGGGGTCAGACACCCAGACCCAGCTCCTTCAGATAACCGGCCATGCGCGCGCGTACCTCGACAAGCTCGGCCTCGACCTGTTCGATCTCACGCTGCACGGCGGCGACGTCGACCTGTTCCTCTGGTTCGAACGTGTCGACGTAGCGCGGAATGTTGAGGTTGAAGTCGTTCTCTGAGATCTCGTCGAAGTGCGCGCGGTGCGAATAGCGCTCAAGCTCTGCACGATCGCGATACGTCGCCTCGATCTTCTCGGCGTGCTGAGACTCGAGCACGTTCTGCGACTTGGCTGGTGTGAACTCCCGGCTGGCGTCGATGAACAGCACGTCTTTGCGATCCTCATTCTCCCCGCCCGCCTCGCGGGAACGGTCGAAGATGAGGACCGCCACGGGAATACCCGTGGTCGTGAACAGGTTGGCAGGCAGCCCGATCACTGCATCGAGCAGATTCTCCTCGATCAGCGCCTTGCGGATGCGCCCCTCGGCGCCACCGCGGAACAGCACACCATGCGGCACGATCACCGCGACGCGACCCGTCTGACGCTTGGCTACCTCGATCATGTGGGTGATGAACGCGTAGTCACCCTTGCTCTTCGGGGGAACCCCTCGCCAGAAGCGCTTGTACTTGTCGCGCGGGGCGTCCTCGGCCCCCCACTTGTCGAGGGAGAAGGGCGGATTGCCGAGCACCACATCGAACTGCACGAGCTTGCTGCTCTCGACGATGGTGGGGTTGTTGAGCGTGTCGCCCCATTCGATGCGGGCGGCATCGTTGGCGTGCATGAACATGTTCATGCGGGCCATCGCCCAGGTGCCACCGTTGACTTCCTGGCCATAAAGCGCGTAGTCGTTCGAGCCGACCTGCGCAGCGGCCTCGATCAGCAGCGAACCCGAACCACATGCGGGGTCGAAGATCGTGTTGCCGGGTTTCGGCGCTGCGAGCGCCGCGAGCAGGCGCGACACGGTGTGGGGTGTGTAGAACTCGCCGGCCTTCTTCCCGGCATCCGATGCGAACCGGGAGATCAGATAGATGTACGTCTCGCCGATGATGTCGTCGCTGACCCGTGACGGACGCAGGTCGAGGTCGGGCTTATGGAAGTCCTCCAGCAGATTCTTCAGGCGGCGGTTGCGGTCCTTCGTCTTGCCGAGGTTGGCTTCGCTGTTGAAGTCGATGTTGCGGAAGACGCCGTCGAGCTTGGCTCGGTTCTGGTCCTCGATCGCTGCGAGCGCCATGTTGATGAGTTCGCCGATGTTATCGGCGTTCCGCCGCGCGTACAGCTCGTCGAAGCTCGCGTCCTCGGGCAGAGGAAACCGTTCGCGTTTCTTTCGTCGCTCGATGCGACTCGCATCCCCCGCGAATTGTGCTTCGTACTGCTCAGCGTGGTCCTTCCAGATGTCGGAGATGTACTTCAGGAACAGCATCACCAGGATGTAGTCCTTGTACTGCGTGGCATCCACGACTCCGCGGAAGGTGTCGCACGCGGCCCACGCGGCCTGGTTGATGCGCTGCTGGGTGACGGTGTCGGTCATCATGAGTTCCTGTCGTGGTGCGATGCGTGGGCTCGAAGCCGGAGCGCCATGCGTTGCTGCTGGAGGGTGATAAGCCTTGTCTGCAGGGATGCTTCTCTAGCCGTCATCTGCGCGATCGCGGCGATCTGCCGCTGGTTGCGCAGTGGAGGGAGCATGCTGAGCGGCAGCGCGGCGATGGTCGGCTTCTTGATCATCTGGATGTTGCTGCCGACGAGTCCGCGAGCGAAGTGGGCCTGTGCGTCCGGCTGCATGAGCAGCCATGCGAGGTAGCCGGCATCGAGGATGTCTGCGGTAGGGCGCAGGATGTACAGCGGCAGGAGTGCGACCGCCGGTTCTTCGAGCGAGTCGTCGATCGCCCAGGCTGACACTGTCGAACCGCGGGATCTCAACAGCACATCACCAGGATGCACAATGTGCTGCGGCGAGCCGATGCTGCCGGAGACGCGGGTGACGGCTGTCGGGTCGAGTTCTCCGACAGCTGTCACGCAGCTCTGCGGCAGCGCGAGCATACCCGAGTTGTCTGGCTCGAGGCGGCTACGCGCGCTGAAGCCTGATCGTATCAGGCAGGCGTCGGAGAGGATCATGGATCACACAGTAGTGAATCTACTGCGACATGTCAAGGAAACGTGTAGTAAACCGTCTACTGCACATCTGAAATCTTTTGGCCGGTCAGCCACACGGCGTCGGCGGCGCCCTGCGGGAGCGGGATCGGGGCATCGCCCAGCAGGATGCCGTCGGCGGATGCCGTGAGCTCGACGCCCACAGTGATGCCGGCATCCTCCAGCGCCTGCAGCAGCTCGGGGTCCCGGTCGCTGACTCGCAGCACCCGACCGGTGTGGCCGGGCTGCGCGTCGGCCAGCAGTACGAACGGCACGCGCTCGACGTGTCCTCGGGAATCGGGGATCGCGTCGCCGTGCGGGTCGAAGCGCGGGTGGCCGAGGCGGGCGTTGATGCCCTCCAGAAGCCGGTCGCTGATGGTGTGCTCGAGCACCTCGGCCTCGTCGTGCACCTCGTGCCAGGCGTAGCCGAACTCCTGCACGAGCCAGGTCTCGATCAGGCGGTGGCGGCGCACCATCCCCAGAGCGCGCTCGAGTCCGGCATCCGTCAGCCTCACCGCGCCGTACGGCTGGTGCGAGACCAGCCCCGCGGCGCTGAGCTTCTTGACCATCTCGGTCACGCTCGACGGTGCGATCCCCAGAGCCGCCGCCAGCTGCGACGGGGTGATGGGGGAGTCCTGCCACTCGGTGTGGGCGTAGACCGTCTTCAGATAGTCGTCGAAGGCGGGCGATGCCACGGATCAGGCTCCCAGAGCGGAGAGCACCGAGAACGCGGCGTTGCCGGCGAAGAACATGATCACGAAGCCCGCCATGGCGGCCGCCAGTGAGATCCGACCGTCGTAGCCCTCGACGCTGCGGGTGCCGATCGCCCGAGCGCGGAAGGCGAAGAACAGGGTCAGGGCGCCCAGCACCAGCTGCACCCACGGGCCTCCGGCGGGCAGCAGCTTCGGCCAGATGATCAGCACCACGCCCAGGATCGCCGCCACCACGGCGAACCAGGTGGTGAGCGTCATCGACCGGCGGGCTGCGGGGTCGTCGCGGCGTTTCTTGGCGGGGGCGGAGGGCATGCCTACGAGCCTACCTTCGCCTGTCTCAGCCCGCGGCGAGAACCAGCCACAGCAGTGCGGCGTTCAGGGCGATGATCAGGGCGGAGAACAGGATGCCGAGCGCGGTCGTCACGGGGCGGTTGACGTGCTCGCCGAGCGTGCGGCGCTGCGCCGTGAGGGCGACCAGCGGGATCAGCGCGAACGGGATGCCGAACGACAGCACCACCTGGCTGAGCACCAGCGCCAGGGTCGGGTCGACGCCCGCGCCGAGGATGGCCAGCGCGGGCAGAAGCGTGACCAGTCGCCGGGCGAGCAGCGGGATGCGCACGGACAGCAGGCCGTGCATGATCTCCGCGCCGGCGTAGGCGCCCACCGAGGTCGAGGCCAGGCCCGAGGCCAGCAGCCCCACGGCGAACAGCGTGCCGATCACTCCGCCCAGGCTCGCGGTGATGGCGGCATGCGCGCCCTCCAGCGAGTCCGTGCCGGTGACGCCGGCGAGGTTCGCTGCGGCCAGCAGCAGGATGGCGAGATTCACGGTGCCGGCGATGAGCATCGCGACGGTCACATCCCACCGGGTGGCGGTCAGAAGAGTGCGCAGCGGGCGCGGTCGGGAGTCGCAGAACCTGTCGCGCACCAGCGCGCTGTGCGCGTAGATCGCGTGCGGCATGATCGTCGCGCCCAGGATGGATACTGCCAGCAGCACCGACCCGCTGTCGGTGAACCGGGGCAGGATGCCGCCGGCGATGCCGGCCGGGTCGGGCGGGGCGACGAGCAGGCCGGCGACGAAGCCGACCACGATCAGCAGCATCAGCCCGATGATGACGAACTCGAAGTGCCGCGCGCCGCGCCGCGAGTGCACGGCCAGCAGGCCGATCGACACCGCACCGGTGATCACGCCGCCCCACAGCAGCGGGATGCCGAACAGCAGCTGCAGCGCGACGGCACCGCCCAGCACCTCGGCGATGTCGGTGGCCATCGCCACCAGCTCGGCCTGCAGCCAGTACGCGCGCCGTGCCCACGGATGCCGTATTCGTGCGCCCAGCAGCTCGGGCAGGCTGTTGCCGGTGACCAGCCCGAGTTTGGCGGAGAGGTACTGGATGAGCCAGGCCATCGCGTTGCCGCTGAGCACCACCCACACCAGCAGGTACCCGTAGCGGGCGCCCGCGGTCATGTTGCTGGCGACGTTGCCCGGGTCGAGGTACGCCACACCGGCGACCAGCGCGGGCCCCAGCAGCGAGACCCCCCGCATCCGTCCCCACCAATTTTTCGGCACACCTAAAAATTACCACCCACCCACCCCTCTCACACTCCCCACCCACCCCACCCACCCCACCCACCACACCCCTCGTCCTTCCGTCGAGAGCACGACATCTCGCCGAGCGCACGGGAACTTCGCGCGAACAATCCGTGCGCTCGGCGAGGTCCCGTGCTCTCGACGCTTGGAAAGAGGGAGAGGGGGGAGGGGGCGGGGATAGTCTGGAGGGGTGGATGACGAGACCCCGGAGCGCACGACGCACGGGGTCGGTCCCTGGCAGGGGGAGTGGCCGGTCGAGGGGTGGTACGACCCCGAGCTTCTGGAGCATGGCGACACCCGCAACGTGATCGACCGGTACCGGTACTGGCGGATGGATGCCATCGTCGCCGACCTGGATCTGGTGCGGCATCCGTTCCACGTGGCCATCGAGAACTGGCAGCACGACATGAACATCGGCTCGATCGTGCGCAGCGCCAACGCGTTCCTCGCCGACACCGTGCACATCATCGGACGCCGTCGCTGGAACAAACGCGGTGCGATGGTGACCGACCGGTACCAGCATGTCGTGCATCACCCGGATGTCGCCGACTTCGCCGCGTGGGCTCGGGCGGAGGGGCTTCCCATCATCGCGGTCGACAACATCGGCGGAGCGGTCCCCGTGCAGCAGGCGGAGCTGCCGGAGCGGTGCGTGCTGCTGTTCGGGCAGGAGGGGCCCGGGCTCTCGCCCGAGGCGGTGGCCGCGGCATCCGGTCAGGTGGAGATCACGCAGTACGGCTCGACGCGCTCGATCAACGCCAGCGCGGCAGCTGCCGTGGTCATGTACGAGTGGTGCCGGCGATACGCCTGATCGCCCTGACCGCGAGCGTCAGTCGCGCGGGATGTCGAAGGTGTGCTTCATCAGGGCATTGACGTCGGCGTCGATGCGGTCGATGCGCTGATGCACGCCCTTGAAGCCGGCTTGCATCTCGGCGCGCAGCGACCTGGTCTCGGCGCCGACCTCGCTGCGCACGGATCCGATCTCCTTGCGCAGCGACCCGATCTCGACCCCCACTTCGCGACGGAACAATCCGATCTCGGTCTCCATCTGGCCGCGCAGCGATCCGATCTCGGTACCCATCTGCGTGCGCAGCGACCCGATCTCGTTGCGCACCGATCCGATCTCGGTCTGCACCTGCGTGCGGAATGATCCGATCTCGTTGCGCACGGATCCGATCTCGGTCTGCACCGACCCGATCGCGGTCTTGATGATCCGCACGAACATCGTGGACATGAGCGTCAGCATGCCGAACAGGCCGGCGGCGAAGACGCCGATCAGCGTCCATACCTGGGGTTCGTTCATCGTCAGCACCTCTCCATCATGACCGGCCGCGAACCACGATGCCAGGCCTCACAGACACGGAATTGCCCTATTCACACGATCTGTGGACAAGTCGCAAAAGTGCAGAATTGTGCAGGAAGAGTGAGGCGGCAACCATTCCACTGAGACGCAGTCTCGCGTACACTGAGTCCCAGTCTCAGCGTCGTCTCAGAAGGAGCGCACCATGGCATCCGACTACATCCCCCCGACAGGCGACTACCGCTTCCTGTTCGGCGAGGCGTTCGGCCTCGACCTGGTCGCGCGCGGCACGGCCGGCGCGTTCAGCGCCGACGACGCCACCGAGATCATCGCCGGTGCGGGCGAATTCGCGGCATCCGTCCTCGCCCCGCTCGAGACCGTCGGCGACCGCGAGGGCGCCCGCCTGGAGGACGGCCAGGTGCACCTGCCGGCCGGATTCGCCGAGGCCTACCAGGCGTTCGTCGAGGCCGGCTGGGTCACCGCCGAGGCCCCCGAGTCCGCCGGCGGCGACGGGCTGCCCGGCAGCATCCGCGCGGGTCTGGGCGAGATCTGGAACGCCTCCAACGCGGCCTTCGCGCTGTGCTGGCTGCTGACGGCCGGGCAGATCCACGCGCTGGACGCCACGGCGTCCGACGAACTGCGCGCCACCTACCTGACCAAGCTGGTCTCGGGGGAGTGGACCGGCACGATGAACCTCACCGAGCCGGATGCCGGCACCGACCTGGGCGCGATCCGCACCCTGGCCACGCCCCGCGCCGACGGCAGCTGGGGCGTCAGCGGCCAGAAGATCTTCATCACCTGGGGCGACCACGACGTCGCGCCGAACATCGTGCACCTGGTGCTGGCACGCACGCCCGACGCACCCGCCGGTGCCAAGGGCCTGTCGCTGTTCGTCGTGCCGAAGTTCCTGCCCGACGCCGACGGCAACCCGGGCGAGCGCAACGCGGTCGGCCCGATGGCTCTCGAGCACAAGCTCGGCATCCACGGCAGCCCCACCTGCGTGATGAGCTACGAGGACGCCACCGGGTTCCTCGTCGGCGAGATCGGCGGCGGACTCGCGGGCATGTTCGTGATGATGAACTCCGCGCGCGCCGGCATGGGCTTCCAGGCCACCGGCATCTCGGACCGCGCTTACCAGCAGGCCGTCGCCTACGCTGACCAGCGCCTGCAGGGCGCGGTGATGGACCGCCCCGCCGGCACCCCGATCGCCGAGCACCCCGACGTGCGCCGCCTGCTGCTGTCGATGCAGAGCCGCCTGTTCGCGATGCGCGCCCTGGGCGTGTACCTGGGCGACCTGTTCGACCGTGCGTCGACGGATGGCACGCAGACGATGGCCGAGTTCTTCGTGCCGATCCTGAAGGGCTGGGCGACGGAGGATGCCGTGGCACTGACCAGCGACGCCATCCAGGTGCACGGCGGCATGGGCTTCATCGAGGAGACCGGCATCGCACAGCACTACCGCGATGCGCGCATCATGCCCATCTACGAGGGAACCACAGCCATCCAGTCCAACGACCTCATCGGCCGCAAGGTGATCCGCGACGGCGGCGCCACCGCCGAGAAGCTTTTCGAGTCGATCTCTGCGACCGTCGCCGAACTCCGCGGCCTCGAGAACGAGGTCGCCACCCGCACGGCCGACCGCCTGGAGCGCGCCGTCGCCTCGGCGCGCGCGGCCACGGCATCCGTCCTCGGCTTCGGCCAGACCCGCGACGCGTACGGCGTGAGCGTGCCCTACCTCATGCTGCTGGGCACGCTGGCCGGCGGCTGGATGCACGGCCTGGCCGTGGTCGCGGTGCTGAAGCACGAGACAGCGGATGCCGAGGATCAGGCCCGCCTGGTCTCCGCCGACTTCTACGGCGCCCACCACCTGCCGCGCGTGCACATGCTCGCGGAGACGGTGGCCGCCGGCGAGGTGGCCTGAGGGTCAGGACGCGGGGATGTCCGGCGTCCCGCCGGCGTTGAGGTAGGCCTCGTACTCGTCGCCCGCGGCGCGCATCTGCGACTCGTCCACCTGTGCGATGTCGGACAGCAGGTTCGGCCGGAATCGGGTCGTCCCGTCGAAGCACTCGACGTCGTTGTGCCAATCGTTGTCACGGGTGGGATCCCAGACGCAGGACCACGCTCCCGCGACGCCGCTTGTAGTGGCGGATGCCTGACTCGTCGGCGTCGTTGCAGGTTCGGCCGGTCGGGAGGTGAACCACGCGACCAGGTCGGGCTGACCGTTGTACATCCAAACGCCGAAACAGACCGCCGCGGCGATCAGCAACCCGACAATGAGGCCGCCGCGGGAACTGCGGCCCCTGTGTCGTGTCCCCCTGGCTGACACTCGGTCCCCTCCCCTCAGCGTCAGCCTAGCGGTGGCCGAGGCAGGTCCGCGGGTGGCTCCACCAGCTCATGCGACGGCCTTCGTCCACGCGTCGGTCCGCACCCGCCAGCCGAGGGTGCCCAGCCGCGCCAGCAGGTACACGCCGAAGAAGGCGACGGCCAGCCACAGCAGGCCCAGCGCGCCGTCGATGCCGGTCGCGGAGATGATCCACAGCGCGGGCAGGAACGGCACCAGGTTCAGGCCGCCGGCGATGGCGAGGTAGCGGGCGTCGTTCGCGCCCATCAGCACTCCGTCCAGCACGAACACGACCCCGGCGACGGGCTGTGCGACGGCCAGCACCAGCAGCGCCGGCTGCACGAGGGCCGACACTGCGGCATCTCCCGTGAAGACGATCCCGAGCACGCCCGAGGCGGCGGCGATCAGCCCGCCGACGAGGATGCCGAACCAGATCCCCCACGCGGTGGTGCGCCGCAGCACGCGGTGCACGGCGGCGGTGTCGCCGGAGCCGAGGCTCTTGCCGATCAGCGCCTGCGCAGCGATGGCCAGGGCGTCCAGCGCGAAGGCTGCGGTGGAGAAGATGGTGAACGCGATCTGCCAGCCCGCCAGCTCCCGCGTGCCGATGCCGGTGGCCACGCCGACCGTGGCGAGCAGGGCGATGCGCAGGCTGACCGTGCGCAGGAACAGCCAACCTCCGGAGCGCGCCGTGCCGCGCAGGCCCTCGCGCTGCGCCCACATCGACGCCCCGTGGCGCACGGCCAGATGGCGGATGACCATCACGTAGGCGGCGACCATGCCCCACTGCGCGGCGACGGTGCCGAACGCGGAACCGGCGATGCCCCACCCGAACCCGTAGATGAAGATCCAGTTCAGCAGAGCGTTGGCGCCGAAGCCCAGCCCCGCGATCCACAGCGGGGTGACGGTGTCCTGCATGCCGCGCAGCAGGCCCGTGGCCGCGTAGACGATGAGCATGGCCGGCAGCCCCCACATGGAGATCGTGAGGTAGGTGCGGGCCTGCTCCGCCACGGCGTCGGTCGCCCCGAACATGCTCACCACCCAGGGGGTGGCCACCGAGCCCAGCACGGCCAGCACGGTGCCGAGAACGAGCGCCAGCCACATCCCGTCGATGCCGACCGAGACGGCATCGCCCGGCTGTCCCGCACCGAAGCGGCGCGCGACGGCGGGGGTCGTGGAGTACGCGAGGAAGATCATCAGCCCGACGATGGTCTGCAGCACGGCGCTCGCGATGCCCAGGCCCGCGAGCGGCGTCGTGCCCAGGTGGCCGACCATTGCGGCATCCAGGATCAGGAACAGCGGCTCGGCGATCAGCGCACCCAGCGCGGGCACCGCGAGATGCAGGATCTCGCGGTTCAGCGACGGAGGAGCGGATGCCGGGGATGCCACCCCCTGAGCCTATGCGGTGGCACCGACGCGGCCTTGCGGCGGTGCTTCGACGGGCTCAGCAACCCAGAGGAATGGGTCCCCTGAGCCTGTCGAAGGGTGGGGGTACGCGTCGCTGCTGCGGCGGCTGCGCGACCAGCCCGAGCGGGTCGAGCGGGGGGAGGAGGGCATCGTCTACGCGCCGCAGTTCCGCCGCGATCTGGAGGAGCCCGTCGGCTCGGCGATCCCCGTGCGGCCGGATGTGCCGCTGGTGGTGACCGAGGGCAATTATCTGCTCGTGGACGGAGCAGCGTGGCAGCACGCCCGCGAGACCCTCGACGAGGTGTGGTTCCTCGCACCCGACGAGCAGCAGCGGATCGCTCAGCTGGTGGCCAGGCACGAGAGGTTCGGCAGGTCGCATGAGGAGGCCGTGGAGCGCTCACTGGGCAGCGACCAGCGCAACGCCGAGGTGATCGCCGCCACGGCCGGTCGCGCCGACCTGATCGTCACGCTCACGGATCGGCTGCCCTGAGCTCCGGCGTCGGGGCGGTCGGCTTTCCCTGCGCGGGACCAGACCGCCTCACGCCGAGCCGACTCAGGCGGCGATGTCGTATCTCGCGCGTCCGCCGAGCTGGGGCGTGCGGGCGGGGTCGACGACCGCAGGCGGGATGAACCAGACTCTGGATCTCACGTTCACGCCAGTTCCCTCGCCCGTGGCGGCTCGTCGGTCTCCCCGCCGTGGCCGGGTCGAGGTGCCGGGCGGCGTGTCGATTCTGATCTCCCAGCCGTTGTCGTGGATGCGATGGTGGCAGGATTCGCAGAGCAGGATGCCGTTGGACAGGTCGGTCGGCCCAGAGTCTCGTTTCCACCACCTCAAGTGATGCGCCTTGGTCATGTGCGGTGGGAGCCCGCATCGCGCGCACCCGCCGTCGCGCTCCACGAGGGCGAGCTTCTGCGCAGTCGTGAACAGGCGACGCTCCCGCCCCCAGTCCAGGATCTCGCCCGCGCCGCCCAGCACGCAGGGGATGACGCCGCCGGAGGCGGCCATCCGGCGGATCGAGGTGACCGACACAGGCTGGTCGAGCCCGTCGATCGTGCCGTGTCCCACGCCGGCCTCGAGGTCCGCGAGGTCGACCCGCACGATGACCGTCGCGCCGGCGACCGGGACGTCCCTGGTCTCGCAGCCGAGCACGTGCCCGCAGAACAGTGTGAGCGCGTCGGCGCGCATCATCGCCACTGTCCGCCGGTCGGCATCCAGCGCGTCCGGATCGCCGTCGGCTCCGGCGGGTGCAGTCTCGACGAGCCCGGCTCCAGGCTGCTCAGTCGTGATGTCTCTGGCTGCGGCGGTCTCACGAGCCTGGAACTGCGCGGTCACGTACCCGTCGATCGCCGTGCGGATCGGGGCGCCGGACTCCACGTCGGTCACAAGGTTCAGGTGAAGCATCCCGTCGCGCTCGAACATCGACAGTGACCGCGCTACCCGCCGCTCCTCTTCGCGCGCCTCCAGCCGATCCACTTCCAGAAGGACCTCGGCGCGCTTGACCAGCCGGCGAACATCATCCAGTGACAGGCCGATCGCCCGTTCCACCAGTCGCGCCTCGACATCCGCCACGACGCCATGGTCCCGCCCGACGCGGGCGCGGTCGAGGAACTCCACGATCAGCGAGGCTCCGGCGGCCCCCAGAGCACCGGCAGAAAGCGCGCGTTCCACGGAGGGGTAGCGAGGCAGCATCCGCTCCCCGGCAAGATCCGTTCGCGGTGCGACGGCCTCTCCGACCTTCACCGGCCGTGCCGCGTCTCCCGTGGAGACGCCGGTCGTCGCGGCTATCAGCGCAGCCGGAGTCCGGAACCCGGCCTGCTTCGCCAGTGACTCGGCACCCAGCTCGGGTCGCGACTCGTGCGCGATCCCGGCGGCGACCCGCGCCTGCAGCGCGTCCAGCGCGCGCCTTGCCGACCCGATCGCCGTGTTCAGCGTCATCAGCTCCTGACGTGCCAGTCGCGCGTCATCGTCGGCATCCGCCCACACCGCATCGATGGCCGACACGGCCTCGTGCAGTTTCGACAGGGAAGCTGACATGTCTCCAGCGTATGGTCGATCGGTAACTCTGTCAAGCATTTATTCGAAATTGACTAGAATAAAAGCGTTTGACACTCGAACAAAGATACACATGGATTGATACCGCTCGCACCCTGCCCCGAACGTTACCCACCGCCTCCGACAGCCTGTCGTCTACCCTGGAACCACCGGAGGTGATCCGATGTCCGATGCGATGGGCGATGCCGCCCGCTACCGTGCGAAGCGCGATGCCGGCGAGAGCACCGAGTCCGAGCCGCCCGCCGAAGCGCCCATGAGTCTGAACGCGCAGAACAAGGCGCAGTTCGCCGAGACGGCCATCCAACTGGCGATCCGCCGCGTCGAGTTCGACAACCTGCCCGGCGCAGGCAAGCCCATCGAGGGCCTCGGCACGCACCACGATCCCGACTGGTGGATCCGCCGCAAGATCGAGACCGAGAACCTCACGGGGCTCGGCCCGCCCGTGCTCATGCTTCGGGTGGAGGACGAGAAGCTCGACGACGACCTCGACCAGCTCGGCCGCGAGGAGGACGTGCGCGGCGTCGTGGAGGACTTCAACCGTCGCGTGATCGGCGCGCGCCGGCAGCTTCTGGGCGGCCCGCCGGTGGTCACGAGGACGCGTGATGTCGATGTCGAGGTGGTGCGCTGGAGGGAGCGCCGGGACGCCGCACAGAGGGCGGAGGCGGATGCTGTCGCTCGGGGTGTTTCGGCCGGGGGGAGCCCTCGACGACACGGATTCTCGAAGAACCACCCGTCGGCGCAGGCCCTTCCGACGCAACAAGCGCCTCAACTGATCATGGTTGAAGCGCTTGTCTTGATGAGTCGACGCAACATGCCGGCATCAACGCTACGGCGATGAGTCTGCTCCCGCCGAGTGGCAGCAGATCGCGAAGATCGTGTCCACTGTGCTCGGTGCGTTGCTGCTCACCCTGATGGATGGTGCGATCCCGTAGGTGCCAGGGTCGTGTCGGAGAACTCTAGATGCTGGGAAGTCGTGGTTATCGGATCGTTACTATTGTCTGACTGTCAATAATCGCGTCCGGGGCGTGATGCGCGAACCGTGTATCGACGAAAAAGGTTGCGGTGACTGTCGAAGATAGGTACCAGCGTAATTTCGCCCCACGGATCCGTGCCGCAACGAGATGCGACCACTATTCGGAGTGCGGCAAGTGAGGGGAAAGTGCAGAGCAGCGCGACAACACGCGGGTTGCTCTGTGATCTGCGGTGAGTGCCTCCGTGTGGGGTGGGCTGCGGCTGCCACATCGGTGCACATGCGAGTGATGGTGCATGCAGGTGCATGTTTCATTCCGCACTGAAGATATGAGCGACCAGGTGCGACCTGCGCTTCGCGGGGGCCGCCCCGACCGTGATCTGATCGTTACGCATATGGCTTGCGCCGGATGGACGAAGGTCGACATCATTATGGCCAGGAGTCGCACCAGCTGAGGGGTGACGGCGACTCTGAACTCTGGGGATGGGATCGTCATCGGGCACAAGTCCGATGACACCCGCCTGCTCTCAGGGCTACCCGTCTGCGTCATCCCGGAGAGTCAGACTCTGACATGCGTACCATCCGTCGCCTCATCGAGGCCAAGAAGCTCGAGCGCGAGGAGAACGGCGAGTCCGGCTTCTCCCTGATCGAGCTCATCATCGTCGTCGTCATCCTGGGTATCCTCGTCGCGATCGCGATTCCGATCTTCGCGAACATCCAGGACACTGCTCGTCTCAATGCGCTGAAGGCAGCAGCTGCAAACGGCGCGACGGCGGCTGCGACCGCAGTCTCGGATGCTCCGACCAGCCCGACAGTCGAAGAGGCCGCGGCTTCCGGGGGATCGGGGGACATCGTCACTGCTCTTCAAGGCGATGCTACTGACGCAACGGTGACGAACATCTGCGTCAAGGCAAACGAGAAGGGCAAGACTGCCAGCACGGATCCCGTTTGGTATGCCGGTCCCGGTGCCAAGGCAGATGGAAGTGACTGCAAGACCACCCCGTAGCTCACACCTTCCTCTGAGCGGAGGCCCGTACCCTCGGGCCTCCGCTCAACATATTCCGCAAGGATCCAACACGTTCTGAGGACCACAGATGTCGTCTGTCACCCGAGATGACGACGGTGTGGGTCTGATCGAGATCGTCGTGGCCATGCTGCTTCTGGCAGTGCTGGCGCTCGGTGTTCTCCCATTGATCATCCAGGCCACCACCGCGAGCGTCGTCAATCGCGACCTCGTCGCGGCCAACAACGTGGCCACTGCCGAGCTCGCACCTGTCCGTGCGGCCTTCCCGAGCGACCCGGCCACCACGAAGGTCTGCGGTGACCTTCCGTTGTACGAGCATTCCAGAGAGAAGAAGTCTGACGCTCTGTACGCCTCACGCCAGCTGGTCTGCGGTGGAGACGGCACGGCCACGGTCACGGTGAAGGTCTTCTCCGACGCGACGACCGAGGATGCGCTCGTCACCGCCGTGACGAAAGTGCTGGTGAAGAAGTGAGGACTCAGCTGTCAGCGCACGACGACGAACGCGGCGTCACGCTCATCGAGCTGATCATCTACATGCTTCTGGCCGCGGTCTTCCTGGTGATCGTTTCGGCCATCTTCATCAACGGCTGGCTGTCCCAGGCTGCGACAGCCGATCGCGATGCTGCGACGGGCAACGCCAATCTCGTCACCGCGTCGCTGCAGCAGTCGATCCGCAACGCCTCGGCCGTTCATCAGCCTGCCGGTATGGGCAACGCGGTGACCGCCGTCGTCGCCATCGGGGATGCTGCTGACTCGCAGTGCCGGGCATGGGTGTGGACGCTCGACACCGCAGCCTCATCCGAAGACGCCGATCGCGACCACTACCAGCTGCGTTATGCCACTTCGGGCGCCGCGATCGACATGACGCGAACCGATGGTGTCGGCTGGGCCACTCTTGCCTCGGCCGTTGTCCCGAAGGGCGATCCTGCGCCGAGCTTCACCGTCACATCGACGACCGGCCTCACCTACTCGTTCGCTGCCGAGAGTAACGATCGCAGCAAGGACTCCCAGCCGGTGCAGGTGGACGGCAGCGTCACCGCGCAAGCGGTCATTCCCGGAGGTAGATCATGCTGGTGACCCTTCAGACGCGACTTCGCGATGCCTCTCGCAGGCAGGAGAGCGACGAGCGCGGCGCCACACTCGTGGTGGTGATGATCGTCATGATGGTGCTCATGGTGGGTGCCGTCGTGATTGCGGCGATGGTGACCAATACTGCGAGCAGCCTTGTCTCCAGCCGCAGTACGGTGCAGTCGCGTGCGGCCGCGGATGCCGGTCTCGCCGCGGCTGTCGCACAGGCCAGCGGCGGTGACCCGTGCGCGGCGGTACCAGCCGGCACGTCGCCGACGTACAGCGTGGACGTGAAATGTGACGTCCCCTCCGCCGGGAACGTCACTTATCGCTCGACCGGGAGCGCTGGCTCGTCCTCCACCACCGTCGAGGCCGTGTACAAGGTGACCCCCGCCGATGCTCCCAAGGGCCTCACCGGCGCCCTGGTCGCCGGCAACGGCGGACTCAGCAGTTCGACCGTGCGCATCGATGCGGAAGGAGCTGCCGGCGACGTCATCGTCGAGAACGGCGACCTCAACTGCAACAGTGCGACGACCATCGATGGCAGCGTGATCGTGCGCAATGGCAGCGCCTCCATCACCAACTACTGCAAGATCACGGGGAGCCTCTACGCGTCGAAGAACCTCAACCTCGACAGCAACGCGAGCATCGGTGGTGACGTGGTGACACTCGGCACCCTGACGACCTCCAACAGCACCTACATCGCAGGCAGCGCCTCGGCCCGCGGTAATGTCATCCTCAACAACAGCACGCACGTGATGGGCAACGTCACCACTCAGAGCGGAATCACCGTGTACGCCGCTCGGGTCGAGGGCAATGTGAAGGCCGGCGGGGCGCTGGCGTTCAACGCGTCCGTTGTCGTCGGCGACGTCTCGAGCTCGTACACCGCTGGCACTCACGGAACCGTATTCAACGCGCAATTCGGTTCGATTCATGTCGCTGCGCCGTTCTCGTCCTTCAAAGGCTCGACGGTGAGTGGGGTGTTCAGCTCGAGCTTCACCGGCATCCAGAAATTCAGCGGTAGCACTGCAGGCTCGCTCGACCTCGCGGGAACCTACGAAAATGCAGACAAACCCGGAACGGCGGGTGGGGTGACAGCGGGCTCCATCAAGACCCATGACACCACTCTCACCACCCCGGCGACTCCGCAGGTTCCCGCCCCCGCACCGCTCCTGCCGGACAGCTTCAGCTGGTACGACATGGGATTCGACAAGTCCAAATGGCAGGCACTCGGCTACAACGTGGTCGACTGGACCGGGGGCTGCGACATGGCGACAGATCCGTCGGATCTGAAGAACGCCGTGGTGGGGTACACCAAGCCGACTGTGGTCAACGCTCTCGCATGCGGAACGGTGAAGGGCTACGGCGTGACGCTCAGCCTTCGCACGGACATCGTGATGATCGCACCGGCGTTCAGCACGCAGGCGCTGAAAGTGAACTCCGCCACCGGTGCCGAGCTGGGATTCAGCCTGATCGCACCGGACAACGTCGCCGATCATGCGCCGACATGTGCGAAGAAGCAGGGAGATCTCAATATCTATCAGGTGCAGCTTGGCACCAAGATCACCGGACTCGCATACTCGCCATGCCAGATCACCATTGGTGAGGGTGCATGGAACGGCCAGATCTACGGAGGGAAGATCTCCGCGGGAGGCTCCACCTGGGCGCACACATACCGCCCCGTCAGCATTCCCGGCGTCGATGGAAGCGGCGGCTCTTCCGGTGGCGGCGCCGGCAGCGGCACACCCACGCTCGGTGCGCTCGTCTCCCAGCGAGACGTCCCGTGACGCCCCTCGCCATCTTCATCGCCGTGTGGGCGGGGGTGTTCGGCCTCGCGATCGGGTCGTTCCTGAACGTCGTCGCGTACCGCGTTCCGGCGGGCATCCCGCTCACCCGAGAGAGCCGCTGCCCGGGCTGCGACGCGCCCATCGCGTGGTGGCGCAACGTGCCCGTGGTCGGATGGCTGGCGCTGCGAGGGCGTTGCGCCGACTGCCGGATGCCGATCAGCATCCGCTATCCCTTCATCGAACTCACCACGGGGGTGCTGTTCGCCGCCGTCGCCGTCGGGCTGGCCCTGACGGGGACGGCGGCCACGCCGCGGTTCTGGGGAGTCCTCGCGATCCTGGAGGTGTTCGCCGCGCTGAGCGTGGTGCTCACCCTGATCGACCTCGACGTCAAGCGACTGCCCAACGCCATCGTGCTGCCCGGATGGGCCGCGGTGGTGGTACTGATGCTGGTGACGACGCTGGTGTCGGGGGCCGGCCCTTCGACAGGCTCAGGGACCCAGGCGTTGAGCTCAGGGGCCGCCGGCCTCGACTGGTGGCCGCTGCTCCGCGCGCTCATCGGCGGCGCCGCGCTGTTCCTGCTGTACGACATCGTGCGGTGGATCAGTCCGCGCGGCATGGGCGGCGGCGACGTCAAGCTCGCCGGCCTCGTCGGCACGGTGCTCGGCTGGTTCGGCTGGGGCGCGCTGGTGGTGGGCGCCTTCGCCGCCTTCGCACTCGGCGGCGTGTTCGGAATCGCGCTCATCATCGCCGGCCGTGCCAAGCGATCGAGCGGCATCCCTTTCGGACCGTGGATGCTTGCGGGAGCATGGGTGGGCATACTCGTCGGAGAGCGCGTCGGCGAGTGGTACGCAGGATTCCTGGGCTGAGGGGCTGAGGGGCGAGAGGGAGAAGGACGATGGCGAAGAGTCATGTCGGTGTGGAGATCACCGAGGAGAGCGTGCGCGCGGTCGAGGTGACCCTCGATCGCAACCCGCATGTGCTCGCGTACGGCGAGGTTCCGCTGCTGCCCGACTCCGCGCGCGATTCCGAGGTGGTGGATCAGGGTGCGGTCGCCGTCGCGATCCGCCAGCTGTGGAGCAGCGCCGGCATCAAGGCCAAGAGCGCGACTCTCGGCGTCGCCAGCCGGCGCGTGCTGGTGCGCGAGTACTCCGCTCCGGCGATGGCGCCCGACATGCTGCGCCAGGCGCTGCCGTACCAGGTGCAGGACCTGCTGCCGGTGCCCGTCAGTCAGGCCGTGCTCGACTACTACCCCACCTCGCAGGAGGGCGACCGGCTGAACGGACTGCTCGTGGCGGCCGTCTCCGAGACCGTCGAGGGGATGATCGCGGCGTTCGACCGCGCCAAGGTCCGCATCGTGAACGTCGACCTGGCCTCGTTCGGCCTGGCGCGCGCGGCCGCCCGGCTGGTTCCGCAGGGCACGGTCGCCGTGGTCCACATCGGCGACCACACCACCCAGATCGTGATCCTGCAGGACGGCGTGCCCGAGTTCGTGCGCATCACGCCCGTCGACCTGGACACCACCGCCGTGCTGCGGAGGAAGGCCCTCGTCGTGGAGTCGGGCGAAGCCCCGGCCGCCCCGCACGAGCCCGCGGCCGCCGCCGTGCTCGACCCCGCCCGCGCGGCGGCCAGCGCGCTGAACGCGCAGTCGGATGCTGCAGCATCCGCTGCCACGTCGCGCCGCGCGCAGCTGCGCGGCGACCTCGGCCGCCGCCCCGTGACGGAACTCGTCGGCCGGATCAGCACCACGCTGCGCTTCTACCTGAACCGCCCGAACGCGGCATCCGTGCAGCAGGTGCTGCTGTGCGGCGCCGGCTCGGCCGTGCGAGGAATCACGTCCGGCCTCGCCGAGGACATCTCCGTGCCCATCCGTCAGATCGGCCTCGGAGACGTCGCCGACCTGCGCGGCGCGGAGCCGGCAGGCGAGTCGGCGCTGAACATGGTCTCGACACTGGGACTGGCACTGGGAGGAGCACGATGATGGCACGCGCAGTCGCGCCGCAGGTCGGCGCCACACCCCGGGTGAACCTGCTGCCTCGCTCCGAGCTCGAGCGCCGCGAACGCGAACGTCTCACCGGCACGTGGGCGCGCGTGGTCGTCGGCGCCCTCGTGCTCACGGCGCTGCTCATCGGCGCGGCCTACGCGTGGAACCAGTTCGCCCAGCAGCAGCTGGCCGCAGAGCAGGCACGCACCACCACGCTCACGGGCCAGATCGCGGGCCTCTCCGACGTCAGCCGGTCGCTGCAGACCGAGCGCGACCTGATCGCGTACCGGGCCGAGGCGATGGGGTCCGACCTGGCCTGGTCGGGGATCTTCGCCAAGGCCCGGGGCGCGCTCCCCGCGGACGTCACGCTGGTGGGCTTCGACCTCACCGTCGGCGCCGTTCCGGATGCCGCCTCCCAGCAGGCGGATGCCGAGAAGGCCAAGGCCGCGGCGAAGGAGGCCGTGGGCCTGACCGGCACCATCACGGTCTCCAGTCCCACACCGCGCGACATGGCGCCCTACGCCCGTGCGCTGCGCCAGGTGGACGGGATCTCCGGCGCCGACGCCAACGCGATCGCGACGGACAGCGGCAGCGGCTACCTGTACACGATCGACATCACCTTCGATCAGACGGTGTACTCGAACAGCTTCGCCCCGGCAGGGAAGGCCGCGAAATGAACAAGCAGCTGATCACCCTCATCGGGGCTCTCGTGACTGTCGGCGTCGTCGCCCTCGGCGTCCTGCTCGGCGCTGTGCCGCTCATGACCGGCGGTCTCACCGCGCTCGAGCAGACCACGCAGGCGGCATCCACCAACGCGACCTACGCGCAGCAGATCGACTCGCTGAACGCCGCGAAGAAGAACCTGTCGCAGACCGAGGCCTCGGTCTCCGCACTGCGGGCGCAGATCCCGGAGAAGCCGCTGCTGGACCAGGCGTTCGACATCGTCGACGCCGCCGCGACGGCGTCGGGCGCCACGATCACCAGCATCACGCGCGGCGAGCTGACCGCGTTCGAGCCGCGGCCGGCGCCGCCGCGTTCCGGCCTGGTCATCGAGAAGCCGGCGGCGACGCCGACTCCCGCGGCGGATGCTCCGGCATCCGACGGCACCGGACCGGTGTCCGATGCCAAGACCACCGCCTCGGCAGCCGACGCGAACGCCGCGGCGACCAGCGCCGACGCCAACGGGACGGCCGCGTCACCGGCATCCGGAGACACCGCGGCGAAGCCCGCGGACGCCGCCTCCGGACGGCAGCAGGTGCGAGTCTCGATCGCGGTCAGCGCGCCGACGATGGATGCCGTGCAGCAGTTCCTCGACGGGCTCCGCGACGCCCAGCGGCTGGTCGCGATCGACAAGGCGACGGTGACGGCGGGATCGGACGGCTTCGACATCAAGGTCGAGGCCATCACGTTCCTGCGCACGGACGGGAGTGCACAGTGATCCTGGAACAGCTCGGCGACCTGCTCGGAACAGCCGCGCGCGCAGGCGCCTCCGACGTGCACCTGACGGCTCGATCCGTGCCGCTCATGCGGGTGGACGGCGACCTGGTGACCATCCCCGGCTATGTGGACTCGCTCAGCCGCGACTGGGCGGAGGCCGCTGCGCAGGCGCTGATGAACGAACCGCAGCGCGAGGAGTTCGAGACCAGGCACGAGGTCGACCTGGCCCATGCCACCCCCGGCATCGGCCGCTTCCGCGTGAACGTCTTCCGGCAGCAGGGCGAGGTCGCCATGGCGCTGCGCTTCGTGCCAGGCGGCGTGTTCACCATCGAGCAGCTCGGCGCGCCCGCCGTCGCCCGCGACCTGGCCCTGCGTCCGCGCGGCCTGGTGCTGGTCACCGGCCCCACGGGCTCGGGCAAGTCCGCCACCCTCACCGCGATGGTCGACGTCATCAACAGCACCCGGCCGGTGCACGTGGTGACCATCGAGGACCCGATCGAGTTCCACCACGAGTCCAAGCGGGCGCTCATCCACCAGCGCGAGGTCGGCAGCGACACGGCGTCCTTCACCGAAGCGCTGCGCCGCGTGCTGCGCCAGGACCCCGACGTGATCCTGGTCGGCGAGCTCCGCGACCGGGAGTCGATCTCCACGGCGCTGTCCGCCGCCGAGACCGGCCACCTGGTGCTGTCCACCCTGCACACGCAGGGCGCCGCGAAGTCGATCAACCGACTGGTCGACGCGTTCCCGTCCGATCAGCAGGGGCAGATCCGCACCCAGCTCGGCGACACGCTGCAGGGCATCATCAGCCAGACGCTGCTGCCCCGCGCGCAGTCGCAGGGCCGCGTCATCGCCACCGAGGTGCTGATGAACGTCCCCGCCGTCGCCAACCTCATCCGCGAGGGCCAGGTGTCGCAGCTGTACTCGGCCATGCAGGCCGGATCGTCGGTGGGAATGCACACCCTCGACCAGGATCTGCGGCGGCTGATCAGCTCGGGCGCCATCGCCCCCGCCGTGGCACGCACCTTCGCATCCGACCCCCGCTCGCTGGAGAACGTGCACGTGAGCTCGGTGGGCGTGGACGCGGAATCGTGGTCCAACTACGCCGGCGGATCACAGCTCAACGATTGGGGCTCCTGATGGCTCTCATCCAGGAATACGAGTACCAGGCCGTCGACCCGGCCACCACCAAGACCGTCAAGGGCACGATGGATGCCCCCAGCGACTCCGTCGTGGTGGCCAAGCTGCGCGCGCAGGGGCTCACTCCGCTGCACGTCGGGCTGGTGTCGAAGTCCGGCCTGAACAGGGAGATCAATCTCCCCAAGCTGCGCAAGGGCATCCCCGCCTCGACGCTGGCGGTGTTCTCGCGGCAGATGGCCGCGCTGGTCAACGCGGGCCTGCCGCTGCTGCGCACGCTGACCGTGCTCGCCGAGCAGGCCGACGACAAGCAGCTGCAGAGCGTGCTGATCGTGGTGCAGTCCGATGTGGAGAGCGGCTCCTCGTTCTCGACCGCCCTGGGCCGGCATCCGGACGTCTTCCCGCCCCTGATGGTGTCGCTGGTGCAGATCGGCGAGACCGGCGGATTCCTCGGCAAGGCGCTGGACTCCGTGGCGGAGAACTATCAGAAGCAGTCCGACCTGCAGAACAAGATCAAGTCGGCCACCACCTACCCGATGGTCGTGCTGATCATCGCGGTGCTCGGCGTGTTCGCCATGATCACGTTCGTCGTGCCGGTGTTCAAGAACATGTTCGCCGGGCTCGGCAGCGCCCTGCCGCTGCCCACGCAGATCCTGGTGACCCTGTCCGAGAACATGCTCTGGATCGCGCCGATCCTGGTCGTGCTGGTGATCGCCGGGCTGGTGTGGTGGAGCCGCAACAGGTACACGGATGCCTATCGCAAGGTCGTCGACCCGCTCAAACTCAAGCTGCCCATCTTCGGGCCGCTGGTCACCAAGATGGCCGTGGCGCGGTTCTCGCGGAACCTGTCGATGATGCTGGATGCCGGTGTGCCGATCATCCAGGCGCTGGCCATCGTCGGGCAGGCCTCGAACAACTGGCGCATCGAGGAGACCGTGCGCGAGATCCAGGACTCGATCCGCGCCGGGCGCTCGTTCGCCGCGCCGCTGGCCAAGGCCGAGGTGTTCCCGCCGATGGTGGCGCAGATGGTCGCCGTCGGCGAGGAGTCCGGAACGCTCGCTGAGATGCTCGCCAGCATCGCGGAGTTCTACGAAGACGAGGTCGAGACCGCAACCGAGCAGCTGTCGTCGCTCATCGAGCCGGTGCTCATCGTCGGCCTCGGCGTGATCATCGGCGGCATGGTGATCTCGCTGTACATGCCGATCTTCACGCTGTACGGGGACATGGCCAAGCAGGGCTGAGCCTCGGCCCTTCGACAGGCACAGGGACCCAGTTATCGGGGCGCTGAGCCTGTCGGAGCGGACCCCCGCATCACACCGTGACGCGGAGGATCTCCTCGATGGTCGTGATGCCTTGGGCGACCTTTGCCCAGCCGTCCTCGCGCAGCGGCACCATGCCCTGAGACAGGGCGATCTCGCGGATCTCGCCGCCCGTGGCGTGCGACACCAGCGCGTGCTCGACCTCCTCGGTCACGTTCATGACCTCGTGCACGGCCACGCGGCCGCGATAGCCGGTGTTCGAGCACGCCGAGCATCCCACCGCACGGTGCACGCGGGCGTCGTGCGCGAGATCGGCAGGCATGCCGAGCGCGATCAGCGACGCCTCGTCGGTGTTCAGCGGAGCCTGGCAGCGGGTGCACAGCCGGCGGGCCAGGCGCTGGGCGACCACGGCGGTCAGCGCGGTGGCCACCAGGAACGGCTCCGTGCCCATCTCCGTCAGGCGGGTGAGGGCACTGGGCGCATCGTTGGTGTGCAGCGTCGACATCACCAGGTGGCCGGTGAGTGCCGCCTCCACCGAGATGAGGGCCGTCTCGCGGTCGCGGATCTCGCCGACCAGCACCACGTCGGGGTCGGCGCGCAGGATCGACCGCAGCGCGGCGGCGAACGTGAGTCCGGCCCGCGGGTTCACCTGCACCTGGTTGATGTCCGGCATCCGGTACTCCACCGGGTCCTCGACGGTGATGACGTTCACCCGCGGATTGGCCACCTCGCGCAGCGCCGTGTACAGCGTGGTGGACTTGCCCGAGCCCGTCGGGCCGGTCACCAGCACCATGCCGTGCGGCCGCGTGATGGCATCCTTGAACGCCTTCTCGTTGGCGCTGGAGAACAGCAGGTCGTTCATGCTGGTGTTCTGGCCGCCGTTGTCGAGGATGCGCATGACGATCTTCTCGCCCCACACCGTCGGCAGCGTGGCCACGCGCAGGTCGACCGCGCGCCCGTCGTGCATGACCGAGATGCGGCCGTCCTGCGGGATGCGCTTCTCGGCGATGTCGATGGACGACATGATCTTCAGTCGCGAGATGACGCCGTCCTGGATGCTGCGGTCGGCGCGCTGCATCTCGTGCAGCACGCCGTCGATGCGGAACCGCACGGTGAGGCGCTGCTCGCCGGGCTCGATGTGGATGTCGCTGGCACGGTCGTTGATGGCCTGCGTGATCAGCAGGTTCACGAAGCGCACGATCGGGGCATCGGCATCCCCGTCGTCGAGCTGCTCGGTGAAGGTGACGTGCGATGCGCCCGAGGTCTCGCCGATCTGCTCGGAGAGGTCGGTGAGCTCGCTGTCCGAGCGCAGGTAGCGCTCGAAGGCACGGCTGAGGGCATCCTCGGCCACGACGACGGGCACGATGCGCAGGTCGGTCACGCTGGCGACGTCGTCGAGCGCGATGATGTCGGTCGGGTTGATCATGCCGACGGTGAGCCGGTTCCGGCGGATGCGCAGCGGCAGCAGGCGGTAGCGACGGCACAGCGACTCCGGCACCAGCGCGATGACCTCGGGATCGAACTCGTACTCGGTCAGGTCGGTGAACCGGTGACCGGTTGCCAGGGCCACGGCCTCGGCGACCTGCTGCTCGGTGACGCGGCGGTCCTGCACCAGGCGTCGCGCGAGCGCCTCGCCGTCGCCCACCTCGTCGATCGTGTTCGCGATGTCCTCGGCGCGGGCAGCGCCCGCGAGCACGAGGTACTCTCCCAGTCCGCGCACGGCAGACATCCTTTCCCCTTCGCGTCCACCACCCCCGTGGGATACCCCTATCCCGGTGAACGCCTTCGGGACATCCTATGCGCCGCCGCGCGCCAGGGGAATGGGCGTGATGATCTCGGTACGGTCGGTCGGGTCTAGGCGATTGGAGTGAATGTCGCCGTGCGCGCTTAGGCTGGGTCGCATGACTGACGTTCTGCCCTCGGGTCTTGCCATCAGCGAGTTCAGCTCCGACATCCGCCCCCAGGACGACCTCTACCGCCACGTCAACGGCGCGTGGCTCGAGGCCGCCGAGATCCCCGCCGACAAGGCGCGCTGGGGCTCCTTCCACCTGCTGGCCGAGCAGGCTGAGAAGGACGTGCGCGCGATCATCGAGGAGTCGCAGGATGCCGAGGCCGGCACCCTGAACCGCAAGGTCGGGGACCTGTTCACCGCCTTCATGGACACCGAGCGCATCGCCGCGCTCGGCCTCGCCCCGCTGCAGGAGCAGCTGGCGAAGGTCGACGCCATCGACGGCATCCGCTCCTTCCTCGCCACAGTCGGGAACTTCGACCGCGAGGGCGTCGCGGCACTGATCGGCGTGTTCGTCGAGCCCGACCCGGGCAACCCCGAGCGCTACGTGCCGTTCGCCGTGCAGGCCGGCCTGTCGCTGCCCGACGAGAGCTACTACCGCCAGGAGAGCTTCGAGGGCACCCGCGCCGCGTACCGTGCTCACCTCGAGCGCATCCTGACGCTGGCGGGAGATGCGGATGCCGCGGCCACCGCCGACCGCGCCTTCGGCCTGGAGCACGAGATCGCCGCGCACCACTGGGACAACGTCGCCTCGCGCGACGCCGTCAAGACCTACAACCTCAAGACCTGGGACGAGTTCCAGCAGCTGGTCGGCGTCGACCTCACGCCGTGGCGCAAGGCCGTGTCCACGGCCAACCACGCCGCCTTCGACGAGCTCGTCGTCTACCAGCCCAGCTTCTTCGAGGGCCTGGGCGCCCTGCTGGTCGAGGAGCGTCTGGACGACTGGAAGGCCTGGCTTCGCGCCAAGGTGGTCCACGGCCTGGCGGGGTACCTCACCGACGACATCATCGCCGAGAACTTCTCCTTCTACGGCACCGAGCTCACCGGCACCCCGTCGATCCGCGACCGCTGGAAGCGCGGCGTCTCGCTGGTGGAGGGGTCCCTCGGCGACGCGGTCGGGAAGATCTACGTCGAGCGGCACTTCCCGCCGGCCGCCAAGGCCGCCATGGACGAGCTGGTCGGCAACCTGATCGAGGCGTACCGGCAGAGCATCTCGACCCTGGAGTGGATGAGCCCGGAGACCCGCCAGAAGGCCCTCGCCAAACTCGACACCTTCCGCCCCAAGATCGGCCACCCCGACGTGTGGCGCGATTACGAGGGCGTCGAGATCTCGGCATCCGATCTGGTGGGCAGCGCTCGCAGCGCCACGATCTTCGAGCACGACCGCCAGCTGTCGAAGGTGGGACAGCCCATCGACCGCGACGAGTGGTTCATGTCGCCGCAGACCGTGAACGCCTACTACAACCCGCTCATGAACGAGATCGTGTTCCCCGCGGCCATCCTGCAGTACCCGTTCTTCGACCCGAACCGCGACGCGGCCGCCAACTACGGCGGAATCGGCGCCGTGATCGGCCACGAGATCGGCCACGGCTTCGACGACCAGGGCAGTCGCTACGACGGCGAAGGCCGACTTCAGGACTGGTGGACGGATGCCGATCGCGAGGCGTTCGAAGAGCGCACCAAAGCGCTCATCGCGCAGTACGACGCGCTGGTGCCGGTGGGCCTGCCCGCCGAGAACCATGTCAACGGAGCCCTGACCATCGGCGAGAACATCGGCGACCTGGGCGGCCTCGGCATCGCGCTGAAAGCGTACGAGCTGTCGCTGCAGGGCGCTGACGCCCCCGAGATCGACGGCTTCACCGGAATCCAGCGCCTGCTGCTGAGCTGGGCGCAGGTGTGGCAGCAGAAGAGCCGCGAGGCCGAGACCATCCGTCTGCTGACCATCGATCCGCACTCGCCGAACGAGTTCCGCTGCAACCAGATCGTCAGCAACATCGACGCGTTCTACGACGCGTTCGGCGTGGACGAGGGCGACGCCCTGCACCTGCCGAAGGAGCAGCGCGTCACGATCTGGTGAGAAGGCTCCCGCCGGTCGCGATCAGGGGGCTACGATAGCCGAGTCAGTCGGATGCTCCCAGCTCCCCCGCCGTGCATCCGGTCACCGATGCATACTTCTGCCGTGAGGATTCCTGCGTGAGCTCCCCCTCCGCTGCGGGCCCGGACCCGTCTGAGAGCGCGTCGGTTGCGCCCGTCGATGGCACTGCCACCGCACCACGTCGCTCCCAGCGGGGCGGCCGACGCACGCCGCGCCGCGCTGCCGTCGGACGCCGGTCCTTCGCGTCGTCGCTGCGCGCCTTGGAGGAGCTCGCGACCTCGGGCGCGCAGGTGTCGGTGCACGTCGCCGATCTCGACACGGGCCGCACGGTGCTGTCGGGCGACGACCACGTGCCGCTGCCCATCGCCGGGCTCGGGTTCGTGCCGGTGCTGGTGGAGACCGCGGCGGCGCTGGAGTCGGGCGCGCTCGATCCGCTGCGCATCGTCGACCGGACCGCCGACGGTTTCGTGTCCGGCTCAGGGCTGTGGCGCAGCCTGCGCGCGCCGGCGCTGCCGCTGATCGACCTGGCCGTGCTGGCCGCCGCCACCGGCGATCCGAATGCCGCCAACGCCCTGCTCGACGCCGTCGGCCACGACCAGGTGCGCGCCCGCATGGTCAGCCTCGGGATGCCGCGCAGCGCCGTGCTGGATCACTTCCGCGACAAGCGCGGACCGGATGATGCCCCGCACGTCGCGGTGGGCACCACCGGCGAGTTCTCCAGACTCTTCGCCGCGCTGGTGAACTCCACCGTGGTGGATGCCGCCGTCAGCGTGCAGGTGGCCGAGTGGCTGAGCCTGAACCACGACCTCAGCCTGGTGGGAGCCGCCACCGGCCTGGACCCGTTCGCGCACGAGCACGACTCCCACGGGCTGCTGTTCATCAACAAGACCGGTCGCGACCGCGGCGTGCGTGCCGAGGCCGGCGTGCTGGCGGGCCCTCGCGCCGGCATCTCCTACGCCCTGACCGTGTGCTTCGACGATCTGTCGATCAGCCACAGGCTGCGCGCGCACGAGGCCTTCCGCATCCTCGGCACCGACCTCATGGAGTACACGCACTGAGCGGTGCGGGCGCTCCTCGCCCCTGGGCCGCGCGCGGCTCTTCTCGTCCCACGCTGCACTTCTTGACGGCTCGCAGCCCTCGCGCTGCAGTTCTCCGTCCGCGCTGCGCAGATCTGCGCCGCTTCGGTCGGAAACTGCCGCGCGACGGGAACTGCCGTGCGACGGGAACTGCCGCGTGACGGGAACTGCCGCGTGCACCGGGACGGTCGGCTACCGTCGAGGGATGATCCCCGCCGACTGGACCCCGCACCGCCGTGACGACGGAGAGCTCTTGGGCTGGATCCGCCCCGAGGGCGAGGACTGGGTCGCCATCGATGTGCTCGGCCGCACGGCATCCGCTCCTGTGGACTGGCTCGATGCCGAGGTCGCCCTCGAAGAGGTCGGGCTCGCGTGGCTCGCGGATGCGTGGATGCTGGAGGGCGAGGCATCCGCACCCCTCCGCGTGCGCTTCGTCGAGGTGACGCCGTCGGATGCCGGAACCACGGGCCGCGTCGTGGTGAAGGTCGACGACTTCGGTGACATCCAGCGTCCGCCGGCCGAGCGCTTCACGTTGCCCTGGCCCGCGCCCGCACGGCTGCGCCCCGCTCGCCCGGGCGATCCTGACGGTCGCACGCTCGGCTGAGCACTTCTGGCGGCATCGCCGCCCCTGCTGGTCGTCCGCGCCCCCGCTCAGCGGCGACGCTGAACAGGGGCGCGGACGCTGAACAGGGGCGCGGACGCTGAAGCGAGCCCGAGCGTCACGGCATCCGACTCAACTGACGCCCTTCATGAGCTTGAGCACGGGCCTCGCCGACAGCGCCAGCCCCAGGCCGACGACGATCGCGATGGCGCCGAGCACGGCGAAGTACGGCACCTCGTTCTCGGGGTCGTAGAACTGCACGAGCCAGCCCGAGATGGCGGTTCCCAGCGAGATCGACAGGAAGAACAGCGCCACCATCTGCGCCTTGAAGTGCGAGGGCGCCAGCTTGGTCGCCGCGGACAGGCCGATGGGCGAGAGCAGCAGCTCGGCGACGGTGAACACGAGCAGGATGCCGACGATCGCCAGCAGCGGCGTGGAGTTCTCGCCTCCGTTCGCGAACGGCAGGAACAGCAGGAACGCGGCTCCCATGACCATCGTGCCCAGCGCGAACTTCACCGGGGTGGTGGGCTGGCGTCTGCCGAGTTTGGTCCAGAGCGCGGCGAACACGCCGGAGAGCACGATGATGAACACCGGGTTGATGGACTGCACCCACACCAGTGGCATCTCCCAGCCGAAGATCATGCGATCCAGTCGCTTGTCGCTGTACACCGTCAGCACGGTGAACTGCTGCTGGTACAGCGACCAGAACGCCACGCTCGTGATGAACAGCGGAACGAACGCCCACACGCGAGAGCGCTCGGTGGCGGTGACGTGCCGGCTGGACAGGATGATCGAGAAGTACGCCAGCGTGGCCACCAGCGCGCCGATGATCACGAGGTTCGCGAGGTTGTCCGCGCGGACCACGCCGACCAGCGTCAGCACCACGATCAGCGCGATCGCGACGACCGCGATGCCGATCACCAGCGGGTAGCGACGCGCGGGCAGCGGGTTCGGCACAGCGGATGCCGCGGCGGGCAGCGCGCGACGTCCGAAGCTGTACTGGACGAGGCCCGCGACCATGCCGACCGCGGCCAGACCGAAGCCCCAGTGGAACCCGACCGTGTCCTGCAGCAGACCGGTCAGCACCGGCCCGAAGAACGAGCCCAGGTTGATGCCCAGGTAGAACAGCGAGAAACCGGCATCCCGGCGAGTGTCCTCCTCGCTGTACAGCGTGCCGACGACCGACGTCGCGTTGGCCTTCAGCCCGCCCGACCCGAGTGCGATGAGCACCAGGCCGGCGCCCACGCCCCAGAAGCCCGGCAGCAGGGCCAGGGATGCGTGACCGGCGACGATCACCATCGCGCTGAAGAACAGCACGCGCTCCGAGCCGAACAGCCGGTCGGCCAACCACGCGCCCAGGATCGTGGACAGGTAGACCGATCCGCCATAGGCGCCGACGATGCCGCCGGCCAGCGCCTCCGGCATCCCGAGGCCACCATCCTTGATGCTGAAGTACAGGTAGATCAGCAGGATGCCCTGCATGCCGTAGAAGCTGAAGCGCTCCCACATCTCGACGCCGAACAGGTTCGCGAGAGCTCGTGGCTGCCCGAAGAAGGTGGCGCCCGAAGTGGTGGTCTCGGGCGCTACGGGTGAAGAAGGCATTGCTTCAGCTTAACCGGCGGGCATTCTGGGGCCGATGTCGGACCCGGTCGAGGCATTCCCGAACCGCTGATCGGATGCCCGACCCGCCCCGCGTTTCGTTCCGCGGGCCGTGAGGGGCAGACTGTGACTGTGCGAACCATCCGTGATCTCGACACCGTAGAACTCATCATCGACGCGCAGGGGCTGCTGGACAGCATCCGCGGGCCCGAGCGCGTGATCGACGCCGGCACGCTGCGCGCGCTGCAGCAGTCCGGCAACTACGTCGTGGGGCTGTTCGACGGCGAGGACGGCTCCGAGCGCATGGTCGGCGCCTCCATCGCGTTCTTCGGCGAGCCCGGCAAGCGCACCATGCACTCGCACATCACCGCCCTGCTGCCGGAGTACCGCGGCCGCGGCTGGGGCCGCGAGCTCAAGGAGCACCAGCGCCAGTGGGCGTTCTCCCGCGAGGTCGGCCGCGTCACGTGGACGTACGACCCGCTGGTCGCCCGCAACGCGCACTTCTTCCTCACCGTGCTCGGCGCCCGCGTCACGTCGTACACCGTGAACCGCTACGGCATCTTCGGAGGCGGGGATGCCGGAGACGAGAGCGACCGGCTGGACGTGGAGTGGTCGCTGGCCGACATCGCCAGGCCGCCGGCATCCGAGGCCGTGCTCGCGACGGTGCAGATCCCGACGGACGTCGAGGCCATGCGCGTCTCGGACCCGGATGCCGCTCACCAGTGGCGGCTGCGGCTGCGCGCCGACATCGAGGAGCAGCTCGGAAAGGGCCTGCGCATCGCCGGCTTCGAGCCCGCCCGCGGCTACCTCTTCACCGCCTGAGTCCCCTCCCTCCCTCCTTTCCGTCGAGAGCACGGGACCTGGCCGAATGCACGGCATATTCGCGTGAAGCAGCCGTGCGCTCGGCGAGATGTCGTTCTCTCGACGTGGGAGGGGAAGGGGCGCATCACCGTGCGGGCGGCAGCACGAACGCCCCGGTGTCACCGGGGTTGACCGCGATCTCCCAGCGGAAGCCGTCGGGGTCGGCGAAGTAGCCGGAGTACCCGCCCCACTCGCGCCGGGTCGCCCTCGACACCGTGGCGCCGAGTCGCTCGGCCTCGGCGAGCACGGCATCCACCTCCGCCTCGGTCGCGAGATTGTGCGAGAGGGTGATCGGCGCGATTCCGGATGCCGGTGCTTCGCCGATCTCGGCGGTGAAGCCCTCCACGCTCCAGAGCGAGAGGATCACTCGCTCTGCGACGGGCAGCATCAGCACCTCATCGGCCTCGAAGATCGGATGCCAGCCCAGCCCGTCCACGTAGAAGGCCCGGCTGCGGGCCACGTCTGCCACGGCAAGGGTGATGAAGCTCACGCGCTGATCCATGCCCCCAGCCTCGCACCTCCCTCCCGCTCCGTCGAGAGCACGGGACCTCGCCGAGTGCACGGGCTCTTCGCGCGAACGACCCGTGCACTCGGCGAGGTGTGGTTCTCTCGACGCGGGTGGGGGCGTGGAGGAGGCACGGGTAGGATTGGGATGCCCGTGATCACGGGCGTTTCCCCGTAGCATCCGACCATTGGAGCCACCGTGGCCGAACAGTCCCGTCTTGACAAGGTCATCGCCCTCGCCCGCCACCGCGGGTTCGTGTTCCAAGCGGGTGAGATCTATGGCGGTTCCCGTTCGGCGTGGGACTACGGCCCCCTCGGCACCGAGCTGAAGGAGAACATCCGCCGGCAGTGGTGGCAGACGTTCGTGCGCGGCCGCGGCGACATGGTGGGCCTGGACTCGTCGATCATCCTGCCCAAGCGCGTGTGGGAGGCCTCCGGCCACGTCGCCACGTTCACCGACCCGCTGGTGGAGTGCCTGAACTGCCACAAGCGCTTCCGCGCCGACAACCTCGTCGAGGACTTCGAGGCGCGCAAGGGCCGCAAGGCCGAGAACGGCCTGGCCGACGTGCCGTGCCCGAACTGCGGCAACAAGGGGCAGTACACCGAGCCCAAGGCCTTCTCCGGTCTGGTCAAGACCTACCTCGGTGTCGTCGACGACGAGTCGGGCCTGCACTACCTGCGCCCCGAGACCGCGCAGGGCATCTTCGTGAACTTCGCCAACGTGCTCACCGCCAGCCGCAAGAAGCCGCCGTTCGGCATCGGCCAGGTCGGCAAGGCGTTCCGCAACGAGATCACGCCGGGCAACTTCATCTTCCGCACCCGTGAGTTCGAGCAGATGGAGATCGAGTTCTTCGTGCCGCCGGCTGAGGCGCAGCAGTGGTTCGAGCACTGGGTGCAGGCGTGCTGGGACTGGTTCATCGACCTCGGCATCGACCCTGAGAACATGCGCCAGTTCGACGTGCCCGAGGATGACCGCGCGCACTACTCCGCCGGCACCATCGACGTGGAGTACCGCTTCGGCTTCGCCGGCCACGAGTGGGGCGAGCTGATGGGCGTCGCCAACCGCACCGACTACGACCTGTCCTCGCACTCCGAGGCCTCCGGTTCGTCGCTGACGTACTTCGACCAGGCATCCGGCGAGCGGTACACGCCGTACGTGATCGAGCCGTCGTTCGGCCTGACCCGCTCGATGATGGCGTTCCTCGTGGACGCGTACGTCGAGGAGTCGGTGCCCAACGCCAAGGGCGGTACCGACACCCGCACCGTGCTCAAGCTCGACCCGCGCCTGGCGCCGGTCAAGGTGGCCGTGCTGCCGCTGTCTCGCAACGAGCGCCTGTCTCCGCTGGCGCGCGAGGTGGCCGACACGCTGCGCGGGCACTGGACCATCGACTTCGACGACGCCGGCGCCATCGGCCGCCGCTACCGCCGCCAGGATGAGATCGGCACCCCGTTCTGCGTCACCGTCGATTTCGACTCGCTCGACGACAACGCCGTGACCGTGCGCGACCGCGACAGCATGGCCCAGGAGCGCGTGCCGCTCGAGGGTCTGCAGGCCTACCTGGCCGAGCGGCTGCGCGGAGCCTGACCGCCCTTCCACGCCGAAACCCCTCCTGACCGTCGAAACCCCTCCCTGGCTGACGTGATTCAGGAGGGGTTTCGGCTGTGGTGAGGGGTTTCGGCGGAGTGCGGAGCGGCGGTCAGACGCGCAGGGCTGGACTCAGAAGTCCTCGCCCTCGGCCTGCGAGGGGTGCTTTTCGAACCAGTAGGGGCGGCCGATGAAGAGCAGGGCGTCGGTGTCGATGAGGTCTGAGGCGTTGTTCACGGAAGCTCCTTTGCGTGGTGGTCTGCATCCAGCCTGCGGCACGAACACGGGGGTTTGCAGCCGGATGCATGCGAAAGAAGCACGTTTCCTTCGCGCAGGGCAAAGAGCGTGCGTGGACGCATTGCCTCGTGCGTGGCGTCGCTCACGAGGGGTTTCGCCGTACTGGAGAGTCTCGGTGGCGTGAGGCGGATGCTGTGCGGCGGCCGGAGGCGGATGCCGGGGCTCAGCCCCGCGCGATGCGCAGCGTGCGCACTTCGAACGGATGCAGCGACAGCTCGCCGCCGGTGCGAGGTTCGTCCAGCTCGTCTTCGATGAGTGAGACCTCGCGGATGCCGGTGTGTTCGAACGCCACCGTCAGCGCACCCGTCGTGCGGCGGCCCAGCGACTCGTAGACGCGCACGATCACGTCGCCGGAGCGGTCGTCTGCCAGCTTGACGGACGAGACGACGAGACCCGTACCGGTCACGGACACCAGCGGCTCGAGCTCGTTCGCACCACGCACCAGCTGTGCGGGGGAGTTGAGCGCGATCCCCTCGGCGGTCGCGAGCTCGGCATCCGCACCGATCACCAGACCGACGGCGATCTCGTGGTGCCCGTGGTCGGTGTCCGGGTCGGGGAACCGCGGCGCGCGCAGCAGCGACAGCCGGATGGTGGTGGTGACGTCATCGCCGTCCACGTCACGCGAGGTGTCGTAGCCGTAGATCGAGTCGTTCACGAGCGCGACGCCGAAGCCGTCGTCCTCCTGCACCAGCACGAAGCGGTGCATCGAGGTCTCGAACTTCGCCGCCTCCCAGCTGGTGTTCACGTGCGTCACGCGGCGCTGGAACCCGAACTGCGTCTCGGCCAGCGTCTCGCGGGCGAATACGTCCAGCGGGAACGCCAGCTTGAGCAGCTTCTCGGTCTCGTGCCAGTCGATGTCGTTCTGCAGGAGCACCGTGCGCGAGCCCGGGCGCAGGGTGATGGTCTGGGTGATCTCGGATGCCGAGAACGCGCGCTTCACGGTCACGACGGCGGCGCCGTCGATGACGGATGCCTTCAGGGAGACGACCCCTGTGAGATCCTCGACCCGGTTGCGGTAGTAGCGGTCGATGTCCCAGGCATCCCACTTGTTGGGGAAGTCCTGGTGCAGCTGGAACAGGTTCGCGGGTCGGCCCGCGGGGATGGCGTCGCGGCCGGATGCCCGATCGATCGCCGAGGTGATCAGGCCCTCGGGCGAGACGGTGACCGCGACGAGGTCGTTCTCGAGCTGGATGCCGTCGGGGCCCTTCGACAGGCTCAGGGACCCAGTCTCGGGGCGACCCTTCGACGGGCTCAGGGACCCAACCTCCAGGGACTCAGCCTTCTGGGGCGCTGAGCCTGTCGAAGCGTCATCCGCGAACTCCGCGCCCAGCGCACGCCCGCCGCCGACCGAGGTGGGGGTGAAGCGCAGCATCCGCTCGCCTTCACCCGCGAGCGCGCGCGTCGCAGCATCCGTCAGCGTGCGAGCATCCGCCACCACCTGCGTCAGCACGGCGACGGCCTCGCGATGCACCCACGCGATCGACGTGCCGGGCAGGATGTCGTGGAACTCGTGCAGCAGCACGGTCTCCCACAGCCGATCCAGCTCCTCGTACGGGTACTCAGCGCCCAGCCGCACGGCGGCGGTCGTCGCCCACAGTTCTGCCTCGAGCACCGCCTGCTCGGCACGGCGGTGCAGCGCCTTGGTGGCGTGCTGACTGGTCAGCGTGCCGCGGTGCAGCTCCAGGTACAGCTCGCCGACCCAGACGGCGGGATCCGTGAGTTCTGCGCGAGCGTCGTCGAAGAAGACATCCGGATGCTTCCACTCGACCTGCGCGGATCCCTCCAGCGACGACAGGCGCGCGGCCCTGCCGGTCATCTCGCGGGTGGTGCCGCCGCCGCCGTCACCCCAGCCGACCGGCGCGATCGACATGGTGGCAACCCGGTTCTCCTGGAACTGGCGCGACGCCTTCGCCACCTCCGACCCGCTCAACTGCGACGTGTACGTGTCCATCGGCGGGAAGTGCGTGAACATGCGCGAGCCGTCGATCCCCTCCCACAGGAAGCTGTGGTGCGGGAACCTGTTTCGCTGGTTCCAGGAGATCTTCTGCGTGAAGAACCACTCGAACCCGGCCCGGCGCATCAGCTGCGGCAGGGCGGGGGAGTAGCCGAAGCTGTCGGGCAGCCAGACGCCCTTGGAGCGGATGCCGAACTCGCGCTCGAAGAAGTGCTGGCCGTGCGAGAACTGGCGCACCAGCGACTCGCCGGTGGGCATGACCGTGTCGGACTCCACCCACATGCCGCCCAGCGGCAGGAAGCGGCCCGCCTTCACCGCGTCGCGAACCCGGGCGTACACCTCCGGCCGGTGCTCCTTGAGCCAGGCGTACTGCTGGGCGCTGGACATGCCGTACAGGAAGTCGGGCTGCTCGTCGATGAGCGCGGTCATCGACGACGTCGTGCGGGCCACCTTGCGGATCGTCTCGCGCACCGGCCACAGCCAGGCGGAGTCGATGTGGGCGTGGCCGATGGCGGCGATGCGGTGCGCGCTGGCCTCCGCGGGGGAGGCGAGAACATCGGCCAGCTTCGCGCGGGCGTCCGGTGCGGTCTCGGTGATGCGCTGCAGATCCAGCACGTCGAGGGCGTCGTCGAGGGCCTGCAGGATGCGCATGCGGCGCGGGCCGGTCTCGGGCAGCTCTGCCTGCAGTTCGATGAGCACCTCCACGTCGAGCGCCAGCTCGAACACCTCCGGTTCGAACACCGCCAGATCCATGTGCCGCACCCGGTACAGCGGCTCGGGGGAGGAGGTGCGGATGTCGCCCTGCTGCGTGGGCAGGAACGGGTGGTAGTCCAGCAGCACCGGGTTGGAGGCGCCCTCCAGGTAGAACTCCACGGCGGCGCCCGGCTCGGCGGCATCCGTGACCGGAAGCCACTGGTTGCGCGGGTTGATGCTCTTCAGCGGCGTGCCGTCGGGGCGGTACGCCAGCGCCTCGCACTGGAAGCCGGTCATGTTCTGATCGAACCCCAGGTCGATGAGCGCCTCGACCTTCTTGCCGGCCCAGTCCGCGGGCACCTCGCCGCGCAGGCGGAACCACGTGGTGCCCCAGGCCGGCCCCCACATGCTGCCTGCCTCGAACGGCTGGTACTCCAGCGCGAGTCCCTCGGCGGGCGTGATGGGCTCGCCGGGCAGGACGTTCGCGCCGATGTCGAGCGGCACCCGGGCGGAGTGGATGGCCGGGCGCACGCGCTCGGCGAGCACCCGGTTGGCGCGGCCGACGGTGAGGGAGGTCTCTTCGTGCACAGTCCGCTCCTTGCGGTTCAGGCGGTGGCGCCGGGGTCGACGACGGTGTTGCTCGACGCGTAGGCCCGCGATCCGGTGGCCAGGTCGGGGCGGAGCAGTTCGGTGATGCCCCGGTTCGCGAGGATGGCGGCATCCGCGGCATCCGTCGAGGTGATGAAAGCCGGATCCGCACCGGCCTCGCACGCGTCCACCCAACTCTGGAAGATCGCGCCGCCGGGACTCATCGCGGCGCGGCTGACGGGGAGGTCCGCCTCGTCGACCTCGATGACGATGCCCAGCGTGCGCGCCGGTGCGGGACGGCGCTCCCGCAGCTCGGGGATGATCTCGGCGAAGCGACGGCCGATGGGCTTCGCGGCGCCGCCGTTCTCGATCAGCCCCAGCGAGTACTCCAGCTCGGGGAAGTCGGCCAGCGCCCTGCTCACGTCGTGGGAGCACCACCAGGTGATGCCCCACAGATTCTCGGTGCGCACGGCGCTGCGCACCGTCGCCTCCAGGAAGTCCGGGGTCTCGGCGTCCGCGAGGCAGTTCGACGGCGCCCCCACCTCCTGCAGCCAGGTGACGCGTCCGGGGTCGGTCGCGAACGCGCGAGAGAGCTCGATCAGGTACTCGGCGTGACGATCGGATGCCGTGGAGCGCCCTCCGTAGCGCTGTGCGGTGCCGTTGAAGATCCAGGAATGCACGGTCGTCATGGCACCCAGCCGTGCGGCGAGGGCCGGCGTGAACGCGTGGCCGTCCAGGTACCAGGCCACGTCGTACTCGCTGTGCACGTGCTGCCGACCGGGGGCGCTGCGCTCTGCGGCATCCAACAGCGTCGTGATCCAGTTCTCGGCCTCGGCGGTGGTCAGCGGCCATGGCGACGGGTGCACCGGGGCGGAGAACTGGTTGGTCTCATTTCCGGTCGTGAAGCCCAGGAAGTTTTCGGCATCCGCCAGCGCCGCACCCAGCCGCTCTACGAGAGCGGTCTGACCGCTGAGCGCCTCGGGGTGCGTGAACATGTTCTTGTCGTGCCAGGTGTACAGCCATGACGGGATGAAGTCGAAGCTCGACAGGTGCCCCTGGATCACATCCACGCTGGCGTCCAGATCGAACTCGGCCGCAGCATCCACCACGGCGCGCACATCGGCGACGGCCTGCTCGCGGATCAGCGTGCGGTTCGGCTGCAGCACCGGCCACAGCGGGAAGACGCGCACATGGTCCAGCCCCAGCTCCGCCAGACCGGCGAAGTCCCGTCGCACGTCATCCAGGTTCAGGGACAGCCACGAGTGCATCCAGTCCTTCGACGGCGTGTAATTCGCGCCGAAGCGCAGCGGTGCGCCGGGTTCGAGCATGGTCGGCATCCTCGAATCGTACCCGCGGCGCACAGCCGCGACCGGCGGTGTCCGCGTGGCCGATAGGATTTCCCTGTCGTACAGGAGGAGACACGATGACGGATGCTGCCACGAAGAAGCACCAGGACTACAACCCGGGTCCGCGGGTGGGGATCACGTTCTCGACCTTCGACCTGCTGCACGCCGGTCACATCATGATGCTGGCCGAGGCCAAGCGGCAGTGCGACTACCTGATCTGCGGTCTGCAGATGGACCCGACCCTGGACCGTCCCGAGAAGAACGCTCCGACCCAGACGGTCGTGGAGCGCTACATCCAGCTGCGCGGCTGCGAGTACGTCGACGAGATCGTGCCGTACTCCACCGAGCAGGATCTCGAGGACATCCTGCGCTCCTTCAAGCTCGACGTGCGCATCGTCGGCGACGAGTACGAGGACCGCGACTTCACCGGCCGCGCGTACTGCGAGGAGGCCGGCATCGAGCTGTACTTCAACAGCCGCAACCACCGCTTCTCCAGCTCGGGCCTGCGCAAGATCGTCGC
>NZ_CALBRW010000008.1 GCF_937927635.1 uncultured Microbacterium sp.
TCAGTCAGAGCATGAGTCAGGAAGACCGCTGCGGGGCTCCCACCACCATCATCACGGTCAGAACAGGTCGGGGAGCTCGTGGGGGAGGCGGGCGTCGGCGAGGGCGGTGCGGGCGGCCAGCCAGCCGGACATGCCCGAGACCCCGGGGCCGGGCGGCGTGGCGGCGGATGCGAGATACACACCGCGCATCGGAGTGCGCCACGGTGACCGGGAGAGGACGGGTCGGCGGAAGGCCTGCCGCAGCGTGAACGCGCCGCCCAGCACGTCGCCGCCGATCTCGCTGGGGTTGATCGCCTCGCGAGCGGATGCCGGCACCGCCGCGCTCGCCAGCACGCGATCGCGGAACCCCGGAGCGAAGCGCTCCACCTGCCGGGTGATCAGCTCCGTGGCATCCAGCTCGGATCCGGCCGGGACGTGGATGTAGGCCCACAGCACGGCCTTGCCGGCCGGAGCCCTGGTGTCATCGAGCACCGAGGGCTGCACGACCAGCACGTACGGGCGATCGCTGACCGAGCCTCGGGCCACCGCCCGCTCACTGGCCCACACCTCGTCGCGCGTGCCGCCGACGTGCACGGTCGGGGCCAGCGCCACATCCGGGTTCGTCCACGGCACCGGGCCGTCCAGGGCGAAGTCCACCTTCGCCGCCGCGGGGCCGTAGCGGTACGCGCGCAGCGCCCTGGCGTAGCCGGCGGGGATGTCTGGATGCGTGAGGACGAGCCTCGGCGAGGTGTTCAGCAGCAGCAGATCCCCTCGAGCGGGGTCGCCCCAGTCGAGTCGGGAGAGGTCCCGCACGTGCTCATCCGTGCGGATGCTGCCGCCGTGAGCCTCCAGGTCGGCGATCAGCGCATCCGTGATGCGCTGCGCACCGCCCCGCGGATACGGCCATCCGGACGCGTGCCCGTGGGCGGCCAGCATGAGTCCCGCCGCGGACGCGGCCAGTGAGGGGAGCGGGGCGTTGGCGTGCGCCATCACACCCGCCATCAGCGCCGCGCCGGCCTCGGTGCGCAGCGTGGCCCGCGCCAGGGGCGTGCCCTGCTCCAGCATCCGGATGCCGAACCGCGCTGCCGTGATCGGATCGCGGGGGAGGCGCAGCAGCGCATGACCGGTGAAGTCGCTGACGCCGTCGATGCGGCGGGCCAGCGGCCGCACGTGCGCGTACCAGGCCGCGGCATCCGCGCCCAGCCCGGCGGCGGTGCGATCGATGTCGCGCCAGGCGATGGCTGCGCGTCCGCCGTCCAGCGGATGCGCGTACGAGATCTCCGGGGTGATCCAGTCCACGCGCTCGGTGATCCCGAACGCGCGGAAGAACGGGGAGGACGTCACGACCGGATGCACGGCCGAGCAGACGTCGAAGGCGAAGCCCGGGAGCGGTCCCGGCAGCGTGCGCACGCCGCCCCCGACCGTGGAAGCCGCCTCCAGCACCTCCACCCGGTAGCCGGCGCGAGCCAGCGCCACCGCCGCGGCGAGCCCGTTGGGGCCGCTGCCGATCACCGTCGCCCGCACCATGCCCCCAGTGTTCCACGGGCCCGCTCACGGCGATCGCCCGGCTCTCCGAGTGAGAGAATCGACACGATGAACGAAGTACAGGGGCCGACCCCCACAGGAACCTCCCGCCTCTACCGATCCCTCGCCGAAGCATTGCGGGCGCACCGCATCCCGGTCGAGAATCACGAGTTCATCGGAGCCGTCACGGATGCCGTCGGAAGCAGCAGCTTCATCGACCGCGGTCGCTACATCGAGGCGCTGCGCAAGGACGGCGCGCCGCTGCACATCGGCCGCACCTACATCAACGGCTTCACCGAGGACGAGCAGGTGCTCGTAGGCGGCAGGGCGCTCCCGCTGCTGGCCAGCGAGGGCCGTGCGCCGTACTTCTACGTGACCCAGCCGGGCGCGCTGCCTGCGATGGGTTCGAAGCGTCCCGCTGCGCGGGCATCCGGCGCCCGGGCTGCCGCGAAGCCGGCATCCGCTCCCCGCATGCCCAAGGCGACCCCGGTCGCGGAGCGCGACTACGGCGTCTGCGACCGATGCTTCATGGTGCGCAACGCCGCCGGCAAGTGCGGCTGCGACGACTGAACCGCCTGGGGGCGGGCGGCGTCAGCTGAGCTCGGCCTGCACGCGGCGGGAGATCTCCGCGATGGGCATCGAGCGCGGGAACACGGCCACCACGACGTCATCGGGTGCGGCATCCGCCCCGCCCGGCAGCACGCCGTAGCGGCGGCGCACGTCGTCCAGCGCGGTGCGCAGCGTGGACACCGGAACCTTCCGCCCGCGCAGCAGCTGCCGCAGCACGTGGTTGTGCACGGCCGTCACCAGCGCGGAGAAGCCGACAGCGTCGATCGGGGCGATGCCGGGCAGCGCATCGCGCAGGTACTCGTCGAACAGCCGCTCGTAGCGGAACACCGTCACGATCTCCCGATCGCGCAGCACCGGCACCTCGCGCACGATCTCGTAGCGGCGCCTGGCCAGCTCGGGATCGCGCACGAAGTACTCGAAGACCCGCTCGGATGCCTCGCACACGGCCTCCCACGGGTCGTCGTGCGGCTGGTCGAAGAACGACCGCAGATCGTCCAGCATCTGCTCGTGATCGGTGAAGACCACGTCCTCCTTGCCGCCGTACTGACGGAAGAACGTGGAGCGGGAGACACCGGCGGCCTTCGCGATCTGCTCGACCGAGGTCGCGTCGAAGCCCTGCGAGGCGAACAGTTCGAGCGCGGCGGCGACCACGCCGGTGTGGGGCTGAGACGCATGCTGCATAGGGTGAAGCCTAGTCGCGGCCGTTCGGGCCGACCCGCCAGCGGTAGTAGGCTTTTGGATCGGATCGAATCATCATCGAAACCCGACAGCATTGTCGCGTCCCATCCGCCGCAACCAGCGAAGGACTGCACTGTGGATCTCTACGAGTACCAGGCACGAGACCTTTTCGAGAAGTACGAAGTGCCGGTTCTCGCCGGCATCGTCGCCGACACCCCTGAGGAGGTGAAGGCAGCGGCCGAGAAGCTCGGCGGCGTCGTCGTCGTCAAGGCTCAGGTCAAGACCGGCGGCCGCGGCAAGGCCGGTGGCGTGAAGGTCGCCAAGAACCCCGACGAGGCGTACGAGGCGGCGAAGGCCATCCTCGGCCTCGACATCAAGGGCCACGTCGTCAAGCGCGTCATGGTCGCCGCCGGTGCGCGCATCGCCAAGGAGTTCTACTTCTCGGTGCTGCTGGACCGCTCCAACCGCTCCTATCTGTCGCTGTGCAGCGTCGAGGGCGGCATGGAGATCGAGCAGCTCGCCGTCGAGAAGCCCGAGGCTCTCGCCCGCGTGGCCGTCGACCCGATCGTGGGCATCAACAAGACCAAGGCGATCGAGATCGCCAAGACTGCGAACTTCCCCGACGAGCTCGTCTCGAAGGTCGCCGACGTGTTCGTCAAGCTGTACGACGTGTACAAGGGCGAGGACGCGACGCTGGTCGAGGTCAACCCGCTGGTCCTCACCGAGGAGGGCGACGTGATCGCCCTCGACGGCAAGGTGTCGCTGGACGACAACGCCTCCGAGGTGCGCCACCCCGACCACGAGGCTCTCGAGGACAAGGCCGCGGCCGACCCGCTCGAGGCCAAGGCCAAGGCATCCGGTCTGAACTACGTCAAGCTCGACGGCCAGGTCGGCATCATCGGCAACGGCGCGGGACTGGTCATGTCCACCCTCGACGTCGTCGCCTACGCCGGCGAGAAGCACGGCGGCGTCAAGCCCGCCAACTTCCTCGACATCGGCGGCGGCGCCAACGCGCAGGTCATGGCGAACGGCCTGGACGTGATCCTCGGCGACCCGCAGGTCAAGAGCGTCTTCGTGAACGTGTTCGGCGGCATCACCTCGTGCGTCGCCGTCGCGGAGGGCATCATCAAGGCCCTGGAGATCCTCGGCGACGCGGCCACCAAGCCGCTGGTCGTCCGTCTGGACGGCAACCAGGTCGAAGAGGGCCGTGCGATCCTCGCCGCCGCGAACCACCCGCTGGTCACCTCGGCCGCGGGCATGGACGAGGGCGCCGACAAGGCCGCCGAGCTGGCGAACGCCTGACGGTTCGACAGGCTCACCGACCCATTTTCTAAGGAAGAGAAATGTCGATCTACCTCAACAAGGACTCCAAGGTCATCGTCCAGGGCATCACCGGCGGCCAGGGCTCCAAGCACACCGCCCTCATGCTCAAGGCCGGCACCAACATCGTCGGCGGCGTGAACGCCCGCAAGGCCGGCACCGTCGTCACCCACGAGAAGCCCGGCGAGGGCGAGGTGGACCTGCCCGTGTTCGGGACGGTCGCCGAGGCCATGCAGAAGTCCGGCGCCGACGTGTCCGTCGCCTTCGTGCCGCCGGCATTCGCCAAGGACGCCATGATCGAGGCCATCGACGCCGAGATCCCGCTGCTGGTCGTCATCACCGAGGGCATCCCCGTGGGCGACTCCGCCGAGGCCTGGGCGTACGCCAAGTCCAAGGGCAACAAGACCCGCATCATCGGTCCGAACTGCCCCGGCATCATCACCCCCGGTGAGGCCCTGGCCGGCATCACGCCCGCAAACATCACCGGCACCGGCCCCATCGGCCTGGTCTCCAAGTCGGGCACCCTGACCTACCAGATGATGTTCGAGCTGAAGGACATCGGATTCTCGACCGCCATCGGCATCGGCGGCGACCCGGTCATCGGCACCACGCACATCGACGCGCTCGCCGCGTTCGAGGCCGACCCCGAGACCAAGGCCATCGTCATGATCGGCGAGATCGGTGGCGACGCCGAGGAGCGCGCAGCCGACTACATCAAGGCGCACGTCACCAAGCCGGTCGTCGGCTACGTGGCCGGTTTCACCGCGCCCGAGGGCAAGACCATGGGCCACGCCGGCGCCATCGTCTCCGGCTCGGCGGGCACCGCCGCGGCGAAGAAGGAGGCCCTCGAGGCCGCCGGAGTCAAGGTCGGCAAGACGCCGTCCGAGGCCGCCGCGCTGATGCGCGAGATCATCCAGGGTCTCTGATCTGAGATAGGCTGTACACGAAGGCCCCGGGCTCCACCCCGGGGCCTTCGTCTGCGTCCGGGAGGGGCCGGTCCGGGCATCCGCTCCCCGCGGAAGCACGCGGATGCCCTTCAGAAGTGCGGATGCCCTTCAGAAGTGCGGATGCCCTTCAGAAGTGCGCGCGTTCGACCTATCCTGTCCGGATGCCCGGTGATGTCATGACGACCCAGTTGCGCCGTCGGTGGCGTGCCGGCGTGCTGCCACAGCTGCACGGCGTCGTGCTCGACCTCGGCGCCGGCTCCGGGATCGCCGCTGACCACCTGGCATCCGACGTCGAATGGCTGGCGCTGGAGCCGCGTCGTCGCATCGAGCCCGCATTGCGGCAGCGCCTCGCACGGCGGCCGCAGTCGCGTCTGCTCACGGCATCCGCCGAATCCATTCCACTGCAGGCCGGATCGGTGGATGCTGTGATCGCCTCCACGGTGCTGTGCTCGGTGCGCGATCCCCTGGGCGCATTGGCGGAGGTCCGCCGCGTGCTGCGGCCCGGCGGGCGGATGGTGTTCTTCGAGCACGTCGCGGCGGACGCCGGTACCTGGACCTCCCGGATTCAAGCCCTCTACGCCCCGTTGTCGCGGCTCATCGACCACGGCTGCGACCCGCACCGCGACACCGCGGCGTCCATCGATGCGGCGGGCTTCGCCCGCGTCGACGTGCAGCGGATGCTGGCGCCCGGCGTGCTCGGAACCGTCGAGCCCCTCATCCAGGGGACAGCCGTGGCGTGAGCAGGCGCGGCTACGGGTGGAATGACGGAGGGGGTCGGATGCCAGGCATCCGACCCCCTCCGCGATCTGAGCTCGTCAGTGCGCCAGCAGCAGCTCGATGGGCCCGCGGGCGAAGAAGATCACGAACCCGATCGTGACGATCCACAGCAGCGGGCTGATCTCGCGGGCCTTGCCGGAGAAGGCACGGGCCACCACCCAGCCGATGAAGCCGGCGCCGATGCCGTTGGCGATCGAGTAGGTCATGGGCATCACGGCGACCGTGAGGAAGACGCCGAACAGGGCCGAGAAGTCGGTCAGGTCGATGAACCGGATCTGGCTCATCATCAGCGCACCGACGATCACCAGGGCCGCGGCCGCGACCTCGGTCGGGACGATCGACACCAGCGGCGTGAAGAACATCGCGATCAGGAACAGTCCGCCCGTCACCAGGTTCGCGAATCCCGTGCGCGCGCCCTCGCCGATGCCGGCGCCGGACTCGATGAACACGGTGTTCGACGAACCCGAAGTCGCGCCGCCCACGACGGCGCCGACGCCCTCGATGATCAGCGAGGACTTCAGCCGCGGGAAGTTGCCCTTCTCGTCGGCCAGGTCGGCCTCCTTGGCCAGGCCCGTCATGGTGCCCATGGCGTCGAAGAAGTTGGTGAACACCAGCGTGAACACCAGCATGAGCGCCGCCACCGCGCCCACGCGGCCGAAGGAGCCGAACAGATCGACGTGACCGATCAGCGACAGGTCGGGCAGGCTCACGAGCTCCTTCGGCAGGGTCGGGATCGACAGACCCCAGCCGCCGGGGTTCTTGTCGCCCTTCGCGCCGACGTGCCAGATGGCCTCGACGATCACGGCCAGCACGGTGCCGGAGACCAGGCCGATGAGGATGCCGCCCTTCACCTTGCGTGCGACCAGCACGCCGGTCAGCAGCAGCGTGACGACGAAGATCAGGGTGGGGATCGTGGCGACCGAGCCGCCCACGCCCAGCGCCACCGGCGGGGAGGCCGCCGCGGTCACGAAGCCGGCGTTGACGAAGCCGATGAAGGCGATGAACAGGCCGATGCCGACCGTGATGGCGATCTTCAGCTGCAGCGGCACGGCGTCGAAGATCATCCGGCGAAGCCCTGTGGCGCTGAGCACGACGATGATGAGGCCGTTGATGACCACCAGGCCCATCGCCTCGGGCCAGGTGACCTCGCCGACCACCGAGAACGCCAGGAAGGCGTTGATGCCCAGGCCCGCGGCGAAGCCGAACGGCAGCTTGGCGATCAGGCCGAACAGGATGGTCATGATCGCGGCCGTGAGCCCGGTGACCGCGCTCAGCTGCAGGAAGTCGAGCTTGTCGCCGACCACGTCGGGCGTGGACGACAGGATGATCGGGTTCAGGATGACGATGTACGCCATCGTCACGAACGTGACCACGCCGCCGCGGATCTCCGCACCGAAGGTGGACCCCCGCTTCGTGATCTCGAAGAATCTGTCGAGCGCGTTCCGTGGCTCGACGTCGGTATCAGGGTGCACAGGGGCAGTTGTCATCGGGACCTCCGCAGGAGAATCTATCGTGTCGCGTGGCCCGGCGGGGAGTATCGGATGCTCGTCGTAGGCTCGATGGGTCATGCAACGTGTCACCGTGCTGCTCCTCGCCGCCCTCGACGCCGTCATCGCGGCCGCCGTGGGGCTCGTCGCCGTGCTTGCGCCGTTCACGCTGCTGTGGGTGCTCGCGTTCGGCCTGAACGCCGACTGGGGTGCGCTGTGGCCGGTCAGCGGGACGCTGTGGCAGTTCGGCCACGGTGTGCCGCTGCAGGTGGTCCTGCCGGATGCCGTGCTGTCGGGGCTCGGCATCGCGAAGGAGGCGGCGACGTTCGCGGTCTCCGTACCGCCGCTGGCGATCCTGCTGTTCACACTGCTGTTCGGCATGCGCTCCGGCCGTCGGGCGGCTGTCGCCGGGGCCTGGATCAGCGGCGTGCTCTCCGGAGCCGTCGTGTTCGCGACCATCAGCGTGCTGGTCGGCCTGACCGCGCACTCGAGCGTGCTGCGCGCCCCGCTGTGGGCGGCCATGCTCATCCCGGCATCCGTGTACATCGCGGGCCTGCTCATCGGCGCGATCAAGCGCGCCTGGTCCGAGGGCGACGGCGGGATCGTCGACCGCGTGCACGATGTCGTCGACGGATGGGGCGACTGGTCTCCGGTGCCGGCCGAATCGCTGCGCGGCGCGACCTTCGTCGTCATCGCCCTGCTGGGAGCATCCGCCGTCGGCTTCGCCGTGATGACGGTGCTGCGCGGGGGAGAGGTCATCGCGCTGTTCGAGGCCGCCCGCGTCGACGTGCTGGGCGCGAGCATGCTCACGCTCGCCCACCTGGTCTACCTGCCCACGCTGCTCGTGTGGACGGCCAGCTGGCTCGCGGGCCCCGGGTTCGCGCTGGGTGCCGGCACCTCGGTGTCGCCCGCCGGGACCGAGCTGGGCCCGGTCCCCGGCATCCCGGTGCTGGGTCTGGTCCCCGCCAACTCGTCGATGTGGATGCTGGTGGCCGTGCTGGTCCCCATCGCCTGCGGCGCGCTGGCCGGCTGGATGGTGCGGTCCCGACTGGTGTGGGAGCGCATCGGCACGGGGATCTGGCCGCGTGCGGCGATCGCCACGGGCATCGCCGCCGTCTCGGCAGGCGTGGCCGCGCTGGCCGCAGCGCTGGCATCCGGCTCCATCGGGCCGGGAAGACTTGCGGATGCCGGGCCCGCGGCGGGCCCCTTCGCGCTGGCCATCGGCATCGAGGTGCTCATCGGCGCCGGCATCCTGCTGCTGGCACCGCGGCATCCCGACGAGCTCGCCGAGGAGCGGCTGGACCGCTGGCGCGAGCAGACGGCGGGCGGCGTAACGGACGTGACCGCCCCGGTAGACTGACCGGGTGCTGACGCTCGTCGTTCTCATCTCCGGTACCGGCTCGAATCTCCGAGCCCTGCTCGAGGCGACGAGCCACCCCGATTTCCCCGCCCGCGTGGTCGCGGTGGGCGCGGACCGCGACGCCGACGGCCTCGCGCACGCGGAGGAGTTCGGCATCCCGGCATTCACCGTCCCCTACGCGGCGTATGACAGCCGCGAGGAGTGGGGCGCGGCGCTGGCCGAGCAGCTGGACGCCTGGCAGCCCGACCTCATCGTGCTCAGCGGCCTGATGCGCCTGCTGCCGGCGGACGTGGTGGCCCGCTACGCGCCGAACATCATCAACACCCACCCCGCCTACCTGCCGGAGTTCCCCGGTGCTCACGGCGTACGCGACGCGCTCGCCGCGGGCGCCTCCCAGACCGGCGCCAGCGTGATCGTCGTCGACGACGGCGTCGACAGCGGCCCGATCCTCGCCCAGGAGCGCGTCGCTGTGATCGAAGGCGACACCGAGGCGAGCCTGCACGAGCGCATCAAGCCCGTCGAGCGGCGCCTGCTCATCGATGTCGTGCGGCGCATCGCCACGCGCGACCTCGTTCTCTGACCCACAACACCAACGCACGTCCGAAGGAGCATCATCATGGCCGGCCCCCGCCTCGATCCCTCGCTGTACCGCCACCGCGACCTGGTGCCGATCCGGCGCGCGCTGGTCTCGGTGAGCGACAAGAGCGGCCTCGTCGAGCTGGCCTCGGCGCTGGTCGCCGCCGGCGTCGAGATCGTCTCCACCGGCTCGACCGCGCAGACCATCCGCAACGCGGGCCACCCGGTCACCGACGTCGCCGCGGTCACCGGCGTCGAGGAGATGCTGGACGGCCGCGTGAAGACGCTGCACCCGAAGATCCACGGCGGCCTGCTGGCCGACCTTCGTCTGGAGGACCACGAGCAGCAGCTCAAGGACCTCGGCATCGAGCCGTTCGAGCTCGTCGTCGCCAACCTGTACCCGTTCGTCGCGACCGTGGAGTCTGGCGCCTCGCCGGATGAGATCGTCGAGCAGATCGACATCGGCGGCCCCTCGATGGTGCGGGCCGCGGCGAAGAACTACGCCAACGTCGCCATCGTCGTCTCGCCGGAGTCGTACCCGGCGATCATCGCATCGGTGCAGGCAGGCGGCACCGACCTCGCACAGCGCCGCGAGCTGGCGACCCGCGCGTTCGCGCACACCGCCACCTACGACACGGCCGTCGCGCAGTGGTTCTCCGAGGGCACCCTCGGCGACGGGGTCGATCTGCCCTCGCACCTGACGGTGAAGGCCGAGCGACTGAAGACGCTGCGCTACGGCGAGAACTCGCACCAGCGCGCCGCGATCTACACCCGCACCGGCG
>NZ_CALBRW010000009.1 GCF_937927635.1 uncultured Microbacterium sp.
ACGCGCTTGCCACCGGCGAGCTTGCGCACCTCGGTGACATGCAGCAGGCCGTCCTTGCCGGGCAGCAGCGAGATGAAGGCGCCGAAGCTGGCGATCTTCACGACGGTGCCGAGGAACTGCTCGCCGACCTCCGGGTTGGTGGGGTTGGCGATCGCGTTGACCTGGGCACGGGCGGCCTCGGCCGACGGGCCGTCGACGGCGCCGATGTAGACGGTGCCGTCCTCCTCGATGGAGATCTGCGCGCCGGTCTCGTCCTGGATCGCGTTGATCGTCTTGCCCTTCGGGCCGATCAGCTCGCCGATCTTGTCGACCGGGATCTGCACGCTGATGACGCGCGGCGCGGTGGGCGCCATCTCGTCGGGCGTGTCGATCGCGGCGTTCAGCACACCGAGGATCGTCAGTCGGGCATCGCGCGCCTGCGTCAGGGCGCCGGCCAGCACGGACGACGGGATGCCGTCGAGCTTGGTGTCCAGCTGGATGGCCGTGACGAACTCGCTGGTGCCGGCGACCTTGAAGTCCATGTCGCCCAGGGCGTCCTCGGCGCCGAGGATGTCGGTGAGCGCCGCGTAGCGGGTCTCACCGTCGACCTCGTCCGAGACCAGGCCCATGGCGATGCCCGCGACGGGCGCGCGCAGCGGCACACCGGCGTTCAGCAGCGACAGGGTCGACGCGCAGACCGAGCCCATCGAGGTGGAGCCGTTGGAGCCCAGCGCCTCGGAGACCTGACGGATCGCGTAGGGGAACTCCTCGCGGCTGGGCAGCACCGGCACGAGCGCGCGCTCGGCCAGGAAGCCGTGCCCGATCTCGCGACGCTTCGGCGACCCGACGCGACCGGTCTCACCGGTGGAGTAGGGCGGGAAGTTGTAGTGGTGCATGTAGCGCTTGCTCGTGGTGGGCGACAGCGAGTCGATCTGCTGCTCCATCTTGAGCATGTTCAGCGTGGTGACGCCCAGGATCTGGGTCTCGCCGCGCTGGAAGATCGCCGAGCCGTGCACGCGCGGGATGACCTGCACCTCCGCGTCCAGCGGACGGATGTCGGCCAGGCCGCGTCCGTCGATGCGGACGCCATCGGTGAGGATGCGGCCGCGCACGATCTTCTTCGTGACGCCCTTGTACGCCGCCGAGAACTCGGCCAGCGCGGACTCGGGCAGCGTGCCCGCCTCGACGGCGGCGGCCAGCTCGCCCTTGACGCGCTCCTTGAGAGCGTCGTCGGCGTCCTGACGCTCGATCTTGTCGGCGATCTGGTACACCGAGGCCAGCTCGGAGTAGGCGCGCTCGTTGACGAACGCGAACGTCTCGTCGGCGTAGGGCAGGAACACCGGGTAGACACCCGGCTCCTTCGACGCGTGCGAGGCGAGCTCGGCCTGCGCCTTGACGAGCTGGGCGATGAAGGGCTTGGCGGCCTCGAGGCCCTGCGCGACGATGTCCTCGCTGGGCTTGGTGGCGCCGGCCTTGATCAGGTTCCAGCTGTTCTCGGTCGCCTCGGCCTCGACCATCATGATCGCGACGTCCTCGGAGCCGTCCTTCTTGGTGACGATCCGACCGGCGACGACGAGGTCGAAGACGGCCTGCTCGACCTGCTCCGCGTTCGGGAACACGACCCACTGGTCGGCGTGCTCGCCGTGACCGGGGATGAACGCCAGGCGCACGCCGGCGATGGGGCCGGAGAACGGCAGGCCGGAGATCTGCGTCGAGGCGGATGCCGCGTTGATCGCGAGGGCGTCGTAGTACTCGCCCGGCGCGATCGACAGCACGGTGATGACGATCTGGACCTCGTTGCGCAGACCCGTCACGAACGACGGGCGCAGCGGACGGTCGATCAGACGGCAGACCAGGATCGCGTCCGTGGAGGGGCGGCCCTCGCGGCGGAAGAACGAACCGGGGATCTTGCCGGCGGCGTACGAGCGCTCCTCGACGTCGACGGTCAGCGGGAAGAAGTCGAACCCTTCGCGCGGGTGCTTGCCCGCGCTGGTGGCCGACAGGAGCATGGTCTCATCGTCCAGGTAGGCGGCGACAGAGCCCTGTGCCTGCTGGGCGAGGCGTCCGGTCTCGAACCGGACGGTGCGGGTGCCGAACCGGCCGTTGTCGAGAACGGCCTCGGTTGCGGTGATTTCAGGACCTTCCAAGAGGTCTCTCCTTCTTTGTTTAGGCTCGCGCACCCGTGTGGTGGGCGAGTTCGTGCAGATGCCACAGGCATCCTCTTCCAGCTTATCAGCGCGGATCCCGGCCGCCGGATCCGCTCTCGGCTGCGCGCGGCGATGCGGCTAGGCTGACGAGCATGAGCGATGACAAGGCAGTCTCCCCCGAGGAGATGAAGCGCAAGTTCAAAGAGGCGCTCGAGCGGAAGAACTCGCAGAACCGGAGCGGGCAGTCGCACCTCGACGGCGATTCGGCCGTGCACGCGACTCACGCCCCGCAGATGAAGCGGGAGTTCCGCCGCAAGAGCGGCTGAGACCACGATCCACGAGAACGCGGGCCCGTCATGCATGCGCATGACGGGCCCGCGTTCGTCGTGAAGGTCCTGTCCTACTCGCCTGCCAGGCCGCCCAGCAGGTGGCCGAAGGACTTGCCCTTGCCCAGGTAGTTGTCGGGGTTGAACGGATCGTCGTCGGTCACCGGCTCGCGGTGCAGGATGGCCTCCGCCAGCTCCTTCGCGCCACGCTCGACGCGCGAGCTCAGCGGAGCCACATCGTCGGCCGTGTCACCCCAGTCGCTGAAGGCCGCGAACACGCCGGTGGACACCGGGTCGGCGTGCAGGTAGGTGAACAGCGGGCGGATGGCGTAGTCGATGGCCAGCGAGTGGCGCGCCGTCCCCGCGTTCGCACCGATCAGCACCGGCTTGCCGCTCAGAGCATCCGGATCGAGCACGTCGATGAACGATTTGAACAGCCCCGCGTAGCTGGTGGAGAAGATCGGCGTGACGGCGATGAGCGCATCCGCGGAGACCACCCGGTTGATGGCCTCCTCCAGCGGGGCGGGCGCGAAACCGGTGAGCAGGTTGTTGGTGATGTCGTGCGCGAGGTCGCGCAGCTCGATCACGTCGACCTTCACCTGCACATCGTGCTCGGCCAGCACCTTCACGGTCTCGGCGACCATGCGATCGGCGAGCATCCGGGTGGAGGACGGGTTGGACAGGCCGGAGGAGATCACGGCGATCCGGCGCTCGGCCATGGTCAGGCCCCCTTCCGAGCCAGGCCGAACGCCGCGCCCGCCGACGCAGGCGTGGCCCCGCCGTCCTGGTACGGGGATCCGGCGGTGAGGTTGTCGCCGCGATTGGCACCCGGGCGCGCCTGGCGCGCGGGCCCGTCGCCGTAGGCCGCCTTCACGCGCGCGGCGTGAGTGGGAGCATCCGGAACGTTCGCCGGACGGTTCTGCGCGAGCTCGCGGCGCAGCACGGGCACGACCTCGCTGCCGAGCAGATCGATCTGCTCGAGCACGGCCTTCAGCGGCAGGCCGGCGTGATCCACGAGGAACAGCTGGCGCTGGTAGTCGCCGAAGTGGTCGCGCATGGCGGCGTAGCGGTCGATGACCTGCTGCGGCGAGCCGACGGTCAGCGGCGTCATCTCGGTGAAGTCCTCCATCGAGGGGCCGTGGCCGTACACCGGTGCGTTGTCGAAGTACGGCCGGAAGGCGTTCACGGCATCCTGCGAGCTCTTCGCCATGAACACCTGACCGCCGAGTCCGACGATGGCGGTCTCCGGCGCGCCGTGGCCGTAGTGGCTCCAGCGCTGGCGGTACAGCTCGATCAGGCGCTGGTAGTGCTCCTTGGGCCAGAAGATGTTGTTCGCGAAGAATCCGTCGCCGTAGTAGGCGGCCTGCTCGGCGATCTCCGGCGTGCGGATGGAGCCGTGCCAGACGAAGGGCTTGACGCCGTCCAGCGGGCGGGGCGTGGCGGTGAAGCCCTGCAGCGAGGTGCGGAACTTCCCCTCCCAGTCCACGACATCCTTGGTCCATAGCTCGTTCAGCAGCGCGTAGTTCTCGATGGCCAGCGGCAGGCCCTGGCGGATGTCCTTGCCGAACCACGGGTAGACCGGGCCGGTGTTGCCGCGGCCCATCATGAGGTCCATGCGGCCACCGGACAGGTGCTGCAGCATCGCGTACTCCTCGGCGATGCGCACCGGGTCGTTCGTGGTGATCAGCGTGGTGCCGGTCGAGACGATCAGGCGCTCCGTCTGCGCGGCGATGTACGCCAGCAGCGTGGTGGGACTCGAGGAGAAGAACGGCGGGTTGTGGTGCTCGCCGATGGCGAAGACGTCGAGCCCCGCCTCCTCGGCGTGCTTGGCGATGGTGACGGCAGCCTGGATCCGCTCGCCCTCACTGGGCGTGATGCCCGTGGTCGGGTCCTGCGTGATGTCGCTGACCGACATGATGCCGAACTGCATACCGGACTCGTCGCTGTTCTGCGCGTCCATGTTCATCTCCACTCGGGATGCGGTGGCATCCGTATCTATTCAACTGAATGTACTTGGTGAAACGCAGACGCCGCAAGGTTATTCCCTCCCGGGTTCGAGAGTTCTCCGAGGGTAGCCTCGAACGATGAGCAGTGCCGATCAGCATCCGCCCGAGACCGCGTCGACCGGAGCGATCCCCCGGCCGCGCCGGCGCGTTCCGTTCTGGGACAACGCCCGCTTCATCTGCGTCGCCCTGGTGGTCGTCGGGCACGGCACACAGCGGCTGATCTACGACTCCGACACCTCCTACGCCTTCTACCTGCTGATCTACGCGTTCCACATGCCGGCGTTCGCGATCATCTCCGGGTACTTCTCCAAGTCCGCCAGCCCCACCCGCCGTCAGATGGCGCGGGTGATCACCGACATCCTGGTGCCCTATGTGATCTTCGAGGGTCTGTGGACGCTGACGAAGTGGCTCGTGGAGGGCCACGCGAACCCCAATCTCACCGAGCCGTCGTGGACGCTGTGGTTCCTGCTGGCCCTCGGCATCTTCCGGCTGGTGCTGCCGTACCTGTCGCTGCTGCGCTGGCCCCTGCTGTGGGCACTGGGCATCTCGATCGGCGTCGGCTACCTGGGCAACGTCGACAGCACGTTCTCGCTGTCGCGCACGCTGGGGCTGATGTTCTACTTCACGCTGGGGTGGTGGCTGCGCGAGCACGACATCGTGCGCAGGTTCCGGCTGATCGACTTCCGGCCGTGGTGGCTGCGAGCCTGCGCGGTGGCCGCGTTCGCGGTGTGGGGGTTCACGTGCTGGCGCTGGCTGCCGTTCTGGGACGACATCGATCTGCGGTTCTGGTTCTTCTACGACGACTCCTACGCCGATCTGACGGCCGACCAGTGGTGGGCGGGCGGCATCCGCCTGGGCCTGATGGGCCTGTCGCTGATCCTGTGCGCGTCGTTCTTCATCCTCGTCCCCCGCGGCGGGCTGTGGTGGACGACGCTGGGGCAGTACACGATGTACGTCTACCTGCTGCACTCCTTCGTGCTGTACCCGTTCCGCGAGTCGGGGGTGCTGCGCGGACTGGACCCCACCTGGATCTGGTTGCCGCTGATCACCGTGCTGGCCGTCGCCATCGCGTTCGCCACAGCCTCCAGGCCCGTGCGGCGGCTGTTCCGGCCGCTGATCGAGCCGCGTCCGCGCTGGATGTTCACGGACTCGGCGCTGGCGTCCGGCTCCGACCACCGCAGCGACCCGACCGGGTCGCGCCGCAGCCGCTGAGCGCTCAGGCGAACAGCGCCTGCCCGACGTACCCGCCCTCGGCGGCGCCCGCGGGGATCGCCCAGATTCCCGAGCCGGTGTGCCTGATGTACTCGTTCAGCAGGTCCGTCGACAGCCGACGCTGCAGGTCGATGAACTGCGCGGGGTCGCGCTGGTATGCGAGGAAGAACAGCCCCGCGTCGAGCCTGCCGAGACTGTTGTTGCCGCCGACGTAGTTGAAGCCGCGGCGCAGGATGCGGGTGCCGCCGTTGGAGCCCGGGTTCGCCAGCCGCACATGGCTGTGCGCGTCGAGTCCGGCCAGCTTCGGCGCGGTCTGCTCGGTTCCGCCGCTGAGTGGCGCCCCCTCGCGCTTGTCACGGCCGAAGATGCGCTCCTGCTCGCCGAGCTGCACGCGGTCCCACGTCTCGATGAGCATGGCGATCCTGCGTGCGACGAGGTACGAGCCGCCGGCCAGCCATGTCGGACCGTCCTCCTCCGCCACCCACACGTGCTCGTCGAGGGCTGCGGCGTCGTCGGCGAGGATGTTGGCCGTGCCGTCCTTGAAGCCGAACAGGTTGCGCGGGGTCTGCTGGTCGGCGGTGGTGCGGGAGGTCTTCCCGAAGCCCAGCTGCGACCAGCGCAGCTTCGCCCGACCGAAGGCGATGCGACTGAGGTTGCGGATGGCGTGCACCGCCACCTGCTGGTCGTCCGCGCACACCTGGATGCACAGGTCGCCGCCGGACTGCGCGGGGTCCAGGTCGTCGCCGAGGAACGCCGGCAGGCGCTCCAGCTTCGGCGGGCGCCGATCCCGGATGCCGTAGCGGTCACCGCCCTCGTCCTCGAACAGCGTGGGCCCGAACCCGAAGGTGATGCTCAGCGCGCTGGCCGGCAGCCCGAGCGCCTCTCCGGTGTCATCCGGCGGCGCCTCTGCGGGGCCGCCGACGGCACCCGTCGCGCTGACCTCGAGCCCCGCCGTCATGCGCGAGGCCGCGTACGACCAGTCCTTCAGCAGCTCGATGAGATCGTCCCGGTCGCTGCGCGGCATCATGTCGAAGGCCGCGAAATGCAGGTGCTCCTGCACCGGGGTGGTGATGCCGGACTGGTGCACGCCGAAGAACGGATGCACGACGTCGGCGACTGCTCCCTGCCGCTGGCCGGCGCCGAGGGCGAAGCCCCCGCCGGCCAGGACGACGGCAGCCGCGCCCCCGCCCGCGGCGAGCCCCAGCAGGCCGCGCCGGCTCAGCCCGCGACGTGGAGCGGCTCCCTCTTCTCCGGTCATCCGCGTCCTCACTCAGGCCAGAGCGGTCGAGGTGAGCTGCGAGAGCGGCTCGGCCAGGGCGTTGATGAGATCGATGAGGTCGCGGCGGTCCCCGTCGCCGAGGTCCGTGAACGACGCGAATCCGGCATCCAGCGAACCGTGCCCGGCGAGAGCCGCCTCGAGGTCGGCGTAACCGGTGGAGATCGACGCGGCGAGCTTCTTCCCGTCGACGTTCTTGCCGGCGACGTAGTCCTTCACCAGTGAGAAGGCCATCTTCGAGCCCTCGACGTTGGCGGCGAAGTCGTACAGGTCGGTGTGCGACCACCAGTCCTCCTCGCCGGTGATCTTGCCGGTGGCGACCTCGTCCAGCAGCGCGACGGCGCCGTTGGAGATGCCGGCGATGCCCTGATCGGTCAGCGCGGTGGTGAACTTCTCGGAGTGCACGTAGTCGTACAGCTCCTGCACGTCCGCGATCAGCAGGTCACCGAACTCGCCGCGCTGCTCCGCAGTCGACGGCGCCCAGTCCTGCCAGGCAGGGGTTTCGCCGTCGGAGTTCAGCGCATCCTTCGCGGGCACCCACAGGTCCTTCTCCAGGCGGTGGAAGCCGGTCCAGTCCAGCCCGTCGGCGACGGCGTCCACCTCGCGGAAGTCGATGCGCGGGTCGAGATCGCCGAGGGACTCGGCCACCGGCTCGATGCGCTCGTAGTACGCGCGCGCCTGCGGGAACAGCTCGCGGGCCTTCGCGTCGTCGCCGGCCTGGTACGCCGTGACGAGCTCGTCGACGGCGGGCACCAGCTGCCCGACCTGGTCCTTCACGAACGCGGCGTACAGGTCGACCGCCTTCTGCTTCTGCTCGGCATCCGGTCCGTCGATGGCGACCTTGGCGCCGCTCACGTTGAACGCGGCTCTCCCGACCCCGTCGCCGACCATGCCGGGCTTGCAGACCGTGAAGTAGTCGCCGGGCTGGGCGACGACCGTCATGGTCCGGGACGCCGCGGGCGCGATGTTCTCGACCTCGCCGACGATGCGCAGGCCGTCGGACGCCAGCAGGTAGAACTCGGTGACCTGGTCGCCGCTGTTGGTGATGTCGAACGTGAGCGGGCCGCTCTCGGCCGTCGAGGCCGACACCGTGCACGCATCCGCGGTGGAGTCCACGGTGAAGGAGGCCGCCGGGTCGGCGGCGGTCTTCGCGACACAGCCGGTGAGGGCGATGGCGGATGCCGTGAGCGCGGCGAGGGCGCCGACAGTGCGTGCGGTGATGATCATGCTGCTCCAGAGGACGTCGAGGTGAACGGGGCGGTGCGCGGTGCGGCCTGAGCGGCTGCGCGCGTGCCAGCGCCGCCGGGGCGGACGCCGCGGACGAAGAAGAATCCGACGACGACGATGTATGCCGCCCAGGCGATGACCTGCAGCCAGGTCATGTGCGGCATGAAGCCCACCGTCGCCTGCAGGATCGAGGCGAGAGCGCCGCCGGGCGCGACCGCGGAGGATGCGTCGAACGCCCACCCGAACGGGAACCCGGCTGCCCCCGACAGCACGGCCCCGGTGGCAGGATCGGTCGGCGCCAGCGCGGAGAACGGCCCGGGCAGGACGCCCGCCTCCTGCAGGTCCATCACGGCGTAGGCCAGCACGCCGGCGGCGACGATCACCAGGAAGCCGCCGGTCCAGGAGAAGAATCGCCGCAGATCCAGGCGCACGGCGCCGCGTGCCAGCAGCCATCCGATCACGACGGCGATGGCCAGTCCGATGAGCGCGCCGGGCAGCGCCAGCGGCGCCTTGCCGGAGGACTGCACCATCGACCACAGCAGCAGCGTGGTCTCGATGCCCTCACGCGCGACCGAGACGAAGCCCACCGCGACCAGGGCCCACAGGCCGCCGTCGGCCAGGGCGCGGTCGATCCCGCCCTGAAGGCTCGATTTCATGGTGCGGCCGGCCTTCTGCATCCAGAAGATCATCCAGGTCACCATCACGACGGCCACCAGCGACAGCGAGCCGCCGATGACCTCCTGCGCCCCCGGCGCGAGTGCGTAGGTGCCGAAGGTGAGCACGGCGCCGATGCCCAGAGCGAGGGCGATCGCGAGCGCGATGCCGATCCACATGCGGCCGAGCACGTCCCCGCGACCGAGGCGACGGATGTAGGCGACCAGGATGCCGACGACGAGTGCCGCCTCCAGTCCTTCGCGCAGGCCGATGAGGAGGGCGGGGAGCATTGCTGCGAGCACGAGCGGGAGTTCTCCGTGTGTCGATGAGCGGTAAGGGGTGCCTTACCTAACCAACCCTAGCAGGACGCCCTCCGTCGTCTCGTCCTGCGGCCGGGTAAAAGAACGCAACATTCCGCCGGCTCCGTCGGCATCCGCATTACCGTCGACGCATGCCAGACCTGAACCTGCCGATCCTGGACCTGTCCCGACTCGATGCCGGCGAGGCGGAGGCCGCCGCCTTCCGCGCCGACCTGCGCGCCGCCACGCACGACGTGGGCTTCTTCTACCTGACCGGGACCGGGATCCCCGCCGAGCTCGAGCGGCGGCTGCACCGCGCGGCCCGGGACTTCTTCGCGCTGCCCGAGGCCGACAAGCTGGCCATCGAGAACATCAACAGCCCGCACTTCCGCGGATACACGCGCGTCGGCGGCGAGCGGACGCAGGGCGAGGTGGACTGGCGCGAGCAGATCGACATCGGCCCGGAGCGGGATGCCGTGACCGGCGGCCCCGCGTTCACCCGGCTGATCGGCCCGAACCTGTGGCCGGAGGCGCAGCCGGAGCTGCGCGAGGTCGTGAGCGAATGGCATGCCGCGCTCTCCGCGATCTCGCGCAGGCTGCTGCGCGCTTGGGCGCTGGCGCTCGGGGCCGAGGAGTCGTACTTCGACGACCACTTCGGGGAGCCGTCCACGCTGATCAAGATCGTGCGCTATCCGGGAACGCGCGAGCCGCTCCCCCAGCAGGGCGTGGGTGCGCATCGCGACAGCGGCGTGCTGACCCTGCTGTGGGTGGAGCCGGGGCGCGGCGGGCTGCAGGTGGAGCGCGACGGCGAGTGGGTGGACGCCCCTCCCGTCGACGGCGCGTTCGTGGTGAACATCGGCGAGCTGCTGGAGTACGCCACGGGCGGCTACCTGAAGGCCACCAACCATCGGGTGATCTCCCCCACGGCCCCCGATGACCGGCTGTCCATCCCGTTCTTCTTCAACCCCGCGCTGGACGCGAGGCTGCCGCTGATCGATCTGCCGCCGGAGCTCGCCGCGCAGGCGCGCGGCGTGACGCAGGATCCGTCGAACCCGATCCACAGCCTCTACGGCGAGAACGCGCTGAAGTCGCGCCTGCGCGCGCACCCGGACGTCGCAGCCATCCACCACCCGGATCTGGTCGGCACGTCGCACTGACCCCGGGTACGGCGAGAGCCGCCCTACACCGTAGGGCGGCTCTCCAAGAATGTTTCGCGCGATTGTGCGCTGGGCGCGATGCTTATCGACGAAGACCCAGGCGCTCGATGAGCGAGCGGTACCGGTTGATGTCGATGTCCTGAAGGTAACCCAGCAGGCGACGGCGCTGACCGACGAGCAGGAAGAGGCCACGACGCGAGTGGTGGTCGTGCTTGTGCTCCTTCAGGTGCTCGGTGAGGTCCTTGATGCGCTGCGTCAGCATCGCGACCTGCACCTCGGGGGATCCGGTGTCACCGGGGTGCGTCGCGTACTCTTCGATGATCGCCTTCTTGACGTCTGCTTCCAGTGCCATAGATTCGATCCCCTCTCTGCTTGTTGCGCGGCGCCCGGCACTGAGTGTGCGGGCTCTCTTTATCCGCGGCCGATCGAACGGCAACCACAACAGCCTACCAGCATCCACGTCCACCCCGGGCACGGGCCGATAGCCTCGAGATGTGCAGTTCCCCCGCGGTCTCCTCATCGACCTCTCCCCTCTGAAGATCAGTCCGCCGTTCGCGCGCATGTGGATCGGCTCGGCGCTGGCCGGCATCGGAGGACAGCTCACCGTGGTGACGGTGATGCTGCACGTGTTCGCCCTCACCGGCAGCACGTTCGCCGTATCGATGATCGCCGTGGCGGGTCTCGTGCCGATGATCCTGGCGGGGCTGTACGGCGGGATGCTGGCCGATGCGTTCGACCGGCGCCGCGTGGCGCTGATCTCCGCCACCGTCGCATTCGCGGCGACCGCTCTGCTTGCAGCGCTGACCTGGACGCACCTGGAGTCGATCTGGTGGCTGTACGGGCTGAGCATGGTGATCGCCGCCGCGAACTCGGTCGGCATGGCCACACGCACCGCCATCGTGCCGCGGCTGATCCCCCTGGACAGGCTGGCTGCGGCATCCGCTCTGAACGGCGTGGCATTCGGCATCACCGTGATGGTGGGCCCTGCCGTCGCGGGAATGCTGGTGGCACTGACGGGCTTCGGCTGGACGTACACCATCGACATCATCCTCATGCTGTCGATGTTCCTGGGGCTGTGGACTCTGCCCGCGCTGCTGCCGGAGGGCACGATCGTGCGGCCGGGCCTGGCATCGCTCGTGGACGGCTGGCAGTTCCTGCGCCGTGCGGGCAACATCCGGATGCAGTACCTGCTGGACATCACGGCGATGACCTTCGGCCAGCCGCTGGCGCTGTTCCCCGCCCTCGGCACGGTGCTGCTGGGCGGCGGAGCGTTCACCACCGGCATCCTCACCGCCGCGGTCGCCGTGGGCACCTTCGTCTGCAGCCTGTTCTCAGGACGACTGGTGCACTACCGGTGGCACGGCCGCGGCATCGCGCATGCCGTGCAGGCCTATGGCGCCGCCATCGCGGTGTTCGGCGGGATCCTGCTGATCGGCATGTTCCTGCCCGCGGCGTCCGAGCAGGTGCCGCACGTCGCGCTCATCGTCGCGGCGTGCATCGCGCTGGCGCTCTCCGGTGCCGCCGACAACATCAGCTCCATCTACCGCAACACGATGATGCAGGCGGCCGTTCCCGACACCATGCGCGGGCGGC
>NZ_CALBRW010000010.1 GCF_937927635.1 uncultured Microbacterium sp.
TCGTTCACTCGGCCCCTTCCGCCGGTTTCACAAGTGCCACACTAACAACATTCGTCACATCCGCAACAGGTGCTGTCGGCGTTCAGGGCACAGGAGACCATCCCATCGTCCACCCGAAACGCCCGGGAGTCACGCAGGCCCGCCTTCGATTTCGTTTTTCGTCGGAGTGTCCCTTATGCTTGAGCGTCGGCAAGGGAAACCCCCTGGGACTCTCTTCGGCCCCATCGTTTAGCGGCCTAGGACGCCGCCCTTTCACGGCGGTAGCACGGGTTCGAATCCCGTTGGGGTCACTGATCCGATACAATTGAAAAGTTATGGCCCTGTAGCGCAGTTGGTTAGCGTGCCGCCCTGTCACGGCGGAGGTCGCGGGTTCAAGTCCCGTCAGGGTCGCTCTGAGCGTCGAGCCTTCTTTCGAGGAGGCTCTTCGTCTAAGAAGCGGCAGATCATGATGTGCCGCACGGCTCTGTAGCTCAGTTGGTAGAGCGCACGACTGAAAATCGTGAGGTCACGGGATCGACGCCCGTCGGAGCCACAAGGCTGATCGTTACAATCAGCCCAGAAACCCCCGCGTAGCTTCTACATCGCGGGGGTTTTGCTTTGCCCAGGGTCCGCGCAGTGCCCTCTGTTCACTCGGCCCGAGCCATCTCGACCTGGGCCGTCTGCCCCTGGATGGTGACCTCATAACTGATGACGCCCTTGTCGTATGAGAAGTTCTTGGTGGCGTCCTGCGACCCGAGAAGCGCGTTCTTCAACTTGGCCGTGTCCGCCTCAGAGGTCCACGTGAAGCTCGTCGAGCCGTCCTGCGGCACGACGACGGTGCCGACCCAATACAGCGCGGTCGTCTTGCCTCCGTCGATGACGAAGTCGATCGTGATCGTCTGACCGACGACCGTCGCCTCCATCCCGGACCCTTCGGCCTTCGAGTTGCTCTGCTTCCAAGTGCCTTCAAGGCTCACCGGGGTGGGCTTCGGTGCAGGCGCGGGTGTCTCGCTCACCGCTCGGCCACCGTCCGCTGAGCCGCTGGAAGAAGGAGCAGGACTACCTGCACAACCCGTCGTGAACAGGGCGAGAGCCAGAAGACTCGACGCGAGCGCAATTCGAAAGTGTCGCCGTGACATGGTGATGGATCCTCGTTATCAGGGCCGGGTGATCTCCGGCGCATCAGAACATCGGCTCGGATACGCCTCAAGAACCGAGCTGAGTGCGCTGCGGCCACGAGTTCCTCGCATCGCGGCCGATCCGAGGCTAGCAGTCACGAATTCCACCGCGCGCGCCCGCGGGATGATGGACCCATGCCCTTCTCCCGCTCCGAGCTGCTGTCGTTCACGGGCGGGACGCTCCCCGACCTGATCCCCGACCCGACCCGTCTGCTGTTCGTCGGCATCAACCCCGGGCTGCTGTCCGTGGCTGTGCAGGCGCACTTCGCGCCGCGCGGCAACAGGTTCTTCCCCGCGCTGCTGGCGGCGGGCATCGTCGACCGGCGCATCGATGCCTCTGCAGGGATGCTTCCTGCCGACGAACATCACCTCAAACACCGCGGCGTGGGCATCACCAGCATCGTCCCGGGTGCCTCGGCCAAGGCATCCGATCTGTCGAACGACGAACTGCACGAAGGCGGACGACGACTCCGTGCGGACATCCAGAACATCCGCCCGAGGGTCGTCGCACTGCTGGGCATCGGCGCGTACCGCACCGCCTTCGGCGCACCGCACGCGACCGTCGGCCGTCAGCCGATCGAGTGGGAGGGCACGGACGAAGTATGGGTGGTCCCCAACCCGAGCGGGCTCAACCGGCACTACACGACGGCGGCCCTCGCCGAGGCCTACCGCGAGGTCGCCGTGCGCGCGGGGATCGTCACCGCCTGAACGTCACCGCCTGAACGTCACCTTCTGACCGAAGAGGAGGGCCCGGCAGCCGCCGAGCCCTCCCGAATCAGACGTGGCGCGTCTAGTGAACCCACGCGGCCGAGGCGCTGCCCCAGCCGGTCTCGTCATCCCAGCCGGTTCCCACCTTCAGCGAGGTGGTCGCCCCGTCGAACGTGCGCACGGAGTACACGTACCCGCCCGAGGCGTCCACGCCGTTGACGAAGTCCACACGGATGGCGCCCGTGCCGATGCCCGCCCCGGTGACGTCGGTGAACCCGGCGCCGTGCGAGGAGTAGATCAGCGGGTTCAGCAGGCCGAAGCCCCGATGCCCGTTGGCCTGGATCTTCAGCGCGGTGATGCCGGCGAACAGCGGCGAGGCCAGGCTGGTCCCACCGATCCGGTAGGTGTCGTACATCGCCTTGCCGGAGAACGTCTGCGTCTGCCCCACGAGCATGCCCGTCGTGGGGTCGGCGTCCATCGCCACATCGGGAACCGCACGCCCGCCGTTGGGGCTGACGATGCCGGCATCCTTCTGATACGTCGGCTCGGGGACGTTGGACGAGTAGCCGCCGCCCCCGCCATACAGGAAGCCGCCGGCCGACGCCCACGTGCCGTCCGTCAGCGAGTACTTCGACGTCTGCCAGCCGGTCTGCCCGACCAGCCCGTCGGGCGTGATCGCGGTGGACGTGCCGCCGACGGCCGTGACATAGGGGTTGGATGCCGGATAGTCGGTCTGCGGGGTGCCGAGCGAGGTCACTTCGTCGCCGTTGTCGCCGCTGGAGAACACGTAGCTGATGCCCTGAGCGGCGCCCTGCAGGAACGCGGTGTCGTAGGCCAGCGCAAGCGAGGGCTTGGTGGCATCGCCCACGCCGCCCCACGAGTTCGTCACGATGTTGGCGAGGTTCTCGTCGTTGATGCGGTTGAACGTGTCGAGCAGGTCGGGATCCGTGCAGCTCTTCGCGGCGTAGTACCTCACGTTCGCCGCCGGAGCCATGGCGTGCACGGCCTCGACGTCGAGGGTCTCCTCGCCGTACCAGCCGGGCATGTCGCACTGGTAGGGCGAGTTGTTGCTGTTGACGTTCGTGTACGTGCGCGGGAGGCTCTGCGAGAACTGCCCCGCGGCGAACGGCTTGTCGCCGGTGTCGGTCGCGTACCGGTCGGCATCCGACGCGATCGTCGGCGACGCGTACGCATCGGTGATGGCCACCGTCACGCCGCTGCCGTCGTACCCGCCGGTCAAGCCCTTCTCGTACGCGGCGCGCAGCTGCGGGCCGGTGTAGCCGCACGGCGAGTAAGCCAGCGAGGCGCCCTGGAACTCCGGCAGCGTCGTCCCGTCGGGCGTCGGCATGTTCGCCGGCGTCGCGGATCCGTACCATTCGCCGCAGATGGGAGCGTTGCGGAAGCCGGCCGACGGGGGCGCGGGCTTCTGCGTCTGCGGCTTGACGATCGACGGGGTCGTGTCCAGCCCGCTGACGGCGATCACCGCACCGGCGAGGGATGCCGGAGTGCTGGCCGCGCCCGACGGAGCCTGCACGGTCTGACCGTCATGCCGGTACTTCGCCAGGGTCACGCCGAACGCCTTGTTCACGGCGCCGACTCCACCGGACACGTCGACGTAGCGGTGCTGCGGATCGACCGAGGCCTTCAGGCCGGCGCCGGTCAGCCAGGCGGTGACGGCGGACACCGTGGAGGCGCCGGCGTCGAACCGCGCGTGGTACTGCGCGGGTGTCAGGAACTGCCGGTACTGCGAGGATCCGGGCGTCGACACGGCGGTCGCGAACGACTGCAGCGCCGCCAGACCGCCGTTCGGCGCGAGGTAGACGCGGGCCTGCACGTTGCCGGTGGCGGGACCCACCTTCGCGGCGTGGGTCAGCCACCCGGGTGACGAGTTCGGGATCGGCGACGTGGGAGGTGGGGAGGCATTCGCGGCGGTTCCGCCGCCGAGTACTGCGAGGGTGGTCGCGATGACCGTGAGTGACACAGCGAGGACTGATTTACGCATCCGAATCTCCAGATGTTGAGTTCGGCATCGGCGGACGCCGGTGTCTGCGAGTGGCGATGATAGACCCGGATGCCGGAGGTCTGCCGTGAGTTTCGAGGCGGCCATAATGAGGAGGGATTCCGTCTGAGGGGACGGAGGCTGTGCAGATCGGCAGTGGATGATGATGAGGGCGAGACCGCGTCGATCCAGCATGCGCAGAGGAGCATGGCTGCTCATCGGCCTGGTCGCCGTGATCGCTCTGATCTCCGGCGCCGTCGGGGGCACGCAGACACCGGATGCCGCACCCGCAGCTGTGCCGACGGCGAGCGCGGGATCGTCGGCGCCGATGGACGCCGCGCCCGAAGCCACCCCGCAACCGACGCCGGAACCGACATCGCAACCGACCCGGACGCCGAGCGCCGCGCCCACGGCATCCGCAGACTCCGCACTCGCACTGCTGGAGACGCTCCCCATCAAGGGCCGCGCACCGAAGACCGGCTACGAACGCGCGCAGTTCGGCCCGCGATGGAAGGACGTCGACCGCAACGGCTGCGACACCCGCAACGACGTCCTCGCCGCGCAGCTGACCGACATCACCCGTCGCGGACGCTGCGTCGTGCTCTCCGGCACCCTGCACGACCCGTACTCCGGATCGACGATCGCGTTCGTCCGCGGGCAGAGCACATCGCAGCTGGTGCAGATCGACCACGTCGTCGCCCTCAGCGACGCCTGGCAGAAGGGTGCGCAGGCACTCACTCCCGAGCAGCGCACGGCGTTCGCCAACGACCCGCTGAACCTGCTGGCTGTGGACGGCTCCGCCAACGCGTCCAAGCGCGACGGGGATGCCGCCACCTGGCTGCCGAAGACCAAGGGCTTCCGCTGCGCGTACGTCGCACGCCAGGTCGCCGTCAAGACCGCCTACGACCTGTGGGTGACGCAGGCCGAGCACGACGCCATCGCCCGGATCCTGGCCGCCTGCCCCGCGCAACCCGCCCCGGCGCGATGACCGAGCACCCCGTCACGAGCCCGTGCCACACTGGGCGCATGATGGATGACCCGCGACAGAGGCGACGCCTGTCCGAGACGCTCGACGAGTTCCAGCAGGCCGAGGGGCATCCGGATTTCCGCGTGGACGTGGAGCGCATCCGCTTCTCGCCCTACTACTCACGGCTCTCCGCAGTGACGCAGGTGATCTCGCAGGCGGGAGCGGGACTGGCCGTGCACAACCGCCTCACGCACTCCATCAAGGTGGCGGCCGTCGCCCGCGCGATCGCCACGCAACTGTCCACGCGCACCGACGAGCCCGGCCGGATCGTCGCGGAGCTCGGCGGCGCGCATCCGGTGGTCGTCCAGGCCGCATCCGCCGCGCACGACCTCGGGCATCCGCCGTTCGGGCATCTCGGCGAGCAGACCCTCGACCGCCTGGCACGCGACAGGTTCGGCCTGCGGGAGGGCTTCGAGGGGAATGCGCAGACCTACCGCATCCTCACCCGCCTCGACGAGCACGACCGCCCCGGCGTCGGTCTCAACCTCACCGCCGCCGTGCGCGCCGCCGTACTGAAGTACCCCTGGCGGCGCGGCGAGGGCGGCATCCGACGCGGCGGCGCGAGCAAGTTCAGCTTCTACGCCGTCGACGAGCAGGATGCCAGGGACGCTCTCGCCGCGTATCCCCTGATCGAGCCCGGCCAGCAGACCGTCGAGTGCTCCATCATGGACATCTCCGATGACATCGCCTACTCGCTGCACGACCTCGACGACTTCTACCGCGCGGGCCTGCTGAACCCCGCCACGCTGTCCTCGGAGTTCCGCAGCTGGCATCACGGGCTCGCGAGTCTGCGGGCAACCGACACCGCCGATCTGACCGTCGACGCCCGCAGACCGGGGTACTCCCTGGAGCTGCTGTGGCGACGGCTGCAGGCGAAGGATGCCTGGATCGCCGACCCCGACGCCTTCGGCCAGGCGGTGGCGAAGGTCAAGGCCGAGGTCGTCGACGGACTCGTCGCGGAGCCGTTCGACGGGTCACTCGCCAGCGAGCGCAACCTGGCAGGGTTCACGAGCGGCTGGATCTCGCGGCTGCAGTCGGCCGTCGAGGTGCACCGGCATCCGGACATCCGCTGCGGCCACGTCGCGTTGAACCGGCAGGCGTGGCATGAAGTGGCCGTGCTGAAGTTCCTGCACGAGCGATTCATCCTCGAGCGTCCCGACCTCACCGTCTACCAGCGCGGCCAGGCGAGCGTGCTGGAGCGCCTGGTGGACGGCTTCACCGCCTGGCTCGACGACCCCCGAGACGCCCGGCGCGCACCTCGCCGGCTGATCGACCTGGTCGAGCTCGCGGCCGATGACCACCGCAGGCTGCGGCAGGACGCTCCCGAGCTGGTGGAGTCGCGGACGGATGCCGACCTGGACGCCCTCGCCCGCGGCCGGGGCATCATCGACTACGTCGCCTCGCTCACCGACACCCAGGCCATCTCGCTCGACGCCCTGCTGGCTGGGCGCACCGAGCGGCTGTGGGACGCGGGACAGGGTCTGTAGCACCGGGCTGCTCGACGAGAAGCCCTGTTCTTGAGGAACGCCGCTCCCCCGCACATTCCTCATGATGGAAATCGCGTCTCACGCCGGCTGTCGCGTGTCAGAGTGGAGGACACACCCTCAGGAGGCCAGCATGCGCGCAGTCGTCTACGACCAGTTCACCCAGGATCTCGATGCTCTGCAGGTGCGTGAGGTCCCCGAACCCAAGGTCTCCCCGGCATCCGTGCTGATCGACGTGCGCGCGGCAGGCGTGAACCCGGTGGACTGGAAGCTGATGGCCGGGTACCTCGACCCGATCATGCCCTCGCAGTTTCCGATCATCCCCGGCTGGGACGTGGCGGGAGTGGTCGTAGGCGTGGGCCTGGACACCCCGGAGTTCCAGGTGGGCGACGAGGTGATGGCCTACGCCCGCACCGACACGGTCGGCGGCGGCACGTTCGCCGAGCGTGTGGACGTGCCGGTGCGCGCGGTCGCGCACAAGCCGGCATCCCTCAGCTGGGAGCAGGCCGGCGCACTCCCCCTCGCCGGCGGCACGGCGCTGCGCACCATCGACGCTCTCGGCGAGCTGCACGCCCGCACTCTGCTCATCCACGGCGGCTCGGGCGGCGTCGGCAGCTTCGCCGTGCAGATCGCCATCGCCCGCGGCGCACGCGTGATCGCCACGGCATCCGAGGCCAACCACGACTACCTGCGCAGTCTCGGCGCCATCCCCACCACCTACGGCGACGGGCTCGTCGAGCGCGTGCGCGCGCTCTCCGACGGCGCGGTCGACGCCGTCGCCGACTTCGCCGGAGGGATGCTGGATGTCACCCTCGCCGTGCTGGCCGAGGGCGCTCCGCACGCGTCCATCGCCGACGCCTCGGTCACCGAGCACGGCGGGCGGCACATCTGGGTGCGCCCCGACGGCGCGCAGACCGCGCGCCTGGCCGAACTCGCCGACCAGGGCGCGCTGAAGGTGGAGGTCGCTCAGACGTTCCCGCTGGAGGGCGTCGCCGACGCCTTCCGCGCCAGCCAGACCCACCACGTGCGCGGAAAGCTGGTCATCGTCCCCTGACGACGGCCTGTCGAGACCTCAGACCTGTCGAGACCTCAGAAGACCTCGTCGTCGCCGGGCGAACGAACCGTGCGGCGCGAGACGTTCCCGCCGTCGGCGGTTCCCTCGGTGCGGGTGACGACTTCGGTGCGCCGACGGCTCACCATGAGGATGATGCCGATGAGGAAGGCGACGACGCCCGCGCCCATGAGAATGTAGCCGATCATGTGCAGGTCGGCCCATGGCACCTGCACGTTGAGAGCGAACGCGAGGATCGCGCCGATCACGAACAGGACGATTCCGGTTCCGATGGTCATGACGGTTCCCTTCGATCAGGGGCGCGAGGTCCGCACCCACCTGCTCCAGGGTTGCCGCAACGGCCGAAGAACACAAGGGGTTGACAGCTCCTAGTCGTCCCCGCTGTCCAGGCAGGGGCGCACGACCAGCACGACCACGACGGCCACGAGCGCCGCGCAGGTGACCAGCACCGACGAGGGCAGGAGCGGGTCGACCAGCACCAGCGCCACAGCCGCCAGCAGCACGGCATCCACCACGCGGTCGCCCACCTTCCGGATCGCCACGAACCAGATCCCCAGCAGGAACACCGCGATGGGGATCGCGACGGCGAACGCCGCCGCCCGCGGGGACAGCTCGGTCTGGCCGGTGAGCACGTTCACCTCCAGGCCGATGCCCACCGAGAATGCCGCCGCGGCGGCCAGCACGAAGTAGTGCGTGTAGCCATAGCGCAGCGAGCTCCACAGCGAGCCGATCGCGCGGTGATGCGGTGGCCAGAAGTAGATCCACCACAGCGATGCCGCCGCCACGAGCGTGAGCGCGGCGATCCCGATCAGCGGCAGCACTGAGTCGACTTCGTCCAGAGCGCTGATCACGGCCGTCGCCGATGCCAGCACCGTCTCACCCAGCACGATCAGGCTGAATGCCGAGTAGCGCTCGGTGATGTGGCGCGGATGCCACGGCGTGGTGCTGCGCCGCTCCGCGATCACTGGCACGGACAGCTCGGAGATGATCAGCACGGCGACGCCGATGTACCTGACGGGGCCCGCGGGCAGGAGCAGGAACGGCAGCCACAGCATCTGCACCACCGCCACGCCGATCGCGTACGTCAGGCTCGTTCGCCGAAGCGTGGGAGCGGATGCCGCCGCCCGCAGCCACTGCGCGATCAGCGCCACCCGCATCACGACGTACGCGTACACCAGCAGCCGCAGATCGCCGCTCTCGTAGGCCGGTCGGATGCCGGCAGCGAGCACGAGCACGCCGCTCATCTGCACGATCGTGACCACGCGGTACAGCCAGTCGTCGGTGTCGAACGAGGTCGCGAACCAGCTGAAGTTCATCCACGCCCACCAGATGGCGAAGAACACGATCAGGTACGTCGCGATGCCGTTCTGGAAGTGCCCATCGCGCAGCTGCTCATGCAGTTGCGACGACGCAATGCTGACGGCCACGACGAACACCAGGTCGAAGAACAGCTCCAGTGAACTGGCGGCGCGATGCGGCTCGGCGGGGTCGCGCGGCAGCATCCGGTTCAGACGGAACCTGGATGCCACCGCGTGCTCGCTCACGGGGGTCAGGATAGCGGCCGACCCTTCGACAGCCTCAGGGACCCAGTACGGAGTGCTACAGCTCGCCGGGGCGCATGGCCTCGGCGTCCATCGCCTTCAGCACGCGCAGGGCCGCGGTGTCGGAGGGCGGCTCGGTCGCGGCATCCGTCCTCCGCCGTCTCGGCGCATAGACCACCAGCGCGTGGAACAGGAACCGCGCGAAGAACGCCACCACCAGCGAGATGGCCGTCGCGAGCACAGCGGAGATGTGCCAGGTCTCGACCATCAGCGCCATCACGGGGATGCGCAGCGCCGCCTCGATGCCGTTGAACGAGGCGGATGCTGCGAACCGCACCCACAGTCGCGAGGCGTCGGCGCGCTCGTCGCGGAAGACGAACAGCTCCTGCAGCACGAAGTTGCCGATGATGGTCACCGCAGCACCGATGATCGCCGCGGGCACGTAGTCCATGCCGAGGTGCACGAGCGCCCACATGATGCCGATGTTGGCCACGGCGCCGATGCCGCCGATCGCCGCGAAGAGGCCCATCTTGCCGAAGCGGAGCCGTGCCAGGTGCGCGAGGAACATGGCCCCCTGGCGCAGGCTGGCCTTCGAGGTCCCGTGCCGGCGTGCACCGAACTCCATCGGCACCTCGGCGATGCGCAGTGGACCGCGCCGGCCGCCCCGGACGAGGATCTCCAGCAGGATCTTGAACCCCTCGGGCCGCAGCAGGTCGATGTCCAGTTGCGAACGGTCGACGAGGAAGAACCCGGTCATCGGATCGCTGCTGCGCCACAGCCGCCGCAGGAACATGGCCTTGGTCACGGCCGTCGCGGCTTTGGAGACCCCCAGCCGCACCGCCGTGCCGAGCCCGGTCGAGTCGCCCCCGCCGATGTAGCGGGAGGCCGCCACGACATCCGCATCGCCGTCGCCGAACCTGGCGAGCATGGCGGGGATGAGCTCCGGCGGATGCTGCAGATCGCCGTCCATGACCACGCACACGTCGTGCGCGGCCTCGGCGAGCCCGACGACCACAGCGCCACCCAGGCCGCCCGTGTTGTGCTCGCGGTGGATGCCGCGCACCGGGAGCGGGGCGGATGCCGCGACCCGCGCGATCTCGTCGATGGTGCCGTCGGAGCTGTCGTCGACGAAGAGGATCTCCGCGTCGAATCCGGCGAGCGCGGATGCCGTGCGCGCGACCAGCTCGGCGACGTTGTCGCGCTCGTTGAAGGTCGGCACGACCACTGTGACGGCTGGGACCGTGACGGAGGTGCTCATGCGCTGCCCTCCCCCGGGATCGAAGCCACCGCACACAATCGTGCCATCTTTCCCCATGAGCATCCTCCGCCCCGTGCCGGCACAGCCCTGCGGGTAAGGTGGCACGGGCCAGGAAACACGGTCGATGACGATGATGACGACGAGGAACTCATGACACTGCTCAGACATCCGGCGCACTGGTGGCGGGAGAACCGCCTGCCGCTGCTGGCCGCACTCACCACGATGTTCATCCTGCTGTTCACCGTCGGCGGCGCCGTCGGCATCGCGCACGCGGCGACCAAGCCGGCGGCGAACGACAGCGTGAAGGGGCAGACCTTCACCATCGCCACCGACACCACCTGGGCTCCGTTCGAGTTCCAGCGCGACGGGAAGCTGCGCGGCATCGACATCGACCTGATCAAGGCCGTCGCCGCCGACCAGGGCTTCGACGTCAAGATCGACGTGATCGGATTCGACGGGGCGCTGGCCGCCGTCACCGCCGGGCAGGCGGATGCCGTGATGGCGGGCATGTCCATCACCTCAGAGCGCGAGAAGCTGTTCGACTTCTCCAACCCGTACTTCGATTCCGGCATCCAGATGGCCGTCGCGAAGAACGACGACAGCGTCAAGGCCTACGCCGACCTCGCGGGCAAGACGGTCTCCGCCAAGACCGGCACCGAGGGCTACGCCTTCGCCGAGAAGCTCGGCAAGGAGTTCGGGTTCACGGTCACCGGCTTCCAGGATGCCGCGGACGCGTACAACGACGTCACCACGGGCCACTCCGCCGCCGTGTTCGACGACTACCCGATCCTGGCGTACGGCATCGCCACCGGCAACGTGGATCTGAAGACGGTCACGCCGCAGGAGAAGGCGTCCAGCTACGGCATGGCTGTGAAGAAGGGCGCCAACGAGGCCCTGCGCAAGGCGTTCAACGAGGGCCTGAAGAACCTCATCGACAACGGCGAGTACCAGAAGATCCTCGACGACTACCTCGGTGAGGCGGCTCCGAAGGCCGCCACCATCGGTGAGGGCAAGGCGGCTCTCGGCAACGACAAGCTCGACCCGGGCAAGCCCGGCGAACTGCCGAAGAACCCCGCGTTCGCGGTCGACACCCCGCAGACGCACGGCGAGTTCACCATCGCGACCGACACCACGTTCGCGCCGTTCATCTACCAGCTGGACGGCAAGAACGTCGGCATCGACATGGACCTGATCCGTGCCATCGCCGCCAACCAGGGCTTCAAAGTCGACATCAAGCCGCTGGGCTTCGATGCAGCCCTCGCCGCCGTCACCGCCGGGCAGGCCGACGGCGTGATCGCCGGCATGAGCATCACCGACGAGCGCAAGAAGGTCTTCGACTTCTCCGACCCGTACTACCAGTCGGGCGTGCAGATGGCCGTCGCCAAGGACAGCGACATCACCTCGTACAAGGGCCTGAAGGGAAAGACCGTCGCCGTCAAGACCGGCACCGTCGGCTACGACTTCGCCAAGAAGCTCAGCGCCGAGATCGGCTTCAAGGTCAACGCCTTCCAGGATTCCGCCGACATGTACAACGACGTGGCCACCGGCAACTCCGCCGCCACGTTCGAGGACGCTCCGGTGCTGCAGTTCGGCATCGCCTCCGGCAACGTGCCGCTGAAGATCGTGACGGATGCCGAACCCGGCGCCGACTACGGCTTCGCCGTGCTGAAGGGCCACAACGCCGAGCTGCTGAAGATGTTCGACACCGGCCTGCAGAACGCCAAGGACACCGGCGTCTACCAGCAGATCATCGACCGCTACCTGGCCAGCGACGACGCCGGCACCACCTCCGACAACTCGTTCTGGAGTCTGGTGAAGACCTCGATCGGCCCGCTGTCGCAAGGTCTCGTGCTCACCCTGCTGGCCACGGCGCTGTCGATCCTGTTCGCCATGATCCTGGGCATCCTGTTCGGCATCCTCAAGCTGTCGGCCAACCCGTTCCTGCGCTTCCTCGCGAGTGCCTATGTGAACATCTTCCGCGGCACCCCGGTGCTGGTGCAGGCGTTCTTCTTCTACTTCGGCGTGCCGGCCGTGACCGGCCAGCCCCTGGACGCCCTGACCGCCGGTGTGATCACGCTGTCGCTGAACGCCGGTGCGTACATCACCGAGATCGTCCGCGGCGGCGTGCAGTCGGTGGATCCCGGTCAGATGGAGGCCTCGCGATCGCTGGGCCTGGGCTGGGGCTCGTCGATGCGCCGCGTGGTGATGCCGCAGGCGTTCAAGATCATGACGCCCAACCTCATCAACCAGTTCATCATCACGCTGAAGGACACCTCGCTGCTGTCGGTGCTGGGCTTCGCCGAGCTGACGTACCAGGGCCGCATCGTGATCGCATCCACGTTCCGCTCGTTCGAGATCTGGATCGTCGTCGGCATCATGTACTTCATCGTGATCTGGCTGCTGACGGTGCTCTCGAACTGGGTCGACCGGAAGTTCAACAAGTAGGGGATGACCATGACGAACAACGAGCAGACCTACACGACTCCGGTCACCACCGCTTCGGGGAACCCCATCGAGGTGCGCGACCTGCACAAGTCCTTCGGGAAGAACGAGGTGCTCACCGGCATCGACCTGACCGTCGCCAACGGCGAGGTCGTCACCGTGATCGGCCCCTCCGGCTCCGGCAAGTCCACGCTGCTGCGCTGCCTGAACCGGCTCGAGGAGGTCACCAGCGGCGAGGTGCTGATCCTGGGCGAGAACATCGCCACGGCGAAGGGCAAGAACCTCGATGCCGTGCGACAGCGCGTGGGCATGGTGTTCCAGCACTTCAACCTGTTCCCGCACATGACCGCGCTGGAGAACATCGCGCTGGCGCCCGTCGAGCTGAAGATGCTCAGCAAGGCGGATGCCCGCAAGCGCGCCCTCGAGCTGCTCACCCGGGTGGGGCTGGAGGACAAGGCGGATGCCCGCCCGGCATCCCTCTCCGGCGGGCAGAAGCAGCGCGTGGCCATCGCCCGCGCGCTGGCGATGAGCCCCGGCATCATGCTGTTCGACGAGGCCACCAGCGCCTTGGACCCGGAGATGGTCGGCGAGGTGCTGCAGGTGATCCGGGACCTGGCGGCGTCGGGCATGACGATGGTGCTGGTCACGCACGAGATGGGCTTCGCCCGCGAGGTGGCCGACCGCGTGGTGTTCATGGCCGACGGGAAGGTGGTCGAGTCCGGCGCCCCGGCCGACATCTTCGACAACCCGCAGGAGGCCCGCACGCAGGACTTCCTGTCGAAGGTGCTCTGACGCCGGCGCTTCGACGGGCTCAGCGACCCAGCAACTGGGTCCCTGAGCCGGGCCCACGCGCCCCCGAGGCTCCGGGCGACGCGAAGCGGCGCTCGGAGTGGGGCGTGGGGAGCGAAGGGTCGCCCCAGCCACGCAAGACGGCTTTACCCTTGGAGTATGAGCATTCCTGCATCCGACACCATCACCATGTTCGGCGCCGCATGGTGCGGCGACTGCCGCCGCACCAAGAAGCAGCTCGACGAGCTGGGCATCGAGTACACCTACATCGACCTGGTCGCCGAGCCCGCCGCGGCCGACGTGGCCAAGGAGATCTCGGGCCGCACCAACATCCCCGTGGTCGTGTACCCCGACGCCAGCCACCACGTCGAGCCGTCCAACGCCGACGTCGAGGCCAAGCTGCGCGAGCTGTCGCTGATCTGACGGACTCCGATCGGACTCCGCGAGGATGGAACCCAGTCTCACTACCGCTTAGGCTGGGTTCCATCCCGAAGGAGACGAAGATGACTCAGGATGCCGCCGTCGCCACGGCGAAGGATTCGAAGAAGGACACCGGGCTGGATGCCGCCGAGCAGACGGCGCTGGATGCCGACATCGCGGTGCTGCAGCAGGGCTCGCGCACCTGGTCCGCGCTCACGGTCGCACAGCGCATCACGCTGCTGAAATCGTTGCGCACCAGCGTCGCGGCCACCATCGAGGACTGGGCGAACACGGCATCCGACTCCAAGGGACTGCGTCCCGGGCATCCGCTCCGAGGCGAGGAGTGGCTGAGCGGCCCCTACTCGGTGCTGGGTGCGCTGGACGCCTACGCCGACACGCTCGCCAGACTGGCGGCGGGCCGCAGCGCGCTGGACGGCCTGAGCATCGGCCGCGCACCGGGCGGGCGCACGAAGGTCGACGCGTTCCCGCTGACCGGCATCGACAGCTTCCTGCTGTCGGGCTTCACCGGCGAGGTGTGGCTGCAGCCGGGCATCACCCCCGACACCGCGCGCAGCGCGGCGGGTCTCGGGCAGTTGACGCCCGCCGCATCCGGCGGTGTGGGGCTGGTGCTGGGCGCCGGCAACATCACCTCCATCCCCGTTCTCGACGTGATGTACGAGCTGCTCGCGCACAACCGCGTGGCGCTGCTGAAGGTCAACCCCACGCAGGATTCGCTGGTGCCGGTGTACGAGCGGGCACTGGCGCCGCTGATCGAGCCGGGCTTCCTGCGCATCGTCCGGGGCGGGCCGGCCGTGGGCGCCTACCTGACCGGGCATCCCGATCTCGTGCATGTGCACATCACCGGATCCGCGGCCACCTTCGACACCATCGTGTGGGGTCCGTCTCGCGGGCCGAAGGCCGGGGCGACCACGCGTCGCAAGCGCGAGAATCGCCCCCTGCTGAAGAAGCCGATCACGGCCGAGCTGGGCGGCGTCTCGCCGATCATCATCGTGCCCGGGGAGTGGACCGACGCCGACATCACCTTCCAGGCCGAGCACGTGGCCACCATGCGGCTGCAGAACTGCGGTCACAACTGCATCGCCGGCCAGGTCGTGATCCTGTCGAGCGACTGGCCGCAGGCCGAGCAGTTCCGCGCCGCGCTGCGCCGTGCCTACGCAGGCGCCCCCGAGCGGCCCATCTGGTACCCCGGGTCGCCGTCGCGCCTGCACCAGGCCGCCGAGGACTATCCCGATGCCCTGGTGCTGGCCGACCGGCTGCTGGTCGAGGTCGGCGAGGGCCAGGACGCCGCGGCGCTGGAGACCACCGAGTACTTCGCGCCCGTGCTGGGCGTGGTGGAGCTGCCCGGTCTCGGACAGGAGTTCCTGGATACCGCGGTGGAGCACGCCAACGAGAAGCTGCAGGGCACGCTGGGCGGCAACCTCATCATCGATCCGGCGACCGAGAAGGCCCTCGGCTCAGGGTTCGAGCGGGCCATCACCGAACTGCGCTACGGCTCGATCGCCATCAACGCCTGGACGGCGGTCGGCTTCATCACCCCGACGCTCACGTGGGGTGCCTTCCCCGGCAGCACGCTCGACGACGTGGGCAGCGGCATCGGTGTGGTGCACAACGCCCTGCTGCTGGACGGCGTGGAGCGCTCGATCGTGCGCGGTCCGTTCCGCCCGTTCCCGCGGTCATTGCCTGTCGTGAACGGCGGCGGCCGGTGGACGATCCTGCCCACCCCGCCATGGTTCGTCTCCGCCCGCACCGCCGCCGACGTCAGCGAGGGCCTCACCCGCTTCCGCGCCCGCGGCGGCATCCTGGGCCTGGCGAAGACCCTGCTCCAGGCGCTACGCGCCTGAGTCGTCGAAACCCCTCCTGCTTGTCGAGACCCCTCGTGAACGACGTGAATCACGAGGGGTTTCGACGCTGATGAGGGGTTTCGACGCAGGATGCTGAGCGCGTTGCCAGCGCAGGATGCGGAGCGCGACGTCGGCGCGGGCGCCCGGCGGGAGTCACAGCACGGCGAAGCGGTCGGTGGCGGCGCGCAGCGCGCGCACGATGCCGGGTTCGGATGCCGAGTGCCCCGCGTCATCGACGATGACCAGCTCAGCCTCGGGCCAGGCCGTGTGCAGATCCCACGCGGTCATGATCGGCGTGCAGACGTCGTAGCGACCCTGCACGATCACCGCGGGGATGTCGCGGATCACGCCGACGTTGTCGATGAGCTGGCCCTCCTGCAGCCACCCGCCGTTGACGAAGTAGTGGTTCTCGATGCGGGCGAACGCCGTGGCGTGGGCGGACTCCGTCATCTCGGCGACGTGCTCCGGATCCGGCTTCAGCGTGATCGTGGACGCCTCCCACTTCGTCCACGCGACAGCGGCCGGCACGTGCACCGCGGGATCCGGATCGAACAGACTGCGGTGGTACGCCTCCATCATCCGGCCGCGCTCGACCGGCGGGATGACCTGCTCGTAATCGGCCCACAGGTCGGGGAACAGCGCCGCCGCCCCGCCCTCGTAGAACCACTCCAGCTCGTGCCGGCGCAGCGTGAAGATGCCGCGCAGGATGATCTCGGTGACGGCTTCCGGATGCGCCTGCGAGTACGCCAGGGCGAGCGTGCTGCCCCAGGAACCGCCGAAGACCTGCCAGCTCCGGATGCCGAGGTTCTTGCGCAGCAGCTCGATGTCGGCCACCAGGTGCCAGGTGGTGTTGTACCACAGGTCGGCATCCGGATCACTGGCATGGGGCGTGCTGCGCCCGCATCCGCGCTGGTCGAACAGCACGATCCGGTACACCTCGGGATCGAAGAACCGCCGGTGCCAGGGCGAGGTGCCGCCACCGGGTCCGCCGTGCAGGAAGACGACGGGCTTGCCGTCGGGATTCCCGCTCTGCTCCCAGTGGATGCGATTGCCGTCACCGACGAGCAGATCGCCCGTCTCGTACGGCTCGATAGGCGGATACAGCCCGTCCAGTTCCATGCTTCACTCCCCCGAGTAGCCCGTGACCGGGCACTTCCACCGTAACCTGAATCCGGCGTGCCACGCGGGACAGCGCCTCTCGCTAGAGCTTGACCCCCGGGGCGAAGGTGTCGCAGACGCCGAGGCCGTTCTGGTAGCCGTTGGCGAACCAGAACTGCCGCTGCTCGCTGGTGCCGTGCGTGAAGCTCTCCGGGTTGACGAACCCGGACTGCTGCTGGATGTGATCGTCGCCGACCACGTAGGCCGCGTTGACGGCATCCTTCAGCTGCGCCTCGGTGAACGTCTGGACGAACGGCTGGCCGTTGTCGTCCTTCAGCGTCGCGGCGTCCTTCAGCCACGCACCCGCGTAGCAGTCGGCCTGCAGCTCGGTGCGCACGCTGTTGCTGGTGGGCCCGGTGCCGTTGTCGGGATGCTTCTGCATGACGCCGGTGATGTTCTGGATGTGGTGCCCCCACTCATGCCCGACGATGTACAGCTGAGCAAGCGATCCCGCGGATGCCCCGAACTGCTGCTGCATGAGCTGAAAGAAGGTGGGGTCGAGGTAGACGCCCTGCTCCGGCGGGCAGTAGAAGGGACCGACGGCGTTGGATGCCGTACCGCACTGCGTCGCGGTCTGTCCGTCCACCATGGTCAGCGTCGGCTTGACGTAGCCGTCGACATGGGCGGCCCAGTACTCGTTGAGCATGAGCTCGGCACCGGCCATACGACAGGAGTCGTTCGTGTTGGCGTCCTCGCCCGTCTTGCACTCGGCGAGCGTGTTCACGTCGCTGGACGAGGACTGCTGCTGGTCGGCGCCGGGCGCGCCACCCACCAGGCCGGTGAGGTCAGGCCCGCCGAACATGGCGACCAGCAGTGCCACGATGCCCAGCACGCCCACGCCGCCCCCGGCGACAGCGACGGTACGGCCGCCGCGACGGCGGGTGGTGTTGCCCGAGATGTCGGCATCCGGATTGAACGTCATGCACAAAAGGTACCCCGCCCAGCGCCTCGAAACCCCTCAGCACCGTCGAGACCCCTCATGAACTGCGCGGCTCACGAGGGGTCTCGACGATCACGAGGGGTCTCGACAAATCATGAGGGGTCTCGACGATCATGAGGGGTCTCGACGAGAGACGTAGGCTCAGGACATGGCGACGACGATCACGATCACGGGGGCCGGCGGACAGATCGGCTACGCACTGCTGTTCCGCATCGCGGCAGGCGACATGCTCGGGCCGGATGAGCCCGTGCGTCTGCGGCTGCTGGAGATCCCGCAGGGTCTGAAGTCCGCCGAGGGCGCGGCGCTGGAGCTGCAGGACGGCGCCTTCGGGCTGCTGCAGCACGTGGAGGTGACCGACGATGCGGCAGTGGCATTCGACGGTGCGAACATCGCCCTGCTGGTGGGCGCGCGCCCGCGCGGTCCGGGCATGGAGCGCGGTGACCTGCTGGCCGCCAACGGCGGGATCTTCGGTCCCCAGGGCGCCGCGATAGCCGCGCATGCGGCATCCGACATCCGCGTGACCGTGGTGGGCAACCCCGCCAACACGAACGCTCTCATCGCGGCATCCGCGGCCGACGGCGTGCCCGCCGAGCGCTTCACGGCGCTCACCCGATTGGACGAGAACCGGGCGCGGGCGCAGCTCGCCCAGACGCTGGACGCCCCGGTCGCGGGCATCCGCCGGGTGCCGATCTGGGGCAATCACTCCGCCACGCAGTTCCCCGACGTCTCGCACGCGACGATCGACGGCGCGCCCGCAGCACAACGTCTCGCCGAGCGAGTAGGCGACGTGCGGGCGTGGCAGGAGCAGACCTTCATTCCGCGGGTGGCGAAGCGCGGTGCGGAGATCATCGATGTGCGCGGGTCGTCGTCGGTGGCATCGGCGGCGAGCGCCGCGATCGATCACGTGCGCGACTGGGTGCACGGAACCGACGACTGGACCAGCGCCGGCGTCGTCTCGCACGGCGAGTACGGCGTGCCCGAGGGGCTCATCTCGTCGTTTCCCGTGCAGTCGATCGATGGCGGGTGGCGGATCGTCGAAGGTCTGGAGCTGCATGCCTGGGCGCAGAGCCGGCTGGACGCGACCGTGGCAGAGCTGGTCGATGAGCGCGAGGCGGTCCGCGGGCTCGGGATGCTGTGAGCCCTCATCAGGTCGAAGAGGCCCGGTTCTCAACCGACTCGGGCAGAATGGATGCCGGAGGTGCCGCTCATGGCTGATGCGACGAACGATTCCGGACTCGACGCGGCGCTGACGAGCCCGCTGCACCTGCCGCACGCCGCCGCGACGTGCTCCCAGTGCCTGTCCAACGCCGACCACGACTGGTGGTCGGCCCGTCCCGAGGGCACTCGCCTGGTCGGGCTGGTCGTGGCGCGCGAGGGGATGCCGTCGGTCGTGCAGCAGCGCGAGGATCTGACCCGCTTCGGCGTGCCCATCGAGGGCTTCCGGCATCCGGCACCCGAGATCCTGGAGAGCTGGAGCGACCGGCTGGCCCGCCTGCTGGACACTCTGAAGAGCGGTGACGTGCTGGTCGTGGCCAACGTGCACGCCCTGGGCCGTGACCGCGACGAGGAGACCCGTACGGCGGCGGAGCTGCGCCGTCGCGGCATCATGGTCAAGGTGCTCAGCCACAATGCCCGGCACCTGGCCGACGCGGAGAGCTAGAGCCGGCCGGAGCCGTCAGTCATCGTCGTCGTGCAGCCGCAGAGCCTCATCGTCGAGCAGCGGCAGGTCGGCGCGCGTGACCACCTGAGAGGTGACCGCGTACTCCACCAGGCGCGCGCGGCGGTTGCTCGCGGCCTTGCCCGGAGCACCGCGCAGGCCCTGCACCCCCATGCGGTCCAGCTTGTCGCACACGTTGTCGAGCTTGCGGTTGAACTTGCTCTGCGTCCAGCCGAGCCGCTTGGCCGCATCGCTCGATGAGGGCAGCTCGTTGATGCTGACGCCCTCGCGGCGCAGCATCGGCTCGGCCAGCGCGACGATCAACTGCTTCTGCAGGGGCGTGAAGCTCGCAGGCATGACCGTCGTCTCGCCGCTCATCGACGCACGCACATGCCGTGACACGTCGTACGACGCCTGTTCCAGATGGAGGTTCAGCTCGTACGTGCTGGGGCCCGCGGTGAACACGATCACACTGCGCTCGAAGACCAGCGGCATCCGCGCCCCCGGCGAGAGCCAGGACTGCACCGCCCCGCCGCCGCTGGACACCGTCGCGGCCAGGCGCACGCCGACGTTCGCCAGCCACCACAGCCCGTCGCGGAACTGCAGCTCGAGGAAGTGCCGGTGCAGGTAAGGGTTCTCGTCGATCTCCAGATCGCCCTCACGGCCGATGATGAACGGCCTCGTGAGCGGCAGGTCGTGCCACTCGCCGGCGAACTCCAGCCGCAGCGGCGGCCCCGTCCGCTCCCCGCCCGTGAATTCGGCAGTGTCCGCGCTCGCATCAGTCACTTCATGCCCCCCTTGGGCAATATCCTGCCACGACGGGGGACGAATCGCGGTTCGTACGGGCGCGTGAGACGCTCAGGGAGCGCCGTAAGGCGCGACCGGCAGATCGGTCGAGGCGGGTTGCGGTTCCACCGGAGTGCCGTCGTCGTCGCGGTACACGGGGCTGCCGTCCTCGGGGAAGTAGAACCGCGGGCTCCAGTCAGGCCCCTCGAAGGCCGGGAAGCGCTGCCATGACGTGTCGTAGATCAACCCGCCGAACACCATGTCGGACAGGTCGCCGGCATCCCCGCGGAAGCAGTCCGTCGCGGCCGATGCCTCGATCGTGCCCCGAGCAGGTCGGATCGTCACGACACCGCGCCCCACCGGGCCGCCGGTGGCCACCACCGTGACCTCCGCAGCGTCTCCGCTGCCGCGCGAGGCGGTCTCGACCTTCATCCCTGCGGACTCGAACGCCTCGCCGGCCGTCCGTGCCGCGGCGTCGACGTCGAGCTGCGCGGGCTGCAGCATCCGCACCCACGAGAACGCATAGCCCGCGACCTCGCCGTCGATCCGGCACGGGACCGGAGACGCTCCGTACGTGTCGACGCTCCAGTCCCCCTCGTGGATCGCCATGATCACGGAGTGCATGACGGTCGAGTAGTCGATGAAGTGCTTCTCCCCCGCACGGTAGAGGGCATCGCCCGTGGGGGTCGATCCGGTCGAATCCAGTGCACCGCATCCGGTCATCGTCATCACCAATCCGACGGCCAGAGCCGCCGTCAGCCGTCGTCGTGTCGCGTTGCGCATCGCGTCCATCCTGCGCTCAGAAGTCGAAGAACTCGAACTCATCGCTGATCCACCAGTGCGAAGCATCCCAGAACCCCTTCGTGCTGCCTTCACCCTGGCGCTGGGTGCCGGGCTCGCCGGTGCGGATGATCTCGGTCACGTTGTAGAACGACTCGGAGCCGGGCTGCAGGTAGGCGCCGGGGCCGAACGCGTCGTGTCCGGATGCCGCCGGCAGCGAGTCGCCGTCCCGATCGACACCGCCGTCGCTGTCGAACACCGTGACACCGTCGAGGTGCTCGGGCACCACGGAATGCACGAACGACGTGCCCCGGCCGATGCGGGCGACCGCGTCGTCCTCGGACAGCGTGGCGTAGACGCGCGGCGGCTGCCCGTTCGTGAGGTTCTCGGCGATGCCGTCGGCGTTCGGGAAGCCCGCCGAGCCGACCGCGATGAACGTGTTCACGCCGAAGCCGTCCGCACGGGAACCGATCGCGAGGGCTGCCGTCGTGCTGCCGTAGGAGTGCGCGACGACGTTGACGTCGGCATCCGGCGCCAGCACGCGCAAGCCGTCGAGGTACGATGCCAGCGCCGCCGCGCCGTCCTTCGCCCTGCCCATGGCCGGCTCCTCCGTCAGTCCGGGTGTGTCGTAGCCGAACCAGACCACCGTGGCGGAGCCCGGGCCGACATCGCGGTTCAGCGCCCGCGCGGCCTCGCCCCACCCCTGCAGGTCGTGGACGTCGCCGTTCATCCCGGGGACCAGCGTGCTGATGTCGGATGCCGTGGCCAGATCGCCGTGTGCGATGGCCGCCGTCACCTGCTCGGATCCGTCCGGGTCGAAACTGATGAGGGCGGGTCGCGGCGTGCCCTCCACCAGCAGGGCACGGAGGATCGCTTCGAGGTCGTCCCGCCGCTCGCCCGGCGGCTCGGTCTTCAGCAGATCGTCGAGCCGGGCCCGGTTGGCCTCCGCGCGCGCGTCGTAAGGGATGCCGTCGAGGTTGCCGATGATGTCCGGATGCGCGGCGATGAGATCCGCGTGCGCCTCGGGATGCTCCTGCCACAGCCGCAGCACCTCCGCCGGGCTGTCCGCGCCGAGCAGGTCGACGAGAAGGCGCCGCTCCTGCGGAGAGAGCGAGGCGGATCCCGCTCCGGCGAGCGCTGCGAGGGCGTCGTCGTAGGCCGTGTCCCAGCCAGCGCGATACGTCTCGTACTCGGCCCACAGCTCCGACAGCTCGCGCCAGGCCAGATCCCTGTCTGCGGCCGCTTCATCGGCAGCGCTCGACAGCGCGTCGACGAGAAGCTGCGGTGCCGCCGCGGTGATGGCCGCAGCGGTGCGAGCGGCGCCGACGGCGTCGTCGTAGAGCTGCGACCACCGGGCATGAGCCGTCTCGATCTCCTCGACCATGTCGTTGGCACGCCGCGCGTGCCGGTCGAACGCATCGGAGTAGTCCTGCAGCACCCGGGCGAGGAGGCCGGCCTCTTCGCTGTCGGAGACGACCGCGGTGATCAGCTCACCGGCATCCTTCCGCACGGCCGTCACCGCCTGGCCGACGCCCGGAAGCTCCTGCGCCGATTCCGCTGCGTCGCTCAGATCCTCCAGCTGATCCCGCATCCGGATGAGCCGCCCCGACCACCAGGACATCGTGCCGGTGCTGCCCTCGAGCCGCTCCAGCAGAAATCCGCGGTGGGGCGAGACCAGCGTCACGACGACTCCCGGCCGGTCAGCTCGACCTCGAGTTCGGTGTAGCGATCGGCGATCCGCTGAGCGGACGCCGCCACCTGAGACCCCGACTCGATGTGCGCCCACGCGGCGCGGTTCAGGGCGACGAGGTGGCGATGCACCTCGAGCCGCAGTGCCGGTCGCGACGCCGGATTGCCGATCCCGGTGTCCTCGCCGCGCAGGTCGGCCGCCGCGGTCACCACGTCGTCGGTCGCGGAGCGCACGGTGCTGGATGCCGTCGTCAGCTCCGCCTTGAAGATGTCGACGTCGCTCATCGCCTGCCCCCTCACCGGACTGTGACCCGCACGGCGGGCTCACGCTCCAGACTAGGGATGCCGGAACCGGACGTCGATGGGCAGAGGTGCCCATCGACGGCTCAGCGCCAGTTGTAGGTGAACATCCAGTAGAGAGCCTCGAGGGCGTCCTGGCCCAGCTCCGCATGACGCTCCGCCATGACCCGCTGAGCCTCCCGGCCTCCCTGAGACAGAGTGCTCGTCGACCAATCGACCTGGATCGACATCATCTCGTCGACAGCCGAGCGCACGCGCGCCAGGAGTCCTGCACCGTCGGCCTCAGCGGCAGCCGCCAGTTCGGCGACGGCCGCTTCGTCGCTACGTGGGAAGGCCGAACGCCCCTTGCCGAGGTACGCGATGATCGCGTCACTCAGTCCTCGATCCTCCACCATCTTCTCCTCCGGGCGGTCAGCGCCTCGTGCCTCATGGCAGCCGCACGTCCGGCGGGTCGGGGAAGTCGATCCCCAGCGCGGCCTCGAGCTCTTCCAGGTCCGGCAGCTCGCGCCGGGCATGCTCATGCGCGCCCGAATACGCCGGACTCACTGCCATCGATTGCCCTGCCTCGTCTCCCGCGCCCTGGTTGGACAGCTTAAGAACTCGGCGGGTTCGAGGCGTCAGTTCGTGCATTCAACCTAGCCATGGACTGCCGGGATTTCGCGACCTGCCGAAGCTTGCGCAGAACATGCTCGAGGGCACTCGACTCATCGTCGAAGCTTCGCAGCGTGGGCGCGATCACCTGATCCCTCTCGTCCACGAGATAAACTCGCCAGCCGCCAGCATTCTGCTCCGCCACGACAGCGTCGAGGTGAAGGCTCCCCACTCCATTGATCACCGGAGTGTCGAGATTCTCAGCCTTCACGATGCTGAGAAGTTCACTGATCCCCATCACCCGACCTCCTTGATCATGCCCATCTTATCGAGCAGGTCCACGCTCACAGGGAGGAGATCCTGGATCGCCCCACCTGAAGTTCCCCAGTCCGGAATCGGCGCAGCATCTCCTCGAGAGACGTGAGCCAGATCACTCAGATCCATATCGTACTTCGCGAGCACATCATCAACTGCGCCCCGAGCATCGCCATCAAGTCCGTCATATACAGACTGCACGTCGGCGGGTGAGTGCACCCATTCATACTCGTGATATGCGTTCGGATTCTCCTTGTACGGAAGCGATCGACTGTCGTAGGAGAAAGGTCCTTCCTCCGTGATCGGCGACACATATCGACCGTTCGCATCGCCATAACGATCGAACCTATCGCCGGCATCCGGAACATGATCACTCATGATCGGGTTTCCATCTGAATCCAAGACGAATCCGTTCTTCGGTGCCTTCGACCAATCAACTTCGCCTTTCTCATTCAGACATTCCGGACGCGGTACAAGGCGATCGTCGCCGTGTTGCGACCTGCCCGGGCCGCTCGGCTTGTGCGGCGTCCCGTCGAAGTTGTCCTTGTCCTTGACGCGCCGGATCACGTCATCGAGATGGTTGTCGATGTTGTGCGTCAGTTGGTGAAGCTTGAGGTCAGCATGAGCGAAGCCCTTCATCGCGGCCTGCTTCAACTCTCGGATGATCGGTTTCACCGAGCTCATCGAATCGTCCCCTTCTGCGGAGGCGGTTCACCCTCCACAACAAAGCCAGATGAGCAGTCGTGGATCCCGCGATGGGGAGAAGTGCCCATCCGCCGCCCAACGGGCCGAGCCGATCAGGAAGGGGCGACGGTCCATGTCGCGGCGCCCCACATCAGTGACGCCCCGGCGCCATTGCGCGCCTTGACCGCGCCGACTCCCCGTTCGACGATCGTGACGCGCGGATTCACGGCGATCGGCAGCGCCACCGCAGCGCGCACGATCGACGCTTCGATCTGCGCTCGGATCTCCCTGGCCTGATACACGTCGACGGTCTGCGACAGCTGCGCGATCAGCTCGTCACGATGCTCATCGCCGTTGCCCGTGATCGATTCGGCGCCCTGCGAACCCCACTGGGCGGCGATCTGGTCGGGAGTCTGCGGAATCGGCACTCGCGTGATCACAGCATCCCACTGCCGCTTCTGCAGTGCCGCCTTCATGCCGTCGGCGCCGCAGTCGACGGCGTTCCAGCCGGCCTCGAGCGCCGTCTCGCGCAACGATGCGAACGCGCCACGGGCGAACTCGCTCGCCCTGTCGTACAGCACGCACACCCGCGCGCCGTCGGCGACGCCGGCGCCGCTGCGCTGCAGTGCCGGTTCGTCTCCCGGAGTGCCGAGCGATGCGGTGAATCCGGAATCCTCGTTGACGACCGCGTAGGCCTCCGAGTCCGGCGCCGTCGTCATCGACGTCGTCCCCGCGAACGCGTTCCCCCACTGTCCGCCGCCCCGCTGCGCCATCGCGTTCGCGGAGGTCGCGTGCATGAAGGCGATCCGTGCCTGCGGAGTGCTGAACACACCGCGCGGATTCAGCATCATCGCCCACATGGTGCCGTCGTCGGTCGGCTCCGCGGTGAAGTCCTTGCGCTCGAGCTCGTGGATCGGCTTGCGATTGGCGGCATCCGGCGCCACCTGCACGATGTCCAGCCGCCCGCCGGCATCGGCCACCGGCTCGTCACCGCGCGGCACCAGCTCGATGCGCGCGACCTTGGGCGTCGGCGTCCCGCGGTACGCGGCGTTGGGCACGAGCGTCACGCTCTGCCCCGCCTGCGCGCTCTCGACGCCGTCGACGACGAACGGGCCGCTGGAGAGCAGCGTGTCGGCGGGGATGCTCCCCTTCTTCGGCAGGTCGAAGCCCTTGTTCCAGGCCTTCGCGATCTTCTTCAGCGCGGACTCGTCGCGGTCGTGGATGGCGGTGATCACCGCCTGCTTCGCCTCCATCGCATCGTCGAGCCCGAAGGCGCGTTCGCCGACGACGTGCGCGGGCACCGGCACCGTGACCGCCGTCTGCCACCCGATCGTCGGATGCGGGAACGTCACGTCGATGGACCTCGCGAACTCGTCGACGCGGGGCACGGGCGTCTCGGATGCCTGCGCATCGGCGGCATCCTTCCCGAACCATCCCGACGCGCCCGCCCACCCCAGCAGCAGGTCGGCGGCATCCAGCGGGATGCTGTCCGACCACGCGGGCTGGGCCAGGTCGTAGCGCACCACGAACGGATCCTTCGAGACGATCTTCACGGTGCCGAAGGAGGCATCGGGCACGAAGGCGCCGTCGACGACGTCGCCGAACCGGGCGCGCACAACGGCTGCGACGTCGGTGTTGCCGGAGGTCCCAGACACGGCCGCGTTCGTCGACGTGAGCGTGCCGGTCCACCCGACGGTGATCTTCGTCTTCGGAACGACGGATTCCGGCATCGCCGGCGCGCACGCCGCGAGGCCCAGCGCGAGCACGACGACCAGGGATGCCGCCAGGCGGCGCCTCGACCTCATCGTGCGAGCGTCACGCGTAGTCAGCGCTGTCGTCGTTCTCGGAGGCCATCGCCCGGTAGGGCTCGCTCTCGTCGCTCGCCAGCCATGCACGGGCGTACTCGACGAGCACGGCAGGGGAGTCCTGCGCCTCGGCGGCGCTCGCGAACGGGCCGATCACATCGTCACCAGGACGCTCATCGGCCTGCACGACGGACTGCGTCGTGAGGTTGTACCAGTAGTAGCTCTGCGTTCCGGTCATCAGTCCCCTGCTCCGATCGTCTCAGTCCCGAGTCTAAAGCTCGGAGACGGGCGGGATCTCAGCGGCGATAGCCGCACCGAGTCGAGTATCACCCGGCAGGATGTCCAGGCCGACTCCCGACGGCAGGGTCTCGCCCAGCGCCGCGGCGAAGGCGCTGACCGAAGCGGCGTCACCTGTCGGGACGGCTGTCAGCAAAGACCGTCCCTCCGAGACCACCTGAGCCAGCGACACCCGAGCGATCCCGGCCATGTCGCTCGCCGTCCGCACCGCCGTCAGCACGCGCGGATCGATCTGAGTCGGGCGTCCGAAGCTCACAGCACCCGCAGGAATCGTCCGTTCGTTGGTGAGCATGAGCCGCTCGGTGAGCGGATTGATCACGATGTCGACCCCGGAGGCCAAGCCTCCCACGCCGCCCGCCGGCACCAGGGTCGCGCGCGCGGCTGCTTCGGTCGCGCCGCTCGCCCATTCGTCGAACAACTCGCGCGACGAGAATGCCGGGAGCATCCGGCGCCCTTCGACGTCGACGGTGATCAGTCTGGTGACGTCGTCAGAGGTGATCGCGGGCACGAGAAGGCCGTAGTTCCCGAGAAGCGGGCCTGCCGTCTTCAGCGTCCGCACGTCGGCTTCCTTCATCTGACGCACTGTCACCCGCGGAAGGAGCGTCGGTGCGCCCGAAGCGCTCCCCTCTGCGGCGAGCATGGCGTCCAGGGCGCTCGAGAAGTCGTCGTCGATATGTCCGGAATCGAACATCTGGTGGCTCAGAGCGGTGGCCAGCGAGCGGGGCTGCAGGCGTCCGTCGTGAACGGCGCGAAGCTCGTCCTCGAGCTGTCGGCGCAACGACGAACTCAGCGCCGCCGGAAACACGCCGTTCGCCGAAGCCGCCTCCAGCGTCTGCAGAGCAGCGCGAACCGTATCCTCATATGGCGTGGTCATGGGAGCCTCCCCTGAAAACCTACCGGCAGGCGGTCGACGTTCTGAACCCACGAGCTCGGCCAGTCACGGGGCAGCAGGATCTGGTCGGCGCCTCCGGGCAGCACCGCTCCCGACATGGTCGTCTGGGGAGCCACGGTGCCGATGTTGAGGATCTGGCCCGCAGGCACCTCGAGGGTCGCCTCGAACTCGCGCGAGTTCTTCCACTCCGGAAGAAGCGCGCTCTCCATGGCCGCGTTGATCCTGTTGCCCGAGGTCGACGTCGTCGCGAACGCCCCGCCCTGTTCGGCGGAGTGCCCGTAGACGCGATACAGGGTCACGGCCTCAGTGGTCTCCACGGTGCGGTACTCGCCGTCCGTGAAGGTCGCGGCGAGGCTCTCCGGAAGCTCCTGTCGCGGCGCGGGCTTCACGCTGTCATCGATCGCCGTCGGGCGCGTCCGCGTGGTGTCCACGTCAACGCGCTTGCTGTCGAGGACGTCGACCCCGTCGGTCAGATCGTCGAGGTGGGTGTTGATGTTGTCGGTGAGCTGGTGGAGCCTGGTCTTCGCGTGGGAGAAGCCTTTGAGCACGGCTTGGAACAGTTCGCGGAAGATGGGTTTGACGGTGCTCATCAGTCGCCTCCGAAGTTCAGGGCGGAGAACTCGGCGAAGAACGTGG
>NZ_CALBRW010000011.1 GCF_937927635.1 uncultured Microbacterium sp.
GCGTCTGCAGGATCATGTGACCGGTGCGGTCGGCCGCGTAGCAGGCGCGGCGCACAGCCGCCTTGCCGTGCTCGGAGGTGTGACCGCCGAAACGGCGCTGGTCGATCTTGCCCTCGGGCGTGCGGTTGAACGGCAGGCCCATGTTCTCGAGGTCGATGACCGCGTCGATGGCCTCCTTGGCGAGGATCTCCGCGGCATCCTGGTCGACGAGGTAGTCGCCGCCCTTGACGGTGTCGTAGGTGTGCCACTCCCAGTTGTCGTCCTCGACGTTCGCCAGCGCTGCGGCCATGCCGCCCTGCGCCGCACCCGTGTGGGAGCGCGTGGGGTAGAGCTTGGAGATCACGGCGGTCCGCGCGTGCGGCCCCGCCTCGATCGCCGCGCGCATCCCGGCGCCGCCAGCGCCGACGATGACGATGTCGAACTCGTGGTAGTGCACGCCGTCGCGGACGACGGAGTCGGAGGTCTGAGTAGTCACTGTGTGTTCTGCCTTCTCGTCTCTACTACTTGCCCAGGGCCTGGCAGGTGTCCCACATCGCGCCGCTCTCGAGCACGCCGTTGCAGGGGTCGAACGTGAACACCACGAGGGTGCCCAGGATGATCAGCAGCGCTGCGGCGAGGCCGAGCGCCCAGACCAGGGCCTTGCGGGGGCCTTCGTGCGTGACGTAGTCGTTCACGATGGTGCGCATGCCGTTGGCGCCGTGGATGAGCGCCAGCCACAGCATCAGCACGTCCCACCACTGCCAGAACGGCGTGGCGTACTTTCCGGCGACGAAGCCGAAGTCGATGGCGCGGATGCCCTGGCCGACCATCAGGTTCACGAAGAGGTGGCCGAAGATCAGCACGATCAGGACGACGCCCGATCCGCGCATGAACAGCCAGCCGATCTTCTCCAGGTTGGTCTTGCGCTTGCGGCGTGCGACGGGTGCGGCGGGAGTCGCGGTCTGAACCGACATCAGTTTCCTCCTCCGAACGCGTGCATCAGATGGGTCGGGACGAAGCCGGCCATCAGCACGACCCACACGCCGATGACGATCCAGAACAGCTGGCGCTGGTACTTCGCGCCCTTGGACCAGAAGTCGACCAGGATGATGCGCAGGCCGTTCATCGCGTGGAACACGATGCCGGCCACCAGGACCACCTCGCCGAGAGCCATGATCGGGTTCTTGTAGGTGCCGATGACGGCGTTGTAGGCCTCGGGCGAGACACGGATCAGAGCCGTGTCCAGCACATGCACCAGCAGGAAGAAGAAGATGGCCACGCCGGTGATGCGGTGAAGCACCCAGGACCACATTCCCTCGCGCCCCCGGTAGAGGGTCCCGCGCGGTGACTTCGAGGTGGTTGTCGATATCGACGGTGCCAAGCGTGTGCTCGTGGACACGTCGTCCTCCCTGCTCGATCGTGACGTCGGGTCCGTGCATCCGGGCACGCCCGACCTCGTCCATCCTATTCCTGTCAGAACGCTGGATGCGACGAAGGGGACCCTTAGCGGTCCGTGCTCAGCGGCTTCGCCGACTCCCACCGATAGGTTGGGCGCATGGTGCGAATCGACGACTTCTACGCAGTGATCCCGGCCGGCGGCATCGGCAGCAGGCTGTGGCCGCTGTCCCGTGCCGACGCACCGAAGTTCCTGCATGACCTCACCGGATCCGGCCACTCGCTGCTGCGCGACACGTGGGACCGCCTGGAGCCGCTGGCGGGCCCCGAGCGGATCGCCGTGGTCACGGGGCGAGCGCACCGCGCGGCCGTGGAGGGCCAGCTGCCCGGCATCCCGGATGAGAACGTCTTCCTCGAGTCCGAGCCCCGGGAGTCGGCGGCGGCGATCGGCCTCGCCGCTGCGATCCTGCACCGCCGCGACCCGGACGTCATCATCGGCTCGTTCAGCGCCGATCACGTCATCCAGGGCACGCAGGTGTTCCAGTGGGCCGTGCAGCAGGCCGTGCAGGTGGCTCGCCAGGGATACATCGTCACCATCGGCATCCCGCCCACCGAGCCGTCCGTGGGCTTCGGGTACATCAAGCGCGCTGGGGAGATCGTCGTCGACGGCGCGCCCGAGGCCACGCTCGTGGAGCGGTTCGTCGAGAAGCCGGACCTCGCGACGGCGAAGGAGTACGTCGCGAGCCGCGACTACCTGTGGAACGCCGGCATGTTCATCTCGAAGGCGAGTGTGCTGCTGGACGAGCTGGCCGCCAACGAGCCCGAGCTGCACGCGGGGCTGGTCGAACTGGCGGCCGCCTGGGACGACCGCGACCTGCGCGGGCCGGCCGTGGACCGCATCTGGCCGCGGCTGAAGAAGATCGCCATCGACTACGCGGTCGCCGAGCCCGCCGCCGAGCGAGGCCGCCTGGCCGTGATCCCCGGGCACTTCGACTGGGACGACGTGGGGGACTTCGCCTCGCTGACCAAGCTCATCACCCACGGCCGCAAGAACGATCTCGCCGTGCTGGGACCGAAGGCGAGAGTGCTGTCGGATGCCGCCAGCGGCATCCTCGTGAGCCAGACCTCGCGCGTGATCAGCCTGGTGGGCGTGAAGGACATCGTCGTGGTGGACACCCCCGACGCGCTGCTGGTGACGACCGTGGAGCATGCGCAGCGGGTGAAGGGCGTCGTCGAGTCGCTCAAGCTCACCGGTCGCGGCGACGTGCTCTGAGTTGCGGAATCATAACCATTCGCCCTGCTGACGCCAACCGGAGATGCGGCCGGGCGTAACCGTGGGTAACTTGGATCGACCCGCGACATCCGCGGAGAAGATCTCATGGGGAGGCAAAGAGTGCCCATCTCTACGACCAAGAAGATGCTCGCGGTGACCGTCGCCGCTGGCGTCATCCTCGCTCTCGCCGGCTGCGGCCAGGCTCCGACCGAGAAGTCCGGCAGCGCGGGCGACAAACCGGCGGCATCCAAGTACCAGACGTGCATCGTCTCGGACATGGGCGGCTTCGACGACAAGTCGTTCAACCAGCTGTCCTACGAAGGTGCCAAGAAGGCCGCCGACGAGATCGGCGTGAAGCTCAAGGAGGCGCAGTCCAACGCCGAGACCGAGTACGCCCCGAACGTGGAGAACATGGTCTCCGAGGGCTGCAACGCCATCGTCACCGTCGGCTTCGCGCTCTCGGCCGCCACGGTCGACGCGGCCAACGCCAACCCCGACACCGACTTCATCCTCATCGATGACGCCGGCGGCGACAAGAAGCCCGACAACGTCAAGCCGCTGCTGTACAACACGGCAGAGGCCGCGTTCATGGCCGGCTACCTGTCGGCCGGCTACTCGAAGACCGGCAAGGTCGGCACCTTCGGCGGCATGGAGTTCCCGACCGTGACCATCTTCATGGACGGCTTCAAGCAGGGCGTGGACTACTTCAACAAGGAGAACTCCAAGAGCGTCGCGGTCGTGGGCTGGGACGGCAAGACCGGCTCGTTCACCGGTGGCTTCGAGGCCAACCAGGACGCCAAGACCGTGGCGACCAACATCATCGACCAGGGCGTCGACGTGCTGTTCCCGGTCGGCGGCCCGATCTACCAGTCCGGCCTGCAGGCCATCAAGGACTCCGGCAAGGACATCGCCCTCATCGGCGCCGACGCCGACCTCTTCGTCACGGACCCGACCACGGACGACTACGTCCTGACCTCGGTCATGAAGGAGATGGACACGTCCACCTACGAGGCCGTGATGGCCGCGTCGGAGGGCAAGTTCAGCGGCGAGCCGTACATCGGCACCCTCGAGAACAAGGGCGTCGGCATCGCGCCGCTGCACAACTTCGAGAGCAAGGTCGACCCGGCCCTCGTCAAGAAGGTCGACGAGATCAAGCAGGGAATCATCGACGGCAAGATCACCGTCAAGTCCTACCTCGACTGAGCGAGGATTCTGCAGCGGGGAGGTCGTACTCCGGCCTCCCCGCTGTCGTCTGCCCGGCGACCCTGGGACGGACCGAAAGTCACGAATAGGATCGGACATATGAAGCTCGAGCTGCGCGGCATAACGAAGAGGTTCGGCGCACTGACTGCCAACGACCACATCGATCTGGTGGTGAACCCCGGCGAGATCCACTCCCTGCTGGGTGAGAACGGCGCAGGCAAGTCCACGCTGATGAATGTGCTCTACGGGCTGTACCAGGCCGATGAGGGAGAGATCCTCATCGACGACGTGGTTCAGCACTTCGACGGGCCCGGCGATGCCATGAACGCGGGGATCGGCATGGTGCACCAGCACTTCATGCTGGTGCCGGTGTTCACCGTGGCGGAGAACGTCATGCTCGGCCACGAGAAGACGTCCTTCGGAGGCAGGCTGGATCTGGCGGCCGCCCGCCGTCAGGTGAAGGAGATCTCCGATCGCTTCGGTTTCGACGTGGACCCGGATGCCGTCGTCGAGGACCTCCCCGTCGGCGTGCAGCAGCGCGTGGAGATCATCAAGGCGCTCTCGCGCGACGCCAGTATCCTCGTCTTCGACGAGCCGACCGCCGTCCTGACCCCGCAGGAGACCGACGAGCTGATGGCCACCATGCGCCGGCTCAAGGAGCAGGGCACCGCGATCGTCTTCATCACCCACAAGCTGCGCGAGGTGCGCGAGGTCGCAGACCGCATCACCGTGATCCGGCTCGGCAAGGTCGTCGGCGAGGCCGAGCCCACGGCCTCGAACACCGAGCTCGCCTCGCTGATGGTGGGCCGCGCCGTCGAGCTGACCGTGCACAAGGGCCTGCCGAACGTGCAGCAGAACGGACTGGTCGTCGAGGGCCTCACCGTCACGGACGCCGTCGGCACGGTGCTCGTCGACGACGCGTCCTTCGAGGTGCACGGCGGCGAGGTGCTCGCCATCGCCGGCGTGCAGGGCAACGGCCAGACCGAGCTCACCGAGGCGCTGATGGGCCTGCAGGAGAAGGTCCGAGGCAGCATCCGTCTGAACGGCCAGGAGCTGGTGGGCCGCAGCGTGCGGCACATCCTCGACGCAGGCGTGGGCTTCGTCCCCGAGGACCGCGGTGTGGACGGCCTGGTCAAGGAGTTCTCCATCGCCGAGAACCTCATGCTGGACCGCTCCAACGGCGCACCGTTCGTGAAGGCCGGCGCGCTGCAGCTGGGGCTGCTGGACCAGTTCGCGCGCGAGAAGATCGCCGAGTTCGACATCCGCACCCAGGGGCCGACGCAGCCGGCCGGCCGCCTCTCCGGCGGCAACCAGCAGAAGGTCGTGCTGGCCCGTGAGCTCAGCCGCGACCTGTCGCTGTTCGTGGCGGCGCAGCCCACCCGCGGTGTGGACGTCGGCTCGATCGAGTTCATCCACAAGCGGGTCATCGAGACGCGGGACGCCGGTGTGCCGGTGATCGTGATCTCCACCGAGCTCGACGAGGTCACCGCGCTCGCCGACCGGATCCTGGTGATGTACCGCGGCAGGATCGTCGGAATCGTGCCCGGCGACACCCCGCGCGAGCAGCTGGGCCTGATGATGGCCGGCGCCGTGAACGAAGGAGCCCAGGCATGACCGCCGCCCAGACGCAGACCCCTGCGCCCGAGAAGGAGACCGGCGCGCCCGGCCCCTCCCGCTGGCGCGAGGCGTTCACCCGCATCGCGACGGGCAACGCACTCGTGTCGGTGCTCGCGGTGATCGCCTCGATCATCGTCGGCTCGATCATGATCGCCGCGACCGATCCCGACGTGCAGGCCGCCGCAGGATACTTCTTCCAGCGCCCGACCGACACGCTCGGCGCGATCGGCAGCTCGGTCGGCGGCGCCTACGCGGCGCTGTTCCGCGGCGCCGTCTACAACTTCAACGCCACGTCGTTCGCCATCGGCATCAGGCCGTTCACCGAGACGCTCAAGTTCGCGACCCCGCTGATCGCGGCGGGACTCGGCGTGGGACTGGCGTTCCGCGCCGGCCTGTTCAACATCGGCGGTCAGGGGCAGATGCTCATGGCGGCCGCCGCCGCGGGCTACATCGCCACGACCTGGGACCTGCCCTTCCCGCTGCACATGATCGCCGCGCTGGTCGCCGGCATCATCGCCGGTGCGATCTGGGGCGGCATCGCCGGCTTCCTGAAGGCCCGCACCGGTGCGCACGAGGTGATCGTGACGATCATGCTCAACCACATCGCGTTCTACCTGCTGGCATGGATGCTGGCCACACAGGGCGTCCTGCAGGCGCCGGGCTCGAGCAACCCGAAGACCGCGCCCATGGCCGACACCGCCGTCCTCCCGCAGATCCTCGGACCGATGTACAAGCTGCACCTCGGCTTCCTGCTGGCGCTGGTCGCCGTGGCCATCACCTGGTGGATCCTGGAGCGCTCCAGCCTCGGCTTCCGCTTCCGCGCCGTGGGGGAGAACCCTGCCGCGGCCCGCACCGCGGGCATCTCGGTGGGTCGGATGTACTTCGTCGTCATGATCATCGGCGGCGGCCTGGTCGGGCTCGCCGGCGTCAGCCAGGCACTGGGTACCGAGCCCAACGGCTTCGGCGGCGGCATCGATGCCGGCATCGGCTTCGATGCGATCACCGTCGCGCTGCTGGGGCGCTCGCGCCCGATCGGCATCCTGTTCGCCGGACTGCTGTTCGGCGCGTTCAAGACCGGCGGCTTCACGATGCAGGCCTCACAGGGCGTGCCCATCGAGATCGTCCTGGTCGTGCAGTCCCTGATCGTGCTGTTCATCGCCGCGCCGCCGCTGGTACGTGCGATGTTCGGCGTCCCGCAGCCCGGGCAGGCGCCTCGTCGAGTGCGCCGCGCCGCGAAGAAGGAGGTGGCCGCGTGAGCGTCCAGACCCTCGAGGCGGAGCCCCGCACCGTCACCGTCGTCTCCTGGAAGACGCCGATCATCCTGTCGGTCGTCGTCGTGCTGGTGGCGCTGCTGCCACTGCTGGCGCCGCGCAAGGGGGACGCCACCTTCCGGTTCGCCGGCGGCAACGAGATCCTCGCCATTCCCGATCTCAGCCTGCCAGGCACCGCGACCGCCTGGGTCGGTGTCGTGATCGCCGCCGTGATCGCCTTGCTGGCGGTGATGCGCGCCCTGCAGCACCGCACGCTGCCGCTGTGGCTGGTCGCGGTGTACGCCGCCGCTCTGATCTTCGGATTCCTGGCCTGGGCAGCCGCCGGCAGCGAGGGCACCCTGCCGATGATCAGCCTGCTCAGCGGTGCGCTGGCGCTGGCGACCCCCCTGATCTTCGGCGCCCTGGGCGGCGTGATCGGCGAGCGCGCCGGCGTCGTGAACATCGCCATCGAGGCCCAGCTGCTGGCGGGCGCGTTCTGCGCGGCCATCGTCGCCTCCGTGACGGGCACGCCGTGGGCGGGCCTGATCGCGGCCATGGTCGCCGGCGTGCTGGTGGCGCTGGTGCTGGGCATCTTCTCGATCACGTACTACGTCGACCAGGTCATCGTCGGCGTCGTGCTGAACGTGCTGGTCATCGGCATCACCAGCTTCCTGTTCCGGCAGGTGCTGGCGCCCGATCAGGCGACGCTGAACACCGTCGAGCCGTTCAAGCGGCTCGCCATCCCGCTGCTCAGCCAGATCCCGGTGCTGGGCCCGATCCTGTTCCGGCAGACCATCATCGTGTACTTGATGTACATCATCGTGTTCGTGGTCTGGTACGGCATGTACCGCACCCGCTGGGGGCTGCGCATGCGCGCGGTCGGCGAGCACCCGCAGGCCGCCGACACCGTCGGCATCAACGTCGCCCGCACCCGCTACATGAACGTGCTCATCGCCGGAGCCATCGCGGGCATGGGCGGTGCGTTCTACACGCTGGTGTCGGTGCCGCGGTTCAACCCCGAGATGACCGCCGGTGCGGGCTTCATCGCCCTGGCCGCGGTGATCTTCGGAAAGTGGGATCCGATCAAGGCGACTCTGGCCGCCCTGCTGTTCGGCTTCGCCACCAACCTGCAGAGCGTGCTGAGCGTGATCGGCTCCCCGGTGCCGAGCCAGTTCATGCTGATGCTGCCGTACATCGTGACGATCTTCGCCGTCGCCGGCCTGGTCGGGCGCTCCCGCCCACCGGCAGAGGACGGCGTGCCGTACATCAAGTCCTGACGGCTCGCCGCACATCACATCCAAGAGGAGCTGAACCGAGCAATGACCGACATCGACTGGGACGACCTGCGACAGGTCGCGACCGACGCGATGACGAAGGCGTACGCGCCGTACTCCCGCTACCGGGTGGGGGCTGCGGCTCTCGTGGACGACGGGCGCGTGATCGCCGGCTGCAACGTGGAGAACGCCTCGTACGGCGTCACGCTGTGCGCGGAGTGCACGCTGGTCGGCGAGCTGCATATGTCGGGCGGCGGCCGGCTGGTGGCGTTCGTGTGCGTCAACGGCGAAGGGGAGACCATCATGCCGTGCGGCCGGTGCCGCCAGCTGCTGTTCGAGCACTCCAGCCCGGAGATGCTGCTGGAGACCGTCTCCGGCATCCGCACCATCGATGAGGTCCTGCCGGACGCGTTCGGCCCGCGAGACCTGGAGGCAGCAAGATGAGCGTCGAGCCGTTCGATGCCGTCGATGTCATCCGCACCAAGCGCGACGGCGGCGCGGTCGCCGAAGCGCCGTTGCGCTGGATGATCGACGCGTACACCCGTGGTTACGTGTCGGATGCTCAGATGGCGTCCTTCGCGATGGCCGTGCTGCAGCGCGGCATGGACCGCGACGAGATCCGCGTGATGACCGACGCGATGATCGCGACGGGGGAGCGGATGAGCTTCGCCGCGCTGGGCAAGCGCACGGTCGACAAGCACTCCACCGGGGGTGTGGGCGACAAGATCACCCTGCCGCTGGCGCCGCTGGTGGCATCCTTCGGCGTGGCCGTACCGCAGCTGAGCGGCCGGGGCCTGGGCCACACCGGCGGCACGCTGGACAAGCTGGAGTCCATCCCCGGTTGGCGCGCGGCGCTGAGCAACGAGGAGATGTTCGCGCAGATGCAGGGAGATGTCGGCGCGGTCATCTGCGCCGCAGGTTCCGGTCTGGCGCCCGCCGACAAGAAGCTGTACGCGCTGCGCGATGTCACCGGCACCGTGGAGGCCATCCCGCTGATCGCCTCCAGCATCATGTCGAAGAAGATAGCCGAGGGCACCGACGCCCTGGTACTGGACGTGAAATTCGGCAACGGCGCGTTCATGCAGGACATCGACCGGGCCCGCGAGCTCGCGCGCACCATGGTGGCACTCGGCACCGACTCCGGCGTGGCCACCACCGCGCTGCTGACCGACATGAACGTGCCGCTGGGTCTGGCCATCGGCAACGCCAACGAGGTCCGCGAATCCGTCGAGATCCTCGCCGGCGGCGGCCCCGCCGACGTGCGGGAGCTGACTCTCGCCCTCGCCCGCGAGATGCTCGCGCTGGCCGGACAGCCGGATGCCGATGTGGAGAAGGCACTCGACGACGGTCGCGCGATGGACTCGTGGAAGGCGATGATCCGCGCGCAGGATGGGGATCCGGATGCCGCGCTGCCCGCTCCGCGCGAGACGCACATCGTCCGCTCTGCCGTCGACGGCGTCGTGACCCGCATGGACGCGCTGCCGTTCGGCGTCGCCGCCTGGCGTCTGGGTGCCGGGCGTGCGCGCGCCGAGGATCCGGTGATCCACGCCGCGGGCATCGACCTGGCCGTCAAGCCCGGTGACAGGGTGAGCGCCGGCCAGCCGTTGTTCACGCTGGCTGCGGATGACGACGCGCGCTTCGCGCGTGCGCTGCAGGCGCTGGACGGCGCGTACGAGGTCGGCCAGGACGCACCGGCCGCCGCCCCCATCGTGCGCGAGCGCATCACCGCCTGAGCGGTCACCACACACCACCGGAGGATTCCATGGCCATCGACCATAACGGCGACATGAAGGTGCAGGGTCTCTCGCTGCGTGCACTGCCGAAGGTCTCGCTGCACGACCATCTCGACGGCGCGGTGCGGCCCGAGACGATCATCGACCTCGCGGGTGCGGCTGGCATCGAGACCCCCGCGAAGGACGCCGCGGGGCTGCGTCGCTGGTTCGCGCAGCAGTGCGGCGCTGGCTCGCTGCCCGCCTATCTGAAGACCTTCGAGCTGGTGGCCGCGGTCACGCAGACCGAAGCCGCGCTCACCCGCATCGCACGCGAGTACGTGGCTGATCTCGCGGCCGACGGCGTGATCTACGGCGAGGTGCGCTGGGCTCCCGAGCAGCACACCGTCGGCGGGCTGAGCCCGAACCGGGCCGTCGCCGCCGTCCAGCGGGGTCTCGAGGAGGGCGAGGAGGAGGCCGAGGCCGCCGGACGCAGCATCCGCATCTCTCAGATCCTCTCCGCCATGCGCCAGGGCGATCGTTCTCTTGAGATCGCCCGACTCGCCGTCGCGAACCGCGAGCACGGCGTGGTCGCGTTCGACATCGCCGGACCCGAGGACGGCTTCCCGGCTTCGCGTCACCGCGAGGCGTTCGACTACCTGGCATCCGAATTCCTGCCGGTCACCGTGCACGCCGGCGAGGGGGCCGGCTCGGCATCCATCCGCTCCGCGCTGATCGACGGACGTGCACTGCGGCTCGGTCACGGTGTGCGCATCGCCGAAGACCTGCAGGTGATCGAGCGCGAGGGCGACGACGTGCAGGTGCAGTTCGGCGACCTGGCGCGCTGGGTGCGCGACCGGGAGATCCCCCTGGAGCTCTCGCCGTCCTCGAACCTGCAGACCGGTGCGATCGCGCAGTGGGGTGACGAGGCGGCCGATCACCCGTTCGACCTGTTGTACCAGCTGGGCTTCGCAGTCACGGTGAACACCGATAACCGCACCATGAGCGCCACCACGCTCACTCGTGAGCTCGGGCTGCTGGTCGACGCGTTCGAGTACGATCTCGACGACCTGGAGGTGTTCCAGTTCAACGCCGCCTCGGCGGCCTTCCTCCCCGTCGAGGAGCGTGAGGAACTGGTCGAGATGATCGCCGAGGGCTTCGAACGGTGAGCACCGCGTGAGCTCGGTCTTCATTGCGGGGCCCGCGTCGTGGAACACGCTGGTCGTGCTGGATCGCCTGCCCGAACCCGTGCCGCACATGCAGTTCGCGGAGGACACCTGGGAGACGATCGGGGGCACCAGCGCGGGCAAGGCGCTCAGCCTCACCGCGCTCGGACGCGACGTGCGACTGTACGCGGCGACGGCGACGGATGCGGCCGGACTGCGTGTGCGCGATGCGCTGGCGCAGGCCGGAGTCCCTGCGCGCTGGGCGGACTCGCCGACGACCGAGCGGCATCTGAATCTCATGACCCGCGCCGGTGGGCGCGTGTCGCTGTACCTGTCGAACGCCACGGTCGCGGAGGGGGCGGGGGGCACCGACGACACGGTGCTGGAGGCGGAGATGTCTGCGGCCGACGCGCTCGTGCTCGACCTCGCCGCTGAACCTCGCCGACTGCTCCCGATCGCGCAGCGCACCGGACGGCCGATCTGGGTCGACGTGCACGACTACGACGGCGTCGCGGACTTCCACGCGCCCTTCCTCGCTGCGGCGGATGCGGTGTTCTGCAACGCTGATCGACTGGACGATCCGGTCGCCTTCCTGCGCTCGCGCATCGACAGCGGTGCCGGTCTCGCGGTGTGCACCCTGGGTGCGGAGGGCGCACTCGCGGTCGATGCGTCCGGGGATGTGCACCGGGTCGCGGCCGTTCCCGTCGACGTCGTCGACACGAACGGCGCCGGCGACGCCTTCCTATCGGGCGTGCTCGACGCCACCCTGCGCGGTGCCGCGGTGCCCGAGGCTCTCCACGCAGGGGCGCGCGCGGCCGCCGGCGTGCTGACCAGCCGGCACCTGCATCCGCTGCTGGACGCCGTGCTCGGCTGATCCCGGCCTCAGACGAACAGCGACGCCACCGCCCGCCCCAGCACGACGATCGCGCCCGCCCAGGCGCACAGCAGCATCACGCGCCGGGCCAGCGGGAGTGGCACCCGTCGCGCGGCGAACGCGCCGAGGATCATGCCGCACGCCGTGCACGCGACGAGGACGGCCAGGTCGGCGGCGGCGATGGTCGGCAGCCCGCGCAGCGCGACCGACACCGCCCCGTAGCCGAGGAAGACGATCTGCGCGCTCGCGGCGAAGCGCCGCTGCGGCCAGTCGTCGCCCAGGGCGAAGGATGCCAGCGCGGGGCCGGATAACCCGCTGGAGGCATGCATGAAACCTGCCAGAGCGCCCGCGCCGATCGCGCCAGGACGCCCCCGCACATGCCGGGCGACGCGGCCGAGCCACTGCGCGCTGAGGCTCAGGACGCCCATCGCGCCGATGAGGAACAGCAGGGCGGTCTGCGGCAGCACGGCCGCAGTCAGCGCGCCGAGCGGAGCAGCGGCCAGTCCGGCGCCCAGCAGCCAGAGCGTACGCGGCCAGTCGACGTCGCGCCACGCGCTGGGCACGGCGAACAGCGAGGCGATGATCGCGAGCAGCACCGCCACGGTCACGCCCCGCACGGGGCCGTAGGCGATGACGATGGGACCGATCAGCACCAGCACGAAGGCGAGGCCTGTGACGCGCTGGACGACGGCGGCGACGATCGTGACGGCCGCGATGAGGACGAGCATGGGACTCCTGGGGGCGATCCGGCGGCCGGGCCGCCCCCAGCGAGCTTAAAGGCAGGAGAGCCTAGAGCGAACCGGCGACTTCCGCGGCGCGGGCGGTGAACGCGTCGCGCACGGGCGGGAACAGCGGATGCTGCGCCTCCAGCCCCGTGACCTCCGCGGCCAGGGCCGCGGGATCTTCCGTGCGCAGGCGCTTCTGCAGTTCGACGGACTGCTCGTCCGCGGGGTCGTCGAAGGCGAGCGCGGCGCCGACCGCGACCAGCAGTGCCTGCACGCTCAGGCCGCTCTCGGCAGCCTCGGCTGCCGGGCCGATGAAGCGCTCGTGCCGGGACAGCTTCCGCAGCGGCTGACGCCCCACCCGCCACACCGTGTCCGGCAGCGCCGGGTTCGCGAAGCGGCGCAGGATCGTCGCGCGATACTCGGCGAGCTCCTGCGGGTCCAGGCCGTGCTTGGCGGCCAGCAGCGCTGACGTCTCCGCGAGAGCCGCGGCCACCTGAGCGGCGATCGCCTCGTCGGCAAGGGCATCGGAGATGCGCTGGATGCCGGCCTGTGCGCCGAGGTACGCCGTGGTGGCGTGCCCCGTGTTGACCGTGAACAGCTTGCGCTCGATGTACGGCGCCAGGTCGTCCACGAAGTGCGCGCCCGGGATGTTCGGCGGGTTCTCGCCGAACGGTCCGCGCTCGATCGCCCATTCGAAGAACGGCTCGACCGTGACGTCGATGCCGCCTCCTTCGGGCTGACCGGGCACGATCCGGTCCACGGCGGTGTTGGCGAACACCGCCCGGCCGGCGAGGACTCCCCACTCCTCGCCGGCGCGCGCGATGATCTCCTGCTTCAGCAGGTCGGTGGCGCCGATCGCGTTCTCGCACGCCATGACCTGCAGCGGCGCGGCCGCGGGGTCACGCCGGCGCAGCGCGTCGACGATCGGTGCGGCGACGAAGCGCAGCACCGTGGGGCCGACCGCGGTGGTCACGACATCGGCATCCGCGATCTCGGCGATCAGACCCTCGGGGTCCTCGGCGCTGTTGATCGCACGGAAACCGGTGACTCTCGTGTCGGTCCCGCCGTCGCCCACCTCGTGCACCGTGTACGAGTCGGACGCGTTGATCGCGTCGACCAGCCCGGCCGCGACGTCGGAGAACACCAGTTCATAACCGCCCTGGTGCAGCAGCAGTCCGACGAAGCCGCGCCCGATGTTGCCGGCGCCGAAGTGGACGGCCCTCATGACTCGTTCACCGCCGAGAGCATCGCGAACAGCTCCTCGGGCGTGGCCGCGGCGTTGAGCCTGGCCACGTCGTCCTCGTCGGAGAACAGTTCGGCGATGCTGGAGAGGATCTGCAGGTGTGCGCCGTCCTTGCCGGCGATGCCGATCACGAACGTGGCGCGGTCGCCGTCCCAGTCCACTCCGCCGTCGTAACGCACCACGCTCAGCGCGGAGTCGAGCACGGCGTCCTTGGCGTCGTTGGTGCCGTGCGGGATGGCCAGGCCGTTGCCCATGAACGTGGACGCCGAGGCCTCGCGGTCGTGCATGGCCTGCAGGTAGTCGCCCGTCACGGCGCCGGCTGCCACCAGGGCGTCGGCGGCCTCCTTCAGGGCCTCATCGCGGGTGGCGGATCCGGCGTGGATGCGTACCCGGTCGGGGGTGAGGATGGCGGATGCCGGCTGCGCGGCCGGCGCGGCCGGGGCGGCCTCCGCCGTCGGCTGAGCGCCGCTCTGCTGCGTCTCGAGCATGCTCACGACCTCGTCGTAGACCGGTGAGTTCATGAAGTTGTCGACGGAGAGGTGCTCGGATGCCGGTGACTTGGACTTCGCGCGGTCGGTGAGCTGCTGCTGCGTGATGATCAGGTCGGCCGTGCCGTCGAGATTCGCGATGGCGGCGTTGGTGACCTTCACCCCTTCGATACCGGCCTTCTTGATCTTGTTGCGCAGCACGCTGGCGCCCATGGCCGAGGAGCCCATGCCCGCGTCGCAGGCGAACACGATGGTCTCGATCGGTCGGGTGAGCGTCGCGGTCGCGGTGCCGCCGCCGAGGGAGCCCAGAACACTGGACTTCTTGCCCTTGTTGGCCTCGGTCTGCGCGATGGCCGAGCCGAAGGCGTCCGAACCGGCCGCCTCTGCCGCCAGATCCCGCTTGCGCGAGGCGCGCAGCATGACGCCGGCGATGAGGAACGTGACGGTCGCCGCCAGCGCCACCGACAGGTAGACCACCAGCAGGTTGCCGACGCCGCCGCCGACAGCCGCGGCCGTCACGGCGATGATGCTGCCGGGCGCCGCGGGGAAGCCCAGGCCGCCGCCGAGCACCATGTTGGTCGCCACGCCGGTGGCACCACCGGCCATCAGCGCGAGGATCGTGGCGGGCTTGGCGAGCGCGTACGGGAAGTAGATCTCGTGGATGCCGCCGAAGAACTGGATGATGATCGCACCGGGTGCCGACGACTTCGCCGCGCCCACGCCGAAGAACGTGAAGGCCAGCAGCAGACCCAGGCCGGGGCCGGGGTTGGCCTCGATGAGGAACAGGATCGACTTGCCGACCTGCGTGGCCTGCTCGATGCCGAGCGGGGTGAACACGCCGTGGTTGATGGCGTTGTTCAGGAAGAGCACCTTGGCGGGCTCGACGATGATCGACAGCACCGGCAGCAGGTGCAGCGACACGAGCCAGGCGACGATCGCGCCGAGCACGTTGCTGATGCCGAGCATGACGGGGCCGAAGGCGAAGAAGCCGACGATCGCGAGGAGCATCCCGAGGATGCCGGCGGAGAAGTTGTTCACCAGCATCTCGAAGCCGGGCTTGATCTTGCCTTCCCAGAGCTTGTCCATCTGCTTGGTGACCCAGGCGGCGATCGGGCCCATGATCATGGCGCCGAGGAACATCGGGATGTCGGTGCCCAGGATGACGCCCATGGTCGCGATGGTGGCGACCACGCCGCCCCGCTCGCTGTAGACCATGCGCCCTGCGGTGTTGGCGATCAGCAGTGGGAGCAGGTAGGTGATCATCGGGCCGACCAGACCCACGTATCCGGCGAAGGTGCCGTCGGTGCCCTGCGTGAGCGCGGTCATGGCGCCGTGCCAGCCGATGTCGGCGGAGTTGCCGCCGCCGCCGAGGATCTCGGCGACCGGAGCCCAGTGCCACTTGAACGGGCTGTCGGCGCCGAAGAAGCCCGCCGGGATGAACAGCATGGTGATGAAGCCCCATGCGATGAACGCGGCGATGTTCGGCATGATCATGCCGGACAGGAACGTGCCGAAGCGCTGCACGGCGATGCGCGCGCCTCCGGGCTTGTGGGGTGACGACGTCGTCATTGTCTTCTCTTTCCTGGTGTGAAGGGAGGGTGTTCGGGTTCAGAGGGCCGCTGCGGCCTGGGCGGCCTCGCGAGCGGTTGCGGCATCGTCCGCCTCGAGTGCTGCGGCGGCGATGCGACGGGCATCCTCGAGGGTGTGCTGCGCGATGGAGCGGCGCACGTCGGCGAGGGCCGACGGCGCCATGGACAGGCTCGTCGCGCCCAGTCCCACCAGCACGACCGCCAGCAGCGGGTCGGCGGCGGCCTCGCCGCAGATGCCGACGGGCTTGCCGAGGGATGCTCCGGCGGTGCCGACCTCGCGCACCAGGCGCAGCACGGCGGGATGCCAGGGGTCCTGGAACGACGCCACCGAGCCCAGCAGGCGGTCGGCGGCCATCGTGTACTGGGTGAGGTCGTTCGTGCCGATCGAGGCGAAGTCGGCGTGCGCGAGCACGCGGTCGGCCAGGAGTGCGCTGGCCGGCACCTCCACCATGACACCGGCGGTCTTCAACCCGTACTCCTTCGCCAGGGCGGTGAAGTACGCGGTCTCCTCGACGGTGGTCACCATCGGCGCCATCACCCACAGGTCGGCGGAGGTTTCGGCATCCGCCTCGGCCAGGGCCGTGAGCTGCTCGCGCAGGATGTCCTCGCTGGCGCGCAGCGCGCGCAGGCCGCGCAGGCCCAGCGCGGGGTTCTCCTCGTGCGCGTCGTTGAGGAACGCCAGCGGCTTGTCGGCGCCGGCGTCCAGCAGCCGCACCACGACCTTCTTGCCCTCGAACGCGCTCAGCAGCTCGATGTACGCGGTGCGCTGCTCGGCGATGGTGGGCGCCTGCGAGGCGCCGAGGAACAGGAACTCGGTGCGGAACAGGCCGACGCCCTCCGCCCCGCGCGCCACCGCGTCCGCGGCGTCGGCCGGCTTGCCGAGGTTGGCCAGCAGGCTCACCGGGGTGCCGTCCGCGAGGGCCCCGGGGCCTGCGGGCGAGGCATCGTCCGCGGCGCGCGCGGCGATGCGCTCGGCGGCCGAGGCGAGCTCTTCGGCGGTGGGCGCGTCGTTGACGGTTCCGGCGGCGGCATCGACGATGACCGTCGTGCCGTCGGCGAGGGAGTCCGCATCCGCCGCGCCCACGACCGCGACGATGCCCTTCTCACGGGCCAGGATGGCCGTGTGGGAGGTGGGCCCGCCGTCGGAGGTGATCAGCGCCAGCACCTGGTCCAGCTTGAGCAGCGCGGTGTCGGCGGGAGCGAGGTCGCGGGCGACCAGCACGAACGGATGCCCGGGGTCGGGCACCCCGGGGGCTGCCACTCCCTGCAGGCGGGCCAGCACGCGCTGGGCGATGTCCTCCAGATCGGCGGCGCGCTCGCCGAGGTAGCCGCCGACGGCCTCGAGGGTCGCGCGGAAGCCGGCGAACGCGTCGTGCACGGCCCATTCGGCGGTGGCGCCCTGGTCGATGCGCTCATCGACCTCGTCGGTCAGCGTGGGGTCCTCGGCGATCATGGCCTGCGCCTCGAGCACGTCCTTCGCCGCGCCGCCGGTGGCATCCGCACGCTGCTGGAGGTCGGCCGCCACGGCGGTCATCGCCTCGCGGGCGCGCTCACGCTCGGCATCCGCTCCGACGGCGCTCGGTTCGTCGGTCGGCTCGGGCAGTGCGGGCGCCATCCGCACGACGGGACCGGAGGCGATGCCCTGGCCGATGCCGACGCCGCGCAGGATGCTCATGCCGCCTCGTCGTGATCGGTGGTGAGCACCTCGACGAGGGCGTCCAGCACAGCCTCGGCGTTCTCGCCCTCGGCGCTCAGCACGACGTGGTCGCCGAAGTCGATGCCCAGGGCCACCACGGCCAGGATGCTGGCGGCATTGACGGCCTTGCCGGAGTCCTTGGCGATGGTGACGGGGATGCCCGACTCCTTGGCCGCCTGCGCGAACAGCTTGGCGGGGCGGGCGTGCAGCCCGTGCGAGGATCCGACGCGAACCGTGCGGGTGATGGCGGTCATGATGTTTCCTTCCGGTCGTGCGACGCGGTCATCGCGTCGCGGACGAGGCGCAGCGTGCGGCTGCCGTCGATGTCCGTGAATGCGTCGTCGGGGAGGACGACGACGGGGAGGCCGGTGGCGGTGCGGATGCTGTCGGCGCGGCCCTGCAGGTGCGGTCCCACGAGCACCAGGTCGACGCCCACGGCGGCCAGTGCGGTGCTCTCGGTGCCGGCGGAGGTCTCCCAGGCCAGCCCCTCGGCCGCGGCGGCCCGCGCGAGCCTGCCGGCGACGAACGTGCTGGAGGCGCCTGCCCCGCACACGATGAGAATCCGCATCGATCTCCCTTTCCACACTCAGTGTCGCCGCGACTCACAGCGTTCTTCCAGCAAGCTTGTTTCCGCCCCTGCGGAACACGGCTTTCCGCCCCGCCGCCCCGAGGCGCCTGGCATCATGGATGGGCGGGGTCGTCGACGAGGAAGGCGGACGGATGTCGCGTCAGCGTCAGGATCAGCTGCTCTCGGTGCTCCGCAGGCAGGACTCGTGGGCGACGGCGGCGAGCCTGGCGGATCGTCTGGGCGTCACGCCGCGCAGCATCCGCTCGTATGTCGCCGCGCTCAACGCGCGCGTGGACGGCGGCGAGGTCGTGGAATCGGGCCCCGCCGGGTACCGGGCCGGTGCGCACGCCGCCGAGGCCTCCCGCACGCCGGACGCGCACGGCACGCCGCGCGCCCGGCTGCACACGCTGATCCGCACGCTCGTGGACGAGACCGACGGCATCGACGTGTACGACGCGGCGCTGGAGATGCACGTCAGCGAGACCACGCTGGAGAACGATCTGGTGCGCGTGCGCGCCCTCCTCGACGACAGCAGGGTCGCGCTGGAGCGGGAACGGGACCGGGTGCGGCTGCGCGGCGACGAGCAGTCGCTACGACGACTGCTGTCGCGGCTCGCGCAGGACGAGATGGATGCCGGACCGCTGCGCGCCGACGCGCTGCAGCGTGCGCTCGCGCCGGAGACGGTGCCCGCCGGCGAGGTCGCCCCGTTCAAGGCCGCGCTGGTGCGGGAGCTGGGCGAACTGGGCTACTACGTCAACGAGCTGGCCATCAGCGACGTGCTGCTGCACATCACCATCGCCGCCGAGCGTGTCGCGGTCGGACGGGCGCTGGAGGCCGGTGCGCGGATCCCCGACGACGCGATGGCCGCGGTGTCGACGGTCATCGCACGGCTCACCAGGAGCCACTTCGGCGTCGTGCTCGGGCAGGGCGACAGCGATCACCTCGCGAACCTCGTGCTGACCCGCGTGGTCACGCCCGGCGAGACGCGGCGTGAGACGGCACCGCACCCCTCTGACCCCGACGTGGAGCGGGCCGTGCGCGCCGAGGTGGAGCAGGCGGCCCGCGACTACCAGGTGGATCTCGTCGACGACGCGTTCATCGTGCGGCTCTCGCTGCACGTGCAGAACCTGCTGCGGCGCTCCGAGGAGCATGCCTGGACGCGCAATCCGCTCACGCAGTCGCTGAAGTCCTCGTATCCGATGATCTTCGATGTCGCGGTGTCCATCGCCAGCGGGCTGCACGACCGGCTGGGTGTGCCGCTGCAGGAGGACGAGATCGCGTACATCGCCATGCACGTCGGCGGCAGACTCGAGCGCAGCAGGGCGGCGGATGCCATCCTCACCGCCACGATCGTGTGCCCCGGCTACCGCGAACTGCAGGAACTGCTGCACGCCAGCGTGGACCGGTCGCTCGGCAGCCTCATCGAGGTGGTGCGGGTGGACACCAGCGTGGACCCGGACTGGTCCGCCATCGACACCGACCTGGTGCTGTCCACGATCCCCGCCGGTCGCTCGGACGAGCGGATCGTGTCCATCACGCCGTTCCTCGCCGGGGCCGACATCGAACGGGTGCAGCAGGCCGCCGCCCGCATCCGCCGCTCACGGCGCCTGCAGCGCCTGCGCGCCGAGCTCGCCCGCTACTTCTCCGCCGACGCCTTCCTCGTCCCGGTCCCCGACGAGGGCGAGGAGCAGATCATCCGCCGACTGGGCGGCCTGCTGGTCGCGACCGGGCTCATCGGCGAGGACTACGTCGAGAACACGATCGCACGGGAGCGGATGTCGTCGACGGCGTTCACGGATGCCCTGGCCGTGCCGCATGCGATGCAGATGACCGCCCAGCGCACGGCCATCGCCATCGGCATCGCCGACGGATCGGTGGCCTGGGGGAGCGGGCGCGTGCAGGTGGTCGCGCTCGCCGCTTTCAGCGAGAGCGACCGCGATGCCTTCCAGACCGTGTTCGAGCAGCTCGTGGAGGTGTTCAGCGAGCGCGAGAGCGTGCAGCGCATCGTGCGCAGGTCGGGCGACTTCGACGCCTTCCTCGACGAGCTGGTCGCCGTCATCGACGGCTGACCGCGCTCACTGCGGGCGCAGCACGGCCTCCAGCGCGTCCAGCAGGGCCGGGGCCCCGGCGGAGTCGGCGACCTCCAGTGTCACCTCGTCGCCGGCGACGATCGCCAGGTCCATCACGGCCAGCACGCTGGTCAGCTCCGCCGTGCCGCCGAGTGCGGTCAGGCGCACCGGAGACCCGTGGGCCTGCGCCAGGCGGGCCAGCTCGGCGACGGGACGCGCGTGCGCCCCGTCGTCCACGCCGACCGTGACCCGCCTGCGCAGCATGGTCATCTCCGCTCGGCCAGGAGCTCGCGCACCGCGGCCTCCAGCTCCGCGACGGCGGTGCCGGCCTCGGCCGCGGAGTCCGCGCGCACGTCGATGTAGACCTTCAGCTTCGGCTCGGTGCCGCTGGGACGGATCACGACGCGCGATCCGTCGGCCAGCCGGTACCGCAGCACGTCGCCCGACGGCATTCCGCCTGCTGCACGGGACAGGTCGTCGACCGTCGCGACGTGGCGCGTGCCGAAGGATGCCGGCGGCTCGGCCCGCAGCGAGATCATCGTGTTCGCGATGATCGCCAGGTCCTCCACCCGCACGGCCACCTGGCCGCTGGCGTAGTGCCCGATCTCGGCTCCCAGCTCGTCCAGAAGCCCCGCGATCGTGGTGCCGCGCACGCGCGCGTCGGCGGCCATGCCCAGCAGCGCGACTGCTGCGGAGATGCCGTCCTTGTCGCGCACCGTGCCGGGGTTGACGAGGTAGCCCAAGGCCTCCTCGAAGCCGAACACCGCACCGGGGGCTCGCGAGATCCACTTGAAGCCCGTGAGGGTCTCGTGGAAGTCCAGTCCGTACGCCTCGGCGATCGCCCCCAGGCCGGGGGAGGAGACCAGCGAGCAGGCCAGCGAGGCGCCCTCGACCGCGCCGGCCTCCTGGGCGGCCTTCGCGGCGCGCCAGCCCAGCAGCAGTCCCACCTCGTTGCCGGCCAGGCGGCGCCAGCCGCCCTCGACCCCGGCATCCGGGATGGCGATGGCCAGTCGGTCGGCGTCGGGATCGTTGGCGATGATGAACTCGGCGTCCACCGCGCGGGCGCGGGCGAAGGCCAGGTCCATCGCGCCCGGCTCCTCCGGGTTCGGGAACGCCACCGTGCGGAAGGTCGCGTCGGGATCGCGCTGCTCGTCCACCACGCGCGGCGCCGGGTAGCCGGCGGCCTTCACGACCCGCGAGAAGGTCTCCCAGCCCACGCCGTGCATGGCCGTGTAGACCCAGCGCATCTCCTGCACGCCGTACGGCGCGTGCGCGATGGCCGCGGTCGTGGAGACGTAGGCGTCCACGACGTCCTCGTCGGCGATCTCGTAGGCGGTCGAGCGCGGCAGCAGGCTCACATCGCCGGCATCCGCCACGCGCTGGATGTGCGCGGCGATCTCGGCATCCGCCGGCGACACGATCTGCGATCCGCCGTCGGCGCCGCCCAGGTACACCTTGTAGCCGTTGTCGTTCGGCGGGTTGTGGCTGGCGGTGACCATCACTCCGGCATCCGCTCCCAGGTGCCGCACGGCGAACGCCAGCACCGGCGTGGGCAGCAGCCGGGGGAGCAGGATGGCGCGCAGGCCGGCGCCCGCGAACAGCTCGGCGGAGTCCTCGGCGAACTGCCGCGAGTTGCGGCGGCCGTCGTAGCCGATGACGACCGTGGGCGTTCCCTGTGTGCGCTGCAGCAGGTAGCCGGCGAAGCCGGCGGCGGCCTGCGCCACCAGCACCCGGTTCATGCGGTTGCTGCCGGCGCCCAGAGCGCCCCGCAGTCCCGCGGTGCCGAACGCCAGGCGGGTGGCGAACCGGTCGTCGAGGTCGGCCGTGGCCGCGGCGTCGCCGGAGGCCGCACGGGTGATGATGCCGGCCAGCTCGTCGCGCGTGGAGGGATCGGGATCCTGCCGCAGCCAGGCGCGGGCCTGAGCGAGCCGCTCGCTCGACGCGGCGTTCACAGCGCCTCGATCACGCGGGCGAGGAGCGCGGAGATGACCGGCTCGGCCTGCTGGCCGGCCTCGATGACCTCGGCGTGGCTGAGCGGGGTCTTCTGGATGCCTGCGGCGAGGTTGGTGATGAGCGAGAAGCCCAGCACCTCCATGCCGGCCTCGCGAGCGGCGATGGCCTCCAGCGCCGTGGACATGCCGACGATGTGGCCGCCGATGGCCTTCGCCATCTGCACCTCGGCCGGGGTCTCGTAGTGCGGACCGCGGAACTGCGTGTACACGCCCTCGTCGAGGGTGGGGTCGATGGTGCGGGCGAGATCGCGCAGCCGCTGCGAGTACAGGTCGGTGAGGTCGACGAAGGTCGCGCCCTCCAGCGGGGAGTCCGCGGTGAGGTTGATATGGTCGCTGATCAGCACGGGCTGTCCTGGCTTCCAGGTCTCGCGGATGCCGCCGGCGCCGTTGGTGAGCACCATGACCGCAGCTCCCGTCGCGGCGGCGGTGCGCACGCTGTGCACCACGCGGCGCACGCCGTGGCCCTCGTAGTAGTGCGTGCGTGCGCCGATCACGAGCACGTTCCGCCCGGATGCGGTGCGGATGCTGCGCAGCGTGCCGACGTGGCCCTCCAGCGCCGGCTTGGAGAAGCCGGTGACCTCGGTGGCGGGGATCGTCGCGACGGTCTCGCCGATGAGCTCGGCGGCCTTGCCCCAGCCCGAGCCCAGGGTCAGCGCGATGTCGTGATGGTCGACGCCGGTCAGCCGCGCGATGTCCGCAGCGGCCTGGGCGGCGACGTCGGACGGCTTCGCGTCGGCCGCGTCGAGAGGGTGCGTGAGAGTGTCTTGCATGAGTCCACTCTAGGAATGTGCGGGGCGCACTGCCAGTACGGAAGAATGGAGCGCATGTCTCAGACTTCCTTTGCGAACCGGCAGAGTGTGGCCGTCCTCGGTGGCGGCCCCGGCGGATACGAAGCAGCACTCGCCGCCGCGCAACTGGGGGCTGAGGTGACGCTGGTCGAGCGGGTCGGCGTCGGCGGCTCGGCCGTGCTCACCGACGTGGTGCCCTCCAAGAGCCTCATCGCCACGGCGGATGCCGCGGTCGCCATCTCCGAGGCCACCGACCTGGGCGTGCAGTTCTACGCCAAGGGCGCGCACGGCAAGCCGCTGAAGCCCGAGATCGCCATCAACCTCGCCGCCGTCAACAAGCGCCTGCTGGCGCTGGCCGGGCAGCAGTCCGAGGACATGCGCGCCACGCTGCTGGACGCGGGCGTGCGCATCCTCTCCGGCCACGGCCGGCTCGAGGGCCCCAACGCCATCGTCGTGGCCACCGGCCCCGGCGGCACCGACTTCGACCGCGTCGAGGCCGACACCGTCGTGGTGTCGGTGGGCGCCTCGCCGCGCGAGCTGGACTCGGCCAAGCCCGACGGACAGCGCATCCTCACCTGGACGCAGCTGTACGACATGAAGGCGCTTCCCGAGCACCTCATCGTGGTGGGATCCGGCGTCACGGGTGCGGAGTTCGCCTCGGCGTACATGAACCTCGGTGCCAAGGTGACCCTGGTCTCCAGCCGTGAGCAGGTGCTCCCCGGCGAGGACGTCGACGCCGCCCAGGTGCTGGAGAAGGTGTTCAAGCGCGGCGGCATGCAGGTGCTCTCCAAGTCGCGCGCGGCAGGGGTCGAGCGCACGGAGGACGGCGTGATCGTCACGCTCTCCGACGGGCGCACGGTCGAGGGCAGCCACTGCCTGATGGCCGTCGGCTCCATCCCCAACACCCGCGGCATCGGGCTGGAGGAGGCCGGCGTCGAGCTGACCGAGTCCGGGCACATCCGCGTGAACCGGGTGGCGCGCACGTCGGTGTCCAACATCTACGCGGCGGGGGACTGCACGAACTTCTTCCCGCTGGCATCCGTCGCCTCCATGCAGGGGCGCACCGCCGTATTCCACGCGCTGGGCGACATCGTCATCCCGCTGGAGCAGCGCAAGATCACCGCCAACATCTTCACCGCACCCGAGATCGCGACGGTCGGCTTCTCGGAGCAGGACCTCTCCAACGGTGCGGCAGACGGCGTGGCCTACAAGCTGCCGCTGGCCGCCAACCCGCGCGCCAAGATGATGGGCATCAAGGACGGTTTCGTCAAGGTCATCGCCCGCAAGGGATCCGGCACCGTCATCGGCGCCGTGGTCGTCGCGCCCAAGGCATCCGAGCTCATCTTCCCGCTGGCCGTGGCCGTGGAGCGCCGGCTCAACGTCGACCAGGTCTCGCGCGTGTTCGCCGCGTACCCGTCGCTGTCCTCCAGCATCACCGACGCCACGCGCGCGATGCACCTGGTGAACATCGGCTGAGACGCATCGCGCGAGCGCGCCGAAACCCCTCACCCTCGTCGAAACCCCTCCTGGCCCACGTAGGTCAGGAGGGGTCTCGACGACCAGGAGGGGTCTCGGCGTCAGCTGATGGTCAGCAGCTGGTGACCGGCAGACACGGTGGCGCCCGCGGCGGCGTTGATGTTGCCGATGACGCCGTCCTTGTGCGCCTGCAGCGGCTGCTCCATCTTCATGGCCTCGAGCACCACGACCAGATCGCCCTTGACGACCTGCTGGCCCTCTTCGACGGCGACCTTGACGACAGTGGCCTGCATGGGCGACTTCACGGCGTCGCCGGATGCGCCGGAGCTCGCGGTGGAGGCGTGCGTGCGGCGGGACGGCGGGACGGCCGCCGGGCGGCCGGCGGTGCCGGAGACCGGGGCGGTCACGCGGTCGGGCAGGCTCACCTCGAGGCGACGACCGCCGACCTCGACGACCACGGTGTGACGCCCGGGCGCTGCGGCCGGGTCATCCAGCTCGCCGTCCCAGGCCGGGATGTCGTTGACGAACTCGGTCTCGATCCAGCGTGTGTACACGCCGAACTCGCCGTTCTCGGCGGTGAAGGCGGGGTCGCGGACGACCTTGCGGTGGAACGGCAGGGCGGTGGGCATGCCGGCGACCTCGAACTCGTCGAGCGTGCGGCGGGCGCGCTCCAGTGCCTCGGCGCGGTCGCGGCCGGTGACGATGAGCTTGGCCAGCAGCGAGTCGAACGCACCCGAGACCGTGTCGCCGGCGGTGACGCCGGAGTCCAGCCGCACCCCGGGGCCGCCGAAGGTCTTGAAGACCTTGATGGGGCCGGGCTGCGGCAGGAAGCCGCGGCCCGGGTCCTCGCCGTTGATGCGGAACTCGAAGGAGTGACCCTGCGGCGCGGGGTCGTCGTAGTCGATGAGGCCGCCGGCGGCGATGCGGAACTGCTCGCGCACCAGGTCGATGCCGGTGACCTCCTCGGAGACCGGATGCTCCACCTGCAGGCGGGTGTTGACCTCGAGGAACGACACGGTGCCGTCGGCGCCGATCAGGAACTCGCAGGTGCCGGCGCCCACGTAGCCGACCTCCTTGAGGATGGCCTTGGATGCCGAGTACAGCATCTCGGTCTGCTTCTCGGTGAGGAACGGCGCGGGCGCCTCCTCGACGAGCTTCTGGTGGCGGCGCTGCAGCGAGCAGTCGCGGGTGGAGATGACCACCACGTTGCCGGCGGCATCCGCCAGGCACTGGGTCTCGACGTGCCGGGGCTTGTCGAGGTACTTCTCCACGAAGCACTCGCCACGGCCGAAGGCCGCCACGGCCTCGCGGGTCGCGGACTCGAACTGCTCGGCGACCTCGTCCATCTCGCGGGCGACCTTCAGCCCGCGGCCGCCGCCGCCGAACGCGGCCTTGATGGCGATGGGCAGGCCCACCTTCTCGGCGAAGGCGATGACCTCGTCGGCGGTCTCGACGGGACCGGGGGTGCCGGGTGCCATCGGTGCGCCGACCTTCTCGGCCACGTGACGGGCGGTGACCTTGTCGCCGAGCGCCTCGATGGCCTCGGGGGAGGGGCCGATCCAGATCAGGCCGGCGTCGATGACGGCGCGGGCGAACTCGGCGTTCTCGGCCAGGAAGCCGTAGCCGGGATGCACGGCATCCGCGCCCGAGCGGCGGGCGACGGAGAGGATCTTGTCGATCTGCAGGTACGTGATGGCGCTGGTGGCGCCGTCCAGTGCGTACGCCTCGTCAGCGAGACGCGCGTGCATGGCGTCGCGGTCCTGGTCGGCGTAGACGGCCACCGAAGAGATTCCGGAGTCCCTGGCGGCGCGGACGATGCGTACGGCGATCTCGCCGCGGTTTGCGATGAGGACCTTGGCGATAGCAGGCATGAACTTCAGCCTAGCGAGTGGAAGGCAGAACTTTTTGACGCCTCTCCACAAGATATCTGCAGAACTGTCGTCAAGAACCTACCGGTGCGCTCCACAGGTCGGTCCAGGTCACACCCAGTTCGCCGGCCAGCCTGCGCAGGGTGGACAGCGACATCCCGACCACGGTCGACGGGTCACCCTCGACGCGGGTGATGAACGCCCCGCCCAGGCTGTCGACGGTGAAGGCGCCCGCCACCAGCAGAGGCTCGCCGGTGGCGATGTACGCGTCGACCTCGGCATCCGTCAGATCGTCGGCGAAGGTCACGCTCGCCTCGGCGACGGCGGTCGCCTCGACGGGCTCCGTACCGGGGGAGACGCGGAACACGGAGTGCCCGGAGTGCAGCACGCCGGTCGCGCCGCGCATGAGCCGCCAGCGCTCGCGGGCGGCCTCAGGCGTGTACGGCTTGCCGTACACCTGCCCGCCGAGAGCGAACATGGAGTCGCCGCCGATGACGATGCCGTCGAAGTCCGGATGCTGCGCCGGAAGCCTGCGCGCGACGTCGGCGGCCTTCGCACGCGCCAGCAGCAGCACCAGCTCGGCAGGGGCCAGCGGGGCACCGCGCTCGGCGGCGGCTGCGGCGCCCACGGCATCCTCATCCACGTCGGGGGCGAGCGTGAGCGGTTCGATGCCCGCCTGCCGCAGCAGCATGAGTCGGGCGGGGGAGGTGGATGCCAGGCAGACGCGCATGCGTCCCACGATACGGGCCGCGCGGTATGGGATCCTGGAGGGATGACCTCCTCGCAGCCCACGCTCGACCTCGACATCACCGGCATCGCGCATGGCGGCACCTTCATCGCCCGGCACGAGGGGCGGGTCGTCTTCGTTCCCGACGCCATTCCCGGGGAGCGGGTGCGCGTGCAGGTCACCGACGCGTCGAAGAACTCGTTCTGGCGTGCCGAGACCCTCGAGGTGCTCGAGGCATCGCCGCATCGCCGGCCGCACGTGTGGGCGGAGGCCGATGTCTCCCGCGCCCCGGAGGACCGCGTGGGCGGCGCCGATCTCGGGCACATCGAGCTCGGCGAGCAGCGGATGCTCAAGCGCCGCGTGCTGCAGGAGGCTCTGGACAAGTTCGCGGGTGCGGGGCTGGAGGCCCCTGAGGTCGTGGCGGTGGATGCCGGCGACGGCACCGGCTGGCGCACACGCGTCTCGCTGCATGTGGACGGCGACGGCCGTGTGGGACCCTACGCGGCCCGCAGCCACCGCGTGATCGACGTGGCGACGCTGCCGCTGGCGCGGCCGGCCGTGGCCGAGGCCGCGTACGCGCTGCGCGCGCAGAAACCCGGACGCGTCGACCTGGTCGAGCCCGCCGACGGCCGAGTGCGCGTGATGCCGCGGCCCGATGGCGCTCGCCGGGGGAAGCGCGAGGAGGTCTTCGAGCGCGCCGGCGGCAGGCGCTTCGCCGTGGAGGCCGACGGCTTCTGGCAGGTGCACCCGCAGGCCGCGGACACGCTGCAGCACGCCGTAGGCGACGCGCTCGCAGGCCGCATCGACGCGGATGCCACGCACTTCGACCTGTATGGCGGTGTCGGGCTGTTCGCCGCCGTCCTCGGTGAGCAGGGCGCGCGTGACATCGTCACCGTGGAATCCGACCGCCGGGCCACGGAGCACGCACGCGAGAACCTCTCGGCCTTCGACGCGCAGGCCGTCACCGCACGCGTGGACAGGTTCCTGGTGGGGCTCGCCGAGGGCTCCAGGGCCGGTGCAGTGGTGCTGGATCCTCCGCGTGCGGGAGCCGGCCGTGCCGTCGTCGAGTCCATCCACGCGCTTGCGCCCGAGGCTGTCGTCTACGTCGCCTGCGACCCGGTGGCGCTCGCCCGTGACCTCGGCACCTTCCGGGGCCTGGGGTGGAACGTGGACTCGCTGCGGGCCTTCGACCTGTTCCCGCACTCGCATCACTTCGAGGCCGTGGCGCTGCTGACCCGCTGATGGACGCGGATATCGCGCACGATCACGCGTGCGCGCACTGAGTAGGCTGACGGCATGAGCACAGTCGCCCTCATAGACGACCACGAATCGGTTCGTCTGGGAATCGAGGCCGCCTGTCTGCGTGACGGCGAGCAGATGATCGTCTTCTCCGGCGGCACCGTCAAGGAGTACCTGGCGTGGCGTCAGGCGTCCGGCGCGCGCCCCGCCGACGTCGTGGTGCTGGATCTCACGCTCGGCGACGGGACCACGGTCACCGAGAACGTCGCGACGCTCGTCGCCGACGGCGCCAGCGTGGTCATCCACAGCGTCGCCGACCGGGCTGCCGCTGTGCGCGAGGCGCTGGTGGCGGGAGCTGCGGGCGTGGTCAGCAAGTCGTCGGCTCTGGAGGACGTGCTGGATGCCATCCGCACGGTGGCGCGCGGCGACGCCCTCAACAATGTGGAGTGGGCGAGCGCCGTCGACGGCGACCGCGAGTTCGCCGATGCGCAGCTGTCCACCCGTGAGCGCGACGTGCTGAGGCTGTACGCGACGGGCCTGCCGCTGAAGGCCGTGGCCGAGCGCCTGGGCGTGGCGTACTCGACGGCCAAGGAGAATATCACCCGCATCCGGGTGAAGTACGTCGAGGTGGGGCGCCCCGCGCCCACCAAGGTCGACCTGCTGCGCCGGGCGGTGGAGGACGGCATCGTCGCGCCGGAGGGCTTGACGAGTGCCGGCTGAGGCGACGGGCGTCCACCGGGTGCGCAGCATCCGGGACGCCTGGAACAGCCTTCCGACCCCCGGACAGGTGGGCGTGGGACTGGAGCGGTTCACCGGTGAGCGCATGGAGCGCATCCTCGCGGTGGTCGCCGCGATCGGCAGCACCGCGCTGGGCATCCAGGCCTTCCTGAACGCCGCCACCCGGCTGATCCGGCTGGACGGACCGCACCTGGCCATGATGATCCTGGTCTTCGGGCCGCTGCTGTGGATGATCCTGGCGTGCGTGAGCGGGCGCTGGGTGCGACAGGCCTGCGGTGCTTTCGCGGTGGTCTACGTGCTGGCGCTGCTGCTGTGGCCGGCCGTGGTGGATCGCACGATCCGCGAGCCGGCGGAGCAGCCGTGGATCTTCTTCCTGGTCAACATCGGCGTGGTCGCTGCTGTGCTGGCCTTTCCTCTCCGGCTGCAGTTCACCTGGGCGCTGGCGCTTCCTCTCGTGTACGGCTGGGTGCGTCTGGCCCAGGGCGACTTCTCGCAGGACTTCTGGATCACCACCGGGTTCGACGTGACCTTCACGGTCATCCTCGGCATGGTCATCGTGTCGCTGGCGTGGATGTTCCGGCAGGTCGCGACGGGTGTCGACGATGCGCGTCTGGCGGCCGTGGAGGCGTACGCAGTGGCCGCGGCCGCGGAGGCCGCAGAGGAGGAGCGCATCGCGATGGCAGCGCTCATGCACGACAGCGTCCTGGCGGCGCTGATCGCCGCGGAGCGCGCATCGAGCGAGCGCGAGCGGACGCTGGCCGTGGGGATGGCACGTGAGGCGCTGACCCGCCTGGCCAACACGGAGGCGTCGATCGCGCAGGCCGGCAGCGACGAGCCGGTGGGTCGTTCGCGGATCGTCGCCGAGCTGCGCCGAACGCTCTCGGAGCGCGGAGCGGATGCCGTGGTGGAGGAGCGCGGAGTCGCGATCGATGTGCCGGGCCGTGTCGCGAGGGCGATGGTGCTGGCGGCCAGGCAGGCGATCGGCAACGCCCTGATCCACGCGGGCGGGCGAGGGCTGCACATCATCGCCGAGTCGCACGAGCGGGGTGCGCTGGTGCTGACCGTGCTGGATGCCGGGGCCGGATTCGATCCCGAGGCCATCAGCGAGGACCGCCTGGGCATCCGCGCGTCGATCGTGGCGCGCATGGCAGCCATCTCCGGAAGCTCACTGATCACGTCCGGCGACCAGGGCACGACCGTGGAACTCAGCTGGGAGCCGTCATGAGGCGCACCGTCCGGAGCATGACCACGGCGCTGGCGCTGGGGTTCGCACTGTACTTCGCCGCGCGGGCGATCTGGTGGGTCCAGCAGCCCACGGCCCCACTGCTGATGGTGGCGGGCATCCTGCTGTACCTCGCGGCGACGCTCACCGCGATCCTGTCCTCGCAGGCGGGGACTTCGAGGATGCCGCTGGGCGCTGCCATCCTCGCGCTGATCGCCGCTGCCGGCGTGCCGACCGTGGTCAGTCTGGCGCTGCCGCCGGAGATGCGGACGGCGCCGTTCGCGACCTGGTACATCGGCGCCATCGGCCTGCTGGCCGTGGTGTGCATCGTGCGGCGCAGCCCGCTGTTCGGCTGGATGATCCTGGCCGTGCTGGTCGTGTCAGCGTGCGCGTACATGGGCTTCGAGAACGCGTTCACCCTGGGCCTGGTGGGTTCCCTGACGTGGGTCGTCATCGCCCAGCTGCTGGTGCTGTTCTGGGACCGGGCCGTGCGCGACACCGAGCGTCTGGCCGACGTGCAGCAGGCGGCGTCCGCCTGGCACTCCACTCAGGTGGTTCGGCAGAAGGAGCGGCGGGTGCGCGCGCAGCGCGCGCTGGTGATCGCCGGCCCCGTGCTCTCACGCACGGTCGCGAGCCATGGCGAGCTGACGGACGAGGAGCGCCTGGCGGCGAGGCTGGCCGAGGGCACGCTGCGGGACGAGCTGCGCGGCGCGGGTCTGCTCAACGACGCGGTGCGACGCGCGATCGCGGATGCCAGGATGCGCGGCACCGTCGTGACCGTGTTCGACGAGGGCGGGTTGGAGGGCATCGATGAGGCACGGCTCGCGGAGATCCGCGACGAGCTGGCCGAGGTGCTGCAGGCGGCGAGGACGAACCGCCTGATCATCCGGGCGGGTCGCGACGAGCAGATCGCGGTCACCGTGGTGGGTCGGGATGCCGGCGGAGCGCACGACGACGACGCCGTGGATCTCTGGCACGAGATCCGGCGAACGGCATCCTGACCCGGGCCGTTCGGGAAGAGAGTGGGCGAGGGGCGGCGAAGCCGCCCGCCCCTCGCCGATGCGGAGCAGTTACCCGAAAACTGTCCGCGTGGGGGCGGTACTGCGTCTGCCTACCCTGGGGCGGAGCAGCCGCCTAACGCGAAGCGTCCCCATAAGTCTGACGGGTGTCAACACATCTGTCTGTAGGTATTTCGGGGGACAAATTCCCGCCAATTCAGACGAAAGTAGCTAGTCGTCTTGGCCGTTCAGCCAGAGAAGCGCCCCCAGGGGATATCCCTTCGGAGGGGGCCCTGCAGTCCACGCTGCGTGCGCTCCCACACCGAGATGTGCGGCTCCTCGGCGACGGCATCCGCTGTCTCCGTCGCGTAGGCGTCGCTGACGACGGCGATGAGCGCGGCGAGCTCCACGTCGGTGGGCGTGCCGCGGACGATCTCGATGCGCGGCTTCTCGTCTGATTCAGTCATGGTGCGACGCCGATCACAGCGGGATGTTGCCGTGCTTCTTGGCGGGCAGCTCGGCGCGCTTGCCCTTCAGCGCACGCAGCGACTTGGCGATGGACACGCGGGTGTTCGCCGGCTCGATGATGCCGTCGATCTCGCCGCGCTCGGCCGCCAGGAACGGGCTGGTGACGCCGTAGGTGTACTCGGCGGCCAGGCGGCTGCGCACGGCCGCCACATCCTCGCCGGCCTCCTCGGCCTTCTTGATCTCGCCGCGGTAGAGGATGTTCACCGCGCCCTGGCCGCCCATCACGGCGATCTCCGCCGTGGGCCATGCCAGGTTCACATCGGCGCCGAGCTGCTTGGAGCCCATCACGATGTACGCGCCGCCGTAGGCCTTGCGCAGGATGACGGTGACCAGGGGCACGGTGGCCTCGGCATAGGCGAAGATCAGCTTCGCGCCGCGGCGGATGACGCCGGTCCACTCCTGGTCGGTGCCGGGCAGATACCCGGGGACGTCGACGAGGGTGACGATCGGGATCGAGAAGGCGTCGCAGAAGCGCACGAAGCGGCTGGCCTTCTCGCCGGCCTCGATGTTGAGTGTGCCTGCCATCTGCGAGGGCTGGTTGGCGATGATGCCCACCGAGCGTCCCTCCACGCGGCCGAAGCCGATCAGGATGTTCGGAGCGAACAGCGGCTGCACCTCGAGGAACTCGCCGGCATCGACGATGTGCTCGATGACCGTGCGCATGTCGTAGGGCTGGTTGGGGGAGTCCGGGATGATCGCGTTGAGCCGCTGATCGGCATCCGTCGTCTCCCAGTCGAACTCCGCCGCGTACGTCGGCAGCTCGGCCATGTTGTTGTCGGGGAGGAAGCTCAGAAGGGTGCGCGCGTAGTCGATCGCGTCGTCCTCGTCGGCGGCGAGGTAGTGCGCGACGCCCGAGCGGGTGTTGTGCGTGTACGCGCCGCCCAGCTCCTCCATGCCGACGTCCTCGCCGGTGACGGTCTTGATGACGTCGGGGCCGGTGACGAACATCTGGCTGGTCTTGTCGACCATGATGACGAAGTCGGTCAGGGCCGGGCCGTACACGGCGCCGCCGGCCGCCGGGCCCATGATGATGGAGATCTGCGGGATGACGCCCGAGGAGCGGGTGTTCGCCTTGAAGATCTCGCCGTACTTGCTGAGGGCGAGCACGCCCTCCTGGATACGGGCGCCGCCGGAGTCGAGGATGCCGATGATCGGCATCCCGTTGGTGAGGGCGAACTCCATGATCTTGATGATCTTGTCGCCGGAGACCTCGCCGAGCGAGCCGCCGAAGACGGTGAAGTTCTGCGAATAGATGGCGACCGTGCGGCCGTTGATGGTGCCGATGCCGGTGACGACGGAGTCGCCGTACGGGCGGTTGCGGTCCATGCCGAACGCGGTCGTGCGGTGGCGCACGTACTCGTCGAGCTCGACGAAGCTGCCGGTGTCCACGAGCATCTCGATGCGCTCGCGAGCGGTCATCTTGCCCTTGGCGTGCTGCTTCTCCTGGGCGATCTTCTCCGGCTCCACGACGGCTTCGTTGAAGCGCGCGCGCAAGTTCGCGATCTTCGCGGCGGTGGTCGAGAGGTCAGGCTTGTCGGTCACGGGTTCCACCCTATCGCCGAGGACTGTCGCCACGTTGGATGCCGCACACAACGGGTTCGCCGATCCTTTGGAGTCGGACCACCATCAGCAGCCGGCGGCGTGGGGGTCTTCGTTGCAGGTGTGGGCGACGAGGGCGGTGTGGGCTTCGTAGATGCGGATGTCCTGGCCGGGTCCGGGAATGGTGAGGGTTCCGGTGATGGGGTACCAGCCGGTGCCGAGGTCGATCTCGGCGGTGTAGACGGTGTCGGCGGATGCCGTGTAGGTGCCGCGGTCACGGTAGACGTGGCTGGTGTCGGTGGGGCTGAACTGCGGCAGGTGCAGTGCGTCCCAGCTGGTGCCGGGGGTCTTGGTGGTCTTCGTCGCGCCGTCGCCGTAGTGGAAGGTGAAGGATACCGGGGTGAAGCGGACGGTGATGGGGTAGCCGAACAGCTCGCCGGATCTGGTGTGCGCGGCGGCGCTGGTGGTGAAGTTGGTGGGCAGGCCCGCGACCCCGAGGTTGTCGGGCTCCCCGGTGATCGTCGCCGGAGCGGGGGCGAAGGTCGCCAGGTCGGTGATCGTGATGGGCTGCGTGGCGCGGGGATCTTCAGACTCGGGGGCGTCGGCAGGCCTCTGGACAGCGGGGACGCAGCGCGCCTGGAGATCCCAGAGCGTGTCGCAGTCCGTGAACTTCTCGCCGAGGGTGCGAGTGCGCGTGTCACGCGCAGGCGCGTGCACGTTGGCGATCGGGGTCGTGCTGTGGCCGTGCCCCTTGGGCTTGGAGTCCGGGGCGGGAGAATGACCGGGCCGGTTGATATTGCCTTCTACGGTGGCGGTTTGGGTCTCTGGATCAATGGCTGCTGCCACGGTCTGCGAACCCAGTTCCTCAGGCGGATCTGCGGCGTCCGCAACCTGTGGAATCAAGATGGAGGTCACGAGAATCAGGGTGCCGATGGCAACCGTCTTCCTCAGCATGAGAAGTCATCCTTGGGTTTGTGATTCGACTCAATGCGAAGCCCTGTCGGTGTTGATCCAGGGGTAAAAGTGACCAGTCGTCCAACACGAGGAATTCTTCCGTCAGGAACTACAGATTCCCCGTCCGAGCGCACCAAGTCGACGCTTGACACGTCGATGCACAACTGAACGACAACCTCGTCGTTCGACGCAGACAGTGGCGAAAAGGTGTCGAATGACGCGGCTCCGACTCGTTTGATCTGTTCGGCGTGATAGACACTCAGTGCCTTCTTCTCCGAGCTGAGGGCAGTACCCGACAACCACCTGTACACGGGCTCGAACGTGTTCGGGTCTGAATAGTCAGTTGCGTTCGCGGCGGTCGAGTAGGCCCTGTACGTCTCCTCCGCAGCCTTGAACGCCTCGGCATCCGACGAGAACAGCGCCGTCTTCGTCGGCTTGGGCGCAGGCTCCGGTGTGCACGCGGCCAGCATCCCGAGGGCGAGCAGCCCGGCGGACAGCACACCGAGCGCACGAACAGGGCGGGAAGCGAGAGTCACCCGGACACGGTAACCCGAACGACGAGCATCCCGCAGAAGTTATCCACAGGTCGGCGCATCCACTGAATGCTACGCTGTGCTACATGGCTACGATCAGTCACCGTGAGATGCGCAACAACAGCGCCGAGGTCCTTCGGCGCGTGGAAGCGGGGGAGACGATCACGGTGACGAATCATGGGCGGGCGGTCGCGCAGTTGTCACCGGTGCGGCAGTCGATTCTGGAAGAGCTGGAAGCCAACGGTCAGCTGCGCCGGGCGACGAGCGACCGGGCGTCGCTGCGCGACATCCCCAGAGTCGCGCTGCCCGACGGAGCGACCACGGCGGACATCATCGCCGACGTCCGCGGCTACGATCGCGACTACTGATGACGCTCGCATACCTGGACACGTCCGCTGCGATGAAGCTTCTCTATCAGGAGGACGGCGCATCGGCCATGGGCGAGCTGTTCGCCGACCCGGCTGGGCCGACATTCGTGTCGTCGTGGCTGCTGCACACCGAGCTGCACTGCGCCGCGAATCGGCGTGGTGGCGCCGAAGTGCGGTCGATCTCACGAGTGCTCTCCGGCGTCAACCTCGTCGATCTTGCACGCGGCCATCTCGTCTCTGCGGGTGCTCTCGCCCCGCTCCGCGCACAGGATGCGATCCATCTCGCGGTCGCTCTGAGTCTCACTGCCGATCAGATGATCACGTACGACGACGAACTCGCCGCCGCCGCTGAGCGGGCGGGGCTCCTCGTCGTCAGCCCCGGCATCCGCTGACGCTCAGGCGCTCCTCCGCTCGTCGCCGTCGCTCTCGCCCTGCACGTTCTCATGCACCAGCGCGCCCAGCAGCTGCACGAGCCGTCCGCGCATCTCGGGGTGCGCGAGGTAGTAGTCCACGATGCGATTGTTGGTGTCCTGGTTGCTGAGCACGGCATCCGTAACCGCATCGTTCAGGTCGGGCGACTCCACGAACTGCTTGCGCGTGTTCGCCGCGGCCTGGGTGCGCAGCTGCGGGTTCCCGGTGAGCACGGTCACGACGCTCTCCGCCCAGCTCTGCACGCCGGAGTCGCTGAAATCCTCGTCCGAGAACAGCTCGTTGATGCGCGCGAGGATGTCCGCCAGCCGCGCCAGCTTGGGGTCCCGCGCGGTGCCGGTCCCTCCGGCGCGGGCGGGATCCATGGCACCGGCTTCTCCGGCATCCAGATCCAGGTCGGCGTCGCCGCGGCGGGTCTGCTTGATATGCGTGAGCTCGATCGACGAGAAGTCGATCGGCTCGCCGCGCTCCCGACCGGTCAGACGGGGGAGCAGCAGCCGCAGGTACAGCGAGCGCTTTTCGAGACCGGTGTCGGCGTAGTCGAAGATCTGCGACAGGAAGTCGTAGAACCGGATGAACGTGCCGACGTCCTTGCGGAACAGGTCCAGCTCGTCCTGCTCCGTCTTGGCTCCGGATGCCACGGCCGCGGCGTACCTCGTGTTGAACCGGTCGGCTGCAGCCTTCAGCGGTGCGGTGTGCGCACCGTGCTTGGGTGGGGTGGATGTGGCCAGGAACGCCGCCGCGAAGGCCTCGATCTCGGCATCCGTGTAGATGCTCGCCGCATCCAGCTTGGTCTGCAGGTCGTGCACCTGATCGGGGTCGCTGGTCTCGCTGAGCTCGGCGGTGCGATGGTACTGCCGGAACGTCTCCAGGATCTCCTGCGGGTCGTTCACGAAGTCGAGGATGTATGTGGTGTCCTTGCCGCCGGCGGGGTAGGTGCGGTTCAGTCGGGAGAGCGTCTGCACGGCCGTGACCCCGTCGAGCCGCTTGTCGACGTACATCGCGCACAGCAGCGGCTGGTCGAACCCGGTCTGGTACTTGTTGGCGACGATCAGGATCTGGAAATCGTCGGATGCGAAGGCGGTGGGGATGCTGCGCCCGCGGAGCCCGCTGTTGAGGTTGGACTCCGAGTACGGCGGCTGCACGCCCGCGAAGGCCACTCCGGGCACCTGCTCTGCCGTCATGGTTCCGGAGAAGGCGACCAGCGTCGCGAGCCGGTACTTCTTCGACGCGATGTAGGCGTCGATGGCCTCCTTGTAGCGGATGGCGTGCTCGCGCGATGCGGTGACGACCATGGCCTTGGCGTGCCCGTCGAGCAGGTGGCGCACGTTGGCACGGTAGTGCTCGACGATGATCTGCACCTTCTGCGCGATGTTGGTCGGATGCAGCGACACCCAGCGCATGAGTCCCTTGACGGCCTCGCCCTCATCGACCTCGTCGACGATCTGCAGGTGCCGTCGGGTGGTCTCTGCCAGCTGGAACGCCGTCGAGTAGGTCGTGTAGTTGCGCAGCACGTCGAGGATGTAGCCCTCCTCGATGGCCTGGCGCATCGAGTAGACGTGGAACGCGCGGGGGATGCCGGCGGCATCCGCTCTTCCGAACAGCTCCAGCGTCTTCGGCTTGGGGGTGGCCGTGAAGGCGAAGAACGAGAGGTTGGGGGAGTCGGCACGGGCCGTCATCTGCGCGGCGAGGAGGGCTTCAGCGTCCACCTCTCCGCCGTCGTCGAGGGCGGCCTGCTCTTCGGTGGTGAGCACCTCGCGGAGCTTCTTCGACGCCTCGCCGGTCTGGGAGGAGTGCGCCTCGTCGGCGATGATCGCGAAGCCGCGTCCGGCGAGTCCCTTGTTCTGCTGGATGGCCTTCAGCGCATAGGGGAAGGTCTGCAGCGTGACGATGATGATGAGCTTGCCCGAGAGCAGCGTCTTGGCCAGCAGGCCCGACTTGGAGCCCTCGCCGGCCCTGCGCACCTCGTCGGCGTTGATCGTGGCGACGGTGCCGTGCACGCCCTCGATCTGCGTGATGGCCTTCTGCAGCTGATCGTCGAGCACGGTGCGGTCGGTGATGACGATGACGGAGTCGAACACCTTGTGGTTGGCGTCGTCGTGCAGGCTGGAGAGTCCGTGCGCGAGCCAGGCGATCGAGTTGGTCTTGCCGGAGCCGGCGGAGTGCTGCACGAGGTAGCGATGGCCGGGGCCCTCCGCGCGGGCGGTGGCCAGCAGCTCGGTGACGAGCTCCCACTGGTGGAAGCGCGGGAACAGCAGCGTCGTGCGCTTGGTGACCTCGCCGGTGATCGGGTCGGTGGACTGCGACTTCTCGATGTGCAGCAGCCGGCCGAGGATGTGCAGCCAGGCGTCGCGCTGCAGCACGCGCTCCCACAGGTACGAGGATGCCGCGCCGTTCGGGTTCACGGGGTTGCCCGCGCCCTGGTCGTTGCCGAGGTTGAACGGCAGGAAGCGCGTGGCGGCGCCGGCCAGGCGCGTGGTCATCGCGACCTCGTCGGTGGAGACGGCGAAGTGCACCAGCGCTCGGTGCGCGAAGCCCAGCAGCGGCTCGCCCTTCGGATCGCGGTCGTGGCGGTACTGCGTGACCGCATCGGCGATGGACTGCATGTTGTCGGTCTTCAGCTCGAGCGTCGCGACTGGGATGCCGTTGGCGAAAAGCACCAGATCGAGGGAGTTGGTGTTCTTCGTGGAGTAGTAGACCTGACGGACCACGCGCAGCCGGACGGCGTCGTAGTCCTGCTGCGCCTGCGCATTGAGTGTGGTGGCGGGCTTGAACGCGCACATCCGGAACGTCGCGGGCGTCTTCTTGAATCCGCGCCGCAGCACGTTGAGCGTGCCGCCGCCGGCATCCAAGGGGAGATCCAGGGTCTTCACGAGCCGGTCCAGCAGTTGCTGCTTGGCCTTCTCCTGCTCTGGAGCGGAGGCTGAAGGCTTGACGACCTTGTCCCATTCGTCGGGCTGCGTCTGCTGGATCCACGCGAACACGTCCTCGGGGAACAGTGCGCGCACCTTGTCGTAGCCGTGCGTGTTCTCCGGTTCGTAGATCCAGCCGTTCGCCGCCAGGTACTCGCAGATCTCGCGCTCGAACGCTTCCTCGTGCTGGATGCCCATGCATGCAAGCATGGCGCATATATGAGCTATCCCTAGCGATCCCGAGTGCGCACTACAATGTAGTGCATGTCATCCACACCGGTCTCGATCCGCTTCGACGACGACGTGCTCGATCGTGTCCGCCGGTCGGCCGCGGTGCGCGACACGACGGCGTCGAGCCTGATTCAGCGGTATGTGGAGGAGGCGCTGCGCACGCAGGACTTCCCGGGAATCGTGTTCCGCGATGGGCCCGCGGGGCGACGGGCCGCGCTCGCCGTCGGTCCGGATGTGTGGGAGATCGCGTCCGCGCTGCGCGATGTCGAGCAGCGCGGCGATGCGGCCATCGAGGCCGTGGCGGTGGACTTCAGCCTGTCGCCCGTGGCTGTTCGGCTTGCGCTGTCGTACTACGGCGCTCATGCGGCGGAGATCGACGCTGAAGTAGCAGAGAACGACCGTGCGGCTGAGGTGGCGCTCGCCTCTTGGAAGGCGCAGCAGCGGCTCGTATCGTGACAGAGCGGCTGCTGCTCGATGAGCAGGACAGCGAGCAGATCGCCGTCGCTCTGCGCGAGCGGGGGCATGATGTGGAATCCGTGGTGGCAGATGACACGCTGCGCGCGGCGAGCGATCCGGTGGTGTTCCTCGAAGCCGCCGCGAGAGGGCGACGGATTGTCACGGAGAACATCAAGGACTTCCGCCCTCTGCTGATGGCCGCGCTGGGGAAGGGAGAGACGTTCGCGCCACTGCTGCTGGTCGCACCTCGTCGCTTCCCGCGAGGGTCTGGTTCGAGGGCGCATGCGATCGTGGATGCACTCGCAACCTGGCTCGACGATGCTGATGCGCAGCCGCGCCCGGTCGAGGATTGGCTGATCTGAGAAAGTCTCGCTGATCAGCCCGGATCTCGACTCTCAATGCGATGCACTGAGCGAGCGACAGCGACTCTCAATGTCGGTGGCCCCCTGTTGAATAGAAGCATGAACAGCACCGCCGCAGTCCTCGATCGGGTCGCCTCCGACCTCGATCAGGTGCTGGGTGCGGATGCTCTTTCGACCCTGTCGGATGCCGAGCGGCTGTCAGTGCTGAACGCTGCCGGCGAAGTGCTGCGGCGAGCCGAGGCGGTCATCGTCGAGACGGTGGCGACGTCCGATCCGGTGGACGTTCCGCACAGTGCCGGATGTCGCAGCATGAACGAACTGCTGCAACGCACCCTTCGGGCTGATTCGCGCACGGCGGCGCAACTGGTCAAGGCTGGCAGGCTCGCGCATCGCGATACGGATCTCACATCCGGCGAATCGTTGCCTGCACGGTGGCCCGCGGTGAGACAGGCGCTGCTCGATGGCGCGATCGGAGTCACGGGTCTGCTGGCCGCCACCGGACCGATCGAGGCTGCCGGGGAGCGGATCGGCACCGCAGACCGGTGGAAGGCGGATGAGCTTCTGGCCGACGTGGCGCGCGGGTATGCGATGAGCGAAGACGACGAGGCAGTGTCGGATGCGGCACCCGCGCCCACGCCCGAGGACCTGAAGGCGCTCGCGTACGAGATCGCCGTACGGCTCGACCCCGACGGCTCTGAGCCGGTCGAAGAGCGGGCGATGCGCAAGCGGTACCTCACGATCGGGCGGATGCGCGACGGCGTATACCCGCTGCGCGGCAACCTGCTGCCCGAGACGTACGCACAGTTGCAGCTGCTGCTGGACGCGCAGTTGAACCCGAAGACCGACGGACCGCCGGCTCCGGAGGGCGTCGCGTTCCGCCCGTCCGACGAGAAGGCGGATGCTGAAGAAGACGAGCTCAACAGCGACCCGCGCAGCGTGCTCGACACGCGCACGCGCGGCCAGAAGCAGCACGATGCGCTCGCCGCGACTCTTGGTATCGCCGCCCGTCACGCGGACATGCCGTCTCTGGGCGGCGCAGCGCCCACGCTGGTCGTGCACATGGACTTCAGTGATGACTCGTGGGCCCGCATCCCGGGAGTCGACGGGCCGGTGAGCGGCGCGGTCGCACGTCACACCGGCTGCACCGGCGCTCTCCAGCGCGTGTTCACCGAGAACGGCCGGATCGTCGGGATGACCATCACCGACCGCATCTTCGATGTGTACCAGCGCCGCGCGATCACGCTCCGAGACAAGGAGTGCATCATTCCCGGCTGCCACGTCCCCGCGTCGTGGTGCGAGATCCATCACGTCGTCGAGCATGCGCGCGGCGGCCCGACCAGCACTGACAACGGGGTTCCGCTGTGCTGGTGGCATCACAGGTCACTGGATCACTCCGGGTGGGAGATCCGCATGAATGATGGCCTGCCCGAGATCCGAGGGCCGTCCTGGTGGGATCCCCTCCATCACTGGCGCGTGCCGCGCCTGTCGCTGCCGGACTTCGCGTTCACGTAGCGTGCACCCGGTCATTGAGCGAGCCCCGCCAACCGGTCATTGAGCGAGCCCCCACCAACCGGTCATTGAGCGAGCGAAGCGAGACGAAATGCACTTCACGGGTGCAGTGGTGACGGGCTGCGGGATCGTCGCTTCGCTCGCAGAGCGGGGACCCCGGCGCTGGCGCGCCACCCCGATGCTCGCTCATGCGACGATCCCTCCGCCCTCAGCTTTCGGGGGCGCGGGACTGCGCGTTCTGCGTGTCTGGTGTTGTGCGTGTCAGGCGGCGGGACGGTCGATCCGGCGCACGTTGTCGAGGTTGACGGTCCGACGCGCGTGCCACAGGTCATAAGCCTGCTGCATGGCGAGCCAACTCTCGGCAGAGCGGCCCAGGGCCTTCGAGAGGCGCAGTGCCATCTCGGGCTTGACACGTGATTTGGCAGTGAGGAAGCGGCGCACGACTGACGGCGTGATGTCGAGCGCGATCGCGAGGTCCTCAACGCTCAGCGCCCATTCCGCGAGGTAGCTCTCCTTGATGAACTCGCCGGGGTGCAGGGGTGCATACATCGGGGCGTCCACCTCGTAGATCATCGGTCTCTCCTCTCAACGCGCTCATGGGCAGCCTCACAGTCTCGCGCTGATTGCGGGCGGACACAAGCGTTCATACGTGGTGCCTGCCTCGGGGATGCCAGCACGGGCGCGTCCTCAGATGTTCAGCGCCTCCGAGATCATGTCCCAGGGGAGGTGCTCTCGGATGACCCGGCATCGGGTGCGGTTATCGGTGGCCCGCACGGCGGCATCCGCTGCGGCCTGCACGGCCTCGGCGGGTGCGCCCGCGGCTTCCCCGATCCATAGGAGCGCACCAGGTGCCTGCAGCCGCTCGTACGTGATCCGGGCGGAAAGGTTCGGGGTACGGCGGGTGTACGCGCCGGCGCCGCGGGTGGCCTGTGAGTCGAACCACGACACCATGTGCTCCCGCCGATCGCCCCACCAGGCTCCGCGGCGCTGCGGGTAGTTGGTGCCGAACCAGTCACTGATGGGCAGCCGGGCGGGGAGGGTAGCGAGGATGCCGGCGAAGCGGCCGGGATGCATGTCGCCCATGCCGATCAGTGTCCCACGGCCGCGGAGCGGTGGTGGGTGCACGGCGGGCAGCGATCTGTGACGATGCTGCAACGGACTCGGGCGGGCAAGTGGGCTATCTCAATGCTTCCCGGAGGGCTGTGGCTTGAGCGGGATCGCTTCGCAGCCGTGGGCCGATGTCATCGGCGACATTGGAAGCCGACGACTACGCGGGGATGTCGATCTGGCCGGTGACGGCTGCGGTGATCAGCGCCGCGCGGCGCTCCTTCGACAGCTCGATGAAGCGCTCGGCCTTGGCGATGAGGGTGTCAATCTTGGAAACCGTGGCGTCGAGGTGCGTCGCGATCCTTTCCTGCTCGTCCAACGGTGGCAGGGGGATCCACGTGCCGCCCACTTGTCCAGCGTTGAGATTCGACTGTGTGTTGCTGCGCACGTCACGCAACAGGAAAGGTTTGAGCGCACGCAGAAGGTGGAACAAGTAGCGAAGGAATAGCCGGCTCGCGTCGGGTGTGATCCCAAGAATTGCTTGGTTCCAGACAGCAGGCACTTCCACCGCAGCCACTTCACCGACGCTCGCGTACATCGCGAAGAGGATTGTCCCAGGTTCTCCCGGAGTCAGCCGCTTCGATGCCATTCCATGAGGAGTCAATGACTTCATTGTGTGAGTGACGGTATCGCGCTTGCTCATATCGCCGATCGCCACCCACGGCGTGGCCTCAGCGTCGCCAGGGCTTGCCCAGAATTCGAGGTTGTCAGTGTCCGGTGTGGCACCCGAGGACAGCGTGGCAATCTGACTGATGCGTGCTCTTCTCCAATGGGCGGGTGCGTGCGGCGCCGAGTCGGGGCCTCCCGCGCGGGGCACGTGTGGGTCGATTCCTTCCAATACGGCGTGCTCGACCGCGGACGTACGTCGCTCGCGGAGGGTGGCGATGAGCTGTTCCTGCTTCGCGATGAGCGTGTCGATCTGGGCGGTCTCGCGGTCGAGGTAGTCGGCGATCCGTTGTTGATCTTCGACAGGTGGGATAGGGACGGTAACCCGCGATACGTCATTGCGACGGAGTGCAACTCGAGTCACGCCTGACGCCAACACCGACCACTGGCGGAGAACGAAGTCGGACCGCAGCGCCCAGTACACGTAGCGAGACGATGCGGCCTCGATGGGACGAACGATGGCGAGGTGGTAGCCGCAGATTAGGTCCGGAGCCTCGTAACTGACGAACGCTGGTATCCCGATATCGTCAGCTGTCTCCGAATCCTTGGTGATGATCGTGTCTCCAACTTTGAGGCTGAAGCGATCGATCTGATCTTCGGAAGCAGTGGCGACCATGAAGTCGAGTGATTCGGTGATTGCGTCGTTCTTGTACACGTCCGTGTAGTTGCATAGGCGCACACGAGACTCGCCCTCGACGGAATGCTTGTCGACGTTGCTGGGCCAGGCCTCCGCGAGCTGCGAGAGCCGACCAGTGGGCCAGGTCACCGCTCCACGCCCTTCAGCAGCTCCATGATCTCGCCGACGAGCTGGTTCAGCTCTGCGTCGATCTCCTCCAGCGGCCTTGGCGGCACGTACTCGTAGAAGTGCCTCGTGAACGGGATCTCGTAGCCGACCTTGGTCTTGGCGGTCTCTACCCAGGCATCCGGAACATGGGGGAGCACCTCCGAGGCGAAGTACTTCGAGATGACCTCGTCCCGGGCATCCGTTCCCGCCTCGTTCCCACCCCACGTGAACGGCACGTTCTCGGTGTCGCGCAGCTTGGAATCCGCCTTCGGCTTGCCCTTGCGGTCGCGGACGATCTCGCCGTCTTCGTCGCGCAGCGGGCGCTCGACGGTGATGGTCCAGTAGCCGAACGCATCGGTCGAGAAGATCTTGGAGTGCTTCTGCTCGGTGTGCTCGGCGTACAGCCGTGCGATCTCGGCGCGGTCCTTCTTCGACACCTCGCGGTTCTTCTGTCCGAGGTTTTTGGGCAGCTTGCTCCAGAACGCGGTGCCGTCGATCAGCTGCACGGTGCCGATGCGATCCGCCGGCTTCTGGTTGTCGAGCAGCCAGACGTATGTGGCGATGCCGGTGTTGTAGAACATGTTGGTCGGCAGCGCGATGATCGCATCCACCAGATCGTGCTCCAGCAGCCAGCGGCGGATCTGGCTCGGACCCGACTCCGCGGCGCCGGTGAACAGCGGCGACCCGTTCAGCACGATGCCCGCGCGCCCGCCGCCTTCGTGAACCGGACGCATCTTCGTCGCGATGTGCTGCAGGAACAGCATCTGCCCGTCACTGATCGGCGGCAGCCCGCCGGGGAAGCGGCTGCGCTCGCCGGCATCCTGGATGTGCGCCTTCACCGCCGCCTGCGACGCCTTCCAGTCCACCCCGTATGGCGGATTCGAGAGGCAGTAGTCGAAGGTCTGCCCGGCGAACAGGTCGTCCGAGAGCGTGTTGCCGAGGCGGATGTTCGTGGCATCCTGCCCCTTCGCGATCATGTCGCTCTTGCAGATCGCGTACGACTGCGGGTTGATCTCCTGCCCGTACAGCCGCAGCGCGGCATCCGGATTCATCTCCAGCAGGCGCTCCTCGGCGACCGACAGCATGCCGCCGGTGCCGGCCGTCGGGTCGTAGATCGAGCGCACCGCACCCTTCTCGGTGAGCCCGGAGTCGTCGCCCGCGAACAGCAGGTCCACGATCAGGCGGATGGCGTCGCGCGGCGTGAAATGCTCGCCGGCGGTCTCGTTGGAGGCTTCGGCGAACTTGCGAATCAGCTCCTCGAACAGGTCGCCCATCGCCGCATTGGGCATCGCCTCGGGGGAGAGGTCGACATCGGCGAAGCGCTGCACGACCAGCAGCAGGCGGTTGCTCTCGGCCAGCGCCTCGATCTGGTCGTCGAACTTGAACCGGTCGAACACGTCGATGTTCTTCGAGAACCCGGAGATGTAGTCGATGAGATTCGCCTGCAGACCCTGCGGGTCGCCCAGCAGGCGCGCGAAGGTCCACGGCGAGCTGTTGTAGAAGCCGAGACCCGTCTTCTGACGGATGCGCACGTCGCGCAGGTCGTCGTTGTCGGTGCTGTGCAGCACCTCGTTGATCACGTCGCGGTGCGCGGACATCACGCCGTCCAGACGCCGCAGGATCGTCATCGGCAGGATCACGTCGCCGTACTGGTGCGGTTTGAACGGACCCCGAAGCTGATCGGCGATGGACCACACGAAAGTACCGAGACTGCTCACGGCTTAACCATGGCATATAAGCCCAGGCATGAATGCGCGTGGTGCGGATGATCATTGTCAAGAAGCTGGTGGGATGAGAGCAGTCCGATCGCGAGCATCCGAGATCGTCGGGATGCGCGTTCGAGAACTGCGCGACAAGGGCATGATCAGCCGCAACAAGCTCGCCGAGCGCGCGGACATGGACGTCTCGCACCTGGCTCGCATCGAGAACGGCACCGGCAACCCCACGCTGTTCGTCCTCATCCAGCTGTCCACGGCGTTGGACATCTCGTTGACGACCCTGGTCAAGGGCCTCTCCGCCGCCGACCTGCCCCAGGACATCAAGCCGTACTCCGAGGCGGACTTCCGGCGCGAGCTGCGCCGACGCGATCACGACGCCTGACCGGCCTCACACCACGAACCTCCAGACGTACTCGAGCCCGTCCTGCTGGCGGAACCAGGCGATGGTCACCACCACCTGGTCCACGTCGCAGTCGCACAGGCACAGCTCGACGGTCTCGGAGGGAAGCACCTGGCCCCACAGTTCGACTGCTCCGCTCTCGGAGAGGTCGCTGCGGAGCACCTTGACGAAGTCCACCGGCTCCTTGCCGGCGTTCATCACGACCGGATGCCTCCGGTCGCCCCGCGTCACCACCCAGGGCACGCAGTAGGCGGTGGGAGAAGGAGCTTGGGTGGTGTCGATGGAGTGCAGCATCCGGCCAAGCTATGAGCGGTGACGGACGCCGGACCCGGCCCCAGAGGACCTGCTCCCGGAAGGGTGGAGAAGTCGGGATCAGTCCTCGGCTGTGGAGGACGGATGCCGTCTCGGCAGCCTCAGCCGCGACACGACGCCCCCACCCACCAGGCGCGCGCCGTGCAGCATCCGGGTCTCGAGCTTCTCGCTGCCTGCGGCGGGCTCCAGCTCCGGCGGCAGCCACAGCGGCGCGGTCCCGAACGCACGACGAGAGTTCTTCAGCACCCGGCGCCCGAGCAGGTGATTGCCCGCACCGCCGATCACGGCACCCACACCGAAAGGCATCGCCTTGCCGATGAACGAGGCACCGCCGCGCGAGGCGAACTGGCGGATGAACTCGGACTTCAGCCGGTCGACCAGCGGCCCCACGGCCGCCCGCGGCAGCGACTTCGTCACCAGCTCACCCCAGTACGAGGAGCGCGTCCCGCCCTTTCCGGAAGCCTGCCTGGCCAGCTGGGAGACGAGATCGACGCCCTCCTTGCCCAGCATCAGCGTCATCACCAGCGCACGGGCGCGCTCGGGATCTCGCACGGCGATACCGTGCACCTCGGCTACGGACTGCGCGAACAGCGCGGTCGACTCCATGAAGCCCAGCGTCTCCGCACCCGAGAGCGCGAGCGTCACGCCCGTGCCGATGCCCGGGATCACGGCCGTCGCGCCGACCGCCGCGCCGCCCGTCGTCACAGCGGCGAGATAGCGCGTCTCCAGGATCCTCACGATCTGCGCGGGGTCGGCATCGGGATGCCGCAGGCGGATGCTGCGGATGTGAGCCACGACCAGCGGCCGCTGCACGGCCAGCATCCGGTCCAGGCCTCGCGCCGAGAAAGAGCGCCGAGGCGTATCAATGACGACGGGCTCGTCGATCTCGAGCTTGTGGACCTTCTGCCGCATGTGGAGATCCTATGCACGGCATCCGCGAGAAAGCCGAGTGCCCCGGTACCCTTGCGGGGCCGGGGCACTCTCAGTCGTGAAGTCTGAAATCACACGAACAGGTTCGCGCGCTCCAGATCCTCGGCGAAGTCGATCTCGACCGCGTACAGGTCGGAGACGTCCATCGGCTCGAGCAGCAGGCCGTTCTCGGCGATCGCCAGCTCGAGACCGCGCTCGAAGTAGTCCTGGTCGTCGACGCGCTGCAGCTGGCGCATGAACGCCGCCTTGTCGGCCGAGGAGATGTAGTTGATGCCCACGGCCTCGCCCAGCCCGCCCTTGACGGTCTTGGACAGCTCCTTGATGAAGCCCTCGGCGGTGACGGTGTACTTGACCTCTTCGTCGCTGACCTTGGACGTGTTGACTGTGACGAACGACTGGTCGCGCTCGATGTACTCGATCGCGCGACCGAGGATGCGCGGATCGAAGACCACGTCGCCGTTCATCCACAGCACGCCCGCCTTGCCGGTGGCGCTCAGGGCGCGCAGCAGGCTCTTGGACGTGTTGGTCACGTCGTAGCGCTCGTTGTGCACGTACTTCGCGGTGGGGAAGGCCTCGATGATGACCTCGGCGCGGTAGCCGACCACCGCGGTGATGCGTGCGTCGCTGCCGAAGGCCGCGCGGATGTTGTCGTGCTGCTGCTGCATGATGGTGCGGCCGTCGCTGAGCTCGGTGAGCGGCTTCGGCAGCGCGCGACCGAGGCGCGAGCCCATGCCAGCGGCAAGGATGACGGTCTGAAGAGTCACGATTTCTCCTTGAAAAGAACTTGTGTTCACTGTCGATTCATCGACGGGACACCTCTTCGTGCCAGGAACATGGTACTGATGCCACCTGGGAGACCCCGGGCAGAGCGGATGCCGTTGCTGATCCGTGATCGTTCTCACATGCGACGCTCAGGATTCTCATGGGCGTCCGAATGCCGTTTCGACGTGTGTCGAAGGGCTCGGAGGCCTTGCGCGCTCTTGATACCGTAGTACCCGTGACAGCTTCTCGCGACGATTCAGGGGACCACCGCGAAGACACCTCCCCGCAGAGTGTCGCAGGGGAGGGTATCGCCGCTGCGGGGGATGCGGTGAACAAGCCCGCGCGCGCGTCTTCGACGCGGAAACCGGCGGCGACGGTGAACGCGGATGCGGCAGAGCCGGCCGCTGATGACGCGAAGGCGGATGCTGGAGCCGAGCCCTCCGCGAAGAAGACGCCTCGTCGCACGGCGACGAAGAGTGCGGCGGCGAAGGGCACGGGCACGAAGGGCGCAGGTACGAAGGCCAGTTCGGCGAAGAGCACAGCGGCCAAGAGCACAGCCGCCAGGACCGCGGCGGCGAAGACCGCTGCTGCGAAGAAGGCGACATCCGACACTGCGGCGGCGAAGACGACCGCGGCGGGGCGCACGGCCGCAACCGGAGCGGCTCGCACGGCCGCTGCGAAGAAGGCTGCGGCCGCATCGGCATCCGAGACCGCATCCAAGACGGCGGCCGTGGCCAGGTCCGCGTCGAGCAGGACCGCAGCCGTCGGCAAGACTGCCGCCGGCAGGGCAACGGCGAAGTCGGCCTCCACGACGCGCAGCGCATCCAAGACTGCGGCACCCGACGCAGGCTCGGCGGAGACCACGGAGACCAAGACCACCTCGGCGACGTCGACCGCTGCGTCGAAGACAGCCGATGCGGAGACCACCGCACCCAAGGCCGGTGCTGCGAAGAGGACAGCGTCCAGGACCACCGCTACGGGAGCGGCGTCGAAGTCGACTGCGTCCAAGGCGTCGGTGTCAAAGACCACTGCGACCAAGGCTCGCGGTGCGAAGAGTCCCGCGTCCAAGCCCGCAGCCACCAAGACCGCAGCCTCCAAGACCGCGGCGTCCAAGACCGCGGCGTCCAAGACCGCAGCCTCGCGAGTCGCAGCTTCGACCAACGCGTCCCGGACCGCTGCTGCCGAGTCCGATCCCACCACACCCGAGTCGACCATCACCGCACAAGCGAGCTCAACGGCGTCCGCTGCGGCCGTCCCCCCGATGTCCGGGCCCGGCTCGAAGAGCCCAGCCACGACTGACGCCAGGGCATCCGCACCGCGTCTCGTCGCCGCATCCGACAGCGCGCCCGTCACCACCGAGGCGCGCGCACCCCGCGACGGCGAAGACTCGACGGCGGCCGAACCCGCGCTCACGCAGGCCCCTCCCGTCGTGGCTGCTCCGGCTGACTCCCCGCGGCCAGCAGCGGAGACTCCCGCGGCTGCGAACCACTCCGAGCCGATCGACGCCGAGGCATCCGACTCCACGGTCTCGGAATCCGAGACCGTGGCGCCCACAGATCCCGACGGCGTCACCGAGGCCATCCGCATCCGCGGCCTCGTCAAGCGGTTCGGAGACTCGCATGCCGTGGACGGCATAGACCTCACGGTGCCCGCCGGATCGTTCTACGGACTGGTCGGCCCCAACGGAGCGGGCAAGACCACCACGCTGTCGATCATCGCCGGACTCCTGCGGCCGGATGCCGGAACCGTGCACATCAGCGGCATCGATCAGCGCGCCAACCCGCTCGGCGCGAAGCGCGTGATGGGCGTGCTGCCCGACCGGCTGCGCACCTTCGATCGTCTGACCGGCCGCCAGTTGCTGCACTACTACGGGCAGCTGCGTGGGCTCAGTCGCACGGTGATCGAGAAGCGCGTGGCCGACCTCGCCCGTGCGTTCGACCTCGCCGAGGCTCTCGGCCGCGTCGTCTCCGACTACTCCGCTGGCATGACCAAGAAGCTCTTGCTGGCCGGTGCCCTCATCCACACGCCTCGGGTGCTGGTGCTCGACGAGCCGTTCGAGGCCGTCGACCCGGTGTCCTCCGGCGTGATCCTGGACATCCTGCGCTCCTACGTGTCGCATGGCGGCACCGTCATCCTCTCCAGCCACGGCATGGACCTCATCGAGCAGGTGTGCTCGCGAGTCGCCGTGATCGTCGACGGCGAGGTGCTGGCCGAGGGGACCGTCGACGAGGTGCGCGCCGGCCAGACGCTGGCTGCCCGGTTCGTCGAGCTCTCCGGTTCCGGGGGCGAAGTGGAGGGGCTGGAGTGGTTGCACACGTTCTCCGACTGAGACTGGCGCTGCTGGCCGGCGCCCTCCGTGGGGAGCGCCTGGTGCGCAGCGTGCTGGCCACGCTGGCTGTCGCAGCCTTCACCGTCGCGGTCTGCATCGCGGTGCTCGGTCTCGCCGAGGCGCCGCTGCCCACCGCGCGAACGATCATCGTGCTCGGCTCGGCGGCCACGTTCGTCGCGTTCTTCCTCGCGCCGATGCTGACCGCCACGCCGGATCAGCTCGATCCGCGGCGCTTCGGCCCGTTCGGCGTGGACGAGAAGCGGATGCCGTGGATCCTGGCGCTGGGGTCGCTGATCAGCATCCCCAGCTTCGCGCTCATCGCGGTGCACCTGTGCTTCGTGATCACGGCCATCACCGTCGGCGGCATCGCGTGGCCGGTGGCGATCCTCGCCGGCATCGTCAGCGTCGTGTCCACCGCGCTCGTAGCGCGCATCGGCATGGCCATCAGCGCCATCGCGCTGCCCGAGCGCCGATCCCGCGAGCTGACGGTGCTGTTCACCATCCCGATCATCGTCATCGCGTTCCCCGTCGCGGCGTACTTCGCCTCGATGAACTGGAACGGCCACGTGCCGGTGACCGTCGCCTCGGCGACCTCCGTCGTCGGGTTCACCCCGCTGGCCGCGCCGCAGGCGTTCCTGTACCACCTCGCCGCGGGCGACGCGGGGGCGGCCTGGGTCAGCGGACTGATCGCCCTCCTCACGCTCGGCGGGCTCCTGGCGGTATGGATGATCCTCGTGCGACGCCTGCTCAGCACCACCGAGCGCCCGCACGCCGCGCGCGAGCGCGTGGGACTGGGCTGGTTCTCCGGGCTCCCCGCCAATGCGTTCGGGGGAGTGGCCGCGCGCAGCCTGGTGTACTGGCTGCGCGACCGCCGCTACATCGTGAACGTCCTGATCGTCCCCATCGCCGGCGTCCTGACGGTGTTCCCGCTGATGGTCGCCGGGGTGCCCGCATGGGCCGCCGCGCTCGTGCCCGTGCCGCTGATGGCGCTGTTCTTCGGCTGGCTGCCGCACAACGACGTCGCCTACGACTCCACAGCCCTGTGGCTGCACATCGCCAGCGGCGTGCGCGGCGTGCCCGATCGGCTCGGCCGGCTGGTGCCCGTGCTGCTGGTGGCCGTCCCCGTGCTGGCCGTCGCCGTCTCCGTGACACTGGTCACCATCGACAAGTGGACTCTGCTGCTGCCGCTGGTGGGTGTGGCGGCCGTGCTGCTGCTGACGGGACTCGGCATGTCGAGCATCGCCTCCGTCGTCGCCCCGTACGCGGTCTCGCGCCCCGGTGACAGCCCTTTCCAGCAGCCGCAGCGCTCGTCGTCGCACGGCTCGTTCGGCGCCGCGGGCACGTTCGTGGGTGCGCTGCTGTTCAGCGCCCCCACCGTGTGGCTGTTCGTGCTGACCGTCGTCGATGGGGATCAGCATGCGCCCGCGACCTTCTGGACCGGCATCGTCACCGGCATCCTCGTGCTGGCCGGAGGCGCCGCCATCGGCGGTGCGATCTTCGAGCGCAGCGGCACGCGGCTGATGGAGTTCGTCGAGACCACCTGACCCCGGCGTCATCCCGGCGGCTAGAATCTCGACATGAGCATTCCGCTGGACAACCCCGATCACGGTGGCGTGGCAACACTGGATCGCGAACTCGAAGAGCTCCTCCGCGAGGAGAACCTCGAGCCCGGCGACCACGAGCGCTTCTCCCACTACGTCAAGAAGGACAAGATCCTCGAGTCCGCCCTCACCGGCAAGCCGGTGCGAGCGCTCTGCGGCAAGAAGTGGACTCCGGGGCGCGACCCCGAGAAGTTCCCGATCTGCCCGACGTGCAAGGAGATCTACGACAAGATGATGCGCTGATCCGAGTCAGTCCGCGTCAATGCCCTTCGACTCGTCGCTGCGCTCCTCGCTCAGGAACCAGTCGGCCCCTCCGGGGCGTCAATGAATAGAGTCGGGATCGCAGGATCCGACTTGCTGAGCGCGAGGGCGCGCACAGGCAGCTCCTCGCGCACCTTCAGGTGATGCTCCCTCGCGGACTCCGTGCCCGCGTGTCCCTCGTAGGCGGTGTCGACGTCGCCGTCCTGCACCAGCACGACCTGCAGTGGCCGCGAGTCGGGGTGCGCCGCCGGCTCGTCGACGCGCTCGAAGCCGTCGGCCACCGAGATCGTCTCGGCCACGGCCACGCCGTTCGCAAGAGTGCGGAAGGCAGCCTTGCGTCCGCCCTTGGAGGCCTTGTCGGCGGATGCCTTGGCGACGGCGACCCAGCCGCCCGCGGCATCCTGCCTGGCGACGAGCTTGTAGACCATGCCCGCGGTCGGGTATCCGGATCCGGTGACCACCGAGGTGCCCACGCCGTAGGCATCCACGGGAGAGGCTGCGAGAGCCGCGATGGCGTACTCGTCGAGGTCGCTGGTGACGGTGATCTTCGTCCCCGTCGCGCCCAGTTCGTCGAGCTGTGCGCGCACCGCACCCGCCACGATCGGCAGGTCGCCGGAGTCCAGCCGCACGCCGCCGAGTGACGTGCCGGCCACACGGATGGCCGTCTCCACGCCCGTGCGGATGTCGTAGGTGTCCACCAGCAGGGTCGTGCCGGTGCCGAGGCTGTCCACCTGCGCGCGGAACGCGTCCTCCTCGGTCTCGTGCAGCAGGGTCCAGGAATGCGCGGCGGTGCCCATCGTCGGGATGCCCCAGGCGCGGCCCGCCTCGAGGTTGCTGGTGGCGCCGAACCCGGCGATGTACGCCGCACGGGCGGCGGCGACGGCGGACTGCTCGGCGGCGCGCCGCGAGCCCATCTCGGCCAGCGGGCGCTCCCCGGCGGCGATGCTCATGCGCGAGGCCGCCGTGGCCACGGCCGAGTCGTGATTGAGCACGCTCAGTGCGAGGGTCTCCAGCACCACGGCATCGGCGAAGCTGCCCTCCACTGTCAGGATCGGGGAGCCGGGGAAGTACAGCTCGCCCTCGCGGTAGCCGCGGATCGTGCCCGTGAAGCGGTAGCCCTCCAGGTAGCGCAGCGCGTCGGCATCCACCACGTCGTTGTCGCGCAGGTACTTCAGTTCGTCGTCGCCGAAACGGAACTCGCGCAGCAGCGACAGCAGGCGTCCGGTGCCGGCCACCACGCCGAAGCGGCGCCCGCCGGAGAGCCGGCGGGAGAACAGCTCGAAGACCGAGGGGCGGCTCGCCGTGCCGTCGCGCAGCGCGGCGGCGAGCATGGTCAGTTCATAGCGGTCGGTGAGGAACGCGGAGCTCATCCGCCCAGTCTATGGTGAGGCGATGATCTTCCTCGTGGCGGTGCGGGCGGACTCCGTGGCAGGCTCGTGGAGGGGCATGAAGGGATGAGCATGGACGAGGAGCTGCGCAGACTCGCCAATGGCGTCGTGTGGCCGGGGTTCCTCGGCTCCGCAGTGCCGGACTGGCTGGAGCAGGAGCTCGCGGCCGGGCTGGCGGGCGTGGTCTACTTCGCGCAGAACCTGCACGGCGACACGGCCGCTCTCAGCGCCCGCATCCACGAGATCGCCCCGCTGGCGCTGATCGGCATCGACGAGGAGGGCGGCTCGGTCACCAGGCTGGAGACCGCCACCGGTTCGACGGCGCCCGGCGCCGCGCAGCTCGGGGCCGTGGACGATCTGCGAGCGACGCGCGCCACGGGCTACGAGATCGCTCGACGCTGCGACGCCGTCGGCGCCGACGTGGTGCTGGGACCGGTCGCCGACGTCAACACCGACCCGCGCAATCCCGTGATCGGCACACGATCGTTCGGCAGCGACACGGATCTCGTGTCCCGGCATGCGGCGGCCGCCGTGCGCGGCATCCAGGATGCCGGCCTCGCGGCCTGTGCGAAGCACTACCCGGGCCACGGCGACACGGCGCTGGACTCGCACCACGACCTGCCCCGCATCGACGCACCGGTGGCGGAGATCACGGCGCGGCACCTGCCGCCGTTCGCCGCGGTGGTCGATGCCGGCGTTCAGGCCGTCATGACTGCGCACATCGTCGTGCCCGCCTGGGGCGACGCCCCCGCCACGCTCAATCCCCGCATCCTCGGGATGCTGCGGGCGGGCGGCTTCGACGGTGTGATCGTCACAGACGCGCTGGACATGGCCGCCGTCCGCGAGACCGTGGGGCTCGGGCCCGGCGCGGTGGCGGCGCTGAACGCCGGCGCCGACCTGCTGTGCGTCGGCAACCCCACCAACCCCGGTCAGGCGATGCTGCCGGACCAGGACCAGCACGATTTCCACGCCGTGCGGGATGCCGTCGTCGAGGCGATCCGCAGCGGTGCGCTCCCGCGCGAGCGGGTGGCCGAGGCAGCGGCCCGCGTCGCGCGGATGGCGGAGCGCGTTCGCTCGCGTCCGGCGGTGCCGGAGACCCGCTTCGACGCCGCGGCCGTGGTGCAGCGCGCGGTCACCGTCCGCGGGCGGCTGCGGCCCCTGCCGGACGTGCCGACCGCCGTCATCGACATCCGCCGCCGCTCGTCGTTGGCCGTGGACAGCGCTGCGGGCCATGTCGCCCTCGCCCTGGCCGCCGGCGGGCCGACCCTGCGATGGGAAGCGACGGCAGATGCTGTGCGAGTCGACGCCGTGCCGGTCGCGGCCGGAGAGGGTCCTCTGATCGTGCTGGCGGATCGGCTGGACGCGGGCGCCGCGCAGCGCGCGCTCGCCGAGCGCCTGGCCCGGGCGTACCGCGCGGTGATCGTCGACGTCGGCGTGCCCGGGCCTGCCATCGACGACGTCCCCGTGATCGAGGTCCGCGGAGCCGGGCTCCTCGGCGCGCAGCAGGCGCGGCGTCTGCTCGTGGGCGCCCCGTATCGACCGTCCCCGAGCGAACTGGAGGATCTCACATGAGCACCGACGACCTGAACCGCACGCTCGACGCCCTGGCCACCGAGCAGGTGGACCCGGCGGCCGCGCACTTGGACGAGCTCGGCACCGGCGCCCAGGTGGCGCTGATGATGACGCACGCGGCGCAGGCGGCATCCGCCGTCGCCGCCTGCGCCGACAGCATCGCCGCGGCCGTGGACGGGATCGCCGCCCGCCGCGCGCGGGGCGGGCGCCTCGTCTACATCGGTGCCGGCACCGCCGGACGGATGGGCGTGCTGGACGCCAGCGAGATCCCGCCGACGTTCGGCACCGACCCCGCCGAGGTCGTCGGGCTCATCGCGGGCGGCGATGAGGCGCTGCGTCACGCGGTCGAGAACGCCGAGGATGACGCGCTCGCCGGCATCACGGACCTGGAGGACATCGGACTCAGCGCTGACGACGCGGTGGTCGGCATCTCGGCATCCGGACGAACGCCGTACGTCGTCGCCGCTCTCGCCCACGCTCAGCGGGCGGGGGCGTTCACCGTGTCACTGGCATGCAACACGACAGCCGCGATCTCGCAGGGTGTGGATGTGGCCATCGAGGTGGCCGTCGGCCCTGAGGTCGTCGCCGGCTCCACCCGGCTGAAGGCCGGAACCGCGCAGAAGCTCGTGCTGAACACGCTGTCGACGCTGACGATGGTGCACGAGGGCAAGGTGCTGGGGAACCTCATGATCGACGTGCAGGCCACCAACGAGAAACTGCGCGTGCGGGCGCAGCGCATCGTCGTCCGCGCGACGGGAGCGGATGCCGACACCGCCGCCGCCGCGCTGGCCGCAGCCGGCGGTTCGGCCGCCCTCGCCATCGCCATCCTCGCCACCGGACTCGACGCCGATGCGGCCAGGGCCGCGCTGCGCGACGCCGGCGACCTGCGCACGCTCGTGCACGCGTCAGGGACTCGCCGCAGTGGCGAGGCGGGATGACGCCGCCGATGCTCGTAGGGGCGGGCTCCGGCTGGACCGTCGCGGGCCCCGAGTAGGCTTGGGCATCATGAACGACGCGCCCATCGGCATCTTCGACTCCGGCGTCGGCGGACTCACCGTGGCCAGAGCCATCCGCGCGCAGCTGCCTGCGGAGTCCATGGTGTACATCGGCGACACCGCGCACTCCCCGTACGGGCCCAAGCCCATCGCCGACGTGCGGCGGTACAGCCTCGAGGTGCTCGACACCCTGGTGGATCAGGGCGTGAAGATGCTCGTGATCGCCTGCAACACGGCATCCGCGGCCATGCTCCGCGATGCGCGCGAGCGCTACGACGTGCCCGTCGTCGAGGTCATCGGACCCGCTGTGCGCCGCGCCGTCTCCACCACACGCAACGGCCGCGTGGGCGTGATCGGCACGGTCGGCACCATCGGCTCGCGGGCGTACCAGGACATGCTGGAGGTCGACGAGCGCCTGCAGGTGTTCACCGCCGCCTGCCCGCGGTTCGTGGAGTTCGTCGAGGCCGGCATCACCGGCACACCCGAGGTGCTGGCCGTCGCCGAGGACTACCTCGCGCCGCTCCGGGATGCCGACGTCGACACCCTCGTGCTGGGATGCACGCACTACCCGTTCCTGCGCGGCGCCATCAGCTACGTGATGGGCGACGGCGTCTCCCTGGTCTCCAGCGACGACGAGACCGCCGCCGACGTGTACCGTCAGCTGGTGCGCGGCGACCTGCTCGCACCGTCGGATGCTGTGGCGTCGTACACCTATGAGGCCACCGGCTCCTCCGCCGACGACTTCACTGCGCTGGCCAACCGGCTGATGGGCCATGAGGTGCGCGATGTGCAGCTCGTGCAGACCGGTGTCATCACCCTGCCGGACCTGTCCGGCGCCGAGATGCTCTGACCCCGACCCGACATCGCTCCGCGAACCCCTGAGTCTCCGAACCCCCGAGAGGACACCATGTCAGACACCGTCCGCGCCGATGGGCGCCGCACCGACCAGCTCCGAGAGATCACCATTGAACGCGGCTGGTCCGCCAACGCGGAGGGCTCGGCGCTGATCAGCTTCGGCGGCACGCGCGTGCTGTGCACGGCATCCTTCACCAACGGCGTCCCGCGCTGGCTGACCGGCAAGGGCAAGGGCTGGGTCACCGCCGAGTACGCCATGCTGCCGCGGGCGACCAACTCGCGCAACGACCGTGAGAGCGTGAAGGGGCGCATCGGCGGACGCACGCACGAGATCTCCCGCCTGATCGGCCGCGCGCTGCGCGCCGTGGTGGACACCAAGGCCCTGGGCGAGAACACCATCGTGATCGACTGCGACGTGCTGCAGGCGGACGGCGGCACCCGCACCGCGGCCATCACCGGGGCCTACGTGGCTCTGGCCGACGCCATCGAGTGGGGTCGCGAGAAGAAGTTCATCGGCAAGAACTCCACTCCGCTGCTGGACTCGGTCGCCGCGGTGTCCGTCGGCATCATCGACGGCGAGCCCATGCTCGACCTGGCATATGTCGAGGACGTGCGCGCGGAGACCGACATGAACGTGGTCGTGACCGGTCGCGGGCTGTTCGTCGAGGTGCAGGGCACCGCCGAGGGCGCCCCCTTCGACAAGCGCGAGCTGGACGCCCTGCTGGAGCTGGGCGTGAACGGCTGCGCCGACCTGAAGGCGCACCAACTGCAGGTGCTGGGCGCGTGAAGGTCGTCCTGGCCACCCACAACCCGCACAAGGTCGCGGAGTTCCAGCAGATCGTCGCAGCCACCCGCCCCGACCTCGAGATCGTCGCCTACGACGGGCCCGAGCCCGTCGAGGACGGCGTGACGTTCGCGCAGAACGCGCTCATCAAGGCCCGCGCGGCGGCGGAGCACACCGGACTGCCGGCGCTCGCAGACGACTCCGGCATCTGCGTGGACGTGCTGGGCGGGTCGCCCGGCGTGTTCTCGGCGTACTGGGCGGGGCAGAAGAAGGATGCCACCGCCAACCTCGAGCTGCTGCTGGATCAGTTGCGCGACATCGCCGACCCGCACCGCGCCGCGCAGTTCCACGCCACCATCGCGCTGGTCGTGCCCGGCGGCGCCGAGCACACCGTGCAGGGCGTCTGGCCCGGTCGTCTCGCACACCGGCCGGCCGGCCCCGGCGGGTTCGGCTACGACCCGATCTTCATCCCGGACGGGCAGGATGCCGGCGCCGAGCGCACCGTCGGCGAGTTCACGGATGCCGAGAAGCAGGCCCAGTCGCACCGTGCTCGAGCGTTCCAGGCGCTGATCCCGCTGCTGGCGGAGCTCTAGGCGCTACTGAGAACCGTTACCGTTCCCGACTGCGCGGAAACGGCGCTGACCGGCGTGTTCCCGGCCTAGCCTGGAAGCATGCACGATCACGCTCCCGCCCCCGGCGGCCTCCGCGACGCCGGACACCGGCGCCTGCTGGCCATCTCGCTGGGCCTGACGGCGACAGTGATGGTCGTGCAGATCGTGGGCGCGATCCTGTCGGGTTCCCTGGCGCTGCTGGCCGACGCCGCGCACATGTTCACGGACTCGTCGGCTCTGGTGATCGCGCTGATCGCCACGGCCGTCGCCGCGCGCCCTGCCGATGCCCGCCGCACCTTCGGCTACCAGCGCGCCGAGGTGTTCGCCGCGCTCATCAACGCGATCATCCTCATCGTGCTGACCGTGAGCGTCGCGATCGGCGGCGTCCAGCGCCTGCTGAACCCCGGTGATGTCGAGGTGGCGGGGCCGGTCATGCTGACCGTGGCCGTGATCGGCATGCTCGCCAACGCCGCATCCCTGTGGCTGCTCAGCCGTGCCCAGGCCACCAGCATCAATGTGCGCGGCGCGTACCTCGAGGTGATGGGCGACCTGCTGGGATCGGTCATGGTGATCGTGGCCGCCATCGTCATCGTCACGACGGGATGGATGCCGGCAGATGCCATCGCCTCCCTGCTGATCGCCGCGATGATCGTCCCCCGCGCCATCTCGCTGCTGCGCGAGGTGGTCTCGGTGCTGGCCGAGTCCGCGCCCCAGGGCATGTCGGTGGACGAGATCCGCACACACCTGAAGGGCTACCGGGGCGTGGTCGACGTGCATGATGTGCACGTGTGGCAGCTCACCCGAGGCGCGCCCGTGTTCACAGCGCACGTGATCGTCGCGCCCGCGGTGTACACCGCCGACCGCTCCGCGGAGCTGCTGGCCGAGCTGCAGTCCTGCCTGGCCGAGCACTTCGACGTGGAGCACTCCACCTTCCAGCTCGAGCCCGCCGGCCACGACGACTGCGAATCCACGCACGCCTGACCTGGCTCAGGATTCGCGCCGCACCTCTTCGGGGGACTTGTCCGCGCGCAGCCCGCGCCAGCGCGAATGGCGCAGGATGCCGCCCGGCGACCAGTTCGCGAACTCGACCTCGCCGACCAGCTCCGGCCGCACCCACAGGGCGTCCGACGCGTCGGCAGCCGGCACGCCCTCCAGCGGAGGATCCGGCACGCGCAGCGGCTCCAGCCGCGCCGCCAGGTCGCGCAGCATCCGGTCGGTGAATCCGGTGCCGACGCGGCCGACGTACTCGAGCGAGCCGTCCGGCCCGCCCACCGCCAGCAGCAGCGATCCGATGCCGCCGCGCCGGTTGCCCTGACCCGGGCGGATGCCGACGATCACCGCCTCCTGCGTGCGGGTGTGCTTGATCTTCAGCCATGACGGCGATCGTGCACCGGGTCGGTAGGCGGATGCCGGATCCTTGGCCACCACGCCCTCCAGACCGTACTGCGCGCTCATGCGCAGGGCTGCGTCGAGGTCGTCGAACACCGGCGGCACCTGCACCGGCGCATCGAGGCCGGATGCCAGCTGCTCCAGCAGCTCGCGGCGCTGCCGCAGAGGCATCCGGGTGAGGTCGTGGCCGTCGAGCCGCATCAGGTCGAACAGCAGGTACACGACGGGCGTGCGCACCACCTCGCGCTCGATCTCGCGACCGCGGGTCAGGTGCATGCGGTCCTGCAGCCGGCTGAAGCTCGGCAGCCCGCGCGCGTCGAAGGCGACGATCTCGCCGTCGACCACGGCGTCGGATGCCGGCAGGTGCGGCGCCCCGTCGGCCGTGAGCTCCGGGTACCGCACCGTGATGTCGGTGCCGCTGCGGGCGCGCAGCGTGAACCGTCCGTCCGCCCAGGTGCCGATCGCGCGGACGCCGTCCCACTTGATCTCCGCCCAGTCGTAATCGCGGGCGAGGCCGGGGGAGCCGGATTCGGAGAGCATGGGGCGGATGGAGGCGGCGTCGGGCGCGGCCGGTGCGTCGGGCATCGCCGACGCGGCGAGAGGAGCGGGTGCGGCGGGCACAGGCGCGTCCACCGGATGCGGAACAGCATCCTTCATGCGGTGCAGCAGCCACTGCGACTTCTCGCCCTCGCCGCCGGTGCGGATCAGCGCGAGTGCGGCGAGCGGGTCGATCCCGGCATCCACCCGCTCCAGCACCTCGTCGAACTCCAGCTGCCCCAGCTCGGGATCCTCCAGCTCGTCCCAGGTGCGCGGCGCCGCCACCCACGGCCGCGCCCGGCCGCGCAGCGAGTACGGCGCGATGGTGGTCTTGGCGGCGTTGTTCTGACTCCAGTCGATGAACACCTTCCCGCCGCGCGCGGACTTCGCCATCGTCCGCGTGACCAGGTCGGGATGATTCGCCTCGATGAGCCGGGCCAGCTCCTTCGCGACCGCCGAGACGTCGTCGCTGGTCTGCAGGCCCGCGCCCTCGTCATCGGTCGGCAGGCGCGCATACAGATGGATGCCCTTGCTGCCGCTGGTCACCGGAATCGGGTCGAGTCCCATGCCGCTCAGGATGCCGCGGGCGATGCGCGCCACCTCGGCGCACTCCGCCAGCCCCGTGCCGGGACCGGGATCGAGGTCGAGCACCAGCCGGTCCGGTCGCCCGCGCTCGCCGGAGTGCGTGAACCGCCACTGCGGCACGTGCAGTTCCAGCGCCGCGATCTGCGCGAACCACACCAGGGCCGCGGCATCATCGGCCTGCGGATACTCCTTCGCCCCGCCGGAGTGCTCGATCGGCATCCGCCTGATCCAGTCCGGCGCGCCCTGCTCGAGCTGCTTCGTGAAGAAGCTCGAAGAGGGAGCATCCGCGGTTCCCACCCCGTCCACCCAGCGCTTGCGCGTGATGGGGCGACCGCGCAGGTGCGGCAGCATGACGGGTGCGATCCGTGAGGCGTAGGCGAGGATCTCGCCCTTGGTCGTGCCGGTCTCGGGGTAGACGACCTTGTCGAGATTGGTCACGCGCAGGCGGCGGCCGTCGACCTGCACGACCTGCCCGCTCGCTGCCATGGGGACAGAGTAGCCGGGCGGGCACAAGCCCCTGGCCGGAACCACTGTGACTGGTGATACTTGTGTGATGAGGAGCATCTGGAAGGGCGCGGTGACCTTCGGCCTGGTGAACGTTCCGGTCAAGGTGTACTCGGCGACCGAGGACCACGACGTCCCCCTGCATCAGGTCCACGACGAGGACGGCGGGCGCATCCGCTACCAGCGGGTCTGCGAGCTCGACGGCAAGACCGTCGCCTACGCCGACATCGACCGCGCGTATGTCGACGACGACGGGCAGACCGTCGTGCTCACCAAGAAGGACCTGGCCGCACTCCCGGCCGAGAAGAGCAGGGAGATCGACGTGGTGGAGTTCGTGCCCAGCGACCAGATCGACCTGCTCACCCTCGACCGGGCCTATTACCTGGAGCCGGACTCGACCTCGCCAAAGGCGTACGTGCTGCTGCGACGGACCCTCGAGCAGACCGACCGCACGGCCATCGTGCGGTTCACGCTGCGGCAGAAGACCCGGCTGGCGGCGCTGCGCGTGCGCGGTGACGTGCTGGTGCTGCAGACACTGCTGTGGGCCGACGAGGTGCGCGAGGCGGCCTTTCCCTCGCTGGACGAGGAGGTGAAGATCAGCGCCAAGGAGCTGGAGCTGTCGGCATCCCTTGTCGAGAGCTACTCGTCGGACTTCGAGCCGGAGTCGTACGTGGACGAGTACCAGAGGGAACTGAGCACCCTCATCGACGCGAAGATCTCCGCCGGCGAGACCTTCGACGTGTCGGAGACCTTCGCCGAGGAGGGCGAAGGCACCGTCGGCGAGGTCATCGATCTGATGGAGGCGCTGCGCGCCAGCGTGGAGCGCTCCAAGGCCGCGCGCGCGAAGGACGCGGGCTAGGAGGCGTCGCTCCCGGCGCTCGCCGCCTCCTTGCCGACCTTGTGGCGCTCGCTGAGGTAGTGCCACAGCGTCAGCAGGGCGCTGCCGGCGACGGCGGCGAGCAGGATCAGGTCGATGTAGTTCTCCACGAAGCGCGCGACGGGAGGGATGTAGCCGATCAGGTAGCCGAACATCGTCAGGCCGAAGCCCCACAGCACGGCGCCGATGAGGTTGTACAGCGAGTACCGCTTCCACGGCATGTGGCCCACGCCCGCCGCCACCGGGGCGAAGGTGCGCACGATCGGGACGAAGCGCGCGAGGATGACGGTGAGGCCGCCGAAGCGCTCGAAGAAGGCGTTGGTGCGCTCGACGTTCTTGCGGCTGAACAGCCCGGACTCCTTGCGCTCGAAGACCGCGGGCCCGCCCTTGTGCCCGATGAAGTACCCGACTTCACCGCCCACGAACGCGGCCACGCCGATCAGCAGCGCCACGACCCAGACGCTCAGCCCGAACACCCCGTGCTCGGATCCGGCGATCGGGTGCGACAGCAGGCCGGAGATGACCAGCAGCGTGTCCCCGGGGAACAGGAAGCCGATCAGCAGGCCGGTCTCGGCGAAGATGACCAGGCACACCACCAGCAGGGCCCACGGGCCGGCAGCACTGATGATCGTGTGCGGATCCAGCCACGGGATGAGCGCGGTCGGTGCCTGGATGAGCGTGTGAAGCAAGAGCGTTCCCGTCGGTCGTGATGCGGCGGATGGTGAAGGGGATGCGTGCGGGAGATGGGACTTGAACCCACACGCCCAGGGGCACAGGAACCTAAATCCTGCGTGTCTACCGATTCCACCACTCCCGCGCGTCAGCAAGTCTACTGATCGGCGGTTACGGGAACCCGTACATCTGCCCAACATCGCCCTGTGGATAACTCTGACGGCGGATCGCGGGGTTCTGACATGATTCCCGCGTGAGTCATCCGTCCATCGTCGTCGCCGAGAGGGTGCGGCGCCGTCTGCGCCTCGAGCACACCGATCCCTCCTCGCATCCCGACGAGGCACGGCACATCGCGCAGACCGAGGTGCGGCGGCACAACGATCAGGCGCTGGCGCGCGGTGAGGCCATCATCGACGACGAGGCCGCGCTGATCCGCGACGTGCTGGCCTCGGTGTCCGGCTTCGGCGCGCTGCAGCCCTTCCTCGACGATCCCGAGATCGAGGAGATCTGGCTGAACGGCCCGGATCGCATCTTCGTCGCGCGTGGTGGCACCACCGAGCGGGTGGATCTTCGGCTGACGGATGCCATCGTGCGGGATCTCGTGGAGCGGATGCTGCAGTCCACCGGCCGCCGGGTGGACATCAGCCAGCCCTTCGTGGACGCCTCCCTGCCCGACGGGTCGCGCCTGCACGTCGCCATCGCCGATGTGGTCAGGGGCTCCTGGGCCGTGAACATCAGGAAGTTCCTGCCGCAGCACCGCACTCTGGAGTCGCTGGTCGCACAGGGTTCCGTGCCCGCGCACATCGCGGATCTGCTGCGCGCTTCGCTGCAGTCCGGTGGCAGCGTGATCGTCTCAGGCGCCACGCATGCGGGCAAGACCACGCTGCTGGGCGCCCTGCTGGCATCCGTCGCCGACAGTCAGCGGATCATCACCGTGGAGGAGACGTTCGAACTGGCGGTCACCGGCCCCGACGTGGTGGCGCTGCAGGGGCGGCAGGCGGGCATGGAAGGGACGGGCGAGATCACGCTGCGGCGGCTGGTCAAGGAGGCGCTGCGCATGCGGCCGGACAGGATCGTCGTGGGCGAGGTGCGCGACGCCGAGGCGCTGGACCTGGTGCTGGCGCTCAATACCGGTGTCCCCGGTGCCGGCACCGTGCATGCGAACTCGGCGGCCGAGGCGCTGGAGAAGCTCGCCCTGCTGCCGCTGCTGGCGGGCAGGAACATCGATCGCGCATTCATCGCGCCGGCGTTGGCGACCTCGATCACCTATGTCGTGCACTGCCGTCGGGAGGTCGACGGCTCGCGGCGCATCGTCGAGGTGATCGCGCCCACCGGCGAAGTGGCGGCGGGGCGCATCCTCAGCTCGCCGGTCTACCGGGTCGGTGGTGACGCATGACATTGCTGATCGGGGCGCTGCTGGGTGCGGGCCTGCTGCTGTGCGCGTCGCCGTGGCTGTGGCCGTCGCGGGAGAAGCCCGTGCGCACCCCGCATCGCGGCAGGCTGCGTCGGCTGCTGGAGGAGGCCGGGCACGCGCGGGCGTCCACTCGCACGCTGGTCGTGACCATGATCGCGCTGGCCGCAGTCGCCGCATCCGTGGCCTGGCTGGTGACGGGGCTGCCGGTGCTGGCCGTGCTCGCCGCAGGGGCTGCGTCGTGGGCGCCGGTGCTGTACCTGCGCGGTCGTCGACTGCGCCTGCGCAAGGCGCGTCGGCAGCTCTGGCCCGACGTGTGCGACCTGCTGGTGGCGGCCATCCGCGTGGGCCTGTCGCTGCCGGACGCCGTGGCGGGGCTTGCCGAATCCGCACCGCAGTCCGTGCGCCCGGCGTTCGCCGTCTTCGCCCGTGACCTGCACTCCACCGGGCGCTTCGAGACCAGCCTGGACCGGCTGAAGGACGCGCTCGCCGACCCCATCGCCGATCGGATCATCGAGACGCTGCGGATGGCCAGGCAGGTCGGCGGCACCGAGCTGACCGGTGTGCTGCGGGCTCTCTCCTCGTCGGTGCGGGCGGATGCCGCGCTGCGCGGCGAGGTGGAGGCCAGGCAGTCCTGGATCCGCGGCGCCGCCGTGCTGGGCGCCGTCGCGCCATGGGTGATCCTGGGCCTGCTGGTGATGCGACCGGAGGGACGCGAAGCGTACGCCAGCCCGGAGGGCGTGATCGTCATCATGGTCGGCGCGGTGGTCTCACTGATCGCGTACCGGGTCATGCTGCGCATCGGCCGCCTGCCCGAACCGGAGAGGTGGTTCGGATGATCTCCGTCACCGATGCCGCCCTGGCGGTGCTGCTGGGCGGAACCTTCGCGCTGGGCGTGCTGGGTGTCCTCTCCGCACTTCCGCGGTGGGGTGCGCTGCCTCTGGAGCGTCGTATCGCCCCGTACCTGCGTGACGTCGTTCCCGACGAAGCCCTGCCCACCGGCATCCTCCCTCGCATCGGCGTGCTGCCCGTGCACGGGCGGTCGCTGTGGGAGCGCGTGCGGGCTGTGTTCGAGCGGATGCTGGGCGGCGGGGATGCGCTGGCCCTGCGGCTGGCGCAGGCAGGATCGTCCCGCACGCCGGCCTCGTTCCGAGGCCGACAGCTGGCGTGGGCGGTCGTGGGACTGGTCGCCGGGGCGCTGCTGGTGGTCGTGGTGGCCGTGGCCGACCGGATGACGCCGCCTGTCGTGCTGCTCCCGGTGCTGCTCGCCGCGGGTGCGGTCATCGCCTGCGACATGCTGCTCACGGCGCGCGCCAAGGCGAGGCGCGCACGGCTGGCCGATGAGTTGCCCACGACTCTGGAGTTCCTCGCGCTGTGCCTGTCGGCGGGGGAATCCCTGCTGGACGCGCTGCGACGGGTGTCGGGCGTCGGCACCGGCGAGCTCACCGAGGAGCTGCGCCAGGCCGTGCTGGCCGTGCACACCGGGTCGCCGTTGGCGGATGCGCTGGGGGAGACCGCGACGAAGCTGCAACTGCCTGGGCTCTCGCGAGCGGTGGATCAGATCATCGCGGCGCTCGAGCACGGCGCACCGCTGGCGGGCGTGCTGCACTCGCAGGCCGCGGATGCCAGGGACGAGGCCAAGCGGGTGCTCATCGAGCAGGCCGGGCGGAAGGAGATCTACATGCTCCTGCCGGTCGTCTTCCTGCTCCTCCCGATGAGTGTGCTCTTCGCGGTGTACCCAGGACTCTTCATCCTCAGGCTCGGTCTCGGCTGAGCAGCAACAGGGAACGACACAGGAAATCGACACGGACGGATATGCGCATGACAACGTTGAGAAGATGGTTCGCCTCAGGACGAGAGCTCGCCGACGACGAGCGCGGAGACGTGCCCGGATGGGTCCTGGTCACGCTCATGACGGCCGCCCTGGTCGTCGTGATCTGGGCGGTCGCCGGTCCCGCGCTGGTGGGGCTGTTCGAGCAGGCGATCTCGCGGGTCTCCGGAATCTGATCACGGCATGCCCCGCCCCGCACTGTCTGCCGATGAGCGCGGCTCCAGTCCCGTCGAGTTCGTGCTCGTCGGGGCGATGCTGACCGCGCTGGTGCTGGCCGTGCTGCAGCTGGCGCTGGCCATGTACGTGCGCAACGTCGTGCATGACGCCGCGGTCGAGGGCGCGCAGTACGCGGCGTTGGCGGACACCACGCTGGGCGAGGGCGCCGAGCGCACTCGTGCGGTCATCGACCGGGCGGTCGGCAGTACGTACTCGCAGGACGTGTCGGTGGGGCAGGATCGCAGCCTCGGGCACGAGAGCGTCGTGGTGCGCGTGCGCACCAGCCTGCCGGTGCTGGGGCTGGTCGGCGTGCCGTACGGGATGGAGGTGGAGGCGCGTGCGCCCGTGGAATCCTTCGGCGATGACTGAGCGGCGGCGTCCTGAGCAGCGCCGACCTGAGCGGCGCCGCACCGACCGCCTGCGCGGCCTGTGGGATGACGAGGACGGCACGGCGGTGCTGGAGTTCGTCACCGTCGGCGTGCTGCTGCTCGTGCCGCTGGTATACCTGGTGCTCACGCTCGGCGCCGTGCAGGAGCAGACGCTGGGGGCGGAGGCCGCGGCCCGCCACACCGCCCGGGTGATCGGCCAGGCTCCGGATGCCGGAACCGCCGCGGCGCGGGGAGATGCCGTGCTGCAGAGCGTGATCCGCGAGTACGGCATGGACCCGGATGCCGTGGACGTCAGCATCACCTGCCGTCCGGCCGCGGCAACGTGCCCGTCGGCGGGCAGCACCGTGATCGTCACGGTCGCCACGCGGGTGAGCCTGCCGTTCATGCCGCCGCTGTTCGGACTGGACCGGGTCGCCGCGATTCCCGTGCAGGCGGATGCCGCGCAGAAGGTCTCCCGGCTGTGGGGGCGCTGATGATGAGCCCTCGACGCCTGCGCGCGCTCGCCGCCGACGAGGACGGCAGCGTGCTGCCGCTGATCCTCGGCTATCTGCTGCTGGCCATCGCGGTCATCTTCGTGTGCGTGTGCGCAACGGATCTGTACATCGCGCAGAAGCGCCTGGATTCCCTGGCCGACGCCGCATCCCTGGCGGGTGCCGACGGCTTCAGCCTTCAGGTTCAGGACGGCGGCGTGCGCGCCGAGCTCACCGACGAGAAGGTGCACGAGCAGGCGGATGCCGTGGTCAGCGCTGTCGCGCACGATGCCCGCCTGGTCTCGGCCATCACCCCCGACGGGCTCTCGGCCCGTGTCACGGTCGCCACGGTGTGGCATCCGCCGCTGATCTCGCCGTTCGTGCCCGACGGCGTGCCGCTGGAGTCCACCGCGACGACCCGCACGGCGCTGCACTGAGTCAGTCGCGCACCTTGGCGGCCACACGGGGCAGGTACTTCGGCGTCCAGCGCATGAACCCGGCGGCTCCCACGACCGCGACGATGCCCATCAGCCCGGTCGCCAGCGACAGCGAGACCAGGGCCGTGATGGCCGAGACCAGCACCGGGGCGATCGCGCCGCCGGCATCCGTCAGCGTTCGCCACGACCCCAGGAACGTCGCCGGATCCCGCTGCGGGGCGAGATCGGCGCCGAAGGTCATCAGGATGCCGCTGGAGAGGCCGTTGCCCACGCCCAGGACCGCGGCGAGGAGCCCGTACCAGAGCAGCGCCGAATCCAGGTCGTGCGTGAACGCCAGCGCGCCGAAGCCCAGGCCCATCAGCAGCAGCGCCGGCATGGCGGCCCAGATGCGCCCGAAGCGGTCCATCACCTGGCCGCTGGCGTAGAACAGCGCGAAGTCGATGGCTCCGGAGACGCCCACCACCAGCGAGATGGTCGTCGCGTCCAGCCCCAGCGAGACGCCCCACAGCGGCAGGATCACCTGGCGGGCCGAGCGCACGGCCGACAGGCACGCCGCCGCGACGCCCAGTCTCGACAGCACTGCGCGGTACTCCCACATGGTGCGGAACACCCCGCGCTGGTCGGCCACCGGGATGGAGCCGGTCACCACCTCACCGGAGTCCTCGGCCACGGCGGCCCCGGTGGGCTTCAGCAGCGCGGGCGCCATGCGCTCGGGGTCGGGTCCGAACAGCACCAGCACCACGAGCACCGCCACGCAGCCCAGCAGGAACCAGATGGTGGAGTGCTCGGCATCCGTCAGCTGGATCAGCCCCGCGGCCACGAACGGACCCACGAAGACGCCGAAGCGGAAGCATCCGCCCAACAGGGACAGGAGCCGCGCGCGGAACCGGATCGGCACGCGCGTGGTCATGAACGCGTGCCTGGCCAGGCCGAACGACGCGGCGCAGAACCCCAGCAGGAACACGGCGAGCGTCAGCCACGCCAGCGACGGCGCGAGCAGCATCCCGACACCGGCGAGGATCGCCGCCAGACCCGCGTAGACCATGGTGAAGCGCTCGCCGATCTTCGTGACCAGCCACCCGGCCGGCAGGTTGCCGCACAGCTGGCCGACCACGAGCATCGCCGTCACCAACGCAGCCAGCGGCACGTCGGCGCCGAGGTGGGTGGCGAACACCGGGATCAGCGGGATGACCGCACCTTCGCCGAGCGCGAAGAGCACCGTGGGGATGTACACCATCGGCCCGAACTGCCTGATGATCCTGCCCGCGCTGTCGCTCACACCTTCACGCTAGCCCGCGGCGCGCGGAACCGCTCGCACGGCGCGATAGGCTGGACTGCCATGTTCGAACTCGATCTCTCCGCCGACATCCAGGCGCTTCGACACACCTTCGGCGACATCCGCGAGGTCGTCGACGTCGACTCCCTGCACGCGGACATCGCGCGCCTCAGCCAGGAGGCGGGCGCGCCCGACCTCTGGGACGACCCCGAGAAGGCGCAGAAGGTCACCAGCGCGCTCAGCCACAAGCAGGCCGACCTCAAGCGCGTCACCGACGTCGAGCGCCGCCTCGACGACCTCGAGGTGCTCATCGAGCTCGCCAACGAGATGCAGGACGACGACTCGGCCGACGAGGCGCGTCGCGAGCTGGCCGCGCTGACGGACACCATCAACCAGCTCGAAGTGCAGACCCTGATGGACGGCGAGTACGACGAGCGCAACGCCATCATCACCATCCGCTCCGGTGCCGGCGGCGACGACGCCACCGACTTCGCCGAGATGCTCATGCGCATGTACCTGCGCTGGGCCGAGCAGCACGGCTACCCGGTGAAGGTGATGGACACCTCCTACGCCGAGGGCGCGGGCATCAAGTCCGCGACTTTCGAGGTCACCGCGCCCTACGCGTTCGGCACCCTGTCGGTCGAGGCCGGCACGCACCGCCTGGCGCGCATCAGCCCGTTCGGCTCGGCCGACAAGCGGCAGACCTCCTTCGCGGCCGTCGAGGTCATCCCGCTGATGGAGGAGGCCACCGAGGTGGACATCCCCGAGGGCGACATCCGCGTCGACGTGTTCCGCTCCTCGGGCCCCGGTGGCCAGTCGGTCAACACCACCGACTCCGCCGTGCGCATCACGCACCTCCCGACCGGCATCGTCGTCTCGATGCAGAACGAGAAGTCGCAGATCCAGAACCGTGCGGCCGCCATGCGCGTGCTGCAGACCCGCCTGCTGCTGCTGCAGAAGGAGGAGGAGGCCGCCAAGAAGAAGGAGCTCGCGGGCAACATCACCGCCAGCTGGGGCGACCAGATGCGCTCCTACTTCCTCTACGGCCAGCAGTTGGTCAAGGACCTGCGCACCGGCCACGAGTCCGGAAACCCCGACCGGGTGTTCGACGGCGACCTCGACGACTTCATCTCGGCCGGCATCCGCTGGCGCAAGCGCAAGGAAGAGGACTGAGCGCGCTCAGCGCCTCGCACCGGCCAGCGTGCCGGTGACCTCGGACCAGTCGTCGTAGACCGTGCACTGCACCATGCGGTCCCCGGAGTCCCAGCTCTCCTGGCTGGGCCAGTAGCCCGCGAAGTTCAGCGCGGACTCCTCATACGGGACGCCGACGAAGTCGGCGAACGCGGCGCGGCAGGCGCCTTCGGCCTCTGCCTCCGTGTCACCGTCGCCGGGGAACTCCCGCTGGGTCATGTCGTACTGGTAGTAGACCTCCTCGCCGTGCGGGGTGTCGCAGGGGACCAGCACCACTCGGCCGTCCTCCTCGTAGTATGGCTGGTCGCTCGCGAGGCAGTCGCCCACCTCGACCTCCCACCAGTCCACGGTCTGACCGTCGACGGGCGCGGAGCGGGGGGAGTCCACCGGATCGGGCCACTCGTTGGCGACGCCTTCGCTGATCCCCGTCAGCGTCGCGCTGACGAAGGAGACGAACAGCACGATGCCCGCGATGATCAGCCCCAGCACCGAGACGATCAGGCCCGTGATGCCCGGCCACTTCGCGCCCGGTCGCACCAGCGCGACGATCGACAGCACGATCCCCGCCACCAGCACGAGGACTGCGAACGAGATGAGCGGCGGGAGGAGCGCCAGCAGGGCGCCCACGACGGACGCCGCAAGCGCCGCCCACCCCAGCGGGGAGACTCCTGAGGCGGTGGGAGGGGCGGAGAGGGGATAGCCGGATGCTGCGGGCGGGCCGTACGCGTTGTTCGCGGCCCATGGCGCCGGAGCAGCAGGCGACGGCGGTGCGAAACTCGACGGCGGCGCGAATCCCGGAGTGGGAGGCGCGAATCCCTGAGCGGGCGGCGCGAACGTCTGAGCGGGCGAGGCGAACGTCTGAGTGGGCGGGTTGAACGGCTGCGGGGGTGCGACATGCTCGGTCCACCGGGTGCCGTCCCACCAGCGCTGACGTCCGGATCCGTCGTCGTACCAGCCCGCGGGGAAGCTCATGGCTCATCATGGCACGGGCGGATGATCTCAGGCGAGTGTCGCTGAACGCACCTCGGCGGGGCGCACTTAGGCTCGAATGGCCATGATCCGGTTCGAGAACGTCACCAAACGCTATCGCGGCACCAAGCGACCCGCCCTCTCCGACGTCGACTTCAACGTCGAGGCCGGTGAGTTCGTGTTCCTCGTCGGGGCATCGGGCTCCGGCAAGTCGAGCTGCCTGCGACTCATCCTCCGCGAGGACGTGCCCACGACCGGCCGCGTGGCCGTGCTCGGGCGCGATCTGCGCTCGCTGGCCAACCGCAAGGTGCCGTACTTCCGTCGCCACGTCGGCTCGGTCTTCCAGGACTTCCGGCTGCTGCCGTCGAAGACCGTCTACCAGAACGTCGCCTTCTCGCTGCAGGTCATCGGCACCTCGCGCGGATTCATCCAGCAGGCCGTGCCCGAGGCACTGGCGCTGGTCGGACTCGACGGCAAGGCCAAGCGGATGCCGCACGAGCTGTCCGGCGGCGAGCAGCAGCGCGTGGCCATCGCCCGCGCCATCGTCAACCGGCCCAAGGTGCTGCTGGCCGACGAGCCCACCGGAAACCTCGACCCCGCGACCTCGGTGGACATCATGCAGCTGCTGACGCGGATCAACGCGGGCGGCACGACCGTGGTCATGGCCACGCACGAGGCCGCCTTCGTGAACCAGATGCAGCGCCGCGTCATCGAGCTCAAGGAGGGCGTGATGGTGCGCGACGAGGTCGGCGGCGGGTACGGCGACACCTCCGGCATCCCCCGCCTGCAGCCGGAGGCCGTACCCGGCGCCGCGGCAGCGGCGGCCCTCACGGCCGTGCAGGAGGTGCAGCGCCAGACCACGGCGGTGCCCGTCGTGGCCCCGGATGCCGTCCAGCCCCCGCCTCCGCCCGTGGAGCCTCCGGCGCAGGAGACGGATGCCCAGGCCGCAGGCCCCAGGACGAACCCGATCATCCTCCCCGACGTGAAGGTCGACGAGCTCGGAGTCGCCGATCGCCTCGGTCTCTCCGACGACGACGAGGAAGTGGGCCCGACCTCATGAATCTCGGACTCATCATCGGCGAGGCCCTGCTGGGTCTGCGCCGGAACCTCTCCATGGTCATCTCGGTGGTGCTGGTCACCTTCGTCTCACTCACCTTCGTGGGCGCGGCCGTGCTCATGCAGTCCCAGATCAGCACCATGCGCGGCTACTGGGGCGAGAAGGCCGAGGTCACGGTCTACATGTGCTCGCCGCTGTCGACCAGCCCCACCTGCGTGGGCGGCGAGGCCACCGAGGAGCAGATCGACCAGGTCGAGCAGGCGCTGAAGGGCGATGCCCTGGCGCCGCTGATCAGCCAGATGCGCAAGCAGTCCAAGGAGGAGGCCTTCAAGGACATCGTCGCCCAGCTCGGTGCCGAGCAGGCCGACGTGATCGGCGTGGAGAACACCTCGGTGGACTTCCGCGTGACCATGAAGGACCCGCAGCAGTCCGAGGTGATCACCGAGGCGTTCTCCGGTCAGGCCGGGGTGGATGCCGTGAAGGATCAGCGCAAACTGCTGGATCCGCTGTTCTCAGCGCTCACCGTCGCCACCTACATCGCCGTGGGCGTCGCGGCGCTCATGCTCATCGCCGCCGTGCTGCTGATCTCCACCACCATCCGGCTCTCCGCCTACGCCCGGCGCAAGGAGATCGGCATCATGCGCCTGGTGGGCGCCTCCAACAGCTCCATTCAGACGCCGTTCGTGCTGGAGGGCGTGTTCGCCGCCTTCCTCGGGTCGGTGCTCGCCAGTGCGGCGGTGCTCGCCGGGGTGCACTTCGGCGTGGAGGGATACCTGGCCGACCGGGTGCCGTTCATGCGCCCGCTGGTGGGCATGCAGGACGCGATGTTCGTCGTGCCCGTGCTGATCGGCATCGGCATCCTGCTCTCCGCGCTGTCGGCAGGATTCGCGATCCGTCGCTGGCTGCGCACCTGACCCGATAGACTGATCGGCTGGTCCGGATCGGACCGGCGAGTCAGGAGAACAACATGCCCAGGGAACGCGGTGAGAAGGTCATCGCGACCAACCGTCGCGCGCGTCACGACTACAACCTCGAGAAGTCGTACGAAGCCGGTCTCGTGCTCACCGGCACCGAGGTCAAGTCGCTGCGCCAGGGGCGAGCCAACCTCAGCGACGGCTACGCGTACATCAAGGGCGGCGAGGCGTTCCTCGACGCCGTGCACATCCCGGAGTACTCGCAGGGGCACTGGACCAACCACGCCGCCAAGCGCATCCGCAAGCTGCTGCTGCACCGCGACGAGATCCGCAAGCTCGAGCATGCCGTCTCGGCGGGCGGCTACACGCTGATTCCCACCCGGCTGTACTTCTCCGATGGCCGTGCCAAGGTCGAGATCGCCCTCGCCAAGGGCAAGCGCGAGTACGACAAGCGCCAGACGCTGCGCGAGCGTCAGGACACCCGTGACGCCGAGCGCGCCATGCGCACCCGGAACCGCCTGGGGGAGTAGCCGCTACTCTGCTGTCGTGAACCCGAACGTCCGCCCCAGGAACGCCAGCTCGGCCTCCAGGGACGCGATGATGGTCTCCGCACGGCGGAAGCCGTGGCCTTCGCCCTCGAACTCCAGGTACTCGTGCGGGATGCCGCGCGCGGCCAGCGCATCGCGGATGACCTGCGACTGCGAGGGCGGCACCACCCTGTCGTCCGAGCCCTGCTCCAGCAGCACCGGCACGTCGATGCGGTCCGCATGCGTCAGCGGCGACCGCTGGATGTACAGGTCCTCGGCCTCCGGCAGCGGCCCGACCAGGCCCTCCATGTAGTGCTTCTCGAAGTCGTGGGTGTCGGATGCCAGCATCCGCAGGTCGGCGACGCCGTACCGGCTGATGCCTGCGGCGAACGCCCCGCCGCGCACGAGTGCGCTGAGCACCGTCCAGCCGCCGGCGGAGCCGCCGCGGATCGCGATGCGCGCGGGATCGGCGAGGCCTGCATCCGCAAGGCCCTGTGCTGCGGCGATCACGTCGTCGACGTCGACGACGCCCCACTGGCCGTCCAGCCGCTCGCGGTAGGCCCGGCCGTAGCCGGTGGAACCGCCGTAGTTCACGTCCAGCACGCCGATGCCGCGGCTGGTCCAGTACGCGTAGGCGGCGGATGCCGCACCCGAGACGTGCGCGGTGGGACCGCCGTGCACCATGACGATGTACGGCGGCAGCTCGCCCGCGGGGGCGACCGGGTCGGGGTTCGTGGGCGGATAGTCGAAGGCGTGCACCTCCCCGTGCGGCCCGTCGAACGTCACCGGTCGGGCGATCGGGACCCAGCGCGCATCGACGCGTTCACCGCCGCGGATCGCCGTGACCTCGCCGGAGTCCGCATCCAGGCTCCACAGCCCGCGCTCCACGTCGCCGCCGGCCCCGGAGATGAGCACCCGGGTGCCGTGCACATCGCAGATGCTCGCCTCGGCGGTGATCGGCACGTCCAGCGTCTCGACGTCGCCGGATGCCGGGTCGATCAGCACGATCTCGTCGGAGCCGTTGGTGCGCACCGCCACGATGCGGCCGTCGGCCAGCACGCCGTACCAGCGCTGGCCGAGCAACCACAGGCCACCGCCGGTGTCGGCATCGGCGGTGTCGAAGAACTCGGTGGTCGCAGGGGGTGTCTGAGCGGGTGGTGAGGTGTCCTCGGCGATCCGGGCCAGCCACAGGTTCCAGCGCCCGGTGGCGTCGTCGGAGAACAGCAGCTCCTGATCGGAGAGCCACTCCGGCTGCAGCGCGGCACGAGCGGGGACGGACATGAGTGATCCGGACTCCAGATGTGCGACCGCGACTATCGCATGCTCCCAGGGCATGTGGGAGTCGACCCACTCCACGAACGCGAGTCGGCGTCCATCGGGCGAGAGCGCCGGGTGTGCGAAGAAGCCGTCGGAAGTCCAGAAGTGCCGCACACGAGAATCGTCGCTGGACGTCGGTGCCTTGAGCGGGATCTCCACGATTCCGCGCACGTGCTGCTCCGGCCGCAGGTCCTCCTCCACCGCGAACAGCCGTCCCTGCTGCAGCGACAGTCCGCCGTACTGCGGACCGGGCGCCGTCAGCGGCTCCGGAGCGCCGCCGCGCGGCATCCGGAGCACGCGCTGGGAGGCGCCGTCGACGAAGTACAGCGTTCCCTCGGCATCCGCCGTCCAGGCCCCGCCGCCGTACTCGTGCACGCGCGAGCGGGCGCTCCACGGCGCGGGAAGCACCTCCCTGCCCGACGAGCTGCGCACGGTGACCCGGCCGCCCTCGGACGGCACCGACTCGCCCCACCAGATCTCGTCGCCCACGAACCGCGCGCCGTCGATGCGGGGAGCGGATGCCGACACGTCGGCGGCGGAGAACGGCGAGGGCCAGGAACCGTAGGGCGTGCTCATCCTCCGACCCTATCCGCGGCCGTGACTCGACACACGGCGTCACACAGTGTGCGCCGGGCGGTGCCCGCGTTCTACCGTGCATTCACACCCCGATCCGCGAAGGAGAAGCACCGTTGCCCAGCTGTACGCCGTTCTCCTTCGAGCTGTACCCGCCGCGCACGGTCGCCAGCGTCCAGGCGCTGCACGACACCATCGACCGCCTCGCCGCCGCTGGCCCTGACTTCCTGTCGGTCACCTACGGCGCCGGCGGCTCCACGGGCGGACGATCGCTGGAGGTGCTGCGCTACATCCGCGCGCACACCGACGTCGAGCCCCTCGCGCACCTCACCTGCGTGGGGAACACCTACGCGGGGGCGGCACGACTGATCAGGGAGTTCCTGGATGCCGGCATCCTCAGCTTCCTCGCGCTCCGAGGCGACCCTCCCGCCGGTCACGACGAGAGCGAGCCGTTCCTGGGCGACCTGGAGAGCTCCGCGCAGCTGGTGCAGCTCATCGATCGCGTGCAGGCCGAACGTGCCCCCTACGAGGAGTCGCCGGTGCCCGGCAACCCCGGCGCTGTGCGGGTGGCGCCGCGGCGGAAGGTCAGCATCGCCGTGGCGGCGTTCCCCAACGGGCATCCGCGGTCCGCGTACAGCAGCCAGCACGTCGACGCACTGCTGGCCAAGCAGGCGGCGGGCGCCACGCTCGCCATCACGCAGCTGTTCTTCCACCCCGATCACTACCTGGCCTTCGTCGAGCGCGCTCGTCGCGCCGGGGTCACCATCCCGATCCTGCCCGGCATCATGCCGATCACCTCGCCCGCCCGGCTGAATCGCGTGCTGCAGCTCACCGGCGAGGAGCTGCCGGGCGAGCTGTCCATCGCCCTCGAGGTGGAGCCCACCGCCGAGGGCCGCAGGCAGATCGGCATCGAATGGGCTGCCGATCTCGCCCGCGACGTCGTCGCGGGCGGCGCGCCCGGCGTGCACCTGTACGCCTTCAACCAGCACGAGACCGTGCTCGACGTCCTCGCTCAGGCCGGCATCCTGACCGAATCCTGTCTGTCCCCAGCCACGAAATGAAGGAAACATCCATGACCGCTTTCCCCGCCGGGACGATCCTCGGCTACCCCCGGATCGGCCGTCGTCGCGAGCTGAAGAAGGCCGTCGAGGCGTTCTGGGCAGGTCGCATCGACGAGGCAGCCCTCGAGACCACGGCGGCGGGACTGCGCGCCGCCACCCGCGAGCGCCTGGCCGAGCTCGGCCTGGGCCGCGAGGACTCCGCCATCCCGGAGTCGTTCTCGTACTACGACCAGGTCCTGGATGCCGCCCTCACCGTCGGCGCCATCCCGAGCCGCTTCGAGGACCTGCGCGACGCCGACGGGACCATCGGCCTGCCGGCGTACTTCACCGCTGCCCGCGGCGAGGGCGACCGCGCCCCGCTGGAGATGACCAAGTGGTTCGACTCCAACTACCACTACCTGGTGCCGGAGATCGGGCCCGAGACGGTGTTCTCGCTCTCCAGTTCCCGCCTCGTGGACCAGGTGGCCGAGGCGGTCGCCGCCGGCTTCCGCACCCGTCCGGTGATCGTCGGCCCCGTGACGCTGCTCGCACTGGCCAAGGCCTCGGATGCCTCTCCCGACGGCTTCGACCCGCTCTCGCGACTGGACGACGTCGTGGCCGTGTACGTCGAGCTGCTGGCGAAGCTGAAGGCCGCCGGCGCCGACTGGGTGCAGCTGGACGAGCCCGCGCTGGTCAGCGAGTCGCTGCCTGCCACCACCGTGCAGCTGGCGGATGCCGCGCAGCGTGCGCTGGTCGTGCTCGGCGGCGCCGCCGATCGTCCGCAGATCCTCGTCGCGGCCCCGTACGCCGCGCTCGGCGAGGTGCTGCCGGTGCTGGCATCCGCTCCGATCGAGGCGATCGCCATCGACCTGGTGCGCGGTGCGGTGCCGGAGTCGCTGCCCGACCTCGCCGGAAAGACGCTCGTCGGCGGCGTGATCGACGGCCACAACATCTGGCGCGGCGACCTGCGCGGCGCGTTCGACAAGCTCGAGGCGCTGCGCGCCCTCGGTGCTCCCGCCGTCTCGGCCTCCACCTCCACCTCGCTGCTGCACGTGCCGCACGACGTGACCGACGAGTCCAAGCTCGACGCGCGTCTGGTGTCGTGGCTGGCCTTCGCCGACCAGAAGGTCGAGCAGGTCACCGCGCTCGCACGTGGGCTGGTCGAGGACCGTGCGGCTGTCGCGGATGCGCTGGATGCCGCGACTGCGGCCCTCGCCGATCGCCAGACGGCCCCCGGCGTGCGCGACGGCGCCGTGCGGGCCCGTGCCCTGGCCGAGGCGGACTTCTCGCGCGTCTCCTACGAGGAGCGCGAGGCCGCCCAGTTGGCGCTGGACCTGCCCGCCCTGCCGCTGACCACCATCGGCTCGTTCCCGCAGACCGGCGACATCCGCCGCGCACGCGCGCAGTTCACCCGCGGTGAGCTGCCCCAGGACGACTACGAGGCGTTCCTGCGCACCGAGATCGACCGCGTCGTCGCGCTGCAGGAGGACCTGGGGCTCGACGTGCTCGTGCACGGCGAGGCCGAGCGCAACGACATGGTGCAGTACTTCGCCGAGAACCTCGACGGGTTCGCGGTCACCGAGAACGGCTGGGTGCAGTCCTACGGCTCGCGCGCCACCCGCCCCTCGATCCTGTGGGGCGACGTGTCGCGCCCGGCGCCCATCACGGTCTCATGGTCGGCATACGCGCAGTCGCTGAGCGCCAAGCACGTCAAGGGCATGCTCACCGGCCCCGTCACGATCCTCGCCTGGTCGTTCGTGCGCGACGACCAGCCGCTGGGCGAGACCGCCAACCAGGTGGCGCTCGCGCTGCGCGACGAGATCACCGATCTCGAGGCCGCCGGCATCGCCATCATCCAGGTCGACGAGCCCGCGCTGCGGGAGCTGCTGCCGCTGAAGAAGGCCGACCAGGCCGCGTACCTGGAGTGGTCGGTGAACTCCTTCCGCCTGGCCACCGGCGGTGCAGCGGCGCCCACGCAGATCCACACGCACCTCTGCTACTCGGAGTTCGGCGTGGTCATCGACGCGATCCGCGCGCTGGATGCCGACGTGACCTCGATCGAGGCCGCCCGCAGCCGCATGGAGGTCGTCGCCGACATCGCGAAGTACGGCTTCGACCACGGTGTGGGCCCCGGCGTCTACGACATCCACTCGCCGCGCGTGCCCAGCGTCGCCGAGATCGAGTCGCTGCTGCGCCGCGCGACCTCCGAGCTGCCGCTGCGCCAGCTGTGGGTCAACCCGGACTGCGGTCTGAAGACCCGCGGCTACGACGAGACCGTCGCCTCGCTGCGCAACATCGTCGAGGCCACGCACCGCGTGCGCGAGGACGTGAACGTCCCCGCCTGAGCATCCGTCCTGTTGCGGATCCAACGCCGAGACCCCTCATGATTCACGCGAATCATGAGGGGTCTCGGCGCTCAGGAGGGGTCTCGACGGGTCAGACCGCGCGCAGCACCGCCACGACCTTGCCCAGCACCACGGCCTCGTCGCCGAGGATGGGCTCGAACGCGGAGTTGCGAGGGAGCAGCCAGGTGTGGCCGTCCCGGCGGCGGAACGTCTTGACCGTGGCCTCGCCGTCGATCATGGCCGCCACGATCTCACCGTTCTCGGCGTTGTTCTGCGTGCGCACGACCACCCAGTCGCCGTCGCAGATGGCGGCGTCGATCATCGACTCGCCGCTGACCTTCAGCATGAACAGGTCGCCCTTGCCCACCAGCTGACGCGGCAGCGGGAAGATCTCCTCGACCTGCTGGTCGGCGGTGATCGGGATGCCGGCGGCGATGCGGCCGACCAGCGGCACCAGTGCGGCGTCGCCGAGTGCAGGCGTGGTGTCGGCGGGGTTCTCAGTGCTGGTGCCCGGCAGGTCGATCAGCACCTCCATCGCGCGGGTCTTGCCGGGATCGCGGCGCAGGTAGCCGCTGAGCTCGAGCTGACCCAGCTGGTGGGTGACGCTGGAGAGCGACTTCAGCCCGACGGCGTCGCCGATCTCGCGCATGCTGGGCGGGTAGCCGTGCTGGGCGATGGAGTTCTGGATCACCTCGAGGATGGCCATCTGCTTCGCGCTCAGGCTCTTGCGCCGACGGGTGCGCGGAGCCTCGGCTGCGGGGGCGGACTTGTCGCTCATCGGTGCTCCTTCATGCGTGCGAGCCGGCGAGGATCCGCGTCATCGCGGGCATCCGGTTCGAATGTCGGTGGCCAGTGGTGTGCTGTCCATATCGAAACCGTATCCGACTCAGGCCGGAAAACGGAAGATCTGTTCGAGCGTGTCGAGGACATTCCCGGACGGATTTCGAAGAACTCTTGACAGATGTTCGATATCGAAGATACATTCGGAACGTAGCTTCGCATCCGGGGTCCCCGGTCGGATGCCGGATGCGAAAGCTGCACCACTTCCGCCGCACGGCGGGACCACACGGAGGAGCCCCACATGAGCACCATCAGCATCCAGAGCCCCGCGATCCCTCGCGTCGCCGCCGGGCGCCCGGTCTCAGAAGGCCCGGTGCGGCGCACGAAGCTGCGCCTGACCATGCGGGGCAGGCGCGTGCTGGCGGGCCTGGCGGCTGCGCCCCTGGTCGCCGGCATCGCCTTCTCGGTGCTGGCCGGCGGCTCGGCACTGGCCTCCGGACAGGATTCAGCGACGGTCTCCTTCCAGACCGTGCACGTGGCACCCGGCGACACCCTGTGGGGGATCGCCGCAGAGGTCGCTCCCGGGGTCGACCCCCGCGACGTCATCGACGACATCATCTCGCTGAACAACCTCGGCTCCGCCACCATCCAGGCGGGCGAGGAGATCGCGATCCCGACGAAGTACGCGCGCTGACCCGTCACGCGGGGTCTCCCATACCCGCACGCGCTCTAGCATGGGAAGGGTGACATCCCTCGATGACCTGCCCCTCCGCGACGATCTTCGCGGCCTGACCCCGTACGGCGCTCCGCAGGCGCCGCTGCCGGTGGCGCTGAACGTCAACGAGAACACCCATCCGGTGCCCGAGGCCGTCGTCAGCGACATCCTCGACGACGTCGCGCTCGCGCTGAGCGATGTGAACCGCTACCCGGATCGGGAGTTCACCGGATTGCGTGAGGCGTTCGCGGGCTACCTCGGCCACGAGCTCGCACCCGAGCAGATCTGGGCCGGCAACGGCTCCAACGAGGTGCTGCAGCACATCCTGCAGGCCTTCGCCGGCCCCGGCCGCACGGTGTTCGGCTTCGGGCCCACCTACTCGATGTACCCGCTGCTGACCCGCGGCACCGGCGCCACCTGGGTGGCCGGCACGCGCGAGGACGACTACACGATCACGGCCGAGGATGCTGCCGCGCAGGTCGCCGCCGCGGACCCGGACGTCGTGCTGCTGTGCACGCCCAACAACCCCACCGGCACACCGCTGGGACTGGATGTGGTCGAGGCCGTCTACGAGGCCGCTCGAGGCATCGTCGTCGTCGACGAGGCGTATCAGGAGTTCGCGCCGAAGGATGCGGCATCCGCTCTGACTCTGCTCGCGGGGCGCCCGCGGCTGGCGATCTCCCGCACCATGAGCAAGGCGTTCGCCTTCGCCGGCGCCCGTGTGGGCTATCTGGCAGCCGATCCTGCCTTCATCGATGCCCTGCGCCTCGTGCGCCTGCCGTACCACCTCAGCGCGCTCACGCAGGCGGCGGCCACGGCCGCGCTGCGCAGCGCGGACGTCATGCTGGCCATGGTCGACGAGATCGTCGAGCAGCGCGACCGCATCTCGGCGACGCTCGAGGCGCTGGGCTACACGCCGCATCCGTCCTGGTCGAACTTCGTGCTGTTCGGCGGGGTGGAGAAGCCGCAGGAGCTGTGGCAGGCGCTGTACGACCGCGGCGTGCTGATCCGCGACGTCGGCATCCCGAACCACCTGCGCGTCTCGGCCGGCACCGAGGCGGAGACCACTGCCTTCCTGGACGCCCTCGCATCGATAGGATCTGCCTCATGAGCGACCCCCGCACCGCGCCCCGCATCGCGCAGCGCAGCCGCAGCACGTCCGAGTCGACGGTGGACGTCGAGGTGAACCTCGACGGCACCGGCAAGGCCGACGTCAGCAGCTCCGTGCCGTTCTTCGACCACCTGCTCACGGCGTTCGCCAAGCACTCGCTGACCGACCTCACCGTCCGCGCCACCGGCGACACCCACATCGACGCGCACCACACCGTCGAGGACATCGCCATCGTGCTCGGCCAGGCCATCCGGGCGGCGCTCGGCGACAAGTCGGGCATCTCACGGTACGGCGACGCGCTGGTGCCGCTGGACGAGGCGCTCGTCCAGGCGGTCGTCGACATCTCCGGGCGTCCGTACCTCGTGCACGACGGCGAACCCGCAGGCTTCGAGCTGCACCTGATCGGCGGGCACTTCACCGGGTCGCTGGTGCGTCACGTCTTCGAGGCCATCGCTTTCAACGCAGCGCTCACCGTGCACGTGCGCGTGCTGAACGGACGCGACCCGCACCACATCGCCGAGGCGGAGTTCAAGGCGTTCGCGCGGGCGTTCCGCCAGGCCAAGGCGCTGGATCCGCTGGTGCACGGGGTCCCGTCCACCAAGGGCGCGCTGTGACGGCTCCGCGGGTCGTCGTCTACGACTACGAATCCGGCAACGTGCACTCCGCCGTCAAGGCGCTGGCAGCCGCCGGAGCCGATGTCGAGCTCACCGGCGACCGGGACGCGGCGCTGGAGGCCGACGGGCTGTTCGTCCCCGGCGTCGGCGCATTCGCGGCCGTCACCGGCGCGCTCCGCGCGCACGGCGGCGACGAGATCATCGACCGCAGGCTCGCAGGAGGACGCCCCGTGCTGGGCGTGTGCGTCGGCATGCAGGTGATGTTCGAGCGCGGCGTGGAGCGCGGTCAGAACGTCGAAGGTCTGGGGGAGTGGCCTGGGACCGTCGCCGAGCTGGATGCCCCCGTGCTGCCGCACATGGGCTGGAACACCGTCGAGGCCGGCGAGGGCAGCGTGCTGTTCCGCGGCGTCGAGCAGGAGCGCTTCTACTTCGTGCACTCGTTCGCGGCGAAGACCTGGGGGATCCAGGTCGAGGCGCCGTTCCCGCAGCCGTCGCTGACCTGGGCCACGCACGGCGAGCGGTTCCTCGCCGCCGTGGAGAACGGGCCGCTCGCCGCCACGCAGTTCCATCCCGAGAAGTCCGGAGAGGCCGGCATCCGCCTGCTGCGCAACTGGGTGCAGTCGCTGGTCTGAGCCCAGAGCCGGACACATCATTTGAGACCGCTCTGCGGCCGGACTATCCTGATCTCTCGTGTCCGCACGCCGCGGATTCCCCGACTCAAGGACGTCATGAACGACTTCGCACAGTCCCCCTCGCTGATCCTGCTCCCCGCAGTGGACGTGGCGGGAGGGAAGGCCGTGCGTCTCACCCAGGGTGAGGCAGGCACGGAGACCAGCTACGGCGACCCGATCGACGCCGCAGGCGAATGGGTCGACCAGGGAGCCCAGTGGATCCACCTGGTGGATCTGGATGCCGCCTTCGGGCGCGGCAGCAACGCCGGCATCCTGCGCAAGGTCATCAAGCAGTACCGCGGGGTGAACGTCGAGCTCTCCGGAGGCATCCGCGACGACGCCAGCCTGGAGGCGGCCCTGGAGTCCGGCGCCAACCGCATCAACCTCGGAACGGCGGCGCTGGAGAACCCGGAGTGGGCGGCCGACGTCATCGGCCGGTACGGCGAGGCCGTCGCCGTGGGACTCGACGTGCGCGGCACCACGCTGGCGGCACGCGGCTGGACCAAGGACGGCGGCGACATCTGGGAGGTGCTGGACCGCCTGGAGGAGGCCGGCTGCAGTCGCTACGTCGTCACCGACGTCACCAAGGACGGCACGTTGCGCGGCCCGAACCTCGACCTGCTGCGCGAGATCACCTCGCGCACGCCCAAGCCCGTGATCGCCTCCGGCGGCGTCTCCAGCCTCGACGACATCATCGCGCTGCGCGAGCTGGTCTCGCTGGGCGTGGAGGGCGCCATCGTCGGCAAGGCGCTGTACGCCGGGCAGTTCACCCTCGCAGAGGCACTGGATGTCGCGGGCGACTGACGACGCCTGCGATCACGGGAACAGCGCCGACTCCGCCGGCGTGCCCTGGGCGGGGCGGCACTTCCAGGAGAACACCCGCGCGGCCGATGACGGCTCCGCCGACCCCGCGCTGCTGGATGCGCTGCTGCGCTTCCGCGCCGGCACGGGCAGCCAGGCCGAGGTCGTGGACGCATTCCGCGACGCCCGCGTGCTGGTGCCGCTGGTCGCCGAGAAGGGCGACGAGGGCACCGCGCCCAACGGGCTGAAGGTCGACAAGACCCAGGAGCTCTCCATCGTCACCGTCGCCGCTCCCGACGGGCGTCGCGTGCAGCCGGCGTTCTCGTCCGTGGACACCATGCGCCGGTGGGATCCTGCGGCCCGACCGATTCCGGTCGAGGCCATCCGCGTGGCCCTGTCGGCCGCCGACGAGCAGACCGACCTGGTTGTGCTGGACCCGGCATCCGAGACCGAGTTCGTCCTGCGCCGCCCCGCCGTGTGGGCGATCGCGCAGAGTCAGCCGTGGGAGCCCAGCTTCCTCTCACCCGAGGTCTTCACGGCCCTGCGCGAGAGCGTCGCGCACGAGCTGGCCGTCATCGACGTGTCTGTCGCGGCGGGGGATCCGGATGCCCGGATGCGCGGCCCCGAGCTGATCGTCACCCTCGAGCTCATCGACGGGCTGGATCGCGAGACGCTGGATGCCGTGCTCGCGCGTCTCGCGCAGCGCTGGGCCGCCGACGATCGCATGGCCGTCCTGGTCGACTCCCTCACCGTGAAGCTCACCCGCTCCGAGGGCTGACCGCATCCGCCCTACGCCCTCACACGAGGTCAGCCTGACCGAGACGTGAGGCCGGAGGAAGGTTCCCGGAGCGAGCATCGGGGAGGAGCGAAGCGGAGGGGCCCCCGCTCTGCGAGCGAAGGGAACCTTCCGCAGGCCGTCAGTCCAGAGAGCTCAGATGACCGAGCCGGTCCACTTCTCGCCCGGCCCCTTGCCGACGGCGTCCTTGATGGGGGAGGCCTCGCGGAAGGCCAGCTGCAGGGAGCGCAGCCCGTCGCGCAGCGGGCGGGCGTGCGCGTCGCTGATCTCGGGGGCGCCTGCGGTGATGAGCCCCGCCAGCGCGTTGATGAGCTTGCGGGCCTCGTCCAGGTCCAGCTGCGCCTCGGGCTCATCGGCCAGGCCCAGTTTCACGGCGGCGGCGCTCATCAGGTGCACGGCGGTCGTGGTGATCACCTCGACGGCGGGGACATCGGCGATGTCGCGGGTGGCGGCGGCAGCGGCTTGCTCCTGCTGCGCCCAGCGCTCGTGGCGGTCATCGGCGTGCTCGGCAGGAATCGTCACTTCGGGTTGCTTTCTGGTAGACTTCTGCGGGCTTCGGAGCTTTTCGCTCCGATACGAAAGAGGATTCACTTCCCACCCGCGCTTGCCGTTCAAGGCTACCGGGTTCCGCACCCCGCCGGCTTCGGTGGAAAGGGTGCCGAAGCCGGTGCAGTCTGACGCGCCGGCGGGTGGGGAGACTCCGATTTCGCCCGGAATGCAGACAGCATCCCGGTGGCCGAAACCACGTCTAAGGAGCTCCGCATCAGCGATCCCCGTACCAATGAGCGCATCCGCGTCCCCGAGGTCCGCCTCGTCGGTCCCGCGGGTGAGCAGATCGGCGTTGTCCGCATCGAGGCAGCGCTGCGTCTGGCCCAGGAAGCCGACCTCGATCTCGTCGAGGTGGCCCCGAATTCCAAGCCGCCCGTCGTCAAGATCATGGACTACGGCAAGTTCAAGTACGAGGCCGCGCAGAAGGCGAAGGAAGCCCGCCGCAACCAGGCGAACACCATCCTCAAGGAGGTGCGGTTCCGCCTGAAGATCGAGGCTCACGACTACACGACCAAGCTCAAGCGCGCCGAGGGCTTCCTGCGCTCCGGCGACAAGGTCAAGGCCATGATCCTGTTCCGCGGTCGCGAGCAGTCGCGTCCCGAGCAGGGCGTGCGTCTGCTGCGCAAGTTCGCCGAGGACGTCGCCGAGTTCGGCACCGTCGAGTCGAACCCCACGATCGACGGCCGCAACATGGTCATGGTCGTCGCTCCCCTGAAGAACAAGTCCGAGGCCAAGGCCGAGCAGAACGCCGTGCGCACGGCCAACAAGCAGGCCGCGCGCGAGGCGAAGAGCGACGCCGCTGCGGCCCGCAAGGACTCTCCCGCGGCGTGAGCCGCCCCCAGAACTCCCGCGCGAGCGGGTAACCCACCGTCGCCCGAGCGGGCGCCACACGAAGGAAGAGAAGATGCCGAAGCAGAAGACCCATTCGGGTGCGAAGAAGCGCTTCAAGATCACCGGCAGCGGAAAGCTGAAGAAGCAGCAGGCCGGCATGCGCCACAACCTCGAGCACAAGTCGAGCCGTCAGACCCGTCGCCTGAACCAGGACCAGGTCCTCTCCAAGGCCGACGCCAAGGTCGCCAACAAGCTTCTCGGTCGCTGAGCGCGCCGCACACACGAATAGGAATCCAGGAAAATGGCAAGAGTCAAGCGCGCGGTCAACGCGCACAAGAAGCGTCGCGTCATCCTCGATCGCGCCTCGGGCTACCGTGGCCAGCGGTCGCGTCTGTACCGCAAGGCCAAGGAGCAGGTCACTCACTCCCTCGTCTACGCGTACCGTGACCGTCGCAAGCGCAAGGGCGACTTCCGCAAGCTGTGGATCCAGCGCATCAACGCCGCCGCTCGCCAGAACGGCATGACGTACAACCGCTTCATCCAGGGCCTGGGCCTCGCCGGCGTCCAGGTGGACCGCCGCATGCTGGCCGACCTGGCCGTGACCGATGCCGCCGCGTTCGCCACGCTGGTCGAGGTCGCCAAGAAGGCGCTGCCCTCCGACGTGAACGCTCCGAAGGCCGCTGCCTGAGCCGAGCCGAGCTGAGAAGACGGGCGCTCCCTGAAAGGGGAGCGCCCGTCTTCGTCTTCTAGACTGGGGTCGTGCTCGAGAATCCCCGCTCTCCCCGAGTCCGTGCCGTGGCCAAGCTCACCAAGCGCAGTGCGCGAGCCGAGGCAGGACTGTTCCTGCTGGAAGGACCGCAGGCCGTGCGAGAGGCTCTCCGATGCCTCCCCGGTGCGATCGTCGACCTGTTCGCCACGCCCACGGCGTGGGAGAAGCACGGCGACGTCCGCGCGCTCGCGATCGAGGAGAAGGTCGAGGTCGAGTACGTCACCGAGCACGTGCTCTCGGCCATGGCCGACACCGTCACCCCGCAGGGCATCATCGCCACCGCCCGCCAGACGCCCACCTCCGTGCGCGACATCTTCGCGGCATCCCCGAAGCTCATCGCCATCTGCGAGGAGGTGCGCGATCCCGGCAACCTCGGCACCATCATCCGCGCCGCGGATGCGGCAGGAGCGGATGCCGTGGTGCTGACCGGCCGTACGGTCGACCCGTACAACCCCAAGGTCGTGCGCTCCACCACGGGGTCGCTGTTCCACCTGCCGTTCTCGGTGGGCGGAGACCTGGACGACGTGATCACCCGCGCGCACGCCGCGGGCATGCAGGTGCTGGCAGCCGACGTGAAGGGCGACGACCTGCTGGCGGCCCGCGCCGAGGGCATGCTGCGCAAGCCCACCGCCTGGCTGTTCGGAAACGAGGCCCGCGGCCTGGAGGACGACATGCTCGAGCGTGCCGACCGTGCGCTGAAGCTGCCGATCTACGGGCAGGCCGAATCGCTGAACCTCGCCACCGCGGCCAGCGTGTGCCTGTACGAGAGCGCCTTCGCGCAGCGCGAGGTCGACCCGGAGTGAGACCATGCGCATCCTGATCGTCGAGGACGACGATCGCGTCGCCGAGGCGCTGGCGGCCTTCCTCAGCCGCTCCGGGTACGCGACGGCCCGCGCCACGAACGGCGCCCAGGCGCTGGAGCTGGTGGGATCGGACACCGAGCTGGTGCTGCTGGACCTGGGCCTGCCCGACATGGACGGCGTGGACGTGTGCCGCCGCATCCGGTCCCGCAGCGGCGTGCCGGTGATCATCGCCACCGCCCGCAGCGACGTGCAGGAGCGCATCCGCGGGCTGCGCGCCGGCGCCGACGACTTCGTCGTCAAGCCCTACGACGTGCGCGAGCTGCTGGCCCGCATCGAGGCAGTCACGCGCCGGCTGCATCCGCTGGACGCGCTGACGCCGGATGCCGAGGACCGGGCGCTCATCGAGGTGGACGGCGTGAGCATCGACCTGGTCGCCCGTCGGGTGCTGGTCGACGGCGCGCCGATCGAGCTCACTCGCAAGGAGTTCGACATCATCGCCGTGCTGGCCCGCTACCCGGGCGTTGCCGTGCCTCGGGAGCGGCTGATCCGCGAGGTGTGGAACACCGACTGGCAGAGCTTCGCCCGCTCGCTGGAGGTGCACGTCGCCAGCATCCGTCGCAAGATCGGCCGGGCCTCGCTGATCGAGACCGTCCGCGGCGTCGGATACCGCCTGGAGGGCTGACGCCGTGCGCCGCAGGCTGATCATCGTCTTCCTCGTGCCGCTGGTGCTGGTGCTGACCGTGCTGGGCGGCGCGTACGCGTGGTCGACCGCGCGCAGCGTGCAGCAGGAGTTCTACGCCGAGCAGCTGGGCGATCTGAGCTACTTCACCACGACCGCCAGGCAGGCGCTGCTCTCCGGCAGCACCGAGGTGTTCGATGGCGAGGCGCAGCGCTACCGCGAGCTCTACGGCACCCGCGTCGTGATCGTCGATCGCGCGGGGCACCAGTGGACGCCCGACGTCGCCGCCCCGCAGCTGTCGCGCCCCGAGGTGGATGCGCAGATCAAGCTGGCGCTGTCCGGTCGTCGCGGCGAGCTGCCGCAGAACGTGCTGCCGTGGCAGTTCAGCGACCTGTCGCTGGTGGAGCCGGTCTTCGACGGCGGCGATGTGATCGGCGCGGTGGTGATGTCGGCCAGTGTGGAGGTTCCGCGGGCCGAGATCAGCCGGCAGTGGCTGCTGATCGTCGCGGTCGCGGCCGTGGTGATCGCGGCGGGCCTGTTCATCGTGTTCCGACTGGCCGGCTGGGTGCTGCGTCCCGTGCGGCGTCTGGATCACGCCATGGAGGCCATGGAGCGCGGCGACATGGACGCCCGCATCGCCGATGACACCGGCCCCGCCGAGCTGCACCGGATGATCCTGATGTTCAACAGGATGGCCGACGAGATCGAGCGCGTCGTCGCCCGGCAGCAGGAGTTCGCGCTGAACGCCTCGCACGAGCTGCGCAACCCGCTGAACGCCCTGCTGCTGCGCGTGGAGGTGCTGGCGGCCGATCTCGGCGAGGCCGGTGCCGCCGACGTGGAGAAGATCCGCGAGGAGGGGCAGCGGATGACGCGCATCCTCGACACGCTGCTGGGCTTCGCCCGCGGCGCCGTGCACGAGTCCGACTTCGAGGACGTCGATCTGCGCCCGCTCATCGAGCGCCGCGCGCAGGCCTGGCGCGAGGTCGCCGCCCGCCGCAGCATCGCGCTGCGCACGGCGGGCATAGCGCACGCGCTGGCTCGCGTGGACGAGGCGGTGGTGGAGAGCGCGCTGGATGCTGTGATCGACAACGCCGTGAAGTTCTCGCCCGATGAGGCGGGGATCGAGCTGTCCGTGGAGCGGACCGACGACGGATGCCGCATCGCCGTGCGCGATCACGGACCGGGGCTGGAGCCCGAGGAGCTGGAGCAGGCCGCCGACAGGTTCTGGCGCAGCGCCCGCAACCAGAACGTCCCCGGATCGGGGCTGGGCCTGGCCATCGCAATGGACCTGCTGCGATCGGTGGGCGGGCGCCTCGAGGTGGATTCGCCGGACGGCGGCGGACTGCGCGTGAGCTTCCTCCTGCCCGCAGCGGGGGAGCGATGAGCGTGCGGTGGGCCGGGCGGATGCTGGCCGCGGTCGTCGCCGTGGCGCTGCTGGCGGGTCTGGCCGGCTGCGCACCGGAGCAGCCCGCCTGGGCGCAGCATCCGCTGCGGATCGCCGGGGGAGGGGTGACCGGCGTCTACTACGACTACGGCGCGCACCTGGCGTCCGCGCTGCGACGCGACCTGCACGTCGACGCGGAAGTCGTGCAGACCAACGGCTCCGTCGACAACCTGCGGCTGATCGGCGAGGGGAAGGCGCAGCTGGGCTTCGCGCAGAGCGATGCCGTCGCGGATGCGGTGGCGGGCACCGGCGACTTCGAGACGCCGCTGCCGATCCGCGCCGCGGCGCGGCTGTACGACGAGTATGTGCACGTCGTGGTGCGGGCGGACTCCGGCATCCGCAGCATCTCCGAGCTCAGCGGGCACACGGTGTCGCTGGGCGGTGCGGGCTCGGGCGTGAGCGTGGTCGCGCGGCGGGTACTGGCGGCGTCGGATGTCGCGGTGGGCGCTGTGCACGATGCGGCGCTGGGACTGGATGCCGCGATCGCCGCCCTCACCGACCGTCGCATCGACGCGTTCTTCTGGGTCGGCGGCCTGCCGACGCCCGGCATCCAGAAACTGGCGTCGAGACTGCCGATCCGGCTGCTGTCCATCGGCGCCGATGTGGTGGAGCGGGCGGATGCCGCGCATGCCGGCGTCTACCGCTCGGCGGAGTTCCCCGTCGGCGCCTACGGCAGCGTCGAGCCGACCGTGGCGATGACCGTGCCCAATTACCTGGTGACCTCGGCGGACGTGCCGGACTCCCTGGTGCGCGACGTGCTGGCTGAGCTGTTCGACACCCGTCCGGAGGTCGCCAGGAGCATCCCGGCGGCCGCGCTGCTGGATCGGAGGCTGGCGATCTTCACCGACCCGATCCCGCTGCATCCGGGGGCTGCCGAGTACTACCGCGACTCGCGGCAGTGACCTCCTGGCACGCTCAAGAAACACTCAAGGAACTGGTTCGCGGGAGTCCGCGCGCCTAGTGTGAACGGGTCAGCGGATTCGATGGGGAGCCACTGAACCCGTGTGCGCTCCCCTCGACCCGAAGGTCCCACAGGAGGCACCATGAGCACAGCCGAATCGCTGGTCGTCGTCGAGAACGTCCAGAAGCACTACGGCGAGTTCCACGCCCTGAAGGACATCAACCTCACCGTCGACAAGGGTGAGGTCGTCGTCGTGATCGGACCGTCCGGCTCCGGCAAGTCCACGCTGTGCCGCACGATCAACCGCCTGGAGACCATCACCTCCGGCTCCATCCGCATCGACGGCAAGCCGCTGCCCGCCGAGGGCAAGGGGCTGGCGAACCTGCGGGCCGAGGTCGGCATGGTGTTCCAGTCGTTCAACCTCTTCGCGCACCTGACCATCCTCGAGAACGTCACGTTGGGCCCCATCCGGGTGCGCGGCGTGAAGAAGGCGGATGCCGAGAAGGAGGCGATGCAGCTCCTGGAGCGAGTGGGCGTCGCCCAGCAGGCATCCAAGCTCCCCGCCCAGCTCTCCGGCGGCCAGCAGCAGCGCGTGGCCATCGCCCGGGCGCTGGCCATGCACCCCAAGGTGATGCTCTTCGACGAGCCCACCAGCGCCCTGGACCCCGAGATGATCAACGAGGTCCTCGACGTGATGATCGGGCTGGCGAAGGACGGCATGACCATGATCGTCGTCACCCATGAGATGGGCTTCGCCCGCAAGGCCGCGAACCGCGTGGTCTTCATGGCCGACGGGCAGATCGTCGAGGAGGCGACGCCCGAGGAGTTCTTCACGAACCCGAAGAGCTCGCGCGCCAAGGACTTCCTGTCCAAGCTCCTCACCCACTGACCTTCCCGCGCGGAGATCCCGCGCACCCACAGCACACGAAGGAGAACACCATGCGACGCACCAAGGCACTCGCAGGAATCGGCATCGTCGCCGCGGCGCTGATGGCCCTCACCGGCTGCAACAGCGGCAGCCCGTCGGCACCCGGCGGCAGCGGCGAAGGAGACGGCGCGAGCAACAGCGGCGCGATCTGGACCGTCGCGAAGGACGTCAAGCTCGACGGCAGCCCCACGTTCGAGAAGATGACCAAGGCGGGCGGCGTCACCGTCGGCGTCAAGGAGGACCAGCCGGGCCTCGGCTACCTCGACCCGACCACGGGTGAGCGCAGCGGCTTCGACGTCGACATCGCACGCTGGATCGCGGCATCCCTCGGCTTCGACGAGAAGCAGATCACCTACAAGCCGATCGCCTCGGCGAACCGCGAGCAGGCCATCAAGAACGGCGACGTGGACTACTACGTCGGCACCTACTCGATCACCGACAAGCGCAAGGCCGACGTCGACTTCGCCGGCCCCTACTTCGTCACCGGCCAGGGTCTGCTGGTCCGCAAGGACAGCGGCATCGACGACGTGAAGGACCTCTCGGCCTTCAACGGCAAGACCGTCTGCTCGGCCACCGGATCCACGCCGATCCAGAACATCAAGGCCAACTACCCCGAGATCAAGACCAAGGAGTACGACATCTACTCCGGCTGCGTCGAGGACCTGCTCAACGGCTCGGTCGACGCGGTGACCACCGACCAGGCCATCCTGATCGGCTACGCCGCGCAGCACCCCGACAAGCTCAAGATCGTCGGCGGGCTGTTCACCGAGGAGCGCTACGGCGTGGGCCTGACCAAGGGCGACACCGTCCTGAAGGACCACATCAACAAGCTGTTCACCGACGGCCACGACATCTGGCAGAAGATCTTCGACAAGAACCTCGGCAAGTCGGGCATCAAGGTCGAGCAGCCCAAGGTCGACTGACCGCAGCTCGTCCATCACTGACGGGCGGCCCCACGGCAGCGGGGCCGCCCGTCGACACGAAGGGAGGATGGCATGGACGTCATCTTCGGCAACCTCGACCTGTGGGGGCAGGCCATCAGCAACACCCTGCTGGTGTTCGCCGTGGGCGGCGTGATCGCCCTGGTCCTCGGGACGATCGTCGGCGCGATGCGCGTCTCGCCGGTGCCCATCGCCCGCGGGGTCGGCACGGTGTACGTCAACCTCGTGCGCAACACCCCGCTGACGCTGATCTTCTTCTTCTTCGTGTTCGGCTACCCGCAGCTCGGGCTGCCGCAGCTGTCGAACACGGTGCTGGGCATCATCGCCATCGGCATCTACACCGCGACCTACGTCGCGGAGGTGCTGCGCGCCGGCATCAACACCGTACCGGTCGGACAGGCCGAGGCGGCACGCGCCATCGGGCTGCCGTTCGGCCAGGTCATGACGCTGGTGGTGCTGCCGCAGGCGTTCCGCTCGGTGGTGCCGCCCATGATGAGCGTCTTCATAGCACTGCTGAAGAACACCACGGTCGCCGCCGGCTTCTCGGTCGCCGAGCTCGCGGCCCTGCGCTCGACCATCTACGACTCGCACGACCGCCCCGGCAGCTCCATGGAGGTGCTGCTGTGGGTCGCCGTGGTGTTCGTCGCCCTCGTCATGCTGCTGAGCTGGGCTCAGCAGCACATGGAGAAGAAGTGGAGGATCGCGCGATGACTTCCGTGCTCTACGACGTCCCCGGTCCCCGGGCGATCGTCCGCAACCGCATCCTGGCGGTCGTCACCGTCGTCGCGGTGCTGGCCGTGATCGGCTTCGTCGTCTTCCGGTTCGCCGCGACCGGACAGTTCGACACCGACCGCTGGTACGTCTTCACCTTCACCAACGTGTGGCTCGGCATCACCAAGGCACTCGGCAAGACCGTCAGCGCGTTCGCGCTGGCCGCCGTGCTGAGCCTGGTCCTCGGCTTCGTGCTGGCCATCGGCAGGCTCTCCGACCACGCCTGGGTGCGCAAGCCCGTCGCTGTCATCACCGAGCTGTTCCGCGCCGTGCCGGTGCTGGTCATGATGATGCTGCTGTACTACGGCCTGCCCGACCTGGGCGTGAAGATGGAGCCGTACTGGGCCGTGGTCATCGGCCTGATGGTCTACAACGGCTCGGTCCTGGCCGAGGCGCTGCGCGCCGGCATCGAGGCGCTGCCGAAGGGGCAGAAGGAGGCCGGCTACGCGATCGGCCTGCGCAAGAGCGGCGTCATGGTGCTCATCCTGCTGCCGCAGGCCGTGCGCGCCATGCTGCCGGTCATCGTCGCGCAGCTGGTGGTCACGCTCAAGGACACCGCGCTGGGCTTCATCATCACCTATCCCGAGCTGCTGTACTACGCCAAGCAGCTCACCGCCCACCCGAGCCGTCCCATCCTGCAGTCGGCCATGGTCATCGGCGCCATCTACATCGCGATGTGCCTGATCCTGTCGGGCGTCGCAAAGTGGCTGGAGATCCGCACCAGGCGCTCGCCGAAGCTGTCCGGCTACACGCCGGTGGATGGAGGAGACCCGCGCATCCACGAGGGCTCCACGGTCACGGAGGTGATCGCCGCCCAACGGGGTGCGGGGAAGTTCGACCAGGGCAACGCGCCGAGTCTCTGACCGGAACCTCCGGAGGGGGAGCGAGGGCGGGCATCCATCGGATGCCCGCCCTCTGCCGTCCGCGTGGGATCAGTGCACGATCACCGCGTCGTACAGGCCCTCGAACCTGCGGCGCAGATCGTCGTAGTACGGCCGCTGCGCGGCATCCGGCTGGGTCAGCCCGGTCTGCGGAACGGTGGCCAGCGGATGCTCGGGGCGCAGCACCTGCAGTGCCAGGGCCGCGGCCCCCCGCATGGTGACGCGCTTGACGTTCACCACCTGCACGGGGAAGCCCAGCGCCTGGGCGACGACGTCCATGAATGCGGGGTAGGCGCTGGTCACGCCTCCCGAGGCGACCACGTGCTGGATGTCCGGGTTCACCTCCCGCAGCTGCTCGAAGACTCTCGCGTACGAGACCGCGATGCCCTCCACGGCGCCGCGCCACAGCTCGCGCGGGCCCGTGGACGAGGAGACCCCGGAGGCGACGGCTCGCGCGTCTCCCGCCCAGCCCGTGGCGCGCTCGCCGGTGAGGAACGGCAGCATCAGCGGTGTGCCCTCGACAGGCGCCGCGCGCAGCAGTTCGTCGATCTGCTCGTAGCTCAGCGGCGCCAGGGTGCTCTGCAGCCACAGCGTCACCCGGCCCACGTCGTTCAGCGCGCCGCCCACGATCGACTGCGTGCGCGACACGCGATACGCCCACAGGCCGGACGGCAGCTCTTCGGGGGTGTCGTCCATGATCACGCGGATGGCGCCGGAGGTGGCCGCCGACATGGCGGACGTCGTGGGAGTGTCCGCGCCGACACCGAGGTTGGAGGCGTACCCGTCGGGCACCGCGGGGAACCAGGCCGCGCCGGCCAGCGCCGGCCAGCGCCGGGCGAGGTCGGGAGAGACGTCGGTGAGGGGCTCGGACGGGTCGATGATCGGCGCGAACCGGCTGCGGTCCACGCCGACGGCGGCCAGCAGCTCCTCGTCGAGCTCGCAGGTGCGACGGTTCAGGATGCCGGCCCACGCCATGGTGGAGGTCGCCGCGCCCGAGATGCCGGCGAGCTTGGCATACGCGTACTCGCCCAGCGAGAGGAACTGCGCCGTCTTCTCGAAGATCTCGGGGAACTCGTCCCGCAGCCACAGCAGCCGCGGCGGGTGGTAGCTGGTGTGCAGTCGCGCGCCGATGCGCTGGTGGACGGCATCCTCGTCCAACTGCTCCCGCAGTCTCGCCAGCTGCGGCGCCGAGCGGGAGTCCGCGTAGGTGAAACACGGCGTGAGCGCGTCCCCCGCATCGTCCACGCACACCAGCGACGAGGCGAATGTGTCCATCACGACGGCCTTGACCAGTCCGGGCTCCACGCCCTTCAGCGCCCCGTCGATGACCTCGCCGACCTCGCGCACGATCTGATCGGCATCCACCTCGGCCGTGCCGTCGGCGGCCTCGGTGAAGGCGTGATCGACCTTGACCATGTGCTTCTTGACGGGTCGCGCGTACGCGTCGTACAGGCAGCCGCGGGTGGACCCCGAGCCGATGTCGATGGCCAGGACGTAGGGGGTGGGTGCGGATGCCAGCGGGATGCTCTCGGTGGTCGGGATCTGCTGGTCTGTCATGCGCGCACCTCTGGTCTGAGTCGTCCTCGTCGCCGATCCTACCGGGGAGTAACGTGTCTGCTTGGCTCCGGGACGACCCCCGCCCCCGACGCCATTGAAGGAGTCCGAGAATGCATCTGCTCTCACACACGGCACCGCTTCTGAACGGGGTGCTCGCCGCTGATCCGGTGACACCGGCGGCCGGGACAGCACAGTTGATCATCGCCGCCGTCATCTCCATCGCCCTCATCATCGTGCTGATCGTCTGGGTGAAGATGCACCCGTTCTTCGCCCTGATGCTCGGCGCGGCGGTCATGGCGGTCACCGCCGACATGGGCTTCGCCAAGGCCTTCACCTCGTTCTCGGCGGGCCTGGGATCCACGGTCGGCGGTGTGGGCGTCCTGATCGTGCTCGGCGCCGTGATCGGCAGGTTCCTCACGGAATCCGGCGGAGCCGATGAGATCGTCGACACGATCCTGTCCAAGACCCCGGCGGCCAAGCTCGCGTGGGCCATGGCCCTGGCCGCGTTCATCGTCGGCATCCCGCTGTTCTTCGAGGTCGGCGTCGTGCTGCTGATCCCGATCGTCATGCTCGTGGCCAAGCGCGCCAAGCTCCCCGTCATCCTCATCGGCATCCCGGCGCTGGCGGGCCTGTCCGCGCTGCACGGTCTCGTGCCGCCGCACCCCGGCCCGCTGATCGCGATCGACGCGCTGAAGGCGGACCTCGGCATCACGCTCGGCCTGGGCCTTCTGGTCGCGATCCCGACCGTCATCATCGCCGGTCCGGTGCTGGCGAAGTCGATGGCCCGCTGGGTGCCGGTGATGGCGCCAGACACTCTGATCGTCTCCAGCGGCGAGAACAAGGACGGCAAGCGCCCGGCGTTCGGCGTCGCACTGTCGGTCGTGCTGCTGCCGGTCGTGCTCATGCTGCTGATGACGGTCGTCGACACGCTGAAGATCGGCGACACCGTGATCGGCCAGATCCTGGTGTTCATCGGCACTCCGCTGCAGGCCCTGCTGATCACCTCGCTGTACGCGATGGTCGTGCTGGGCACCGCACTCGGACGCAGCATGAAGGAGGTCTCCCAGATCACCGGCGACGCGTTCGGCCCGATCGCCTCCATCCTGCTGATCGTGGGCGCCGGCGGCGGTTTCAAGCAGACGCTGGTCGACTCCGGTGTCGGAGCGGTGATCGGCAACGGCATCGCCGGATCCGGGATGCCACTGCTGCTGGCCGGCTGGCTGGTGGCGGTCGTCATCCGCCTGGCCACGGGCTCCGCGACGGTGGCCACCATCACCGCCGCGGGCATCATGGCGCCGCTGGTCGGCGACCTGTCGAGCACGCATGTCGCGCTGATGGTGCTGGCCGTCGGCGCCGGCTCCGTGTTCCTCTCGCACGTGAACGATGCCGGCTTCTGGCTGGTGAAGGAGTACTTCGGCCTGACCGTCGGGCAGACCTTCAAGACCTGGAGCCTCATGGAGTGCGCGGTCTCGGTGGTGGGGCTCGTCGGCGTCCTGCTGCTGGGCCTGGTCGTCTGACGCCCGTCTTCCCGGAGTTCACCAGCGCGGGGGCCCTCCTCCCGCGCCGGTAGACTCTGTACTCGTGTCCGACACTCCCGAAACCCCCCAGATCACGCCAGAGGCGGTGGAATCCGCCGTCGCCGCCGCACTGGAAGCGATCGGCGCGGCATCCGACACCGCCGAGCTGAAGGCCGCGCGCGCCGCGCACGTCGCGGAGGGCTCGCCCCTCGCCGTGCTGAACGCGTCGATGCGACAGGTCGCCCCCGAGCACAAGGCCGCTTTCGGCAAGCTCATCGGGCAGGGTCGCGGCCGCGTCACGCAGGCGCTCGCCGCCAAGGAGGCCGAGCTGGCCGAGGCCGAGACCGCCGCGCGGCTCGAGGCCGAGCGCGTGGACATCACGGCCTTCGCCTCGCGCACGCGCGTCGGGGCACGGCATCCGCTTTCCGTCATGCAGGAGCAGATCAGCGACATCTTCGTGGGCATGGGCTGGGAGATCGCGGAGGGTCCCGAGCTTGAGCACGAGTGGTTCAACTTCGACGCCCTGAACTTCGATGAGGATCACCCGGCCCGCCAGGAGCAGGACACGTTCTACGTCGCGCCCTCCTCGCGCCATCTCGTCATGCGCACGCACACCAGCCCCGTGCAGGTGCGCTCCATGCTCGACCGCGAGGTGCCCATCTACGTGCTGTGCCCGGGCCGGGTTTACCGCACCGACGAGTTCGACGCCACGCACCTGCCGGTGTTCACCCAGTTCGAGGGGCTGGTCGTCGACAAGGGCATCACTATGGCGCACCTGAAGGGCACGCTGGACCACGTCGCCCGGCAGATGTTCGGTCCCGAGGCGAAGACCCGGTTCCGCACCAACTACTTCCCGTTCACCGAGCCCTCCGCGGAGCTCGACCTGTGGCACCCCACCTTCAAGGGCGGTGCGCGCTGGATCGAGTGGGGCGGATGCGGCATGGTCAACCCCAACGTGCTGCGCGCGGCGGGGATCGACCCCGAGGTGTACAGCGGCTTCGCGTTCGGCATGGGCGTCGAGCGCGCCCTGATGTTCCGCAGCGACGTCAAGGACATGCGCGACATGGCCGAGGGCGATATCCGATTCAGCGAGCAGTTCGGGATGGTGGTGTGATGCGCGTTCCGATCTCCTGGCTTCGCGAGTACGTCGAGGTCGCAGAGGACGTCACGCCGGAGGATGTGCTGGCGTCGTTCGTGTCGGTCGGCTTCGAGGAGGAGGACGTCCACCGCTTCGAGATCTCGGGACCGGTCGTCGTCGGGCGGGTGCTCGAGTTCGTCCCCGAGCCGCAGAAGAACGGCAAGACCATCAACTGGTGCCAGGTGGACGTCGGCGAGGCGAACGGCGGCATCCGCGGCATCGTCTGCGGCGCGCACAACTTCGCAGTCGGTGACAAGGTCGTCGTGACTCTGCCCGGAGCCGTGCTGCCCGGGCCGTTCCCGATCGCCGCGCGCAAGACCTACGGCCACGTCTCCGACGGCATGATCGCCTCGGCGCGCGAGCTGGGCCTGGGCGACGAGCACGACGGCATCATCGTGCTGTCGACGCTGGGGCTGGATCCCGAGGTGGGATCGGATGCCATCGAGCTGCTGCACCTGAACGACTTCGCCGTCGACATCAACGTCACGCCCGACCGCGGTTACGCGTTCTCGCTGCGCGGCGCCGCCCGCGAGTACTCGCACGCCACCGGCGGCGTCTTCCACGACCCCGCCGAGCGCGATTTCGCCGAGCTGCAGCCGGGCACTGGGTTCTCGGTCACGGTCGACGACCGCAGTCCGATCCGCGGCAACGTGGGCGCCCGCGAGTTCGTCGCGCGCGTGGTGCGGAACGTCGACCCGTCGCGCCCGACCCCGCCGTGGATGATCGCGCGGCTGGTGCTGGCCGGGATGCGCTCGCTGGGCGTGCTGATCGACATCACCAACTACGTGATGCTCGAGCTCGGCAACCCCGTGCACGGCTACGATCTCGACAAGCTGCAGGGCGGCATCACCGTGCGCCGTGCCGCCGAGGGCGAGCACATGACCACGCTCGACGGCCAGGACCGCGCACTGCACAGCGAGGATCTGCTGATCACCGACGAGTCCGGCCCCATCGGCCTGGCAGGGGTGATGGGCGGCGGTACCACCGAGATGTCGTCCACCACGCGCAACGTGCTGATCGAGGCGGCGACATTCGACCCGGTGACCATCGCGCGCTCGGCCCGCCGGCACAAGCTGCCCAGCGAGGCGTCCAAGCGCTTCGAGCGCGGCGTCGACCCGCTGATCCCGTTCGTGGCGGCCCGTCGCGTGGCAGACCTGATGGTGGAGCTGGCCGGCGGCGAGCTCACCGACGAGGGCGGCGCGCTGTTCTCCGAGGTGGAGATCGCCGGCATCGATCTGCCTCGTGGCTTCACGCAGGGCGTGATCGGCGTCGACTACACCGACCACGAGGTCACCGGCGCGCTGCAGATGATCGGCGCGGAGGTCACGGCGACGGATGCCGGATGGTTCGTCATCCCGCCGAGCTGGCGACCCGACCTCACCGACAAGTGGACGCTCACCGAGGAGGTCGCCCGCATCCACGGGCTGGACCGCATCCCGTCGGTGCTGCCGACCCCGCCGTCCGGCCGCGGCTACACGCCGCTGCAGCAGGGCCGCAAGCGCGTGGCCGACGCCCTGGCTGCCGCGGGTCTGGTGGAGACCATCGCCTTCCCGTTCACGAGCGAGGAGCAGAACGACCTGCACGGCTCCGCGTCCGGTGAGCACGTGCCCAGCATCCGCCTGGCCAACGCACTCGACGGTCAGGTGCCGTACCTGCGGCGCTCGCTGCTGCCTGGACTGCTGCAGACCGCGCACCGCAACATCGCCCGCGGTCTGGTGGACCTCTCGATCTTCGAGACCGGCGTCGTGTTCCTGCCCGAGGAGGGCGTGACCTACGGCACCGATTTCGTTCCGCCGCTGGCGCAGCGCCCGAGCGACGAGGTGCTCGCACAGCTGAATGCGTCGATCCCGCCGCAGGCGCGGCACATCGCGGCCCTGCTGACCGGGCACATCACGCCCCGCCAGCCCGGGCATGCCGCGGTGAACGCCGGCCTGGGCGACGCCCTGGACGCCGTGCGCGTGATCGCGGTCGCGGCGGGCGTGGACATCGAGGTGACGCAGACGCAGCGCGCGGCGCTGCACCCGGGACGGGCGGGCTCGCTGACCGTGGCCGGCGAGGAGATCGGGTACGTCGGCGAGCTGCACCCGCAGGTGTCGGCGGATGCCGATCTGCCGGGCCGCGCCGTCGTGCTGGAGCTGGATCTGGACCGCGTGCTGACCCTCGCGGGCGAGCGTGTGACGGTGGCCTCGCTGTCGACCTTCCCCGCCGCCACGCAGGACGTCTCGCTGGTCGTGGCCGTCGAGGTGCCCGCTGCCGACGTGCGCGCCGCACTCATCGACGGCGCGGGCGACCTGCTGGAGTCCGCGACGCTCGTCGACGACTACCGCGGCGAGGGTCTGGATGCCGGGCTGAAGAGCCTCAGCTTCGCGCTGCGCTTCCGGGCATCCGACCGCACGCTCACCGCCGCAGAGGCGACCGACGCGAAACTTGCCGGCGTGGCCGTGGCTGCCGAGCGCTACAGCGCGCACATCCGCGACTGACCTCTCCGCCGAGACCCCTCCCGGCCGCCGAGACCCCTCATGGGCGACGCGGCTGCGGAGGGGTCTCGACGCTGCGGAGGGGTTTCGGCAGCTGGGGTGCGTGCGTACGCTCGGGATCATGAGCGACTATCAGGTGACGCAGGTCGGGGCGCTGGATCAATGGCGGGACTTCTACGGCGGGTTCGCGCCGGCGACCTCCCGGGATGGTCGGCGCGTGGTCGACCACGAGCTGAGCATGCAGTACATCGGCATGACGGCCAACGCCCTGAAGCCCGGCGAGGAGGCCGGCTACTGGCACACGCACTCTCGCATGGAGGAGCTGTACGTGTTCCTCGAGGGGCACGGGCAGATGGGGCTCGACGACGAGGTGGTCGACGTGCACGCCGGCACCGTCGTGCGGGTCGGGCAGGGCGTGTGGCGCACCTGGCGCGCGCACCCCGACGGCGACGGCGAGCTGCGCTGGCTGTGCATCCGCGCCGGCGGCGAGCCGCTGCCGCACAATCCCGACGACGGCACCCGCGACACCGAGCGGCCGATGCCGTGGTGAACGCAGTCATCTGATCAGCTGAGAGCGGAAGCCCTTCCGATCCGCGTCGTGACCTGTTGTCATGGTCGACATGACGGACGTGCTGGTGCTGGGCGGAACAGGATGGCTCTCGGAGCGGATCGCGCTGCACTGGCGGGATGCCGGTGCGCGCGTCACGTGCCTGGCCCGCGGTGGCAGGCCGTCGCCGGACGGCACCGTGCTGCTGCGGGGAGACCGCGATGATCCCGACGTCTACGAGCAGTTGCGCGCGCAGCACTGGGATGAGGTGGTGGATGTCTCCCGACACGCGAAGCAGGTGCGTGGGGCCGTCGCCGCGCTCGGCGAGCGCACGGACCACTTCACGTTCGTCTCGTCGGTGTCGGTCTACGCCGATGAGACGACGCTCGCGCAGGACGAGTCCGCACCTCTGCACGAGCCCGCGCAGGACGGCGACGAGTACGAGTACGCCGCACAGAAGGTCGCCGCTGAGCAGGCCGTGCGGATGCTGGGGGAGCAGGCGTTCATCGTTCGTCCGGGCCTCATCGTCGGCGCCGGCGACCCCAGCGACAGGTTCGGCTACTGGGCTGCGGCGTTCGCACGGGCGGGCTCCGAGCCGGTGCTGACACCCATCGCCGAGGGGCGCTTCGTGCAGATCATCGACGTCGACGACCTCGCGGCGTACGTCACCGCCGAGCTGCGGCACGGCACGGTCAACGCCACCGGCGACGTGCGGGCGTTCGCCGACGTCATCGCCGCGGTCCGCGCGGCTGCGGGGCACACCGGCGAGATCGTCGAGGTGGACGACGACTGGCTCGTGCAGCAGGGCGTGCAGTACTGGATGGGGGAGCGGTCGCTGCCGCTGTGGGTGCCCGACGACATGCCGGGCTTCATGCGCCGCGAGAACGACGCGTACCGGGCATCCGGTGGCTCGTTCACGCCGTTGGACGCGACCGTCCGCGCGGTGCTCGACGACGAGCGCGCCCGCGGCCTGGACCGGGAGCGCGGCGCGGGCCTGCGCCGCGCGGACGAACTCGAACTGCTCGCGCGGCTGGCCTGAGCACGCCGCTCATGTGACGGGTCGGATTTGCGGATGCCGGCGGCAGGGCGCTACTGTCGCGTCATGTCCTCGGCCGCATCTCTCCCGCTCACTCTGAGCGCTTCCGTGCGCCGACGCCGCGACGGCCGCCGACTCTAGGCGACCCCGCGCAGCCCGTTCCGTCCCTGGTTCGAGGCCGGAGTGGGAGTCGCCGCCCCGGTCCTTCTCAGGCTCAGGGACCCATGACTCACATGGGGCCGGGAGCACCTCGACCGTTAAGGTAGAACCATGACGTACTCCGTCGCCGTCTCCGGCGCATCAGGCTATGCGGGAGGCGAGATCCTGCGGCTCCTCGCGGCGCATCCCGACATCGAGATCCGCACCGTCACCGCGCACTCCAACGCGGGACAGCCGCTGGTCGACCACCAGCCGCACCTGCGCTCGCTCGCGCACCTGACCCTGCAGGACACCACCCCCGAGACCCTCGCCGGGCATGACATCGTCTTCCTCGCGCTGCCGCACGGCCAGTCCGGGCAGTACACCGACGCGCTGGGCGGCGTGCCGCTGGTCATCGACGCCGGCGCCGACCATCGCCTCACGTCTGAGGAATCCTGGGACGCCTTCTACGGCGGCGACTTCCACGAGCCGTGGACCTACGGCGTGCCCGAGCTCATCGTGAACGGCGTCAAGCAGCGCGAGAACCTGCGCGGCGCGACCCGCATCGCGGCCCCCGGCTGCAACGCCTCCACCGTGAGTCTCAGCCTGGCACCGGGCGTGGCCGCCGGCGTCATCAACCCGTCCGACATCGTCAGCGTGCTGGCCGTCGGGCCCTCGGGAGCGGGCAAGAGCCTGAAGCCGCACCTGCTGGGCAGCGAGCTGCTGGGCACCGCCAACCCCTACGCGGTGGGCGGCACGCATCGGCACATCCCCGAGATCCGGCAGGCGCTCGCCGCGGCCGCGGGCACAGGCCTCGACGGCATCCGCGTCTCGTTCACGCCCGTCATCGTGCCGATGTCGCGCGGCATCCTCGCCACCTCCTCGGCCCCCATCGCCGCAGGCGCCACCGACGCGCAGATCCGCGACGCCTGGGAGTCCGCCTACTCCGGGGAGACCTTCGTGCAGCTGCTGCCCGAAGGACGCTTCCCCCGCACGGCCGACGTGCTGGGCGCCAACACGGCCCTGATGGGCCTGGCCATCGATCGCGCGGCGAACCGCGTGATCGTGGTGACCGCGGTCGACAATCTCGTCAAGGGGACCGCCGGCGCCGCCGTGCAGTCCATGAACCTCGCGCTGGACCTCCCCGAGGACCGCGCCCTCACAGTGAACGGAGTCGCGCCGTGACCGTCACCGCGCCCCAGGGATTCGAAGCAGCAGGAGTCGCGGTAGGACTCAAGACCACCGGGAAGCCCGACGTGGCGGTGGTCGTCAACCGCGGTCCCCGCAAGGTCGGCGCGGCGGTGTTCACCAGCAACCGGGCCAAGGCCAACCCCATCATGTGGTCGCAGCAGGTCATCGCCGACCACACGGTCGAGGCCATCGTGCTCAACTCCGGCGGGGCCAACTGCTTCACCGGCTCGTTCGGGTTCCAGACCACGCACCAGACCGCCGAGAGGGCCGCCGAGCTGCTGGGCGTCAGCGCCGCCGACATCCTGGTGTGCTCCACCGGCCTGATCGGCAGCGGGGATGAGGTCTTCCGCGGCAAGGTGCTGGACGGCGTCGAGAAGGGCATCGCGAGCCTCAGCGCCGACGGCGGCCAGATCGCAGCCGAGGCCATCATGACCACGGACACGGTCTCGAAGACCGCCGTGGTCAGCCAGGACGGCTGGACCATCGGCGCCATGGCCAAGGGCGCGGGCATGCTCGCGCCGGGCCTCGCCACCATGCTGGTCGTCATCACGACGGATGCCGATCTCGACGCCGCGGAGGCGGATGCCGCGCTGCGCGCCGCCACGAACGTGAGCTTCGACCGGCTCGACTCCGACGGCTGCATGTCCACCAACGACCAGGTCTCCCTGCTGGTCAGCGGCGCGAGCGGCATCCGCCCGGATCTGGACGCCTTCACCGCCGCGCTCAAGGGCCTGTGCGGAGAACTGGCCAAGAAGCTGCAGGGGGATGCCGAGGGCGCCAGCCACGACATCACCATCGAGGTCGCGCACGCCGCCACCGAGGCGGAGGCCGTGGAGGTGGGTCGCTCGGTGGCCCGCAACAACCTGTTCAAGGCCGCCATCTTCGGCAACGACCCGAACTGGGGGCGGGTGCTGGCCGCCATCGGCACCACCAGTGCGCAGTTCGACCCCTACGACGTGGACGTGCTCATGAACGGCGTGCGGGTGTGCACCGCCGGCGGACCCGACCGTCCGCGGGAAGAGGTCGACCTCACCCCGCGCGCCACGCACCTGCTCATCGACCTGAAGGTCGGCGACGCCACCGCGACCATCCTCACCAACGACCTCACGCACGACTACGTGCACGAGAACAGCGCGTACGCCTCATGACGGATCTTCAGGAGACCGCACCCGAGGAGGCCGCCTACAAGGCGGCCACCCTCATCGAGTCGCTGCCGTGGCTGAAGAGGTTCCGCGACCAGATCGTCGTGGTCAAGTTCGGCGGCAACGCCATGGTCTCGGATGAGCTGCAGAACGCGTTCGCGCAGGACATCGCCTACCTGCGCTACGTGGGCGTGCAGCCCGTGGTCGTGCACGGCGGCGGCCCGCAGATCTCCACCATGCTCGACAGGCTCGACATCCCCAGCGAGTTCAAGGGCGGCTACCGGGTCACCAACACCGAGGCCATCAGCGTCGTGCGGATGGTGCTCACCGGTCAGGTCAACCCGCAGCTGGTCGGACGGATCAACTCGCACGGCCCCATCGCGACGGGCCTGTCCGGCGAGGACGCCGGGCTCTTCGGCGGACGTCGCCGGGGCGTCGTCATCGACGGCGAGGAGGTGGACCTGGGGCGCGTCGGCGACGTCGTGCAGGTGGATCCCACCCCCGTGCTGGATCACCTGGCGGCCGGCCGCATCCCCGTGGTCTCCTCCATCGCGCCCGATCTGGATCACCCCGGTCAGTCGCTGAACGTCAACGCGGACGCCGCGGCATCAGCCCTGGCCGTCGCGCTGAATGCGCGCAAGCTGGTCATCCTCACCGACGTCCCCGGCCTGTACGCCGACTGGCCTAACCGCGACTCCCTGGTCTCGCACCTCACCGCCCACGCGCTCACGCAGATGCTGCCGTCGCTGGAGTCGGGGATGATCCCGAAGATGCGCGCCTGCCTGGATGCCGTCCAGGGCGGCGTGGACGCCGCCGCCATCATCGACGGACGGGTGCCGCACTCGGTGCTCGTCGAACTGTTCACCAGCAAGGGAATCGGCACGGAAGTGGTCGCACAATGACGGACTGGAACGACGACGCAGCACGCGATCTGATGAGCCTGGGCGGGCGCCTCGCGCTGCTCACGCACGGCGAGGGGTCGTGGGTGTGGGATGCCGATGAGAAGCGCTACCTGGACTTCCTCGGCGGCATCGCCGTGAACTGCCTCGGGCACGCGCATCCGGTGTTCGTGGAGGCGGTCTCGAAGCAGGCCGCGACCCTCACGCACGTCTCGAACTACTTCGCCAGCCCCGGCCAGCTCGAGCTGGCGTCGCGGCTCAAGCGCCTGGCGGGCACGGGGGAGTCGGGTCGGGTGTTCCTGGCCAACTCCGGCACCGAGGCCAACGAGATGGCCATCAAGCTCGCCCGTCTGCACGGAAACCCGACGGGCCGCACGAAGATCCTGGTGGTCGAGGGCGCGTTCCACGGCCGCACCATGGGCACGCTGTCGCTGACGCCCAAGGCCAAGTACCGCGACCCGTTCCTGCCCGCTGTGCCCGACGTGATCACCGTGCCGCGCACTCTCGAGGGCCTGGAGGCGGCATTCGCCGCCGGGGGAGTGGCGGCCATGATCGTCGAGCCCATCCAGGGCGAGGCCGGCGTCGTCGAGCTGCCCAAGGGGTTCCTTGCCCGTGCCAGGGAGCTGACAGCGCAGCACGACGCGCTGCTGATCCTCGACGAGGTGCAGACCGGCTCAGGACGCACCGGCATCTGGTTCGCGTTCCAGCGGTTCGGGATCACGCCGGATGCCGTCACGCTCGCCAAGAGCATCGGCGCGGGCTTCCCGCTCGGCGCGCTCATCACGTTCGGAGCAGCCAGCGACCTGTTCTACCCGGGCACCCACAATTCGACGTTCGGCGGCAACCCGCTGGCATCCGCAGCGGCCAACGCCACCCTCGGCTACATCGAGGAGAACGATCTGCTGGCCAACGTCAACGCCCGCGGCGGGCAGCTGCGCGAGGGCGTGGAGGGCCTGCCGCTGGTGGCGGGCACTCGCGGGGAGGGGCTGCTGATCGGCATCCTCCTGACCGAGCCCGTCGCCGCAGAGGTGAGGGCGGCCGCCCACGAACGCGGTCTGATCATCAACGCCCCGACCGACGACGTCATCCGCATCGCCCCCGCCTACACGATCGGCGATGCCGAGGTGGCGGAGTTCCTCACCCTGTTCGCGGCGGCGCTCGACGCCGTCGCAGCATCCGCACCCGAGACCATGGAGACCCCCGCATGACCCGCCACCTGCTTCGCGATGACGACCTGACCCCCGCCGAGCAGAACGAGATCCTCGACCTCGCGGTGGAGCTGAAGAAGGACCGCTGGGCGGACAAGACCCTCGCCGGCCCCCAGTCCGTCGCCGTCATCTTCGACAAGTCCTCCACCCGGACCCGGGTCTCCTTCCATGTCGGCATCTCCGACCTGGGTGGATCACCGCTGATCATCTCCACCGCCAACAGCCAGCTCGGCGGCAAGGAGACGCCCGCCGACACGGCTCGCGTGCTGGAGCGCCAGGTGGCCGCCATCGTGTGGCGCACCTACGCGCAGGCGGGGCTCGAGGAGATGGCCCGCGGCACGCGCGTGCCGGTCATCAACGCGCTCTCCGACGACTTCCACCCGTGCCAGCTGCTGGCCGACCTGCTCACGATCCGCGAGCACAAGGGGACGCTGGCGGGCCTGACGCTGACGTTCTTCGGCGACGGCCGCAGCAACATGGCGCACTCCTACCTGCTGGCCGGTGTCACGGCGGGCATGCACGTGCGCGTCGCCGCACCCGACGAGTACTCGCCGCGGCGCGACGTGGTCGCCGACGCCGAGAAGCGCGCGGCGGAGACCGGCGGTTCGGTCACCCTGCTCACCGACCCCCGTGAGGCGGCGCTGGGCGCCGACGTCATCGTCACCGACACCTGGGTCTCGATGGGCAAGGAGGAGGAGAAGATCGAGCGGCTGCGCCACCTGGGCGGCTACAAGGTCACCACCGAGATCATGGCGCTCGCCGACCCCGAGGCCATCTTCATCCACTGCCTGCCCGCCGATCGCGGCTACGAGGTGGACTCCGAGGTCATCGACGGCCCGCAGAGCGTGGTCTGGGACGAGGCCGAGAACCGGCTGCACGCGCAGAAGGCGCTGCTGGTCTGGCTGCTGGGCAAGCAGGAGAAGGCTGCGTGACCGAGAAGCACGGCACCAATGAGGGTGCGCTCTGGGGCGCCCGCTTCGCTGGAGGGCCCTCGCCGGAGCTGGCGGAACTGAGCCGCTCCACGCAGTTCGACTGGATCCTCGCCCCCTACGACCTGGCGGGCTCGCACGCGCATGCGAAGGCGCTCGAGGCCGCCGGCTACCTGGATGCCGAGCAGGCCCGCATCATGCACGCGGGACTCGATGCGCTGGCATCCCGGATCGCCGACGGCACCCTGCTGCCCGACCCGGGCGACGAGGATGTGCACGGCGCGCTGGAGAAGGCGCTCATCGCCGAGGTCGGGGCGGATGTCGGCGGACGCCTGCGCGCGGGCCGCAGCCGCAACGACCAGATCGCGACCCTGGTGCGGATGTACCTCATCGACCACGCCAGGGTCATCGCCCGCGAGCTGGTGCGCGTCATCGACGCGCTGGTCGCGCAGGCCGAGGCGCATCAGGAGGCCATCCTGCCGGGCCGCACGCACATGCAGCATGCCCAGCCCGTGCTGCTCGCCCACCACCTGCAGGCGCACGCCTGGCCGCTGGTGCGCGAGCTGGAGCGGCTGGTCGACTGGCGCCGCCGCGCAGGCGTCTCGCCCTACGGCGGGGGAGCACTGGCGGGCTCCACGCTCGGACTCGACCCGGCGCTGGTGGCCCGCGAACTGGGGCTGGACCGCCCCTCGGAGAACTCTCTCGACGGCACGGCGGCCCGTGACGTGGTGGCGGAGTTCGCCTTCATCGCCGCGATGACCGGCATCGACCTGTCGCGCCTTTCCGAGGAGATCATCCTCTGGAACACCCGCGAGTTCGGCTACGTCACCCTCGACGACGCGTACTCGACGGGCTCCAGCATCATGCCGCAGAAGAAGAACCCCGACATCGCCGAGCTCACGCGCGGCAAGTCAGGTCGCCTGATCGGCAACCTCACCGGACTGCTGGCCACGCTCAAAGGCCTGCCGCTGGCATACAACCGCGACCTGCAGGAGGACAAGGAGCCGGTCTTCGACTCGGTCCAGACCCTCGAGGTCGTGCTGCCCGCGTTCGCGGGCATGATAGCCACGCTGCGCTTCGACACCGCGCGGATGGCGGAGCTGGCACCGCAGGGCTTCTCGCTGGCCACGGACGTCGCCGAGTGGCTGGTGAAGCAGCGGGTGCCGTTCCGTGATGCGCACGAGATCTCGGGTTCGCTGGTGCGTGCCTGCGAGGAGCGCGGGATCGGGCTGGAGGATGCCGACGACGAGCTGCTGAGCTCGGTCTCTGAGCACCTGACGCCGGCGGTGCGCGAGGTGCTCTCCATCGAGGGCTCCGTCGCGTCGCGCTCGGGTGTCGGCGGGACAGCACCGGTGCGCGTGCGGGAGCAGCGCGCGGAGCTGGTGGAGCGCACGCAGGCCGCTGCCCGGGCGCTGGGGCTGTGACACCGCAGGGGCATATTCTCGATTTATAACCGATAGAGTTATTTACTCGGATAATTCGTGATACGGTTATCGCATGGTGGTGGCAGTGATCGCGGACATCGTCGGCTCGCGTCGGCTTCCGGATCGGTCTGAAGCCCAGCGGCTGTTCGATGAGACGATCGCGCGGGTGGACGGCGAGCATCCGCTGGCCGAGCGCGGTCTGCGACCCACCGTCGGGGATGAGCAGCAGGGCGTCTACCGCGCGCTCGAGGACGCACTGGCCTCGCTGCTGCTGCTGCAGCTGGCGCTGCCCGACGGCATCGAGTTCCGGTTCGGCGTGGGAATCGGGCAGATCCATCCCGTCGAGTCCGAGCATCGCAGCCTCTCCGACGGCCCCGGCTGGTGGGCGGCGCGCGAGGCGATCGAGATCGCGCACGAGCGCCAGCAGCGCGCCGTGCCGAGCTCCCGCACCTGGATCGTCGGTGCCCCCGGTCAGACTGAGGTGATGGACGCCGAGATCGCCGTATCCAACATGTACCTGCTGGCCCGGGATGCGATCGTCACGCGCATGAGCGGGCGCGAGCGGAGGCTCGCCTACGGCCGGTTCAGCGGGCTCTCCCAGCGGGCGCTCGCCGAGCAGGAGGGCATCACGCAGCCCGCGGTCTCGAAGGCGCTGCACGCCTCGGGCGCGACCGCGCTGCTGGACGGACTGACGATGCTGATGGGCGGAGCGCGATGATCCTCGCAGGTCTCGCGCTGACCGGCATCGGGGCATCCGATCTGGTCCGACGCTTCGTGCCGCGCAGGGCGGTGCGGATCCTCGTGATCGTCCTGATCCTCGCGGTGCTGGTCGTGACGGGCGGCTTCTCCGATGCACTCATCCCCGCGCTCGTCGCAGTGGTCCTCGGCTGCGGGTGGCTCTGGTCGATGCCGCTGGACGCCAGGGCGCGGGCCTCGTTCTGGCCCGCAGTCCTGCTGGCCGGCGTCGTCTTCGCGACCACCGCGCTGATGCCGGCGCGGGCGCATCCCGGGATCATCGGCGAGATGTGGCATCTGCCCTCGCCCGTCGGCCGCATCGGGTTCGACGTCGCCGTCCTCGCGCTGGGCGTCGTGCTGTTCGTCACGGAATCCGCCAACGCCGTGGTGCGCGCCGCCCTCGACCGCGAGGGCACCTGGCGTCCCGCCGACCTCGGCGGATCGCTGCGCGGCGGACGGCTCCGTCAGCCGCAGCCTCCCGCGACGGGCTTCCAGGGCGGGCGGCTCATCGGCCCGCTGGAGCGTCTTCTCGTGGTCGCGCTGACACTGGCATCCGCGTACTCGCTGCTGGCGGCGATGCTGGCTGCGAAGGGCATCGTCCGGTTCCCGGAGATCTCCAAGGACGGCGAGACCGGGGCGCGCGCGGAGTACTTCCTGGTCGGCAGCCTGGTGAGTTGGGTGATCGCCCTGGCCGGGGCGTTCCTGGTGTGGTGGGCGGCGCGCAGCTGAGCCGATTCCCGCTGATACCCTGGAGCGCGTGTCGAATACCGCTCTGACGACCGCCCCCGTGGCGCTCGATCCCACGTTCGAGAACGTGTGGGACGAGCTGCAGTGGCGCGGACTCGTCCACGTGTCCACCGATCAGGAGGCGCTGCGCGCCCTTCTCGCCGGGGACCCGATCACCTACTACTGCGGCTTCGACCCGACGGCGCCCAGCCTGCACCTGGGCAACCTCGTCCAGCTCCTGCTGCTGCGCCGCATCCAGCTGGCCGGCCACAAGCCCCTCGGCCTGGTCGGCGGTTCCACCGGGCTGATCGGCGACCCGCGGCCGACCGCCGAGCGCACACTGAACACCCGGGAGACCGTCGAGGAGTGGGTGGGCAAGCTGCGCGCGCAGGTGGAGCGCTTCCTCAGCTTCGAGGGCGAGAACGCCGCGCGCATGGTCAACAACCTGGACTGGACCGCGCCGCTCTCCGCCATCGACTTCCTGCGCGAGATCGGCAAGCACTACCGTGTGGGCACCATGCTGAAGAAGGATGCCGTCAGCGCGCGGCTGAATTCGGATGCCGGGATCAGCTACACCGAGTTCAGCTACCAGATCCTGCAGGGCATGGACTTCCTCGAGCTGTACCGACAGTACGGCTGCGTGATGCAGACCGGCGGCTCCGACCAGTGGGGCAACCTCACCAGCGGCACCGACCTCATCCACCGGGTGGAGGGCGTCTCCGCGCACGCCATCGGCACCCCGCTGATCACCAACAGCGACGGCACCAAGTTCGGCAAGAGCGAGGGCAACGCGATCTGGCTGGATGCCGATATGTGCAGCCCGTACCGGATGTACCAGTTCTGGCTCGGAACCGCGGATGCCGACGTCATCGAGCGCCTGAAGATCTTCACGTTCCTCACCAGGGCCGAGATCGAGGAGTACGCGACGCTGGTGGAGTCCGAGCCGTTCCGGCGCGCGGCCCAGAAGCGCCTGGCCCTCGAGGTCTGCACGACCGTGCACGGTGCCGAGGCCACCGCGGCCGTCATCGCGGCATCCGAGGCGCTGTTCGGCCAGGGCGACCTGACCGCGCTGGATGCGGCCACGCTGCGCACCGCACTGGAGGAGCTGCCCCATGCGACAGTCGCCGCGGGCACGCCGGTGACCGATGCTCTGGTGCAGACCGGGCTGGTCTCGAGCGTCTCCGAGGCTCGCCGCGCGATCTCGCAGGGCGGGGTCATGCTGGACGGGGAGCGGGTGTCGGATGACACCGCGGCCGTGCAGGGCTCGCTGCCCGGCGGGGTCTCGGTGCTGCGTCGTGGCAAGAAGACCCTCGCCGGCGTGCTCATCGGCTGAGCCGTGCCGTTCACGCCCAGCCACGCGGTCGTCGCTCTGCCGTTCGTCCGCACGCCGCTGGTGCCTGCGGCCATCGCCGTGGGCGCGATGACACCGGATCTGCCGCTGTTCCTGCGCGGCATCGGTCCGTCGTACGCGTTCACGCACTCGACGGCCAATGTCGTGTGGACGGCGCTGATCGCGCTGGTGCTGCTGGCGCTGTGGCGGATCGTGCTGCGCCCGGCGCTCGTGCAGCTGACGCCGGATGCCGTCGCCGCGAGGCTGCCGGATGCCTGGCGGCGCAGCGGCGGCGAGGCGGCTCGCGAGCTGCTCGCACCTCGCGATCGGCCGGGCGCCGGCTCGTTCCCGGTCCTGCTGCTGGTCGTGTCGCTGCTGCTGGGCGTTCTCACGCACATCGCGTGGGACCTGTTCACGCACGAGGGCCGCTGGGGCGTCGAGGCGATCCCCGCGCTGTGGGAGCAGTGGGGGCCGCTGCTCGGCTACAAATGGCTGCAGCACGGCTCGAGCGTGATCGGCCTGCTGATCCTCGCCGGGTACGCCGTGCGGTGGCTGCGCCGTCGAGGTGTCGTGCGTCGTCCACGGATGCAGCCGGCGTGGGTGCGCTGGGCGTGGTACCTGACGCTCCCGGCCTTCCTCATCGCCGGCTGGTTCATCGGGCTCGCGGCCTTCGGCCCACTGGGGGAGTCGCTCAGCCTGCAGCAGCTGGCGTACCGCACCCTGCCGCTGGCATCCGGGCTGTGGGGTGCGTTCACCGTGCTGTTCTGTGCGGTCATCGTGCTGCTGTCGCGGCGGACCGGCGCCGCGGAAGGCTCTCGTCCGGCCGCGCAGTGAGCCGGCGCCGGGAGCCGATGCGGTTAGGCGCGTCACCAGCTGGGCGGATCACAGCCCCAGACCCGTGGCGGAGCGAAGTGCGAAGGACTGCCGGGCCAGCTCACCGCCGGAACGACGGTCGTGATCGTCTGACCGCCCACCTCGAACGTCTGCGTCGGGGGATCCGACGGCGGGTCGCCGATCTCACCATGTCGTCTTGCGCGGGGCATCCCGAGCAGCTCGGCGGCGATCCGCCGCAGTGACGTGCGCACACTCCACGCGCCGCCCTCGCTCTCTCGACGCCGCAGCGCATCGGCGATCCCGGCGGCGAGCAGATAGCCCGCCGAATGGTCCAGTCCCTGCGCGGGAAGCGCGCCCGGTGTCTCGCCGCCATCAGGCGACTCGAGCCAGGCGATGCCGGATTCCGCCTGCACGAGGCTGTCGAAACCCCGGGGCGAATGCCGGCCTGGCCAGGCGGTCAGCTGTGCGGTCACCAGATGAGGATGACGTTCGCTCAGCTGCCGGGGCGAAAGGCCGAGTCGACTCATGCCGTCGGGGCGATAACCGAGCACGATCACATCGGCGGCGTCGAGCAGCCGCTCGAACTGTGCGGCTTCGGCGGCGATGTCGAGCAGCGCTGTGCGCTTGCCATGTCCGGTGTCCAGATGCTGCCAGGCGAACTCGGGGCGCTGGGGAGGATCGATCCGCAGCACGTCCGCACCGGCGAAAGCGAGAGTGCGTGTGGCGACAGGGCCCGCGATCACGCGGGTGAGATCAAGCACCCGCACGCTGTCGAGCGGGTGCGAAGCGTTCGCGTGGGGGAGCGGCCGCGGCGCGCTGTCGCCGACGCGCTCGACATCGACGATCGGATGCCGGCGCAGCTCGTCGTCCTTCGAAGGATCCGCCTGCCGCACGGGCACACAGAGCCCGCCGCTCGCGGTGATCGCGCTGACCGCATCGCTCACCGTCAGGATCTTGAGTCGGGCGCGGACTTCGTACGGCGTGCTGCCCGCTGGCAGGCCGAGTCCAGTGAGGAGGGCGGCGGCATGGTGCGCATAGTTGCCGTGCGTGCGCACCCAGCCGTCAGCGGTGTGCCAGAACCCGGACAGCGGCGCCCACACCTCGGGCTTCACGCCGTCGATCAGCAGGTGCCGATCGCTTCGGTATGCGGCGGCGATCAGGCGGGGATCAGGCGATGGCGAACCGCCGCCGGCGATGGCACGACCCGCGGTTACCACGCTGTCCCACGCAAGGGCGCCGAGAGGCAGGTGCGCCGGAAGGGGAACCGGGATGCTCATGACGGGCCGCTCCGTCCGAGCGCACGCCACGCCTGCACCCGCACGCGCTCATTCGGATCGTCCACCAGCGCGTCGACCGCACCATCCGGATCATCCAGCCGATGCGCCGCGATCACCTTCAGCGCCATCTCGCGCACACGCCACGCCTCGTCGCGCGTCGCATCCAGGACGATCTGCGGGCGATTCGCCCCGAGATGCAGCAGCGCCCGGGCTCCCCAGACCCGCACCCAGTACGCCGGCCAGCCGGGTGTGCCGCGCAGCCATGCGATGTCCGGGTAGCGCTGGTCCACGTCGCCGGCCCTGCCTGCGAGCAACTCCTCCGCCCACTCGATGACAGCGTCGCGGCCGAACACCCCGGCTGCGAGCAGCGCGCACTCGCGAGGCGAAAGCCGACGATCGGGGAGGGCATCCATCCTGGCGATCGTACGCTGTGCTGCGGCTGTCGTGAGGGAAATCGCTTCTGACCAGCACTGAAAGACTTCAGTTGACCGCACGACACGCCCGGGATGCGATCCTGATTTGCCCGATCTCGGGGACCCACGTAAATTATTACCTGTTCGCCCCACAGGGTAGAGCGGAAGGCCGGAAGGCCTGGCTCCCCTCAAGCGGTGAACAGCCCCTCTTTCTCTTCCACCGGCGGCAACGTTGGTGTAAGGTAGAGGTTCCGGCTCCGGCCTGGCTGGTCAACAGCCCCCGGTTGTCGGATAAGATTGTGAAGTTGCCCTTCGCGTCCTGCTTTTTTGGTGGGTGTGGGGGTG
>NZ_CALBRW010000012.1 GCF_937927635.1 uncultured Microbacterium sp.
AGAGCATGAGTCAGGAAGACCGCTGCGGGGCTCCCACCACCATCATCACTGTCAGTTCTCGACGTTGTCGGAGACGGATCACGTCGTCGCAGGAGGAGGATGCGCCGTGCCAGTGCCCCAGCATGAAATCGGACCGTCGCGGCCGCGCGTCCTGGTGCGCGAGCGCGTGCGGGAGCAGCTGCGCGAGGCGATCCTGACGGGCGTCCTGCTGCCGGGCGAACGGCTGGAGGAGGGGGCGCTGCGCGCGTGGCTGGGGGTCTCGGCCACGCCGATCCGCCAGGCGCTGCATGCACTCGCCATCGAGGGGCTGGTCGTGTCGGCCCCGCAGTCGCACACGATCGTCGCCATCCCGCAGCCGGAGCACGCCGTGCCCAACCTTCAGGCCGTGGGCGTTCTCCTGGTGGGCGTGAGCGCCCTCACCGTGCCGGAGCTCGCTCCGGACGAGCTTGTGGAGCTGGCGAGGATCGCCGGGGAGGTGGCGGACCGGCTCGCAGCGGGCGATGCGCAGGGATCCTCCGAGGTGTCGGGAAGATACTTCATGCGGCTGATCGAGCGGTGCCCGAACAGTGTGCTGGTCGGTCTCACCAAGAGGTCCGGAACATCGCTGGGATACCACGCGTTTCTGTCGCGCGACGCCCTCGGCGACGCGCTCCGCACGGTCGAGAACGGCTACCGGTCGCTGCAGTCCGCCCTGCTCGACGGCGACTCATCGTCCATCGACCGGGCGACACGGGCGTGCTTCCTGCTGGTGGCAGATGACCGCGACGGCGGCAGCTGAGGCGTTGGGATCGGTGCGCCTTCTCGCTTCGGGGCCGTTCGCCTTCCCGGACTGAACCTTCTTAGACTGAACCGATGCGACCACTCACCGAAGCACAGATCCGTGAGTCCATCGGGAACGCGGATGCCGAAGAGATCGCCCAGCTCGGGATGCCGCACGACTTCATCCTGACCGACTGGGACTATCTGGACTTCCTCGCCTGGCGCGATCCGGAGTCCTCTCGGCGCGGTGTCGTCATCGTCGAGCACGAAGGAGCCCCGCGAGGGATCGTGCTCCGCGCGACCGACCCCTCTCGCGTGCGCTCGGGCATGTGCAACATCTGTCACACCCTGCAGCCCGGCAATCAGGTGGCGCTGCTGACCGCGCGCCGGGGTGGAGCGAAGGGGCGCCGCGGCGACAGCGCGGGCACCTATATCTGCGCGGACCTGTCCTGTCACGAGAACGCGCGCCTCGCGCATCCGCTGGCGCCGAACGAGGTGCGCGCCCCCGGCCAGGCCGACCTGCGCCTGGACGGCACGCGTCATCGCATGGAGGCCTTCGTGGCCAGGGTGCTCGGCGAGGAATGAGCCTGAGTCCCGGATAAGCTGAGACTGAAGATCTGCGCATCGAAGGAGAGCCATGTCCGATTCCATCCTGCTCAGCGTCGCCGACGGGCTGGCGCACCTCACGCTGAACCGGCCCGCGAGCCTGAATGCGTTCGATGCGGATCTCGCGCACGCCTGGCGCGATGCGACCGCCGAGGCGGTCGGTCGCGACGATGTGCGCGCCGTCGTGCTGGATGCCGCCGGCCGGGCCTTCTGCGCCGGTGGCGATGTGCTGGCCATGGCGACCGGCATGGGTGGCGGCGCCGACATCACCGCGCTCGCGCACGTGATCAACGAGGGCATCGTCTCGCTGACCACCTCGGCGATCCCCGTCGTGGTCGCCGCGCACGGCACCACCGCCGGCGGGGGCCTGGGCATCATGATGTGCGGGGATTACACCGTGGTCGGCGCAGGCTCGAAGATCGGCAGCCTGTACGCCAACATCGGGCTGACGCCCGACCTGTCGGTCACCGCGCAGCTCGCCCGCGCGATCGGAGAGCGCCGTGCGCTGCAGCTGGTGCTGCAGGACCGCCTGCTCTCCGCCGACGAGGCGGTGGAGTGGGGCCTGGTCGCGGAGGCGGTGGGGGGAGCGGATGCCGAGGCCGAGGCGGATGCCGTGCGCGAGCGCGCGCAGGAGATCGCGCGCTTCTGGCTGTCGGGCGCCGCAGGAGCCTACGGTCAGGCCAAGCGCCTGATCCGCTCGCAGCCGTCCCGCACCTATGCGGAGCAGCTGGCCGAGGAGGCCCGCTCCATCGGGGAGGCGTTCGACACGGCGGAGTCCAGGGCTCGGGTCGCCGCATTCGCGGCGGCGTCCCGCAAGTCCGCGCACTGACCCGCTGCGACGGGGTTATCCACAGTCTCCGGCGGCGCGCGGGGTGCGCATGGCAGGATGAGAGCACGACCGCCGGAGGGGATGCTCATGTCTGACACGACACCGCACGCCGATACCAAGCAGATGACCTCGAAGCTCATGCGCGGGGCCATCTGGATCGCCATCGGCGCGCTCATCGCCGCCGCGCTCGTCTGCGTGGTGTGGGTGCTCATCGGCGACCAGGACGGCATCATCGGCCGCGCATTCCTGACGATCCTGCTGCTGGCGCTGTTCGCCGGTGTGGCGATCCTGGAGTCCAATCTCTCCGCGAGTCGACCCGACTGGCTGGCGCTGGCCAGCATGATCAGTTGGATCGTTGTGCTGCTGGTCGGCGCGGTGAAGATCTGGCTGCCCGAGGAGGAGCGCTACGGCGGCTGGGCCATTGTGCGCTTCTGGCAGCTGATCCTCGTGATCGGCATCCTGCAGCTGGCACTGCTGCACCTGCGGCTGTTCCTGAAGGCGTCGCAGCGCTACGTCACCGCGTTCACCCGTGTGATCACGATCGCCACGCTGGTCGTCCTGGGGCTGCTGGTCGCCATGCTGGTCTTCTTCCTGACCTTCCCCGACCTGTTCGAATACAGCGACCTGTACTGGCGCATCGTGATCGCGCTGACGATCCTCGCCGCCGTCGGCACGACGCTGATCCCCCTGCTCAACGCGCTGTTCGCGCCCCGTCGGCCGCGACCGGCGCCGCTGACGCACCAGCCGTCGTACGTCGAGTCCCAGGGGTCGTTCGTCACTCCGGCCCCGCAGCCGCAGTGGCCGACGTACGCCGATGGACGCACGCCGTTGCCGGTCATGCCCGACGGATCGCCGGACTGGAACGCGTACTACACCGGACAGCCCACGTACCCGGCACCCGCACAGGGCTTCCCGACGCTGGATGCTCCACCCGCGCAGCAGGCCCCTGCGCCGCAGGCACCCGCGCAGCAGCAGGCACCCGCGCCGCAGACACCCGAGCAGCGGCCTGCCCCTGCGCAGCAGCAGGCGCCCGGGCAGTTCGCGGCTCCTGCCGTGCCGGCTCCTGAGCAGTACGCTCAGCCGGCCCCCGCCCAGCCCGCGGCTCCGCCGCAGGAACAGCACCCGCCGGTCCCACCGGTGAGCGGCTCCTTCCCACCGCCGCCTCCCGCGGCTCCCGGCGGCGCCGAGTGAACGACGTCGAGCTCGGCGCGCTCGCCGCGGACATCGCCCTCGAAGCCGGCGCACGGGCGAAACAGCGTCGGTCGGAGGGCGTCGCACTGGCCGCGACCAAGTCATCGCTGGCCGATATCGTCACCGAGGCCGATCGCGAGGTCGAGCAGCTCATCCGGGACCGACTGCACGCCGAACGGCCGGATGACGGCTTCTTCGGCGAGGAGAGCGGCGCGGAGGCAGGTACCAGCGGCCTGACCTGGGTCGTCGATCCGATCGACGGCACGGTCAACTACGCCTATGGCATCGGCGCGTATTCGGTGAGCATCGCCGTCGTGCAGGGCGAACCCGATCCGCAGCGTTGGCAGGGCATCGCAGGCGCCGTCAACGCACCCGTGCTCGGAGAGCTGTTCACCGCCGTGCGTGGCGAGGGCGCCTGGCTCTCGGGCAGCCGGCTGTCGGTCGGCGAGGCTACGGCGGCAGGAGCGCTGCTGGGCACGGGGTTCGGCTACGACCCCGCCACGCACGAGGGCGACCTGGCGATGGTGCGTCGAGTGATGACCATGGCGCGCGACGTGCGCCGGATGGGATCGGCCGCCATCGATCTGTCCTATGTGGCAGCCGGGCGGTTGGACGGCTACTTCGAGCGCGGCCTGAAGCCGTGGGACTTCGCTGCCGGGGCGCTGCTGGTGCAGGAGGCCGGCGGGGCGGTGACCGGACTGGAGCTCGCATCGCCGCGCCCCATGCTGATCGCCGGCGGACGCGCGGTGCACGACAGGCTGCGTGGCATCATCGAGGCCGCCGGCCGAGCGGACTGAGGGAGTTCGTTCGAGTGCATGGCTTTTTCAGCGGACTGTCTGTACAGTGTTTATCTGTTCGTTACTTTCGCGGCCCGAAAGCGGAAGTGGCCAAGTACCCCCGTGCTTGCTGATTACTCGAGAGTTGTGACTTGCCCCCTGTACGTCCTGAGGATGGCCCCGCGCTGACGCGGCGCGCCAACCGACTCCGCAACGCCGCCCCGGCGGCATCCGGGCCTCTCGCGACTGCAGCTCCTGTGACGTCGGTGATCGACGGACCTGAGGCTGTGCGCGCGGAAGCCGTTCACGTTCTGACCGCGGTCGCGCAGAGTTCTCCCGAGCCGCTCAGTCGGCGTGCGCGCCGGCTCGCCCAGGCGAAGGCCGCACAGGCTGTGAGCGCACCGCACATCCCGCAGGCTCCGATCGACGAAGCGCACATCACGGTCGCCGAGGTCGAATTCGCCGAGGTCGCCGCAGCCGAAGTCGTGCCCGTCCCGGAGCCTGAGCTCGGCGTCGCCGTGACCACGCTCGCCGCACCGGCCGCGCCATCCGATGACGTGTTCGCACAGGCCTCCAGCGCTTTCGGGTTCGCCCCCGTCGAGCATGTCGAGGCCTCGACGGCGATCATCGACCACGACGAGCCGGTGCAGGCATCCGCCTCGTCGAATCACGTGGCTCCTCGTCGTCGCATCCGGCGTCGTCTCGCAGCCGCCGGCGCGAGCCTCGGAGTGATGGGCGTCGCCGGGCTCATCGCCGTGTCGATGACGCTCCCCGCCAGCGCAGTCGCCGCCGTGCAGGCGGGAGACGGCGGGGCCACGGCATCGCTGGTCGCGTCGAACGCGTCGACCGCCAAGAAGGCCGACAAGGGCGAGATCCAGGCCTACGTGGCATCCGACGACGCTCAAGGGGAGTCGCTCGCGCGCTCCGATGCGTACTCGACGATCTCGCTGCTGGATGTCGCAGCCGAGGAGAACATCAAGTTCTCCGACAGCCTCTACACCAACGACCCCAATGCGGCCATTCAGTGGCCGTTCATGGTCGGTGTCGCGATGAGCTCCCCCTTCGGCATGCGCAACGGCCGCATGCACGAGGGCATCGACCTGGTGCCCGGCAACGGCGCGACCATCCAGGCCATCGCCGACGGCACCGTGCGCGAGGCGACCGAGTCCGGCGGCGCCTACGGTGTGACGATCTACATCGACCACATCATCGACGGCAAGCTCATCACGAGTCACTACGCGCACATGCAGCACGGCTCCATGCTCGTGCACACCGGTGACAAGGTGAAGGTCGGACAGCCCCTCGGCAAGGTCGGTACGACGGGGCGGTCGACCGGCCCGCACCTGCATTTCGAGCTGATCGTCAACGGTTCGAGGATCGATCCGCTGCCCTGGCTGCGCGCGAATGCGGGACGGTATTCGTACTGACGGCTCGATTTCATTTGTGAGCCGTGCGGATGCTAGGCTCATCTGGTTGCCCTGACAGGGGCAGCACGCCCCGATAGCTCAGTGGCAGAGCACTTCCATGGTAAGGAAGGGGTCGTCAGTTCAATCCTGACTCGGGGCTCGCAGCACCACTCTCGGAGTGTGTGAATGCGGCGGAGTAGCTCAGATGGTGAGAGCGCACGACTCATAATCGTGAGGTCGCGGGTTCGAGTCCCGCCTCCGCTACAGAAACAGAAAACCCTCGGTTCGCCCGGGGGTTTCGTCGTATGCCGGGCCTGCTGCACGCCGGTTCGCGGGTCGCGGGTCGCAGTTCGCTGGTTCGCGGGTCGCAGATCGTCGTCTCGTCGAGTGGGAGGCCACCATTCGGGCCCCGCGAATAAGGGCGCTGTGCGGTCGCGCGTGTCGCGGGTCTCAGATGGTCGTCTCATTGTGGGGGAGGCCGCCATTCGGGACCCGCGAGCGAAGGCATGGGCAGCGGTTCCGAGCTGCCCCCCTTGTCCGCCTCCTCGCGGCGGAGGATCATGGCGGCATGGATGCCGTGGAGCGTGGCGTGATCGGTCATCGTGCAGCGCGCCCGACGCGCAGGGCTGTGCCGACGGCGGTCGTCGCGCTCGTCGCCCTGCTCGGCGTGGCGCTCGGGCTGCTCGGATCGATCTTCGGTCCCTATTACGGGCTCGTGGCCGGAGCACTGATAGCGGGTGCCGGAGCTCTCATGCGCAGAAGATCCGCGTTCGGACTGCTGCTGCTGGCTTTCGGCATCGGGGTGGCTGTCGGATCACTGGCGTACGTCGCGCTCGGGCTCCTGCAGCAGGGCGCGTCGGGCAGCGGCTCGGGGTCCGGCCTGGGCTGAACGCTCGTGGAGCACCGCGATCTCGGTGTGCTCCGTCCTGCTGATCGTGTCCGTCGACGAGCTGCGGCAACGTGGTGATCCCCCCGCGCCCGGTAAACTCGTCCCGATGACTGGTACGCGTGCCGAGGCGGCATATTCCCGCTCCCTGGCAGCGTTCAGAACGCCGACCCTCGGGCTGCTGCACGGGCGCCAGGCGCCCTTCGTCATCGCGTCCCTGTCGATGCTCTTCACAGCCGATCGCCCGGCGGTACCCATCGCCGATGCGCATGCCGAGGTCGACGAGACCCTCACCGAGCTGCGCGCAGCCGGCTACGACGATGAAGACCGCCGCATCCCCGCAGGCTCCGGCCGCGAGGTGTGCCGCACCTGGGCCAAGCAGGGCTGGCTGGTGCAGCAGATCGACGACGACACCGAGGTGTACCGGCTCTCCGCGCATGCCGTCGAAGCTCTGGAGATCACCGGCCGCACCGGCGGCAACCGCACGCGTGTCTCCAGCTCCCGCGTGCGCACGCTGCTCGAGGCCGTCGAGCGGCTCGCCGACGATGCCGAGGCCGACCCCGTCAAGCGCATCGCCCGGCTCACCTCCGAGCGCGATGCTCTGGATGCCGAGATCCTGCGCATCCAGGCCGACGGCACCGCTCCGCTGGACGACGAGGAGCTGTACGAAGAGGCCGAGAACGTGCTGCACCTTGCCCGCGAGCTGCCGGCCGACTTCACGCGCGTGGCCGAGTCGCTCAAGCAGATGCAGCGCGACGTGGTCTCGTACCTGCGCCGCGACGACCGACCCACCGGCGAGGTGCTGCGCGAGTACCTGCAGCGTGCCAAGGACGTCATGCAGTCCACGCCCGAGGGCCGCGCCTTCGCCGGCGCGCTGCGCCTGATCGGCGACCCCGACCGCATCGACGCGCTCACCTCTCAGCTGCACGACCTGCTCGCGCAGCCGTTCTCGCGCTTCCTCGACCCTGCGCAGCGCGTCGAGTTCGACGCCATCGGCCGCCGTGTGGAGCTGGGTGTCGAAGAGGTGCTGAACGCGCAGCGCCGGGCATCCCACGTCATCACCGGGCAGGTCAAGAGCCACGATCCGCTGCGCGACCGGCAGATCGACGAGCTGCTGCGCGACGTGATCGCAGGCCTGCACGACTGGGCCGGCGACGCACCGCGAACGGCATCCGTCGACCCGATCCGCAGCCTGCCGCTGATCGACCTCGGTCGCCTGCGACAGAGCGTCGGCGACATCCGTCCGCCGGGTTCACCCGCGCCGCTGACGGAAGCCGACGACGTGGAGTACCTCGATGTCGATGAGCGTTCGTGGGGCGGGCCGCACTACGCCGAGCTCGAGGCGTACGTCGCGGAGCTGGGCGGGGGGTTCGACCTCGGCGAGGCCTTCGAGGGAGCTCCGGATGCCGATCGCCGGCCGGTCGACCTGGTGGGGCTGCTGGAGATCGTGCACCAGGCCGGTATGGCCGAGCAGGATGCGCTCTCGACCGTCGAGACCCTGCGCCCCGACGGGACGACCCGTCGCTTCGCTTTCACGGCCGTCACCGCTGCCGTCGCCGAGACCAAGGAGGATCAGGATGCCTGAGACCGAGCTTGATGAGGCCTCCCACCTCGCTGACCGGACCACCGCGGGATTCGGCGGCGCAGCCGGGGAGCCGGATGTCGGTTCCCAGAAGCCAGAACCAGCATTCGGCTCCCGGGCAGGCACGGATGCTCCAGGCGCGGCTGCCGACGACGCACCGTTCGTCGCGCCGGTCGCCATGGAGGACGACCTCGACGAGCTCTTCCCGGGCGACCGCGGAACGCTCGACGCCGAGGTGCGTCGCGTGCTCGTGCACGTGCTGCAGCGCCGGTTCCTCAGCGCCGAGGGCAACCGCGCCGAGTGGAGGCTCCTGCTCGAGCACCAGCAGCTCATCGAGTCGCGCCTGCACGACATGTACCTCCGCCTGGTCGTCGACCTGGGCCGCGGCCTGGCGTACAAGCAGCAGATCCGATCCGACGAGTTCGAGATGCCCGTCCTGCTGAAGGACACCCCGTACAACCGCACCGAGACGCTGGTGCTCGTGCACCTGCGCACCGTGTTCCTGCGGGAATCCGCCTCCGGCGAGTCCGCCCCTCGCATCGACGTCGAGGACGTCGAGCAGACCGTGCTGAGCTATCTGACGGATGCTGACGGCTCGACCGCCCGGCAGCAGAAGGCCATCCGCGCGGCGCTCGACCGGCTCGACCGCGAGGGCGTCATCGACGAGGAGACCACGGGCCGCTACCGCATCAGTTCGCTGGTCGAGGTGGTGCTCAGCGCCGAGAAGCTCGCCGAACTGCGCACCTGGCTGCGCGCGCAGGCCGAGAAGAACCCGAAGGACGGGGCAGACGAATGACCATGCTCGACACGCTCTTCGGCCTGATCCCGGCCGACTCCCGCGGGCAGCAGTGGGTGGCCGAGGACCTGCAGCTGATCAACTGGGGTGGCTACGACGGCGGCCCGCACCGGGTGCGCTTCTCGCCCAATGCCACGCTGCTGTGCGGCGGGTCGGGCTCGGGCAAGTCCACCCTGATGGACGCCTACATCGCCCTGATGATGCCGCACACCACGCCCTTCAACGGGGCCTCCAACGGAGGCGTCACCGGTCGTCCGCGCGGCGATGAGCAGCGCAACATCCTCTCCTACGGCCGCGGCAAGATCGACGAGTCGCGCACCGACGAGGGCACCAGACTGCGCGTGCTGCGCGGTGACGGCGAGGACACCTGGACCGCCATCGCCATGACCTGGCGCGACCACGACGACTCCCGCTTCACTGCCATCCGCGCCTGGTACATCCCGGCCGGTGCGCGCATCCTCGAGGACACCGTGCGCGTGCGCGCCACCGTCGACGGGCCGTTCGACCTCGCACGGCTCGAACAGGCGGCATCCCACCGCCTCACCGACGCGAGCCTGCGCGAACTGGGGCTGGAGACGCTCGGCACCGATCGCGAGTTCTCCGCCCGCCTGCATGCGGTGCTCGGCATCGGCGCGGCGGGCTCCGGCGCCAAGGCCATGAGCCTGCTGGCCCGCATCCAGGCCGGCCAGCAGATCACCACGGTCGACGACCTGTACAAGCGTCTCGTGCTCGAGGAGCCCGAGACGATGGCCGTGGCGGATGCCGTGGTCGCGCACTTCGATGAGCTGGAGAGCACGCGCACCAGCATGATCACGGCGCGGCAGCAGGTGAACGCGCTGGAGCCGATCGCCGGCATCCAGGAGCGCATCGAGGCCGCCGCCGAGCAGATGCGCCTGATCGACGAGGTCGGCGAGTTCTCGGCATCCGAGTCCCGCGCCGCACTCTGGCAGGCGCAGCGCCGGCTGGATCTGCTGCGCGAGGTGGAGGACGAGCTGCGTGATCGGACTCACGCGCTCGACCTGAGCCTGCGCGAGAAGAAGGCCCTCGTCGAGGCCGCCGAGGCCGAGCGCGACGGGCTGCTCGACCTGCTGCGGCAGTCCGGCGGCGACCGCCTCGAGACCGCGCAGCGCGAGCTGCGCGCGGTGGAGCGGCGTCTGGCCGAGGTGCAGCGCGAGCGGACACGCGTGGACGCCGTGCTCGCCGGGCTCGGGCTGACGGCCGGGACTGCGGACGAACTCGCGACCATCCAGCAGGACGCGCGTTCCGGGGGAGATGCGGGCGCCCGCCGCGCGGCCCGTGCCGCGTTCGCCGAGGCGGAGTCCGCCCGTCACGCGCTGGTGCGGCAGCGCCGCGAACTGGACGAGGAGCGTGAGAACGTCGGGCGCGGCAGCATCCCTGCCGCGCTGGATCGCGCACGCATGATGCTGGCGGATGCTGCGGGGCTGGACGCCGACGACCTGCCGTTCGTCGCCGAGCTCGTCGAGGTGCGCACGGAGTTCGAGCCGTGGCGCGAGGCGTTCAACCTGGCGCTCGGCGGCTTCGCCACCACGCTGCTCATCGATGCCTCGAACGTGACCGCCTTCCGCTCCGCCATCGACCGGGTGCGCACGCCGGTCCGGCTGCGGTACGAGGGCGTGCACACCGGGCTCGCGACCTCGGATGCAGCCGATTCGCGCACCCTGCCTGGCCGCCTGGACTACCGTGAGACGCCGTTCACCGGCTGGCTGCAGCAGCGACTCGAGGAGCGCTTCGGCTTCGTGTGCGTGGACTCCTCGGCGCAGCTGTCCGCGCACACGATGGCGCTGACCATCACCGGTCAGATGTCGCAGGGCAACCGCGGCGCGCACGGCGGCCACGGCCGCGAGAACGTGCTGGGCTTCTCGAGCGAGCGGCGACTGCATGAACTGTCGTCGCGGGTCGAGCGTCTGGATGCGCAGGTGCAGGAGGCGACGGATGCCGTGCACGCGGCGGAGCACGCCATGGACGCCATCGAAGACCGTCTGAAGGCGTTCGCCCTGGTCCAGGACGTGACGTGGGAGCAGCTCGACGTCGAGGCCGTCGTCGCCGAGCGCGACCGTTGGGCCGCCGTCGAGACCGCGGTCACCGCGGAGAACCCGGAGATCGCCGAGCTGAAGGGGCGGGCGGAGAGCCGTCGCTTGACCGCCTCCGTGCTGCGCGACGAGATCGGCGCCCTGGGTGCGCAGCGCGCCGACGCGCAGGAGCGGTGGGGTGAGGTGACCGACCAGGTCGACGCCTGCCAGAGCGTGATCGACTCCGCTGACGACCTCTCGCTGTCCTCGGCGCAGGCAGCTTTCCTGGACGACCGTTTCCTGCTGGACGACGCACCTGACGACGCGGCATCCGATCGTCTCGCACGTCTGGACCTGGCGCTGAAGACCGCCGCGACGCGGCTGGTCGGCGAGCGGCGCGCTGCCGCCGAAGCGCACGAGGAGCAGCGCGAGCGGATGCGCCAGTTGATGGCATCCTTCCTCGAGCGCTGGCCGAACCTGAACCTGCTGCCGGACCCGGACGCGTCGGTGGCGGAGTTCCAGGGCATTCTGGCTGCCCTGCGCACCAGCGGCCTGTACGAGCTGGAGCGGGAGTGGCGCGACAGCCTGCTGGGGCTGAGCGGAAACGACCTGACCAGCCTCGATTCCACGCTGAGCCGCTCGGTGCGCGAGATCCGCGATCGCATCGAGCCCATCAACGCCATCATGCGCGAGCTGCCGTTCTACGATGACGAGCACCGGCTGCAGATCTCGCCGCGCGAGAACCAGTCCGAGGCGCGCAAGCGGTTCCGCCGCGAGCTGCGCGAGGTGCGCGGGCTGATCGAGGCGGCGTCGACGGATGACGAGCGCGAGAACGCCTACCGCCGCATGAGCCGCCTGATCGGCCGCATGCGCCGCACGGCCCCCGACTTCGCCGAGCTCATCGACGTGCGCAACCATGTGCGGGTCTCCGCCGAGCGCGTGCACGCCGGCACCGGCGAGCACGTCGCGCTGTACGACCACATCGGCGAGAAGTCCGGCGGCGAGTCGCAGGAGCTGGTCGCGTTCATCGTCGGCGCGGCCCTGCGCTACCAGCTGGGGGATGCCGGCGCCGAGCGCCCGCGCTATGCGCCGGTGTTCATGGACGAAGCCCTCATCAAGGCCGACGCGCACTTCACCAAGCGCGCGATCGGAGCCTGGCGCGGGCTCGGCTTCCAGCTCGTGATCGGCGCCCCGAACGACAAGTACAGCGCGATCGAGCCGCACGTGGATGTGGAGTACACGATCCTCAAGGACACCCGCGGCCGCTCCTGGGCCAAGGCGAAGGTCGCCGTGGACTGAGGTTCGGCCGAAGCGTCGCCAGTGTCAGTACCCCATCGGCTCCGGAGTGCGGTGCGGGCGGGCGGCGCGCTCGGCCTCGGAATCGCGGATGCCCTTCTCCACGACCTCCGCGAAGATCCGCCCACCGGCGGCACCGGGGTGGATGCGGTCGCCGGCCAGCAGATCCTCGTGCGGCGCGATGGCTCCGGACCAGTCGGCGACGACCACGCCGCTGCGCACCGAGGCGAAGGCCTGCAGCTCGGCGTTCACCCCGGGGATCCAGTCCCGCGGCGCGTAGGCGTTCACGAGCACCAGATCTCGGTTCGGCCCGACCTCGTCGGCCATCTTCTGCAGCACGCGCCTATCGATCGATCCGTTGGTGCCGAGGGCGACCACCACATGCTGTCGCAGGGCGCCCGAGGCCGCCAGCGCGTCGATGATCCCCGGCCCCTTCCAGCTCGAGCGCGAGACCTTCGCATCCACGAACGCGCCGGGGAAGCGTTCGTACAGGGCGGGCGCGGATGCCAGCATCACCGAGTCCCCGACGGCGGTGATCTGGTTCCCATCGATCGCGGTCGGTGTCGGCTCAGGATGCGGAGCGGGCTTCGCCGTCCGATTCTTCAGGGCCTTCTGTCCGGCCAGGATGGTCGCCTCGGCGGTGGTCATCGGCGGGGCCATCGCCACGGCCGCGGTGGTCCCGCCCAGCGCCAGCAGTGCGGCGACCAGCGCGCTGAGGGTCGCGAAGCGCGTCAGCGGGTTGCGCTTGAAACGCGCGCCGATCGCGCGCAGCGACCTGCGCAGTCCGAGCCTCCGCACGGGCGTCTCCAGCATCCGGAACGAGACGGCCGCGATGACCACGGCCAGCACCAGCGTCACCCACCCCGACAGCACGGGAACCCCGGCGGCACCGGCGGAGACGCCCTGCCCTGTCGCGGCGAGCACCAGCACCAGCAGCGGCCAGTGCCACAGGTAGATCCCGTATGACCGGTCGCCGATCCAGCGCAGCGGCTGCACGTCGACGGCCCGGCCGAACCAGGAGCCGGGCAGGACTCCGGCCAGGATCGACAGCAGTGATCCGACGGATGCCAGCAGCAGCGTTCCGGGGAAGCCGGAGCCCGCCGGGTGCCCTGGCTGCAGTGCGGCCACCACGATGAGCCCGATGCCCAGCATCCCGATCGCGAAACCGCCCACCCGGGCAGCCGAGGAGTGCATCCATGCCCGATCCGGCATGTCCCGCAGCGCGAATGCCAGTGCGATGCCCAACAGCAGTCCGAACGCGTGCGAGTCGGTGCCGAAGTACGCGCGGGTGACGGCGCCCTCGCCGACCAGCACCGACATCCACCAGGCCGAGGCGCCCGCCGCGACGATGGCGAACGCGACCAGCAGCCAGCGCGCCCGCAGCACCACCAGCAGCAGGGGCAGCAGCAGTGGCCAGAGCAGGTAGAACTGCTCCTCGACGGCCAGCGACCACACATTGCGGAACAGTTCCGGCTCGGTGGCGGCGAAGTAGTCCGAGCCGCCGGCCAGCGCCACCCAGTTGTAGCTGAACGTCGAGGCGCCCAGCAGCTGCCGGCCGATCCCCACCAGCACGTCACCGCCGATCGCCCATGCGACGCTTGCGCAGACCGTCAGCGCCACGGCCAGTGCGGGCAGCAGCCGGCGCGCGCGGCGGCGCCAGAAGTCCAGCATCCGATATCCGAGCGAATGCGTCGACGGACGCAGCATGAGCGAGGTGATCAGGAATCCGCTCACCACGAAGAACACGTCCACGCCGACGAGTCCGCTGTGCACGCCCGCGCCGGGGAACAGGTGATAGATCAGCACCAGGCCGACCGCGATCGCCCGGAGTCCGTCGAGCCCCGCGAAGCGGGACGGCGAGGGGGATGCAGGCATAGCGGAGGAAGGCACGTTTCAGAGGGGGCTTGACCCTCCAGTCTAGGCTGAGCAGGTGCGCATTCGCTTGGACATCGCCTATGACGGGACCGGCTTCCGGGGCTGGGCGAAACAGCCGGGACTGCGCACCGTGCAAGGAGTGCTCGAGGCAGGACTCGCCCGCATCGTCGGGTCCGAGGCGCATCTGATCGTGGCGGGCAGGACGGATGCCGGCGTGCATGCGTCCGGTCAGGTGGCGCATGTCGATCTGGACGAGGCGCAGTGGTCGCGCGTCACAGCGCGGCACGGGAAGGCGGCATCCGATCCCGCCGGGTCGCTGGCCCGCCGCATCCGCGGGGTGCTCGGGCAGTACCCCGACGTGACCGTGAGCCGCACGACTCTCGCACCCGACGGCTTCGACGCGCGGTTCTCGGCGGTGTGGCGCCGGTACCGCTATCGCCTGGCCGACGCGGGTGTGGGCTACGACCCGATGCGTCGCAACGACACCACCGCCGTGCGTGCCTCGCTCGACGTCGACCAGATGGATGCCGCCGCCCGCACCCTCATCGGGCTGCACGACTTCGCCGCGTACTGCAAGCCGCGCGAGGAGGCCACGACCATCCGCGCGTTGCTGGACTATCGCTGGCATCGGGATGCCGACGGCGTGCTCATCGCGGATGTGAAGGCCGACGCGTTCTGCCACAGCATGGTGCGCGCGCTGGTCGGCGCCTGCGCGGCCGTGGGGGAGGGCAGGCTGTCCGTCGACGACGTCGTGCGGCTGCGCGAGGAGCTCACCCGCACCAGCGCCTTCAAGGTCCTTCCTGCCCGGGGGCTGACGCTCGCGGAGGTCGGATACCCCGCCGACGATCTGCTGGCGGCCCGTGCCGAGCAGACCCGAGCCCGACGCGACCGGGAGTAGTCGGCCGACGTTCATCCTGCGGCGGTAACGTGGCCCCATGAGGCTCATCTCGTACAACCTGCGCAAGCATCGCGCCGCGGGCGAGCTGAACGCGCTGGTCGCCACGCACGACCCCGACATCCTGTGCCTGCAGGAGTGCGACACGACGCTGCTCCCGGATGCCATCGGCGGCCTGGGGCTGGTGAGGGCGACGTCCGGCAACCGGCTGGGCCTGGCGATGTATCTGCGCAGCAACCAGTACCGGGTCGAGCGCGTGCGCACCATCGGGCTGAAGAAGTCGCTGCACGACCGAGTGCTCAAGCCCGCCAACGAGCGGGTGCTGGGGGCGCGGCTGCTGAACATCGACACAGGCCGGCACGTGGTGGTTGCGTCGTTCCATGCGGCGCCGCTGACCGCGCTGAACTCGCTGCGCCGCACGCAGATCCGCGCCGGGCTGAATGCCCTTCAGGAGCTCGCCCCCGGCATGCCGGTGCTGATGGTCGGCGACTACAACTACCCGGTGTTCAAGGAGAACCTGGGCCAGACCGTCCGCGAGCACGGCTACCGCCTGACGCTCAGCGACGACCGCACGTACACGCGGTACCGGGTGTTCCGCGGGCACTACGACTTCGCGACCTCCAACGGCTTCGACATCTCCCGGATCACCACACTGCCGCAGGGCACCAGCGACCACCGCCCGATCCTGGTCACCGCCGAGGCCGGCTAGCCGGACCCAGTGCTTTCGCGGGTCGCGAATGGCGGCCTTGCGGGGGTGGAGGCAGCCATATGCGACCCGCGGGAGTGGTTGCTCCGTGCTCCGGGTGTGTCGTGGGGCGCGACTGGTGGTCTCGCGGGGGTGGAGGCAGCCATATGCGACCCGCGGGAGTGGTTGCTCCGTGCTCTGGGTGTGTCGCGGGGCGCGAACGGTGGCCTCGCGGGGCTGGAGGCAGCCATATGCGACCCGCGGGAGTGGTTGCTCCGTGCTCCGGGTGTGTCGCGGGTCGCGAATGGTGGCCTCGCGGGGCTGGAGGCAGCCATTCGGGCCCCGCGAACCAGGGCCCGCAGACCGGGCGCACAAACGAGCCCGCGGACCGGGCGCACAACGGGCTGGCGAAGGGCTCCTGAAGGTCGACTCACATGCGGCGAGCGAGAGCATCGCGGACGATCTGGGTCGCGCATCGGGTCCAGCGGATGTCCTGTGACGTGAGTCGCACGGTCTCCCAGCCCGCGGCCGAATAGTCGCGGTACTTCTGCATATCGCGGTTCCACTGCTTCTTCGAGGTTCGATGGTGGTCGCCCTCCACCTCGATGGCGATCTTCACCGTCGGATACGCGAACTCCGATATGCCCAGCCGACGGCCGTGCTCGTCGTAGACCTCGACGTCGAGTTCAGGCTCGGGAAGCCCGGCATCCTCGGCATCCAACCGGAAATCCGTCTCCAGCGGCGACGAACTGCCCACGCGGATCCTCTCCAGCGCTCGGCGGAGCTTGCGCACGCCGACATGGCGCCCTGCGCCAACGGCCTCACGCAGCTGCTCGACGGTGGCTGCGACCAGTTGAGGGCGCTGTCTCCCGCGATCGTCGCGTGGGATCTGGACGATGGCATCGCCGACGATGATCAGCTCGCGCACGCTCAGGTGCTTCGCGAGCATCGTCCAGGTCGTTGCTGGTGAGGTGATCGGGATGCCGTCGAGCTCGTCGATCGCCACCATCCACGGCTCGATCCGCCTTCCCTTCACACCGGCGCCGCGGGGTGCCCGGCTCGGGGACAGCACAGCGACCTCGAGCTCGTCGGGAGCATCCACCGGATACTCGCGGATCACGGCGGCGCTGCGACCGCAGATGAAGCCACCGGGCGCCATGACCGTGAGGAATGTCCTGGCTTTCGCCTTCATCCGCTGTGCGTCAGCCCGCGTGCGTGCCAGGGGAGAGGTGTCCTCGGCGATCTCCTTCTCCTGCTCGGCAATATCGGATGCTGTGCGCCTGGCGCCATGGAAGGGCGACGTGAGGTCAAGGGCCCTCAACCGTGCACGGCTGACTCCGGCGCGCAAGGCAGCAGCGGTGCTGAACTGCGCGCCGATGTCCTTCGGCAGCGGGGCAGGTGAGAACGGCATCCATCCACAATGCAGTCTGGAGGGGACAGCGGATGCCGTGGATCCCAGTGATTGTGCACAACTCCGCAGATCTCGAAGATGTGCAGCAGGACTGGCGAGGCATCCCGTGCGTGTCGCGGGTCGCGAATGGTGGTCTCACGGGCGTTGAGGCAGCCATATGCGACCCGCGGGAGAGTGGGGGGCGCGAGGGGAGGGGGCGCGAGGGCGGGGCGCGAGGAGAGGCGGGGTGGCCGGACTTGGGAACCACGGGCCGGATGCTGTAAGCTCGACCTTTGGTGCCTGTGCTTCGGCCTGCCGAGGCGCCGGTACGACGAACGTGAGCCCTCCACTGGCGTGTTCACCTCGGGCATCCGCCCAGGAGAACCACCCCGGAGTGGGATTCACGAACCTCTCCGTTCGAATCAAGAAAGCAGCACTATTGTGACGCGCACTTACACCCCGAAGGCCGGGCAGGTCCAGCGTGACTGGATCGTCATCGACGCCACCGACGTCGTTCTCGGCCGCCTGGCTTCGCACGCCGCCGCCATCCTGCGGGGCAAGCACAAGCCCACCTTTGCCCGCCACGTCGACGTCGGCGACTTCGTCGTCATCGTCAACGCCGACAAGGTCGCCCTGACCGGCCAGAAGCTCCAGAAGAAGATCGCCTACCGCCACTCCGGTTACCCGGGCGGCCTGACCGCGACCTCCTACGCCGAGCTCCTCGAGAAGAACCCGGTCCGCGCCGTGGAGAAGGCCGTCCGCGGCATGCTCCCCAAGACGACCCTGGGTCGTCAGCAGCTGGCCAAGCTGAAGGTCTACGCAGGTGCCGAGCACCCGCACGCCGCCCAGCAGCCCACGCCGTACACCCTCGACCAGGTCGCCCAGTAAGCGCCCCTCAGATCTCAAAGGACATACTCGTGGCTGACACTCAGGACACCACCGAATTCCCGCAGAACTTCTCCACCTCGACCCCTGAGGCCGAGGTCGTGGAGTCGGCTCCCCGCCCCGTGCTCTCCGTGCCGGGCGCCGCCGTGGGCCGTCGCAAGCAGGCCATCGCCCGCGTGCGCCTGATCCCCGGATCGGGCACCATCACCATCAACGGTCGCACGCTCGAGGACTACTTCCCGAACAAGCTGCACCAGCAGCTGATCAACGACCCGTTCACCACGCTGAACCTCGCCGGCGCCTACGACGTCATCGCCCGCATCTCGGGTGGCGGCGACTCCGGCCAGGCCGGCGCGCTGCGCCTGGGCATCGCCCGTGCGCTGAACAACATCGACGCTGAGAACAACCGTCCCGCCCTCAAGAAGGCCGGCTTCCTGTCTCGTGACGCCCGCGTCATCGAGCGCAAGAAGGCCGGTCTCAAGAAGGCCCGCAAGGCTCCTCAGTACTCGAAGCGCTGATCCGCACAGTTCCCCAGATGGCACTGTTCGGTACCGACGGCGTGCGGGGCCTGGCCAACGGCCAGGTCCTCACCGCCAACCTTGCACTCACCCTGGCCCAGGCGACCGCTGTCGTCCTGGGCCAGGGCCGCATTGCCGAGGCCCGCAGGGCCGCCGGCAAGCGGCTCACCGCCGTGGTCGCCCGCGACCCGCGCATCTCCGGTCACTTCCTCAGCGCAGCGGTCGAGGCGGGCCTGTCCTCCTCCGGTGTGGACGTGCTCGACGCCGGCACCCTGCCGACACCGGCTGCGGCGTTCCTGATCTCGGACATCGACGCCGACTTCGGCGTGATGATCTCGGCATCCCACAACCCCGCGCCCGACAACGGCATCAAGATCTTCGCCCGCGGCGGCGTGAAGCTCCCCGACGAGGTCGAGCACCGCATCGAGGATGCGATGACCGGCGCCAAGCTGCAGCCCACCGGCGGTGACGTCGGTCGCGTGCGCAGATTCTCGGATGCCGAGGATCGCTACGTCCTGCACCTGCTGGCCTCCCTGCCGCACCGGCTCGACGGCATCCACGTGGTGCTGGACTGCGCCAACGGCGCAGCATCCGGGGCATCCCCCGAGGCGTTCCGCAGCGCCGGCGCGAAGGTGACCGTCATCGGGGCCGACCCCGACGGCATCAACATCAACGACGGCGTGGGCTCCACGCACCTCGACAAGCTGGCCGCAGAGGTCGTGCGCGTCGGGGCCGACGTGGGCATCGCGCACGACGGCGATGCGGACCGCTGCCTGGCGGTCGACGCCGAGGGCCGTATCATCGATGGCGACCAGATCATGGCGATCCTCGCGGTGGCCATGAAGAGCCGGGGCAAGCTCGCCGAGGACACGCTCGTCGCGACCGTGATGAGCAACCTCGGCCTGCACGTCGCCATGCGCGAGCACGGCATCACCGTTCGCCAGACCAGCGTCGGCGACCGCTACGTGCTCGAGGACATGAACAAGGGCGGCTTCTCGCTGGGCGGCGAGCAGTCCGGGCACGTGATCATGCGGCAGTTCGCCACCACCGGCGACGGCGTGCTCACCGGCCTGCACCTGGTGGCCGAGATGGCCCGCCAGAAGAAGACGCTGGCCGAGCTCGCCTCGATCATGACGGTCTACCCGCAGGTGATGATCAACGTGAAGGGCGTCGACAAGGACGCCGTCTCCACGCACGCCGGCGTGCAGGACGCCGTCAAGGTCGTCGAGCAGAAGCTGGGCGACTCCGGCCGCGTGCTGCTGCGCAAGTCGGGAACCGAACCGCTCGTGCGCGTGATGGTCGAGGCGGCGGATGCCGAGACTGCCAACGCCCACGCCGAGGAGCTGGCCGAGGTCGTGCGCCAGCACCTCGCTCTGTAGTTCATCTCGTCCGCGCCCTGGAAGGCGGTCACCTGCGGGTGGCCGCCTTTCTGCGTGACGGGGTGTCTGTGGCACAAGTTACGCTCTTCAGCATGTTTGAGATGCCCTGGTCGAACAACAAGCTGAGGGTGCTCGGACGACACATCCGTGACGAAACGCCGGTGCCTGCCGGGGTCCCCGACTACCAAGAGGTGATGCTCTGGTATGCGGGAGTGGCTGCTGGTGTGCAGCAGGTGATCGAGTCCCTGAACTGGGCGCCGCTATTGGGGGATCGGCCTTTCGATGTGACGTCACGATCGAAGACGATCGACACGCTCCGCCAGAAACTTCAGCGAGATCGGTCCACCCCGCTCTCCTCGGTGCAGGATGTGGCCGGTGTGCGTTTCGAGGCTGAGATGGTCGCTCGATGAGCAGGATGCGGTCGCGATGGCGGTCGCAGGTCGTTTCGAGTCTGGTCAGACCGAGATCAAAGACCTCAGGCTTGATCCGCACAGCGGCTATCGGGCCGTACATGTGTGTCTTCGCCTGCCTGTGCGTGTGGAGGTTCAGATACGCACTCATGTGCAGGGCGCGTGGGCGAACGTGTACGAAGCAGCGGCAGACATGTTCGGCCGAGAGATCCGCTATGGGCAGAACCCGAAGGACCCGGCGGCGAGTGAGGTCGTCGATGCTCTGAAGAGCCTGTCGACCGAAGCGATCGCCGGCATGGAGGAGGAGCGGAACCTGAAGGCGCGTGAACTTCTGCGACTTCAGGAGGATGTTGATGGAGAGAGTCCGATCTTCGGCCAGCAGGTGCGGGATAGACTCGAGTCCGAGTGGAATCGGCGCCGCGAGGACGAACTCAGGTTTCGCGACCGTTTGATGCAGATTCATGATCAATTCAGAGCGATGCAACGGAGGGGATGAACATGCCGGGATTTGTGATCGAGTACCACCGGCCGACGGGTGCGCACCGCGTGCACGAGTTCCCCGGAGCCGAGGGGCATCTCGACGCCATGCGCTACCGACTCCAGCTCGAGGCGGAGCGGACCGACCCGGACGTGGAGATCGTGTCTCTCAACAGCTCATCGCTTGACGTGCTGAAGAAGACCCACTCGCGATACTTCCTCGTCGAGCAGGAACTGCTCTCAGCGTAGCTTTGGGCGCGGGTGTCCGCCTTCTTGCGTTACGGGTTCACCTGCCGGTGAGCAGCTGGGGGCGGCCGCCCTCGAGTCGGGCGACGGCCACCTTGAGATCGGTGACGTCTCGGCTCATCTCGGCGAAGCGCTCGTCAACCTTGTCGAACCGCTCGTCCACCTTGTCGAAGCGCGCGTCCATCTGGTGCAGCATCCATGCGAAGCCCCCGACTATGCCGAAGCCGAGCGTGACGAACGCGCTCAGGATCGCGATGAGTTCGGGTGACATGTACACGTCTCCATTCTGCCTCGATGATCGGCTGCTGTCATCGACCGTAGCCGTCGTCGCTGTGGCAGAAGGCCCGATTCCCGGCTCCTGTGCATAACTCATGCTTCGCCAGCGATTGTGGAGAAGATTGAGTGCAGACCCCGAATGTGATGAGACCCCGGCGAGTGGGGACTCGCCGGGGCCTCCGGCACAGGCACTGGGGATGCTCTGCACCTGACGCGGTGCACTGGGGATGCTGTTCCGCGCCAGTGGCACGTGTATACGATGCCACGTGGCCAGTATAGGAGTGGGAGCGTTCCCACTGGTGCTCATCACCGCGCGGCGAGGTATGCGTTCAGTGCTGAGTTCGCGTCGCTCGGGGTGAAACCGGTTGCCGTGATCTTGTCCAGATCCAGCATGCTGTTCCGCGGTCGCGGTGCGACCGGGCCCGCCGCCGATGCGAAGTAGTCCGCGGTTGAGACGCCGTGCACCCGGGCCGGATCGTGGCCTGTGGCCTGGTACACGTCGCGCGCGATGTCGGCCCAGGTTCGCGCGGGACCTGAGCCGGTGAGGTTGTACGTTCCGTAGGCGGCGTCGGCCTCCAGCAGATGCCGGATGCCGCGGGCGAGGTCGGCTGTGAACGTCAGCCGCCCGGTCTGGTCGTCGACCACGCGCGGATCGATGCCGCGCTCGGCCAACGATGCCATGGTCGCCACGAAGTTGCTGCCAGCACCGATCAACCACGAGGTGCGCAGGATGTAGTGCCGCGGTGCGGTGGCCACGGCGATGTCACCGGCAGCCTTGGACTGCCCGTACACACCCAGCGGGCTGAACGCGGCGTCCTCGCCGTACGGCGATGCGGAGGATCCGTCGAACACGTAGTCGCTGGAGACGTGCACGAGCGTGATCCCGTGCTCGGCGGCGATGCGGGCCAGAGCCGCGGGGCCGGTCGCGTTGGCTGCCCAAGCGGATGCCCGGCCTTCGGGCGTCTCGGCCTGATCGACGGCGGTGTGGGCGGCGGCGTTGATGATCACGCCGTAGTCCCGCCAGCGGCGTACGGAGTCCAGTCCAGGTGCGGTCACGTCGAGGTCTGCGCGGGTGGCGTACTCGATGTGTGCTGCTTCGCCGTACTCGGCGTGCAGTGCGCGTCCGAGCTGTCCGTTCGCGCCCAGAACGAGGATCCTGCGCGGAGCGATCGGCGTGACGCCCTCGAGCCGCGGATGGTTCCGGTCCTTCTCCGAGATCTCGGCCTCTGCGAGCGGGATCGGCCAGGCGATCGCCGCCGTCTCGTCCGCGAGGTTGAGGAACGCGTACTCCGCGTCGGGCGACCAGTGATCGTTCACCAGGTAGGCGTATGCCGTGTCGGGTTCGAGTGTCTGGTACGAGTTGCCGACACCGCGGGGCACGAAGACCGCGCGCGAGGGGTCGATCTCGGTCGTGAACACGGTGCCGTATGACGGGCCTTCGCGCAGGTCCACCCATGCGCCGAAGATGCGACCGGTGGTCACGGAGACGAACTTGTCCCAGGGCTCGGCGTGGATGCCGCGCGTGGTGCCCACCGCGTCGTTGAAGGAGATGTTGTTCTGCACGGGTCCGAAGTCGGGCAGACCGGCATCCGTCATCTTCTGGCGCTGCCAGTTCTCCTTGAACCAGCCCCGGGAATCGCCATGCACCGGCAGGTCGACGATGAGCAGGCCGGGGATCGGGGTCTCGGCGACGACCAGCCGCTTGCCGAACTCGACGCTCACTGGCCCTTCCCCGCGTAGAACGCCTCGGTGGCATCCTTGGACGGCCCCCACCATGCCTCGCTCTGCCGGTACCATTCGATGGTCGCGGCGAGGCCGGCCTCGAAGTCGCGGTAGGTCGGCTGCCAACCCAACTCGGTGCGCAGTCGTGTGGAGTCGATCGCGTAGCGCAGGTCGTGCCCGGCGCGGTCGGTGACATGGTCGTACGCCGTGGGATCCTGCCCCATCAGAGTGAGGATCAGTTCGACGACGTCCTTGTTGTTCTTCTCGCCGTCGGCGCCGATCAGGTAGGTCTGCCCGATCTCGCCCTTCTCGAGGATTGTCAGGACCGCCGAGGAATGGTCGTCGGCGTGGATCCAGTCGCGCACATTCAGTCCCGCGCCGTACAGCTTGGGGCGGATGCCGCGGATCACGTTCGTGATCTGACGCGGGATGAACTTCTCGACATGCTGGTAGGGCCCGTAGTTGTTGGAGCAGTTGCTGATCGTGGCGCGCACACCGAACGACCGCACCCATGCCCGAACCAGCAGATCCGACCCTGCCTTCGTCGACGAGTACGGGGAGGACGGGTTGTACGGCGTGTGCTCGGTGAACCTGTTCGGGTCGTCCAGCTCCAGGTCTCCGTAGACCTCATCGGTCGAGATGTGGTGGAACCGCACGTCATGCCGGCGGGCGGCCTCCAGCAGGGTGTACGTGCCGACGATGTTGGTGTTCAGGAACGGCGACGGATCGTTCAGCGAGTTGTCGTTGTGCGACTCCGCGGCGTAGTGCACCACGGCATCCGTCCTGCTGAACAAGGAGTCGACCAGTGCCGCGTCCGCGATGTCGCCCTGCACGAACTTGACCCGGTCCTCGGGCAGTCCCGCCAGCGACGCCAGGTTGCCGGCGTAGGTGAGCTTGTCCAGCACCGTCACATGGTGGTCGGTGCGCGCCACGACATGGTGCACGAAGTTGGATCCGATGAACCCGGCACCGCCGGTGACCAGAAGCCTCAACGCGCGCCCCTCTCCAGCAGCTCGAGCAGGTACGTGCCGTAGCCGGACTTGACCAGCTTGTCCGCCCTCTCGCGCAGCTCGGCATCCGAGAGGAAGCCCTGACGCCACGCGACCTCCTCCGGCACGCCGATCTTCATGCCGGTGCGGCGCTCGATCGTGCGCACGTAGTCTGCGGCATCCGTCATCTGATCGAACGTTCCGGTGTCCAGCCAGGCGGTGCCGCGTGGCAGCACGTCCACCTGAAGCTTGCCGCGACGCAGGTACTCGCGATTCACGTCGGTGATCTCGTACTCACCGCGCGCCGACGGCTGCAGCGATGCGGCGATGGAGACCACGTCGTTGTCATAGAAGTACAGACCGGGCACCGCGTAGTTGCTCTTCGGCTGCGCGGGTTTCTCCTCGAGGGACACGGCGGCGCCGGATGCGTCGAACTCGACCACGCCGTAGGCGGAAGGCTCCGCCACCCAATAGGCGAACACCGCGCCGCCGTCGATGCCGGAGAACCGCTTGAGCTGCGTGCCGAGGCCTGGGCCGTAAAGCAGGTTGTCACCCAGCACCAGCGCGACGGAGTCATCGCCGATGAAGTCGGCGCCGATCGTGAACGCCTGCGCGAGACCATCCGGCGACGGCTGCTGCGCGAACGTGATCCGCACACCGAACTGAGATCCGTCACCCAGCAGGCGCTCGAAGTGCGCGGCGTCGTGCGGCGTGGTGATCACGAGAATGTCGTCGATGCCCGCGAGCATGAGCGTTGACAGCGGGTAGTAGACCATCGGCTTGTCGTAAACCGGGATCAGCTGCTTGGACACGCCCAGTGTGATCGGATGCAGACGCGTGCCGGAACCCCCTGCAAGGATGATGCCCTTCATGAATTCCTCTCGACGCGGCGCGCGACTCTCCGCAGCAACTCGACACGGCCCCACACCGCGCGTCTCCAGCATAGTGAGGATCCTGCCGCTGGAACGGCCTCGCCAGCCGGTTCTGTCGGTGGACGCATCTGCCGTTCGCCGGGCATCATCGATCCGCTTGCCGCAGCGCTCCCATATCGCGATACCACTTGACGAGGACGAGGACGAGGATGATCGCATTGCAGAATGCCATCAGCGTGTACGCACCGAAGAACAGCAGATGCTGTCCGAGCAGGAGGAACATTGCGCAGAAGACGCCGTAATCGGTGGGGATCACCGCAATGGCGTGAAGCGCGCTCGTAGACGTGGTCCAGGCTCTTGTCTTTCCACCCGTTTCACGCACGGACAGCAGATCCTTGAGGACCATGCCGAAGAACGTCAGGTTGTCGACGAAGACATAGAGCATCGGGACGAGGAGCCACACGACCGGAAGATCGAAGTCTCGGTACGCCGTGATCAGCACTGCCATGTGGAGTGCCGTGACTTTGGCGGCGTCGACCGTGTGGTCCAGCCATTCTCCTTGAGGCGACCCTCCTCCACGCAAGCGTGCGAGCTGTCCGTCTGCAGAGTCGAAGGCGTAGCCGAGCAGGAGGAGTATGCACACTGTCACGCCCACCCACCACTCCGGACGCATGATCGCGAGCACGGCGACCGCGGAGAATGTCAGCAGTGCGCTGATGCCGGTCACTCCGTTCGGCGTGAGCCGGGCGATGTACGCCCACGCTGCAATCTGGCGGCCAAGCGGGCGGTTGACATAGCGCGAGTACGCGGGGGTGCCGGCTGAGGGTTTCTGTGCAGCTTCGAGCCGCTGAACGGCAGCACGGTGCGCGGTGAAGAAGCCTCCGGACGTGCCAATACTCATCTTCACGCATCCTCCCCAGGTTGCCGTAGGCTGTCGCTCATCACGCGGTGGCTCATCACGGCATCATCGCGAGTATATCGATCCATGTGTCCCCGATGACGAGGTGGCTGTTACGCTTGCGCTGATCGGCGTCGCGAGGGGAATCGGCTGAGCCGGTCGTCTGGGCTTGTGCTGATCCCCTGCGGACAGGCACATGAGGGGATCGCTAATGCGCTTGGAAATACGGCTGGGACGGCGCACGCTGAGGCGCTGGCAGCAGGTGCTGATCGGACGGCTGTCTGATCTGGATGACGTCGAGGTCGCGGTACGCGTCGTCGATGAACCCCGGTGGCCGATGCAGGCCAGCTGGGAGAGGCTGCTCCGTTTGGAGCGGCGACTGCATGGTCTCGAGGAGGGGCTGCTGGCAGCGACGCAGGTGAGGTCCACTGCGCGCGATGGCTGGGAGCCTGACACGATTCTCGATCTGACCACGGCGCCGATCTCAGGTGCCTGGACTGTGCGCTACGAGGACGGCTACGGCGAACCCGCGGCTGCTTCCTCATTGCGTGCAGGGGGTTTTCCGATCGTGACCGTCGTCGACGGCGCGGGGGCCGTTCGTGCCCAGGGCCGCCCTGGCAGCGAACTGCCAGGGCTGTACGCTTCGGCACTCGCCGACCTGAGCGCCGGAGTGGTGACGTTGATCGTCGGCGCGGTCGCCGGACGACGCTTCGCGCCCCCGGCGGACGCTCTCCGCGCTCCGAGCCGGCCACGCTCCCTGGTGGAGGTCGGTATCCGTCGGGTGGCCGGTGCGTTGGTGCGCAAGGCGTACAGCATTCTGTATCGCGCACCGCACTGGCGTGTCGGATGGCGGAGCATCGACGATGCCGGTGCGATCGTCCAGGACTCGCTTCCGCAGGGTCCGTGGCACGATCTCCCCGATGACGGGCGTCGTTTCTACGCAGACCCTTTCCCCTTTGAGCATGAGGGACGAACATATCTGTTCGTCGAGGATTTCGACCACGCGGTCGGCCGCGCGGGGATCTCGGTCGTGCCCTGGACGGCGGAGGGCCCTGACGGTGCACCGGTGCGCGTCCTCGCACACGACGTGCATCTGTCCTACCCCTTCGTGCTCGAGCATGATGGCGACATCTGGATGATTCCGGAGACTTCCGGCGCAAGGACCATCGAGCTGTACCGAGCTGTTCAGTTTCCGTCGACATGGGAACGGCACAGCGTTCTGGTGACCGGCGTGGAGGCCAGTGACAGCACACCGTTCCAACATGATGGGCGCTGGTGGCTCACCGCCACAGTGGGCGATGGCGGATCGCTGTCCGACAGTCTCTGGGTCTGGTCGGCTCCCGACTTGAGGGGGCCGTGGGTGGCGCACCGCAACAACCCGGTTCTCGTCGACATCTCCAGCGCGCGCCCCGCAGGAAGAGTGGTTCGTCACGAGGGACGCCTCCTTCGCCCGGTGCAGGATTGCAGTGCAGGCTATGGCGCGGCGCTTGCGATCGCGGAGATCACTCGACTGGATGACGATGCGTTCGAGCAGCGCGTCGTTCGTCGCTTTGCTCCCGGTGAGGCGTGGCGGGGAACCCGCCTGCACACTCTGAACATCGCCGGGGGCATTGAGACCATAGACGGATCGGCCTACGCGCCGCGGTTCCGTCGTCGTCGCGAAGTGTCACCCCACCCGGCTGACGCGGGATGAAGCGGTTCGCTCTCGCGGCAGTGACAGCGCAGGGCGTTCAGGCCGTCGTCAGCTTCGTACTGCAGATCCTCGTCCTGCGACTGCTCGGTGTGAGCGACTACGGCCGCTTCGCCATCCTGTACGGCGTCATCGTGCTCGCGATGGCCCTGGTCTCCGGGCTCGTCGGAGATTCTCTGGTCGTCCTCCATCGCGAGCATCGTGACATCAGGGCGGCCCTGGAGCTGATGACGCTGTGGACGAGTGCAGGCATGGCGATCCTCGCTGCGAGTGCGGCACTGCTCACTGGGTTCGTCGACGCAGCCGAGGCCGCGGCGTTCGGAGTCGCGCTGATTCTGTTCACCGTGATGGAGGTCGTGCGGCGGCTGCTGGTGGCTCATATGAGGTTCATCCGTGCCGCGCTGGGCGACGTCGTCGGCTTCATCTGCGCGATGGCCGTGGTGATCCCGTTCTGGCACGGGCGAGGGCTTGCCTTGTCGACGTTCCTGCTGGCCATGGCGATGGGGCAGGCCGTTGCGATCATCGTCGGTGTATCGATGCTGCCGAGGGAGGAACGGTTCCTGGTGCTGCCGAGGTCACCTGATTTCGGCACGGTCTGGCGGTACGGATTCTGGCGTGCTCTCCAGCAGACGCTTCGGCCGGGTCTTTTCACCGTTGTCCGGATGCTCGTCCAGGCGTTCGCGGGCATCGCCGCGGTGGGACTCCTGGAGGCAGCGCGCACTTACGTCTCACCGCTCACCCTCGTCGTAGGCAGCTTTTCGTCTCTGCTCTTCGTCCGCTTTGCCGACCGCGCGAAGGCCGGCCGTCGCGGATCGCTTCGGGAAGCGGATCGTGTCGTGATCCTGCTGCTGCTGCTGTCGGTTGTGCTGGGAGGTGTTGCACTCGCAGCGGCTCCAGTGGTCGGACCCGTGGTATTCAACGTGGATCTCGATCTGGCCTCCGTCATCAGCTGGGTCGCATACGGGATGTCGGTGGCGATGGTGACGCCGTACGGTGCGCTGAGCGCTGTTTCGGGTCGGCAGATGGTCGTGTTCCTCATCCGGTTCGGCGACACGATGCTCGGCATCCTCCTCTCGGCGTTGGCGCTGGCACTGGGCGTGCCGTTCGCATTGGTGCCATTCCTCCTGGCGATTGCGTCACTGCTCGGAGGCGTCGGCCTCAGGGTGGTCGCAGCCAGAGGTGAAGCCGGGCGCGGGGCGTGAAGGTCGGGCCTGTCGCTGGATGCTAAGTTGATTCAGCCAGTGCCGTATGACACCTGTGCCGACTAGGGGAGGGCTCTTGGAGGACGTTCCGTATGGCCGCATCCTGCGAGAAGGGTGGGCCATCATCCTTCTCGCAACGATACTGGGGGCGGCAGTCGCTTACGGCATCACAGTGCCTATGCCGCGAACATATGCAGCGTCGTCGACGCTGATCCTGCAGGTCGAGTCCGAGCAGGCCTCCCTGTTCGAGCGCAACCAGTTCAGTCAGGCGCGCATCAAGTCCTATCCGCCGCTCGTGGACAGCCCAGAGGTCGTCGACGGTGTCCGCCGGGATCTTGAGCTCGATCCCGCGAAATACAGCGACCGCGACATCATGAAGATGCTGTCAGCGGAGAACACCACCGACACAGTGCTCCTGGTCGTGTCGGCGCAGGCGCCGACGGCCAAGATGTCGGAGGAGATGGCGAATTCAGCGGCGAAGCACACGTCCGCCCTCATCGAGGACACAGAGAACACGCCAGGCGATACGCGCTACACCGTGACGATGCGACAGGTGCTGCCGGCGACCGCGCCGGTGTCCCCCATCTCGCCGCAGACGCTGCCGATCGTCGGGCTCGGGCTCATCCTCGGCCTTGCCATCGGCGCGATCGTTTCGGTGTACCGTACGACGACGAATCGACGGCTTCACACGATCTCCGACGTGCGCAAGGCCTGCGGACTTCCGGTCGTCGGTCGGGTTCCGCGTCGTTCCCGGATAAGTCCGAGCGGGCGACGTTCGCAGGAAGTGCAGAACGCGGCATATGCGGAGACCGTCAGTAACGTGGTGGCGCTTGCGGGCGCCGACCACCGGGGGATAGCGATCATGTCGGCCTCACCGCTGCCGCTCGAGCCCCAGGCTGTGGAGGGATTGGCTCTCGCGTACGCCGAGCTGGGACGGAACGCGCAGATCGAGGATCTGCGGAGTCCCGCCGAGCAGGTCGCGCTGCGGGCGGAGGATGACGAGCCCCACTCGGAGGTCGAGCCCGACCCGGAGGTCGAGCCCGACTCGGAGGTCGAGGCCGACCCGGAGGTCGAGGCCTACCCGGAGGTCGAGGCCTATCCCGATTCCGCGCCGCGGCACGCAGCCGTTCCCGTCGCCGACGTCCTGAGCAGGATCGACGCGCTTGATCCCGCAGATGATATCGCGATCGCTCTTCTGGAGCCGGGCATGACGGGCGCAGTGGCGGAGTTCGCTGCGCACGATATCCCGATCATCATCAGCTGCCGTGCCGGCGAGACGACGGTGACCGACTTGATCTCCGTCAGCATGCGGCTGCAGGTGATGGGGATCCGCGCTCTGGGCGTTCTCATGACGGGGGCCTTGAACGGGACTGATGGTGCTGTCGCGGAATCCTGGAGGGCGTCGGACCGCTACGCGTCCGCGTCGCAGGGCGATGCACCGACTCCATGACGTCAGAACTCCTCCGGATTCCGCGGGGGGAGAAGTTCCAGAGCGGCTGCCGTCACCACGACACGGAGACGCGCGCGCACCGAGTCGTGACCGCATCGCGGTCGTGGGATTGCTCTTCCTGCTCCTGGTGGTCGCCGTGGTCCCCTGGCGCAAGGATTCCATCTACACGGGCGGAGTCGACCCGGTCGTCGTGATCAAGGCCGGGGTCTCCCTCGTGACCTTGGGCGGCGCGGTGCTGCTCTGGCTGCGCACCCGCGTACGCGTGCCGATAGGTATCGGGCCCGCTTTCGCGATCTCCCTGGTGCTTCTGATCTCGCTGCTCGGTTCGGTCGTCGCGGGGAATGCGACGGCGACTTCGGTACTGGTCGTCCGCATGTTCATCGTGATGCTCACGGTGCTCCTCCTCCTCTCTGCTGTGCCATGGCTGCACGCCGTGTCGTGCCTGCTCTCTGCGATGGCGCTGGTGGCCGTGCTCGCAGCCTCGACTGGTGTCGGAACGATTCTCAGCGAGGGGCGACTCGGCGGCGGGTTACCCGAGATCCATCCGAACGAGCTGGCTTCGCTTTCGGCGGTGCCGCTGATCGGAGGCATCGTGCTCGTGCTTCGCAGAGGGGTGCGGCTGTGGGCGCTGACTGTCGTGGTGGTGCTGTTCGCCATCGTGGTCGCTTCCGGCTCCCGGACGGCGCTGCTCGCGGTCGCTCTGGCCGTCGTCGTCGCACTGCTGTCGAACGGCAGACTAGGGCGCGGCGTCGTCATAGCACTCCTGGTCGCGCTTCCGTTCTCGTATGCGATCGCTTCGTTCACCGACGTCTTCGAGAGCCTCGCGTCCCGGGGCGGTGCGACGGAGGCGACGGGGACTCTGGATTCGAGATTCAACGCATGGCGGCCGGTACTCGCGTGGGCGTGGGCCTCCTGGGAGAAGTGGATAGGCGTCGGCCTCTCGGTGAAGGAGGTCGCGGTCGATGACAAGTGGGTGCCCGTGCAGGTGCTCGACAGCAGCTGGGTGTCACTTCTCGCCCAGAGCGGGATCATCGGGTTCGTCCTCTCGGCAGCACTGCTCGTATGGTGCGCGCTGAATGCCCTGCTCTCTCGTGAGAGACGCGGCCTGATGCTGCCGCTGCTCACGCTCATCCTCGTGGGATCCCTCACGGAGAGCGGCCTGGTCGACAGCGCGGTCCCGTTCGTCGTCTTCCTCACTGCGGCAAGCGTGCTCACGCACCGGTCCCGCTCATCGCCACTGGCGTAGGATCTTCGACGTCGCGCACCCTGTGCGGCTTGAGACGAGGTGGCGCGGTGTCCGATTCGACTGCTGGCAAGGGTCCTCGACGTGGATGGCTGATAATCGCGGTCATTGCCGTGGTGCTTGTCGCCGGCGGGATCACCTGGGCAGTCCTCGCCGGAGGCGCGCGCACCCCGGCGGATGCGGGCGCCTCAGCAATTCCCACGGCCTCCGGCACGCCAGTTCCCACCACACCGGCTGTCTTTCCCACGCCGACGGCTGGAGGAACCGCTCCCGTCGACAAATCGGCGAAGCCCATCGAAGTGTCTCCCACGGCGACGGCTCAGCCGATGCCGGGCGCGTTCGTGACGCTTGCGTCGATCCAGGCCGTGACCGCCGGACGGGACATCCCAGGCGAGAAGTCCGGTCCCGCAGTCGAGGTGGCGGTCCAGCTCGTGAACGACTCGGACAAGGCGATCGACAGCGGGAACTCGGGCGTGACCCTGACCTATGGCGGTGACGACCGCACGCCGGCGGTGGTCCTGACCGACGCGAGAGCGGTCAACTGGCCCGCTCGGATTCTGCCGGGGAAGAAGGCGACGGCAGTGTATTTCTTCGCCGTGCCTCTTGCGGTGACAGGGGATGTTCGTGTTACTGTCGACCTGTTGCCGTCGGGACCCGACGTCGTATTCGTTGGGCCACGCCCGTAAAACGAGGGCACATGGGGATTTGCGGGTGACGCCTGGGAAGCGTCGCACGTCTGAGTAGCTGGGGAATGCTGGTGGGCGATTTCTTCGTACCTGCGCGACGGCGCAGTGTGTCTGTGGGCTTGGCGCTCCTGGCCGTGGTCGCTGTTATCACGGCTCTGCTCACAGTAGGTGAGTCGGCTCGGGCCGACGTGACCCCGCCGGATGGCGAGGCATCCACCGTCACCGCCGATGCCCTCCCCACGGTGCAGATCAACGGCATCGTCTGGGATCAGGAGATCGTCGGCAACGTCGTTTACGCGGTCGGGCAGTTCAGTTCTGCCCGCCCCGCGGGTGCTGCAGCAGGCACGAACGAGACCCCGCGGTCCAACATACTCGCGTACAACCTGACGACGGGTGAACTGATCACGTCGTTCGCGCCGACGATCAACGCGCAGGTGCGGCAGGTCGCTGCATCGCCGGACGGCACCCGGCTCTACATCGTGGGTGACTTCACGAGCGTCAACGGTCAGACCCGGAACCGCGTCGCGGCGTTCGATCTGCCCAGCGGCGCGCTTTCCGATTTCAACCCCAATGTCAGTGGGGCGGCCTCCGGCGTCGATGCGACGAACTCGGCGGTCTACATCACAGGATCGTTCTGGAGGGTCTCCGGACAGGATCGAGAGGGAGCGGCGGCACTGACCAGAGCCGGAGCACTGTTGCCGTGGGCTCCGGTGCTCGGTGACCGACAGGGAAAGGTCGTCCTGGTCTCGCCTGACCAGAGCAAAGTGGTGCTGGGAGGCGCATTCCCCACACTGAACGGCAGTGCCAACCCGGGTTATGGCCTGGGGATGGTCGACGCTCAGACCGGGGCCCTGCTGCCCTTCAGCACGAACGGCATCGTGCGCGACGCGGGCAATGACTCCGCCATCCTCTCGTTGAAGAGCGATGGGGAATCGCTCTACGGATCCGGTTACGTCTTCGGGGACGGTGGCAACCTGGAAGGGAGCTTCCGTGCGGACTGGGCGTCGGGCAACCTGGTGTGGGTGAATGACTGCCACGGTGACACATACGACGTGCAGCCATTCGGCGACGCGCTCTATCAGGCCGGACACTCCCACTATTGCGGCAGTCTCGTGGACGGTTTCCCCCAGAGCGACCCCGACTGGAACTTCTACCGCGCATTGGCCGTGAGCAAGGATGTGCAGCGGATCACTCCTCCCAGCCTGAACAACGGATATGCGGAGTTCGCGGGCAACCCTCAGCCGAAGCTTCTGCACTGGTTCCCCGCCATGAACACCGGCACGGTCAGTGGCGCGTACCAGGGGCCGTGGACAGTCAACGGGAACTCGGAATATCTCGTCTACGGCGGAGAGTTCACGCGAGTGAACGACAAGGGCCAGCAGGGCCTGGTGAGATTCGCCGTTCCGGCGAAGTCCACCAACCAGCAGGGGCCGCAGATGTGGAACGCCGACTGGATGCCCACCGCGACGAACGTCGCGGGCGGTGCCCTGCGGATCTCCTGGCCGTCGAACTGGGATCGCGACAGCGAATACCTGAAGTACGAAGTGCTCCGTGACGGCGTGGTGGTGAAGACGTTCGATTCATTGCGTTCGAAGAAGGCGGACTGGGGTGTACCCGCATTCGGGTGGGTGGACTCCAGCGTGGTGAGCGGGACTTCTTACTCCTATCGCGTACGAGCGACAGACCAGCAGGGGCACGCAGCGATGAGCGGCACGGTCACGGCGACGGCATCGGGCGCGTCCACTGACAGTGCGTATCGCGCCGCCGTGCTGAAGGATTCGCCGCGGAACTATTGGCCTCTCGGTGAGGCATCCGGCGCGACTGCCTACGACTGGGCGGGCGGATCGGATATGACTCTGAACGGGTCCTACACGCGCAATCAGTCCGGTGCGCTCGCAGACGAGACCGGCAAGACGAGCACGCGATTCAACGGCAGCAACGCGTACGGCGCGTCCTCTGAGAAGATCGTCGCGCCCCAGGTGTTCACGATCGAGGCGTGGGTCCGCACCGACGCCAACGGTGGGCCCGGAGGAAAGATGGTCGGGTTCGGCAATGCCCAGACCGGGCTCTCATCGAACTACGATCGGCACATCTACATGGAGCCCAACGGTCGGATCACATTCGGTGTGTATCCAGGCTCCACACAGACAATCACCTCCTCGGGCTCCTACAACGATGCGAAGTGGCACTACGTGGTGGCAACGCTGAGCGACAGTGGGATGAGCCTGTATGTCGACGGAGTGCGCGTCGCGCAGCGGACTGACGTATACAGCGGCCAGTACTACTACGGCTACTGGCGTGTTGGTGGCGACAGCACGTGGGGCGGCAACACCTACTTCAAGGGCTACCTCGAAGACGTCGCCGTGTACGACTCCGTGCTCTCGCCACAGAGCATCGCAGCGCACTACACGGCAGCTGGACGCACCGCGCCCGGAGCCGTCAGCCCGGCCGATGTCTACGGTGCGGCGGTGTTCGGTCTGCACCCCGACCTCTACTGGCGGATGGATGAGACGACAGGCAGCCTCGCGAACGACTACTCCGGGAACGACCAGCCAGGCAGTTACCTGGGCGGCAGCACCAGGGGCGTCACGGGACCTCTCGTCGGTGTGGACAACCCGGGTGTGACATTCACCGGCGGGCAACTGGTCAGCAAGAACTCGTTCGTCGATCCGAAGACATACTCCTTGGAGGCCTGGTTCAAGACGACCACGACGGCCGGGGGCAAGATCATCGGGTTCGGTTCGAGCAGTTCGACCACGAACTCCGGAAGCACGGATCGTCACGTGTACATGACCAACACCGGGCAGCTCGTTTACGGGACGTATCCCGGCACCCAGGTGAGGCTGACGACGACAGCGAGCTACAACGACGGCAAGTGGCACCAGGTCGTCGCCACGCAGGGCCCGGCGGGTATGCGGTTGTATGTCGACGGCGTGCAGGCCGGATCGAATACGACCACAGGGGCGCAGTCGTACACCGGTTACTGGCATGTCGGAGGTGACGTCACGTGGGGGCCCGGTGGAAATGCCTTCGCAGGCACGGTCGATGAGGTTGCGGTCTACTCCGTGCCGATCACGGCCGACGACGTCGCTCTGCACTACTCCCTCGGCACGACGGGGAAGGCTCCGAACGTCGTTCCGACCGCTTCGTTCACCTCATCGGTCGCGAAGCTCGCCCTCGCCGTGGACGCATCGGCGTCGACCGACCCCGATGGGACGATCGCGTCGTACGCGTGGAACTGGGGCGACGGGACTCCTGACGGTACGGGAGTGACCGCGACCCACACCTACGCGGCGGGCGGGAACTACACGGTGACTCTGACGGTCACCGACAACGACGGAGGAAGCGGAACGGCATCCGCGCCGGTCAGTGCCGTCGCCAACGTCGCGCCCACCGCTGCGTTCGCGACCACGCCAAGCGATCTGAAGATCACCGCGGATGCATCCGGCTCGCTGGATGCCGATGGCACGATCGCGTCGTATGCGTGGAACTGGGGTGACGGCACCGCGGACGGAGCCGGGAAGACGGCCTCGCACACCTACGCGACGGCGGGCGTCTACTCGGTCAAGCTGACCGTCACCGATGATGACGGAGCCACCGGCGTGCTGGTCCAGGACGTTACTGCGACCGATCCCCCCGTCACTGCGACCTACGCACAGGATGCGTTCGGTCGGACGGTGGCGTCGGGGCTGGGGTCTGCGGACCTTGGTGGGGCGTGGTCGTTGAAGCAGAGTGCTGCGAATTATCGGGTGAATGGTTCGGTTGCGGAGTTCGTGCAGCCGGCAGGGGGTTCGCAGCGGTTCGCGTATCTGCCCAGCGTGTCTTCGTCGGACACGGCGGTCGAGGTCGATGTGGCGCTGCCGGCGCTCCCGGTCGGCGGCAGCTCGTACACGACGGTGCACGTTCGTCGTGTGGGGTCTGACGAGTACAAGTCGCAGACGATCATCTCGCCTTCGGGCGCAGTGACCGTGCAGTTGCTGCGGAACGACACGGTGCTCTCGAACGTCGCGACCGGCTGGACGGTTGCTGCGGGTGAGTCGATCCGTCTGCGCACGGAGGCGGTGGGTACTTCGCCGACGACGTTGCGGGTGAAGGCGTGGAAGGTCGGTGCAACCGTGCCGACGACGTGGACGGCGTCGACGACGGACTCGACGGCTGCTCTGCAGGCCGCGGGCGATATCGGTCTCGGGGTGTACCTCGGCGGAGCTTCCACGAATGTCCCATTCGTGACCCGGTTCGACAACCTCTGGGCCGGATCGACGGCGACGGTTCCCGGTCCGGCACCGGATCCGGCGCCGAACACGGCGCCGACCGCCGCGTTCACTTCGACGGTCTCCGTGCTGACTGCATCCGTGGACGCATCCGGTTCGGCCGACGCCGATGGCACGATCGCGTCGTATGCGTGGAACTGGGGTGACGGCACCGCAGCCGGAGCCGGGAAGACTGCCTCGCACACCTATGCGACCGCGGGAACCTACACCGTGACTCTCACTGTCACCGATAACGCGGGCGCTCCAGGTTCCGTGACCGGGGCTGTGACGGTCTCCGACGTCACCCCGCCCGCTCCGGTGGCGTTCGCGCAGGATGCGTTCGGTCGGACGGTGGCGTCGGGGCTGGGGTCTGCGGACCTTGGTGGGGCGTGGTCGTTGAAGCAGAGTGCTGCGAATTATCGGGTGAATGGTTCGGTTGCGGAGTTCGTGCAGCCGGCAGGGGGTTCGCAGCGGTTCGCGTATCTGCCCAGCGTGTCTTCGTCGGACACGGCGGTCGAGGTCGATGTGGCGCTGCCGGCGCTCCCGGTCGGCGGCAGCTCGTACACGACGGTGCACGTTCGTCGTGTGGGGTCTGACGAGTACAAGTCGCAGACGATCATCTCGCCTTCGGGCGCAGTGACCGTGCAGTTGCTGCGGAACGACACGGTGCTCTCGAACGTCGCGACCGGCTGGACGGTTGCTGCGGGTGAGTCGATCCGTCTGCGCACGGAGGCGGTGGGTACTTCGCCGACGACGTTGCGGGTGAAGGCGTGGAAGGTCGGTGCAACCGTGCCGACGACGTGGACGGCGTCGACGACGGACTCGACGGCTGCTCTGCAGGCCGCGGGCGATATCGGTCTCGGGGTGTACCTCGGCGGAGCTTCCACGAATGTCCCATTCGTGACCCGGTTCGACAACCTCTGGGCCGGCCCGAGCGTGGGCGGCCCGCAGTGACTCAAGCGAATGGCAACACGCACGAAGGGCTGTGAGGAGCGGTCGTTCGCCGAGCCCCTGGCCTGAGGCTGAGGACGTACTGTGACAATTGGCAGACACCGCCTGGTGGTGCCCTGTAGGGGAGGCCGCTTCAGCCCCAGGCGACGACGATTCTCCGTTCCTGCTCGACTCATCGTCGCAGTGAGCGCGTTCGCGCTCGCACTGGCCGCACTGACGCTCGCACCTGACGCCGGGACCAGTGCTCCGGAGCCGATGCCCGCCTGGAACACCAGCGGGGTCCGCGCCGGGCGGGGCTCCGCGCCGGTCGGCACCGCTCGGTATGCCGTACCCGCGGGCGCGATCTACGTGGATGGCTCACATGGGTCGACTCACGCGACCGGGGCAGTCGGTGCACCGTTCGCGAGTGTTCAGAAGGCCATCGACAAAGCGTCCTCCGGCGGCACGGTCGTGCTGCGCGGCGGCACCTACAACCAGTCGCTCACGGTCCCCGCCGGGAAGCGTCTGACGATCCAGTCCTACCCCGGCGAGGCCGTCTGGTTCGACGGGTCCAAGCGGCTCACGAGCTGGCACCGGCTCGGGACGGCGTGGTATTCGACGGGATGGAACCATCACTTCGACTCGTCGCCGACCGACACCAAGGGTGCGCCGGATGGCACAAGCGCCGGATGGCAGTGGGTGAACCCTGCGAAGCCGATGGCGGCTCATCCCGAGCAGATCTGGATCGACGGCAGCCCGTTGCAGGAAGTGGGCAGCTTCGCGCAGGTCAAGCCGGGCACGTTCTTCGCAGACACAGCAGCCAAGCGGCTCTACATCGGGTCCAGTCCTGTCGGCCGAGAGGTCCGTGCCGCCGTCCTCACCAAGGCGATGTCACTGCGAGGCGACGGCGTGACCGTCCGAGGTATCGGCATCCGAAGATATGCGACCTCGGTCTGGATGATGGGTGCTGTGACGATCGAGGCCCCGAACGCCACGCTCGAGAACGTCGCCGTCTACGATTCCGCGACCACGGGCGTCTTCGTCGGAGCTGCGGATGCGACGTTGATGAACCTGACCGTGGCACGCAACGGTCTTCTCGGTGTGGGTGCCAACAATGCAGACAATCTGCGCGTGGGCGGTCTGCTGGTGGTGCAGAACAACAGTGAGGGCTTCAACAGGGCACCCGTCTCCGGCGGTCTGAAGATCACGAAGTCCCGCAGGCTCTCCGTGGCGGATTCCGCCTTCCTGGGTAACGACGGCCCTGGAATATGGGTGGATGAGTCGGTGTACGACATCGATATTCTGCGAAATGACATCCTGGGCAACACCGGTTCAGGGATACTTCTCGAACTGTCGCAGCGTGCCGATGTGATCGACAACCTCGTGCTCGACAGTGGGGGCAGCGGCGTGAAGATCAACAACACAGGCAGCGTCGAGTTGTGGAACAACACCATCGTGGGCGCCGATAGGCCGCTCAATATCGTGCAGGACGCTCGACGCGCCGATGATTCATCCGTGCCCGGCCACGACAAGCGCCGCCCGTTCCCCGACCCTGCCATGCCGTGGCTCGTGAACGGTGTGGGGGTGGGTAACAACGTCGTCGCGGCGTCGTCGGGCGACTGCACCTATTGCGTCGAAGACTACTCACTCCGTTTCACTGCCGCGCAGATGGGGATCTCGTCCAACGGCAATCTGCTGCAACGCGCTGCTGTTGATGCGCCGGCCTGGCTCGTCGTGTGGTCTCGGGGGGCGATCAATCGCAACCCCGCGGTCTATACGACGCTCGCGTCATACACGAATTCCACCGGACAGGATGCGTCCTCGCTGAGCGTCGACGGTCGTGCCGTAGTGGACTCGACCGGCCGGCTGCTGGCAGGGCTCGCGACGAGGCCCGTAAACCCGCCTGAAGCTGTCGCGGCGCTGGGCGCGGCGACGCGAGTCGGTGCGTCTTTCAGGTGACGATGGCACCCCGTGACGCTTCTCCCAATTCGTCGACCGCGGCGACGAACCTGGAGCCGTACAGCGCCAGTCCGTAGTCCACGGCGGCGCGCGCCGCGTCGGAGCAAGCACGTCTCGCATACTCCGGCCATCTGCTGATGAGATCGTGGACCGCGTCTGCGATCGCCTGGGGGTCGTCTACGGGCACGGCGATGACTGAGGCGAAGCCTTCGCCGGCCTCGCGGAGGCCACTGTGATCGGCGAGCACGACAGGACGCGAGCAGAGCAGCGCCTCGATGACGACGTTTCCGAAGGATTCGTCTGCGCGGGAGGGGACCACGATGGCATCGGCCGCCTGGGCTGTCGCCCAGACGCTCGGCTGGAAACCATGGAACCTGGTGTGATCGGTTATCGCGAGTTCTTCTGCCAGCGCGCGCAACTGGTCTTCGTACCATTCGTAACCCGGGAAGACGTCTCCCACGATGTCGAGCACGGATTCCACTCCCTGGTCGCGCAGGAGAGCAACCGCTCGGAGCACGAGATCAACGCCCTTGCGCGGCGAAAGCCGCCCCATGTACAGCAGGCGAAAGGGAACTTCGGCTCGATCTCGCGGCGGAACGGCGGCATCCGGGCCCGCGACGCCGTTCGGAACGACGCGCGTGCGGTCGCGTCTGCTCAGTCCGCGCGAGTCGCAGACGTCGCGGCTCGTCTTCGAGTTGAAGATCGCGCCGGTCGCTGTGATGAGCGGTGCGGTGAGTAGGGTCCGCGCCGCCCAGGACAGCCCGGCTTCTGCTTCATGCACATAGACGAGTGCTGCGCGGCGGCGCACCCGCGCAGCGAGCGTCCACAGCGGGACCGTCAGAGTGTTGCCGATCACGACGTCAGGGTCGACATCCCGGATCATGCGCATCATGGCCGGCCATGCACGAACGGTCTCAGCCCCGGCCTTCACCAGGCCGCGGGGACTGAGGATAGAACGTCGGATGACCGGAACTGGCAGCACCCGAACCTCGGCGCCTGCGCTGATGATCTGCTCCAGCAGGGGACCTTCCACCGAGCTCGTGAACACCACCCGTCGTCCGCCTCCGACCAGTGCTCGAACGGCCTCGATGATCATCCGGTCGGAACCGTAGAGATCGGCAGACGGATTCGCAACGAGCACGGTTCCGCTTGATACGCGCCTGGGCGTCACGATCGCTCCGGAAGGGATGCGCTCATGGGCTGGGCTCCGCGAACACCCAGTCCTCGGATCGGCGGCGTGCCTTGCGAGCGGTTCGATGGACACTGGCACCTTCGGCCAGCCTGCGGGCGAGATCCTCGTATGCGACGGCGACGTCATCCCAACGGAAGTGATTTCGCGCATGCTCCTGCACGGCACTCGACAACTCGGCCACCTTCGCGGGCGACGACTCTGCCGCTTCGAATGCGATGGTTGCCTCGTCAACCGAGCGGAAGAACCACCCGTTCCCGTTCAGCACCTCGCGGTTGAACGGCACGTCGAATGCGATCACGGCTGTTCCGGCACCCATCGCACGCAGCAGGGACGGATTGGTGCCGCCAACGGAGTGACCATGCGCATAGGTGGTGGCGTCGGCGTAGAGCGTGTCCAGCAGCTCCTGGTCGTACACGCCGCCCAGCAATCGGATGCGGGGGTCCGATGCCGCGACCGCGGCGATCCGGTCGGTGTACTCGGCGCTGTACGGTGCCGATCCCACCACCAGCAACGGCTTCTGTGCGGTGCTGCGGTGGTATCCCTCGACGATCTCGAGCACATGATTCTCCGGCTCGAAGCGCGCGACCACCACGTGATACCCGCCGGGTTCGACGCCGTACTGTACGAGCGATCGGCCGGGCGAGCTCTCCAGGATCGGTGCGCCATAGCGGATCAGCTCCGTCGGCACCGCGAATTGGTGAGTGTAGTAATCGGCGATGCCGGGAGCGTCGGAGATCATCGCATCCGCAGTGCGGACGCCGAACTGCTCCGCCCAGCGGTAGTAGGCGCGTCCGCGCGGACCCCACTTCGACCTGCGCCACTCCAGCCCATCCATGTGCAGAGCCGTCGGCACGCGCCGCATGCGCAAGAGCGGCACGAACGGGGAATTGGCCGCGTTGAACACGAATGCAGCGTCGGGGCGCCGGTGCAGCATCAGGTGCAGCGTGGACAGGCCGGTGTGGCTGAGCGTCTCGACCTGCTTAATTGGAACGGCAGGCAGATGCACCACCCGCATCCCCAGATACTCCTTGGCGCTGCTCTTCGAGCCACGCGTGTACACGACGACGTCGTGCCCCCGTTCGACGAGGCGCTTCCCGACCTCCTCGATGGCGGTTTCGAACCCACCGTACGCCGCAGGCACGCCTCTCGTGCCCACCATCGCAATGGTGAGGCGTCTCCGTGTCCTCATCAGATCAGTATGCCCCGCTCGGCTGCAGCATGACCTTCGCCGTGCGCCACATGATCTGAAGATCGCTGGCGACTGACCAGTTCTCCACGTAGCGCAGGTCCAGGCGCACGCTCTCGTCCCATGACAGGTCGCTGCGGCCGGACACCTGCCACAGGCCGGTGATGCCCGGCTTGATGTACAGGCGGCGGAAGACCTTGCCGTCGTAGCCAGTGACCTCCGTGGGCAGCGGTGGACGGGGCCCGACGACGCTCATGTCACCGGTGAGCACGTTCCAGAACTGGGGGAGCTCGTCGAGCGACAGCTTGCGCAGGATTCGACCCACACGTGTGACCCGCGGGTCGTCCTTCATCTTGAACAGCAGGCCCGCACCCTCGTTCTGCCGCTGGAGTGCGGCGAGCTGCTGCTCGGCATCCGTGCGCATGGAGCGGAACTTGGCCATCCTGAACAACTGGCCATCCTTGCCCACCCGCTCCTGGAAGAAGAAGACGGGGCCATGCGAGTCGGCCTTGATCAGCAGCGCCAGCAGCGGGTAGATCAGGGCGATCGGGATCAGCGCGATCGCGGCGACGGCGATGTCGAGGGCACGCTTGGCGATGTGGCGTCCGCCGGTGAACCTCGGGATCTCCACGCGGATCAGCGGCAGGCCGTCCAGTGCCTCGAACGACAGCCGGGGGCCGGCCACGTCGGTGAGCCGACTGGACAGCACCAGCTCTGCGGCCGTGCCCTCGAGCTGCCAGCTGAGACGCTTGACGAACTCGGCATCGCCCTGGGGACGACTGGCCACCACGACGGCGTCTGCCCCGAGGTCTCGGGCGACCCCGCCGACGGTGTTGATGTTCCCCAGCACGGGATAGGCGCCGTCGCCCACGATGAGCTCCCTGGCATTGCCGTCCAGCAGCGTCACGCCGACGATGCCGAACCCCGCGGCGCGGGATCTGTTCAGCGTCGTGACGACATACTCGACGTCCTCACGGTTCCCGACGACCAGCGTGCGTGACGAGAAACGACCTCGTCCGCGCTGCACGGTCAGCCAGCGACGACACGACCACCGGCTCAGCAGCAGCAGTCCCAGCCCGGAGGGGAGAGCGACGAGCAGGAGCAGCTGCATTCCATGCAGGCTCAGGAGCGCGTCGCCGATGGCCAGAACGCCGAATGCCAAGCCGGTGGCGTGCGCGACACCGCGGTACTCGACCACACTCGGGCGGAAGAGCGCAGCATCGCGTGTGTGGGTGCCCCCCAGCATCGTCCACCACAGGGCGCACAGAAGGGATGCGCGCAGTGTGGTGTCGAGCAGGAGCGCCCCCAGCTGGAGCTGGATGACCGAGGTGAGGCCCACTGCGAGGGCGATCATCCCGGCATCCGTGATGTGGAGAAGCATCTTGTAGCGCCGCTCCCAGCGGCGGCGCTGCTCCAGCGTGATGGTCGCACGCGGTGCCGCGATCGTCTCGGGCACGACGTGCAGGGCTCGTGGTGCTGAGGCATGGCGAACCGTCGCCGCGCCCCGATGGAGGTTCAGGACCTCGCCGACGGAGGTCATGCTGCAGCCTCACGAGCTTTCGATGTGCACATTCCCCAGTGCGACATGATTTCCCCAGTTTCCCCAGTTTCCCCAGTGCTCACCGCCCCAGACGGTGACCTTCGCCCTCATCGACCCCTCGACGGTTGGGCTGAGCGATCCTCGGATCGCGCGGCGGGCTCGGCTCCCCAGCCGGTCCGCTGTCTCCGCTGTCAGGGCAGCGGAGGGCTTCGTGTGGCGTTGCGGGTCATCCGCTCACCGCCAGTGGATTGTGCGTGAGCGCGTCCAGCGCGTGCCGCAGCCTGGTGCTGGATGTGTGCGCGGTGTACGGGAAGTACACGACTTCGACCCCGACCATCCTGAAGTCGGACTCGAGCCGCAGCCCCTTCTCGGTTCCACGCCAGTCGTCGCCCTTGAAGAAGTGCGTGAAGCGCACGTCTTCCCAGGCATCCAGCTTGTTCGGGCTCGTCTCGACGTACACGTCATCGACGTAGACGATGCTGCGGACGATCTCCGCCCGCTCCGCGGTCGGGATGACGGGCTCGATGCCCTTGACCGCGCGAAGCATCTCGTCGCTGACGACGCCGGCGATGAGCCGATCGCAGTTCTCGCGCGCGTTTCGCAAGATGTTCAGGTGGCCGACATGAAAAAGGTCGAAAGCCCCTGCCGCATACCCGATGCGCATCCCCATGATCTCCCCAGATCTGTTTCCCCAATAGCGGATCCCCATCCGCCTACGGCTCCCAATGCCGTAGATGCGAGTCTACTGGGAGTTACCCGCGTAGCGCAACGATCATTGCACTGCGGCGTGGCGCATTATCCAGTGGCTCATCGTCGGTCACCGGTAGCATGGAGTACCGGGGCCGAAGACAGGGGAAACCGTGACCGACGAGATCACGCGGCTGCTCAATGCTGCGCCGCAACGCACTGCCGAGCGGCCAGGGAAGAGCCACGTGCGCGTCGGAATCGCCCTGATCCTCCTTTTGCTGTATGTAGGAGTCGTGCTGGCCATGACGATGTCGCCCACGCCGCTCGACCGCGGGTACGCGAGCTCGATCGACAAGGTGCTTGGCGTGCTGCATCGCAACGGCATTCCCGAGTGGTTCGGATACTCCAAGTTGGAGTTCACCGCCAACATCGCGATGTTCGTGCCCCTCGGGTTCTTGGTGGGGCTCGCCCTGCCCACGCGCGTCGCCTGGCTGGGGCTGTTCCTGCTGCCGGCGTTCTCCGGCGGGATCGAGCTGACGCAGGCCGCCATGCTCTCGCAGCGCTTCGCGACGGTCGAGGATGTGATCGCCAACAGCGTCGGAGGCTGGTGCGGCCTGCTGGCGGCCTTCATCATCCGTGCGATGGTGCACTCCAGGGATGAGAAGGTGATCGCACAGGCGGAGTGGGATCTTCGGCACCGGAGGCGGTGACGCGTTGCTGTGTCCGACCACTCGCGAAGGCGGAGGGAGACTGTATCTCGCAAGATAGGTTTGGAGCGATGGTCGACGAGAAAGCAGCACCTCACAAGAAGTCAGTTCCACGGCGAACGCTTCTCACTTCTGCCTTGTCAGGGGCGGTGGTCCTCGGGGCTGCCGCGGGGGCAGGTGTGACGGCCGCAGTCGCGGGAACGCCAGGTCCGGGGCATACTCCGACTCCGACTCCCACGCCCTCGGTGAAACCGACGGGCCCTGACGCCACGACCGGCTGGTACCACGTATCGACATACGGAGCGGTCGCTGACTCCGACGGCAGATCGGGAACGGACAACCTTATTGCCTTCAATGCGGCCGTGGACGCGCTGGTGCGCGACGGGGGTCAGGGCACCATCTACATCGACAAGCCGGGTGGATACCATCTCAGCGACACATGGGTCATTGACGCCGAGGACGTCGAGGTCATATGCCACGTCGGTGCTGTTCTCTACGTGACGAATGAGACCACCGTCGGAGCGGCGGTGGCATTCATCGGACACGGCGTGCTCGAACCGAACGAGGCTGTCTCTCCGCAGCGAGAACGAGCGATGTGGCGTGGTGGTCGTATCGTGACAACGCATTCAGGAGACGAGAATGCCCTCGGATTCGTTCGGTTCAAGAATGTCTATGCTGCGGATATCTCCCTCTCGGCGGTCTGGAAAGGCATCAGCGCGCAGTTCGGAGTCGAGAACATCGTGTGGGAACGCATCGTCGTCGAGCACTCGGACGGCTGGGGCGCGACTGTCGAGTCGGACTGCAAGCGGGTCGTATTGCGCGACATGGACCTGAGAGACGTTGGCGTGGGTGTGGCGTTCTGGGGCACGAAGGACACGGATTTCCTGAATGAGGATGTGCTCATCGATAACGTGTCGATCGTCACCACAGGGAAGGAGGCGCTGACAGCCTCGGCGATCTCTCGCCTCTCCATTCGCAAGACAGTGGCGAGTGGCCGACTCGTCCTGAACGGCGCGATCGCCGATTTCTCACTTTCCGGGGACAGTTCATTCACCGGCATCGCGTATTCGACAGGGGTCGGTTCGGCGAAGCCGCTCGCCGTGCCGATCAGCCTGTTGGCGGGATGGAAGCCACTCGGGAAGCCGTACGTGCAGCCGACGGTGCGCAGGACTTCCGACGGATTTGGCGTGCTCGATCTTGCCGCATCTGGCCCGGCGGTCGGCTCGGGTACGACGATTGCGCAGTTGCCAAGCGGGTATCTCCCGGAGGGGCAGACCTCATTGACGGCCACAACGCCGGGACAGGCAATCGTGACGCCGATCACGATTCTGCCGACAGGGGCGATCACCGTTTCGAGCGCTGTCACCGCGCGTTCGATTCACCTGGTCGGTACGTACGCACTCGCTTAGCGCAGCAGAGCTCGAACCCTGCGGTGATGGCGTTCGAACAGGAACCACCAGACGATGGCGATGGCGTTGCTGAGCACAAAGCCCAGGGCGAGGAAGCCGACACCTCGAAGCGTCGGAATCAGTGCCGCCATCCACACCAGGATCGGGAAGTGGATGAGGTACAGGGAGTACGAGTAGTCGGCGACGAAGACGACGGGACGATGGACCGGAACGAGAACATCCCACGACGCAGCCTTGAATGCCGCGAAGATCCCGACGGCGGTGAACGTGACGACCGGAATCGAATACACGGAGTTGTGCCGGAGCAGCACGAAGCCGAGGAGTGCCGCAGCGCTGACCACCGCGACCCCCGCCCATGCCGTCTTGGACAGCTTCGGGTCCACCCATGCGAACAGCGCGCCCACCACCCACGCCAGGATGAGTGCGTTGCCGGACAATGTCGTTCCGGCGACGGTCGCGAGTGCGAAGAGCCCGGCGCTCATCGCGAGCACTTTGTGCCGTGTGGAGCTGATCAGCACTGCCAGTAGGCAGCCGAACGCGATGTACACCCACCATTCCAACGCGACAGTCCACCAGGGTGCTGCGGTTCCCAGTGAGCGGCGTGAGATGTCTGCGCCGAGGACGCGGTCGGCAACCTGCGCCACCCAGTTATCCTGCAGCAGGAGTGCATTGCTGAGGATCGCGCCCCACCCGTCATCGACATGCTGGACATAAGGCGTGGTCGGAGGAACGCCAAGGAACAGCCGATCACCGAGCACGACCACAGGAATCAACGGGATCAGGGGCGTGAGGATGCGTGCCGCACGATCTTTGACATAGCCGGAGAGCGTGAACGTGCCCTTTTGTATCCGACGAAGGACAGACCGCGTGATGAGGTAGCCCGACAACGCCAGGAAGACGACGACCGCCCACGACTGCACATAGAAGAAGTTCTTCTGCCCGATCAGTTCCGGGAATGAGAAGAGGGTGGCATGCCCCGCGACGACGAGGAACGCCGACACACCTCGGACGAAATCGAGGAAGAGAAGGTGCTGAGAGGGGGAACGCCGTATGGCCACCACCTATTGATATCAGCCACCGGCAAAGACCGTCGACCGCTGCCGTGTTCGACGCATCATCGGATGAGATAACCTGAACCACGCATGGGCGGAGCTGGCCCACTGTCGCCGCGCGACCTCCGCCGTCCTCTTCGACCGAGTGATCATCGAAACTGGCGCGTCAAGCCGCACGGCCATTCACCAATCTCTGCGGGGCAACACCGATGATGTCGTTCTTGGGGCGCGGCGGGCTCTACACGCTCGCCACAGTCGCGCCGATCCTGGCGCTGCTGGCTGTCACGCCCGTGGTCACCACTCTGCTCGGCAAGGACTCCTACGGTGAAGTGGCCGTCGCGATCAGCATCTATCAACTGGGTTCCGTGCTGCTCGTCTTGGGCCTGCCCAGTATGGTGACGCGGGATGCGCTCATGGAAGAGGGCGGCTTTCCCGGGGCGACGGGCTATGTGGTGATGGGGACGGCGTTGGCGACGATTCTCGCCGTAATTGCGGCGGCTGTCGCGCCCCTGTGGGTGCCTGCCGCGTTCCCTGGCGTCGAGCCGATGGTTGTAGTGTTCGGTCTCATCGCGGGCGCCGGCCTCGGTATCGTCACCCTCTCGCAGGCGGTGCTGCGGGCCGCGGAGCGGGTGTGGATGTTCGTCGCGATCGCAACATTCGCGGCGCTCCTGCCACCGGCGATCGGTCTGGCGTTGATCTTCTTCCTCTCGCCATCACCGCTGTTCTATGCTGCGGGTCTCGCAGGTGGTTATCTGGTCGTCGCGGCGGCGGCATTCCTCATCGCAATTCGCCACGCAGCCCCGGCACTCGACATCGCGAAGACGTGGAAGGCGATCCTGGTCGGATTGCCCACGGTGCCTCACAGCCTCGCCGTGCCGGCACTGCTGTCAGTCACGATGTCGGTCGTGATTCATACGCAGGGCGTGGCGCTCGCTGGCCAGCTTCAGGTGGCGGTGATGCTCGGGACCGCCGGCGTAACGGTTCTTAACGCGGTCAATAACGCCTGGGCGCCGATGATCTTCAACGCCACACTTGAAGAGCGTCCGCGCACGCTCGAGAGCTCCACCTTCTTCGTCTCGATGTTCGGTGTCGTGCTCATCGCCGGGTTCGCAGTCGTCGCCCGGTTCCTGGTCCCTTTTATCGGTCGTGGCGTCGTGACGGACTCGTTGCCGACGCAGGCCGCGATGGTGATCGCCGCCGCGGCGGCATTCCACGTCCTGTACCTCGCGAACATTCATCTGACATTCGTGAGTAAGAGGACAGCACCCCTGGCGGTGCTCACGCCGCTCTCCGCAGTCATGGCGATCATCGTCGGATATCTCATGTCCGAGATTCTTGAGGAGCCGATCATCGGGTTCGCGATGGTATGGCCGGTCTTCTACCTGTGGCAGGCAGTATTCAGCTACCTGATGGCGCGCTTCGGTCCTTTCTCGCCTGTGCGAATCCGGTGGTCCCTGCCTGTGCTGGCGCTTGGTTTCGCAATCGCAGTGCAGGGGGCTTGGCTGACGCCTCAACCGCTGCTGAGCGCACTGGCCTCGGCGATTGCAGCGGTAGCTATTGTCGCGGTGTTCCTGGCGCGCAGACGTACGCAGCTGCGCGAATGACTTGATCTCATGACGGACGGCATGCGTTGATGCGCAACGGTCGTGCTGATGAGGCAGGCTACAAGCAGTGGTGCGTTGGAGTCAGCCAGCACCTTGGCGTCGTCGCAAGCGCTTGCGTGTGAATGCGTAGCCCAGGTCAATGACGGCCAAGATGAGCGTTGCGATCATGAGGGGCTTGTAAAGGTCACTCACGTCCCCAACAAGGAACGCATTTGTCATCTGACGGAACAAGTTCAGCGCGAGGAGAATCGTGATCGGGCGGAGGCGCGCGACACCCCACAACAGGTAGGTGAGAACTGCGCCGGTCAATGCTCCAGCAAGGACGAAATACGGGATCGCCCACCCGTATCCGAGCACCCAAACAGGGAGCGGGAATCCGACGTTTGCGAATCGGACTCCCTGTGCGATCATCCGGTCAACAAAGTCGTCCGGGGCAACCAGGTACATCATCTGCTGGATTCCGGTCAGTCCCCCCGCACCTGGTGCAGGGAAGAGCGCTGAGATCGGCCCATTTGCGGCGCCAGCCTGAAGCGCGCGGTCCATCCCAAACCAGACATGGCCGTGGAGAGCCAAGGCGCGGTCGGCCAGCTTCGCCCACACTGTCTGGATGTTGTAACCGTAGAAAACGATGTAGCCGCCTGCTGCGAGCCCGAGCAGGATAACGCCGACCCCGGAGCAGAGGGCAAGAAGCCGGAGTGGCCTCACTGGCGCATCCCGATGGTAGATCGACGCTGCGTACCATGCCGTGACGCTGAGGACGAAAATCGAGAACAGTCCGGTGAACTTCTCAGAGAAGAGCACGAGAACGACCGCGCTCGAGCCCAAGAGCCCGATAGTCCACCAACGCGAAGTTCTGGTCGGGCGCACCGCGACTATGCACACGGTCAGGAAAGAGAGGATCGCAAGGAGGAATGGGTAGCGATTGAATATGTCTGGCAGGGTTGCCCAGTACTCGAAACGGTCTTCTCTCCGCAGGAGCGGTGAACCGTGTACGAGAAGCAGGCCGACGCCGCCGACGATGGCCGCTGCGTGGAGCGCATATGTGATCTTCGTGAATGTTTCGATTCGAAGATCAGCGGCTGTTCGCTGAAGACGCTTCGCGCCGGTGCGCAAGGCGATGTAGATAATCAGGAAATATATTAAGCAGTAGAAGGCCAGGCGTGTGGTTGCACCTGACGGAAATCCGGATACGCCTTGTTCTGAGATACGGTTCCCGAGTTCGATATAGAAATCCGATGTGACCATTGGTGCGAGAGTCGCAAACAGGGAGAAACCAAGGAAGAATACCAATGGGTCGCAGATGAGCCAGGCAATGAGCGAATAGGCGACGAGTATGAGGGCAACAAGTGCGTGAAACCAGGTGTATCCCGCAACGGCGCCAGCCAGCCAGTCGAGGCAGACTACCGACAGCGCAGCGGTGATGTGAAGCGCGGCGGTAGGAACCTGAATGCCCGCCAGCAACTTCCCCCCAGCGAGGGTGACAGTCGCTGGATGGCCAGGACTCGTCGCGCGGGTGAGTGTCACACGCCGCGTGAGTTGAAGTCGAGTCTTGCGCTCTGGGGCCGTGGCGCGATCAGCCAACTTCTCACCGGCGGGCTGATGTTCGTTCTCCACAGGATGAGTATATGGGCTTCGCGCGGCGATGCTCAGTGATGCGGAGGCGACGGATCACGCCGCCAAGTAGGGTTTGAGTATGGATGGGATGTACGACCAACGCGGTCAGAGCTCGGTTTCCGCGGGGGCGGTGTGGGTCAGCGCCGAGATTCGGGAGGAGATCTCTGAGATTCTGTTGATGATCGCCCGATCGGAACGCCGGTGGTCTCAGTTGCGGATCGATGCCCCGGCGATGGTCCTGGCGGGGATGTCGATCCCCGATCAGGTGAACGGCATCCCTGTCCGGGTGTTCCCGTACAGCCATCGGGTGGGGATCAACGTGGTGGGGAAGCTCGCGGGTTTATTGTCATTCTTCTGGAGGCTGGCTCGCTTTCGCTCGGAATTGCTGATCTCAGGGTTCAGCATGATGAAACACCGAGTTGTAAGCGGAATTCTCAAGATTCCCCACGTCGCCTACATCCGGGGCGTCGCTTTCGACCCCGCGGTCTCTGTGGGAATCTCGGACAAACTTCGTTTCGGGGCGTTTCGGAAGCTGATTCCCTCTCGTGTCGTCGCCACATATTCCGCTGACGCTGTGGTCACGGTCGGAGAGGTCAACAGGCAATTTCTCGTCGGACGGGGCATTCCGGCTGACGCCGTATACGTTTCCGGCCCCGTCTGGTTGGAAGGAGCGCAGCACGACGCACCCTCGCCTGAGAGGTCGCCTCGCGCGTACTTCATCACGGGCGCGTGGGAGGCACATGGGATGCTCGAGGAGCACGAGGCGCAACTTGCACTCACGCGTCGGCTTGCGTCGGAGTGGCATGGCTCACAGCGGTTCGCGCTGCGCGTGCACCCACGCGACCACCACGACTATGAGGCAGACCCGGCTTTCGCCGGGACTTACATCGATAGGACGCTGCCGTCTGATTTTCTGGCGGGCCTCAGCGACGATGACGTTCTGATCGCGCCCCTCTCCACGCTCGCATTCGAGGCGATCTTCCTGGGCCACGGAGTCGTGTTCTACGCGGATGAGAAGGCCACGAAGGCCTACTTCCATGTCTACGAGAAGCTGGCGATCCAACCTGCGACTGCGGATGATCTTGTGGCGGGTGACTATGCCGTGACGCAGTCCTTGGCCGTGGAGGTGCTGTCGCCTATCGACGAAACCGCCTTCCCCGCAGCTGTGATGGGCGCGGAGAAGGCGGTTGTCGAGGCTGGGTGAGGCGGTTCACCAGACGCTCAGGCCACCGTCGACCATGATGTTCTGGCCCGAAATGTACGTCGCGTGCGACGACGCCAGGAATGCGACTGCATCAGCGATCTCGTTCGGCTGAGCCATTCGGCCCATCGGCACGCGGGCGGAGTAGCGTTCGACGAATGTGTCGTTCTGCCCGCTGAAGACACCTCCCGGGGTGACAGCGTTGACGCGGACGCCGTTCGCACCCCAATAGGCGGACAGGTACTTCGTGAGGCCCCAGAGGGCTGCCTTCGATGCGCTGTAGATCGCCGGAGTGTTGATCGGGCGGCCGAGGTACTCAGAGCCTTCGTAGATCCGCTGGTCGGGGGCGACGATGCCGTAGATCGACAGGATGTTGATGATCGTGCCGGCGCCCCGGTCGGCCATCGGCTTGCCGAAGACCTGTGCGCAGGTCATCGCACTGGTGACGTTCAGCCGCATGACTTCGTTCCAGTCGTCGAGTGGGAACGCCTCGAATGGGTCGAAGAAGTTGTCCGTCTTCCCCGCCGCGGCATTGATAAGCACCTCGACCGTTCCGAGTTCCTTCTCGACGTCGAGCCTGATCTCTTCCATCCGCGCGCGATCAGTCACATCGGCGACGTATCCGCGCACGTTCGAGGGGTGACCCAGCCGCTCCATCAAGGTGTCCAGAAGTGCCTGACCGCGATCGACGACGGCCAGAGGGTGGCCCTCCTCCACAAGACGCTCAGACATCACTGAGCCGAGGATGCCTGCACCCCCGGTGAGGACTACGACGGATGTCTCGGTCATGCTCGTTCTCCATTCTTGTCCGCGTTCGCGCGCATGATCATCTCGACGAGCTTCCAGTCGAGCTCGTCGTCGATATCGATCGAACGCTCGCGGGGCATCTCGTGCAGTCGAACTCGTCCCGACCAGAGCCCCAGCGAGAGCGTGGATCTCCACCAGCAGTAGATCGACGCATTCATCGAATACACCTGAGGTGCGGACTGACGTCCCACCACCGCGCTCGCGGGAGGCTTCACCAGCCCGTATAGCCCGTTGCCTTTGTCTTCGACCATGTTGAAGTAGGGGTTCTTGTCGGCCAGGTAACCCGTGATCACGACGTCAGTCTGACGGTCGAGAAGCGCGATGGCGCTCTCGATGTCGTCCACTGTCCTCAATGGCGAGGTGGCGTCGATGTCGATGACTCGGTCGACGGAGATTCCGGAGGCTTCGACCGACTCGACGAGCTGCTCGATCACGGGGACCTTCGGCACGGAGTCGCCGGAGAGCTCGCTGGGGCGGAACCCCAGGAACTTCGCGCCGGCCTGGGTCGCGGCTGTCGCGATGTCCTCGGAATCCGTCGATACGAAGACCTCGTCGATCGACGGTGCGCTGAGCGCCTGCTCGATCGTGTAGGAGATAAGTGGGCGCCCGAGCATTGGGCGGAAGTTCTTTCCCGGTACGCCCTTGGATCCGCCGCGGGCGCAGATCGTTGCGATAGTACTCATTGTCAAAGCCCCTTGCTGCGAAGCGCCAGATCCATCGAGCGGATTCCTTCGCTCAATGGTTGGGATGTCTGCTTGTGGTCGTGTACCGCCTTGAGGAATTCGCTCATCGCGACCACATAGGTCGACGATACGTCGTACGAGCCGTCAGGCAGGTCGATATGCTCCACGCCCGCTGGGGAGTGCAGCGCGAGTGATTTCTCCTGAAGGCTCCATACCAGGGTCCCCTCCTCGCCCACGATGCTGTATCGGCGCACAGGGCGACGGGAGACGTAGTCGAGGCTGATGATCGCAAGGGGACCGGAAGGGCGGGACATGAGGATGCCTGCGGTGTCCTCGGAGTGCAGGTCGAGAGACGAACGGTGACCGAAGTCCGACGTCACCGTTTGGAATTCACCGAGCAGCCAGCGGGCCGCATCGATCTCGTGCACGAGGTCGAGGATCACTCCGCCGCCCTGGTCGGCGTGGGCACTGTAGCCGGTGCGATAATCGCGATCCGGTCGCCAATCAGGCAACCATTGTCCGGCTTCGAAGAGTCCTCGCACGACCCGGCCTATGCGACCACTGATGAGGTCCGACCGCAGTGCTTGCAGCGAGGGCAGAAAACGAAGGTTGCATCCGACGATCGTCGGAGCGTCATACGCATGCTCGGCAATAGACGCTGACAGGAAGTCGAGACTCTCTCGGTCGGCCACGACTGGCTTCTCGACGTACATCGGCACGCCCGCTTGGACGAGAGGCATCAACGCTGTGGGGTGGGCCGCGGTAGCGGACGCGACGATGGCCGCATCGATGCCCTGCTCGATGGCATCCGTAGCGGAGCGGACAATCGAAGCGCGGGACAGCGCGCCCGAAAGGGGACGATCCGTGTGCTGGAGGAGTATCTCCGCGTCCGGAGCGAGCGCCAGCAGATTGTCGGCGTGCCGACGGGCGATGGAGCCGTGTCCGGTGATGTATGCGCGCACGGTCTGCCCTTCCCACACCGCCGAGCGGTGGCGTCCCACGGGGCGTCGATGGGGTGACCTAGGATTGGTCCGTGGCCCGCGATATCGTCCAGTCTGGCACGTCTTATGTGCTGATAGGCGCAGGCGGCCATGCTGCGAGCGTGGCAGATGTCATCGGGCGGCTCGGCTCCCGGGTGGAGGTATTCGTCGACGACGCTGTGGGCGATGATTCGGACGTGGTGATCCGGGCGGGTGTGTACGCGGCGGATGAGCGTCTGCAGTTATTGCCGTCGATCGTCGCGATAGGCTCCAACTCCGCGCGAGCGCGGCTGCAACCAGAACTGCTGTCTCCTGCGGCCGCGGTGCTCGCTTCGACGGCAACGGGCGAAGTCTCGCGGATCTCAGCCGGGACAATAGTCTTCGAGCATGCTCACGTCGGGCCGAACAGCACCGTCGGTCAGGGGTGCATCGTGAACACCGGCGCGATCATCGAGCACGACTGCTCTGTCGGGGACTATGTGCACGTCGCCCCACGAGCCGTACTGCTCGGCGGCGTGACTGTCATGCGAGAGGCTTTCGTCGGAGCGGGGGCAACGGTGCTTCCGGGGGTCACTGTCGGAGCCGGAGCAGTCATCGGCTCTGGTGCAGTGGTAACCAGGAATGTTGAGAACGGGGCGACGGTTGCGGGAGTACCCGCCCGACGCCTTCGTTGAGAGGAGAGGACACCCATGGTCGATCTGAGAAGGGCAGTCAACGGCGGTGACGATGTGATCGTCATCGCCGAGGCCGGCGTCAACCACAACGGGTCCGCCGAGCTGGCGCATCAACTCATCGATGTCGCGGTCGCCTCCGGCGCGGACTTCGTGAAGTTCCAGACCTTCGAGCCGAGCAAGCTCGTGGCCAAGGGAACTGCCGCGGCTCCCTATCAGAAGGAACGCGGCGCGACCACTCAGAGCGACCTGCTGGAGCAGCTGGCGCTGGCGCCTTCGGTGTGGGGCGAGCTCAAGGACCATGCTGAATCGCAGGGAATCGGATTCCTCTCGACGCCGTTCGATTTGGACAGCGCGCATCTCCTGGCCGATCTCGGAGTCAGGGCCATGAAGGTGTCTTCTGGCGAGCTCACGAATATTCCGTTCCTGCGTGCGATTGCGGATATGGGTGTGGACATGCTTGTGTCGACGGGGATGGGAACCGAGGATGAGGTTCTGCGAGCAGCTGACGCGACGTCCGCCGCCGACTTCGTCGGCTTCTTCCACTGCGTCTCCTCGTACCCTGCGCCCGTCGAACAGTGCAATCTCACGGCCATCCCCGCGCTCGCGAATCTGCTGGGGCGGCCCGTCGGCTGGTCGGACCACACGCCCGGCATCGAGTCGGCCATGGTCGCTGCGGCTCTCGGAGCTCGCCTCTTCGAGAAGCACTTCACGTTGGATCGCACCATGGAGGGCCCCGATCACCAGGCGAGTCTGGAACCGTCGGCCTTGACCGACTACGTCGATGGTCTGCGCGCGGTTCCCTTGATGCTCGGTGACGGTGTGAAGCGTCGGATGCCGGCGGAAGAAGTCAACGCGACGCTGGTGCGACGCTCGTGGCACGCCGCCAGGCCGCTCGCCGCCGGGCACGTCATCACGGCGGATGACCTGATCGCGTTGCGGCCGGAAGCAGGCGTGAGCCCCTACATCGATCTGGTCGGTGCTACCGTGACGACGAGCATCTCCGGCGGCAGTGCAATCACGGTCGATGCCATCTCGCTGAGTGCGTGATGCGCGTCGCGATCTTCGTCGGCACTCGAGCGGATCTCGGTCCGCTCGAGCCGGTCATCGCCGCCTTCGCCGAGGCGGGTCATGATACGCACCTGTTGACGGGAGTGGCGTTCGACGCGGATTCGCTCGCAGCGCGCACCGAGCATATCCCCGGGACGACAATCCACTCATTGACTCAGCCGGTGGTTGAGCTGACCCCGGCAGCCATGACGCAGCAGAGCGCGGCCATCATGAAGAGCCTCGGCGACCTCTTCGCGGATATCGCCTTCGATGTCTGCGTCGTGCTCGGTGATCGGTGGGAACTTCTCTCCGTCGTCCCTGCGGCGTTCTTGGCCGGAATCAAGATTGTTCACATTCACGGCGGAGAGGTGACGGAGGGCGCCATCGACGAGCGGGTTCGGCACGCGGTGACCAAGCTCGCCGACATCCACTGCGCCGCCTCCGCCGATGCGGCCTCGAGGATCGCTCAGATGGGGGAGCCGCGTGATCGCATCTTCGTCACAGGAGCCCCGGGCCTCGACAGGATCGCCTCCGCCGCGCCTGCAACGGATGCGGAACTCTCGGCACTTCTTGGTCGGGAGGTGGTCCGCCCGCTCGCCCTGTTCACATATCATCCGCCGACGGCAACGCGTGATGCTCCACTCGAGGAGTGGACCCGGGCGGCTTTGGGCGCCGCGCTCGCGGTGTGCGGAACCGTGATCGTCACTGATCCTGGTGTCGACGAAGGGCGTGAGAGGATTCTCGCGACGCTTGATGAGATGGCGGTGTCGGACGATCGCATCGTTCGGATCCCGAGCCTGGGTGCTCGCTACCCGATGACGCTGCGCGCGGTTGATGTGGTCGTGGGCAACTCGTCGTCCGGTGTGATCGAGGCTGCGTCCGCCGGGGTTCCCGCTGTGGATATCGGGTCGCGCCAGGCGGGAAGGCTGAGAGCCGCTAGTGTGGTGCACGCGGGCGACGTTCAGGAGGAGATACGTTCAGCCGTCGAACGCGCGTTGGAGTTTGCGCGTAGTGATGGCATGCTCGTCGGCGTCGTCAACCCATACGGCGAGGGAGACTCCGCGCGGCGGATCGTGGCGGCCGCATCTCTCGTAGGGACATTTCCCGTGCAGAAGGAATTCGTGGATCAGGACTAGACGTGAAGCTGAAAGACACTCTCGCAGTGGCCTGCACCGGGCCGGGCTCAACAATCCTTCATGCTCTGGAAGTGATCGATCGCAGTGCTACAGGCATCTGCTGCATCGTCGACGATGAGGCGAGACTCGTCGCTGTGCTGACGGACGGTGATGTTCGCCGCGCGCTCCTTGCCGGAGGCGAGCTCTCGGACATTGCGCTGCCGGTCGCGCAGCGTCACCCCCGGACCGTTCCGTCGGGTACCTCCAGAGCCGGCGTGCTTGACCTCATGAAATCGCTTCGAGTGAGTGCAGTTCCCGAGGTCGACGCGGAGGGTCGGCTCGTCGCACTGCACACCCTGTCGGACATCGTAGGGGGGCACTCGCTGCCGAACTACGCGGTCATCATGGCCGGAGGGAAGGGCACGCGCCTCGGGGACCTGACGCGCAACACGCCGAAGCCGCTGATGACGGTCGCCGGGCGCCCGATCATCGAGTGGGTGATCCTCGGGCTCGTGGGCGACGGCGTCACCCGCATCTTCGTCAGCGTCAACCACATGGCAGACCAGATCATGGACCGCTTGGGCGACGGCAGTGCTCTGGGCTGTGAGATCCAGTATCTGCACGAGGATGTCGGTCATCCGCTGGGCACCGCGGGGTCGCTGACGCTTCTGCCGAACGACCTCGTCACGGATGCCTCCGAGCCGATCATCGTGCTCAACAGCGACATCATGGTCGACTTCGATGCTCGATCTCTGCTGCGCTCGCACGAGACTTCGGGAGCTGTGATGACGATGGGCACGAAGCTGTACCAGCACACGGTTCCGTTCGGTGTCGTCGAAGTCGCGACGGATCGCCGTGTGCAGGGCATCGCAGAGAAGCCGGAGCTGGCTGTGGAAGTGAACGCGGCTGTCTACTGCATCGATGCCGCGCTCGTGCGCAAGCTGCCGGAAGGGGAGCCGAGCACGATGCCGGAGCTCGCGCAGATATGTCTGGACGAGGGGCAGGGCGTCTTCGCCTGGCCGATCGCATCGGAATGGATCGACGTAGGAACGCCCGCTGACCTGGCGCGGGCGAAGGGAGAGGCATGACCACGGAAAACCTGACATCTGCGCTTGCGGGAAAGAAAGTCTTCGTCACCGGGGCAGACGGTTTCATCGGCTCCCATGTCGTCGAGACCCTCATCGGCTACGGCGCCGACGTGAAGGCGCTCTGCCTGTACAACTCGTTCGGCTCATACGGATGGCTCGACGAGTCAACCGTCTTCGCTGAAGCTGTACGGGATGACCAAGCACGTCCAGTGCTGGGAGATGTGCGCGATGCCGAGCACATGGCGGCAGAAGCGCAGGGGACCGACGTCATTCTGCATCTAGGCGCTCTGATCGCGATTCCTTATTCTTATTCGGCACCGCGCTCGTATGTGGAGACGAACATCGTCGGCACCGTAAACATGCTGGAAGCTGCGCGCAAGGCTGGAGTCGAGCGCTTTGTCAACACGTCGACCTCTGAGGTGTACGGTACGCCTGACAGTGTCCCGATCCGTGAGGATCACACGCTGAAGGGGCAGTCGCCCTACTCCGCTTCGAAGATCGCGGCGGACAAGATGTGCGAGTCATACGCGCTTTCCTTCGAGACCCCGGTCACCGTGCTTCGGCCCTTCAACACATACGGCCCGCGGCAGTCCGCGCGCGCAGTGATCACGACCGTGATGTCGCAGATGCTCGCCGGTGCGGATGTGGTCAAGCTCGGCGCGCTGAGTCCTCAGCGCGATTTCACCTTCGCCACGGATACGGCCGAGGGCTTCGCCCGTGCAGCAGTCGCGAGGCTGGATCCGGGAACGGTGGTCCAGCTCGGCACAGGGCGCACGGTCTCCATCGGCGACCTCGTGGAGATGTGCAAGGTCGTCACGGGATCGACAGCGGAGATCGTCACGGATGAACAGCGCATCCGCCCTGCCGGCTCCGAAGTCCAAGTCCTCCTGTCTGATCCGGCGAAGGCGAAGAGCCTGCTGGGCTGGGAACCTGCAGTAGGACTCGAGGAGGGTCTGCGCCGGACTGCCGAATGGCTCGACGGCCGCTATGACGCCGAGAAGGCGGGAAGGTATCAGAAGTGAGCGAGCCCACATTCATCGCCCTCGCGGAGCCGAATCTCTCGGAGGTGGAGACGCAGCACGTGGATGAAGCACTTGCTTCGGGCTTCGTTTCCTCGGTCGGTGCCGCGGTGACTGCGTTCGAGGCCAGTTTCGCCGAGATCGTCGGTTCGAAGTACGCGGTCGCCTGTTCGAGCGGAACCGCGGCACTGCATGTGGCGCTTCAGATCGTCGGTGTCGCACCGGGCGATGATGTGCTGTGTGCCGACTTCACCTTCGCCGGCTCCGGCAACCCGATTGCGTACCTGCACGCTCGACCCGTGTTCGTCGATTCTGAGCTCACCACGTGGAATATCGACGCGAGTCTGGTCGTCGCGGAGCTGGAGCGCCGGGAAGCCGCAGGTGAGAAGCAGCCTGCGGCTGTGGAGATCGTTCACGTTCTCGGCCAACCGGCAGATGCTGCTCCAATTCTCGAAGCGTGCGCGAAGTACGGCGTACCGGTTGTGGAAGACGCAGCAGAGAGCCTCGGCGCGCGGTGGTCCGAGGGTCCCCTCGCTGGCAGGCACACAGGCACGGTCGGCGCCGTCGGCGCGTTCTCGTTCAACGGGAACAAGATCGCGACGACCGGCGGTGGCGGAATGATCGTGACGGATGATGAAGCGCTCGCGAAGCGTGCTCGCCATCTCACGACACAGGCCAAGGTCCCGGACGTGGGGTACCTGCATGATGAGGTCGGCTACAACTATCGCCTCACGAACCTCTCAGCAGCGCTCGGCAACGCTCAGCTTTCGAGACTTGATGACTTCGTCGCTGCGAAGCACCGGCACGCGGCTGCATACGACGCTGCCTTCGCGGCGCTGCCCGTGGTGCTTCCGCCGCGGGTCGAAGGCATGGACTCCACCTACTGGCTGTATTCGATCCTGACAGCAGACGCCGCCGAGCGTGACGCGCTGCTGGCGTTCATGGCCGGCCGCTCCATCGGCGCGCGGTCCCTGTGGCGTCCGCTGCACATGCAGCCGGCATATCCGAATGCGGTGCGGATCGGTGGAGACAATGGCCGCCAACTGTTCGAACGCGGTGTGTCTCTTCCCAGCTCCACTCATCTGACGCAGGAGGACCAGCAGCGCGTGATCGATGCTGTCCAGGAGTTCTACGCATCGCGGTAGGCGGCCTACGAATGGCGGGTGTCTGGCTCACGAAAGGGCCGATACACCCGCTGTGGTCTCAGCGTGAGGCTTGTTCGCTCAGTGCCGCTGCTAGGAACCCGTCCCCGATCGAGCGGGTGAAGTAGCCGCTTAGGTGGTTGGAGTCGGCATATGCGGGGATGCCACCGACGATGAGGTGACAACGGTCGCCGCACACGAGGCTGTTCTCATCGACGAGTGTGATCGCCGGGTCGTCGGCCATGGCTACACTGCGGCCAAGGGTCGAATCGGCCGCGATGGGTCTTGCTTGCGTGCAACTCGGCGAAGACTCGTCGATGGTCAAACACCGATCCAGTGAAGCCTGGAACTCTGGGACGTCGGCGAGGACGATCACGCGCTTTCCTGCCGCAGCCCACTTGCGCCATACTTGCGCGTATCCGTCAGGGGACGCATGGGTGCCCGACGCGGTGAGGTACAGCGACTCGCGCGCTGCGACCACCACTGTATCGATGTCGGGGTCGGCTGCGACGGTGGCAATCATGGCAAGGCGCCATTCAGCGCAGCCTTGAATATCAGGCTGTTCGTGCCCCAACACACCGATGTCGGCGGTGGGCGGGCAACCCGGCCGCACGAACGTCGTCGTGCGTGCGCCGGGAATCTGTCTGATGGCAGGAAGCCACATCATCGCGTGGGAATCTCCGACAACCGCGATCTGATGGGTGGCGTCTTTGGCCGAGGCTCCAAAGACGCACGTACTTATGGGTGGCGTCTTACCGGGGAGATTCGAGCATACGGCGTCCGGAATGAATGTCGCAGCTCGGAATGCTGAATCGACGAGGGCATAGTCAGGATTTTCCAGGGTGTGGGACCCTGGGCATGGCTGTGTCAGCGGGGACGCCTGGGCGCCAAAACAGGCGGACGGCTCCGACGAGAGCCGCATCAATGCAGCGCTCGCACTGGCAGTGCGTTCTTGGATACCAGTCACACCGACGAGACTCGAGGCCACGATGACTGCCATGGCTGCAGCGATGGTGCCGAGAACGATCCGAGGATGGGCTTTCGGAAGTGCCCCTGCGCGAACCGGATCTTCGACAAAGCGTTTCGAGAGGTAAGACACGACAACAGTGATCGCAACCAGAACGACCTTCAGAGCGGCGGTGAGGTGGATACCCGCGTACGAGGCTCCGATGATCAGTGGGTAGTGCCAGAGATAGGCGGAGTAGCTGACGTCGCCCATGAACTGGATGGGCCGCCATCGTGTGATGACGTTGGGCGAGACGCGCGTCGTGGGCTCCCCGATCCCAATCAGCGCCATGGTTGCGGCGACGGGGATGACAGCGGCGGCACCGGGAACTCCGGAACCGGAGTTGAGCACAAACGTGGACGCGATCAGTATGGCCCAGCACGCCCAGGTCACCGCGACCAGGCGTTGCCGCCATTGTTCGGTTGCTGTGGGCAGCAAGGAGAGCAACCCACCTGCCGCGAATTCCCAGACTCTCCCCGGGGTCTGGAAATACGCGGCGGCGGCCATGTGCGATGTTGACCAGGTTGCGTAAGTGAACGAGAGAACCAGAAGGGTGCCGAAGAGCAGCCCGAGCGCGAGTCTGCGCCGTCTCGCAGAGCTGCGGCGCGTCGCGAGTATGACGCAGAGGGCGAGAATCGGCCAGATGATGTAGAACTGCTCCTCGACGGACAGAGACCAGAAGTGGGTCACGAGGGTGTGCCCTGCCTCCTGAGCGAAGTAGTCGAGTGAGTTCGCAGCTAGGACCCAGTTCACGACGTAGACGGCTGCCGCGCCGATCTGGGTGTAGTTGTCGCTCCGACTCGTGATCGGTACGACGATCGCGGTGAAGATGCCGCACACCAGCAGGACGAGAAGGGAAGCAGGAAGGAGGCGGCGGATACGGCGAACCCAGAACCTTCCCAGCGCGATCTTGTTGTCGCGTTCGCCCTCTCTGAGCAGGTGAGCGGTGATCAGATAGCCGCTGATGACGAAGAAGACGTCAACGCCGATGTATCCACCAGTCAGCTTGTCGGGCCAGAGGTGGTTGAGGATGACGGCGATGACGGCGAGAGCGCGGAGCGCCTGCACATCTCCGCGGAATCCTCGCGTCACGGATTGCGACGACGATGATAACCCTCTGCGTACGGCCCTGAGCCTCGTCCCTTGGGTGGCGGCACGGGTACCAGCGGAGCCAATCACTGCGTGGGCCCGCCCCGCAGCTTGCGCTTCAGGAAGCCCACGGCCTTCTTCAGTTTCGGTTCGCCTTCGGTGTTCACGATCTTTCGGTATGTGACAGACAGCTGGTCGGCCTGGCTGCGCGCCCAGACGTTCAGCAGGCGCTCGCCGAGGTATCCGAATGTGCGCTGCTGATAGACAGTGCGCGAGTCGTTGTCGATCTGGGAGCTGACGTCGTTCAGGATCGGGAAGACCCACGATGCATAGGCGTCGACGACGTCGCGCCGACCGAGGAACATGTTGTAGAGCGAGAGCGACGTGCCTGCGAAGACGCCGTCGTACGCGTCGAGCATCTCGGGGGAGTGGTCGCCGACCACCCGGCGGAGCACCTCGAGGTCAGAGCCGTGGTGACCGTTGCGGTAGTGGTTCTCGACGGTCTCGATCAGATAGTTGCGGGGATGCCCGAGCACGAGGTCATGGGAAGCGAGAAGTTCAGCGGCCTCGTCGCCACCGAGAATCTTCGAGCCTCGAGGCCCATGGGCATGTCCGGCGAAGTATCTGCGATAGTGGCTCAGCCCGAGGTCGGCGTCGGGCACGTTCTTCCACGCCCAGTACAGGGCCGTCAACTCGCAGAACGACGGATTCAGCATCGAGATGTTCTCGCCGCTGTCATCGGGCTGATACCCGAGGTCCTGATCGCTGCGTGCGTGCCCGACGTGTACAGGCAGGTAGAGCGCATCCGCGGGCATCGGGGCGAGCTTGTGCGTCGCGACGAGCATCAACGCTGACATTTGCGTGACTCCAGGCTGTGTGATGTTCGCCGCATGCAGCGGCTCTTTACTCCCTCGATTCTAGGGCGTGGTGCGCTCCGGCGGAGCGTGCGCCTGAGAGGTTGCTGGAGGCCCAGGTACACTACAGGAGTTGTTTCGTGCGCGGCCGCGCGAGTATGAGGGTTGGGCGGCGCTGAGCACACGAATATGGGGAATGTGGAATGGGCGGATGGAACCGCCGAGGGAGCAGGATGCAGACGACACGTCGATGGCCGAGACGGTACGCGGCGAGACTTCGTCTCACAGACGGGCTAGTGCTGGTCGCCCTGCTGTGGATCTATGTTGTGGTCTCGCGGGGCATGGGTGCCGAACTCGACGTGGTCGCCTGGCCGGGTGGACCCCTCGTTCCTTACTGGGCTGCACTCGTCATCACGTGGCTTGTCTGGATGATCGCGCTGGACGCGGCTGACAGCCGAGATGAGCACGTCGTCGGCCAGGGCATCACCGAATATGATCGCGTGTTCCGCGCCACTCTGTCATCCTTCGCCCTGCTGATCGTCTTCGCATTCTTCTTCCGCGTGGATCTCGCCCGCACGATCCTGCTGGTCGTGTTTCCTGTTGGCCTGGTGCTGCTTGTGGTCTCCCGCTGGCTGTGGCGGCAGTGGCTGCGCAAGCAGCAGCGCGCCGACAGATTCGTGCACCGTGCCTTGGTCATCGGTGAGCTGCGCAAGTCGGCGCACGTGATCAGAACGCTCAACGGCACCGATGACACCGGCGTGAAGATCCTCGGCCTGCTCACGGAGCAGTCCCAGGGAGCCATGGTCGAGGGCGTACCGGTGCTCGGCAAGTTCCGAGACCTGGAACGGGTCGTGGAGCAGCTTCAGGTCGACTTCGTCGTGCTCTCGGGCGCCGACGACATCTCGCCGAAGGTGATGCGTCGCATCGGCTGGAACATGGCCAGCCAGGACGTCGACTGGATCGTGGCGCCCTCGCTGACCGACGTGGCCGGCCCCCGCATCCACTCCCGTCCGATGGCGGGACTCCCACTGGTGCATGTCGACTACCCTCGGCTTGATGGTGCGCGACGCTTCCTGAAGCGCAGCTTCGACATCATCGGCTCGGGCCTGCTCATCCTTCTGCTCTCACCGGTGCTGATCGGCACGGCGATCGCCGTCAAGGCGTCCAGCCCCGGGCCCGTCTTCTACAAGCAGGTGAGAGTCGGCCGCAACAGCACCCACTTCGGCATGCTCAAGTTCCGCTCGATGGTGACGGACGCCGATGCCCAACTCGCCGCGCTGCTCGAGGAGCAGGGGCGCAGCGATCAGCCCCTGTTCAAGGTCGACAACGACCCCCGCATCACGCGGGTGGGACGCTTCATCCGCAAGTACTCCCTGGATGAGCTGCCACAGCTGTTCAACGTACTGCTCGGGCAGATGAGCCTGGTCGGGCCGCGTCCGCAGCGCGACGCCGAGGTCGCCCTGTACGACGACGCCGCGTACCGCCGGCTGATGGTGAAACCCGGAATGAGCGGCCTCTGGCAGGTGAGCGGACGCTCCACGCTGTCGTGGGAGGACACCATCCGCCTCGACCTGTACTACGTGGAGAACTGGTCGTTCATGCAGGACATCGTGATCCTGTTCCGCACCATCAAGGCCGTCGCCGCACCCGGCGCCAGCGCGCACTGACAGGCAGTCATTCAGCGGGGATCGGTAGGATCCCGGTGATTCCAAGGAGCACTCATCAGCGATTCGACACCCCCGCTCACGCGCAGTGAGGCACGCCGCGCGCGCGAGGCCGCCGCGGCGGCAGCAGAGATGGCGACGACCCCTGTGAGCACAGCCGGTGGCGACGCCGAGCCGTTCGCAGTCGTGAGCGATGAGCCGTCGGGCCTGGACGTCTTCGCGGCGCTCCACGACGACGATGCTGCCGTCGAGGATGATGCGATGGCACGGCTGCAACGGGACTACGAGCAGCTGCACGGTGGTCGTGCATCTGCAGACGGCGGATCAGACGGCGGGGATGGAGACGGTGGCGACGTGGACGGAGATGCCCCCAAGAAGAAGCGCCGCCGCTGGCCGTGGATCGTCTTCTCGATCCTGGTGGTGCTGCTGATCCTGGCGGGCATCGGCGGCGTGTTCCTTCTGCAGGCGATGCAGGTGCGGGATGACCTGACCCAGGCCAAGGGGAAGATCTCGCAGGTGGTCCCGATGGTGAAGGCGGGCGACACTGCGGGCGTCAAACAGACGGCATCCGATGTTCTCAAGCTCACCTCCGAGGCGGACGGCATCGTCAGCAACCCGCTGTGGCAGTTCGCTGCAGGAGTCCCGTTCGTCGGTCAGAACGTCGCCGCTGTCAGCGAGACCACCAAGGCCACGCACGTGCTGGTGCGGGACGCCATGCCGGTGGCGCTCGACCTTCTCGCCACCATCGACGTGAAGAACCTCAAGGTCGAGGGCGGCGGGATCAATCTGCAGCCGTTCCGCGACATCCAGCCCAAGTTGCCGCAGATCAAGGCGGCGTTCGACGAGGCCAAGACGCACGTCGACAAGATCGACCGCAAGGCGATCCTGCCGTTCGTGGATCAGAACATCGGGCAGCTGGTCGACATCGTTGACCAGGCCACGCCGGCGATCGAGACCGTCGAGAAGTACCTTCCCGACATCCTCGCGGTGATGGGCGACGGCGGCGAGCGCACCTATGCGCTGCTGTTCCAGAACAACGCCGAGAGCCGTGCGACCGGTGGCAATCCCGGTGCCGGCGCGATCCTGACGGTCAAGGACGGGCACATCGCGATGCGCGAGGACCGCGACGTGCTGCGCTACTTCCTCGCGGGGCGCACCAATGCGCACCAGCAGAAGATCGAGCCCGACGAGACGCGCAAGCTGTTCGAGTCGGACACGGCGAAGTACACGCAGAACTACACCCGCCTGCCGAACTTCCCCGACACTGCCAAAATGTTCGACGGGCTGTGGGCGGACTCGACCGGCGGGCGCCTCGACGGCGTGATCTCGCTCGATCCGGTGGTGCTCTCGCACATGCTCAAGGTCGCCGGACCCATGCAGATCCCTGGCGAGAAGCAGCAGATCACGGCCGACAACGCCGTGCAGCTTCTGCTCTTCGACACGTACCAGCGCTTCGGCGCCGACGGCGCGGCCTCCGATGCCTACTTCGCCAAGGTGTCCGCGGCAGTGTTTAAGCACATCATGGGTGGTGGCTGGGACCCGATGAACATGTTCGAGCAGCTGCAGCTGAGCGCGAAGGAGCAGCGCATCAACCTGTGGTTCGCCAAGGACAGCGAGCAGGCGATGGCCGCCGACTTGGGGCTGGACGGCACCGTCGCTGCGACCAACGACAAGACCACGCAGCTGGGCATCTACATCAACGACGCGTCGTACTCCAAGCTGGAGTATTTCCTGAGCACATCCATGGCAGTCACCTGTTCGGCGGAGAAGCGCACGGTCACCACGAGCATCACGCTCAAGAGTTCGGTGCCCAGCACCCAGCTCAACGGATGGACGCTCAACTGGCGGCACGCCAAGCTCGGCATCGACCGCAGGACGATGGCCTTCGACGTGATCTCGATGGCTCTTCCCGGTGGGCAGCTGGTCGCCACCGACCCCGGCAACGGGGACAAGAAGGGCTGGGACCGCGATGGCGCCATCAACGGCCGTCAGGCGAAGAGCCTGTTCATCGAGGTGAAGAAGGGCGAGACCCGCACGGTGTCGTTCACCTCGACCGTCCCGGACGATGCGAAGCAGCCCCTCTCGGTCCGCTATTCGCCCACCGTGACCGACACTCCGGTGACGATCGACGCATCCTGCACGGGGATGTTTCCGGCCGCGCAGTGATGGTGCGGATGGTCTTAAGGCGATCTTGCGTATAGACGAAGGTCTACATGTGGCGATCTGAAAGTCGATACGCCACAATATGTATGTGCCGGGAGCACCCGAAGCTCACGGCATGACTGCAGAGCTGATGAAGTCAGCGTCGGAGGAGGTCTGACGGATCGGCTCGGTTCCCGTCGCGCTGGGGAGGCGTACTGGGAAACGGGGAACTGGGGAGTTACTCGTCTGCAGCCGGACCCGCTGGGGTGGGTCCGGCTGCCACATCCCGTTCGGCGAGAGTCGCGTCAGGGCCGCGGATCGGCGGTCAGCCGGTATCCGACGCCGCGGACCGTCTCGATGTACAGCGGCCTGCTGGCGCTGTCGCCCAGCTTGCGTCGAAGGTTCGTCATGTGGACCTCGATCGCACGCTTGTCGGCATCGGTGACCAGGTCACTCGAGACGTATGACTCACCGTGCAGCGTGAGGGCGAGATCGGCCTTGCCGCGCACCCGGCGCCGTGACTCCATCAGCGCGCTCAACAGGTCGAACTCGGTGCGGGTGAGCTCCACTTCGGCATCGCCCAACAGCACGATCCTGGTGGCGGGATTCAACCGCAGGTCGCGGTGCGTCGCCCACACCGCTGTGGTGACGGCGACTCCCGGTGGTCCCGGTTCAGCCGGTACCGGAATCGGAAGTGTCGCAGCAGCGCTGTCGACGTTCGCCGAGGCGGGAACCAGCACCCGCGGCCTGCGCAGCAGTGCATCGATGCGCGCCCTCAGCTCGCGAGGCCGGAACGGCTTGCTGATGTACTCGTCGGCGCCGGCGGCGAGGCCCAGCACGATGTCGGCCTCCTCATCCAGCGCGCTCAGCATGACGATGTACGTCTCGCTCTGCGCGCGGATGCGGCGCGCCGCCTCGAAGCCGTCGATCCCCGGCATGTTCACGTCCAGGGTCGTGACCAGCGGCTGGTGCTCGAGGACGGCGGTGACGCCGTCGGTCCCGTTGTCGGCGACCACTGTCGAGAACCCGGCGGATTCCAGGATCTCGGCGAGCAGGTGGCGCACGTCGGGATCGTCCTCGATGACCACGGCGGTCCTGGGAGACGGCGAAGGCTCGAGCATCACAGTCCTCTCAGGGGAGTCGGGGACACAATGCTTGCGCCACGCTATCGGCGCGGTCCCCTTCAACAGGCCGATGTGACGCTGGGCACGAATTCTACTCGTCCGGACCGTGGATCCGCTGCCAGCGGTCACCGCCCTTCCGTGCGGCCCCGACCGCGGCCTCGGATGCGGCGGAGACCAGCGCCTCATATTCGTACCCCACCACACTCACCGGTGCCCAGCCGATGCTCGCGGAGCAGCGGAGCGGCAGCGGCGGCGAGGAATCGTCGGTCTTCGTGACGCGTTCGAGCAGCTCCGTCAGCAGCTCGCGCACGCCGCCGGGCGAGCGGGGGATCAGAGCCACGAACCTGGTCGGATTGATCCGCTCGATGTCGGCATCCGATGGCAGCGCGCTGTCGACATCCAGCGCGAATCGATGGCACACCGCGTCGAACGCGGCGGCACTGGTCGCCTCCCGGATGTCATCGGGGTCGTCGAGGCGGATGTCGAGCATCGCCCACCACTCGTCACCCGCCGCCCGTGCGCGATCGAGACGGTTGCGGGCCGTGAGTTCGAAGCTGCGCTGGGGTGTCGAGGAGGTGTCGTCCGAGCGTGTGGCGAGGAGCAGCGTGGTGACCAGCGCGCACACGACATAGACATTCACGCCGATCATGTTGAGAGTGCGGATGAACGCCAGGCTGTCCGCGGGATGGATCTCGCCCAGTGCCTGCAGGATGCCGTTGGTGACGGTGATCACGCCGAAGACCGTGTACGCGGCCGACACCGCCATCAACGGCAGCGTCTCGTTGCGCAGCTGCGGTCCGAGGCGCGCGAGTTCCGCGATGATGAGCGCCGCGAACACCGACATCGTCGCGAACACCACCCGGAACACGATCGTGTAGACCTCGAGCGCCGTCGCGGTGAGCAGGAGTGCGGGGATGGCGACGAGCACGGCGAACGTCAGCGGCAGGAACAGCCGCCGCAGGCCGCGATACGCACGCAGACCCGACCAGATCAACGGCATCGGCGCGATGACGAGCGACGACCCGAGCGCGCGGAGCCCGGCGGGATAGGCGTACTCCTGGGCGAGCCACACGTAGGAGCCGATCATCGCCAGCGCGAAGGCGGCCGACCACAGCGCCGTGGCCCGCGAAGGACGGCGTAGGAAGCCGAGTCCGATGAAGATGACTGTCGCGAGGGTGGAGATCGCGATCATCGGCATGACGAGCGTCGACGTGATCATGCGGGCCTTCCGTGAGGGGAGGGGGGAAGCCGAGCGGGGAGAACGACGCTCACCTCGGTGCCCTTGCCCAGTTCGCTCTCCACCTCCAGTCGACCGCCCTCGGCGACGATGATGTCGCGCGAGATGCTCAGTCCGAGACCCGTTCCGGGGATGCCGCGTGCACGGGCCAGCTCGGTGCGGAACTCCCGCTCGAAGATGCGCGGCAGGTCGGGCCCGGCGATGCCGATGCCCGTGTCGGCGATGGTCACCGCGACCTCGTCGGCGGTGGGGCGATATCCGGTCACGGAGACCCTCCCTCCGCGCTGCGCGTACTTGATCGCGTTCCCGATGACGTTGTCGACCACCTGACGGATGCGGAACGCATCCCCCCAGAGTCTCAGCGGCTCACCGAGAGTGGACTCCACCGTGACGCCGGCGGACTCCGCTGCCGGAGCGAAGCCCTCGAGCGATGCTCGCGTGATCTCGGCCAGGTCGAAGTCGATGCCAGGATCGCCCTGCAGCTTGGCAGGGCTCGCCAGCGCATCGTCGATCAGCCGCTCCATGCGACTCGCGGCCCGGTCGACCACGCGCAGCTGCTCGAGTGCGGCATCCGGCATCCCGTCCCTCTCGAGCAGCAGTTCGATGTGCCCGAGGATGGCGGTGAGGGGATTGCGCAGCTCGTGCGAGATCGTCCGCCGCTTCGCGTTCTCGCTGGCATCGGGATCCGTGCTCTTGGTGACGTCCTCCACGACGAGCAGCAGGCCGTCGCCGGTGACGATGCCGTGATCGATCATCTTCGTGGAAGCCTTCACGGCACGCCACTCGCCATCGAGCCCGAACAGCCAGACGATCTCATCGGTGAACCGTTCGCCGCGTGATGCCCGGGCGATCGTGGTCTGGTCGGAGGGGACGGGCGCGCCGCGCCGGCTGCGGTACTCCACCGAGCGGATCGGATGCTGCTGTGCGTCGCCGCCGAGGGCGAAGATCGTGCGGAACAGGTCGTTGGAGATCTCGAGGAGCCCGGTGGAGCCCACCCGGGCCACGCCCACGTCCAGCGAGTTCATCAGCCGGCTCGTCCGCGCCTTCTGCTCGTTCACGCGCTGCAGCGCGCGGGTGAGCCGGTCGGACTGGGTGCGGAGAAGCTGGCGGGCGGCGCGGTTCCGCTGCGCGCCCACCGCCATGATCATCCCGACGAAGCCCAGCGTGATCATCAGCACGACGGCGTTGAGCGTGGTCATGACGGAGATGCCGAAGACGAGCAGGCCCGCGAGGCAGAGCAGCATGATCAGCGACAGGACCCCGATCAGCACGCCGACGGAGAAGTACGTGCCGACCCACGCGACCGGGAGCACCCACAGGAATGCCACCACCGGCGTGTGACCGACGGCGATCAGCGAGATGGCCACGATGTCCAGGATCGGGAGCACGAGGACTCCGGGTGCGCTGATCCGGTGCCAGGGCACGGCCAGTGACCCGATGGTGATGGCGATGATCAGCACGAGACCCGCGCTGAAGCGCGCATCGGCGAACCGCGTCGGCGCCAGCAGGGCGATTCCTGCGCTGATCGTCACCACGGTGAAGGCGATCGCGAGCTGCCATTGCCAGATCGACCGGCAGCGTGCGTCGCCGAAGCTCCGCGCGACCGGGGGCGAGGGCGCGCGGAAGCCGGTCAGCATGGCCACATTCTAGCCAGGAGCCATGCGCCGGCAGGCGGGGTGGAGCGGCGGGATTCCGGCATCCGCCTGCGCTTCTCCCTCCCGATACGATGTAACCCGTGACATCCGCCGCCAACCTGCCGCTGTCCCAGTACCGCGAGATCGACCGCGCCGACTGGGCGCGCCTGTCGGCGGGGCTGGACCAGCCGCTCAGCGAGACCGAGGTCGTCGGCATCCGCGGCATCGGCGACCGCCTCAACCTCGACGAGGTGCGAGAGGTCTACATGCCGCTGAGCCGGCTGCTGAGCCTGTACGCGTCGTCGACGCGCAGGCTCGGAGCCGCCACCAGCGAGTTCCTGCAGGAGGAGGACTCCACCACGCCGTTCATCGTGGGCGTGGCGGGATCCGTCGCCGTCGGCAAGTCGACCATCGCGCGCCTGCTGCGCGAGCTGATGAGCCGCTGGCCCGGCACGCCTCGCGTCGAGCTGGTCACCACTGACGGGTTCCTCTACCCCAACGCCGAGCTGGAGCGCCGCGGGCTGATGGACCGCAAGGGCTTTCCGGAGTCGTACGACCGCCGGGCGCTGATCGAATTCCTCACCGAGGTCAAGAGCGGTGCGCCCGAGGTGCGCGCGCCGTTCTATTCGCACATGCGATACGACATCGTGCCCGACGCGACGGTCGTGGTGCGTCGGCCCGATGTCGTGATCGTGGAGGGCCTGAATGTGCTGCAGCCGCCGCCCGCGCCCAATGACGTGGCCGTCAGCGATCTGTTCGACTTCTCCATCTACGTCGACGCCGCCCCCGAGCACATCGAGCGTTGGTACACCGACCGGTTCCTGGCACTGCGACAGGGAGCCTTCGCCAACCCGTCGTCGTACTTCAACGTGTTCGCGCATCTCACCGACGAGGAGGCTGTGACGACGGCGCTCGGGTACTGGAACGAGATCAATATGCCGAACCTCGTCGAGAACGTCATGCCCACCAAGCACCGCGCCACACTCGTGCTGCGCAAGGGCGCCGACCACGCCGTCGAGAGCGTGCAGCTGCGCAAGGTCTGAGGGTTTTCAGCCCTTGCGACGGCGGTCGAATCGGCCGATCTCACGGCCGGCCAGCAGCTGCTCCACGGTGTGGCGAAGCGACTCCGGCATCCGTGGCGATGCGCCGGATGGCACGTTCACGGTGTCGAGCGCGGCGAGGAACTGCGAGAGCGTCTCGCTGACTGCTCTTTCCGCATCGTGGATTCGCATGCCCCAGGAACGCGCTTCGCGGACGAAATGCTGCGCGGTGATCCGGCGGTGGTCGAATTCGCCATCGATGGCCAGAGCGAGCGTCCAATCGATCCGGTCTTCCTGGAAGAGGTTGGGGACGGCATCGTAGAGGTCACTGACCCGGTCGTGATCGGGCTCGTGGATGATCCCGACATTCTTCGCGTGTCCGTCGTTGTCGCCGATGAGCACCCGGAACGTCAGTTGTCGCAGCCAGGTGGCCAGCGGGTCTGCGTCGAGAGCAGCGAGAACCTCGGCGATGGCATACGCACTGGCGCGACCGGAGTCGCGGGGGTGCCGCGGGTCCTGGAACTTCGCGGAGTCGTCGAGCCAATCGAGCCCCATGGCCTGCGCTGCGTCCTCCTGGTGGATGACCCGCGCATGGCCATCGACGACGCGTCGATCAAACCGTTCTATGGCCAGGTAGCGCATGCCGCCCGTGCGCATGATCTCACTGCCGAACGAAGCCAGTCCGAGCGCTCGCGCGAGCTCATGGGCGTAGAACTCATCGATGATGCGTTCTGGCGCCGATGCTCTGGGCGGTTTGAGTATGTGCGTGGAGTGCGCGTTCCCATGAGGCATCGCCCACTGGCCGTTCATCTTCGCGACCAGCACTTTCGGCTGGAACCCGGGAATCATCGATCGGCTGTCGTCTCGCACCGCCTGGTTGTGCTTTCCCGCAGCGTCCTTGAGGGCTCGTCGGAGATCGGAGGCGCTGAGCGGTGCGTATCCGGAATCCTGACGAGGCAGACGGAAGCTGAGTGCACCGGCCACCGATCCGCCGTACTCGCGCAGAAAGGCGAAGAGATCATCCTTTCCGATCTGGCGCTGGTCGGCCATCGCCTGGCGTTGATTTCCTTCGGGAAGGTAGCCGCCGAAGAAGCGGGACACTCGGCGACGGTCCAGGGGCAGCGCGGGGGAACTGGCGAAACTCTCGGTGAGTCGGGTTCGCGCGAGCTCGGCATCGGCATGCCAGTGGAAATCGACGAGATGCCGACCTCCCTGGCCTCCCCGTCGTGCTCGTCCGCCTTGTTGCGGGCGGGTCAGCTCTCCGATCGGATGCTCTCCTAGATGCACAGTGAGGGACTCAGCCATCTGATGGGACCTCGTCGACGGTTGCGGTGAGATGGATCCCCAGCATCCGCATCGCCCGGAAGAGGCGCAGCAGCTGCGTGGTGGAGTGCCCGGATTCCAGCCCCGCGACGTAGGTGCGTGAAACGCCCAGCGCGTCAGCGAGGTCCTCCTGCCGGAGGCCCCGCTGCGTGCGAACCGCTGAGATGACCTGCCCGAGATCGCCGGGGCGGCGGATATCGATCTCGCTCATGCTGCTCTCCCCGATCGTTTGTCCGGATATGCTGACACCAGACTATTTCTTGAAATCCGGACATGCAAGTGTGTCTGAATTCACGGACATGTTGCGCGATGCGTGCGCTCATGACGGGTATCCAATTACTGCTTTCGTTCGGATGCCTAGCAAAATGTGCCCGGTACCCTGGAATCCATGTGTGGAATCGTCGGATACGTGGGCCCGCGGCCCAGTCAGGACATCCTTCTCTCGGGGCTGGCTCGTCTCGAGTACCGGGGCTATGACTCCGCAGGCATCGCCGTCATCGACGCCGACGGGCACCTGGGCATGCGCAAGAAGGCCGGCAAGCTGCAGGTGCTGCGCGACTCGCTCGCAGACGCACCGCTGGGCGACGGCACGACCGGCATCGGCCACACCCGCTGGGCCACCCACGGCGGCCCGACCGACGTCAACGCGCACCCGCACCTGGCAGACGATGGCAAGCTTGCCGTCATCCACAACGGCATCATCGAGAACTTCGCCGCGCTGCGCGACGAGCTCGCCGCCGAGGGCGTCACGTTCCTCAGCGAGACCGACACCGAGGTCGCCGCGGCCCTTCTGGGTCGCGAGTACCGGGCATCCGGTGACCTGGTCGCAGCCTTCCGCACCGTCGTGAACCGCCTGGAGGGCGCGTTCACGCTGCTGGCCATGCATCAGGACCAGCCGGGCCTGGTCGTCGGCGCCCGCCGCAACTCTCCGCTCGTGATCGGCCTGGGTGAGGGCGAGAACTTCCTCGGCTCCGACGTCGCGGCCTTCGTCGAGCACACCCGCCACGCGCTGGCCATCGGCCAGGACCAGATCGTCGCGATCACCCCGTCGTCGGTGACCGTGACCACCTTCGAGGGCGAGCCGGTCGAGGCGCAGCCGTTCGAGGTCTCGTGGGACGCTGCCGCCGCCGAGAAGGGCGGCTGGCCGTCGTTCATGGCCAAGGAGGTCGCCGAGCAGCCGGACGCCGTGGCCAACACCATCCGCGGGCGCATCCACGACAGCGAGGTCGTCATCCCCGAGCTCGTCGGCCACGACGAGCTGTTCAGCGGCATCAATCGCGTCATCATCACCGCCTGCGGCACGGCATCCTATGCCGCCCTGGTCGGCAAGTACGCGATCGAGCAGTGGGCGCGCGTGCCCGTCGAGGTCGAGCTCGCGCACGAGTTCCGCTACCGCGACCCGGTGATCGGCGACGACACGCTGGTCGTGTCGATCAGCCAGTCCGGCGAGACCATGGACACCCTGATGGCGGTCAAGTACGCCACCGAGCGCGGTGCGCGCACGCTGTCGATCTGCAACACCCAGGGCGCCACCATCCCGCGCGAATCGGATGCTGTGGTCTACACGCACGCCGGCCCCGAGGTCGCCGTCGCCTCGACCAAGGCGTTCTCCGCGCAGATCACCGCCCTGCTGCTGCTGGGCCTGCACATGGGCCGCGTGCGCAGCACGCTGACCGCGGAGGCGGCTGAGACCATCACCGAGCTGCAGGTGCTGCCCGAGAAGGTCGCACAGGTGCTGGCCGAGGAGAACGAGCACGTCTCGCAACTGGCCGGCTGGATGGCCGACACCCGATCCGTGCTGTTCCTGGGCCGTCACGTCGGGTACCCGATCGCCCTCGAGGGCGCGCTCAAGCTCAAGGAGATCTCGTACATCCATGCCGAGGGCTTCGCCGCCGGCGAGCTCAAGCACGGGCCGATCGCGCTGATCGAGCCCGGTCAGCCGGTGTTCGTGCTGGTGCCGTCGCCGCGCCACTCCGCCCTGCTGCACTCCAAGGTGGTCTCCAATATCCAGGAGATCCGCGCCCGCGGTGCCCGTGTGATCGTCGTGGCCGAAGAGGGCGACGCCGCCGTGCTGCCGTATGCCGACGAGGTCATCCGCATCCCGTTGGCATCCCCGCTGCTCGAACCGATCCTCTCGGTCGTGCCGCTGCAGATCTTCGCCATGGCCCTGGCCACGGCGAAGGGCCTGGACGTCGACCAGCCGCGCAACCTCGCGAAGTCGGTCACGGTCGAGTAATCCCGCCTCATCGGCCCGCCCGTGCCTCCGCTGGTACGGATGTCGGTCGAGAGTACGGATGTCGGCTGGGATGCCGCGGATGAGCCGACATCCGTGATCTGAGCCGACATCCGTACCGGGCCGGAGGGTTTGCCGGGCCGGAGGGTTTGCCGGGCCGCGGGTCAGGCGCCTGCCCGCGCCAGCGCCGCCAGGATCGCGCGCACCACGGAATCCCAGTCGTGGATGACCTGCGCGTAGTCGAATCGCAGCGTCTCGTATCCGTGGCCGGATGCTGCGGCATCCCGCACCAGATCCTTGTGCAGCCGTTCGGCGCCGGCGTGGTTCTCGCGGCCGTCCACCTCGATGATGAGCCGCCCGCCGGCGACGAAGTCGACCCGCCCGACATCGGGGATGTCCACCTGGCAGTCGAGGCTGATCCCGAGCAGATGCAGCCGGAAGCGCAGCAGCGACTCCAAGCCGCTCTGGGCGTCGGAGCGCGCGAGATCCAGGATCCACGCAGCGGACTTCGGCAGCTCCCGTCGGATTCGACAGCGATCGGATGCCGTGATGAGCCGCCTGTTCCACGCGGATTCATACGCGGCGAAGAACGCCTCCGCGCTCAGGCAGCGGTATGCGTGAACCAGGGCGGTCGCCACCTCGGCCATCCCGACCTGCGCGGTGCCGGGAGAGTGATGCACGACGCAGGCGCATCCGGGGTGCAGGTGAGTCCGGCCGGCGCGTCCGACCCAGACGTGCACCGTGTCGTCCGGGTCGGGAAGGATCCAGACGCGCTTCGCGCGGAGGGCGTCGGTGCAGGTCAGCTCTCCGCCGTGGGCGGCTGCGGAACGGACCTTGCGGTCGAGCGTCCTGAGGGCGAAGACGCCGGGACGGATGCGGTCGATGCGCCCGCCGTCGACCGCAGCCGCGAGCTCCTTCCGGGTGCACCCGTACCGCTGCAGGAGAGTGCCGCGAGCGACATCGCCGAATCGTGCGAGCAGGTCTTCGGGCTTCAGCATCCTCCGAGCATCGCCGTGTTCGTCGGATGCCGGGGGTGATAACAGGGATCTGTGGAGAGAATCGGCAAATTCCGGGCCTGTGGAGGGGGAGTGCGGCGGCCCGCTCGGGCGGCCCGCACGGGACACTTGTCGGCTCAAAGTACGGATGGCGGCCCGTTTGCGGCATCCGGGCCGACATCCGTGATCTCGACCGACATCCGTACCGGTCAGGCCAGCCCGGGGCCGGGGCGGGGGGTCAGCCGGCCAGGGCGACGCGGGCCCGGAAGGAATCCCAATCACGGGCGGCCTGCGGCGACCACGCCGTCTCCGCGTGCGCGAGCAGGCGGGGGAGGACCAGAGCCTCCAGGTCGGCGTAGGAGTCCACGGTCTCTGTCCACAGCGGCGCCTCGATGCCCAGGATCGCGCTCTCGGGGACACCGGGGACGACGGATGCCGGATCCCAGTCGTACGCGGTCTGCAGTGGCACGATTCCCGCCCACGACTGGCCCAGCGGGAAGTCCTCCGACGGCTTCATGTCCAGATAGGTGCGGTCGGATGCCGACATGATCAGCGCCCCGCCGCGGGCGACGAAGTGCGCGGCCTCCTCGGCGTGCGCGCCCTTCGGTGTCACGCTGCCCCAGTACTGGCCCACGGTGCCGGCGGCGATGTCGGCCACGGCGCCGGCCTCGTGCCAGGTCACGGGGGTCTTGCCCGTGGCCGCCGCGATGCGGGTGGCACGGGCGATGAACTCCGTGAAGTCCGCGGCCGGGGTGCCCAGGCACTCGTCGCCGCCGATGTGCAGGTACGGGCCGGGCGTCATCTCGGCGAGCTCGTTCAGCACGTCGGTCACGAACTCGTAGGTGCGCTCCTCGTGGATGCGCAGCGAGGAGTGCCCCACGGCCCAGCCGGCGAAGTGCTCGCCGTGCACGGGGAGATCCTGGCCCAGGGCCGCGGCCTCGGCGACGGCGGTCTCGCTGAGCCACGGCTGCTCCACCAGCTCGGGGTAGGCCACGCCGACGGCGTGCGTGTGCCCGGGCAGGTCGACCTCGGGCACCACCGTCATGTGCCGCGCTGCGGCGTATTCGACCACGTGCCGGTAGTCGTCCTTGCTGAGGAACCCGCCCGTGCACGGGCCCGCATCGCCGATCGAGGCGCGCTCGGTCAGCAGCGGCCAGGAGTCGATCTGGATGCGCCAGCCCTGGTCGTCGGTCAGGTGCAGGTGCAGGTGGTTGAACTTCAGCGCGCTGGCCCGGTCGACGTAGGCCTCGATCTCCGCCACGGGGAAGAAGTGCCGAGCGAGGTCCAGCATCACACCGCGGTAGGCGAAGCGCGGGGCGTCGTCGATGAGCACACGGGGCACGGTCCAGCCGTCGGGCGTCTCCTGCAGCAGCTGCAGCAGCGTGCGCGTGCCGTAGAAGAGTCCGGCCGCGTCGTGGCCGTAGATGCGGATGCCGTCGCCCCGGGTGTCCAGGGTGTAGGCGTCCTGCGTGCCCTGGCCGACGAGCGAGAGTGTGATCTCCACGGCATCCGAGTCCGTGCTCTCGGGCAGTCGGGACGCCGTGCGCAGCGCCAGGCCGGTGCGCAGTGCGGCTACGGCATCCGCATCGCCGATGATTCGCACCTGAGAAAGCGCGAGTGAACCGGCTGTGGCGGTGATGCGGGCGGGCAGCGGCACCAGCGGCGCGTAAGTGAAGACCATGAACAAAATCTATCCTTTGCGAGCCCGACCACCAACCGCCGTGACGGCCCCGAGTAGGCTGGCAGGGTGATCATGGGCACGGGAATCGACCTCGTCGATATCGCGCGCTTCGAGCGCTCGGTGACCCGCACGCCGCGCCTGATGCAGCGGCTATTCACGCCTGCCGAGCAGCAGCGCAGGCTGCACTCGCTCGCCGCGCGCTACGCCGCCAAAGAGGCGCTCATCAAGGCGCTCGGCGGCAGCGATGGCGTGCACTGGACCGAGATGGAGATCGTCTCGGAGCCGTCCGGTCGCCCGATGTTCGCGCTGACCGGCTCGACCGCGCAGGTGCTCGTCGACCGCGGCATCACCGCCGTGCACCTGACCATGTCGCACGACGGCGGACTGGCCGTCGCGCACGTCATCCTCGAGAGGACGGATGCATGACCCCCACCACCACCGCCACCTTCTCCGCCGACACCCCTGTTCCTCGTCGACACCCCGGCCTGTGGGCGTCTGCAGGCCGGGGTCTGGACGCCAGCACGGGGTCTCGGCGTCAGGTGGGTGCGGCATGAACCCGTTCCGGCAGGCGCGCATCGACCTGGATGCCATCGCCGACAACGTGCGCCACCTTCGGCGCCTGACCGGGGTGGACGTGATCGGCGTCGTGAAGGCCGATGGCTACGGGCACGGAGCCCCCGCTGTGGCCACGGCGGCGCTCGCCGGGGGAGCGGCGCGCGTGGGCACCGCCACGCTCGAGGAGTCGCTCGCTCTGCGCCGCGCAGGCATCACCGCGCCGCTGGTGGCCTGGCTGCACGAGCCCGGCCGCCGGTTCGACGACGCCGTCGAGGCGCACATCGAGATCGGCATCTCCTCGTACGAGCAGCTGCTGGCGGCATCCGAGGCGGCCGGCTCGCCGGCATCCGTGCATCTGAAGGTCGACACCGGACTCAGCCGCAACGGGATCGCCACGCACGAGCTCGAGCACGTGCTGGCCGAGGCCGCGCGGCTGGAGCGCATCGGCCGCATCCGCATCGTGGGCCTGTTCAGCCACCTCTCCGGCGCCAGTCCCGACGACGACCGCGCGCAGTTGGCGAAGTACACCGAGATCCTCGCGATGGCCGAGTCCTTCGGCATCCATCCGGAGATCCGCCACCTGGCCGCCACCGCCGCGGCGATCTCGCTGCCCGAGGCGCGGCTGGACGCCGTGCGCGTCGGACTCGGGCTGTACGGGCTCTCGCCCTTCGCCGGGCGCACCTCGGCCGACCTGGGCCTGCGGCCCGCCATGACTCTCACAGCCTCGGTGGCGGCCGTGCGCCGCGTGCCCGCGGGCGTGGGCGTCTCGTACGACTACCAGTACCGCACCGAGCGCGAGACCACGCTGGCGCTGGTGCCGTTGGGCTATGCCGACGGCATCCCGCGGCAGGCGTCCAACCGCGGCCCGGTGCTGATCAATGGTCGTCCGCATTTCGTGGCCGGGCGCATCGCCATGGACCAGTTCGTCGTCGACGTGGGCGACGAGCCCGTCTCGGTGGGCGACGAGGTGGTGCTGTTCGGCGACCCGACGCTGGGTCAGCCGTCTGCCACGGACTGGGCGGATGCCGCCGGCACGATCAACTACGAGATCGTCACCCGCATCGGCCACCGCGTGCCACGACGGACGGTGTCATGAGCATCGACCCCGCCTTCCTCGGCCGGCACGAGATCGCGACCTCGGATGCCATGGAGCGGCTCGGCCTGCACATCGGCGAGCAGCTGCAGGCCGGGGACCTGCTGGTGCTGACCGGCCCGCTGGGCGCGGGCAAGACCACCTTCACGCGCGGGCTCGCCGAAGGGCTGGGCGTACGAGGACCCGTGCAGAGCCCCACGTTCGTCATCGCCCGCACGCATCCGTCGCTGGTCGGCGGCGCGCCGCTGGTGCACGTGGACGCCTACCGGCTGGGCTCCGCCGCCGAGCTCGACGATCTGGACATCGACTTCACCCGCTCGGTGGTCGTCATCGAGTGGGGTCGCGAGATGGCCTCCTCGGTGGCGGACGCATGGTGGGACATCGAGATCGAGCGCCCGGTGGGCGGCGTGGCCGATCTCGCCGACGAGGAGCTGGATGCCGACGCACCCCGGTTCGTGACCATTCAGCGCATCGGGTCCTGAGCGCTCGTTCGGCACCGCGGGCTCAGGAGTCCGGATTCCCCCGCAGGCGGGCGATGGCCTCTCCGAGCACCTTGGCGGTGTCGGCGTCGGCGGCCGCGGCGGACGCCGCGTTCTGCTCGCCGACGGCCTCGACGATCTCCGCCCGCTGGATGCGGGTCTCGCGCGGGGCGTTCACGCCGATCCGCACACTGTCGCCCTTGATGTCGAGCAGCGTGACCTCGATCTCGCCACCGATCAGGACGCTCTCTCCGACCCTTCTCGTCAGAACCAGCATCTGACCAGCCTACTGTGGCAAGGCGGCCACACCGGCGTCCACCGCGTCGCGCACCACCCCGACGGTCTCGATCGTGAACGCCCCGCCGGTGGCCTCGTTGTACGAGAGCACCGGAAGACCGTCGGTCTGGGCGGAGATCATGCGGCGCACGGCGCCGCGCAGCGTCGGCGCGCACACCAGCACCGGCTCGCCGCCGTGATCGGCCGCGTTCGCCGCCGCCTGCCGCGCGGATTCGATCACGGCCTCCATCCGCTGGGGGTCGAACACGATCTGCGGGCCGTCATCACCCGTGCGCAGACTCTCCAGCATGCTCTGCTCCAGCAGCGGGTTGATCATGATCACGCGCAGCACGCCGTTCTCCGCGAAGCGGGCCGCGATCGCGGGTCCCAGCCCAGCCCTGGCGGCCTCGATCAGGCCCTCCGGCTCGGTGGAGACGCGAGCGCGCAGCGCCAGTGCCTCGTAGATGCGGCCGAGGTCGTTGATCGGCACGCGCTCGGCCAGCAGCCCCTGCAGCACGCGCTGGATCTCCGCCAGCGAGAGCAGCGCAGGCGTGAGCTCCTCCACAGCCGACGGGGAGACCTGCTTCAGGGCATCCGTCAGCTGGCGCACGTCCTCGCGGCTGAGCAGGCGCGCCGCCCCGGCATGGATGATGCTGGACAGGTGCGTGACGACCACGCTGGCGCGGTCGATGACGGTCGCGCCGGCCAGCTCTGCGCTGTGCCGCATCTCCAGCGGGATCCACTTGCCCTCCAGACCGAACACCGGGTCGTGCACGGCCGTGCCGGGCAGCGCGCCCAGGCCCTCGCCCAGGGCCAGCAGGCGACCGGAGGGCACCGTGCCGCGGCCCGCCTCGACGCCGGCGATGCGGATCACGTACGTCGACGGCGGCAGCTCGATGCTGTCGCGGGTGCGGACGGGCGGTACGACCAGCCCGAGATCCAGGGCGATGCGGCGGCGCAGCGCCTTGACCCGCGCCAGCAGATCGTCCGGGCCGCCGGTGACCAGATCCACCACGTCGGTGGACAGCAGGATCTCCAGCGCGTGCACCCGCATCCGCTCCATGAGATCCTCTGGGCTCTCGGATGCCGGCACCTCGGCCTCGTCGGCCTTGGCCGCGGCGGCGGTCCGCTGCGCGGCCGCCTTGATGCGCTGGCCGGCCAGGATCAGCAGGGCGCCGATGACGAGGAACGTCAGCAGCGGCATCCCGGGGATGAAGGCCATCACGATCGCCGCGCTGCCGGCGATGTACAGCGCGGTCGCGGACTGGCCCAGCTGCGCGAACGCCGTGCTGCCCATCTCGGTCTCGGCGTTCGAGCGGGTCACGATCATGCCGGTCGAGACGGCCATCAGCAGCGCCGGGATCTGGGTCACCAGGCCGTCGCCGATGGTCAGCAGGCTGTAGGTGCTGACGGCCTCGTCGATGGCCATGCCGTGCTGCACCATGCCGATGGCGATGCCGCCGATGATGTTGATGATGATGATCACCAGGCCGGCGATCGCGTCGCCCTTGACGAACTTCGAGGCGCCGTCCATGGCGCCGTAGAAGTCCGCCTCGGCGGCGACCTCGGCACGGCGCTCGCGTGCCTGGATGTCGGTGATGAGTCCGGCGTTCAGGTCGGCGTCGATGGCCATCTGCTTGCCGGGCATGGCATCCAGAGTGAACCGCGCGCCGACCTCGGCGACGCGCTCGGCGCCCTTGGTGACCACCACGAACTGGATCACCACGAGGATGAGGAACACCACCGCGCCGATGATGAGGGACCCGCCCACGGCGATGGTCCCGAACGCCTCGATGACCTGACCGGCGTACGCCTCGCCCAGCACGAGGCGGGTGGATGCCACGTTCAGGCCCAGCCGGAACAGCGTCGCCACCAGCAGCAGTGACGGGAACACCGAGAAGTCCAGCGGCCTCTTGATGAACATCGTCGTCAGCAGGATGACCAGGGCGAACATGATGTTCAGGATGATCAGCGTGTCCAGCAGCACGGGCGGCACAGGAACGACGAGCAGCATGATGATGCCGACGACGCCGATGGGCACGACGATCCTGGGCAGTATCCGGGTCATGTGGTCCTCCTTGAGGGCATGGAATGCATGCCGCGCGCGGCGCCGCGTCGTCGGAGCAGGTCGACGAACACGAGCACCCGCGCCACGGCGGTGTAGAGCTCTTCGGGGATCTCCTGGCCCAGATCGCACGCGGCGTGCAGTGCGCGGGCCAGCATGATGTCGCGCACCATCGGCACTCCGGCCTCGGTGGCCCGCTCGCGGATGCGCTCGGCGATGACGCCGGCGCCCTTCGCGACCACCTTCGGGGCGGATCTGCCCACCTCGTACCGCAGCGCGACGGCGATGTGGGTCGGGTTCACGAGCACGACGTCGGAGCCGGCGACCGCGGAGATCATGCGGTTGCGGCTCATCGCGAGCTGGCGGGAGCGCCGCTGCGAGCGGATCAGCGGATCGCCCTCGGATCTCTTGTGCTCATCGCGCACCTCGCGCTGGGTCATCCTGGTGTGCTTGCGGTTGCGTCGGATGACGACGAAGACGTCGACCGCCGCCAGTGCCAGGCCCACCGCGATCGCCACCTGCAGCAGCCCGGTCGCCCCTCCGGCGGCGGTGGCCAGCAGCTGGGTGATGGACTGCGCCCCGCTGGCCGTCAGCACGGGGATCAGCCCTGCCACGACCGTCCACAGCGCCAGCGCGATGGCGGCGGTCTTCAGCAGCGCCTTCGCGCCCTCCCACAGCGCCTGCATGCCGAACACCCGGCGCAGGCCCGTGACGATGTTGAACTGCTCGAAGCGGCCCTCCAGGCGCCGCACGCGCAGGCCGCCCTGCACCACCGAGCCGATGAGGGTGACGATCGCCACGCCCGCCAGCAGCGTGCCCAGCGTCGGCAGCACGGAGCCGAGGCCGCGGGCGAGCGCCTCCATGGCCGTGGTCGGGGTCGGATCCCTCATCACCGAGGACAGCAGAATGGTCTGCTCGGTGCCCGCCGACGCTCCGGCCGAGAGCACCGCCGGCATCGCGATCGCCGCCGCGCCGACACCCAGCCACGCGGTCAGATCCTGGCTGCGGGACAGCTTGCCCTTCTGCCTGGCCTCGCGCAGCTGCCGCTCGGTGGCCTTCTCGGTGCGCTCGCCGCTGTCGCTCATCGGCTCGCCTCCTGCATCATCCGCAGGGCGTCGGCCACGAGGGCGTCGACCACGCCGGGGAGCGCGGCGTACGTGAAGCCGACCAGCGTCAGCGTGAGCAGGATCTTCACCGGAAAGCCCATGGCGAAGGCGTTGAGGGCGGGGGCCACGCGGGTGATCAGGCCCAGACCCGCGTCGGCGAGGAACAGCACGAGCATCAGCGGGCCGGCGATCTGCACGGCCGACAGCACCAGCTGCACCACGCCGTCGACGAGGACCGCCGAGACCGGGCCGGGGTCCAGCATGCCGGTCAGCGGCACGGCGGTGAAGCTGCGCGCCAGGCCGCCGAGCACCAGCTGGTACCCGCCGGACGAGAACAGCAGCACGAGCGCGGTCAGATGGAACAGCCGGGTGAACTGCGCGCCGTTGACCAGGGACTGCGGGTCGAACGCCTGCGCGAGCTGGAAGCCGCCGAACACGTCGATCAGCCCTCCGGCGGCCTGGACGGCCGAGAAGCACACCGACACCAGGAACCCGAGCGCGGCGCCGGTGAGCACCTGCGCGCTCAGCGCGGCGAAGAACGGCCAGGTGTCCAGGTTCTGGTATCCGGGGGCCACCGAGCCGGACATCGCCAGGGCAAGGCCCACCGAGAGCATGGCGCGGATCCGCACGGGGATGCCGCCGTAGGAGAACGGCGGCGCGATCATGACGAAGGCGACGATGCGCACCCCGGCGAGCATCGTCGCCTCCAGCCATGCGAGATCGAGGGGGATCTGCATCTCAGCCGCCCAGCAGCTGCGGGATGCGATCGAACATCGTGTGCGTGAAGGAGACGAGCTCGGAGATCATCCAGTTGCCGGCGACCACCAGCGCGACACCGACGGCGATGAACTTCGGCACGAACGCCAAGGTCACCTCCTGCACCTGCGTGATCGACTGCAGCAGCGAGATCGCGAAGCCGACCACCAGCGCGGTGATCAGCAGCGGGGCGGCGAGCTTGGCGGCGATGATCAGGCCCTGCACGCCGATGTCGAGAGCGGTCTCGGGCGTCATCCGACACCCCCGTAGCTCTCGATGAGCGTCTTGATGATGAGCCCCCACCCGTCGACCAGGATGAACAGCAGGATCTTGAACGGCAGGGAGATCATCACCGGCGGGAGCATCATCATGCCCATCGACATCAGAGCCGCCGCGACGACGATGTCGATCACCAGGAACGGCACGAAGATGACGAAGCCGATGATGAACGCGCTGCGCAGCTCGGAGATCATGAACGCGGGGATCAGCGTGTGCAGCGGCACGCTCTGCGGGTCGGCCGGGTTGGGCTGATCCGCGATGCGCGTCATGAGCGCCAGGTCCTCCTCGCGGGTGAAGCCCAGCATCCAGTCCCGCAGCGGCGGCTGGGCCAGGTCGAACGCCTGCGTGAACGTGATCGACCCGTCGATGTACGGCTGCACGGCCTGCGTGTTGATCTCGCCCAGCACGGGCCACATGATGAACAGCGACAGGAACAGCGCCAGTCCCGCCAGCACCTGGTTCGGCGGGATGGTCGGCAGCGACAGCGCGTTGCGGGTCATCGCCAGCACGACGAAGATCTTCGTGAACGAGGACACCATCAGCAGCAGCGCGGGCGCCACCGACAGCAGCGTCATGCCCAGCATCACCAGGATCGACGAGGACGGCGACCCGTCGATGCCGTTGATGTCGATGCTGATCCCCGGGTCCTCGGCCGGCGGCGTGGGCTCGACCGGCTCGTCGGGATCGCCGGGTGCCGCCGGGAGGACCGGAGCCGTCGCCTGGACGGATGCGGATGCCGCGGGGCCGACGGATGCCGTTGACGCGATCGCCTGCGCGGATGCCGACGTGTCCCGCACCTCGGCACGGGCACCGGTGTCGGCCGACAGCACGACGACGCCGGCGAGCAGCAGCGAGAACAGCACCAGGATGACGATGCGCGCTCGCCGGGCGAGAGCGCCGCTCATCGGGGGCGTCGCAGGAAGTCGGCGGTCTGCCGCCAGGTGCCGGGGGACAGGATCGAGCCGTGCAGCGGGTCGGCGCGCTTCGTCGCGCGATCCCGACGAAGAGGGAGGTCGGAGAGCGCAGTCACCTGCACGGGGGCGGAGGACTGCGACATCGACTCCGCGGCGAACAGCCGGTCGAAGTCCGGAGCGCGCTCGGCTTCCGATGCTCCGGCGTCCTCCTTCACCGGGTGCGCCGGGACTGCGCGTACCGGCCTGCGGCCGGGCAGCTTGTCGATCACGGTGACGCCGTGCTCGGTGACGCCGAGCACGTAACGGTTCCCCTCGGCCTCGGCCACCACGAGCTGCGCCTTCGAGCCGACGCCTCGCCGCCCGAGCACGGTGATCACCTCGGAGTCGCGGCTGCGCTGCGTGCGCCGGCCGAGTCGCCGCTGCAGGAACCAGAGCAGCCCGAGCACCGCCGCCAGCGACACGGCGACGCGCAGCAGCAGGAGCAGCTCGTCCAAGGATCAGGCCTCGGCGCTCTCGAGGATCCGAGTGATGCGCACGGCGTAGTCCTGGTCGACGACGACGACCTCGCCGTGGGCGATGACGCGCCCGTTCAGGCGGATGTCGGCAGGGGCGCCCGCGGACCGGTCCAGCTCGACGATGCGCCCCGGCTCCAGGCCCAGCACGTCGCGGACCGCCATGCGGGTGCGTCCGATCTCGACGGCGAGGTCCATCTCCACGCCGGCGATGCGCTGCAGCCGGACGGAGTCGCGCGACACGGCGGCCGGCGTGCGCAGCATCCGCACGGCGATCCGCCCGATCACGTGACCCGCCTCCTGCAGGTCGAACACCTGCGCGCCGGGGTGGGCGAACGCCGAGGAGGCGTCGCCGAGCGCCGCGGCGTCCAGCCGGCCGGCGCCGAGGGGGAGGACCGCTGCCTCCAGCGCCCCGTGCAGGCGGTCGGTCAATGCGGCCCCGGGGAGGCCGTCGACGAGGGCGGCGGGATCCAGGATCTGCACCGCGATCTGCGCGCTCGCCTCGCCGACGTAGGTCACGATCACCGCGTCGCCGGTGTCGCCGGACGGCTGCGACGCCACTGCCGTGGCGGGCGACGCGGTGGCCAGCCGGGCGGCGAAAGCGGCGGAGACGGCGGACTCGTAGGCGGGGGTGCTGGTCACTGTTGCTCCTCGGGGGAATCGGAATCGGGGGTCGTCGCGGTGATGACGCAGGCCAGGCGCGCCCCGGAAGCGCCCACCGCGGCGGCCGCGATCGGCACCCCGTCGACGGTCAGCTCGAGCGGCCGATCGGCGGAGTGCGGGAACGTCAGCAGATCCCCGACGGCGAGGTCGAGGATCTCGCGCGGCAGCACGGGGCGGGGCGCCAGCCGCAGCGCCAGCTCGATCGGGGTCCGCTCGATGTGGCTGCGGACCAGTCCCGGCGCGGCCTCATCGGCGGCCTCGGCGCCGCCGACGGCGAACGCGTCGAGCACCACGGACGCCGGCAGCATGACCGTGACGTCGGAGGTGCTCCCGCTGGAGCGCAGCGAGAGGCGCGCGACGATGACGAGGTCGTTGGGTCCCGCCACCTGGGCGAACAGCGGGCTGTGCTGGATGCTGGAGATGGAGATGCCGGCGGGCAGCAGCCCGTCCAGCGCCGTGGTCAGTGCGTCGCCGCCGTCACCCATGAGCCCGCGCACCAGCGCCTGCTCGATCGGGGTGAGCGGCCGCTCGTCGGGGGAGGCGTCGACCCGCCCTCCGAGCATCTGCATGATCCATTCGATCGCCAGCGACAGCGGGATCTGGATGACGATGCGCTCATCGGACTCGGGCAGCGCGTACACCACCATGGTCGTGGTGGTGGGCAGTGTCCGGGCGTAGTCGTCGTAGGTGAGCAGGCTCAGCTGTTCGAGCGAGGCGTGCGCGCGGCTGTGCACGCGGGCCGACAGCCGCGACCCCCACTGGCGGGAGAAGGTCTCGAAGGCCACCTCGAGCATGCGGGTGTGCTCGCGCGAAAGGGTCGTCGAACGCCCGAAGTCGTACCTTTCGACCTCGGGTGTCTCGCGAGCGCTCGCGAGGGCGCCGTCATCCACTGCCACGCCCCCGACTATCGGGCGATGCGGCTGGGGCGTTAGGCGTGTGCTGTCAGTGCGCGGGCTGCTGCGCCTGCAGACCCGGCAGCAGCTGTCTCACCCCCTCCTCGGCATCGGAGATGATCACGACGTCGACCCGCCGGTTCTGGGCCAGGTCGGCATCACCGCCGCCCTTCGCCACCGGCCGCGTGTCGCCGAAGCCCACGGCCTTGATCTTCGCCATCGGGAACCCGTCGGCCTCGATCAGATGCCGCACCACCTGGGTGGCGCGCGCGGCGGAGAGCTCCCAGTTCGTGGCGTACGGGGCGACGGGGCGCCGGTTGTCGGCGTGGCCTTCGACGGAGACCTCGTTGGGGATGGTCACCAGCACGGATGCCAGCGTGTCCAGGATCCGCGTCGCGGTGCCGGTGAGCGTGTTGCTGTTGGTGGCGAAGAACGTCTCGGCGCTGACCAGGCTCACGGTCAGCCCCCGCGTGTCGATCGTGTAGGTCGCCGTATCCGCGAGGCCCTGCTGCGCCAGCGCACTGCGGATCCGCTCGCGCAGCCCGCTGAGGTTGTCGAACTCCACCTTCGCCTGCGACGCACTGACGTCGATGTCCGCGAACGCCTCGCCCTTCTCGTCCACAAGTTCCGGCGGCACGACGACGCCCTGAGAGACGTCGGCCTTGTCCGTCTGCGTCTGGCCGAAGCCGGTGGCCAGCGAGGCGCTGAGGGCCTCGAACTTCTGCTGGTCGACTGTCGACATCGCGAACAGCACGATGAACATGCACATCAGCACGGTCACCATGTCCAGGTACGACGCCATCCAGCGCTCGTCGGGGCCGTCGTGCTCCGCGGCGACGGCATGGCGGCGACGGGAGCGGACGCTCACAGGATCGCCTCCGCATCAGCGAAGTCGACGCCCCCGACCTGATCCTTCGCCTTGGCCGCGCTCTTCGCCTTCTTCGACCCGGGCTTCTTCGCGCCCTTGCCGCTGGGCTGCGAGATCAGGGCGCGCAGGCGCTCCTCCACCAGCAGCGGGGCGGCGCCGGCCTGCACGGCCAGCATGCCCTCCATCTGCAGGGTCATCCGCTCCAGCTCCATCTCGCCGATGCGCTGCAGCCGGCCGCCGATCGGCAGCCAGATGAAGTTCGCGGAGAGCAGGCCCCAGAGCGTGGCGACGAACGCCGCCGCGATCAGCGGGCCGAGCGTGTCGGGGGTGTCGAGCTGCTCCAGCACATGGGTGAGGGAGACGACCGTGCCGATGATGCCGACGGTGGGCGCGAATCCGCCGAGCGTCATGAAGAACTTCGACGCGGTGCGGTTGCGGGTGGCCGTGGACGAGATCTCGTCCTCGAGCAGGACGCGCAGATCCTCGGCGTCGACGCCGTCGGCGATGCTCTGCAGGGCCTGCCGGATGAACGGGTCCTTCTCCTCGGCGACGCCGTTCTCGAGGGCCAGGAGGCCGGAGGTGCGGGCTGTCTCGGCGTAGGCGACGATGCCCGCGATCGCCTGCGCCGGCTTGCCCTTGTCGCCGGTGAAGGCACGCGGCAGCGACTTGATGGCCAGGATGGTGTCCTGCAGGGTGCCGCTGCCGATCCCGACGGCGATGGTGGCGCCGAACACCAGCAGCATCGGCGCAGGCAGCAGCAGCGCGTTGATCGACGCGCCCTCCATGCTGATGGTGGCCAGCAGGGCGCCGAAGGCCAGGACCAGACCGATGATCAGGGACGGATCCATCAGCGCATCTCCCCGAACTCGGGCCTCGGCGGGGACGGCGGGGTGAAGGAGCGCGTCGGATCGGCCGCGGCGGCGAGCACCCGGGCACGGAAGTCGGTGATCTGCATGATGACCTCGTCCATCGTCTCGCGGACGATGAAGGTGGCGCCGTCGACCATGATGAGCGTCGTGTCCGGTGCTGCCTGGATCCGCTCGATGAGATCCGGGTTCACCGCGAACCGGGTTCGGTTCAGACGCGTGACGATGATCATGGGCTCCATCCTGGAAGATCCGCTCCGGTCGGAACCGGGGCACCGGCGGCCCGTCCTGGGCCGTCGACAGGGACTGTCGGCAGGTGCGAGCGTCGCGTTAGCCCCGCCGTCGCATCCCGATGCCGCACCGGGAACGTGTCGCGCGGCTGTTCTCAGCGGCATCCGGCTGTCGCGCTGCTCTTCTCGTTCTGCGCGGCGCTTATATGCGCCGCGTCGGGCGAGAAGAGCCGCGCGAGGGGGAGAGCCGCGCGAGGGGGGAGAGAGCAGCGCGACGGGGAGAGCAGCGCGACGGGGAGAGCCGCGCGAGGGGCGTTGCGGATGCCGTGGAGAGGCGGATGCCGTGACCCGAGGGCCACGGCATCCGCCTCTGACTCGAGTGCGTCAGCGCTTGAGGTTGGTCAGCTCCTGCAGCACCTCGTCGCTGGTGGTGATGATGCGCGCGTTGGCCTGGAATCCGCGCTGGGCGACGATGAGGTTGGTGAACTCCTGCGACAGGTCGACGTTCGACATCTCCAGGACGCCGCTCATGATGCCGCCGAGTCCGTTCTCGCCGGCCTGGCCGATGGTCGGCGCCCCGGAGTTGGCGCTGGGCCGGTACTGCGAGGAGCCGGTCTTCTCCAGGCCGCCCGGGTTCGTGAAGTTCGCCAGGGCGAGACGCGCGAGCACTTCGGTCTCACCGTTGCTGAACGTTCCCATCAGGCTGCCGTCCTCGGTGAGGGCGTAGGAGATCAGGCTGCCTGCGGGGCGCCCGTTCTGCGAGGTGAGGGCGAGCGAGCTCACTTCGGCATAGCCGGTGACTGCCGAGAGGTCCACGGTGATCCCTCCGGAGACCAGCGAGGACGGGCCGGCCTGTGTGCCGTTCGCGAACGCGAGAGACGTGGATGCGCCGGAGCCATCGGTGACGTCCCAGCCGGTCGCCGTGCGCGTGAAGGTCAGCTGCAGTGTCGCGGACGTGCCGTCGGCGCCGTACACCTCGATGTCCCGCACGAGCGCCTCGCCGACGGCCGTCTCCGAGGGGAGGTTGCCGGTCGCCGTGGTCGTTGTAGTGGCGACCGCGGGGGCGATGGCGCCGACGGGAAGAGTGATGTCACCCAGTCCCTGGCCGGTGGTGATGACGCCGTTGCGCGCGGTCCACCCCTGCACGAGAGCGCCGTCGGCGGAGGTGAGGCGCCCGCTGGTGTCGAACGAGAAGCTTCCGTTGCGGGTGTACAGCGTCTCGGCGCCCGAGCGCACGGCGAAGAAGCCGTCGCCGGCGATCATCAGATCGGTGGGCACGCCGGTGGGCTGCGCGGCCCCCGCGGAGAAGTTGGTGCGGATCGCGGCCAGCTGCACGCCCAGCCCCACCTGTGCGGGGTTCGTGCCGCCGGCGTCGGCCCGCGGGAAGGTGGAGTTCTGCACGAGCTGCGACAGGGAGTCCTGGAACTGCGTGGACGACGACTTGAAGCCGACGGTGTTCACATTGGCGATGTTGTTGCCGGTGACGTCGAGCATGGTCTGGTGACTGCGCAGGCCGGAGATTCCGGAGAAGAGCGAACGGAGCATGATGATGCCTTTCGGGGGAGGAGGTTCAGGAGGCGATGGCGATGCCGGTGACGGCGTCGAGGGCGATGGAATCGGTGCCGATGGTGACCTTCGGCATGGCGTCGGCGAACGAGACGGAGGTCACGACGCCCCGCTGCTCCTCGCCGTCGGCGTTCGTGTAGGTCGCCTCCCGGCCGATCAGCGCGGCGGCGGTCTGCCGCATGCTGAGCGCGAAGCTCTCGGTGGTCGTGGAGGTCAGCTCGGTCAGCTGCTCCATCGAGGCGAGCTGAGTGGTCTGCGCGATCATCTCGTTGGTGTTCATCGGCGAACTGGGGTCCTGGTTCGCCAGCTGGGTCACGAGCAGCTTGAGGAACACCTCGGAATCGAGGCTCTGCTTGCGGGCCGCGGGCGGCGTGGTGCTGCCGGTGTGGATGCCGCTCGCAGCGATCGGATCGACGGTGGTCATGGGGCTCCTTCCCCTCAGGCGTAGAGGTCCAGGCCGCCGTGCGGCGGCAGGGTGCGGATGGGAGGGGACGCCGGGGACGGACGGTGGTCGGGGAACCCGCCGCGATCATCTCGGGCGTCTCCGCCGGATCGGGCGCCTCCGCCGGATCGGGCATCGGGGCCTGCGCCGGGGTCGGAGCGGCCACCGGCTCCCTGGCGGCCGTCTGCGGTGGATCCTGCGGCGCTGCTGTCCGAGGACATCGCGAGCGATGCGCCCGGGGCGGCGGCCGCGAGGTCGCGGCGCAGATCGGTGAGGATCGCCCGCAGTGCGTCCCGCCCGGCCTCGGACGGCGCGTGCAGCTCGAGACGGATCACGCCCGCCGCGATGTGGGCGCGCACGGTGACGGGTCCGAGCGAGTCCGGGGCGACGGTCAGCGTCACACTGTGCTCGCCGTCGGCGGCGCGCGCGAGCGACAGCACCGGAGCCGACAGCTGCGGCAGCAGCACCTGCCGCGGAACGGGTGCGGCAGGGGCGGGTGCAGCGGATGCCGCGACAGCGCGCGCGTCGGCGGGGGTCGCCACGACCGGAGCTGTGGGAGCAGCTTCGGCGACGCGCGGCTCCGCCGACGTGCGGATGCTCTCGGATGCCGCGGTCGCCGTGCCGGGAGCGGTGGGCACGGCGGGAGTGATCCCGTCCGGTGCAGGAGCGGTCGCGGCGGAGACGGATGCCGCGCCGGCTGTCGGTGCAGGGGTGTCGGTCGATGACTTGCCTGCGATGGGCACCCCGACGGGCTCGACCCCCGGAGCCTGCACGATGGTCCCGGGTGAGCCAGAGGCCGACGGCGCGGCGGTCGCACCGGCAGGCGTCTGGGTATCCTGTCCGGTCGCGGGCAGCGCCCCGGCATCGGCGTCCGCGAGATCGCCGGCGGATGCCGAAGCCGGCACCGTCTTCGCGACGACGGCACCGGTCGTGGTGGCAGGGTCCGTCGAGGCGTCGACGTCTACGGCGGTGGACGCCGCGTCCGGTTCGGTGGGGATGCGCGGGGCGGAGTCACCGGCCGTTGCCGCCGCAGTGACAGCTGCGGCGGGGATCCCATCGGTCGCCGGGATGACCGCATCCGCTGCCGGACTCATGGCGTCCACGGTCGTGCCGGCGAGTCCCGTGTCCGCTGGTGCGGGGAGGTGGGTCGACCGCGCCGTCGCCTGTGGATCGGTGGTCGTGGCGTCGATCCGACCTGCCGGGCTGCTCCCGTCTGAGGCATCCGTGACGGCGACCGGGTCGCCGGCCCCGGGGACGCCCGCGGGGACCGGTCCGGCGGACGCAGTCGCCGTGCCGCCCTCCGCGACGCTCTTCTCGGGCGCTGCATCATCCCGTCCCGCGCGCTCGCGGGGTGACGGGTGCGCATCATCGCGTCGCACCGCTTCGTGTCGGACGGCGTCGGCGAACGCCGAGGCTCCGGAGGCGGCATCCGAGCGGGACGGCTGGCGGTGCGCAGACGGCAGGGTGATGTCGGGGATGCTGAGCAGGCTCATGCCGGGTCCTCCGTCCCGCTGCGCGAGGCGATCTCGTCGAGCTCGTGCTGCTCGACGCGCAGCTCGTCGGCGCGCACTCGCAGGGCATGCGCCTCGGCGAGCCGGTCCAGTCCGCGCACCTCGCGGCGCGCATCGTCGTGCACGCTCCGTGCCTCCTGCACCGCCTGCTGCTGAAGCGCCGCGAGGGATTCCAGCTCGGCCAGCATGCTGCGGCCTGCGACACGCGCGGCCGCGAGCGCGGCGAGCGACCTGGCGTCGACGGCATCCGAGCCGGACGCACCCAGCGCTGCCCGCAGACGACGATCTCGCACCCGGGTCTGATCGGCGTCGATGACCGCGCGGGACAGCTCCTGCGCGGCCTGACGCTCTTGGATCGCGCGCACGCGCAGCAGTCCCGAGAGTGAGAAGGAGCGGTTCACGATACGCCTCCGAGATCGGTGACCAGGGCGGACAGCCTCCGCCAGGACTCCTCGACGGGACTCTGCTCGTCGAGCGGCTGCGTGAGGAACGCCGAGATGGCCCGCTCGTTCGCCAGTGCGGCATCCACGCGCGGGTTCGCGCCCGAGCGGTAGGCGCCGATGTCGATCAGGTCGTTCGCCGCGCGCCGCGCCGCCAGCACCGCACGGAGGGCGGTGGCCTGCGCGCGCTGCGGGACCGATGTGATCTTGCTCGCGACGCGGGAGATCGAGCCCAGCACGTCGATGGCCGGGTGGTGGCCGCTGAGCGCCAGCGCACGGTCCAGCACCACGTGTCCGTCCAGGATCGAGCGCACGGCGTCGGCGATCGGCTCGTTGTGGTCGTCGCCGTCGACGAGCACCGTGTAGATGCCTGTCACCGATCCGCCGCGCGACGTCCCAGCGCGCTCGAGCAGCCCCGCCAGCACCGAGAAGGTCGACGGCGGGTAGCCGCGCGTGGCCGGCGGCTCGCCCGCCGACAGGCCGATCTCGCGCTGCGCCATGGCGACGCGGGTGAGCGAGTCCATCATCAGGATGGCGTGCACGCCCTCATCGCGGAAGGCCTCGGCGATCCGCGTGGCCGTGAACGCGGCGCGGATGCGCGCCATGGCGGGCTGATCCGACGTGGAGACCACCACCACCGAGCGCGCCAGGCCCTCGGGGCCCAGGTCGTCTTCGAGGAACTCCCGCACCTCGCGGCCGCGCTCGCCGACCAGGGCGATCACCGTGGCATCCGCCTCGGTGCCGCGGGCGATCATCGACAGCAGCGACGACTTGCCGACGCCGGAGCCGGCGAACAGCCCCACGCGCTGGCCGCGGCCGATGGAGGTCAGTGTGTCCAGCGCGCGCACGCCCAGCGGCAGCGGCTCGGAGATGCGATCGCGTCCGAGCACCGACGGCGTGCCGTGATCCAGGCTGACCAGCGGCGCAGCGATCGGGCCCTTGCCGTCGATGGGGCGCCCCAGGCCGTCCAGCACGCGGCCCATCAGCGCCCTGCCCACCGGCACCCGCAGCGGCCCGCCGCTGGTGCGCACCGGGCTGCCGACGGTCACGCCCGCAGCGGAGGAGAGCGGCATGCACTGCGCGGCGCCGCGGCTGATGGCCACGACCTCCGCGATGCCGTCGTCACCCAGCGACACCACATCGCCCACGGCGCAGTCCAGCCCGCGCACCTCCACGCCCAGGCCGCGCACGCGTGAGACGCTCCCCACCCGCTCCGGCCTGGCGGCGTCGAGGACCGCTGCCCAGGCGCTCATCGCATCTCCCCGGCGGCGAAGTCGACGAGCGCGGCGTCTTCGACGGCATGCCGCGCACGATCCAGCGCGGCGCCGATCCGCGCGTCGACGAATCCTTCGTCCACGACGACGATCGCATCGCCCGGCACCAGTCCCGCATCGGCGGTGACCGGGATGCCCTCCGGCAGGCCGCCCTGGGCATCCAGCGTCAGCACGTCGTCGGGGCTCAGCCGGATCGAGCGCACATCGTCCGCATCGTGCGCGGCCAGTGCCCGGCGCACTGCCGCCACCGCGGCGATGCCCGGCTCGGACAGCTCGACGGCCACGATCAGCTCCGCCAGCTCGACGGCTCTGGCCGAGACCTCTCGCTCGGAGGCGGCGGTGACCTCCCTCGCCCTGGCGGTCAACCTGTCGGCGGCGACCTGCAGCGCGGTCACGGCAGAGGCGACGTCGCGGCGCAGCGCGGCATCCGCCTCGGCACGGACCAGCTCCGCACGTTCCGCTTCCGCGAGCGCCCGCGCGACTCCGGCGCGGAAGCCCTCCGCATGCCCGTCGGCGTACCCACGCTCGCGTTCGCGCTCGCGCAGCGCCTCGGCATCCGCATCGTAAAACCGCGGGAAGGATGCGGGGGAGAAGACGTCAGCTGACATACTCCTCCTCGTCGGTGCGCTGCACGGTGATCTCACCGGCGGCCTCGAGTCCGCGGATCATGTGCACGATCTCGGCGCGGGCCTCCTCGACCTGGGATATGCGCACCGCGCCCAGCGACCGTGCCTCCAGCTCGAGGTTCTCGCGGTTGCGCTCGGAGATGTTGCCGCGGATGACCTCGGCGATGCTGTCGTCCGCACCCTTGAGCGCCAGCGCCAGCGAGCGGATGTCGATGCTGCGCAGCACCTGCTGCACATCGCGGCCCTCGAGCCGGACGAGATCGGCGAAGGTGAACATGCGCGAGCGGATGTCCTCCGCGAGCGCGCTGTCGATCTGCTCGATGCTCTCCAGCAGCGCCTTCTCGACCGTGGCGTCGGAGCGGTTGATGATGTCGACCAGCGGGGCGACGCCGCCCAGTCGCTCGGGGGAGTCCCGTGCGGCGAACATCCCGGTGCGCTCCTTCAGGGAGTCGGCCACGATCGCGATCGCGTCCTGGGTGGCCGTGCCCATCGTCGCGATGGCGTGTGCGACCTCGGTGCGGGATCCGTCCGGCATCGCAGCTAGGGCGAGCGCCGCCCGATCGGTCGACAGATGCGCGAGTACGAGGGCGGCGGTCTGCGGCAGCTCGCCGTCCAGCAGGGCGGCCAGGTGCGCGGGGTCGACGCTGTCGAGGAAATCGAATGCCGAGCTGCCTGTGCCGGTGCCCATCCGGTCCAGCACGGCGGTGGCGCGCTCCGAGCCGAACGACGCCTCCAGCAGTCCCACGGCCAGATTCCGGCCACCACGGGCAGGCGGCAGATGCCCGGCCGTCATCCGCTGGAAATCGCCCAGCGCCGCCGCCGTGGTCATCGCATCCACGTCGTGCAGGCCGATGATCTCGGCGGCGATCGCCTCGGCCTCGGCCTCGCTCAGATGCTTCATCACCTCGATGGCGGCGGCGCGATCCAGATTCATCAGCACGATCGCGGCCGTCTGCACCCCGGTCAGTTCGGCCATCAGCGCCGGCCCTCCGTGATCAGGCCGCGCAGCAGCTCGGCGGTGCGCTTGGGGTCGCGCCTGCTCGCAGCCTCGATCTCGGCGCGGCGGCGTTCGATGCTGACCTGCGCCGGCTCGGACTCGATCTCCGGCAGCCCCTCGCCGAACACGGGCTCGGGTCCGGTGAGCTCCATCGGCACAGTGGCGGCGGCGAGCTCCTCGGCGGGCGGCCTGAGCACCCCGCGTGGAGCATCCTCGCCGAACATCGCCTCGAACTCGTCCTTCGGCCGCATCCGACGCCGCACCAGGAGGATCACGGCGATGACGGCGATCAGCACCGGCAGCCCGATGGCCGCGGCCATCATGGCCGCGCCGATCAGCCCGTTGCGCCGGTCCGCCTCCGCGGCGTCCCGCTCCGCCTGCAGCGCGGACTTGGCCGCATCGGCATCCGTCGGGCTGAACGCGACCGTCTCGACCGACAGCACGTCGCCGCGGGAGGTGTCGATCCCCGCCGCAGCGGAGACCAGCTGGTTCAGCTGATCGGCGGGGATGCCCGCCGCCGCCGACGCGTCCACGGCGACGGAGACGGAGAGCCTGCTGATCGACCCGGCCGGGGTCGTGCTGGACTCCACCGAGCGGTTGATGACGTTGTTGCGGGTCTCATCGGTGAGCGAGTATCCGCTGTCGCCCTCCGGCGACGGGACGGCGATGTTGTCCGGGCCGAGCACGCCGGCGCCGCCCTTGCCGTCCGCGCGGGTCTCGGTGCGCACGTGCTCGGAGGATGCGGCGCCCTTCTCGAGCGGGGTGTACTTCTCGTCGTATTTCTGGCTCACCGAGCGGTCCACGTCGGCGGTGACCGTCACGGTGGCCTTGCCCGTGCCGACCAGCTTGTCCAGCATCCGCTGCACGCTGGCCGCGACGCGCGTCTCGTAGTCGCTCGCATCGCCGGCGGCGGAGCCAGCCGCATCTCCGCCGACAGCCGACAGGGTGTGGCCGGTCTGGTCCACCACGGCCACGTTGGTCGGCTTCAGGCCGCTGACCGCCGCCGAGGTGAGATGCACGATCGCCTCGACCTGCTGCGTGTCCAGCGTCCCGCGGCCGGTGTCGACGAACACGGATGCGGTCGGGTCGACCTGCTCGGAGACGAACACGCTCTCCTCGGGGATGGCGAGGCGGACGGATGCGGTGGACACGCCGTCGAGAGCCTCGATGGTCTTGGCAAGCTCGCCCTCGATGGCACGCTTGTAGGCGACCGACTGCTGGAACTCCGAGGTCGTGACGCCCATCTGGTCCAGCAGCGAGTATCCGTCGGTGCCGGACGAAGGCAGGCCGGATGCCGCGGCTGCCAGCCGCTGGTCGTACACGTCGGCCTCGGGCACCAGCACGGTCGCCCCGCCGTCGGCGATCTCGTACGGCACGGACGCGCCGCGCAGCTGCTCGACCACGGCGTTGGCATCGGAGGCGCTCAGGCCGGTGAACAGCGGACTCATCGTCGGTCGGGTCGCCCAGTTGACCAGGGCCGCCGTGCCCAGCACGAGCACGGCCACGCCGATAATCGCGATGGTGCGCTGGGCGACCGTGAAGCCCCCGGCGACGCGCTTGACGCGCTGCAGCGCGCCGCTGATCGCGGAGGGCATCAGGCCTGCATCCGCATGATCTCGTTGAACGCATCCACGCCCTTGTTGCGCACGGCCGCGACCAGCTCGAGGGTCACGGCGGCGCGCGTGGAGGCGATCATCGCCGCGTGGATGTCATCCAGGTCGCCCGTGACGGCCGCGACCTTGAGAGCGTCGGCCTGCGACTGCAGTCCCCGCAGCTCGTCGACGGCACCGGGGATCGATGCCGCGAACCCGGAGTCGCCACCGGTCTCGCGAACCGGGGCCGATGGCGCGTCGGGTGCCGCGAACGGCGCGCCGACGGCGGGGGAGCCGACGGCGGCCGCTCCCACGGCGGAGAGGGGATTCATGTCAGCCGCGTCCGATCTGCAGAGCCGCCTCGTAGGCGTTGCGCGCCCGATCGACGGTGCCTGCGCTGGCCTGGTAGCCGCGCTGGGCCATGATGAGCTGGCTCATCTGCGAGCCCAGGTCGATGTCGGGGTAGCGCACATAGCCATCGGCATCGGCCAGCGGATGGTCGGGCTGGTGCACCAGCCTGCCCTCGGCGGAGCCGAACGCCGCGCCCGCCACGTACGCACCGGGGGAGTCCGGGCTGGTCTGAGCGAGGATGTAGCGCTCGCGGAACGCCGCATCGCTGGTCGCGACGGCGGTGTTGATGTTGGCGATGTTGTCGGAGAGGGCATCCAGCCACTTGCGGTGCAGGGTCATGCCCGTGCCGGCGATGCCGATCGCGTCGAAGGTCATCAGCTCATCCTCAGGGCCGTGCGCACCGACGCGAACGATCCGTTCACGGCCTGTGTGGCGAACTGGTAGCGCAGCATGGTGTCGATGCTGGAGAGCGTTTCGGTGTCGAGGTTCACGTTGTTCCCGTTCAGGCGCGTCGGCTCGAGCGACTCGCCCACGGTGGGGGACACCGTGCCGTCGCCGGCACTGACGGCCTGCGCCAGGGCCTGCTCGAACTGCACCCGCTTGGCGTGATAGTCGGGGGTGTTGATGTTGGCGATGTTGTCGGCGATGGCGCGCTGGCGCATCGACAGCCCGTCGAGAGCGCTGCTGAGCGCCGAGAAGGTCACAGAATCGAACACGGTCGGCTTTCGTCCGTTGCGGCGGTGGCCGATCCCTGGCCGATGACAGTCGAGCTATCCGTGCTCGCCGTGCTCTATCGGCCGCGGTGCCGGGTGCGTTAGGCGGATGCCGTGACTCCTCGCACTGCGGTCAGCCGGCGACGTCCAGGTAGGCGGGGGCGCCGGACACCGGCTCGGGGACGCGTCGCACGGCGTCCAGGTGCCCGGCCACCGTCTCGAGCTCGGTCTGGAGCAGGGTGATGCGCTGTCTCTGGCGGGCGAGGATGCCGCGCGCGCGGCCTGCGAGCTCGGGCGGAAGCGGTTCGGCCGGCGGGTTCCACACCGTGCCCGCGCCGTCGCCGGGCGTGCGGAGCAGCTCCCGCTCGAAGGTGTCGAGCAGCTCCGCCCAGGCGGATGCCGTCACGCCTGCACCGCGACCGGTCGTGCCGCGTCGGCCAGCGAGTCGGCTGCTGCGTGCCAGGCCTCACGCAGCGGGGCCACCAGCTCCCTCGCGGCGTGGGCGCGCTCGGGGTCGCGGCCGACATTGGCGCCGATGAGGGTCTCGGAGAGGAACGTGTACAGCGCGCGCAGGCCAGCGGCTCCGTCCCACCCGTCGGTGAGCGAGGACTGCAGCTCGGCCACGATCGACTGCGCGTGCTGCAGCTGCGTGTTGGCCGTGCTCCAGTCGCCCGCACGCTGCGCGGCCTCGCCGCGGTCGATGTCCAGCAGCAGGCGGTCGTACAGCATGGTCAGCAGGCGCTCGGGCGTGGCGGACAGGACCGCGTCGTCGCGGTAGCGCTGCTGTGCTCTCAGTGCGGCGTTCATCACTTGTCTCCGCTCGACGTCGTGGGGAGTGAGGCCAGCTGCGAGCTCAGGTAGTCGGACTGCGACTTCAGCTTGCCGAGCATGGTCTCCAGCTGGGCGTAGGTGCGCTCCAGCGTGGTCTTGCGCTGCGCGAGGCGCAGGTCCCAGCTCCCGATCTGGTCGCTGAGGCTGCGCACTTCGCGCTCCTGGCCGGTGATGCGGGAGGTGAGCAGTCCGTCGTACTTGTCGGAGTACCGCTCGGAGACCTCCTGCACGCGGGCTGCAATGCCGCTGAACACGGCGTCGACGGAGGCGGGGTCGTCGGCCAGCGCGGCGGCGAACTTGTCCTCGTCGAAGCTCAGCACGCCGTGTCTGTCGATCGAGACGCCGACGGTCGATGGCGAGATGCCGTCGACCGGATGCTGGATGGCGTCGGCGAGGGCGCCGCGCAGCGCGCGGACCGTGCTGTCGCCGGTGAACACTCCGAGGGTGGTGTTCTTGCCCTGGGCGTCAGCGACCGTGGCCTTGGAGCCGTTGTCGATGCGCGTGAGGATGCCTGCCAGCTGCTTCACGAAGTCGCCGTGCGCGCTCTTCTGCGCCGCGAGATCGGTCGACACCGTGATGGTGATGGGGTCGGGGGAAGCGGCGGTGACCGTGAGGTCGACGCCGGGGAACAGGCCGGTGAACGTGCCCGACCCGCTGGTGAGGGTCTGCTCGGCGGCGGTGCCCGCCCACAGCCGTATCCGCGCATCGGCGCCCGTGGTGATCACGGCCGCGCCGGGTTCTGCGGCCAGATCGGCGCTGGTGTCGGAGCCGCGGAAGATGCGGAACGTCCCGTCGGCGCCGGGCTGGTCCGCGGTCACCTGCAGGCGGTAGAGGGCGTTGCCCGAGGCATCCTTTCCGGAGGGGACGGCGGTGGCGGTGACGCCGAATCCGGATGCCGTGATGGCGCGGGCCACGTCCTGAGCGGAGCCGGAGGCCGCGGTGATGGTCTTCAGCTCGCCGGCGGCGTTCTCGAGGGTGAGGACGGGCGGATCTGCCGGCCAGGTGCTGAACGCGGAGGTGACGATGCTGTGGCGCTGAGCGACGGCGTCGACGACGATGTCGGCGGAGACCGGGACGGCGTCCGCACCGGCGGTCACGGTCGCCGACGGGGAGGACGAGGTCGCCGTCCACCGGGAGAGGGAGCCCGGGACGGTCGCGGCCTTGGCCTTGGCGGCCAGATCCTGAATCGCAGAGTTGAGGGACTGCAGATTCGAGATGATGACGTTCTTGTCGTCCTTCTTCGCGCTCAGCAGGTTGCGCGGGATGGACTCGACGTCCATCAGCGCCTTGATCACTGCGGTGGTGTCCATGCCGGAGACCAGGCCGTCGAGAGAGAGTGCCATGCGAGCCTTCCTCATCACAGAGCGGATGCCGACGCCGGGCGGGGGAGCGGGGTGCTCACCCGCCCGGCGTCAGCGCGAGCGGATCAGCCGCGGAGCAGCTGCAGCACGCCCTGGTTGGACTGGTTCGCCTGCGCGAGCATCGCGGTGCCGGCCTGCGACAGGATGTTCTTCGAGGTGAACTTGACCATCTCCGACGCCATGTCGGTGTCGCGGATGCGGCTCTCGGCGGCCGACAGGTTCTCCGCCGACACGTTGAGCGAGTTGATCGCCGACTCGAACCGGTTCTGGTTCGCACCGAGCTCGGCGCGACCCGTCGAGACGTTGGTGATCGCCTTGTCGATCAGGGTGATGGTCGCGGCAGCGGTCGTCGCGTCGGTCACATTGAACCCGGCGGCATCGGTTGCCAGCGTGCCCGCGGTCAGTGCCACGAGGTCGGTGGTCCCGTCTCCAAGAGCGGTCGACAGGTCGAGCATGTTCACGCTGATCTGCGAGGCCGAGGTGCCGTCGGAACCGACCTGGAACGTCAGCGAGGCGGGGCCCGCAGTCGCACCGGCCTGGAACAGGTTGATGCCGTTGAAGTTGGTCGACTCCGAGATGCGCGAGAGCTCCGCACCCAGCTGGTCGGCCTCGTTCTTGATGGCAGCGCGCGAGTCGGTGTTGTTCGAGTCGTTGGCGCCCTGCACCGCGAGGTCGCGCATGCGCTGCAGGATGGAGTGGACCTCGGTCAGGGCGCCTTCAGCGGTCTGGATGACCGAGATGCCGTCCTGGGCGTTGCGGGCTGCGACGTTCAGGCCGTTGACCTGCGCGCGCAGGCCCTCGGAGATCGCCAGGCCCGCCGCGTCGTCCGCGGCCCGGTTGATGCGAAGACCGCTGGAGAGCTTCTCGAGCGACTTCGACAGATCGTTCTGCGTGCTGGCCAGGTTGCGATAGGCGTTCAGCGCCGACACGTTGGTGTTGATCTGCATACCCATGGTGTGTTCCTCCGTGATTGTGTTCGTGCGGAGCCCGTCCGTGGGCTCCACGAACCTCTATCGGTCGCAGCAGGCGACGCGTTAGGAGGATGCCGGCGATGCGCGCCGGTCAGGAGATGAAGGCGTGCCTGCCGAACGCGCGCGCCATGAGGTCCCCGCCGGTCGCGGCGATCCGGTCGAAGAAGGCGTCGCGGACCGTCGCGGACACCCGCGAGGTGATCGGCGGTTCGCCGTTCTCGTGGAAGTACCGCTCCATCGCGTCGCGCAGCAGACGCACGGCTTCGGAGCGCTGCTGGGAGACCGCGGAGTGCGAGACGCCCAGCTCCGCGGCGATGTCCTTGACGGGCCGCTCCTCGATGTAGACCGCCCGGATGATCAGCTGCATGCGCTCGGGGAGGGCGGTGACGGCGTGCTCCAGCACGGCTCGCCGTTCGGCGAGCACGGCGGACTCCTCGGGCAGCGGCATGTCCGCGACCAGGTCCAGTTCGTGGCCGTCGTCGAGCGAGGACACCGAGCGTGCGGCATCCGCCAGCGCCTCGATGACCTCCTGCTCGGACGTGGCCATGGCCGTCGCGATCTCGGCGACCGACGGCGCGCGTCCGAGGGCGGCCGCGAGGGTGTCGCTCACCGCGATGGTCTCCTTGATGCGTCGGCGGATGCCGCGGGAGGCCCAGTCCATCGACCTCATCTCATCGGCGAAGGCGCCGAGGATGCGCCGTCGGGCATAGGCGCCGAACGGCACTCCCAGGCTCGCATCGAAGGCGTCGGCGGCGGTCACCAGCGCCAGCGCTCCGACCGCCGCGAGATCCTCGCGCGGAATGTGCGTGGCGCGGGCATGCGTCTCCGCCGCCAGATATCCGACCAGCGGCAGGTTCTCCACGATCAGCCTGTTGCGCTCGACAAGCGTCGACATAGCAGTGCCCTCTCACGTCCTTCTCCCTCAAGAAGGACCAGCTCTCCGGTTCTCCCTCCCTCAAGGAGAACCGGCACTCGATCGAGGCAACTCGACCCACCGGTCCCACCCGGTGCGTCTCGCTCCCTCGCCCTCGGAGAGGAGTCTTGCACGGAATCCGCGGCAGAAGAAGTGCGCGGGGCGGAGAATTCGGGAGTTCTTCATCTCGGCGGGATAACAATGGTCCGAGGGTGGCCGATAGTCAGTGCGGGGCCAACGATCTGTGGCCTTGTCTGGGGTCCTTGGGGAAGAGGATGCACGTGGGAGCGAACGAGTTGTCTATGCAGCTGTGGCGGGAGCGCGAACTGCTGGAGATGCTGCTGTTCAAGCTGGAGGAGCAGGAGCTGCTGCTCCTGGCGGGGCGTACGCGCTGGATGCAGCACGCCACGCGCGAGATCGAGACCGTGCTGGAGCGCCTGCGCGAGGCGAGCATGTCCCGGGTCGTCGAGGCGGACGGGGTCGCCGGGGAGTGGGGTGCGCCGGAGGGCTCCGGCATCCGCGAGCTCATCGCGAAGGCGCCGACCGATGCCTGGCGAGGCGTGTTCTCCGATCATCTTCGGGCGATGACCCAGTTGACGGGCGAGATCGCGAGTATGCGGGACTCGAACTCTCAGCAGCTGCGCGCGGTGCTGCGCGCCACGCAGGAGACGCTGGCGAGTCTCGGGGACGACGCCGGCGAATACACCACGCGGGGGGATCGCGCGACCAGCGATTCCGCCCGCATCGTCGACACCCGGATCTGACGGAGAGGCGGACATGTCCACATTCAGCGGACTGACCACGGCGGCCAGCGCACTGGCCGCGGCACGACGCGGCATGGACGTCGTCGGCCAGAACATCGCCAATCAGGGCACGGAGGGCTACACGAGGCAGCGGGTGGACACCTCCGCGGTCGCGGCCGTCGCCCGATCGGGCCGGTTCAGCATGGGCGCGCAGCCCGGGCAGGGCGTCAGGATCGACGGCATCTCGCGCCTGGGCGACGCGCTGCTGGACGCCCGCGTGCGCGACGCCGTGGGCGCCTCGGGCTACTGGTCGGCACGCGCAGTGGCCGCGACCACCGCCGAGGCCGCCATGCAGGAGCCCACCGAGGACGGCCTGGCAGCACGCCTGTCCCAGTTCTGGTCGGGATGGCAGGATCTCGCGAACACGCCGGACTCGGGAGCGGCTGCCGCCGTGGTGATCGAGTCCGCAGGCTCGCTCGCCGCGCGCATCGGCGACGGCTACCGTGCGGTGGCCTCGCAGTGGACCGGGGTGCGCGGGTCCGTCGACCGCACGGTCGCTCAGGTGAACGAGGCGGCCGGTCAGATCGCCGGGCTGAACCGCGAGATCCGCGACGCGCTGGCCACCGGCCGATCCGCCAACGAGCTCATCGACCGCCGCGACTCCCTGGTGCAGAGCGTCTCCCGGCTGACCGGAGCGCGCGGCACCCTGGAGGACGACGGCACCATGACGGTGCGGCTCGACGGCAATGCGCTCGTCTCGGGCGTCGAGTCGCGGCAGCTCGCCGTCGACGGACCGACGTCGATCGACGCGGGCGGTCGCACGGTGGTGTCCTGGGCGGGCGCGTCCGGCTTTCCCGTCGCGGTGGACTCCGGTGAGCTCGGAGCGGCTCTCGGCCTGCTCGCACCCGCCCAGGACGGCGGGATGCTGGCATCGCTGGCGACGTCGTACAACGCCGTCGCCACGGCGCTCGCCGACACGGTGAACACGCAGCATCGCGCCGGCGTGACGGCCTCCGGAGCCGCGGGAGGCGACTTCTTCACGATCTCGGCGACGGGTCCGGCCGCGCTGGGCCTGAGCGTCGCCGTCGGTTCTCCCTCGGATCTCGCCCTGGCCGCGCCCGGCGCCGGTCCGTTGGATGCCGGCAACGCGGATGCCATCTCGCAGCTCGGCCGCGCCGCAGGGGCACCCGACGCGATCTGGGCCGACCTGGTCTCCGGCTTCGCCGTCGGCACCGCGGGCGATGTGCAGCGTGCGCGGCTGGCGGAGACGGCATCCGTCTCGGCTGTCTCGGCGCAGCGCTCGGTCTCCGCCGTCGACGGCGACGAGGAGACGGTCGACCTGCTCACCCATCAGAGCGCCTACCAGGCCGCCGCCCGCGTGCTGACCGCGGTCGACGAGGCCCTGGACGTCCTGATCAACCGAACCGGCCTCGTGGGTCGATAGGAGCACATCATGATCTCGCGCATCACCTCCGGAGCCATGACGGACTCCGCGACGCGGCAGCTGCAGGCCAACCTCTCCGAGCTGGCCAGACTGCAGGGGCAGGCGGTGTCGCAGCGCGCCTTCGCCGCGCCGTCCGACGATCCGTCGGCCGCGATCGCCGCGCTGAATCTGCACGACGAGCAGCGCCGCACGTCGCAGTACGCACGAAACATCGATGACGGCATCGCCTGGGTCACGGCCGCCGACTCCGCGATCTCGTCCAGCACGGCGCTGCTGGGCAGGGCCCGCGACCTCGTCGTGCAGGGCGCAAACGACGGGACCATGAACGCCGAGTCGCGTGGGGCGATCGCGGTCGAGATCGAGGGCCTTCGCGACGAGCTGCTGGCGCAGGCCAACACGGCGGTGCTGGGACGCTCCGTCTTCGCGGGGACATCGGATGCCCCCGCGTTCGATGCGGCTTATGCGCACAGCGGCGCTCCCGGCTCCGCGGTCGTGCGGCGGGTGTCGGACGAGGCATCCATCCGCGTGGACACCGACGGCACGGCCGTCTTCGGCGACGGCGCCGATTCGGTGTTCGCCCTGCTGGATCGCATCGCCGCCGACCTCCGCGCCGGCACCGGCGTGAGCGCCCACCTCGGCGAGATCGACGAGCGTCGCACGGCTATGCTCAGTGCACAGGGTGCGGTCGGCGTCCGCCAGGCCCAGATGGAACGCGCGAAAGAGGCGACCATGCACGATCAGGTGTCGCTGGAGGCTCGCCGTGCCGCCGTCGAGGATGTCGACTCGGTGGAGGTGCTCGTGCGGCTCCAGGCCCAGGAGCTCGTCGTCCAGTCCTCGCTGGCCGTGACGGCGCGCGTGCTGCAGCCCTCGCTGATGGACTTCCTGCGATGACCGCGCTGCTGCACTTCGTCTCACCTCCGCCCGGATTCGAACCGCACACCGAGTTCGCTCTCGACCCCGTCGACGGCGCCGAGGGTCTGTTCACGCTGGATGCTGTCGACGATGCGGCACTTCGGCTGTTCGTGCTGGACCCGAGCCTGGTCATCGCGGACTACAGCCCGGTGATCTCCGACGAGCAGGTCGCCGAGCTCGGGCTGGCTGCGCCCGCGGACGCGCTCCTGCTGGTGGTCGCCGGCCGTTCCGCCGAAGGCGCCCAGGTGAACCTTCTGGCACCGATCGTCGCCGACGCGACCACGGGTCGTGCCGCACAGGTGATCCTCGACGGGCAGGACTATCCGCTGCGGGCGGCGCTGGGCTGATCCGGGCCTCTCGGCAGCGCACCGGGTGACCGCGACTACCCTGGAGACGTGATCCTCGCCGTCGACACCTCCCTGGGCACGGCCGTCGCCGTCATCGACGCCGACGGGCGCACCGTCGCCGAAGCCGCAGCACCCGACCCGCTCGGCCATGCCGAGGTCATCGGCGACCTGCTGGCGCAGGTCGCGCAGCCCGGTATCACGCACGTCGTCGCAGGCATGGGGCCGGGACCCTTCACCGGTCTGCGCATCGGCATCGCCGCGGCGCGCGCGTTCGCACTGGGCCGCGGCATCCCGGTCATCCCCGTCCCCAGCCACCACGCCATCGCGCAGATGCTGCTCGACGACGGCACCACCGGCCCCTTCGCGGTGGTCACCGACGCGCGCCGTCGCGAGATCGCGGTGAGCGTGTTCGACGGAGCGGATGCCGACGGCATCCCGAATCTGCTCATCCCCACCCGTCTCGAGAAGCAGGGCACCGCGCTGGAGCGCCCCGCGCACGAGGCCGTCGAGCTGCACGCAGCCGCCCTCGCCCGCGTCGGCGCACGCGTGATCGCCGCGAACCGCACGCTGACCGGCGCCGAGCCGCTGTACCTGCGCTCGCCGGATGTCGTGCAGCCGGGCCGCCCCAAGCGGGTGAGCTCGTGACCCTGCGCCTCGCCACCGCCGGCGACCTCGACGCGATCATGGCGCTGGAGCGCGCGAGCTTCCCCACCGATGCGTGGAGCGAGAGCACCATGGCCGCGGAGCTGACAGGCGAGCACGGCCACTATCTCGTGGACGAGCAGGAGGGCCGCGTGGTCGGCTACGGCGGACTGCGCGCGCTGCGCGGCGGATCGGATGCCGACATCCAGACCATCGCGCTGTCCCCCGAGAACCGCGGACGGGGGAGGGGACGCACCCTGCTGCGCGCCCTGATCGCCGAAGCCGTGAGCCGCGACGCGCGCGAGCTGTTCCTGGAGGTGCGCGCCGACAACCCCGTGGCCGAGGGGCTGTACCGCTCCGAGGGCTTCGCGGAGATCGGCCGCCGCCCCCGTTACTATCAGCCCGACGATGTGGACGCCATCGTGATGCGGCTGGACCTCACGACCTGGAGTGCAGAGTGAACGAACCCCTGGTGCTGGGCATCGAATCCAGCTGCGACGAGACCGGCATCGGCATCGTGCGCGGCCGGAAGCTGCTGTCCAACACGATCGCCTCGAGCATGGACGAGCACGCCCGCTACGGCGGCGTGATCCCCGAGGTCGCCGCCCGCGCGCACCTCGAGGCGCTGCAGCCCTCGATCGAGAAGGCGCTCGCCGAGGCGCAGGTCACCCTCGACGACCTCGACGCGATCGCCGTCACCAGCGGACCGGGCCTGGCCGGCGCCCTCATGGTCGGCGTCGGCGCGGCGAAGGGTCTCGCGGTCAGCCTGAACAAGCCGCTGTACGCCGTGAACCACCTGGTCGGGCACATCGCCGCCGACATCCTCGCCTCGCCCGAGCATGAGACCGAGCCGCTGGAGTACCCCACCATCGCGCTGCTGGTCTCCGGCGGGCACACCTCTCTCCTGCACGTACGCGATCTCACCACCGACGTCGAGCTGCTGGGCGAGACCGTCGACGACGCCGCCGGCGAGGCGTTCGACAAGGTCGCGCGGCTGCTGGGCCTGCCGTACCCCGGCGGCCCGCAGATCGACCGGGCGGCGGTCGGAGGAGACCCGAAGGCCATCCGGTTCCCGCGAGGGCTGTCCAAGGCATCCGATCTTGAGAAGCACCGCTACGACTTCTCGTTCTCGGGCCTGAAGACCGCCGTCGCGCGCTGGATCGAGCGCGCCGAGGCGAACGGCGAGCAGATCCCGGTCGCCGATGTGGCGGCCAGCTTCCGCGAGGCCGTCGTCGATGTGCTGGTGACGAAGGCGCTGGCGGCCTGCAAGGATCGCGGCGTGCCGCGGCTGCTGCTGGGCGGCGGCGTGATCGCCAACAAGCGGCTGCGCGAGGTGGCATTGGAGAGAGCGGATGCCGCCGGCGTGACCGTGCGCATCCCGCCGCTCAGTCTGTGCACCGACAACGGCGCCATGATCGCAGGCCTCGCCGTCGAGCTCATCGCCTCCGGCCGGGGGCCGTCGACACTGGCGTTCGGCGCGGACTCCACGCTGCCGGTCACCGAGATCCAGGTGAGTCCGGCGTGACCGATCCGCGCATCGAGGGCCCCACTCCCGAGGTCGCCCGCCCCGAGGGCGGCGCGGCCGTGCCCGGTGCGCGCAAGGGGTACGACAGGCTGCCGACGGGTCCGGTCTCCATGGAGCCGCTGGTGCCGGATACCGAGGAGCTCGCCGACACGGGCTGGACGCCCACAGTGGAGCCCGTTCCCGAGCCGATGGACGATGCGCGACTGGCGCCCTGGACACTGGTGGCGGCGATCGTGGCGCTGGCGACCTCGATGTTCGTGGGCTGGGGCATCCCCGTCGCGATCGTCGCGGTGATCGCGGCCATCATGTCGCTGCGCCGCCCGATCGAGAACCGCGCGGTGGCGATGTGGGCGCTGGTGCTGGGACTGTGCGCGACGCTCTTCAGCGCGGGCTGGCTGCTGTGGGCGACCATGCAGTTCGAGAAGCTGGGGTGACGGATGCTGGATGCCGCGGAGCTCGCACGACGACGTGAGCTGCAGCGGCGTGCCTATGCGCCGGGTGGCGGGCTGAGCGAGGCCGAGGCCGCGGAGCTGCGGGAGCTGGATGCCCGGGTCCGGGGCCCTGAGCTTGTCGCTGAGACCTCCGAGGTCTGGGTCCCTGAGCCTGTCGCTGAGACCTCCGAGGTCTGGGTCCCTGAGCCCGTCGCTCGTACTGAGCGAGCGTCAGCGAGTCGAAGTGAAGGATCGCCGGCTCCTGTGCCCGGTCCGCGCATGACGGAGACCACGGAGGACGTCGCGCCACCGGCATCCGTCCTCAAGCCGCGCCGCCGCTTCCCTCTGATCCCCGTCCTCGCGGTGGTCGCGCTCGTGGTGGGCATCGTGGTGGGCTCCTTCGTCTTCGGACGCCTGATGCAGACTCCGATGACCGCGCAGCAGCAGGACGCCTGGGCGAAGCTGGAGGCATCCGGTCAGTACGATCCCGGGTCGATCCATCTCGTCGGTACGAAGTACGGCGCGTCGATCTGGTCGGCGACCAGGCAGCAGGGTGATCTGCCCTGCGTCGTCCTCACCCGTCCCGGCCCGCTCGACGGCCGTTCCATGGTGGGCTGCGCGATGCCGACGGAGACCGATCAGGAGATGTCCGTCCAGGCCACCCTGACCTACCAGGAGAAGGGCGTGGACTATGCCCTGTGGGCCACGCTCAGCGACGACATCGCGGGGAATCCTGCCGTGATCGTGCAGCGGCAGCGTGCGAATGAGCCCTGGGACTGGCGCATGCAGTACAGCGATGCGGAACTGAAGCAGGCTGAGAATCTGGTGGCAGCAGGCTTCGACGGCGAGACGATCAGCATCCTCGGCTACGACGGCGACACCCCGGTGTGGATGGGGAACGCGCCTGACGGTTCGGGCCCCTGCCTGATGGTCGTGCAGGACACCGGCGTCGTGGTGCAGCAGTGCGGTTCGGGCTACGACCAGGTCGCCCTGTCCGTCGGTGACACGGTCTACGGTGTGCTGACCTCGGATCGCAGCAGCATGCTGAGCATCACGCGCCTTCCGGGAGGTGCGCAGTGAGTGCCGCCGACGCGCGCAGGCGCGACCTGCAGCGCCGCGCGTTCGCACCGGGCGGCAGCCTCACACCCGAGGAGGCGGAAGAGCTGCGGATGCTGTCGCAGCCGGTGCCCGCTCAAGCGGCCGCGCCCGCCGAGGGACCTCAAGCGCCCGCCGGGGAACCTCAAGCGCCCGCTGAGGAACCTGAAGGCGGGGTCGCTGAGCCCGTCGAAGGGTCGACAACAGTCTCGGCGACTCCAGAGGTCGAAGGTCCCACACGCAGGCACCCGCGCTGGCTGATACCGGTCGTCCTGCTGGTGGCGCTGGTCGTCGGACTCGGCGTGGGCTGGCTGGTCTCTCCGCGTCCCGCCCACGCGTCGCCCCCTGCCATGAACGCGGCGCAGCGGCAGGTGTACGACGACCTGGTCGCCGACGGCGGCTTCAAGGCCGGCTCCGTGTCGTTCGCCGGCACGAAGCACGGCGCCTCCGTATGGACCGCGGCGAAGAGCGGGCAGGAGTGCATCATCATGCTGCTCGACGGGCACCGCGAGACCCAATGTGCCGACCCGAAGACGGGCACGTACGGCAACGGCATGATCGGCGTGCAGTCGGAGACCGGTGAGGGAGATCTGCGCTCCATCATCACGGCCGTGCTGCTCACGAACATCAGCGGTGAGCGCTCAGTGATCGTCAACAGGATCAACACGGCTTCGTATGACGACGGCTGGCAGGCGCAGTACTCCCAGGCCGAGCTCGACCTCGTGAACGTGCTGGAGCAGGACGGCTTCACGGGGCCCGAGTTGATGATCTCCGGCGTCGACGGAGACATCCCGATCTGGACCACGTGGGGCGACCAGTTCTGCATCGCCGTGGTCGACCCGGACTCGCACGACGTCACCAAGTCCTGCACGGATCCCATGGTCGACGCCGTCATCCAGATCGGATTCCGGGACGCGGCCTACAGTGCGCGATTCACCGAGAATCACGGCATCGCGGTGAGCGTCGTACGAGACCCGTCGGCGGTGTCGCGGGTATCGTGCGATTCGGCCACCGGCCAGTGCACGTCCATCGACGACACGACCGGTGACATCGGCTGAAACCCGCTCAGACCCGATCGGCGAGGATGGCGATCCTCTTCTCGCCGACGCGGGTGAGGATCAGCGTCGCCTCCTGAGAGCCCTGGAGAGCGAGCTTCTTCCGGAAGGCGGCGGGGTCGATGTCCATGCCGCGCTTCTTGATCTCCAGGCGGCCGATGTCGTTCGCGCGCAGGGCGGCGTTGATGGCTTTCGGATGTGCGGGCATGGTGTCGCGCACGCGGAAAGACTGCACGAACGGGCTGGTCACGGGCTTGTCGCCGGTGAGGTAGGCGATGCGCTCATCGAGCATCCCGGCATCCAGCATCCGCCCGGCGTCGCCGATCAGGCGGGCGCGGATGACGGCGCCGTCGGGCTCGTGCACGAACGCGCCCAGTGTGCGGACCGGCACATCCTCGGCGTCCGCCGCCGCGGTCAGCTCGTGCGTCTGCCCGCCCGCGACGACCAGCGCTGCCCGGCGGATGCCTTCACGCGCCAGCGCACCGGACCACAGCACCAATTCGACGACGCTGCCATCGGCGCTGACCCACTGCGCCTCGACGTCGTCGGGGATGAGGTCGCGGTCGAGGCCGGGACCCAGCTTGATCCCCGTGGGGTGCTCGCGGGCGACCTGGAAGCACCAGTCCGGCGACGGCGACCAGTCGGATGCCGACAGCCGGCGCGTCTCGGAATGCCCGGCGGTGCGGCGCGCGGGGTCGAGCCAGACCGCCGAGCGCTCCCCGCGGACTTGTGCGCTTCGCGCGGACGAATCCGCGGAATCTGTCCGCGGCAGCTGCACATCTCCGCGGCTGGCGCTCACGGCATCCTCGGCGAGCCCCTGCCGCACGGCCGCATCCTCGCCGAACGGCGCGAGGTTGTAGGCCGCGATGGCGGCGGTCACGGCATCCGCGTCCACGGCTGTCACGCGCAGTCCCGCGCCGGCGAACGCCAGGCTGTCGCCGCCGATGCCGCAGCCGAGGTCCGTCACCGCGGTGATGCCGGCCTGCCGCATCCGCACCGCGTGCAGGGTGGCGACGTTCAGGCGGGTGGCCTGCTCCAGGCCCGCCCGGGTGAACAGCATCCGCTCGGCGAACTCCCCGAACTTGGACCGCGCCTTCACGCGCAGGTGCGCCTGCCCGACCACAGCCGAGACCAGGTCGGGGGAGTGCCCTGCCGCACGCAGCCGCGAGACGGCCTTCGCGACCTCACCCGAACTCGCGATCTCGCCGACCTCGTCCAGCAGCGCGAGCCCGTCTCGTGTGAGCAGCGCGCTCAGCTCCGACATCTCCACGCGCCCAGCCTACGGTGCGCGGCACGGGGTCCTCTCGCCCTACGGACAGGCGCGGGGCGTCTTTTCGCGGGTCGCATGTGGCTGGCTCCGCGCCCGTGAGCCCGCCATTCGGGCCCCGCGGAATGCGGTCGCCAGTCGCCGGGAGTGTCGCGGGTCGCATGTGGCTGGCTCCGCGCCCGTGAGCCCGCCATTCGGGCCCCGC
>NZ_CALBRW010000013.1 GCF_937927635.1 uncultured Microbacterium sp.
CGCGCGGACCCACCCAGCCCACCTCGGGCCAGTACATCCGCGCCTCGATGCCGTCGCGCGCCGCCGAGTGCAGGTTCTCCTCCGCAGCGTCGAACGTCATCTGCGTCCACAGCGGACGATCCGCCTCGGCCAGGCTCCGCACCAGGCCGTAGTACAGCGCGGCATCCGCCAGCACGTCCGGGATGCTGGGCCCTGCCGGCAGCACGCGGTTCTCCAGCCGCAGATGCCTGCCCTCGCCCTGCGCGTCGTAGATGGGCCGGTTCCAGCGGTAGATCGTGCCGTTGTGCATGCGCAGCTCGGCCAGCTTGGGAGACTCACCGGCTGCCAGCACCTCGAACGGGTCCTCGTCGGTGCACACCGGAAGCAGCGCCGGGAAGTACCGGGAGTTCTCCTCGAACAGGTCGAAGATCGAGGTGATCCACCGCTCGCCGAACCACACCCGCGGCCGCACGCCCTGGTTCTTCAGCTCCTGCGAGCGCGTGTCGGTGGCCTGCTCGAACATCGGGATGCGGGTCTCGTGCCACAGCGCCCGCCCGGCGAAGAAAGGCGAGTTGGCGGCCAGTGCCACCTGCACGCCGGCGATGGCCTGCGCGGAGTTCCAGTACGCGGCGAAGTCCGACGGCGCCACCTGCAGGTGCAGCTGGATCGACGTGCACGCGGCCTCGGGCAGGATCGTGTCGCACACGATCGCCAGGCTCTCCCGCGGGCCGCCGTCCGACAGCGACGACCCGTCCAGCACCAGCTCGATGTCCTCGCCGCGGGCCGCGAGGATCTGCTGGCCCAACAGGCCGTAGCGCGGATCCTTCGAGAGCCACTGCTCGGTGAAGTGGCTCTCGTCGAGCGTCGGCAGCATCCCGATCATCGCGAGGCCGCAGCCCACCTCGCGGGCCCGGTCGTCGGCCGCGTTCAGGGCACCGCGCAGCACGTCTTCCAGCTCCCGCAGATGGTCCCCGTCGATCGGCCGCGGGGCCACGTTGATCTCGACGTTGAACTGGCCCAGCTCTGTCTGGAACGCCGGGCTCGCGATCGCCTCCAGCGCCTCGTCGTTCGACATGGCGGGATCCCGCGCGTCGTCGACGAGGTTCAGCTCGATCTCCAGCCCCAGCTGCGGGTCGGAGACGTCGAACCGCCCGTCGGCCAGCATCACGGCCAGGGCATCCAGGCACCGTCTGACCTTCGCCCGGAACCGCGTGCGATCCTGGCGTGAGAAGCTCTGCACCCCGACGTCGTCTCCCATGGCCCGACAGTACCCGGATGCCCGGGAATCGCACCAGACCCTCGTCTAGGCCTCGCGACGCCGCTCCGGCAGGTGCAGTCGCGCGAGGTACCGGTCGGCTCTGCTGGGCACGCGATCCCGATCCCGCAGCGAGACGACGATCACCACGGCGGTCGCCAGCGGAATCGCCCACGCGGCGGGCTGCGCCAGCAGGGCGGCCGCGAGCGCGGCATCCGCTCCCGACAAGGTCTCGCCGACGAGAGCCGACCCGAGCAGCGCCGCCCCGCAGGTGAGCGCTCCCACCAGCATCCCGGCGGCCGCCCCGCGAGCGGTGAGCCCGCGCCACCACACCCCGAGCAGGATCACCGGCGTCAGACTCGTCGCGGCCACGAGGAACACGGTGCCCACGCTCGAGACCAGCGCCTCGGGGCCGGTCAGCAGCGCCACGCCCAGCGGCACCACCACGCACAGCACGGCCGAGAGCCGGAACGAGCGCACCGAGCCGTCGAACACGTCCTGACTGATCACTCCGGCCAGCGAGACGACCAGGCCCGACGAGGTGGACAGGAACGCGGCGAACGCCCCCGCCACCACCAGCGCGGTCAGCAGCGTGCCCACGGGCCCCGGCAGCACGCGCGAGGGCAGCGCCAGCACGACCGTGTCAGCCAGTCCGGGATGGGCGAGATCGGGGGTCACGACGCGCGCGATGAGCCCCATCGTGCCGGAAACCGCGTAGAACGCGCCGATCATCGCCACCACGAGCACCGTCGTGCGCCGTGCGGACCCTCCGTCGGGACTGGTGTAGAAGCGCACCAGCACGTGCGGCAGGCCGATCGTGCCCAGCAGCAGCGCCAGCATCAGCGACCCCGTCGCGTACGGATGCGTGGCCGCAGGACCGAGCTCCACGGGGAACGCCTGCAGGGGTTCCAGCGCCGGCGAAAGCTCCGGCTCACGGCCGGATAGCGCGATCAGCAGCACCACGGCGGGCACCAGCAGCGCGGTGAGCTTGAGCCAGTACTGCATGCCCTGCACCACGGTGATGGCCCGCATGCCGCCCGCCGCCACCAGGCCGCACACCACGACCGCGACCACCACGGCGCCCGCCCACTCGGGCAGGTCGGCCACCACCTTCAGGGCGAGCGAGGCGCCGTGCAGCTGCGGCACGATGTACAGCCAGCCGATCACCACCACCAGCACGCTGGTGAGCCGCCGCACCGCCTTCGACTCCAGCCGTGCCTCGATGAAGTCGGGGATCGTGTACGCACCGCTGCGGCGCAGCGGGGCCGCCACGAACAGCAGCAGCAGCAGGTAGCCGGCCGCGTAGCCGATCGGGAACCAGAACCCGTCCGCGCCGACCAGCAGCACCAGCCCTGCGAGCCCCAGGAACGTGCCGGCGGAGAGGTACTCCCCGCTGATGGCCGAGGCGTTCCACACCGAGCGCACGCTGCGGGATGCCACGAAGAAATCGCCTGTGGTGCGGCTGAACCGCACGCCCATCGCGCCCAGCACCACGGTCGCGACGAGCACGAGCACCACCGCGGCGATGTCGAGGGCGGGGTTCACGCGCGCTCCTCGTCGGCACCCGCCAGCGAGCGGTATCTGCGCTCGTTGCGGGCGGCGCTGCGGGCGAACAGGATCGCGAACACCAGGATGAGCGGGTAGTAGCCGTAGGCCTGCAGCAGCCACGACAGCGGCACCCCGAACAGGATCGGATCGGCCGTGCGCGCGATGATGAAGATGGATGCCGTGAACACCAGCGACACCAGCAGGAAGCCGACCAGGCTCCCCGCGGCCAGGCGCAGCTGCGCGCGCATCAGCCCGTGCAGGAACACCGTGTCGGCCTCGTGCACGGGCGCCCCGGGAAGGGCGATCCCCGAGGTGCCAGGGCTCTCGGCGGCGGCAGCGTCGTCGGCCGACACCCGCACTCGGCGCGGCGGTTCGGCATCCTCGCTCATCGCCGGTCCGATCCCACCAGCCGACTGCGCACAGCGGGGATCAGCCGCCGGCTGACCGGCAGCTCGATCTCGGCCAGCACCACGACGGGCGCGGATCCGCTCAGGCGCAGCTCGGTGACGGCGTCGGCGTGCACGAGGTACGAGCGGTGGATGCGCACGAAGCCGGCCGCGGCCCAGCTCTCCTCCAGTTCCGAGATGGGCGTGCGGACCAGGTGGCTGTCGCCGGATGCCGTCCACAGCCGCGAGTAGTCGCCCTCGGCCTTCACCCAGCGGACGTCGCCGCGGCGCACCAGTCGCACCGCCTGACCGACCGGGACCGGCACGGTCTCGGCATCCTCGCCGTCGACGCCCTCCACGCCCGCACGCACCGCCAGCACGCGGTCCACAGCCCGTCGCAGCCGTGCCGGGCGGATGGGCTTGAGCACGTAGTCCACAGCGCGCACGTCGAACGCCTCCAGCGCCCCCGCATCGTCGGCGGTGACGAAGACCACGGCCGGGCGCTGCACGAAGTGCTCCAGCGCCCGCGCCAGGTCGAACCCGCTCACCCCGGGCATGTGGATGTCGAGGAACACCGCGTCGACGGCCTCGGTCGACAGCATCCGCAGGGCGTCGGCACCGCTGGATGCCTGGTGGATGGCGCCGATCCTGGCGTCCGCGCGCAGGAAGGCCGCCAGCTCCGCGAGCGCGGGCGGCTCGTCGTCGGCGACCAGCACGTCCAGGATCACCGCGCGTCCGTCTCGTGCAGGGGCTGGGACTTCGGGATCCGCATCCGCACCATGGTACCCGCGCCGGTGTTCGTCTCCACGACCAGTCCCCCGGCCGGCCCGTACAGTCGGCGCAGCCGGGTGTCGACGTTGCGCAGCCCCACGTGCGTGGCGGGTGCGGGGCCGGACAGCGCGGCCCGGAGCTGTTCCGGATCCATGCCCGCGCCGTCGTCCTCGACGGAGATCTCGGTATGCGTGATCTCGTCGACGGCGGCGATCACGATGCGCCCGCCCTGCGAGAGCGGCTCCAGTCCGTGCTTGACGGCGTTCTCGACCAGCGGCTGCACGGACAGGAACGGGATCACCGTCGACAGCGTCTCGGGCGCGATCCGCAGTCGCACGTCCAGCCGCTCGCCGAACCGTGCGCGCTCGAGCTCGAGGTAGTGGCGGATGCTGCCCAGCTCCTGCGCGAGGGTGGTGAACTCCCCGCGCTGGCGGAACGAGTACCGGGTGAAGTCGGCGAAGTCCAGGACCAGCTCGCGGGCCCGCTCGGGGTCGGTGGTGATGAACGAGGCGATGGCCGCCAGCGAGTTGTAGATGAAGTGCGGGCTGATCTGCGCGCGCAGCGCCCGCAGCTCGGCCTCGGCCAGGCTCGCCCGCGACTCCTCCAGCTCGGTCATCGCGATCTGCGTGGCGCACCACTGCGCCACTTCGCCGGTCGCGCGCACCAGCGGCCCTCGGACGGTCTCGGCGAACGCGATCAGCACGCCGCGCACCTCGCCATCCAGCAGCATGGGAGCGCCGACGGCCTCCGTCGCAGCGCCGGGGGCGTCTCTGCGCGGGAAGACCTGCCGCCTGCCGGTCTCGCGCACCCGGTCGGCGATGCGCCGGGCCGAGGTCTCCAGCCCCGCCACGGCCCCGTCGGTGGCGACCGCGCCGTCACCCATCACGATCGCGACGGCCTGCGCGCCCAGCAGCGTGTGAAGATGGCGCGCTGCCTTTGCGAGGTCCGGACCCTGTTCGCCTCGGAGCTCGGCGGCGGCCAGTCCCGCCACGTGCAGGGTGCGCGACGTGGCCCGCTCGGCCTCGCCGCCGAGGTCGCGCGAGCCGCGCGCGAGCCTGCGCACCAGCACCAGGGCGAGGGTCAGCAGCACACCGACGGCGACGCCCAGGATGCCGGCGAGCACCGCCTGGTCGGTCATGCGCTCAGCATACGGCCGACCGGGCGGAGCCGCTCAGCAGCACCGGGCGCCGGGGTTGCGGTCCTGGTCGGCCATCCGATCGCGCCAGAACTGCCGTTCGGTCGGCACTTCGGCATCCGGATGATGCGCACGCTGGTGCGCGACGTACGTGTCGTAGGCGCTGTCGCCCATCAGCGCGGTGACGTACCAGCGGATGCCGGATGCCGCGCTCCGCACCCACCGCCAGGCGGCGGGTGCGGAGCGGACCGCGGGAATCTGCGTCCTCGCGATGACGGTCATCAGTGCCTCGATGCCCCTCGGCCGACCGGCTGCGCGGCGTCGTGCTCGGCCCACTGCGCCTCCAGCCCGCGCTCGGCACGGGTCGCGATGAGACCTGCCGGAGCGAAGCGGCGGGAAGGCACCGGGGCGTCCTCGCCGTCGTCCGAGACGCCGTCGCGGATGGCCTTGATGCCCACGATCACAGCCACGACCATCACGATGGCGGTCAGCACCACGAAGATGATCGACAGCGTGCCCTGCACGGCGGTGTTGCGGATCACGGCCTCGACGACCTCGGGCGTGCCGAGGCTGCCGTCGCCCGCTGCCTGCGCAGCGCGGTACTTGGCGTTGTTGGCCCAGTAGCCGATGCCGGGAACCGGCGAGAAGATCTTGTACAGGGATGCCGTGATCGTGATCACGGCGGTGAACGCCAGCGGCACGGCGATGATCCACAGCCAGCGCACATAGCTGCGGCCGCGCTTGGCCACGATGGCGAACACCACGGCGAGCGCGATGCCTGCCAGCAGCTGGTTGGCGATGCCGAACAGCGGGAAGAACGTGTTGATTCCGCCGAGGGGGTCGGTCACGCCGAGGATGAGGATGTAGCCCCAGGCCGCGACCATGATCGCCGTGCACACCCACACGCCGGGACGCCATGAGACGTCGCGGAAGCGGGGGAAGAACGCGCCGATGGAGTCCTGCAGCATGAAGCGCGCCACGCGGGTGCCGGCGTCGACGGCGGTGAGGATGAACAGCGCCTCGAACATGATGGCGAAGTGGTACCAGAAGCCCATGATCGACGGCCCGCCGATCAGCTGATGCATGATGTGCGCCAGGCCCAGTGCCAGGGTCGGGGCGCCACCGGTGCGCGAGATGATGCTGGGCTCGCCCACGCCGGCCGCCGTGTTCGTGAGCATCTCGGGCGTCACGTGGACGCCGGTCAGGCCCAGCGAGTTCACGAACGCCGCGGCGTGCTCGACGGTGCCGCCAGTGAGGGCGGCCGGAGCGTTCATGGCGAAGTAGATGCCCTGGTCGATGGAGATCGCGGCGACCAGCGCCATGATGGCCACGAACGACTCCATGAGCATGCCGCCGTAGCCGATGAACTTGGTCTGGCGCTCCTTCTCGATGAGCTTCGGCGTGGTGCCGGAGGAGATCAGCGCGTGGAAGCCCGACAGGGCGCCGCAGGCGATGGTCACGAACAGGAACGGGAACAGCGAACCGGAGAACACCGGGCCTGCGCCGTTGGAGGCGAAGTCGGTGAACGCGGGGACGCTGATCTCGGGGCGCACCAGCACGATGGCGCCGGCGAGCATGACGATCACGCCGACCTTCATGAAGGTGGACAGGTAGTCGCGCGGAGCCAGCAGCAGCCACACGGGCAGCACGGCGGCGATGAAGCCGTAGATGATGAGCGCCCACGCGAGGGTGGTGCGATCCAGCGAGAACACGGCCTGGCCCCACTCGGTGCCGGCGACCGCGCCGCCGCCGATGATGGCGGCCATCAGCAGCACGAAGCCGATGAGGGAGACCTCGGTGATCTTGCCGGGGCGGATGAACCGCAGGTACAGGCCCATGAAGATGGCGATCGGCAGGGTCATGCCGACGCTGAAGACGCCCCACGGGCTCTCGCCGAGAGCGTTGACGACGACCAGCGCGAGGATGGCGATGATGATCACCATGATCAGCAGCGAGGCGATGATGGCGGCCGTGCCGCCGATCCTGCCCAGCGTGTCACGGGCCATCTGGCCGATGGAGCGGCCGCTGCGGCGCATGGAGAAGAACAGCACCGTGTAGTCCTGCACGGCACCCGCCAGCACGACGCCCACGATGATCCAGATGGTTCCGGGCAGGAAGCCCATCTGCGCGGCCAGCACGGGGCCGACCAGCGGGCCGGCGCCGGCGATGGCGGCGAAGTGGTGGCCGTACAGCACGCGGCGGTCGGTGGGGACGAAGTCCTTGCCGTCCTCGAGGATCTCAGCCGGAGTGGCCCGGCGGTCGTCGGGGCGCAGGATGTACTTCTCGATCACCTTGGCGTAGAACCGGTAGCCGATCAGGTAGGTGCACACCGCGGCGAACACGAACCAGATGGCGTTGACGGTCTCGCCGCGGACGATGGCCAGCATCGTCCAGGCGACGGCGCCCAGCAGGGCGATGGCGGCCCAGAGCAGGATCTTGGGCAGGGTCCAGCGGTTCTCCCGCTCGTGATCCTTCTCGGATACGGCGACGGGCGGAAGCTTCGGGTCCTGTTCGAGGACGCCGTTCTTGCCCCGCCCCCGGGGCATGGCAGCTGTCATGGGGGTTCTCCTTAACACGCGACTTTGCGTCCCGCCAGGATAGGAACGGGGTCACGCGCGCGGGCAGCGGGTCCCGGCGACCGGCACGACGGTGCGACGAACGGTGTCTGCTGCGCGACGAACGGCTCCCGACCGCGCCGACGCCGCCGATCATTTCATTCTTGTGACGCTCGACACAATGGTGATATCTTCGCGCTATGAGCAGCGAAGCGAATGAGCGCGAACTCGAAGAGGGCATCGTCACCGACTTCAAGAACCGGATGACGTACGGCTCGTACCTCGACCTGGACAAGCTGCTGGATGCGCAGCATCCGGTCTCCCAGCCCGAACACCACGACGAGCTGCTGTTCATCATCCAGCACCAGACCACCGAGCTGTGGCTGAAGCTCATGATCCACGAGCTGGGCCGTGCCCGCGACCTGCTGGCCGCCGACGACCTGCGCGAAGCGCTCAAGCCCATCGCGCGCATCAAGCACATCCAGGATGTGATCACCCGGCAGTGGTCGGTGCTGGCAACGCTCACGCCCACCGAGTACTCCGAGTTCCGCGGGTTCCTCGGCCATGCCTCCGGCTTCCAGTCCGTGCAGTACCGCTGCGTGGAGTTCGCGCTCGGCAACAAGAACGAGAAGATGCTCAGCGTCTTCCGCAGCCACCCCGAGAACCTCGCGATGCTCACCGCCGAGTGGGAGCGCCCCACGCTGTACGACGAGTTCCTGCGCCTGGTCGCCCGCCGCGGGCTGCCGGTGCCGGCATCCATCCTCGAGCGCGATGTGCGCCTGCCCTACCGCGAGACGCCCGAGCTGATCCCCGTGATCAAGGAGGTCTACGAGAACACGCACGAGCACTGGGAGCTGTACGAGGCGTGCGAGGAGCTGGTCGACGTGGAGGACAACTTCCAGTTCTGGCGCTTCCGCCACCTGCGCACGGTCACCCGCACCATCGGGATGAAGCGCGGCACCGGCGGATCCACCGGCGTCGACTTCCTGCAGCGCGCGCTGTCTCTGACCTTCTTCCCCGAGCTGTACAGCGTGCGGACCGAAATCGGCCGATGATCGGGGTCCGCCACGTCGCCGGCGGCATCGTCACGGGCCGCTTCACCGACCACCACGTGCATCTGCAGCTGGTCGATCACCGTCTGCTGGCGGGTTCGCGGCTGGGCCGCGTGGTGGATCTGGGTGCGGAGCCCGGGTGGGTTCGCGAGGTCGCGGTCCATAACTCCGGAGATCTGCACGCCGCCAGAGCTGAGATGACGGTTTCGGGGCTCGACACCGGTCAACCTCCGGAGTTGTGGCCACCGATCGTCGAGTACGCCGGTGCCTTCCTCACCGCGCCCGGCGGATACCCGTCGGATCGCGCGTGGGCGCCGGCGGGCTCGGTGCGCGAGGTGACGGATGCCGCGGATGCGGCCGCCGCGGTCTCCGCGCTGGCAGCGTTCGGGGCCTCCTGCATCAAGGCCGTGCTGCACAGCGAGGCCGGCCCCGTGCTGGATGACGACGTGTTCGGTGCCATCGTCGAGGCCGCGGCGGCCCACGACCTGCCCGTGGTCGTGCACGCGGAGGGCGTGGGCCAGGCGCAGCGCGCCGCACGGTTGGGCGCGGACCTGCTGGCGCATGCGCCGTTCAGCGAGCGCCTGAGCGACGACGAGGTCGCCGAGCAGGCGGCATCCGTGCAATGGATCTCCACGCTGGTCATCCACGACGACGTGCAGCGCGACATCGCGATCGACAACGTGCGCCGGTTCGCCGCGGCCGGCGGCACCGTGCTGTACGGCACCGACATGGGCAACGGCGCCGGACCTGTCGACCTGCGCACCGACGAGCTCGACGCCCTGCGCGAGGCCGGCATCGACGGCATGCGCCTGCTGGAGGCGCTCGCACCGTCCGGCCCCGAGGCCCTGTTCCTTCCCGACGGCGATCCCGTCGCCGCGCGACCCCTCACCCCTGCCGACTTGGAGGCTTGACATGACCGACTCCACCGCCCCCGAATCTCCTGAGGACGAGCACCGCCGCGTGGCAGGCGTCAGCGCTCCCGACCTGCTCAGCGAGGCCCGCCGTCTCGATGCCGCCGACCCGCTGGCGCGCCACCTCGACGCGTTCGCCGAGGCTCCCGGCGTGACCGCCTATCTGGACGGCAACTCGCTGGGCCGCCCGCTGAAGGACCTGCCCGAGAAGGCCGCCGCATTCATCCGCGAGGACTGGGGCACGCGGCTGATCCGCTCCTGGGACGAGCAGTGGATGGAGCTGCCGATGGTGCTGGGCGATCGCATCGGCGCCATCGCGCTGGGCGCCGCCGCCGGGCAGACCATCGTCGCCGACTCCACCAGCGTGCTGCTGTACAAGATGATGCGCGCGGGGATGGCCGCACGTCCCGGCCGGGATGAGATCGTCATCGAGGCCGGCAACTTCCCCACCGATCGGTTCATCGCCGCGGGTGTGGCGAAGGAGACCGGTGCGACGCTGCGCTGGGTCGAACCCGACGAGATCACCGGCGTCAGCGCCGCGGATGTCGCCGCCGCCGTGTCGGACCGCACAGCGCTGGTCGTGCTGAGCCACGTGGACTACCGCTCAGGCGCCCTGGCCGACATGCCCGCCATCACCTCGGTCGTGCACGAGGCCGGCGCGCTCATGCTGTGGGACCTGTGCCACTCGGTGGGCGTCGTGCCCATGCAGCTGGATGCCTGGGCCGTGGACATCGCCGTCGGATGCACGTACAAGTACCTGAACGGCGGACCGGGCTCCCCCGCGTTCGCCTACCTGCGCGCCGAGCACCACGGCTCGATCACGCAGCCCATCCACGGCTGGTGGAGCGCCGCCGACATCTTCGCGATGGGCCCCGAGTACGCGCCGGTGGACGGCATCCGTCAGCTGCTGAGCGGCACCCCGCCGGTGCTGTCGATGCTGGCCATGCAGGGGATGCTGGACATCATCGAGGCCGAGGGCGTCACGGCCGTGCGCGCCAAGTCAGTCTCGCTGACGGACTTCGCCGTCCGAGCCTACGACGAGCTGCTGGCGCCTCTGGGCGTGCGGCTGCTGTCGACGCGGGATGCCGCGCACCGCGGGGGCCACATCACCATCGGGCACGACTCGTTCCAGGAAGTCACGAAGACGCTGTGGGGCGAGGGGGTCATCCCCGACTTCCGGTTCCCCGACGGCATCCGCCTGGGTCTGTCGCCGCTGAGCACCTCGCACGAGGAGACGCTGCGCGGCATCACCGCCGTGCGCGACGCCCTGACCGCCTGACCCTCTGCCCCCCTGACTGACCCCCACACCATCTCCGCCATGCCTCTTTCGCCGAAACCCCTCATCAACGCCGAAACCCCTCGTGATTCGCGTCGCTCAGGAGGGGTCTCGGCGATGGGGAGGGGTCTCGGCGTGGTGGGCGACGCGGTGCTCGACGACGTCGATGCGCGTCCGGGCAGCACCACCTCACTGCTGCGGACGGTCGTCGGGCTGTACCTGCGACCGCTGGGCGGGACGATCACACCGGCTGCATTGGTCGGGCTGGCGGAGGGCCTCGGCATCCCCGCGGCGCGGGCGCGCACGGCGATCACCCGGCTGAAGAAGCACGGACTGCTGCTGAACGGCCCCGGCATCCTGACGCTCAACCCGGCCGCGATCCCGATGCTCGAGCGCGGCGACCGACGCATCTTCGCGGTGCGCACCATGCGGTCAGGCGACGAGTGGATGCTGATCTCGGCGACCATCCCGGAGTCCCGGCGAGACCTGCGGCACCAGCTGCGCCGCAGACTGCAGTACCTGGGTGCGGGTGCCGTGTCAGCGGGGCTGTGGATCCTGCCCGGGCATCTGGATGCCGAAGTGGAGGAGCTGCTCGACGAGCTCGGCACCCGCACATTCGCCACACTGTTCCGCACCGCCGACCCTCGGCCTGCGATGCCACTGGCCGAGGCCGCTGCCGACTGGTGGGACATGGATGCGCTGCGCGCCGAGCATGAGCGGTTCCTGACATCCGTCTCCGTGCTCGAACTTCAGCATCCCTTCGCCGCGTACACACGCCTGCTGGACAGCTGGCGCGTGATCCCCTACACCGACCCCGGCCTGCCCGCCGAGCTGCTGCCCGCCGACTGGCCGGGCACGCGCAGCGTCGAGACTTTCCAGCGCCTCCGCGCCGAGCTGGCCGACGCCGCGCTCGCGCACGCGCGGAACGCCGTGGGCTGATCTTCAGCGGTGCGACCTGGATCGAATTCCCCTCGCGCCGATCAGCGTGGATCAGAAGTGCACGGCGAACCGCGGTCCGCGGTGTGATTCTGATCCACGCTGGGCAGGCGAGCGTTCACTCGGCGCGCCGGAGGTCAGCCGATCTCGGCGAGGAACGCGGCGACGTGCTCCTGCAGGCGCAGCATCCGCAGGTCGCGGGCCAGCTCGCGGTCGTAGCCCTCGTAGGCCAGCGGCGGAAGCTTGCGCACGTTGGCCGAGCACCCGAAGTTCTCGCAGATCAGCGTGCCGATGGTGTCTCCGTTGCGGCCGGCTGCTCCGGCCTTGCGGGCTGAGAAGAACTGCACGTCGTTGCGCAGGGTGACGTCATCGCACCACGAGCACTGGGCGCGGCGAGCGGTGCGCTGCTCAGTGCGATGCAGCAGCACGCCGACCAGGCCGTCCTGAGTCTCGGCCACGACGTAGGCCCGTCGGGGCATCTTCGGATCGAACCAGCCGAGGTAGTCGAGCCGGGAGAAGTCGAGCTCGTCGAAGTCGGGCGGCAGGGTGAGAGAAGAGACCTCCTTGCGGGAGGCGTTGCGGAAGGACGCGCGGATGGCGCGCTCGTCGATGGGACGCATGAGAAGTGCTTTCTGTTCGGAACCGCCGAGTCGGCGGGAGTTGCGGTGGGCCCGGAAGCCGGGCACGGCCAGAGATGAGAGAAGAGACCCGGATGCCGGGTACGACGCTTCTCCGGTGACGGGGGTTCCGCCGCCGGATCGCTCTCAGCCTCTGCCGTCGGCGCGCGACGCGCCGACGATCACCTCTCGCGCCGCACGGGCGCTCTCGAAGAACAGCACGTCGGCAAGTGTACGCCGCCGCCCTGGTCTGCTCGCCTGAACGCCGTCTGGGAGCTTTGTTTCGTCGCGTTTCGCCACAGATCGCACCCGACCGGACGCGGACGTACTCTCGGAGCATCCGATCGTGAGGAGATCACCGTGACCAGCCCGCAGACCCGCCTTTCGCCCCTTGAGGTGATTGAGCGTGCTGCGTGCATGTGCGACCACGGCTTCGCCTGCTCGTCGTTCGCGCCGGGTCACGCCCTGCACCTGATCCAGGCGCGGCTCGCCTCAGCGACGCCGCTCGGCTGGGCGGATGCCCTCGTGGAGGCCGCAGACGCGGCATCCGGCGTGCTGAGACTGCGCACGCTGGACGGCGAGAGCATCACGGTCTGGAACGCCGGTGGCGCGGCTCTCGAGGCGACGGCGGGCACGCCCGTGGCGCTGCACCGCGAGTATCACGTGCTGGCGATCGGCTCGGCGCAGTACAACGTCGCGCGCTGAGCGGACTCAGCTGGCCATCTTCATCATCGACTCGCGCATGGCCGTGCACGCGTCCATGCATGCCTTGCACGACTGAGCGCACATCTTGCAGACCTCGCTCATGTCGGCGTGCTCCATGCACTTGTCCATGGCGTACTGGCACATGGACATGCAGGCGTCGAGCATCGACATCATGACGGCCGGGGTCATGCCCTGCATCCGCATCATGCCGCGCATCATGGTGTTGCACATGTCGGCGCAGTTCATGCACGCCGGGGCGCAGTCCATCATCTGCATCGAGCACACCGTGCACGCCTGCTCACAGGCCGAGCACGCATCCATACACGCCTGCATGGCGCCCATGTCCATCATCTCCATGCCTGGCATCTTCATCTCCGCCGACATGGCGTCCATCATCATCGCGTCCATCGCGCACCGCTCCTCTTCAGGGCTCTCGCCTGCTGCGGGCGGGCAGGTGGACCCGCCTGAGGCTCAGAGTACGCCGCGGGCGGTGCGGCGTCGATAGCCGGATGCCGCTGTTCATGGTCCGTTCGCGACCGGAACGACCGGCCGGCCCCACCCGCGGCCTTCGGCAGAATCGACCCGCCCTCACCACCTCCCCGCCGATGTAGTGTCAGGCTGTGCCGCCGTTCACACCCCTGCAGCGACTTGTCGTCACCGTCGCGATCCTCGCGTCGTTCGTGACGTTCCTCGACGGCACTGTGGTGAACGTGGCGCTGCCCGCCATCAGCCGTGACCTGGGCGGCGGGATCGCCACGCAGCAGTGGGTCGTGGATGCCTATCTCATCACGCTCAGCGCACTGATCCTGCTGGCCGGCTCGCTCTCCGACGCCTACGGTCGCGTGCTCATCATGCGCATCGGCCTGATCGCGTTCGGGGTGGCATCCATCGCCGTCGCCGCGGCCCCCGAGCCGCTGACGCTGATCATCGCTCGCGCAGCGCAGGGTGCCGCCGGGGCACTGCTGGTGCCGAGCTCTCTCGCGCTGATCACCGCGACCATGCGCGGGCAGCTCCAGTCCCGGGCGATCGGCGTCTGGACGTCGTTCACCACCGGCGCGCAGCTGATCGGCCCTCTGATGGGCGGACTGTTCGTGGATCTGCTGTCGTGGAGGTTCGTGTTCCTCATCAACGTGCTGCCCATCGCCGTGAACCTGGTCCTGCTGCGCCGCCTGCACCTGCCGGAGCACGAGCGCACGACTCGCGTGGACTGGCTCAGCGGCGTCCTCTGCGCCGTCGGCCTGGGCGGGCTGGTCTTCGCGCTCATCGAGCAGGAGCGGTTGGGCTGGGCCTCCCCCGCTATCTGGATGCCCGGCATCCTCGGCATCCTTCTACTCGTCGTCTTCCTGCTGCGCCAGCGGGGATCGGATGCCGCACTGATGCCGCTGTCGCTGTTCCGCGTGCGCGACTTCGGCTGGGGCAACATCTCGACGCTGTTCATCTACGCGGCACTGTCGCTGAACGGCTTCGTGATCGGCGTGTACCTGCAGCAGGGACCGGGCCTGCCCGCCACGGCAGCCGGGCTCGCGAGCCTGCCGGTGACCATCCTGATGATCCTGCTCTCCTCTCGCGCGGGCGCATGGGCGGGAAAGCTCGGACCGCGGCTGTTCATGACCGTGGGTCCTCTGGTGATGGCGGTCGGCGCCGCGCTGCTGCTCACGGTGGGCGTGCAGTTCAACTACTGGTGGCAGGTGCTGCCGTCGATGATCGTGCTCGGCCTGGGCCTGGCGCTGACCGTCGCGCCGCTGACCTCGGCCATCCTCGGCGCGATCGACGAGACGCGCAGCGGCATCGCCTCGGCGGTCAACAACGCCGTCTCCCGCGTCGCGGGTCTGCTGGTGGTGGCGCTGCTGTCCACCATCGTCGGCGGAACGCTGGACCTGCGCGGCTTCCACAGCGCAGCGTGGGTGACCGCCGGGCTGTTCGCGCTCGGCGGCGTGGTGTCATGGATCGGCATCCGTCGGAACCCGGTGGAAGCGCCAGCCGCGGCCTGACTCAGCGGATGCCGTGGTCGTGCACGGCTGTGCTCAGGTGCGTGCCGTTCAGCTCGAGGTACAGCTGCCGCTCGGTGACTGACACGGTCATGGTGTTCCGGCGCGCCAGCGCCGCCGCGGCATCGTCGAGAAAGCCCGTGTCGAAGCTGTGCAGCAGGATGGCATCCGCATCGTGGATGGTCTTGCCCGTCCAGGTCGCGATGACCTTGGCGGGATCGCGATAGGTGTAGACCGTGGTGCGGTCGGCCAGTCTGCTGCCGTGATGCAGGCGGGTCGCGTCGGGCGCACCCACCTCGATCCACGCCGTCACACGTCCGGTGAGGTCGCGCACCAGCACCGCAGGCTCGTCGGTCGCGGCAACCCCCTCGGTGAAGGCGATGCCCTCTTCGTACTCCAGGCAGTACGCCAGCAGCCGGGTGAGCATGTAGGCGTCGGTCTCGGACGGATGCCGGGCCAGGCGCAGCGTGAAGTCGTCGTAGACGCCGCGGTCCACGTCCGCCAGCGAGACATCGAACGTGTGGATCGTGGAGCCTGTCGCCATGATCCTCGAGCCTACGCGGTCTGCGTCGCGCGGCCGGCGAGCTCGTCGAGGCCTCCGCAGCGCACCACCGGCGATGCGGATGCCGGCGGCGCTAGAATTCACAGCAGCGGGGGGTCTCCGAGCAGAGAGGCGGTGGCACCACGATGGCCGTGCCTGTGCTTCCTGCCGCCGCATCCGCTCCGCCCCTGCTGGGTCGCGACGCCGAACTCGCCGACCTGGTCTCCACCTGGCGGGGAGGGCTCTCCAGCGGGCGGTTCCTGCTGGTGCGGGGCGAGGGCGGCATCGGCAAGACCGCCCTCATCGACGCGGCCGTCGCGCAGGCGCCGAAAGAGCGGCGGGTGCTGCGGGGCGCGGCGGATGCCATGGATCGTCGCCGCGCGTTCGGAGTCCTGCTGGATGCCCTGGGCCCGGTGCTCACCGAGCAGGATCGGCGGGTCGCGGCGGAGCAGAACGAGCACATCACCGGCGAGCGCCTGCTCTCACTGCTGGACGGCATGGTCGGTGCGCCGACCGTGCTCATCCTCGAGGACCTGCACTGGGCCGACGACGCCTCTCTCCACCTGCTGACCCGACTGGCGCGCACGCTGGCGCAGCTGCCGGTGGTGGTCGTCACAGCGCTGCGCCCGCAGGCCCGCCATGAGGTCGCCCCCGCGCTCGACCGACTGCTGGGCGAGCTGGACGACAGAGGGCTGCTGCACGCGTTCGATCTCGGACCGCTGCCCGAGAGCAGCTGCATCGCCATCGCGGAGGGGCTGACGGGCGCTCCGATCGGCGAGACCTTCGCGCACTACACGGCCGGCGCAGGAGGCAATCCGCTGTTCCTGACCGAGATGGTCCGCTCGCTGCTGCGTGACGGCGCGGTCACCGTTGATGCAAGCGGTGCCGAGCTGCGCGATGCCCCGCTGGGGCCCTCGCCCTCGCTGGCCACGGTCATGATGCGTCACCTCAGCCGGCTCTCTCCCGCGACGCGCGAGCTGCTGACCACCGCCGCGCTCCTCGGCACCCGCTTTCCCGCCGTGCAGCTGCGGCTGGTGACGAGTCGCACCATGCGGGAACTCGTGCCGCTGCTGCGGGAGGCTCTGGCGGCAGGCTTTCTCGCGGAGATCGACGACCGCACCCTCGGTTTCCGCCACGAGCTCATCCAGCACGTGCTGCTGCACGATCTGCCGGCCGCGGTGCGGGCGGAGCTGCACCATGACGTGGCGCTCAAGCTCGAGGGGGCGGGCGTTCCGGCGGCCACCGTGGCAGGGCACGTGCTCCGCGCGCCGAGCGTGGGCGAGGACCTGCCTTGGCTGCACGGACTCGCGCAGCGCACCGCGGCATCCGCGCCGGCAACGGCCGTCGAGCTGTGGGATCGGGTGGTGCTGGGCACCGATCCGTCAGACCCACTGCACGTCGCAGCCGTCGCAGGTCTTGCCCGCACCGCGTTGAGCAGCGGCAGGGTGCACGATGCGTACGACCTCGCGTCCTCGGCGCTCCTCCATGCCGACGAGCCCGAGGTCGCGGCGGCACTGCGCAGCATCCGGGTGCGATCGCTGACCATGCAGCACCGGCACGCCGAGTCCCAGCGACTGGCGCAGGAGTACGCGGCATCCGATGCGCTGGCACCCGCGGAGCGGGCCGCCCATCTCGCCTTCGCGGGCTGGCCGACGATGCTGCTCGGCGACATGGACGAGGCGTTGCGGCTGGCGACCGAGGGCGCCGTCTCGGCAGCGATCGGAGGCAACCCGGTCGCGGAGGTGAACGCGCTCACGCTGCAGGGGCTGATCCTGAACAGCCGCGGCGAGCTGGACAATGCCCTCGGGGTGCTCACGCGGGCCGTGGAGCTGGCAGAGCGGCATCCGTCGGTCGCGGCGATCGAGACGTTCCCTCATGCGGTGCTGGCGGTGGCGCTGGCCGATGTCGACCGCATCGACGAATCGGCCACGATGATCAGCCGCGGACTGCGGATGTCGGCACAGCTGGGCCTGCGCACCGGCATCCTGGCCACCCATGCGATGGCCGCCGAGGCCCGCAGCCACAGCAGCAGCCTGGCCGACATCGCCACGGAGCTGCAGGCGCATGCCGCACTGCTGGGGCAGATGGACGTCCGCCTCGACCCGCCCGTGCTCGCGCTGCGCGCCCGGGTGCTCGCACTGCAGTACGGGTCGGAGTCGGCTCTGGAGGTTGCGGGACTCGTCGACCCGATCGCGAGCCGGCGCGTGTGGAGCAGCCGCGGCAGCGCCCTGATCTGGCTGGGGTACGTCCACGCGGTGCGTGCGCGGGGCGATGTCCCCGCGGTGCTCGAAGCGCTGTGGCGCGGCTGGCAGGACGTGCACGGCCTGCGCATGCTGTTGGAGTGCGCGGAGATCGCCCTCGATCTGGTCGAGCTGTGGCAGCGTCCGCCGGTCGATGAGCGTCTGCGGAGTCTGATCGAAGCGGATGCCGCGGCCAAGGCCCCCGAGGTGGTCGAGGCGACCCGCACGGTGGCGGCGATGAATCCTTCGGTCGCGCATCTGCAGGCGACCGCCTTGGCCGTCGCCGGCGTGGCCGCCGGGGACGCCGAGGCGCTTCTCGAAGCCGAGCGGGTGATGTCCGCGACGCCTCGGCGGCTCGATCACGCCCGCATCGCCGAGCTCGCGGCGCTGGCGCTGCCCGCCGAGGACCAGCGCACCCGCGTGCTGGTCGAGACGGCGCTGCGAGAGTATGCGGAGATCGGCGCCGATCACGAGGCGACGCGGGCGAGGGCGCAGTTCCGCCGGCTCGGGGTGAAAGTGCAGAGGCAGCGCCGTCGTCCGGCATCCGGATGGGGATCGCTCACCCGCACCGAGGAGCGGATCGCGGGCCACGTCGCCACCGGCCAGACGAACCTCGAGATCGCCCAGAGCCTGTTCGTCTCCCGCCGCACGGTGGAGACGCACGTCTCGAACATCCTCGCCAAGCTCGGGCTGCGCTCACGCACCGAGCTCGCCATCCGCTTCGCCGCCCGACTCGACCAGCCGGGTCAGTGACGCCATCAGCTCTATCCAGCCGCGGAAGCGCAGCTCGTGGTCGCCATCGGCGACCCGCCCCTCGGGCGGATCCGCGCCCTCCAGCCAGATGTCGATGTGCACATTGCCAGCGTCACCCGAGTGAGCGCCCGCGGTATCCGTATCCTCACTGAACTTCTTCCCGCGATCTTGTCAGGGGTGTCCCGCCGGAGTAGCTTCACCTCATCGCACGCAAGCAGTGAGGGGACGTGCACCCGGAAGCCGCAAGCTGGGGCCGGCTTCCGGGTTCTCTCATGTCCGTCGCCGATGCGGATAGTGTGGCCAGGTGACAGCATCCGCTCCTCCGAGCCCCGCTCCGCGGGTCGGCGCCGTCTATTTCTTCGGACGGGCGATCCTTCGCCCGCTGTTCTGGGCCATGTACCGTCCGCGCATCACCGGCCGTGGGAACGTGCCGGAACGCGGGCCGGTGCTGCTGGTGAGCAACCATCTGTCCTCGCTGGACACGCTCATCATCCCGACCTCCGCCGTGCGCCCCGTGCAGTTCCTGATCAAGGCGTCGTACTTCGAGGGCAGCGGGATGCTCGGGCGCTTCAAGCGCTGGTTCTTCGGATCGATCGGGGGCGTCCCCGTGCGTCGTGCTGCCGGGCGCGACGCGCGTGCCGCGCTCGATGCGGGCAGCAGCGTTCTGCGAGCCGGGAGCGTGTTCGCCGTGTTCCCGGAGGGCACCCGGTCACGTGACGGGAAGCTGCACGACGGCCATGGCGGTGCTGCCTGGATGGCACGCGACACAGGGGCCGCGGTCGTGCCCGTCGGGCTGATCGGCACCGGTTCGGTCAAGCCTCTCAGCCATCTGCTGCCGGGCAGGCCGCGCCTCGAGGTGCGCTTCGGGGAGCCGCTCGATCTGACCGATCTCGCCGGGATGCCTGCCGGCAGGGCCCGTCACGAGATCACTGAGCGGATGATGGCCGCCGTCGCGCAGCTGAGCGGGCAGGAGCGCTCCGGCAGCGTGAACGCGAGTTCGCGCGACTGATCGCGGCAGCCGTCGCGTCAGCATCCTTCAGGCGATGTGGCCGCCCGCGACGGTGTCGTCCTCGACCTCGGACTCACGCGTCGCATCCTCGATGTAGAGGTCGATCTGCTCCTTCGGCAGCCGCGTGCGCACGGCCAGCCAGAAGACGAAGCCGGCGACGGCGGCGTTGATCAGGAACACCCAGAAGAACATGATGTTCCCGAAGGTCGTGTCGCCGATCTTCAGCGATCCGATGGGGCTGTCCGCGCTGAAGAGGAAGCTCACCAGGCCGTAGAGGATGAACCACGGGATCACCCACGAGGCGCCGACCTTGAAGAACAGCGGCGGCCGGTAGCCCCTGCGGTTGGTCAGCTGGAAGACGATCAGCAGCACGTAGCCGATCAACAGCATGATCAGCAGCTTCGAGTTGGTGGCCCAGCCCGCCCAGAACATGATCATGTTGGCGCTCCAGAACGCCAGGTACGGGATCAGGTCGCCGCCGGGGAGCTTGAACGGACGGACCCGCTCGGGGTGCGTCCTGCGCAGGATCGCCAGCACCAGCGGGCCGGTGCCGAACGACATCACCGTCGCGCTGGTGATGAACCCGACCAGCGCCTGCCAGCTCGGGAAGGGCAGCAGCAGCACGCATCCGGCGAGGAACGCGACCACCAGGCTCCAGTGCGGCACGCCGTGCCGGTTGTTGGTGGCCAGCCACTTCGGCGCGTTGGCGTTGCGGCCCATGGCGTAGGAGACGCGGGCGGTGATGGTCGTGTAGATCAGGCCGGTGTCGGCGGGCGAGACGATGGCGTCGAAGTACAGCACGTACGCGAGCCAGGCGATGCCTCCCGCAGCGGCGAGCGCCGCGAGAGGGCCCGCGTCGTTCGTGAAGGTCAGGTTGATCCAACCGCCGGACTTCTTCAGCGTCTCGGCGGGCACCATCACGGTGAACGCCACCTGCAGCAGCATGTACAGGATGCCGGTGATGACCACCGATCCGACCAGCGCCAGCGGGATGTTGCGCTTGGGGTTCTTCGTCTCGCCGGCCAGTTCGATGCCCTGGCGGAAGCCGAGGAACGAGAACGTGATGCCTGCGGTGGAGACCGCGGTGAACACGGCCGCGAAGCCCTTGGGCGCGAAGCCGTGGCTGACGAAGTTCGCGGCTCCGCCGGCGTGGGTCGCGCCGCCGTCTCCGCTCGCCATCATGAACCCGGTGACCAGGAAGATGGCGATCACGAGCACGATGACGAAGAGCTTCCACCACACCACGACATTGTTGATCTGCGCGAACAGCAGCACGCCGAAGTAGTTCAGCACCACGAACAGCGCCAATGCCAGCACGGCGATGACCATGCCCACCGGGGTGAGGATGTGCTGCGTCGTGCCCTGGTACTGCACGGCCTGGGTGAACGGGTAGAACCGGCTGGCGTACTGCAGCGCGCCGGTCACCTCGATCGCAGGCACCGCCGCCGCGGCGATCCAGGTCACGAAGCCCATCGAGTAGCTGCCGAACGAGCCCCACACCAGGTGCGGGTAGCGGACGACGCCGCCGGAGATCGGGAACATCGGGCCGAGCTCGGCGTAGGTCAGGCCGATCAGGATGATCATGATGGCGGCGACAGCCCACGAGAAGATCGCGGCGGGACCGGCAAGGGCGGAGGCGTTGAACGCGCCGAACAGCCAGCCGGATCCGATGATGGATCCGATCGCCGTGAACATCAGCGCGACCGGGCCGAGCGATCGCTTCATCCTGTGGACCGGTTGCGATGCGGTGAGCAGATCTCTTTCGCTCATGGAAACGGACATGGCGACTCCTCTGTCTTCGTTGAACCTGGTGTTCTACGAACGTCCGTGGGCGCACTTGCGGCGACACTGTCGAGGAGCGGTCGCGCGGATTCCAAGGGAAGACGATACGCGCGCACACGTCGCGCAGAGCCGCCGTCGAGCCGATGCAGAAGGGATGCATAAGAGGCGTACAGGATGCCGGTGGCAGTGGCATCCTGGAGAGACCCGGCGATCCGGCCTGCCGCAGAGGTCAGGCCGTCATCGCGACGTGAATGCGCCGGTCGAGATCGTCGAGCTCGGCAAGCAGTTCGGAGGCGACCCAGACGCGATCGCGCTTTCGCCCCGTGACCTCTTCGATGAACCCCGCTTCGGCGAGCCGATCGATCGCCAGGTAGGCCGCGGGCGTACTCGATCCAGAACGCTGTTCGATCTCCGCAGCAGTCATGACCGGGTGGTCGTAGAACGCCGGGATCAGCGCCGCAGCCGCAGAGCCCTTCCGGGGCTTCAGCTCATCCATCCACTCGTCCGGGAGTGCCTTGATGCGAGCGATGGAGTCGCGCGAACAGATCCCGGCAGACCGTGCTGACCTTGCGAACAGGTCGATGAGCGGTGCCGGCTCGCCCTTCCGGTACTCGCCGAGGGAGGCGAAATAGTCGTCGCGCTTCGCGAGCAGGCCGCTGGCGAGGGGGACGACGGCGTTGCGGGTCACGCCCCGCCGGCGGAACACGGCCGACACCATGGCGCGACCGATGCGGCCGTTGCCGTCGGTGAACGCGTGGATCGACTCGAACTGGGCATGACCGATCGCTGCCTGCGCCAGCACAGGCACGTCGTCGCGATTGAGGTAGGCGATCAGGTCCTCGACGAGAGCGAGCACCCGTTCCGGAGCCGGCGGGACATGCAGGGCGTCTCGAGGGGAGTAGTCGCTTCCACCGATCCAGTTCTGCATGTCGCGCAGCCGCCCGGCATAGGTGGCTTCCATCGGATCGGCCTTCATCAGTGCGCGGTGCGCCGCCAGCAGATCGTCGAGTTCGAAGCGTCCGCGCTCTCCGACGACGGTGACCAGGCTGTGCAGCGCGGTGCTCGCCGCCACCATGCTCGTCGCGGAGGTGTTCGAGCGGTTGCCTGCCAGGGCCTTGGCGTAGTCCGCCGCATCGGCGGTGATGCGCTCGATCTTCGATGAGGCGACAGACTCGGTGCGCATCATGAAGCGGCTCATCGCCGCCGAATGCCCTTCGGCATCGGTGTCCGCCTGTGCCACGGCGAGCAGGGCCTCCTCCGACATGACCGTCGTCTTGACGGGTGGGAGGTAGTCCCGCTCCGCGATCATCGGAGGGATCGTCGCGTCGACGGAACTGAGCATCCGATCGGCACGGGTGCCGCCGCGGATCCGCTGACGCCAGGGCAGTGTCTCCACGTCGTGTACAGGCCACGACGTGCCCACCAGCTCAGGCGATTCCATACCTTGATCTTCTCACATGTTATTCAACCTTTGAATGCATAAACTTGATCAGTGAGATCACTATTCCAGGACAGGACCGCACCCCACACGATCGCCGGCATGTCCCATCGGCTTGCGCCCGGAGCGAAGGGCGGCGCGCGGAGCCTCCGGCCACGTAGGGCCGTGCTGTCCATAGTGCCAACCGCCGACGGAAACAGTTCAGGGCCCCAAGACTTCGTCTCAGGACCCTGAACTTCTGGCGGTGACGGTGGGATTTGAACCCACGGTAGGGGGTTACCCTACACAACTTTTCGAGAGTTGCACCTTCGGCCGCTCGGACACGTCACCGCGGACAAGCTTACGATACGGGGCCGCCTGCGCGCGAATCAGGATGGCGACCAGGCTCACTAGCATGTGACATATTACTGAGCTAGACTCGCGCCATGCCCGACGTCATCGCCGACCTGACCTTGATAGGCGCGCAGACCATCGCCGACCGGGTGAGTATGGCCGCCGCGATCGACGAACTGCAGCGCGTTCTGCGCGCAGGATTCGATCCCGAAGAAGACCTGCCCCGGGGCATCCTCGACGTCCCAAATGGACAGCTCCTGCTCATGCCGGCCGCCGTCGACGGCGCCGTCGGTCAGAAGTTCGCCACCGTCGCGCCGGGCAACCCCGCGCGCGGACTCGAGCGCATCCAGGCCCTCTACATCCTGCTCGACGGCACCACCCTCGCCCCCACCGCCATCCTCGACGGCACCGCACTGACCAGCCTGCGCACGCCCGCCGTCTCGGCCGCCTGCGTCGATCTGCTCGCGAACCCGGATGCCGGTGACGCGGTCATCTTCGGCACCGGACCGCAGGCGGTCCGCCACGTCGAGGCACTGCAGGCCATCCGCCCGCTGCGCTCGGTCGAGCTCATCGGTCGGAACACCGAACGCGCGGCCGCCGCCGTCGACGAGGCCCGGCAGTACGCACCGGACGCCCGCATCACCGTCGGAACCCCGGATGCCGTGTACGACGCCGACCTCATCGTGTGCGCCACCACGGCATCCGATCCCCTCTTCGCATCCGACCTCGTGCGTGACGACGCGACCATCGTCGCGATCGGTTCGCACGAGCCGCAGAAGGCCGAGCTCGACCCGGCACTCGTCGGCCGCTCGCAGGTGATCGTCGAGAGCCGGCGGGTCGGAACCTCCGAGGCCGGCGACGTCATCCGCGCCCTCGAGGCCGGAACCCTGCAGGATGCGGATCTGGTCACCATGCACGATCTGTTCACCGGCGCCGTCGCCCCCGCGACGGACCGGCCGCGCATCGTCAAGACCTGCGGCATGGGCTGGCAGGACCTCGCCACCGCCCGCCTGGCGATCTGAGAAGGAGAGACCCCGCATGCTCTGGACCACCGAGGACTGGCACACCGCCGGCGAGCCGTTCCGCATCGTGCGGGACGTGCCCACGCACGGCGCGACCGTCGCCGAGCGCCGGGTGGAGGCGATCAGCGGCGAAGCCGACGGCATCCGCCGCTTCCTCTGCCTCGAGCCGCGCGGGCACGACGACATGTACGGCGGGTTCATCACGCCGCCCGACGACGCCGGCGCCGACTTCGGCGTGCTGTTCTGGCACAAGGACGGCTTCTCCACCGCCTGCGGGCACGGCACGATCGCGCTGGGCGCCTGGGCCGTGCGCACCGGACTGGTGCCCTCCGACCCCGACGGCGAGACCGTCGTCACCATCGACGTGCCCAGCGGACGCGTGCAGGCGCGCGTGCGCCAGAGCGCGGGGCGCATCGAGGACATCGTCTTCCGCAACGTCGAGTCCCGCGTGCTCGAGCGCGGCATCCCGCTGCACACCTCGCGCGGCGACGTGATCGTCGACCTGGTGTTCGGCGGCGCCGTGTACGCCACGCTTCCGGCATCCGCTGTCGGTCTGTCCGTCGTTCCGGAGGACACCACCGATCTCATCGCCATCGGTCGCGAGATCAAGTGGGCGCTCAACGAGCATCCCTCCGCACAATTGGAGGATGCCCGCCTCAGCGGCGTCTACGGCACGATCCTCTTCGACGATCTGGGCCGCACCGCCGAGGGTCCGCACCAGCGGAACGTGACGGTCTTCGCCGATGGCGAAGTGGATCGCAGCCCCTGCGGCTCGGGCACGGCCGCGCGCGTCGCACTGCTGGCGGAGACCGGCGAACTGGCCGACGGAGACGTGCTCACGCACGACTCGATCATCAGCACGCGGTTCCTCGCGCGCATCGCCGAGCGCACCTCGCGCGGAGTCATTCCCGAGGTCAGCGGCATCGCGCACCGGGTGGGCGCCTGCTCGTTCGAGCTCGACGAGGGCGATCCGCTCGCATCCGGCTTCAGCCTGCGCTGACGTACTTCAGGAGGACATCATGAGGACGGGATCGATCAGCATCACCGGCGCCCAGGTCTGGGACGGCGCAGTTTTCACTGCCCGCGACGTGCACATCGTGGACGGCCGGGTCGTTTCAGACGCGGGAGCGGATGCCGAGGTGCTGGATGCCTCTGGCCGTTGGCTCGTCCCCGGACTCATCGATGCGCACTTCCACGCCTATGCCACCAGCATGGACGGATTCGAGAACGAACGAGGACCGCTCAGCTACGCCGCCATCAACGGCACGAGGCGTCTGACCCGGGCACTTCAGCGCGGCTTCACGACCGTGCGCGACGTGGCCGGTGGTGACATCGGGCTGGCCCAGGCGATCGACGCCGATCTGTTCCTGTCTCCCCGGTACCACTTCACCGGTCCCGCGCTCAGCCAGACCGGCGGGCACGGCGATCCCCGGTCCGCGCACGTGGACGTGTGCTTCTCGCATGGGCACATGTGCGAGGTCGTCGACGGCGTCGACAACCTGCGCCTGGCCGTGCGCAACCGGCTGCGCACCGGTGCGCACGCGATCAAGGTGATGGCCTCCGGCGGGGTGTTCTCGCTGGTCGACCCGATCCGCAATCCGCAGTACTCCGCCGAGGAGCTGCGCGCCGTCGTCGAGGAGGCCACCCGCCGCGGCTCGTACGTGTGCGCGCACGCGTACTCGTCCGAGGCCGTGCAGCACGCGGTGAACGCCGGCATCCGCTCGATCGAGCACGGCAATCTCATCGACGAGGAGACCGCTTCGATGATGGCGGCCGCGGGCGCCTTTCTCGTGCCGACCCTCGCCGCGTACGACGCCATGGACCGGCGAGGCGCCTCGATCGGGCTCAACGAGACATCGCTCGTGAAGAACGCCGTCGTGTTGGAGAAGGGGCAGGATGCCGTGCGCCTGGCCCATGCGGCAGGCGTGCGCGTGGGCTTCGGCACCGACCTGATGGGCGACCTCGAGGACGACCAGCTCGCCGGGGTGCGCCTGCAGGTGGCCGCATCCAGCGCTGCGGACACACTGCGCTCGATGACATCGGTGAACGCCGAGCTCATCGGCGACGAGGCGCTGGGACATCTCGGCAAGGGCGCCTACGGCGACGCCGTGCTGCTGTCATCCGATCCGCTGACCGACGCGAGCGCCCTGTGGGAGCAGGACGCCCGCGTCGCCGTGGTGCGCGCGGGGCTCGTGGTCTGACGACGCGCTACGGCGCTCAGCCCTTCGCGTTGATGTGCACGAGGATCCTGGCCGGAGCCGAACTCGACGCGCCGGTGATGCTGATGCGCAGCCAGTTGCCGAAGACCGTCAGCGGCAACTCCGTGATGTCCTCCCCTGCCCGCAATACCACGCCGGGACCACGGCTCACCCAGGCGAGACCGTCCGGGGACACCTGCGCGACGAGGTGGAGGTCGGGATGGTCTCCCTCGGCCTGGACGAACACGACGGCCTCCGCGGCCCACCCCGCTTCGAAGGGAAGTGTGCTGTAGTCGCCGTCGATCCGCACCCGGCGTGCGACCACCGACGTGTAGTTGCGCCTCAAGGCAGGCTCCTCTCCGAGCCGACCGGCTGCCGCCCCGCCTCGTCGACATCGTCGAAGTCGACGATCGCGTCCTGCTCGATCAGCCGCTGCCGCAGCCGGCCGGGATCGACGCCGGCGACGACGCCGTCCTGCTCGAGGGCGAGCGCGGCCGCGGTGCCCGCCCCCTGTCCCATGGCCATGCAGGTCGCCATGACCCGCACCGAGCCGAACCCGGGTCCATCGGCGCAGAGGCTCCGCCCCGCGGTGACGAGGTTCACTCCCCCGGCGGGGATCAGGCAGCGCAGCGGAACGTTGTAGGGCCGGCGCAGGATGACGAAGTCGTTCTGGTCGATGCTGTCGGCCTGGTGGATGTCGATCGTATGCGCTCCCTTCGCAACCGTGTCGGGGAAGGCCTTGGGATTCAGCACGTCATCGCGGGTGAGCTCGTAGAGCCCGACGATGTGATGCGTCTCGCGCACTCCCGTCTGGATGCCGGACTTGGCCAGCCATGCGTCGCGGAACTCGGGGAACTCCCTGCGCAGCACGGAGATGGCGAGATGCATCTTCTCGCGGAGACTGACCTCGGTTCGGGAGAACGTCGCCGGATCACTGGCATCCGTCGGCTCGCGCAGGATGTTGATGCTCACCATCCCCCTGTGGAAGAAGCCGTTGATCCAGGGTCCTCCGAACAGCGGGAACTCTCCCGCGGCATGCAGTTCCGCGAGACGACGGCGGATGGGCTCGGAGACCGGCAGGATCCCGTCGACCGCGTCGGTGAAGAGGGGCGCGAGGGCGTCGGTGTCGACGCCGCCGAGCTGGAACCACAGCGTCGCAGGTTGGAGGACGGCGGATTTCGTCGTCGCCAGCCCGGCCGCCCTGACGACATCCGCATCGCCGCTGCAGTCCACGACGACGCGGCATCCGTAGGCGACACGCCCCGCCTTGTTCTGCACGATCACGTGGCTGACCCCCGCCTCGCCGACGACGACGTCGGCGAACCAGGTGTGCAGCAGCAGGGTGACGCCGCTCTGCACCAGCAGGCGCTGCGCCGCGAGCTTGAGGATCTCGTCGTCGACCGGCCAGTTGCCGCTGTCACGGTCCAGCTCGGCCCCGCCGAGCTCGGCTGCGCGACGCATGAGTTCCAGCGGAATGCCGCCGATGTGCTGCCGCCCGCCGACACGGAACTCGCTGATCGGAGTGACGAGGGCGCTGGTGGCCATCCCGCCGACGAAGCCGTAGCGCTCGATGAGGAGGGTTCTCGCACCATTGCGGGCGGCAGCCGTCGCGGCGATCACGCCCGCCGGTCCGCCGCCGACGACCACGATGTCGTAGTCGCCCGCAACCGGGGTCTCGCGCGGCGATTCGGTGATGAGCATCTCTCCTCCGCTCATTCGCAGGAGTAGACGACGGAGTCGAGGTACAGGTTCACCGAGCGATCGGTATCGGCCTCGATGAAGAACACGGGGTTGATCAGCCCGTCGATGGAGCGGTAGCCGGGCACCAGCGTGGGCTGCAGGCCGCGCATGTCGAACACCCGGTCCATGGACTGCAGCTCGACGTACTCGCGACGGCGCACGTCGACCTTCAGTCGGAAGTACAGCCAGTTGATCTTGTCAGGGCTCTCGTTGTAGACGAGCTCCTGCTCTCCGCCGGGAACCCATTGATATCCGTCGGCGGAGCCGTCCTCGAAGCGGCGCCCGTACCACTGGTTGTCCACGCCGGGCAGGCACCAGCCGTCTTCGACGCCGAAGTTCCACTCCTGCCGCGTCACTCCGTCGCCGACCCGGTAGTACTGCCACTTCTTCACGAGCCTCCCGCCGAGGGAGTTGACGTACCGGACTCCCGGCATGTACCGGTACTCCGCATCCTGCACATCGAAGAAGAACCCGAATGCGCGGATGTCCTCCTCGCCCAGCCCCACCCGGTCCTGCACGGGCGTATAGGAGTACCAGGCCTCGATCTGGATGAACTCGGGATCGCCGAACCGGGAGAGGCGCTTGATCGCATGCCCCATGCTGCCCGGCCGCGGCGGCTCGGTGTGCGGGCCTCCGGTGGGTGCGGTCGTGAGCTTGAGGGAGTACGCGCCCTCCATCGACCCCGCCGAGGAGGCGAACCGCATGGGACCCGAGCTCAGCTGACAGGGGGCCCAGCTGCCCAGATCGACCGCGGACGGGAACGATTCGTAGTCGTCGTACACGTAGTTGGGCGTCAGGTCGAGCCACCCGTTGTAGCCGGCGTCGAAGTCGTCGTAGGTGATCACCCGTTCCAGCGGGGTGAAGCGCTCGAGACCGCGCTCGTAGCTCACGAACCTCTGCATGCGGGGCTCATCCTCTCGTCGGTGGCATTACCAGAAGGTCGGACAGCCAGCGGATGCCCTCCCCGGCGCGGATGTCGAGAGCGATCCGCGCGTTCGGCGCCGGCGGTCGCGCGGTGAGACCGAGGTCGGCGACGATCACACCCCGGGTCAGGTCGGACTGCGTCTCCACCTCGAGCCGCGCGTCGTGCCAGTCCATGAGATCGGGGCGCACGACGGCGGCGACCGCCATCGCATCGTGCATCGCGCAGGATCCCTGTGCACGCGGGTCGTGCGGCCGGCGATGTCCGACGACGGAGATCCACTCCAGCGCGTGACGCCCGAGGCGTCCGATGACGCCGTCCTCCGCGGCCAGAGCCCGTGCCATATCCGAGGTGAGTCGCACGCGCTCGGTCACGTCCAGCCCCACCATGCGCAGCGGAGCGCCCGAGCCGAGCACGACAGCGGCGGCATCGGGATCGACCCAGATGTTGAACTCGCCCGGAAGGTCGAGGCGACCCGTCGTGCCGGAGAACACGCCGCCCATGGCGACGATCTCCTTCACCATCCCCGCGATGTCGGGCTCCCTGGTCAGCAGCCTCGCGATGTTGGTGAGCGGCCCCAGCGCGATGATGACGACCTCGCCCGGCCTGGACCGCACGGCAGACGCGAGCGCGTCCAGCGCCGCGCCGCCGTCGTCATCGGCGCCGTCATCGGCGCCGTCCGGGATGCGGACACGGAGCGGCCTGCGCAGCGGACGGCCGGCGCCTCGCTCGACGCGCAGCTCCGGACGACCGAGATCCCGCATCAGCATCCGCGTCGCGGTCGTGACATCGCCGATACCGGCATTCCCATGCACGGTGGTCACCGCCAGCACGTCCAGAGCAGGAAGGGCCAGCGCTGCGGCGAGCGCGAACGCGTCGTCCACCTCCGCGCCGGATATCCCGAAGGAGTTGTCGGTGTCGATGACGACGGGGATGCGGATGCCCACAGCGGGACTCCCTCTCATGTGATGCGGCGGGACGCGTGACGGGGCGCAGGGCGCCCCGTCACGCGGATTTCAGTCGGTGAGGTACACCGTGCTGAAATCGATGAACTCGTTCGGCGGGATGACCATGCCCTTGACCTTCGAGCTCGCGGCGGCGTTCACCTTGATCTCGAACAGGGGGATAGCCGGGGTGTCTGCCCGCAGCACGTCGGCCGCCTTCTGGTACAGCTCGAGACGAGCATCCTGGTCCGAGCTCTGCTGCGCCTGGATGGTCAGCTTGTCGAAGTCCTCGTTGCAGTAGCCCAGCCGAGCGGCCGTGCAGTTGTACAGGCGGTAGATGGTGTAGTCCGCGTCGCCCGTCGCGGTCTGGTTGGCCTGCACGTCCATGTCCCAGGCGTGCGTGCCGTCGGGGTTGACCGTGCCGAACACCTTCAGCCACGACGCCGAGTCCAGCGCGCGCGGCTCGACGGTGACGCCGACGGCCTTCCACGCCGAGATGAACGCCTGCATCATGTTCGCGAAGCCGGCGCCGTTGGCGTTGCTGAAGATCGCGTCCACCGTGAACCCGTCGGGGTATCCCGCTTCGGCCAGCAGCTTCTTGGCGCGGTCAGGATCGTACTTCGGCATGCCCTTGGCGGGCGGGAGGCATCCGAACGCGGACACCGGGCAGTACGCGTCCATGACCGACGCGGTGTCGCCGAACAGCTGCTTCTGGATCGTCGGCAGGTCGAGCGCAGACCACATCGCCTCGCGGACGCGCTGGTCCTTGAGGTACTCGTTCTTGTTGTCGAACCACAGGAAGTAGTAGTTGAGGCTCTTCTCCTGCGTGAACGTCACGCCGTTCATCGCCTTGACCTGTTCGATCTGGTCGTTGGGCACGTCCCCGACGACCTGCGCCTGCCCGTTGGAGAGCGCGGTGATCTTGCCGTTGACGTCGGTCACCTGCTTCATGGTCAGCTTCTTCAGCTTCGCCTTCTTGCCCCAGTAGTCGTCGTTGCGGGTGAAGGTGAAGTGATCGTTGGCCACGTAGTCGCTGATGATGAACGGACCGGTGCCGATGGGCTTGGCCCAGTAGTCGTTGTCGGCCTGGATGGTGGTGTCCGCGTGCGAGTACTTCGCCTGGCCGATCCTGACCAGCGACAGCACGCCCAGCAGCGTGCCCGTCGGCGCCTTGGTCTTGATCGTGACCGTGGAGTCGTCGGTCGCCTCGACGGTGTCGATCGAGGAGAGGACGGTGGCCAGAGCCGCCTTCCACCCGATGTAGCGCTCGATGGACCCCTTCACGTCGGCGGCGGTGAACGGCGTGCCGTCGGTGAACTTCACCCCCTGGCGCAGCTTGAGGACGAGCGTGGTGGGATCCGTCCACTCCCAGGACGTCGCGAGCTTGGGCTGCGGCTTGTTGTCCTTGTCCAGGGTGATCACGGTCTCGAGCGTCTGAGAGATCGCCATGTTGATGCCGATCTCGAGGGGCGCCTGGGAGATGTCCGATCCCGACCAGCCATAGGCCGGGATGTATGTGAGGTTCTGCTGTGCGTCGGGCAGGGGCTTTGCAGAGGCGGCGCCTGTGCCGCCTCCGCCCCCGGAGCAGCCGACGAGAGCGAGGGCCGCGATCGTCGCCATGGCGGCGACCGCTCCCATCCTCGCGCGAAGCGATGTCATTGCCTTCTCCTCTTGTTCAGGGTTTTCGGGTAGTGCGTGGAGCAGTGGTGCGAATCATCCGCCCGTCGTGCGATCCAGGGCGAACGCGGTGGCGACCGGGTAGTGATCGCTCGGCGCGATCCCCCGGTCGAAGTACTCCACGACCTCGGCCGCGCGTGCGCGCAGCGGGCCGCGGAAGAAGATGTAGTCGATGGTCTTCTGAGGACTCGCGATCGGCGACTTCGGCGTGCCGACGACGCTTGCGAAGGCATTGGGGATCACCGGATGCGTGGGCGGCGCCTGGCGGTTGAGCGCGGAGAATCCGTCCAGATAGCCGGCGTTGCCGATGATCCAGATCGCCGTGGCGATCGCGTTCGTGTCGGAGGCGAACAGCACCGCCTCTCCGGGATGCGTGAGCCGCTCGAGCGTCTCGATCACCCGTCGGGCCTGGATGGTGCGCTGATTGACACCGGTCTCGACCTCGACGGCATTGCCAGAGTACGAGAGATGGGCGGTAGTCCACAGCAGGGTCCGGTCGGTCCCCTCCACCTGCAGGCGCACCCAGAACAGCCGCGCGTGCGGAGAGTGGATGCCGACGTCCTCCGCGCCGTGCTCCACCTCGGTGAACAGTTCGCGATCCCACCAGAGGCAGCCCTCGTCCTGCCAGCCGGCGAAGTCGTCCTGCACGCGGTCGTGTCCCGGCATGGTGGCGTCCAGCAGATCCCGCGACCAGGCTCGCGTCTCCTGGGTCGCCAGCAGATCGGGAGCACGCCGCTCGTACAGTCCGCGAAGCGCGTCAGCCCGGTCCGCACCGTGATGGTCACCCCACAGATTGTGGGTCTGCGCGATGAACGTGAACGGGGCGGTCACGATATCTCCCTCTGATCAGCCGGACGGGCCGGCGCGATGTCATGGTTGTAGCGGACGAGTTCGCGGCGCCCGGCCCGCAGCCGGATCGTCGTGACGGAGCAGTTGTCCGGCGGGCTCAGCGCCATGTGACCGGGACTGGGCAGACCGAGCATGTGCGCCACGGCGAGGCGGATCGGGTTGCCGCTGGTGAAGGCGACGATCACGCGGTCGGCACCGTCGTCGACCTCCTCGATGGCACTCTCGAGCGCAGCGGTGACGCGTTCGCGCGTCTCCGCGAACGTCTCGCCGCCCTCGCCCCGCCGCACGTCCGCGCCGGAGACGACCGCCGCGACGATGTCGGGGTGCACGGCCTCCGCCTCCTCGAAGGTCAGGCCGGCCCAATCCCCGACGCTCATCTCCCGCAGTGCGGGCACGGGTCGCACGTCGGCGGCTACGCGAACCGCGTAGTCGGCGGCCGTATCCGCCACCCGGGGCAGATCGCTGGCGAGCACGAGGTCGGGCACCGGGACCTGCGCCGCGAGGGCTCCTCCGAGTGCGTGGGCCTGGCTGCGGCCGAGTTCGGTGAGTCCGGAGTCCGCGTGTCCCTGATAGCGCCCCTCGACATTCCACAGCGACTCGCCGTGGCGGATCAGGTGCAGTGTGACGCGGCCGCTCATGGCGTCTCCTCGACGAGCCAGGGACGCGCGACGGGCACCGCGGCCAGCAGGGCACGGGTGTATTCGTCCTGAGGGTTCTCGAACAGCTCCAGTGCTGTGCCCTCCTCGACGACGACGCCCTTGTTCAGGACGAGGACGCGATCGCAGATGTGCTCGATCACCGACAGGTCGTGCGAGATGAACAGGTACGACAGACCGAGGTCGGCCTGCAGATCCTCGAGCAGGTTCAGCACCTGCGCCTGCACCGAGACGTCGAGCGCGCTCACCGCCTCGTCGCAGATGATCAGCCGGGGGCGCAGCGCGAGCGCCCGCGCGATGCCGATGCGCTGACGCTGACCGCCGGAGAACTGATGCGGGTACCGGTCCGAGTAGTCGGGGTTCAGGCCCACCCGGTCCATGAGCTCCTTCACCTCGCGGGTCCAGTCCTTCGGCGACACGATGCCGCGATGCACGCGCCACCCCTCCGCGATGATGTCCCGGACCGTCAGCCGCGGGTTGAGCGAGGCATACGGATCCTGGAACACCATCTGCATGTTGCGGCGGACATCCTTCATCCGCCGCGGTGAGAGGTTCGTGATGTCCGCGCCCTCGAAGCTGATCCGCCCACCGGACGGCGGGACCAACCCGATCACCGCGCGCGCGATCGTCGACTTCCCCGACCCCGACTCCCCGACCAGGCCGACCGTCTCACCCGGCCTGATCTCGAAGTCCACGTCCGACACCGCGACGTTGTCGCCGATCCTCCGCAGCAGCACCGAGGAGCGGATCGGATAGGCGACCTTCAGATGCGAGACGGTCAGCAGGGCGCTCTCACCGTGCACGTGCGTCTCAGGCATGGGTCAGCACCTCCTCGGAGCGATGGCAGGCTGCGACGTGGCCCGGTTCCCACCCGTCGGGCTGACGCAGCACCGGCACGGTGGTGCGGCACACCTCTGTCGCGAAGGGGCACCGCGGGTGGAAGGAGCAGCCGGTCGGCAGCGCGAGCAGATTCGGAGGCGATCCGACGATGGGCGTGAGCCTCTCCCCGATGGCCGTGTTGCTCGGAATCGACGACAGCAGACCCTGCGAGTACGGGTGGGCGGGAGTGTCGTAGATCCCCCGGATGCTCCCGGTCTCCACGATCCGTCCTGCGTACATGATCGCCGCGCGCTGAGCGACGTCGGCGACGACGCCGAGGTCGTGGCTGATCAGGATCATCCCCATGCCGGTCTCCGCCTGCAGGTCGGCGAGCAGATCCATGACCTGCTTCTGCACGGTGACGTCCAGCGCTGTGGTCGGCTCGTCGCCGATCAGCAGCCGCGGCTCCAGCGCGATCGCCATCGCGATCATGATGCGCTGGCGCTGGCCACCGGAGAACTGATGCGGATAGTCGCGGATGCGGGTCTCGGCATCCGGGATGCCGACGCGCTTGAGCAGTTCGAGTGCCCTGGCCCACGCCTCGCGCTTCCCCATGCCGAGCCGGCGCCGGAACGGTTCCGCGACCTGGTAGCCGATCCGGAACACCGGATTGAGCGAGCTCAGCGGGTCCTGGAAGATCATCGCGATCTCGGTGGCGCACAGCTCGCGCACGCGGCTGACGGGCTCGGCGACGAGGTCGGTGCCCCGGTAGCGCACCTGTCCGCCCACGATCGAGCCGGCGGGCTTCGGCAGCAGGGCCATGATCGCCTGCGCGGTCACGGACTTTCCCGAGCCGGATTCTCCGAGGATCGCAAGGGTCTCCCCCGCCCGGACGTCGAAGCTCACCCCGTCGAGCGCGCGGACCACGCCCGCCGAGGTGGCGAACTCCACCTGGAGGTCCTGCACGCTCAGCAGCACGTCGTCCGTCTCGGCTGCGGCGTCGTTGCGACGGTGCGGTGTGCTCATCATCACGCGCTCCTCAGCGTCGGATCGAAACGGTCGCGCAGGGCGTCGCCGAGCACGCCGGTCGCGAGGACGAGGGCCGCCAGCGCGATCCCGGGGAGCACGGAGATCCACCACGCCGACACGAGGTACGCCGTGCCGTTGTGGATGGTGGTTCCCAGGCTCGGGATGCCGAGCGGCACGCCGACGCCGAGGAAGGACAGCGCCGCCTCGAGCAGGACGACGTGACCGAACTCGACGGTCGCGACGACGAGGATGGGGGCGAGGCAGCCAGGGAAGAGCGTGCGGAAGATGATGTGCCAGGAGCTGGCGCCGAGGGTGCGCGCCGACTCGACGTACTCCCGGTTGCGCAGCGCCAGCACCTGGCTCCGCGTCACGCGCGCGAAGACCACCCAGTTGGTGATGGAGATCACCACGATCACGTTCCAGAGACTGGATCCCAGCACTGCGGAGAGCAGGATCGCCAGCAGGATGCCGGGGAAGGCCAGCTGCACATCGGCGATGCGCATCAGCGTGTTGTCGAGCCAGCCGCCGAAGTAGCCGGCGAAGAGGCCGAGGATGACGCCGAGCGCTCCCGCGACGAGGAGCGAGGATATCCCGACGGTGAGCGAGACGCGCGCACCCATCATCATCTGGGCGAAGAGGTCCTGCCCGACCTGGTCCGTGCCGAAGATCGCCGTCGATCCGTCCTGGAGCTCCGAACCGGGTGGCAGCAGTCGCTGCAGCACCTCCGTGTGCAGCGGGTCGAACCCGTAGAGGAGGGGGACGAAGATCGCGCCGACGACGAACAGGGCGATCACGATGATCGGGGTCACGATCCGCACGGTCACCGCGCGGCGCGCTCGCTTCGCACGCTGCATGGTCTGGATGGCGATGGTCGGTGGCAGTGCGGCGGTCATTTCGCGAGCCTCACTCTCGGGTCGAGGTAGCCGTACAGCAGGTCGACGATCAGATTGACCAGGACGAACCCGGCGGCGATGATCACGACGCAGGCCTGCACGAGGTTGTAGTCGCGGACCAGGATCGAATCGACCAGGAGCCTGCCGACACCGGGGAAGCTGAACACGGTCTCGGTGATGACAGCGCCGCCGAGCAGGGTTCCGAACTCGAGTCCGACCAGGGTGATGACGGGGATCATCGCGTTGCGCGTGGCGTGCACGAAGATCACGATGCGCTCGGACAGGCCCTTCGCGCGTGCGGTGGCGATGTACCCCTCGCCCACGACCTCGAGCAGTCCGCTGCGCGTCATGCGCGTGAGGATGGCGATGAACGGCAGCGCAACGGTTATGACCGGCAGCACGAGGGCGTCCGGTGTGTCCAGCCCCGCGCTGGGCAGCCATTGCAGCAGCCGGGAGAAGATCAGCATCAGCACGACGCCCACCCAGAATCCGGGAAGGGACTGCGTCAGCAGGCTCATGGTGGTCACGGCCCGATCGGCCGGACGATTGACCTTCAGCGCGGCCAGCAGCCCCAGCGGGAAACTGACGATCAGAGCCAGCGAGCAGGCGAGTACGGCGAGGATCGCGGTGTTCGGCAGCGCACGGGCGACCAGGCTCATCGCCGGCACGCCCTGCGTGTAGGAGGTGCCGAAGTCGCCGGCGAATGCACCGACGAGGTAGCCGAAGTACTGCACGATGAGCGGCTTGTCGAGGCCCATCTGGTGCCGGATCGCCTCGACCTGCTCCGGCGTCGCATCCATCCCGCCGACGAGCACGGCAGGATCCGCGGGGATCAGGCGGACGATCAGGAAGACCACCGTCACCACGCCCCAGAGCACGAAGACGGCCAGCAGCAGCCGTCGCACCGTGTACCCGAGCACTTCCCACCTCCAATGGCGACGCCGTTCGGACAGCGCCGGATCCTCATCGATCTCGCTACGTCGGATGCTCAACGTTATCGTTCATGTAGGTTCGCTCACCTTGATGGTTCTGTCAAGCCCGACTTTTCCTGCTTTATTTCGATGCTTCTCTCCTCGACCACTTCGAGATGCTGTGATCTCGACGATCCGTTGACAGGTGGTTCTGGTAACGCTAATGTTTCGCACACGACGCCGTGAATCAGCGCGGCGCTGACCGAGATCGAGGAGTCAACGGTGACCACCACAGAAGTCGCGGATGTCGCGGCCGCCCTGCGCCACGCGATACGAAGCAGCGACCCGCGCCTGTCGAAGTTCAACCCGCTCGCTCGCATCCTCACGTTCGACGACTTCAACGACGGGGCCCACGGATGGGTGGAGCTCGGCGGCAACTACAACGGACGCGGTGACCTGGATTCCATGGACGAGCACTTCCGGGACTTCCGTCCTCCGCAGCTGTCCAACCAGAACTTCTTCGATGTGGGAACGCATGGCGGCATGGGCGGCACGTACTCGCTGAAGCTGGCGACCCGGCAGGCGCCCGGCCACACCGCCACTGCCATCCGCCGGCTGACGATGGCGGGCCGCGGTCTGCTGCAGATCGAGGCGCACCTGGCCTGGAAGGTGGAGGCCAACCTCGGCGGCGGCGAGGAGGCGAACACATACGGCGATATCACCTGGGACGCGAACTCGCACCCGTCCGAAGCGCAGTTCGGCGCCTTCACCGTCGCCACGGACCTGTGCCACGAAGGCGTCCGCTACCACAATGTGATGCGATTCCAGAACTCCGACGAGCAGGGCCGGATCGTGCAGAAGTGGATGTACCCGGTCGTCGCCGAACCCACGCCGCATGAGCGCTTCGAGGGCAAGCACGATCACGGCCGCTACGCCGACTTCACTGCGCCCGACCCCGACGACTGGCGCTATCTGGACGATCGGCGCCAGGAGGCGTGCTACAACGAGGTGCCCACCAAGGTGAACTGGCACTACCTGCGATTCACCATCGACACCTCCACGCGATCCAACGTCGAGCTTCAGTTCAACAACGACGTCTACGACCTCCGCGACGTGCCGGTGCCGCCCTATGCCGAGAAGTACGAGTCGCTCGAGAGCCTGCTGAACTTCTACTTCTCGGTGCGCACCCTCGCACCGCATCGCAACTTCCTCTTCCTCGACTCCGTCGTCATCTCGGCAGATTGGTGAGCACGAACATGCGTCAGTCTCAGAGCGCAGTCATGGAACGCGGCGTCGAACTCGTCGACGTCCACGAGACCGAGCCCTTCGAGGTCGCCTGGGCGGGTGAGGCCCGGTGGTACGTCCAATTCCTGCAGCCGGCCGACGACACCCAGGTGGAGTTCCGGGTTCAGATCTCCGCCGACGGGATCAATTGGCTGGACCACGAGGGCATCGCCCCGATCTCGTCCACGGCTGCGGGGTGGCGCTCCATCCCCGTCGAGCGCTTCGGGCACTGGCTCAGGCTGCGCACGACGCGCACCAGCGGTGTCGGTGCGCCGACGCTGCGGATCTATCTTGAGTTGAAGGAGTGACCGAGGAGTCCAGGATGCCCAGAACAACGTCGAGTCCGCGACGGCGAACCCTGCAGGATGTCGCCGACGCGGTGGGCCTGTCGGTGAACACCGTCTCCCGCGCCCTGCGCGACGCGTCGGGCGTGAGCGACGCCGCGCGCGAGCGCATCAAGGCGGAGGCCCAGCGGCTCGGGTACGTGCCGAACGCGCACGCCCGCTCCCTCGTCCTGGGGTCGCACAAGATGATCGGCGTGATCCTCACCGATCTCGCCAACCCGTTCTTCAACGACCTCGTCACTGAGATCGAGGAGCAGACGATCGCCGCGGGCTACACCATCGTCCTGCTGCTCTCGGATGAGGATCCCGAACGCGAGCAGGATGCCGTCGACACGGCGCTGCAGTCGGGCGTCGACGGCATCCTCGCAGTACCGGTGCAGGGACGCAACAACCCGTGGTCCGCGGTCGTGCACGCCGGCGTGCCACTCGTGCTCATGGCGCGAGAGATGCCCGGACTGGACGTCGACCTCTACTCCACCGACAACGAGGCCGGTCGCATCATGACCACGGAGGCCGCCCTCTCCCACGGCGCTCGGGACATCGTGCTCCTCGAGGAGGACCTGCGGATCTCCACGGTCACGCATCGACTGGACGCCTACCGGAAGGTGCTCGAGGCTCACGGCATCCCGTTCGACTCCAAGCGCATCGCCGCGGTCCCCTCACGGCGGACGGCACGCGGCGCTTCTCTGTGGCGAGGCGAGGACGCCTACCGGGTCGTCAGCGACCTGCTCGACACCGGCCGTCTGCCCGACGCGTTCCTCGTCGGCAACGACTACTTCGCCCTGGGCCTGTACGCGGCGCTCCGCGAGCGCGGCATCCGCGTTCCCGACGACGTCGTGGTGATCGGCTGGGGCGACTATCCGTTCTCCCGCTATCTGGATCCGCCGCTCTCCACGCTGCGCCTTCCCGCCGTCGATGTCGCCCGCCTGGCGACCACCCGCCTCCTCTCCCTGCTCGACGGAACCGCCGAACCCGGACCCGTCGTCGAGTACATCCCGCCGGAGCTCATCCTCCGAGCCTCCACGCAACGCTGACTGACAGGAGTCCTCCATGCCGAACTTCGCCGCCGTGATGCCCGAGCTGGGCAGCATCGAGATACGGGATGTCGGCGATCAGCCGCTGGGGCCGCGAGACGCACGCGTGCGCATCGAGTCGGTCGGCGTCTGCGGGTCGGACACGGCGTACTTCACCGTGGGCCGCATCGGCGACTGGATCGTCGACGGACCCATCATCCTCGGCCACGAGTGCGCAGGGCAGGTCATCGAGACCGGCTCCGAGGTCACCGCCGTCGCCGTCGGGGACCGGGTGGCGATCGAGCCCGGAAAGCCCTGCCGCGACTGCGCGGAGTGCATGGCAGGGCGCTACCATCTCTGCCCGGACCTGATCTTCTTCGCGACGCCGCCGTACGACGGTTCGCTCGTGCAGCGGATGGTGATCGACGAACGGCAGCTCTTCCGGATCCCGGACGCGATGAGCTATGACGAAGGAGCTCTCTGCGAGCCGCTCTCGGTGGGCATCTGGGCCTGTCACAGGGCGGACCTGGTGCCCGGTGATCGGGTTCTGGTCACCGGTGCGGGCCCTGTCGGACTCTTCGCCGCGCAGGCGGCGCGGGCCTTCGGCGCCAGGTCCGTGACCGTCTCGGACATCGCGGACTTCCGTCTCGGCATCGCCTCCTCGCTGGGCTTCGACACGGAGAAGCCGGGCGAGAGCGACAGTCGCGATCACGACGTGCTGCTGGAGTGCTCGGGAGCGCCGACAGCGCTCGCGGATGGCCTGTGGCGACTGGGCACCAACGGGCGCGCCGCCATGGTGGGCATGCCCAAGCAGGACGTGAGCCTTCCGCTGTCCCGGCTCAACGTCAACGAGCTCACCATCGGGCTCGTCAACCGCTACGCGCACACCTGGCCGATGGCCATCGAGCTCATCTCCAGTGGTCGGGTGGAGGCCTCCTCGCTCGTGACGCACCATTTCGCACTCGACGGGACGGCGGACGCGCTCCTGCTCGCGAAGCACGTGCCCGACTCGGTGAAGGCCGTCATCCACCCGCAGCAGCTCTCCTGACGCCGGCGCCGCACCTCCGCCGCGTTCCAGATGCGTCGCTGCGCATCCTCGCCCCTGCTCAGCGACACCGCCCCTGCTCAGCTGCGCAACTGAACACGGGCGGCGACGGCCAGCAGGGGCGGGGACGACCTGGGCGGGGCGCGTCAGCGCGCGGACTGGCCCCAGGAGGTCGAGTTGCCGGGGCGGCTGATGGTCTGCGGCACGCCCCAGGGGTTGGCGTCCTGCAGGGGGGCGGGCAGCAGCGCCTGCGGGGCGCCCTGGTAGGCCACGCCGCGCAGGAAGCGCGTGATGGCGGCGGTGCCGACGCTGGTGCCGTCGCTCGTGGTCGCCGGATACGGGCCGCCGTGCTGCATGGCGGGGGTCACAGACACGCCGGTCGGCCAGCCGCCGAACAGCACGCGGCCGCTGGTCTCGGCCAGTTTCTCGACGAGGTCGCTCAGCGAGCCGTCCTCCAACTCGGACGAGCGCGCGTGCACGGTCGAGGTCAGGTTGCCGGGGAACAGTTCGGCGTGCAGCGCGGGCAGCTGGTCACGGTCTGAATACCGCACGACGACCGACAACGGCCCGAACGACTCGTCCAGCAGCGCGTCGCGGTCGGCCAGCAGCGTGTCCACGTCGACGGCCACGACCGTGGGCGTCGCGAACGTCTGCCCGTCGTCGTCCACGCGCACCTCGCCGGCGGAGAGCACGTCCACGCCTGAGGCCCCCAGCACATCGGACCGACGTGCGGAGAACGCGCGCCCGATGCCGGGGTTCAGCAGCCGGTGCTCGGCCACAGTCGCCGCGGCCCCCGAGACCGACGACAGATCGGCGTCGTCGGGCACGAACAGGAACCCCGGCTTGGTGCACAGCTGCCCGGCCGAGCCCGCCACCGAGGCGACGAAGCCGTCCAGCAGGGCGGCATCCGCGTAGGTCGCGTACACCGGGTTCACGCTGCCCAGCTCGCCGAAGAACGGGATCGGCACCTCGCGCGCGGCGGCGATGTCGGCCAGCATCCGGCCGACGTGCGTGGATCCCGTGAAGGCCCCGGCACGGATGCGCTCGTCCTTCAGCAGCGCGACGCCGTTCTCCTGACCCTCGATGAGCTGGAACGTGCCCTCCGGCATCCCGGCAGAGCACAGTGCATCAGTCACGACGGCCGCGGTCGCGCGCGAGAGCTCCGGATGCCCGGAATGCGCCTTCACGACCACCGGGCAGCCCGCGGCGAGCGCGGCCGCCGTGTCGCCGCCGGCCACCGAGAACGCGAACGGGAAGTTCGAGGCGGCGAAGTTCAGCACGGGGCCGACGGGCTCCAGCATCCGCCGCACGTCGGGACGCGGGCCGATGACGTACTCCGGGTCGGCGAGGTCGATGCGCGCGTCGAGGTAACCGCCGTCGACGATGGTGTCGGCGAACAGGCGCAGCTGCCACGAGGTGCGCCGCAGTTCGCCGGTCAGCCGCGCCTCGGCGAGGCCGGTCTCGCGCATCCCGATCGGGATGAGTTCGCCGCCCGCGGCATCCAGCGCATCCGCGACGGCCACGAGGGCCGCCGCGCGCTCGCGCGGGCTGGTGCGGGCGAACGGCCGCGCTGCAGCGGCCGCCGCGCCCGCGATCTGCTCCACGATGTTCTCGATGTTCTCGGTCACGTCGATCTCCTCAGTCCTCGGTCTCAAATCTCAGCGTCGAGAGCACGACATCTCGGCGAGCGCACGGCTTGTTCACGCGAAGTTCCCGTGCACTCGGCGAGGTCCCGTGCTCTCGACGGAAAGGGGGTGGGCAAAGGGGCCGGGGAGAGGGGGGCATCAGAACACGAAGCCTTCGGGGAACGGGTCGTCCTCGTCGAGCAGGTACTGGCCCAGGCCCGTCACCCAGGCGCGGCCGGTGATGGTGGGGATCACCGCCGGCACAGAGCCCACGGTCATCTCCCCCACGATCCGGCCGATGAACTCCGTGCCGATGAACGACTCGTTCACGAAGTCGGTGTCCAGTCCCAGCTCGCCGCGGGCGTGCAGCTCGGCCATCCGGGCGCTGGTGCCGGTGCCGCAGGGCGAGCGGTCGAACCAGCCCGGGTAGATGGCCATCGCGTGGCGGGAGCGCACGGCATCCGATCCCGGGGCGATGAACTCGACGTGGTGCACGTGGTTCGCGCCCTCGAGGATCGGATGCACGGGCGGGGCCTGCTCGTTGATCGCATCCATGATCTTCAACCCCGCGGCGAGGATGTCGCCCTGCCGCGACCGGTCGAACGGCAGCCCGACCTGGTCGAGGTCCACCAGCGCGTAGAAGTTGCCGCCGAACGCGACGGAGTAGGTGATCTCGCCTATGCCGGGCACGTCGATGCGCGCATCCAGCCGGTCGACGAAACTCGGCACGTTCTCGATGGTGACGTTCACGGCGCGGCCGTCCTCCACCCGCACGCGGGCGATGACAAGGCCAGCCGGCACATCCAACCGGATCTCGGTCACCGGCTCGGTGACCTCGACCATGCCGGTCTCCACCAGCACGGTCGCGACGCCGATGGTGCCGTGCCCGCACATCGGCAGGAAGCCGGACGCCTCGATGAACACCACGCCCCAGTCCGCGTCGGACCGCGCCGGCGGCTGCAGCAGCGCACCCGACATGGCGGCGTGCCCACGGGGCTCGTTCATGAGGAACCCTCGGAGATGGTCGAGGTGCTCCATCGCGTACAGGCGCCGGTCGTTCATGGTCTCACCGGGGATGCGGCCGACGCCGCCGGTGACGACGCGCGTCGGCATCCCCTCGGTGTGCGAGTCGACGGCCTGGATGGTGCGGCGAGCGCGCATCAGTGTCCTCCAAGTAGAGAGCGGGGAGGGAGGGGATGCCGGGCATCCCCTCCCTGAATCATCACACGCCTCAGGCGACCACGGCCGCGCGGGCCCTGATCGCCGCGAGGGCGCGCTCGGTGTCGGCGGTGACCTGAGCGCGCTGCTCGTCGCTGAGCGGGCCGCGCGGCGGGCGGGTGGGGCCGCCGTAGGAGTTGCCGCAGATGTCCATCGACAGCTTGATGGCCTGCACGAACTCGGTCTTCGAGTCCCAGCGGAACACGGCCACGAGCTGCTCGTACAGCGACTTGGCCTCCTTCCACTGCCCTGCCGCCAGCAGGTCGTACAGCTCGACGGCCTCGCGCGGGAACGCGTTCGGGTATCCCGCGAACCAGCCGACGGCGCCGTTGATCATCAGCTCGAAGAGCACGTCGTCGGCGCCGGCGATGATGTCGATGTCGCAGAGCTCCTTGATCTCGTACACACGGCGCACGTCGCCGGAGAACTCCTTGATCGCGACGACCTCGGGGATCTGGGCGATCTTGGCGACCAGCGACGGCACCAGGTCGACCTTGGTGTCGTAGGGGTTGTTGTAGGCCATGATGGGCAGGCCCGCCTTGGCGACCTCCTCGTAGTGCGCGAGGATCTCGCGCTCGTTGGCCTTGTAGACGATGGGCGGCAGCAGCAGCGCGCCGTCGGCGCCGTCCTCGCGGGCGTACTCGGCCCACTGGCGCGCCTGGTGACTGCCCACGCCGTGCACCCCGGCGATCACGATGCCGCGGCCGTCGACGGCGTCGACGGCGACCTTGATCACCTGGCGGCGCTCCTCGTCGGTGAGCGAGGAGTACTCGCCCAGCGACCCGTTGGGGCCGACGCCGCGGCATCCGTTGGACATCAGGAAGTCGACGTGCTCGCCGAACCTGTCGTAGTCGACGGCGAGACCTGCGGGGGCGGACGCGTCTTCCTTGAACGCGAGGGCCGTGGCGACGACGACGCCGCCGAGGTCCATGCTCTTCTCAGTCATGCTGATTCTCCTTCTGCGGTGGTGTTGGGGGTGGATGCTCGGTGCGCGGCGAGTTCGCCGATGCGCACCGACGACAGGACGGGCCGCCGGTCGAAGCGGGATTCGGATGCTCCGATGATGTCCTCGACGCTGCGGCCGCAGGTGCGGCCCTGGCAGGGGCCGAGGCCGGCGCGGGTGGCCAGGCGCATGCCGCGCGCCGACGCGTCCGCGTACTCGACGATCGTGCCGCGGGTGACGGATTCGCACCGACAGACGACGGTGTCGTCATCCAGCCAGCTGGTCCAACCCGAGCGGATGCCGTGCGTCTTCAGCCTCTCGGCGAAGGCGTGCATGCGGCGGCGGGCCCCCAGCGGCTCGCGGTAGCGCAGGTCGGCCTCGGGCACGCCCGCGGCGGCGAGGCCCGCGATCGCGCCCTCGGCGAGCGCGGCATCCGCCCCGCCGATACCGGTGATCTCGCCGGCGGCGTGCACGCCCGGGATGCTGGTGAGCTGCTGCCCGTCGACCTGCACGAACCGGTCGTGCGTGATGGCGCAGCCGAACTGGATGGCGGCCTCCAGGCGCGGGGTGAAGCCGTGTCCGAGGGCGACGGTGTCGCACTCGACGGTGCGCTCCGTGCCCGCGACGGGCCGCCAGTCGGCGTCGATGCGCTGCACGGTGACCGCCTCGACCGACGAGGTGCCGTGGATGCGGGTGACGGCGCTGCCGAGCCGGTACGGGGTGCGATGCTTCAGGAGCGTGCCGACATACGAGCTGAGCTCGCCGGCCTTCCCCGCCGCGGCGCCCAGCTCCCACGGCCGCCGGCCCCAGCCGGCCAGCAGGGTGCGGACGGATGCCGCCTCGACGACCTCCACGACCTCGCCGCCCAGGATCGCCACGCTCTGCGCGACCGGCAGCAGGAAGGGCCCGGCGCCGGCGACGACCGTGCGGGTGCCGAGGGCGATGCCGTCGCGCTTGGCGAGCGCCTGCACGGCACCGGCGGAGGTCACGCCGGGGAGGGTCCAGCCCGGCACCGGCAGCACGCGGTCGTGCGCACCGGTCGCGAGGATCACGGCATCCGCCTCGAGGGTCTCGCCGCGGCGCTGCGCGGCGTCGACGGAGCCGACCAGGGCGTGCACGCGCAGCGGCGTGCCGGCCTCGACGCGCCAGACGCTGGCGGACGACAGCATCCGCACGTTCTTCAGCGCCTGCTGCAGCGAGGCGAACCTGCCCAGCTGATGCTGCAGGCGCGGGTCGGTGAAGTCGGGGTGGTGGCGCCAGAACTGGCCGCCCGGGCGCTCGCCCTCGTCGACGACGGTCACGTCGGCGCCGGACTGGGAGGCGGATGCCGCGGCCGCGAGACCCGCGGGGCCCGCGCCGATCACGACGATGCGCGTCATGCCCGCTCCTCCCGCTCGACGGCGTCGCCCTCGCAGGCGGTGCGCTGGCAGGCGCGGACGCCCTCGACGCCGTTGACAGTGACGACACAGTCCTGGCAGATGCCGATGCCGCAGAAGATCCCGCGCTCGGAGCCCGCCGCGGTGCGCCAGGTGCGGTGTCCGTTCGCCAGCAGGATGCCGCCGATGCTCTGCCCCTCGCGCCCGGAGAGCCGTTCGCCGTCGAAGGTGATGTGCACGGTGCTCATGCCGGAACCCCCTGCAATGTCGGGCGGGAAGGCAGGAAGGGCGTCGGGTCCAGCGGCGCGGGGGTGCCGAGGACGGCGTGCGCGATCAGCGCGCCGGTCGTCGGCGCCAGCCCGATGCCGGCACCCTCGTGTCCGGCCGCGTGGAAGAGACCGGCGATGCGGGCATCCGCTCCGATGGCCGGCAGATGGTCCGGCGCGTACGGACGGAAGCCGTAGTACGTGCGCAGCAGCATGGTGTCGCGCAGGAACGGGAACAGCCGGGTGGCCTTGTCGGCGATCTCCGCCAGCGGCGCCAGCAGACCCTCGCCCGAGAACCCCACGCGCTCGCGGCTGGAGCCGATCAGCACCGTGCCGCCATGGGTGGACTCGACGACCGTGGACGTCTGCAGCGCGGCATCCCCCGACCCGACGGCTCCGACGTAGTCGGCGTCGTACACCTTGTGGAACACGCGCTGCGGCATGGGGGCGGTCACGAGGATCGTGCCGCGGCGGGGACGGATGTCGAGCATCGAGCCGAACAGCGCGGCGGCGTCGCCCGCCCACGGGCCCACGCAGTTCACGACGGCGTCGGCGTCGATGCGGCCGCTCGTGGTCTGCACACCACGCACGCGGTCGCGCTCGACGATGCCGGCGGTGACCTCGGCGATGCGCAGCTGCGCGCCCAGGTGCCGCGCGCGGGCCATCATGGCCTGTGCGGCCAGGCTCGGCTGCACCTGTGCGTCGTCGGGATAGTGCACGCCCAGCGCGACCTCGGGCGAGAGGTGCGGCTCGGCTTCGCGGAGCGCGGCCGAGTCGAGCACGTCGGCACGGACGCCGATCCCGCGCTGCGAGGTCGCGAACTCCTCGAGGGCATCCGCACCGCCGGGAAAGGCCACGACGATCCCGCCCTTGGACTCGAACTCGGTGGCAGGCTGGCCCGGCACGCGGTCGGCGTCCAGGCGGGCGGCGAGCTCGCGCCAGGCGCGGTTCGCTTCGATGGCCATCAGTGCCTCAGCGCCGGGCTCCTTGTCGGAGACGAGGATGTTGCCCTCGCAGCGGCTGGAGGTCTCCCCCGCCACGCCGGTGCGGTCGACGACGATCACCTCGGCGCCGGCCTCGGTGAGGGCCAGCGCGCACGCGGCGCCGACAGCCCCCGCGCCGATCACGATGATCCGCATCCGCCCCTCCTCCCGATCCGATCTGTACCATGTGACATATTACTCGTCTGGACGTGCTTGCGCCACCCCTCTCGAGGTGATGCAAGCGGCGATCAGCCGCCCAGGTAGGCGTCGATCACGCGGGCGTCGGCCGCGAGCTCCGCGGCGGTGCCCTCCATCGTCGTCCTGCCGGTCTCCACGACGTAGGCGCGATCGGCGATCTTCAGCGCGGCGCGGGCGTTCTGCTCCACGAGCAGCACCGTCGTGCCCTGCGCGTTGACGGCCTGGATGGTCTCCATGACCTGCTTGACCACCAGCGGCGCGAGCCCCATCGAGGGCTCGTCCAGCAGCAGCAGCTTGGGTCCGCCGACGATCGCGCGGCCGATGGCCACCATCTGCTGCTCGCCGCCCGAGAGCGTGCCGCCCTGCTGCTTGCGCCGCTCGGCCAGGCGCGGCATGAGCTGATACACCTGGTCCACGCGCTGCGCGATGAGCTTCTGATCCTTCACTGTGTACCCGCCCAGCAGCAGGTTCTCGTGCACGGTCATCGTGGAGAAGATGCGCCGGCCCTCCGGCACGTGGATGAGTCCGGATGCGACGATGTCCCACGGCTTGGCCGTCGTGAGGTCCATGTCGCCCCAGCGCACCGCGCCGGTCTTCGGGCGCACGAGCCCCGAGAGCATGTTCATGGTGGTGGACTTGCCCGCGCCGTTGTTCCCCAGCAGGCAGACGATCTCGCCGTCGCCCACGTGGAAGCTCAGCTCGCGCAGCGCGTGCACCCGCCCGTAGTAGACGTCGGCGGCGTCGACGATCAGCGCACTCATGAGAGCTTCCCCTTCTTGCCGTCATCCAGCAGCGACAGGTCGACGGTGCCGGTCTGCAGCTTGGTCGGATCCAGCGGCTCGTCCTCCACGCCCAGGTACGCCTCGATCACAACCGGGTCGTTCTTGATCTGATCGGGCGTGCCCACCGCGATCTCCTTGCCGTAGTTGAGCACCACGATGCGCTCGGCCAGGTTCATGATCAGCCCCATGTCGTGCTCGATGAGCACGACGGCCACACCCAGATCCCGGATGCTGCGGATCAGCTGCATGAGGGCCTGCTTCTCATTGAAGTTCAGCCCTGCGGCAGGTTCGTCCAGCAGCAGCAGCTTGGGCGAGGTGGCCAGCGCCCGGGCGATCTCCACCCGGCGCTGCTCGCCGTACGGCAGCTGCGTGACGAACAGGTTCTCGTCGCCCTCGAAGCCCACGAAGTCCAACCAGCCGCGGGCCTGCTCGGCGCATTCCGCCTCGGCGCGGCGGTAGCCGGGCGTGTGCAGGAGCGTGGCCCAGAAGCCCTCGCGGATGTTGGCGTGCATCGCGGTCTTGACGTTGTCCAGCACGCTCAGCTCGCGGAACAGCCGCAGGTTCTGGAACGTGCGCGCCATGCCCCACTTGGTGACCCGGGACGGCAGCACCCGGTAGAACCCGAAGCTCTGCAGCAGGTCGACCAGGCGCAGCGAGCGCCAGAACCCCGGCGCGTTGCGCACGATGTCCTTGCCGTCGAAGACCACCTTGCCCGAGGTGGGCAGGTAGAACCCCGAGATGCAGTTGAACGCACTGGTCTTGCCGGCACCGTTCGGCCCGATCACGGCCAGGATCTCCTCCGACTCGACGGTGAAGCTCAGCCCGTCGACGGCCTTCACGCCGCCGAACTGCAGGCGCAGGTCCTTGACCTCCAGCAGCGTGCTCATCGGGCATCCTCCCCTTCGGCGGTGGTGAGATCCTCGTTCGACGCGGACGACGGCACGGCCATGAACCCGGCCGTCGGCGGCGCGACCGGCCGGTGCTTCTTCAGCCACGGCAGGATAGCGGTGGACGGCCACAGCCCCGCCGGGCGGAACAGCATGACGACCACCAGCAGGATGCCGAAGATCAGGAAGCGCCATTCGGAGAAGTCTCGCAGCAGCTCCGGTGCCAGCGACACGAACAGCGCGCCGATGATCACACCGGGCGTGGAGCCCATGCCGCCCAGCACGACCGCCATCAGGATCAGCGCCGAGTACAGGAACTGGAAGCTGTTCGGGCTGATGGCCGACAGCTGCGTGGCCATCAGCTGGCCCGCGACGCCCGCCCAGACCGCGCCGATGATGTAGGCCGTGATCTTGGCGATGTAGGTGTTGATGCCCATCGCCTCGGCGGCGTCCTCGTCGTCGCGCACGGCCTTCCAGGCGCGGCCCATCTTGCCCTTGGCCAGGCGTCCGGCGCCGATCACGCCGACCAGCACGACGATGGCCGCGACGAAGTAGTAGAACACCACTCGCTGCGGGAACTCGATGCCGAACAGGGTGAAGCCGTCGGCGAAGCTCCAGCTGCCGAACGACCAGGTCGGGATGCCGTGGATTCCGGTGGGGCCGCCGGTGATCTTCAGGTTGTTGGCGGTGATGCGGATGATCTCGCCGAAGCCCAGCGTGACGATGGCCAGGTAGTCGCTGCGCAGTCGCAGCGTCGGTGCGCCGATGATGATTCCTGCCAGGATGCAGGCGAGCACCGTCATGGGCAGCGCCGCCCACATCGGCCAGCCCAGCACCGTGGTGAAGATGCCGGAGACGTAGGCTCCGACGGCGAAGAAGGCGATGTAGCCGAGGTCCAGCAGGCCGGCGTAGCCGACGACCACGTTCAGGCCCATCGCGAACATCACGTAGATGAGGGCGCTCGTGGCCACGGACATCGTGTACCGCGAGGCGTCCATGAACGGCAGTACGACCAGCAGCACGACGCACAGCACGCCGAGCGCCCGCAGGAAGCCCCTGTTGGAGGTGAAGATGCCGCCGGGTGCGGCCGGGCGGTCGAACAGCGGGGACGGTGCGCGCAGCGCGGCATCCGCTTTGCTCTGCAGACGGGACATGTCACATCCTCTCGACGACGCGGGCACCGAGGAGCCCCGTCGGTTTGAACGTGAGGAACAGGATGAGGAAGGCGAACGAGAACACGTCGCGCCATTCGCCGCCGAACCACGCGGAGCCGAACGACTCCAGCAGTCCCAGCAGCAGGCCGCCGAGCATGGCCCCGTACAGGTTGCCGATGCCGCCGATGACGGCGGCGGTGAACGCCTTCAGCCCGATGATGAAGCCCATCAGGAAGTCGATCGAGCCGTAGTACGCGCCGGCCATGACGCCGGCGGCTCCGGCGAGTGCCGATCCGATGAAGAACACCGTCGCGATGACGCGGTTGACGTTCACGCCCATCAGCTGGGCGCCCTGCGGGTCCAGTGCGATGGCGCGCATGGCGCGACCCTCGCGGGTCCGCTCGACGATGTGCGCGAGCACGAGCATGAGGACGGCGGCGATCACGACCAGCACGATCTGCGCCGCCGTGATGCGCATGCCCGCGAAGTCGAATCCGTTCGACGCCAGCCGCACGGGGAAGGCCTCGGGGTTCGGACCCCAGATCTGCCGTGCCGCGTACTCCAGCGTGAACGAGACGCCGATGGCGGTGATCAGCACCGCCAGGCGCGGGCTCGAGCGCAGCGGACGGTAGGCGATGCGCTCGATGACCACGCCGATCAGGCCGGTCATCACCATCGACAGCAGCATGATCACCAGCAGCAGCCCGATGGAGGACTCGTTGGAGATGCCGAAGGACGAGAGGGTGGCGAAGCCGACGAAGGCGCCGAGCATGTAGATGTCGCCGTGGGCGAAGTTCAGCAGCTTGATGATCCCGTAGACCATGCTGTAGCCGAGGGCGACGAGGGCGTAGAACGAGCCGACGATCAGGCCGTTCCAGATGAGTTGCATCACAGGCGGATGTCCTTCCGCGTCAAGGGTGTGCGGAGCCTGAAGCGGGGGCGGCTCGCACCGCCCCCGCTCGCAGGATCAGCCCTGCAGGTCGTCCTTGAGGACGAAGTTGCCCGTGGCCGGGTCGATGCCGACGATCACGAAGCCACCGCCGTTGAGCGTGTGGTCCTTCGTGAAGCTCAGCGGGCCGGCGAAGGTCTTGAATCCCTTCAGGTCCTCGAGCGCCTTGCTGACCTTGGTGAAGTCGGTGCCCTTGGCATCCGTCATCGCCTGCGCGACCACCTTGACGGCGTCGTACGACTGCGTGGAGTACGGGCCGGGCGCAGCGCCGGCCAGCTTCGTGTAGTCGGCGATCCAGCTGTCGGCGCCCTTGATCATGTCGGGCGTCTGCGTGAAGGTGCCCAGCACGTGCTCGGTGTAGCCCTTGCCGGCGATCTGCGCGAACTTCGCGTCGACCGAGCCGTCGCCGACGAGGAACTCACCGGTGTAACCGGCATCCGTCGCCTGGCGGACGATCAGGCCGCCCTCCTGGTAGTAGCCGGTCCAGTAGACGAGCGCGGGCTTCTTGTTGGCCAGCTGCGTGGCCACCGAGGAGTAGTCGTTCTCGCCGGGGGTGACGGTCGCCTCGAACGAGACGGTCAGGCCGGCCTCCTTCGCCTGCGTCACGAACGAGGTGGCGAGGTCGGCGGAGTACGCGCTGGCGTCGTTGATGGCGGCGACGTCGGTGAGGCCCGCCTTCTTGGCGTACTTCACCGCTGCGGCGGCCTGCTGCGTGCCGGTGCCGTTGATGAGGAAGACGCCGGGGAGCTTCTGCTTGACCAGCTCGTTGGAGTTGGCGGCCGGGATCACCATCGGGACCTTGGCCTCGTTGAAGATCGGCAGGGTCGGCAGCGTCGCGCCGGAGCAGTATCCGCCGACGGATGCCGAGATGCCCTCGGTCACGAGCTTGTTGGCCGCTGCGACCGCGGTGGTCGCGTCGCAGGCGCCGTCCTCGACGATCAGCTCGAGCTTGCGTCCATCGACGCCGCCCTTCGCGTTGATCTCGTTGACGGCCAGCTGCGCGCCGTTCTTCATGTAGTCGCCGAAGGCCGATTCACTGCCCGAGAACGGGCCGATCATGCCGAGCTTGATGGGGCCGTCGGAGTTTCCGGAATCTCCGGAGTCACTGCTGCCGAGGCCGCTGGAGCAGCCTGCTGCGGTGAGGATGATCGCGCCGGCGACGGCGGCGATGGACAGTGCGCGTCGGATGCGCGGGGTTCGGGTTTGCATGTGCTTGTCCTCCTGGGGTGCGTCATTGCAGTACCGCCAATAGCACGTGACACATTACCGTCCGGGATGCGGTTGCGGAACCCTCCGAGATCGATCCGTGATCCTAGGAACCGAGTTCCCACCCGTGGACACGATCAATCCTCGTCGCGTCCGCTCCACACGCCGCCGACGTGGCGGATGTGCTGGCGCATCAGCGCCTCGGCATCCTCGCCCCGACCCGCCACGAGCAGGTCGACCAGCTCGGCGTGCTCGAGCGAGGTGGAGATCAGCGCATCCGTCTCAGCCAGGTGCACCAGACCCACCAATCGGGTCTGCTGGCGCAGCTCGCGCACGGTCTCGACGAGCTTGCGATTGCCGGTGGCCTCGAGGATGCGCAGGTGGAACGCCGTGTCGGATGCCAGGTACTCGTCGAAGTGCGCGGCCTTGGCGGCCGAGACGATGCGGTCGGCGGTCTCGCGCAGCTCTCTGACCGTGGCCTCATCGAGGGTGCCGGCGACCTGGCGCATGGGCGGCGCCTCCAGCAGCATCCGCACCTCGCTGAGCTCGCGCAGCTCGTCGGGCGAGACCTCGGTGACTTCGAAGCCGCGGTTGCGGATGGGGCGCAGGAACCCACGGCGGGCGAGGTTGAGCATGGCCTCGCGCACGGGCGTCGCGCTCACGCCGAAGTCGCCGGCGAGCGTGGGGACCGTCAGCACCTGGCCGGGCGGGATCTCGCCCGAGACGATGCGGGACGCGAGCTGCCCCTCCACCTGCTCGCGCAGGCTCTCGGCGGGTGAGAGAAGGGTGCCGAAGCCGCTCATCGCTCGCCCCCGGGAAGATCAGTCATGCGTCATATGGTACCGGCGACGGCCGTCACCGGACCGAAACGACCTCCGCATGAGTCCGACGTGTCCTCCGCCTGATGGGTCTGCGCTGCGCGCGGTGGACTGCCGCACGAGGCGCACGGCATCTGCACTCTAGGCTCGACGCATGGACTGGCGCGAAGATCGGATCGGGGCGGCGGCGCGTGGGGAGATCCCGATGCTGCTGGCGGAGACGCCGGCAGGGTGCGCGCCCTGCGGCTGGAAGGAGGTTGGGGTCATGCGTCCAGGGCATCAGCGCGTCGGCGGCCCGCTTCGTAAGCTGATCGGGACGAAAGGACCCCGGATGCGCATGGTTCGCCGTTTCACCGGAATCGCACCTCAACCGTGGGCCAACGGCCGCGGGAGCACCAGGGTGCTGTTCGACGATGCCGCCGCGGGCGCATGGACGTGGCGGATCAGCATCGCCGACCTCGCGGGTCCTCAGCCCTACAGCAGCCTTCCCGGCGTGCAGCGGTTCCAGCTCTCCCTCGGTCCGGGCGATCTCACCCTCAGGGTGAACGACGCGTCCGCCGTGCTCCACCCGCTCCAATGGTGGGGGTTCGCCGGCGAGGATCGCGTCACGGCGATGCCCGACGCAGCAGGGCTCCGTGCCCTGAATCTCTTCGCCCGTCGGGACCGGTGGGTGGGTTCGCTCTCGACAGCATCCGATGAAGAGATCACCGTCACCGGAGCGGGGATCGACGTCGCCGTCGCACTGCCCGGCGACGTCGGAGGCACGGTTCATGCGGTCGCAGGACGCCCTGTCGCACCACTGGATTCGATGCTGCTCGATCCGGGTGCGACGGCGCTCGAGGGCGCGTTCGCCGTCCTGCGTCTCGTGCCCGTGCGCTGACGGCGTCGTGATGCCGGTCGCCGAAGTCTCCCTGCGGATGGCGCGCTACGCGTCGTCGAGGTCCTGCAGCACCCGAGCGAGCGCCAGGGTGCCGGCGGTTCGGTCCGCCGGCTCCGCGGTCTCCTCAGGCGCGTGCGACACCCCTGTGGGGTTGCGCACGAACAGCATCGCGGTCGGGACCTTCGCGCTCAGCACCCCGGCATCGTGACCTGCCCCCGTCGGAAGCATCGGAACGCCCTCCCCCAGGCTCCGGCGCAGCCGCTCGTTCAGCTCGGGGCTGAAGTCGACTCGACCGCTGTAGGACTCCTCGATGATCGTCACCGTGCAGCCCTCGATCGCCGCCGCATCCTGCGCCGCGGCAGACGCGGCATCCAGAAGCGTCTTCGCGTCGGCGTCGCCCTCTCCGCGCAGGTCCAGCCACATCGCCACCCTCGAGGCGATGACGTTCGTGCCGCCCGGGACGGGTTCGATCCGGCCGACCGTGCAGCGCGACGGCGCATCACGATCGCGCAGCCGTGCTATGTCGCGCACTGCTATCGCGGTGCGCGACGCGGCGACGAGCGGGTCCGCCCGATCCGCCATGCGCGTCGCCCCGGCGTGGTTGCCCTGACCGTGGAACTCGAAGCGCCATCGCCCGTGGGCGAGGATGCTGGTGCCGATGCCGATGCCGGCCCCGAGGTCGATCAGAGCACGACCCTGCTCGACGTGGAGCTCCACGAAGGCGCCGATCCGGCGCAGAGCCGCGTCGTCGCGGCCGAGGTGCCGGGGGTCCAGCCCGATCCGGGACGCCGCTTCCGCGAAGGTCATGCCGTCGCGGTCCGTGAGTGCGGCCACACGGGCCGGATCGAGCGAACCGGCGAGCAGACCGGAGCCGAGGCAGGCCGCGCCGAAGCGCGAGCCCTCTTCCTCGGCGAACATGGTCACCGCGAACGGCCGGGTCGGCCGCCATCCGTCGGTCTGCAGCCGTCCGACTGCGGCGAGCGCGGACGCGACGCCGAGCGGCCCGTCGAGTTCACCCCCACCGGGCACGGAGTCGAGATGGCTCCCGGTGACCACGGCGTCGTCGCCGGGGGCACCCCACCACGCCCAGATGTTCCCGTTGCGATCATGCTCGACGTCGAGGCCCAGCCGCCGGGAGTGCTCGGTGAACCACTCCCGCAGTTGCATGTCGGAGTCGTCGAACACGTGCCGCGAGAATCCGCCGCGCTTGGCGTCGCGCCCGATGGCGGAGATGTCCCGCAGCAGGGCGTTCACGTCTGTCTCAGGCATCCTCAGGCCTCTCCGTGAAGTCGCACAGCCGCGACGAGCAGGTCGGAGAGCTTCACCAGATCATCGACCGCGATGCGCTCCTGCGGGGTGTGCATGTCGAACATACCGCCGGTGAGAGTCACAGCGGCGATGCCGGCCTGCGACAGCGCGTTGGAATCGGACCCGCCCAACGGCGACGAGCGCCGAGGGGCGATTCCGACGGCTCGCAGGGCATCCTGCGCCAGGCGCACCGCCGGATGCTCGTCGCCATGCGCGAACGAGCGGTAGAGCACGTCGGTCCTGATCTCGACCGTGCAGCCGGTCGGCTCCACGGACGCCCGGACGGCCGCGATCAGGCGGTCGAGGTGTGCCGTCGCTTCGTCGTGGTCGATGCCGCGCACCTCGAGTTCGACCTCGACATGCTCTGCGACCACGTTCACACCGGAGCCGCCCTTGATCAGACCGACGTTCGACGACACCCCGGGCGGCGTCGACGGTAGAGCGTGCAGTGCTTCGGCGGCGGCGAGGATCGCGTTCCTGCCGAGCTCGGGGAGCGAGCCGTGTGCCGACCGCCCGGTGATCTGAACGGTCACGTGCAGATAGCTGGGCGACTGGGCGGCGACCGCGCCGATCGGCCCGGACTCATCGATGATGATGCCGCGCCGCGACTTCAGGATCGACAGATCAGCGGCTCTCGCACCCACCAGCCCGCGCTCCTCCTGCACGGTGAGGAGGATCTCGACCGCAGGATGCGGGACCCTCTCGTCGCGGAGCCGGCGAACGGCATCCAGGATGGCCGCGACCGCGGCCTTGTCGTCGGCACCCAGGATCATGCCCTCGGCGACCCGCACCACGCCGTCACGCACCTCGCCACGCACGACGGGCCCGCACTCGACTGTATCGATGTGCGCGCACAGCAGCAGCGGGGCGGATGCCGAACCGTCGGTGGCCGGCACGAAGCCGTAGAGGTTGCCGGTGTCGCCTTCGATCCTGGCGGCGACGTCGTCCTCGATCAGCTGCACCCCCAGTGCGGCGAACCGCGTGATGAGCTCGTCCGCCATGGCGCGTTCCCGACCCGACGGCGACGGGATCGCCACGAGTTCGAGGAACGTCGTGGCCACCTCGGGGAGGGCATCGCTCATCGAAGGGCCCTGATCGCCTGCTCCAGCCTCGCACCCGTGTCGCCTGCGACGAGGTGCACCCGATCGTCGACGATGACATCGCCGCCGGTGACGACCGTGGTGATGTCGGAGCCGGTGGCGGCGAAAAGCGTGTGGGCGAGCGGTTCGGCGCCTCGAGCGCCCGCCGTGCGCGGGGATCCAAGGTCGACCGCGACGAAGTCGGCGAGCCGGCCCGCTTCGATCCTGCCCGCGTTCCACCCGAGCGAGGCGGAGCCCGCTTCGGTGAGCATCCGGGCGAGCGCCGGCACGGAGAAGTGGCCACGGTGCTGCGTGATCAGTCTGAGGTCCAGCTCGACCGCACGCGTCTCCTCGAGCAGGTCGATGATCATGTGCGCGTCGCTTCCGACCACGATGGGCGAGCCTGCATCGGCCAGACGCTTCGCCGGGCCGATGCCATCGCCCAGGTCGCGTTCCGTCGTGCAGCACATCGAGATGTGCGTGCTGGTCGAGCCGAGCGTCTGGATGTCCTCGTCGGTGAGGTGCGTGGCGTGCACCGCCGTGGTGCCCGGCCCCCAGACGCCCGCTTCGGCCAGCAGTTGGGTCGGTGTGAGCCCGAACGCGTCGACCGCGGCCTGGTTCTCGGCCGGCTGCTCCGACAGGTGCACATGCAGGGGGATGCCATGTTCGCGGGTGAACGCGGCGATCGGCGCGAAACCGCTGCGCGGAACGGCGCGCACACTGTGGATCGCGGCGCCCACGCGCAGCCTGGGGGTGGGCTCCAGCTTCGACACCCGGTCGATCCAGGCGTCGACCGAACGGTCGTCGAAGCGCTTCTGCGTGCCGGTGAGCGGCGCGCCGTGCACGTCGGCCTGAAGGTAGCAGGTGTCGAGCAGGGTCATCCGGATCCCGGCGTCCGCCGCCGCACGGGCGACCGCATGGCCCATGGCGTTCGGATCCTCATACGGTGAGCCGTCCGCATCATGGTGCACATAGAAGAACTCGCCGACCTGCGTGATGCCGCTCAGCGCCATCTCGGCGTAGGTCGCGAACGCCAGGTCGTAGAGCGTCTCCGGCGTGAGTCTGTTCGCGACGTCGTACATCAGGTCGCGCCACATCCAGAAGTCGCCGACACCCGTCTGACTCTGCCCGCGGATCGCCCGGTGGAAGACGTGCGAGTGCGTGTTCGAGAAGCCCGGAAGCACCAGCCCGCGCAGTTCGCGGGCGCCTGGCGGGCGTTCGGCATCCGGACTGACCCGGGTGATGATCTCGCCCTCGGTCTCGATCAGAACGTCGCGCTCGACACCATCGCCACCCAGCCATGCGAACTCCGCGAACCACTGCTTTCCCATGTCAGTTCTCCTTGATCACTTCTCCGCGTGCGATGACGGTGCGCACGGAGTTCGCCCCGATGCGGTACGCCAGATGCTCGTACCGCGGGATGTCCACGATGATGACGTCCGCCTGCATGCCCGGTCGCAGCGATCCGACCCGGTCGGCGCGACCCAGGGAGCGTGCCGAACCGTAAGTCGCGCCTCGAACAGCCTGCGCAGGGGTGAGCCCGCCGGTACGACACGCCATCGCGATGACCAGCTGCATGCTGGCGACATGGCATCCGGGGCAGATGTCGGTCGCGAGGGCGAGTTCCATCCCGGCCTCGATCGCCCGTTTCGGGTCGAAAGGCTGGGGGTGGTGCACGGAGTACTCCAGGCACGGCATGTAGACGCCGACCGCGCCCACCTCGGCGAGGGCCCTCAGCTCGGCATCCGTCGTGTAGTTCAAGTGGTCGACGCTGATCGCCCTGTGCGCGACCGCGAGTTCGGCCGCACCCGTGTGTCCGTAGGCGTCGAGGTGCAGTTTGACCGGCAGCCCGGCGGCGGCGGATGCCGCGAAGATCCGGTCGGTCTGCTCGTACGTGTAGTAGCCGTCGTCGCAGTAGACATCGCAGGCATCGGCGAGTCCCTGCTCGGCGATGCCCGGCAGCATGGCGACGATGTCGTCGATGTAGGCCTCCTCGCCGCCGTCGGGCGGGAAGGCGTGCGCGCCGAGGAATGTCGAGGAGAGGTCGATGGGGAGGGTCTCCGCGAGGCGGCGGTTGACCTCCAGCAGCCGGTGCTCATCAGCGGCGGTGAGTCCGTAGCCGGTCTTGCTCTCGATCGTGGTGGTGCCGGCGGCGATCATGTCGTGGATGCGCGTGCGTGCCGCGTCGATGAGCTCGGCCGCCGACGCCGCCCTGGTCTGACCGACCGTTCCGGCGATACCGGCCGGAGCCCCGGCGGGAAGCGGAGTGCCGCCGACCTTCGCCGTGTACTCGTCGACTCGGTCACCACCGAAGACCACGTGGGTGTGACCGTCGACGAAGCCGGGCATCACCACGCATCCGGCGGCATCGATCGTCCGGCGCCCGCGGTAGCCGGACACGTCGCCCACGGCGACGATCCTCCCGTCATCGATGGCGACCCCGCCGCCGAGGATGCGGCCGACGAGGTCGGCCGCATCCTCGGCGATGGTCAGCAGCTCCGCAGAGCCGGTGACGACGAGATCGACATCGATGCGCTCAGGCTGAGGCACCGTCAGGTCCGAAGGTCGCCGTCGGCGTCCACCACAGCGGAATGGTGAGTCCCTGCGAAGGGCCGACCGTGTCGGCGACCTGCTTCGCGCGGGCGTAGCCGGACTGCGCGTGACGAACCACACCGATGCCGCTGTCGACCGTGAGAGCGGCCTTGAGGCGGAACGCCGCGACATCCGTGCCGTCGGCGATCATGGTGACACCGGTGTGCACCGAGTCGCCCATCGCGTAGTTGGCCTGGATGGCGATGAGATCGCACATCCCGGAGGCGTTGAGCAGGCCGTTCAGGTACGGCCAGTCCGAGATCAGGTCGGACTCGTCGGGCATCTTCTCCGACTCGAAGGTGGGGTTGATGATCGATCCGGAGTCGAGGTTGTCGCGGGAGAAGGCCACCGGCCCCTTGACCTCGCCGCGCTTGATGAGTTCGTTGACCGCGAGGCCGAACGCCTTGCGCTGCCCGAAGCCGAGGTAGCAGACGCGAGCCGGCAGGCCCTCGATCGGAACGTGCTGACGGGCGAGGGAGATCCACCGGGTGACGATGTCATCGTCGGGGAACATCTCCAGCGCCAGATCGTCGAGCCGCTTCAGGTCCTCAGGGTCGCCTGAGGTGCAGGTCCAGCGGAACGGTCCGCGCCCTTCGAGGAAGAGGGGACGCAGGTACGCCGAGACGAATCCGGGGATCTTGTATGCCTGATCGAACCCGGCCAGTTCGCTCTCGCGGCGGATCTGGTTGCCGTACTCGAACGTCGGGACGCCCATGTCGAAGAACCTGTTCATGGCGGTGAGCTGACGCACCATGGCCTGACGCGATTCGGCGAAGTACGCGTCTCGGTCGCGCTTGCGGTACTCCTCGGCCTCGAGCACGGTGTGACCGATCGGCACGTAGGCGACCGGGTCGTGCGCCGGGGTCATCTCGGTGACGACATCCGGCCGGAAGTCGTTCTCGAGGCAGTACTCGAACAGCTCTGTGGCGTTGGCGACGACGGCGATGCCGAGCGGCTTCTTCGCCGCGGCCGCCTCCTTGGCGAGCTCGATCGCGTGCGGGATCGAGTCCGCGAGCACGTCGGCGTACCCGACGCGGATGCGGTTGTCGATGATGCGCTTGTCGACGTCGGCGCAGATGGCGACGCCGCCCAGCATGGTCATGGCGCGCGGCTGGTTGCCGCCCATGCCGCCCATGCCGGCGCAGACGAGGACCTTGCCCTCCCAGGTGCCGTCGAGGTGGATGTTAGCGACGGAGCGCAGCGTCTCGAACGTCCCCTGGATCACGCCCTGGGTGCCGATGTACTCCCACGGCGAGGCCGTGTACTGCGCGAAGATCGTCAGGTTCTTGTCGTGCAGCTCGTAGAACGTCTTCCAATCCGGACGCACGAAGTTCGTCGTCGCCATGACGACGCGCGGTGCCAGCTCGTGCGTCTCGAAGACGGCCACGGGCATGCCCGACTGCACCACCAGGGTCTCGTCGTCCTCGAGGTTCTTGAGCGCATCGATGATGGCGTGGTACGACTCCCAGTTGCGGGCGGCCTTGCCGATGCCGCCGTACACCACGAGCTGCTCGGGGTGCTCCGCGACCTCCATGTTGTTCTCGAGCATCCGCAGGATCGTCTCCTGCTTCCAGCCCTTGCAACGCAGGGTCTCACCGCGCTGCGCCTTGACCTCGTAGAGGATCTCCGGCGCCACTGCGGGCGGTTCACCGAACTTCACACCGGTGGCGTTCCCGCCCGGATGCTTCGTGGTGATCGTTGCCACTTCGTCCTGTGCGATGGTCATGATGCTGCTCCTTGCTTGTTGTTGATCGCGCCGCGCACTGCTTCGAGCACGGCGCCACTGTGGACGAGTTCGATTGCGGCCCGAACCCGCGGATACAGGACGACGTCCTGCGTGATGAAGTCGAGGGGACGCCCATCGGCCGACCGGGTGGAGCGCACGAGCTCGAGCACCGCTCGAGTGGCCGGGGCGAGCGCGTCAGTGGTCAGGCCCAGCACCTGCAGGCGCAGCTCCAGAGCCTGCGCCGCCATCAGCAGTTCGATGCCGATGACCCCCTCGATGTTGGCGACCACCTGGCGCGCGTGGCGGCCGGCGTTGTTCGCCATCGACACGTGGTCCTCCTGGTTGGCACTGGTCGGGATCGAGTCGACGCTGTCCGGGTGCGCGAGGGTCTTGCAGTCGGAGACGAGAGCTGCGGCCAAGTACTGCGGCAGCATGAAGCCGCAGTCGATGCCGACCTTCTCACTCGCGATCAGATAATCGGGAAGGCCGCGGTTGAGCGTGCCGTCGGTGAGGCGGAAGATGCGCCGCTCGGCGATGTTGCCGATCTCCGTGGTGACGATCGAGATGAAGTCCGACGCGAACGAGACGTACTCGGCGTGGAAGTTCCCGCCCGAGACCGCCTTGAGGCTGCGCGTGGCCGGCAGGTCGGTGAAGATCAGCGGGTTGTCCGTGGCCGCGTTGATCTCGGTCTCGATGATGCCGCGCGCGAAGTCGAGAGTGTCTTTGACCGGACCGAGCACCTGAGGCGTGCAGCGCAGGGAGTAGGCATCCTGCGGCGGCTGTCCCACCGGGTCGTCGTGCTCGGACCCGTCGATGAGCCGGCTGCCGTCGAGCAGTTCGCGGATACGGGTTGCGACCGCGATCTGCCCCTTGTGTCCCCGCGCCTCGTGGATCTGCGGGAGGAATGCATCCCCGAAACCGGTGAGCGCTTCAATGGACATGGCCGCAGTGATCTGCGCGGTCTCCAGCACGTTGATGGCGTCGGCCAGCGCGAGCCCCGCCTGCGCAGTCGAGAACGAGGTCCCGTTCGTGAGCGCGAGGCCCTCCTTCGGGCCGAGCACGATGCGGTCGATTCCCGCATGCTGCATCGCTCGGATGCCGGAGACGACCTCGCCGTCGAGGAACGCCTCGCCGCTGTCGGCTTCGACGTCCTCCCCCTTGCCCTTGGACATGACGATCGCGAGGTGGGCGAGCGGGATGAGGTCGCCGCTGGCGCCGAGCGAGCCGTATTCGGGGACGGCCGGGTGCACGTGCTTGTCGAGCATGTCGAGAAGCGTCTGCGGCACCACGAGGCGGACGGCCGAGTAGCCGCGGGTGAGGCTCACGGCCCGGACCAGCATGGAACCGCGCACCACATCCTCATCGAGGTAGCGTCCGATGCCGCTGGCGTTGGACAGGATGAGCCGGCGGGAGAGCTCGTAGGCATCCTCGATGTCCCCGAAGGCCTGGCGGCCGGCGAGCGAGCCGAAACCGGTGTTGATGCTGTACACCGGCGCGACCTCTTCACCGGCGCGCATCGCGTCGGTGATGTCGGTGAGCCAGCTCTCACTGCCGGCCATGGCCGTGATGGCTTCGGGAGCGATGCGCACCCCGGCGTCACCTCGCACGACGGCGAGGAATTGCTCGAGAGTGATGGGCTGAGCCCCGATGGTGATGGCAGTCATTTCGCTCCTTTCAGAAGAGAACCTAGATTGGCTTTTCGACATGTACAAATGGTGATTCTCATATTTTGATAACGCGTCACTCCCGCACCTTCGCTAGGAAGGACCGGGTCCTCTCGTGCTGCGGGTCGTCGATGACCTGGCTGGGCGGGCCGCTCTCGACGAGGAGACCATCGGCCATGAAATGGACGACGTCTGCGACGTCGCGCGCGAAGCCCATCTCGTGAGTGACGACGACCATCGACATGCCCCTGCCGGCGAGATCCTTCATGACGTCGAGCACTTCGCCGACCAGCTCCGGATCCAGCGCCGACGTCGGTTCGTCGAACAGCATCAGCTCGGGGTCCATGCATAGCGCACGAGCGATCGCGACGCGCTGCTGCTGCCCCCCGGACAGCTGAGCCGGGTAGCGGTCCACCTTGTCGAGCAGACCGACCCGGCTCAACAGCTCACGGGCCGTGCGGACGGTGTCCGCCTTGTTGGCGCGCCTGGTGACGAGCGGCCCTTCGATGACGTTCTCGAGCACGGTGCGATGCGGGAACAGGTTGAACTGCTGGAAGACCATGCCGATCGCCGCGCGCGCCTTCGCGATCTCGCGGCCCTTGAGCTCATGCAGCCTGCTGCCGACGCGTCGGTAGCCCACGCGCTGACCCGCCACCCACATCTCGCCGCCGTCGATCTTCTCCAGGTGGTTGATGCAGCGCAGGAAGGTGCTCTTGCCGGATCCGGAGGGCCCGAGCAGGCACGCGACGCTTCCGCGGGGGATGTCGAGACTGATGCCCTTGAGCACCTCCACATGTCCGTAGCTCTTCCTCACTTCGATCGCGCGGAGCATGGGTTCGTACGCGTTCATGCCTTGACTCTCCTTTGCGTCGCGATGGCCTCGGTGACCGTCATGGCAGGCTTCTGCACGCGCACCGTCTGCTCGAACCCGCGGCCGACGCGCTTCTCGATGTAGTGCTGAGCGATGGAGAGCACCGCTGTCATCACCAGATACCAGATCGCCGCGACGATGAGCATCGGAATGGTCTCGAAGGTCCGTGCGTAGATGCTCTGCGTTGCGGTCATCAGCTCCGAGTAGCCGATCACCAGAACGAGCGAGGTGTTCTTCAGCATCCCGATCACCTCGTTCCCGGTCGGCGGGATGATGACTCGCATCGCCTGCGGCAGCACGACGCGGAACATCGCCTGCATCCGGGTCATGCCGATCGCCTCGGCCGCTTCGGTCTGTCCGCGGGGCACGGCGATGATGCCGGCGCGAACGATCTCGCTCATGTACGCGCCCTCATTCAGAGAGAGGCCCAGCAGGGCTGCTGTGAGCGGCGTGATCAATGAGTTCGTGTCGAAGTGGAGCCATTCGGGTCCGAACGGCACTCCGAGCACGATCTTCGGGTACAGCGCCGACAGGAAGAACCAGAACAACAGCTGCACCAGCAGCGGAGTGCCGCGGAAGAACCAGGAGTACAGCCAGGCCGCGCCGGCGACGATCGGGTTCGGCGACAGCCGCCCGACCGCGAGCAGGATGCCGAGCACGATGCCGATCAGCATCGACGCACCCGTGAGCATCAGTGTGGTCATCAGGCCGGCCACGATGGGAGGAGCGAAGAGGTACTGCGCGACCACGTCCCAGCCGAAGCGTTCGTTCGCGACCATGCTGATTCCGATCAGCGCCGCGATCACGAGCATCACGACGGCCGCCGCCCAGCGTCCGGGGTAACGAGCCGGGACGACCGTCAGGTCGTCCCGGCTCCGATCGAGGTCGGTCATTACTTGGTTCCATTGATGGCGAACTCGGTCACGGCGCCGCCATCCTGCTGGTACTTCTTCAGGATCTCGAGGTAGCGACCGCTCTTCTCGACAGCGACGAGCGCCTTCTGGAAGACCGGGATGAGTGCGCTGTTCTTGGGGAACACGATGCCGAACGGACCCGCCTGATACGGCGGCAGCACTGTCAGACCTGCCTTGCTCTGAGCTGCGACGTAGGACGCGGCGGTGTAGTCGAAAAGTCCGGCGTCTGCCCGACCGTTCTGCACCGCGAGCACAGCCTGGCTCTGGCCGGGGTAGATGGTGCTCTTGATGGGCTGCTTGCCGTCCGCGACGCACTTCTCGCTGGCGCTCGCGGCGTCATCGACCTCCGTGGTGCCCTGCACGACGGCCGCTTCCTTGCCGCACAGGTCGGCGAGAGTCTTCACGGACCCGTCGGTGTTCGGAGGCAGCATGATCGAGCCGCCGGCATTGAAGTAGTCGAGGAAGTCGACCTGCTGCTGCCGCTCGACCGTGTCGGACATGGCCGACATCGCCAGCTTGTAGCGGTCGCCGGTCAGTCCCGGGATGATCGCGTCGAACGAGATGTGGTTGAAGTTCAGCTTCACCCCGAGCTGCTTCTCCAGCTCATCAGCGATATCGCGGTCGATCCCGATCACGGTCTTCCCGTCGGTGTCGAAGGACTCGAACGGCGGGTATTCGACGTTGCTGGCGACTTCGATCACGCCGGCCTTCTGCACGTCGGTCGGCAGCTGGCTGAACAGCGGCGCCTCGGCACCGGCAGCCGCCGTCGGCTCGGGGGCGGAGGCGGAGGCGGAGCAGCCTGCGAGCACGAGAACTGCGGGTACCGCGACGGCGACGGACGCGAGGACGCCCCGCCGTAGTGTGGACTTGAGCATGAGCAAATCTCCTTCGTTGGAGCCCCTGAGCGGGAGCGAGTGTTCGTGAATCACTGCGGTTCGGGCGACGATCACCGCGCGACGATGCAGCGGTGTTCTGGAACCGTAGGTGTGCCCGGGGGCACACTGAAGGAGCGATTTCCACATGTTGAGAACGCGCGCGTTCAGCCGTCGTCGACGACGTCACGCGGCGCGCGGGGATGCGCCGTGCGGGGTCGGGATGCTCGTCGCATCCGCTGGCTACACCGCCTCGGACAGCAGCTTCACCCCCGCGCGCAGCGCGGTGATCGCCTGCTGGCGCCAGGCCGCGCTGGAGCACCGCGTCTCGGGGCCGGCGACCGCGAGCGAACAGATGATCTCACCCTTGGAGAAGACTGGAAGGGCGACCGCGACCGCGCCCTGGTTCAGCTCGCCGCGAGAGATCGCATATCCGCTCTGGCGGATCTGGTCGAGATGCCGCAGCAGGTCGGGGCGAGTCAGCGTGTTGTGGGTGTAGCGCGGCATCGAGTGCTCCAATACGTTGTCAATCACTGATTCGGGCGCGAACGCGAGCAGCGCCCGCTGGCCGGCACCCGCGTGCAGTGGCAGCAGCTGATTGACTTTGAATGCGTAGCGCAGGGGGTGAGGAGAGACCGCCTGGCGCAGGCAGATCGCGTGGATGCCAGAGCGCACGGTCAGCACGGCCGTCTCGGATGTCGCATCGACGATGGACTCGAGGATCGAGCCGCCGATCTCTGCCAGCCTGGCATGAGACAGGTACTGGCCGGACAGCTCGATCAGCCGCCACCCGGGAAAGTAGTTCCCGTTGCGCACCTCGACCAGGTCGAGTTCACGCAGACTCCGGATGTAGCGATAGACCGTACTCACCGGGATTTCGAGGTCCGCCGCGACCGACTCGACGCTGGTCTCCCCTGCCAACGCGATCTGGATCATCACGGCAAGCCCGCGCTCGAACGAGGTGGAGGTTTCTGCGTGCGCCTTTGCCATGGGTAAGACCCTAGTGCGAGTGCGCTCGGCTGCGGTCCGGCGCATCGCTGCCCACCCGTCGCCGTGGCGCACACGCCGCGTTCTCACCCCGCGAGGCGAACATCTGCGACCCGCGAAGCGCGGTATTCGAAGCGAGCACTCGAAGCGGGCGTATCGGGGCGGACGGCGCCGAGGCCGGATCAGGCCGCGGTGCGGCGCAGTTGCACCGTGCATTCATCGGGGCGGGCGGCGGCGCGCACGCAGTCCGCGGCCAGGGGTCCTCCGGCCTGGGTCAGCACGCCCTGCATGAGCCCGAGGTGCACCTGGCACAGGACCGGCCGGTGCTCGGGGCGGCTGGCGACATGCGGGCACGGCGTCAGCTCGACGGTGAGCGCGTCCTCGTCGATGACGGGCTCGAAGCCGCTCTCCTCGAGGTGGTCGATGAGGGCGTCGAGCTGGTAGGTGGCATCCCGGCCCAGCTCCGACTCACCCTCGTCCATGATCCGGCGGATCATGTCGCCGCGTCGTGCAGCCGCGGCGACCTTGTCACGGGCGACGGGGCTGGACGCCTCGGGTTCACCGGTGGCCGCGGCGTACAACGTGCGCGGGCGGCCGCGCGTCGTGCGATGCTCGATGGAGGGGATGACGTAGCCGCCGTCGATCAGCCGCTGCAGATGCTCGCGCACAGTGTTGGCATGCAGGCCGGTGGCCTCGCACAGCTCGCCGATCGTGAGCTCGGGGCGACCGCGCTCCGCGCGCCCGTGCTGGGCATCCGCCTCGAAGAGCAGATGCAGGATCTGCACCCGCGAGTAGCTCGAGATAGGCCCGTAAGCGACCCCTCCGCCTGTCATGCACTCATCATGACAGACACCCGACACGCCCGGCCGGAAACGGGCCGTGAATAATCACGGCCTCCGCAACCGCGCAGGATCAGGCGCCGCGCCGACGGGGTCCCAGCCGCGCTTGGGCGACTGAGAACCGCGGTGCTCGTCCCGCGACCGGTACACGATGTAGGGCCGGAACAGGTATCCGACCGGCGCGGAGAACACGTGCACGAGGCGTGTGAACGGCCACAGCGCGAAAAGGATGCAGGCGGTCAGCACGTGCAGCTGGAACAGCAGCGGCACGTCGACCATCAGCTCCGGCCGCGGACGGAAGATCAGCGCCTCGCGGATCCACGGCGAGATGGTCTCGCGGTAGCGGAACCCCGGCCCGAACACCTGATACACGACCGTGGCCGCCGTGCCGAACAGCAGCGTCGCGCCGAGGAAGACGTACATCACCTTGTCCATCACGGTGGTCGCGAGGAACACCGCCGGCACCGTGCGCCGTCGGAAGATCAGGATCGCGAGCCCCGCCAGCGTCAGGACCGCCGCGAACGACCCGAGCACGGTGGCGCCGATGTGGTAGATCTCCTCGCTGATGCCGATGGCGTACAGCCACTCGCGCGGGATGAACAGGCCGACCGCGTGCCCTGCGATCACCATCAGGATGCCGAAGTGGAACATCGGCGAGCCCCACCGCAGCAGCCGGTTCTCGTAGGTCTGCGACGAGCGGGTGGTCCACCCGAACTTGTCGTAGCGGTAGCGCCAGATGTGCCCGACGATGAAGATCGCCCCGCACATGTACGGCAGCGCCACCCACAGCAGGATCTGCATGGTGCTCACGGCCGGTCCCCCGTTCCGATCAGTCCGGTGCTCACCGGCATCGAGTTCCCCATCGGCCGGTAGGTCGGCATGGGCAGGCTCAGTCCCACGGTCTCGGTCGGCGGCCCCTCGTTCACCAGCGCCGCGACGCGCTCGCGGATGCGCTGATCCACCTTCGGCAGCGACAGCGTGACGGCGCGCACCACGCCCGCCCACGGCGAGTCCATGCCCTCCAGCGCCGCGCGCAGCACCTCGATGCCGTCACGATGCGCCGAGAGCACGGCATCCGCGACATCGGATTGCGACCGGGCCGAGAACTCCAGCACCGCCGGCAGGTAGTCCGGCAGCTCGTCGGCGTCGAACTCCCACCCTGCCGCGCGGTACGCGTCGAGGAACGTCACCAGCGCCGTGCCGCGCCGACGCGTGTCGCCGGTGGCGTAGTAGCTGAGGTACAGCGAGCACTTGCGCTTGAGATCGAAGGTGGTCACGTACATCTTCTGCAGAGCGGATGCTCCGCTCTCGCGCGCCGTGCGCAGCAGCTCGCCCAGCGGTTCGCCGACGGATGCCGGCAGAGCCGCCGCATGCGCTTCGAAGACCGGCAGGCGCTCGAACCACTGCGCGTCGGGATAGTCCAGCAGCAGCGAGGCCAGCATGTGCACGGTGCGGCGCTGCTCACGCGTGAGCGATGCCGGGGCCAGGGCCTCCGGCAGCGCGCGGCGAGGCGTGACCCGCCCCGGCAGCAGGCTGGTCATGACTCGTCCTCGTACGTCCGCTCGGCAGCCCGTTCACCCTCGGGCGGGAACAGTCCCTGCGGCCGGCCGTTGCCGTCCCAGTTCAGCAGGTTGATCCGCCCCGGAGTGGACGGCTGGTCGGCGGTCTGCCGGTCCGACAGCGCGTGGAAGTTCTCCACCGCCACCGGCACCGCGTGCCCGCTGGCCGCGCCGAACGGCCCGCCGGCACCGCCCATGCCCGGCCCGCCCTCGAAGTCCAGCGAGCAGGCCATCTCCTCCAGGTCGTGCGCCTGCTCGTGGTGGGCGGCGGGGATGACGTAGCGCTCCTCGTACTTGGCGATGGCCAGCAGCCGGTACATCTCCTCGATCTCCCGACCGGTCATGCCGACGGCCTCCGCGATGGACTCCTCGCGCACATCGTCGATCGAGACCCCGCGCATGTAAGAACGCATGGCGGCGAGCTTGCGCAGCGCGGCATCCACCGGCGCCACCTCCCCCGCCGTGAACAGCTCGGCCAGGTACTCGATGGGGATGCGCAGCTTGTCGATGGCGGCGAACAGCGTGCGGGCATCCTCGCCGTCGTTGCCGGATCCTGTGACCACGTCGACCACGGGCGAGAGCGGCGGGATGTACCAGACCATCGGCATGGTGCGGTACTCCGGGTGCAGCGGCAGCGCCACCTCGTAGTCGTGGATGAGCCGCCAGACGGGGCTGCGCTGGGCGGCCTCGATCCAGTCGTCCGCGATGCCGTCGCGCCGAGCCGCCTCGATCACAGCGGGGTCGTGCGGATCCAGCAGCACCGAGCGCTGCGCGTTCAGCAGCTCCTTCGGGTCCTCCACCGCGGCGGCGTCGGCCACGGCATCCCCGTCGTACAGCACCAGACCGAGGTACCGCAGCCGGCCCACGCAGGTCTCCGAGCACACGGTAGGCAGGCCCACCTCGATGCGCGGGTAGCAGAACGTGCACTTCTCGGCCTTGCCGGTCTTGTGGTTGAAGTAGACCTTCTTGTACGGGCATCCGGAGATGCACATCCGCCAGCCGCGGCAGGCGTCCTGATCGACCAGGACGATGCCGTCCTCCTGCCGCTTGTACATCGCGCCCGAGGGGCAGGATGCCACGCACGACGGGTTCAGGCAGTGCTCGCAGATGCGCGGCAGGTAGAACATGAAGGCCTTCTCGAACTCGGCCTTCACCTCGCCGCTCATCTTCTGCAGGACGGGGTCCTGCTGCATGGTCTCGACGGAGCCGCCCAGGTCGTCATCCCAGTTCGCCGACCAGGACACCTTCATGTCCTTGCCGGTGATCAGGCTCTTCGGCCGTGCGACGGGGGTGTGCTCGCCACCCGGAGCGTTCACGAGCATGTCGTAGTCGTAGGTCCACGGCTCGTAATAGTCGTCGATGCCGGGCAGCTTGGGGTTGGAGAAGATGCGCGCGAGCTTGGACAGCCTTCCGCCGGCCCGCAGCCGCAGCCGCCCGCGCTTGTCGCGCACCCAGCCGCCCTGCCACTTCTCCTGGTCCTCGTAGCCCCGCGGATAGCCGACGCCCGGCCGGGTCTCGACGTTGTTGAACCACACGTACTCCACGCCGGTGCGGTTGGTCCACGCCTGCTTGCACGTGACCGAGCAGGTGTGGCATCCGATGCACTTGTCGAGGTTCATCACCATCGACATCTGAGCCATTACTCTCATGACACTGCGCCCTTCATCGGTATCGCACTTCCTGCGAACGGCGGCGGATCGTGGTGACCTCGTCGCGCTGGTTCCCCGTCGGCCCCAGATAGTTGAACGCCCACGCCAACTGCGCGTAGCCGCCGATCAGGTGACTGGGCTTGAGCAGGATGCGCGTGAGGGAGTTGTGGATGCCGCCGCGCAGCCCGCTGGTCTCGCTGATCGGCACGTCGACCGTGCGGTCCTTCGCGTGGTACATGTACACCGTGCCCTCCGGCATCCGGTGCGACACGTTGGCCCGCGCGACGACCACGCCGTTGCGGTTGTACGACTCGATCCAGTCGTTGTCGCGCACGCCGATCTTCTCGGCATCCTGCGGACTCATCCAGATCGTGGGGCCGCCTCGCGAGAGCGAGAGCATGAACAGGTTGTCCTGGTACTCCGAGTGGATCGACCACTTGGAGTGCGGGGTCAGGTAGCGCACGTTGACCTCGGCACCGGATGCCGTGCCCGGCACCACATCGCCGAACAGGCGCGCCATGTCCAGCGGCGGGCGGTAGATCGGCAGCGCCTCGCCCAGCTCGTCCATCCAGTCGTGGTCGAGGTAGAAGTGCTGCCGGCCGGTGAGCGTGTGCCAGGGCTTGAGGTGCTCGACGTTGATCGCGAAGGCCGTGTACCGCCGGCCGCCGTGCTCGGAGCCCGACCACTCCGGCGAGGTGATCACGCTGCGCGGCTGCACCGACACGTCCTGGAACGACAGGTGCGTGCCCTCGTGCTCGTCGGCGAGGAACGCCAGCTGCTGCCCGGTGTGCTTCTCCAACTGCCGGAAGCCCTGCACGGCCAGGCGGCCGTTGCTGGTGCCGGAGAACGCCAGGATCATCTCGCAGGCGCGCTGGTCGGAGTCCAGTCGCACGCTGCCGGCGTACGGGCCCGCGGCGACCTGCCCGTTCTTCTCGGCCAGCCACGCGATCTCGGGCTCGGGGTGGTACGTGACGCCCTTGGTGGTCATGCCCAGTTCGCCGCTCAGCGGGCCCAGCGATTTCCACTGCTCGGCGAGGTTCGGGTAGTCCCGCTCGACCACTTTCAGCTTCGGCATGGTGACGCCGGGCACCCGCGGCAGGTCCTGCACGCGGCCGTGTGGGGTGGCCATCGCATCGGGGGTGTCGTGCTGCAGCGGCGTGGCCACCACGTCGCGCCGCACGCCCAGGTGGGTGCGGGCCATCTCGCTGAAGCGCTCGGCGAGGATGCGGAACGTCTCGAAGTCGGTCTTCGTCTGCCAGGGCGGTGCGATGGCCGGGTTGAACGCGTGGACGAACGGATGCATGTCCGTGGAGGACAGGTCGTACTTCTCGTACCAGGTGGCCGCCGGCAGCACGATGTCGCTGAACAGCGTGGTGCTGGTCATGCGGAAATCCGCCGTCATCAGCAGGTCGAGCTTGCCCTCGGGCGCCTTCTCGTGCCACGTCATCGACACCGGACGGGAGCCCTCGGCCGCCTCGGGAGCGCGCACGGCGGCATCCGTGCCCAACAGGTGCTTGAGGAAGTACTCGTTGCCCTTGCCCGAGGAGCCCAGCACGTTGGCGCGCCACATGGTCATCACGCGCGGGAAGTTGGCCGGGTCGTCCGGGTCCTCCACGGCGAAGTGCAGCGAGCCGTCATCCAGGCTGTCCACGACGTGCTGCGCGGGATCCTTGCCCGCCGCCTCGGCTTCGGCCACCAGGTCGAGCGGGTTGCGGTCGAAGGTGGGGTAGCTCGGCATCCACCCCCGCTGCACGGACTCGACCAGGCAGTCGGCGGTGGTGCGGCCGTGGAAGGTGCCGCGGCCCAGCGGCGAGGAGAGCTGGTCGGCGGGCAGCCCGTCGTAGCGCCACTGGTCGGTGGACAGGTAGAAGAAGGCGGTGCCGATCGTGTAGCGCGGCGGGCGCACCCAGTCGGAGGCACCGGCGTACTGCTGGTAGCCGGTGAGCGGGCGCACCTTCTCCTGGCCCACGTAGTGCGCCCATCCCCCGCCGTTCACGCCCTGGCATCCGGTCATCGTCGTCAGCGCGAGGAAGGTGCGGTAGATGGTGTCGGAGTGGAACCAGTGGTTGGTGCCGGCGCCCATCAGGATCATCGAGCGGCCACCCGACCGCTCGGCGTTGTCGGCGAACTCGCGCCCGATGCGGATGGCCTGCTCGGCGGGCACCGAGGTGTGCTCCTCCTGCCACGCCGGGGTGCCGGGGCTGGTGGCGTCGTCATAGCCGGTCGGCCACTCGCCGGGCATCCCGTCGCGGCCGACACCGTAGCGGGCCAGCATCAGATCGAACACCGTGGTGACGGTCTTACCGGCGACGGTGCGCACGGGCACGCCGCGGGCGATCACACCGGAGCCGCCGGCGTGCTCCTGGCCGGGCTCGGGGTCCAGGTCGAAGCGCGGCAGCAGGATCTCCGCCGCCGTCCCGTCCCAGCTCGCAAGGTCGGCCACCGAGAGCGGCGGCACGACGTCGCCCAGGTCCAGGTTCCAGCGGCCCTCGTCCTCGGGGCTGAACCGGTGGCCCAGCGAACCGTTCGGCACGACCGGGGTGCCGTCCTGGTCCATCAGCACCGGCTTGAAGTCGGCGCGCGGCTGGGCGGCATCCGCTCCGGACAGATCGGATGCCGTGACGAACTTGCCCGGCACGAGAGAGCCGTCGCGCTCCTCGAGTTCGACGAGGAACGGCGCGTCGGTGTAACGGCGCATGTAGTCCTGGAACCGCTCGGTGCGCTTCTCGACGAAGTGCTCGCGCAGGATGACGTGGCCCATGGCCAGCGCCAGCGCGGCATCCGTTCCCGGATGCGGCGAGACCCACTCGTCGGCGAACTTGGTGTTGTCGGTGTAGTCGGGAGAGACCGTGATGACCTTCTGGCCGCGGTAGCGGGCCTCGGTCATGAAATGCGCGTCGGGGGTGCGGGTGACCGGCACGTTCGAGCCCCACATGATCAGGTATCCGGCGTTCCACCAGTCCGCGGACTCGGGCACGTCGGTCTGGTCGCCGAACACCTGGGGACTGGCGACCGGCAGGTCGGCGTACCAGTCGTAGAACGACAGCATGGTGCCGCCGATCAGGTTCATGAACCGGGAGCCGGCGCCGTGCGACACCATCGACATGGCCGGGATGGGCGAGAACCCGGCGATGCGGTCGGGGCCGTAGGTCTTCACGGTGTGCACGTGCGCTGCCGCAGCGATCTCCATCACCTCGTCCCAGCTGGTGCGCACCAGGCCGCCCTTGCCGCGGACGCGCTTGTACGACGTGGCCTTCTCGGGATCCTCCACGATCGACGCCCAGGCGTCGACAGGATCCGGATGCTGCGCCTTGGCCTGCCGGTACAGCTGGGCCAGTGTGTCGCGGATGTACGGATAGCGCACGCGCGTGGGCGAGTAGGTGTACCAACTGAAGGCTGCGCCGCGCGGGCAGCCGCGAGGCTCGTACTCCGGGGAGTCGGGGCCGACCGACGGGTAGTCGGTCTGCTGCGCCTCCCAGGTGATGATGCCGTCCTTGACGTACACCTTCCACGAGCACGATCCGGTGCAGTTCACGCCGTGCGTGGAGCGGACCACCTTGTCGTGCGACCAGCGGTCGCGGTAGAACGCGTCGCCCGCGCGACCGCCCTGCAGGAACACCGACCGCAGGTCCGGCGAGAACTCTCCTGGACGCACGAAGCGCCCCATCGTGAGCAGCGTCTCGGCCAGCAGGCCGTCGTTGGCCGGAGCCCTTCGAGTGGTGATGCCGGGGGTCATCTCTGCTCCTTCCGGAGTGCACGTGGTACTTCAGCATCCTGCCTTCGGTCCCGGACGTAAACAAGGGCGGGCCGTGTTTATTCATCCGGGCGATGATCCGATTTTCTCCGGCGATACCTATGGTGATCAGGGCTGAAGCAGGCTACGGTCGCCGTTATCGAAGGGACGCCTGATGACTGCTCCGATCACCGCCGCCGCTCCGCAGGCCACCGGTCTCAAGGGCGGATTCGCCCAGGTGCTGCTGGCCACCATCGCCTCCACGATCGCGTTCTGGGCCTGGATGTCGATATCCCCGCTGCAGAAGACCTACGCCACGGAGATGGGCCTGGATGAGGGCCAGATCTCACTCATGCTGGCCACCCCGGTGCTGGTCGGCGCAATGGGGCGCGTGGTCATCGGCGCGATGACAGACCGCTTCGGCGGGCGGAAGATGTTCACCGCCGTGCTGCTGCTGTCGGCGCCGGCGGTGCTGCTGGTGGCGCTGGCCGGCAGCATCCGCAGCTTTCCGCTGCTGATCATCGCCGGGTTCTACCTGGGCGTGGCGGGCACGATCTTCGCCGCCGGCGTGCCGTTCTCCAGCGCCTGGTTTCCGCCGCATCGCCGCGGCTTCGCGAACGGCGTCTTCGGCATGGGGATGATCGGCACGGCGGTCTCGGCGCTGGCCACCCCGCGCCTGGCCGAGGACATCGGCTACCTCCCCACGCACCTGATCATCGCGGGCGCGCTGGTGGTGATGGCCGTGATCGTGTGGTTATTCATGCGCGAGTCGCCGCTGTGGGAGCCCAACCGCGAGAAGCTCGTGCCCAAGGTGACTGGTGCGCTCAAGCTGCCGGTCACCTGGGAGATGGCGTTCCTGTACGGCATCGTGTTCGGCGGTTTCGTGGCGTTCTCGAACTTCCTGCCCAAGTACCTCACCACCATCTACCCGAACGAGGTCGACGTGCTGGGCGCCGGCATGCGCACCGCGCTGTTCGCGGCGGCGGCCGTGGTGGCGCGGCCCGTCGGCGGCGTGCTGGCCGACCGGTTCGGCCCGAAGATCATCTCGCTGATCTCGCTGGGCGGCATCGTCGCGCTGGCGTACATCGTCGGACAGCAGCCGGCCGAGGGCATCCTGACCGGGGTGACGTTCCTCCTGATGGCCTCGGCGATGGGGCTCGGGATGGGCGGGGTGTTCGCCTGGATCGGCCCGTCCACGCCGAAGGAGAAGGTCGGCGCGGTCAGCGGCGTGGTGGCCGCGGCCGGCGGCCTGGGCGGCTACTTCCCCCCGCTGGTGATGGGTGCGACGTACCACGCGGAGTCCAACTCGTACTCGCTGGGCCTGTGGCTGCTGGTGCTGGTCGGCGCGTTCGCGCTGGTCGTGGCCGGGATGCTGAAGGACGTCGGGCGCAAGGCCTGAGGGACCTACCGTCGCTGAGCCCACCCCACCTGGGTCGCTGAGCCTGTCGAAGCGTCGCCCCGCCCAATGTCCGCCCCGCGGATAGCCTTGCTGCATGGTCACCCGGAAGCCCGCGCCGCCCGCCTACGTCTGCACGGAGTGCGGCTGGACGACGGCCAAGTGGGTGGGCCGGTGCGGCGAGTGCCAGCAGTGGGGCACCGTGCAGGAGCAGGGCGCGAAGACCGGGATCGTTCGGCAGACGGATGCCGTGGCTCCATCCGCCGAGCGCGCCGCGCGCCCCATCACCCAGATCACCACCGCCGACGCACCGCGTCGCTCGAGTGGTGTGGGCGAGTTCGACCGGGTGCTGGGCGGCGGCATCGTTCCGGGCGCCGCCATCCTGCTCAGTGGTGAGCCGGGCGTCGGCAAGTCCACGCTGCTTCTGGAGGTGGCGGCGGCCACGGCTCGCTCGGGCAGGCGCGTGCTGTACGCCAGCGCCGAGGAGTCACCCGCGCAGGTGCGGTTGCGCGCCGAGCGCACCAACGCCCTGCACGACGAGCTGTACCTGGCCAGCGAGACCGACCTGGGCACGATCCTCGGGCACATCGACGAGGTGAAGCCCGACCTGGTGATCGTCGACTCCGTGCAGACCGTCGCCAGCGGGCTGATCGACGGCGCGGCCGGGCAGCCCAGCCAGGTGCGCGAGGTGGCAGCATCCCTCATCCGCATCGCGAAGGACCGCGGACTGCCGGTGATCATCGTGGGGCACGTCACCAAGGACGGCACGGTCGCAGGTCCCCGTGTGCTGGAGCACCTGGTCGACGTGGTCTGCCACTTCGAGGGCGACCGGCAGACCGCGCTGCGGTTCATCCGCGCGCTGAAGAACCGCTTCGGCCCCACCGACGAGGTCGGATGCTTCGAGATGACCGGCGACGGCATCGCCGAGGTCCCCGACCCCAGCGGGTTGTTCCTCTCGCAGGGCGCCGCCGAACCGGGCACCTGCGTGGCCATCGCCATGGAGGGCCGTCGCGTGCTGCCGGTGGAGGTGCAGGCGCTCACCATCGAGACCAACGCCCCCAACCCACGGCGCGTGGTGCACGGTCTGGATTCGTCGCGCGTGGCCATGGTGCTGGCGATCCTGGAGCGCCGGGCCGGCATCGAGACGTCCAAGCTCGACGTGTACGTGTCCACCGTGGGCGGGGTGCGGTTCACCGAGCCCGCCGCAGATCTGGCCATCGCCGTGGCCGTGGCGGGTGCCATCCGGCAGCAGTCCGTGCCGCGCACGGTGGCCGCCGTGGGCGAGCTGTCGCTCGCCGGCGAGATCCGGCCCGTCACGCAGGCGGCACACCGCCGCAGCGAGGCCGCGCGGCTGGGCTATCAGCAGGTGATCGACGATCGTTCCCAGACCCTGCGGTCGGCGCTGAACGACATCCGCCAGCGGATGACCCAGCGCAGGCCAGATGCCGCCATCCCGCCGTTCTGAGCTACGCCTGCAGGGCCTTCAGCAGCTCCTCGGGGTGAGCCTGCATGGGGTGGGGGCCGGCGATGTCGAGGAACACCGTGGTGATCTTTTCGCGGTGCACGGTGAGGAACCTCTTCAGCCAGGCCGGCGAGTAGATTCCCACGCCGGGCGGCAGGTTGTCGGGCTTGTTCTTGGCGTCGCTGAACAGCAGCAGCGCCACCTCACCGGTGTTCGCATCGCGGTACGTCCACACTTCGCCGCCGTCCAGCGGCCGGTCGCGCGGACCGGGCTTGATCAGCGGGACGACGGTGTTGCCATTGCGGAGCGCGAGGGCGACTGCTGCCATGTCCTGCTTCTCCAGCGCCTGGGCGAGAGCCTCGGAGCGGAAATCCTGGGGGGCGGGCCGCTTCGCGCCGGACCTCTTCTTCGCCATGAATCCAGCTTAGAAGAGCCTGCCCGGAGTAAGGAGTGGGGCCCCTTCGACTCCACCATTGGGGACTGGGGATGTTCGAGGGGGCCCTCTGGCTCTCGCAGCGATGAGTGTCGAAGCGCTGGGGACGCTGAAGACGACACCACTGGGGATGGTTTCACCGCTCAGTTCGGAGAACCACTCCCCTATGGTATCCCAAAATTCCGGTTGGCGCGCATCGAACTTGGACGGGATGCAGCTCAGCGCAGGAAAATCTGCTGCGACCCCGCGCTGTCGAAACCGCCGATGGACACCGTGACGTGGTACGAGGCACCGCCGCCGGGTGCGCGGGGCCGGTTCGGCTTGTCGCAGGTGTTGACCGCTGAGCGGGTGCGGTCCCAGACCACCGGGATCTTGGTGCTGACCGTCGCACCGGCCGCGAGGGTGGCGATCTGGGCGCTCGGGTCGGTCTGGCAGTCGGTGGAGCGCCACCACACGTCCTGACCGCTGGTGACCGTGAACCTCTGCATGTTGGAGCCGACGTTCAGCGTGCAGTCCTTGTCGGTCTTGTTGGTCAGCGAGATCGAGATCTTCGGCATCACGCCGGCAGCGTAGGTCACGGCATCCGTCACAGCCTTCACCTCGACATCCGCGGCCACGCAGGCGACGACGCCGGGCGTCTCGGAGGGATCCGGGCTGGGTGCGTCGACTGCCGGGTCGGCGGATGCCGGCGGCGAGGCCGGATCCGTGGCGAACGGGGTCTCGGCATCCGTCGCCGGTGCGGACGACTGGGTGGACGCCGGTGCGGCATCCGTCCTCCACGGCTGCGTCATGACGAACCAGATCCCGCCTGCCAGAGCCGCGATCAGCAGGATCAGTGCGACGAGGACCACGAGCCGCCGACGTCGGTACACTGCGGCGGATTGGCGGGCCATGCGTCCAGGCTATCCGGCGCTGCTGGACGCCAGGTGCTTGAGCATCCTGGTGTTGCCGAGAGTGTTGGGCTTGACGTGCGCGAGGTCGAGGAACTCCTCCACGCCGGCGTCGCCGCTGCGCAGCAGCTGCGAGTACACGTCGGGATCGACGATGTGCTCGCCGATGGGCTCGAACCCGCGCCGCGTGAAGAAGCCGGTCTCGAAGGTCAGGCAGAACAGCCTGCTGAGCCCGAGGTCGAGCGCGCGGCGCTCGAGCGCCTCGACGATCGCACGGCCGATCCCCAGATGCAGGAAGTCCTCGCGCACCAGCAGGGTGCGCACCTCGCCCAGGTCCTCCCACATGACGTGCAGTGCGCCGCAGCCGATCAGCTCGCCGCCGACCTCGGCGACGATGAACTCCTGCGCGGCGCCGTACAGGATCGCCAGATCCTTGCCGAGCAGGATGCGGCGCTCGACGAGCGGTTCCAGCAGGCGATGGATGCCGGTGATGTCGGACGTGCGCGCGGGCCGGAGGGAGAACTCTGTCACGCATCAAGACTAGAACCCGCGAGGTCGTGGTCGTGCGGCGCACCGCTCCCGCTCGACGAGATCACCGTTCGCGGGCCCCGATTCGCGGGTCCCACTTGGCTGCCTCCCCACGCGCGAGCCAGCCATTCGGACCCCGCGACACGCCCGAACTCCGCGGGCCCCGATTCGCGGGTCCCAGATGGCGGCCTCACCTCGCGTGAGCCAGCCATTCGGACCCCGCGAAAGCAAGCCCGAGCAGATGCCGCGTGCGCAGCGCAGACAGACCGAGGGGCGGATGCTGTGCAGCATCCGCCCCCCCTGTGCGCGAGTCGCAGGGCGTCAGCCGGCGGCGAGGTCCGGGGTGGCCGAGATCGACGGCGTGGTGCTGACGCCGACCGCGACCTTCTCGCCGCGCGGAGCGGAGTGGAAGGTGAACTTGCCGTCGACGACGTCGACCTTCACGTGGTCGCCGGTGTTGAGCTCGCCGTGCAGGATGTTCTCGGACAGCTGGTCCTCGATCTCGCGCTGCATGGCGCGGCGCAGCGGGCGGGCGCCCAGCGTCGGGTCGAAGCCGATGTCGATGAGCTTGTCCTTGGCGGCATCCGACAGCTCGACGGTCATGTCGCGGTCCAGCAGGCGGTCGCCCAGCTGCTTGACGAACAGGCCGACGATCTGACGCAGCTCGTCCTTGTTCAGCTGCGGGAACACGATGATGTCGTCGAGGCGGTTCAGGAACTCGGGCTTGAAGTGGCGCTTGAGCTCCTCGTCGACCTTGCCCTTCATCCGCTCGTAGGTGGTCTGCGAGTTGCCCTCCACCTGGAAGCCGACCGGGCCACCGGCGATCGCCGACGAGCCGAGGTTGGTCGTCATGATGATCACGGTGTTCTTGAAGTCGACCACGCGGCCCTGACCGTCGGTCAGACGACCCTCTTCGAGGATCTGCAGCAGCGAGTTGAAGATGTCCGGGTGGGCCTTCTCGATCTCGTCGAACAGCACCACGGAGAACGGCTTGCGGCGCACCTTCTCGGTGAGCTGGCCGCCCTCTTCGAAGCCGACGAATCCCGGAGGGGCTCCGAACAGCCGCGAGACGGTGTGCTTCTCGCCGAACTCCGACATGTCGAGGGAGATCAGGGCTGCCTCGTCGTCGAACAGGAACTCGGCGAGCGCCTTGGCGAGCTCGGTCTTTCCGACGCCGGTCGGGCCGGCGAAGATGAACGAGCCCGAGGGGCGCTTCGGGTCCTTGAGGCCGGCGCGCTGGCGGCGGATCGTGCGGGAGAGCGCCGCGATGGCCTCTTCCTGACCGATGACGCGCTGGTGCAGCGCCTTCTCCATGAACACGAGGCGGCTGGACTCCTCCTCTGTGAGCTTGAAGACGGGGATGCCGGTGGCCTGCGCGAGCACCTCGGCGATCAGGCCCTCGTCGACGACGGCGGGAGAGGACACGTCGCCGCTCTTCCACTGCTTCTCCAGGCGCAGCCGCTCGCCGAGCAGCTCCTTCTCCTGGTCACGGAGAGCAGCGGCCTTCTCGAAGTCCTGCTCCTCGGAGGCGGCCTCCTTCTCCTCGCGGACCTTGGCGATCTTCTCGTCGAACTCGCGCAGCTCCGGCGGGGAGGACAGGATCGACAGGCGCAGGCGGGCCCCTGCCTCGTCGATCAGGTCGATGGCCTTGTCGGGCAGGAAGCGGTCGCTGATGTACCGATCGGCGAGGTTCGCCGCGGCGACCAGGGCGCCGTCGGTGATCTGCACCTTGTGGTGCGCCTCGTAGCGATCGCGCAGGCCCTTCAGGATGTTGATGGCGTGCGGCAGCGTGGGCTCGTTGACCTGCACCGGCTGGAAGCGGCGCTCGAGCGCAGCATCCTTCTCGAAGTACTTGCGGTACTCGTCGAGCGTGGTCGCGCCGATCGTCTGCAGTTCGCCGCGTGCCAGCAGCGGCTTGAGGATGCTGGCGGCGTCGATCGCGCCCTCGGCGGCGCCCGCACCCACCAGGGTGTGGATCTCGTCGATGAAGACGATGATGTCGCCGCGGGTGCGGATCTCCTTGGTGACCTTCTTCAGGCGCTCCTCGAAGTCGCCGCGGTAGCGGGAGCCGGCGATGAGCGAGCCGAGGTCGAGCGAGTAGAGCTGCTTGTCCTTCAGCGTCTCGGGCACGTCGCCCTTGACGATGGCCTGCGCGAGGCCCTCGACGACGGCGGTCTTGCCGACGCCGGGCTCTCCGATCAGGACGGGGTTGTTCTTGGAGCGGCGCGAGAGGATCTGCATGACCCGCTCGGCCTCCTTCTCGCGGCCGATCACCGGGTCGAGCTTGCCCTCGCGGGCGGCCTGGGTGAGGTTGCGGCCGAACTGGTCGAGCACCTGCGACCCGCCCTGGGCGGCCGACTGGCCGTCGTTGGTCTGGGCGCCGACGGATGCCGTCTCGCGGCCGCCCGGGGCGCCGGAGAGCAGCTGGATGACCTGCTGGCGCACCTTGTTCAGGTCGGCGCCGAGCTTGACGAGCACCTGGGCGGCGACGCCCTCGCCCTCGCGGATGAGGCCGAGCAGGATGTGCTCGGTGCCGATGTAGTTGTGGCCGAGCTGCAGCGCCTCGCGCAGCGACAGCTCGAGCACCTTCTTGGCGCGCGGGGTGAAGGGGATGTGCCCGGTCGGCTGCTGCTGACCCTGGCCGATGATGTCCTGCACCTGCTCGCGCACGGCGTCGAGGGAGATGCCCAGGCTCTCGAGCGCCTTCGCAGCGACACCCTCGCCCTCGTGGATGAGGCCGAGCAGGATGTGCTCGGTGCCGATGTAGTTGTGGTTGAGCATCTTCGCCTCTTCTTGGGCGAGGACGACCACTCGACGGGCTCGGTCCGTGAATCTCTCGAACATGCTGTGACTTCCTTTCGCACGCGGCGAAGCGGCAGTGGTGCCTTGTACATCGAGAGTAACGAGAGCGCGAGGCCCGAACGGCCGTGTTCGCCGTCGGCATACCTCTCGTTCCGGGACGGGCTCCGGATCGTGGTGGGACGGGCTGCGCGAAGCTTCCTTCGTTCGCAGAGCGGGGACCCCCGGTTACTGAGCGAGCGCAGCGAGTCGAAGAACGCTCCTCCCCGATGCTCACTCCGGAACGTCCCTGCGCCCTCAGCTTCATGGAGGTGTCCCGTTCCCGGTCGTTGAGCGAGCGAAGCGAGACGAAACGCAGAAGACGATTGACCTCCATATCGATTGTCGTTATGTTAACGAAAGTCGATAACAACAGCCATCGCTACGGAGGGTGGGGACATGGACAGGGCGAGAAGGATGCCGTTGGCCGAGGCGATCACGCTGGGCCTGGTCGCGACGGGCGCGGTGAGCATCGCGGTCGCCGCGCTGACGCGCGACACGGAGGGGCTGGTCTGATGCAGCTGACATCGACGGACCTGCTTCAAGGGCTCGGCTGGCTGGCCCTGTGGCTGGCGATCACCGGGGTGATCGTGGCCTTCTCGATCTGGCGCGCGCGCCGGCGCGGCAGCACCACGCTCGCACTCGACGTGACGCGCAACGCGTCGCTCGCATACCTGGGTGTCGCGGCCTTCGGCATCGTGATGTCCGGCCTCCAGCGCCTCGGCTCCGGCTCAATCGCACTGGAGGGAGCGGCCGGGCAATGGGTCGCCGAGCAGCAGGATGCGCTGCACAGCCCCACCTGTGACGCGACCGGCACCTTCCACGTCGAACTCTCCCCCGCTCAGGGACCTGCACCGATCTCGTACTGCCAGAACTGGCTCGAGAACGTGCCCGTGGGCCCGCGACTCACGGTATATCTGGGGACGCTGATGGGCATCCTCGCCTCCGCCGCGATCGCTTGGGCGATCTACACCGCGACCCGACGGGCGGGGATGCGAGACCCATTCCACCCCGCTGTGTCCCGCACGTTCGGGTTCGCATCGATCGCGGTCATGGTCGGCGGCGCTCTGAGCACTCTGGTCACCTCGATCGGCATGACGCTGGCCGCGCGATCGCTGAAGTGGGAGCCGGAGATGACCGTGCCGTTCGAGCTCAGCATCCCGCTCTGGCCCTTCGCGGTGGCGGTCGGCCTGTTCGCCCTGTCGGCGATCTTCCGCTACGGCAGGCAACTGCAGCTCGAGAAGGAGCGCCTGCAGCGCGAGACGGACGGCCTGGTATGAGCCCCGCCGACGCGGACGACGAGTTCACCGGCATCCACTGTCGGCTCGACGAGCTGCTTGCCGAGCGGAACATGACGCTGACCGAGTTGAGCGCACGGGTGGGCGTGAGCATCGTGAACCTGTCGGTGCTGAAGAACGACCGGGCACGGGCGATCCGCTACTCCACGCTGCGCGCGATCTGCGATGCCCTGCGCTGCGAGGTCGGCGAGCTGCTTGTGCTGGCGGAGCGGGGCTGAGCAGGCATCGGGATACCCCGATACCCGGTCATTACCTTGATGCCCTGACATTGAAGGGATGCAGTGGTCGCGGCCTCCACCTGACTTCAGAGCATTCGAGACCGATCAGGAAGGCGAGCGTGTCAGCCCTTCCCCTCGATCTCGCGTTGCGCGCGTGTCCAGCACCGGAGCATCCATCGCCGATATCAGGCGGTCCAGGTGGCCGATCCAGTCCTTCATGTACGTCGCTTCGTGACTCTGCGCACGGAACTCAGCCGCATCGAAGTACGCGGAGACAAGCGTGTTGAGCTTCCTCAACTCGCCCTCGTCCAGATAGTTCTTGGCAACGGACACATCAGACTTTCGTGGTCTCGTTCCAGCGAACGAGGTCAGGCCCATCTCAGGTTTCGAGGCATCCGTCCGGGCCGCGATGACTTCTGCTGCTGTGTGTCCGCGCGCCGCGAAGTGGAGCTTGTTCTGAACGACTGCGAAGAACTGCTTGGACTCTTCAGCACTCGCGTCGTAATCGACACTCGTGGCGTACAGATCCAGCACTTGCCGATACAGCACCTTCTCGCTGCTTCGGATGTCGCGGATGCGATCAAGCAGTTCACGCCAATAGCGACCGCCGCCCAGGTTCTTCAGGTTCTCGTCGTCCATCGTGAAGCCCTTGACGAGGTACTCCCGTAGACGTTCGGTGGCCCAGATGCGGAACCGTGTGGCAGTCCGGCTCTTGACTCGGTAGCCGACAGATATGACGACGTCGAGGTTGTAGTGAGTGATGCTTCGCGCAACCTCACGAGATCCTTCGGTTCGAACTGTTCGGAATTCCCGAACAGTTGCCCCCGCGGACAGCTCACCCTCCTCGAAGACATTCGCGATGTGCTCGCTGATATTCGCTTTGGACGACCCAAAGAGGTCGACAAGCTGAGCTTGCGTCAGCCACACAGTGTCGCCATCCAGCCGCACTTCCAACGCGGGAGCGCCATCCTCACGCTGGTAGAGGATCACCTCCCCGGATGGCTCTGCAGTCATTTCGTGCCCTCCACTTGATCGGCGAACTGAATCGCTACCAAGGTATCTGGCGGCACCGACATCCCCACCGCGTGCATTCCGGCATCCGCTTCCGTACGCTGACCGGGTGACCTCCCCCTTCGACGATCCCGAGTTCCGCAGGCAGATGGCCGCGATGGGCGTGCGGCGTCAGCCCGGCATGGCCAAGCGGATGCTGGACCAGATCGCTCCGCTGCTGGCCGACGAGGGCATCGACCTCGAGAACCTGGACGGGTCGGATCTGGATGCCGTCAACGCGGCGCTGGCGCGCGCGACGGAGCGCCACAATCTCATGCTGTTCACGCCGGTCGGGAAGCATCGGGCGCTGGCGCTGTCGGTGCTGCGCAGGTTCACGATGGCGATCGGCGACGACGATCTGCGCGCGGCGCAGAAGATCCTGGACGACGTCCCCATCGAGGAGACCGACAGCATGCCGGCGGTCTCGCACGTGATCGGCGCAGCGCTGGGCCTGCTCGACTCCCGGCACACCGACCCGGCTCTGGCGTCCGTCCGGCAGCGGATGCGCGTGCCCGCCTGGCCCTCGAAGGAGGCGGTGGCGGCGTCGCGCGACATCGTGCCGCTGTCGAACAGGGGGCGCGCCTTCGACTCGCTGGACTCCCTGATCGTGCGTCACAACGGGCAGAACGTGATGGTCGGCGCAGCGCTGGCCGTCGCGGCGTCGGTGCTGGCCGAGGCTCGGGTGAGGGGTCGCGATGTGGTCGAGGTGGCGGCATCCGCTCTGACGGATGGAGAGGCGGATGCCGTGCTGCCGCCGGCCGCGAACGGCGCGGGCGGCCGCGCTGCCGCCCCCCGTAGGGCAGACGAGGCGCTGGCACTGAGTTTCCAAGCGTGGTTGGACGAGCAGGACGAGATCGCTGCACCCGACGTGGGCACCGAGCTCCGCATGTTCCGCTCGCTGCAGAAGCTGGCGCGTGAGTGGGTGATCGACCTCGACGATCCGGACGATGTCGAGACGTTCGCGGAGATGCTGGGCGAGGAGCCCGACGACGCCGAAGGTGCGCTGTTCGACGCGCTGGACACGCTGCACGACTACGTGCACATGCGCCTGGCCTCAGATCGTGCCGGCTGGGCCGACGCGCACGATGCGCTCGAGGATGTGCTGCTCGATGGGTCGGAGGGCGATGGCGGCGCGCTGCTGCAGGATGCGCTGGCCGGCGGGCAGGACATTCCCGAGGAGGAGAGGCACCGGGTGCTGCGGCGACTGCCGGTCGTCTTCAGCGTCGGCAGGCTGCTGGAGTGGATCGGGGCGGGGCGGCCAGTCTCGTCGACGGGCGCGTTGCGCCGTGCCGACATCCAGCGGGTCGCAGCGATGATCGGCGTCTCCGCTGTCGGCGTGAGCAGGCGGATGCCGGCGGCGGACGGCGTGGAGCACGTCACGTCGATGAACCAGCTGCCGCTGCTGTCGGCCTGGTGGCAGGCGCTGATCATCGCCGAGGTGATCGAGCTGAGCCCGACCCGCGTGCGGCCGGGCGTGACTGCCGACGCGTGGCACGACCGGATGCCCCTCGAGCTGACCGAGTTCCTGGCCGCACTGGTCGCCGCGCAGGTGATCGCCAACGCGTACATCGGCCTGGACGACGACCGCGAGCGCTTCACTGTCACGGACACCGTCTCCCGCGTGGTCGCGGCGCTGGGCAACGGTTCCGACTTCATCGCCGACGAGCCCGGCCTGCGGATGCTGAACCTCGAGCGCACCGGGTTCGTGACGCGCTCGGCATCAGGCATTCATACGGTGCCCGACGCGCTGCGCTCGACCGTCGCCCGCGCCGTGACGATGGTCATCTCCACGCACCTGGTGCCAGGCGTGGTCGACGGGTTCATGGACGAGCTGGGTGGGGCGGAGTGACGGACGTCCGGCCGATGATTCGCTCGACCGCAGCGGGCTGATTCCGAACGGCGATAAGCGTTCGCAGAGCGAGCTCAACGGTCTCTCGATCCGAGGAGCTCCCGGTGAGTTCCTTCGCCATTCGGAGTGCATCTGTATCGACTTCGATCGTTGCAACAGTCATCCGAGTTCCGCCTCCGGCCATACGCCTACATCGATCGTGTCAGGAGAACACGTCAATCGCTACCGGCTACGTCAGCCGCGAGTCAGTCGCCGAAATGCCGCCTATCACCATGCGATGAGAAGTACACTGTTTGCATGCAAACACGAGCAACCGAGACGGCTTACACGACGCCGATCTACTCGCTGAACGAGGCGGCGCAGATCATCCGCGCGCCTGCTTCGTCGTTCGCACGGTGGGCCCACGGGCACCGTTTTCGCCAGCGGAGCGAGGGCAAGTGGGGCTGGAGCGAGCCGATTCTGACGGGCGTCGGCAACGGCCGAGGATTCACCGTTCCGTTCGACGCTCTCGCCGAGGGATACGTCGTCGAAGCGTTCCGCCGGGCCGGCTTGCCCATGGCACGCATCCGACCCGCGGTTCAGATCCTGCGCGATGAGCTGGGCCTGGAGCACGCGCTGCTCAGCGATCGTCTCAAGACCGACGGCGCCGAGATCCTGTTCGAGAACGGTGATCGCGACCTCGTGGTCGTCCGCAACCATCAGGGCGTGTTCCGCGACGTGGTCGAACAGTACCTGCAGACGATCACGTACAGCAACGGACTGGTCCAGTCCGTGCAGCTTCCGACGTACGAGGGTGCCGCAGTCGTCGTCGACCCGCTGCGGAACTCCGGCCAGCCGACCATCGCGAAGCTGGGGGTACGCGTGGAAGATGTGGTCAGCCGGGTGCGTGCCGGTGAGTCGATGATGGAGGTCGGAGACGACTTCGGACTGTCGGATGCCGAGATGCGATCGCTCTGGGTTCAGGCCGCCTGAGACCATGGCCGACGCCCGCTTCCTGCTCGACCGCTCACTGGGCGGGAAGCTGCTGATCGCGCGGTTGCGTGGTGCCGGGTGGAATGCTCGCACCCTCGCAGAAGAATATGGCGATGCGCGCGCCCAGGCGATGTCGGACGACGAGTGGATCGCATCCGGAACAGCATCCGGATTCATCCTGCTGGCGAAGGATCACCGGATCGCGTCCCGTCCGCTCGAAGCTCGGGCGATCTATATGCATGACGCGCGTGCGATCGCATTCGCGAACGGCAACCTGACAGCGACAGAGATGGGCGACCTGTGCTTGCAGTACGAGAAGGCCATCCATCGGATGTCGTCAGCTCACCCGCCGTTCGTCATGTCGCAGGGCAAAGGTGGGTTGAGGCGCAAGAACCTGAACTTCCCGTAACGCACTGCTTCGGGCATCTGATCGGACCAGGGCCGTCGGGTCCTTGAGCGCGGTGAACCTATTCGTCGAGCGCTTTCACGAGGGCATCCTGTGCGTCGTTGTAGAAAATGAACGAGACTTTTGTAGCGACCTCGTCGCTGACGTCGAGGAGTTGGCGGCGAGCTGACACCGGGAGCAAAAGGGCCGTCGCTCCCTTTTCCATCGCGTGCTCGGCGAGTTGCGCTGCGTTGAGGATCGTCTCGACGCCACCGCCGAGCGACAGGTTGCCGACAGCGATCAGGCCGCCACGGATAGACCGCTGGAGCATCGCCGAGGCCAGCGAGAGAAGGATCGGCAGTCCGAGCCCGGCGCCAGTCTTGGCTGCGTCGAGCGCGCGTATCTGAGCAGTGAGGTTATGCTCGCGCGGGTCGCGGTCGCCCACGAGTTGTCTCGCCTGGGCGATGAGGTTCTGCTCCGCGACCTTGAAGCTCTCCCGGAGCGTGGCGGGTGCGGCCTGGTTGAGGAGACCGCGTGCGCCAGAGCCGGGCGTGTCCGCCGCCTCGATTCGGTAGAGTCCCGGGCCAACGTCGCCGCCACCCTCAGAGATCGCCCACACCTGGCCAGGGGGCAGTGGATCAAGGCCGATCGAGTCGGGGCTCGCGAGCTCGGGAGTCGAGACGAACTGCTCGACTCCCTCGCCGAGGCGGTAGCCGAACTGGGTGTTGCGGAACTCTGCTGCGCCAATGCGGCGCTGCTGTTCCTTGACGCGACGGCGGCACTCCAGAGCGATACGCACCGCCCATTCGAGGTCCTCATCGGAGATCGCGGCTTCAGCGTCGGGATACACGAGCTTGAGCAGGCCATCGACCGTCTTGTTGACGGCCGACAGGTCTCGGCCAGACAGCGCATCGGAATAGTTGACCCGGCCCTGGATCGAGGTAAGGCGCGACTGGTCACGAAGGCGCGACCAGCACTCGGAGAGGAAGTCGCTCACGAGCCCGAAGTGCTGGGTGAAGTAGGTCGGGTTGAGCTTGGGAACATCCCAGCCGGGTAGGTAGGCATGGATGCGGTCCATGAAGGCCGTATCATCGCGCATCTCCGGGGGCAGCGGCGAGAGCAGGTGGCCGATCCGCTGCTGGTGGGCGACGTCCACGTCGAAGTTCCCGACCAACATGATCGAACCGTCAGCCCGGATGGACTCACGGCCGCGAGAGAACTCACCCGACTCCATGTAGCCCTTCATGATGTTGACGCCGTCCTTTTGGTCGAAAGAGACGCCGGAGACCTCGTCGAAGCAGACGACGTCGTACTGTGCGACGAGGCCGCGTTGTCCAGTGGCGTTGTTGACGAACATCCGGGCAACGGTCGCCTTGCCGCCGGAGATCAAGTGCGCGTAGGGCGAGACTTGCTGGAACAGGTGGGACTTGCCGGTGCCACGAGGTCCTAGTTCGACCATGTTGAAGTTCCGCTGCACGAACGGGACCATGCGCAGCAGCAGCACGTCTTGTTCGCGCTCGGTGAGTTGCGCAGGTTCGAAGCCCACTGACCGAAGCAGGAGGTGCTTCCACTGCTCTGTAGTGAACCGTGAGCGACCTTCGGCCAAACGCGAGAGCGAGTCGCGGGTTGACAGCTGAATGGGGCGAAGCGACCCGACAGCGAAAGGCTTGCCGTTGTTCTCGTCAGCGATCGCGGCGTCGTAGACCAGGTCGACCTCGGCGTAGAAGCCACCAGTCAGCATGCGCTCGTTCTCGCGGACAACGGCATCGTCGATACGCACGTCTCGGAGTCCAAGGCTCGGCAGCTCGGCGACATAAGCGTTCGACTTCGCATCGAGACGGGCCTTGACGAGATCGATGAGCTTGACAGTCATGCGCTCACGCGCGCGCGACTTGAAGAGCTCCTCTTCACCAGCCCGCACAGTGCGGTCGGCGAGCAGCCGCCGCACGACCTGAAGCCCTTCTTCGATCTCCTCCGGGTCGGTCGTGGCGCAGTAGCGTCCGATGAGGAACTCTCCGACGTAAGTCGGGACGGGATACGCACCCTTGAATTGCTGAGCCAGATCCTTGCGAACGACGTACCCCTCGAAGGCTGACGCTGCGGTCGTGTCGATCTCGTCGAGTGTGACTGCTTCGGTCATTCGACGCCTCCTACCGTGGTTGGCGCTTGCGCTAGAACTCCACCGCTCGAGTCGAGTAGTACGACCCATGCGTTCGCCCCGGCAGGGGCCTGTTCCTCGTCGACCAGCACCTTGACCTCGCCCGGTTCGGTGGGCGGCTTCGGACCGCCGACGGCGCTCGATGCGTCGGCGGGGCGAAGCCGAACTTCGGCAACCACTTCGGCCTCGGCAGGGCCGTAGTCGATGCGGCATCGCTGTCCGGTCCATCGAACAGCTTCAATCTGGACGGGTGCAGCGGCCGAACGACCACGCGTCACGGTGACGACGGGAATCACGCACTCCTGGGGACTCAAACCGCCGTGCTCGTACAGGCGGCCCGACTCGAATGCAGCAGTTCCCGGTGCGCTGACCATGTCAACGGACGAGTCCCAAGTCCAGGCCAGGATCGGAAAGTCCGGGCGCGCCGCGGTAGCCTTCAACCGCGCCACACGCGGCTTACGAGCAGCATCGCCTTCCGTGACTTGTATCGGGAGGTTGACCTTCTGCGCTGCTCGGCCGGGCAAGAGGAAGCCGTGATCGGTGACCACGACAACCTTGCGCCAGCCTGCGTCGAGCAGTGCACGAACCCGCTCGGCGACGAGGTCGAGGTGGTGGTCGACGAGGTCCGCCATCTGGTGCCCGTGCGAGTGGCCCAGCGAGTCGATCATGTTCGTCTGCGTCCAGGCCTTTCCGGCCGGGTCTCCGACCTGAGCGGTGTCCCAGTCGAGGAACTGCACCTCTGCTGCGGCGAGGGCCGACCGCAGCACTGCACCCTTCACAGATCGCCCCTGATCATCGGCCGCGTCGAAAGCAGCGCCGCCAGCGATGCTGATTTTGATCGGTGCCACCGCCGGCTGGCCGGTTGGCGTGACGCTGGGGAATGCTGCCTGGCGCGGCTCCACAACTACCGCGAGATCTGACAGCCGGCGAGCAACACGGGCGGCCAGGTCGTACCGCAGTGCATCGACATAGACCACGCACGTTCCGGCGACTATGTCGAGGCCCGTCTGGCCGCTGTACCTGCCAACTGCGGCCTTTTGGAATGCTCGTGCCGACTGATCGACCCAGGGGTCGTAGATCGCGGCGAGCGCGTGAGTGACAGCGGACCTATCCTGCGCGGTCTTGGCCGTCGCGATCGTCCGCAGCGCGAGGCCATCGATCACGTGGCCTTCGTCGCTAAACCAGGCAATCTGAGTCTTGAGGTCTGTTGCTTTCGAAGCGGTCGCGACACGGTCTGCCAGTTCCGCGAGGTGGCCAACTGCCCGCGCAAGGGGCGCCTGTCCGAGAGCAGCCCAGACGCTTTCTTCGCGCGACGTGTGTTCGGCAGCGAGCTCCTGAACGCGACCACGTGGGTCGGGATGAGTTCCCAATGCATCGAGCGCCGACCTAAGCGCGTCCTCCTCGTCGCGGTTCCATGAGGGCCACGAGTCAGGGTGTGGGTCGGCGTCTCCAAAGAGCGGCACCACAGAGGGCCGCGCCTGATCGAGCAAAGCAGGAAGGTGCGGGTAACGGCTTGGGTTCTCCGCAAACCGTTGCCAGACAGCTCCCCACTCGCCCCTTCGGCCGCCGAGCTTGCTGGCTGCGGTGAGCGCGCCGTCCTTCTCAGGGCCAAAGCCGTAAACGGACTTGCAGGAGGCGACAAGGGCCTGCCACTGCGCACCTTCGAGCGAAGCCCTCACCTCATCCGGGTCGTTCATCCATTCGAGGAGGGTGCGAACCGTGTCATCGAGCACGAGGTGGTGCAGGCGAGAGGAATCGAGGCGCCCCATACGCCTGAGGTCGTCGATGTCCTCGAAGAGGAACTTGTCCAGCACCTGAGCGAGGGCCGCCTTCGTTGCACTGTCGCTCGCGATGTCGAGCCCGGCGCCCTGCTTCGACGCGAGGAACGAGTGCGGCGTCCATGGCGTCTGGCCATGGGCGGAGGGCCACCAGTTCGAGCGGATCGCAACCTCGGCCAGTGGCGCGAGCGAGTCATCGAGGACCGCTGCCTCGTCGACGGAACCTCGGCTGACACCAGGCAGGTAGATCACCCACGGATTGCGCTCATCCCGTTCGGCGAGATGGGTTGGCAGTTCCGCTGACTCGGGTGAGGCAAGAACGGCTCGAAGCCAAAGCGCGGGACCTCGTGCGGCTGCGGGGTCGTACTCTCCGAGCACCAAGATGGGCACTGCCTCCTGGAGGAGGCCTATCACTGGCTCCCAGGTGTGCTCAGGGTCGGCCCACAGAACAGCCGCTGGGGCCGAGTTCGCCCCCGCGTTGAAGGCAGCAGCGTCACGGAGGGCTTTGGCGACGACGGCGCGGACGAGCGTCATTCGGCACCTCCCGCCTCGCGCCGGGCGGCACGGCGCTCCTCAAGCGTCGGGTGCAAATCGTTGTGCCGTTCCGACCCGTCGGGATTCGTCCCGCGGTCTTTCTTCCAGTGCACGTTGACCTTGGAGCGCAGCACGCCAGCAGTGATAAACGGCCGAATGTTGAGACGGACACCGTCGTCGAGGTCAGGCGCCCAGCCGATTGGCTGCTCAGCCATCGACTTCCATCGCACGTAGATGTCGTACGGCGGCGCGCCTTCGAGGATCAGCTTGAGTTTGCGCTGAAGTTCCTCAGCCGAGGCAAGTCGGGCATCGGCACCGGCTCGCTCCGCCCGCACCTCATGCTTCTGCCGGTCAATCCATGCGCCGAGCGCAGTAAAAGTGAGCTTCTCAAGGGTCCGCCGATCAAGGCGGTGGTAGTTGACGATTGCCGAGAATCCGTCCTTCCGCCCATCCCAGATGTGCCACAGGAACGGTCGGTTGTCGAAGACCTTCACATGCTGGGTGAAGAACGAGTCGCGAAGCCAGTCTTCCAGTCGCCCGTTCTTGCCGCCGGCCTCGATCACTAGCTTCCGTTCAAGCGCACTGGACCACTCCGTGCCGTACGCACGAGCGAGAAGTTCGCGGAGCCGCGTAGCAAGGTCTGGTTCGCCGGGGAGTGCCATCAACGCTGCGATGCCATCTGAGTCGGACAGGTCGTCCAGTGAGTCTCCGTGGGGCTCAGGCCACATGTACCCAAGGAGCCGTGCGACGGCCACCTGAAGCGGATGATCTGACGATGCCACGTCACCTCGAAACAGCCACTGCGTCGGATCGTCCGAAGCAGGACTCGGCAGCGACCCAACCTGCTCCGCGACCTTCTGCCATCGCTCCTTGTCAAACGCGACCTTGACTACTGTTGCATTGGTGACCTTAAGTGTGTCGTCGATATCGCGGACATCTTCGCCAAACTCGTCGCTTGAACAATATGCCCAGATCGCCGGAAGATCAGCAGGGTCGCGAGGAAGAATCACCGCGGTGTTATTGTCGAAGTGATTTCCCGAATAGAGCGTGACGGGAAGCATCCCCATCTGGGAGACAGCAACGCCACTTTTTCCAAGCGCCGCTTTACCACGAATTGTTGCTCCAGGATCGTCCTGAAGTGGGCCATTGCCATTGCACCAGAGAATTACGTGCTCCCGCCCCCCGAACGGGCGCGTCGAACGCACCGTGCTCTGCTGATACTCCCAGCGGGTGAAGTCGTTAACTTCCCAGAAACAACGGCCGTACCGCGCATAGTCGCCTGTAGTGGTTCCGTTGAGGCCGCTTGCACGAAACTCGAGCAGTGTCGCCGCGTCCACCCGTGTAAGCGTGATGCGTGAGTCGGGGTTCCTCACTTGGTCCGCTTGACCAACTCGCGAGACTGGTCCGCTCCTTAAGAGAGCAGCTTTGGCCTCAACCCCACGCTCCTTGTGCGCAAGCAACGCAGATATTTGGTGGGAGGCCTCCGGCACCCTCCGCGACATGACCGTGAGAGTAACCTTAACGACCTCCCCGGAAATCTGACGAAAGGCACCAGCCCCCAGTCGCGCCGCGATCGCGAACGACTCCTTAGCCAGAAGAGCCTTTCGAAACTTGGTGTAGCTCTTCACGAGCCCCCAGTTCTGTGGCGACACGACAGCAACCGAACCGCCCGCCGACGCGAAATTCAGTGCTCGCTCAATAAATGCGGTCGAGATGTCTGCCTTGGCCGCCGGGTGATGCAGGTCCACGTAGCTGACAAGCCGGGCATCCATCGACTGCCGCTGCAAGTACGGCGGATTGGTGGCCACCAAAGTGTAGTTGCGGGACAGCAGGCTCGCTGCCTCCACTACGTCCGAAGCAACGTGACCCAATACTGTCGCCTCTTGCCGCTCGCGTGCAAGTAGCCGGCCAAGAGCAGCACCGACATCATCCCAGGTTGCACCAATGCTCATATCAGAGCCGAAGAGTGTTCCCTCCAGGTCACTGATTTGCGGCGTGATCAACGACCCAAGGGTGTCAGCGCTGCGGAACAACGAGTGAAGGCGCCCGAGCACCTTCGCAAGCTCCTCATCGTGAGCGGCAAACTCAAGCCACTCCTCTCTAGTGCCCCGCACGGGAACACCAGAGCAAGCAATATGCGGGGCGGGAAGCTCACGGAACCCACCCTGCTTCCATGCCTCCAGCGCCACGTTGAAAGTCGCGATCTGGGTGCAGCGCGGATCGAGTTCGAGCCCGTGGAGGTTGTCCCGGAGGACGGCATCCTGCGCTTCGTCCGGCGTGAGGCCCTCTTCCTCGGCACGCATACGCCAGAGCATTCCGAACATTGCAACGAGAAAATGACCGGAGCCGCAGCAGGGGTCTATTACCGTAACTTCGGCAGCACGCTCGGGCCACGCACTGAACGCGCCCGCCGTGGGTGTGCCGTCCTCGTTGCGACGCAAATACTCCCAGCCGTCAACGAGCGAGGACTCGGGGTGAAGTGCAGCCCACCATGCACCGAGTGAGTTCTCCAGCAGGAACCGAACCATGTAGTTTTCGGTGAACAGCTGCGTGACGGGAGAGAGGTCGGCCCCGCCGATTTTGACGCCTGAGTCGTTGACGCGCTTCTTCTCGGCTGTCTGCCAGAACTGATACACCCAGCCGAGCGCATCCTCGGTTGTGAACACCTCGGATGGGATGTCGATAAGCAGGTGTTCCAGCGCGTCGCGGTGCTCGGCGGCGAACCGGACTTGTACCGAGGGGTCGGTGAGGCGGAACACACCGGGCAAGATCTCCGAGGCGAACCGTGCGGCAACGGCCCAGGCGTCCGGTTCGCCAAGGTCAGGCGCGAGATCGCCGCAGTCGTCCAATGACAACGGAATATCGCGGTAGTCCGGATGCCGCAATAGACCGTTGACTTCCAGGAAGCGAGCGAACAGCAGGCGATGCCACTGCTCGTAGGCGATGTCGTGCACGAGGTTGGTGAGTGCACCCGTGCGTGCGGTGTCATCGCCGAGCTGCCGTGCTTTGTCGCGTAGCGCAAGCCGGAGGTTGTTCTGCTCGTCACTCAAGTAGTTCGGACGGCTCGGCTCGGCGACAGCGAGAGCGCGCAGAGCATCCTCGGCAGCCCGCTGTGCAGCCTCGCGAGCGCGCTGCGTCTGGGCGTCGAGAAATCGTCGTTGGTCGGAGTTGAGGACCTTGGTTGTTGCCGTCGTCATGGTCAGCCTTTCACCACCACGGCGTCATTACCGCTATTCAGGGCGTCGAGAAGTTCTACCCGCAGTGCCTCGACGTATCGCTCTACTTCTTCGGCGCTTCTCAGGCTCGCCGCTGAAACGCGCACCGTTGTCACCTTGGCCACAGGTGTCGCGAACTGAATAGCGGCTTCCAGTGCCCGCGAAGCCCGCTGTGGGATGGCGTCGAGTTCAGCGGTCCATCCCTGGAGCGGCCGAGCCTGTGCCGCAGTCAGGACGGCAGTTGCATCTGCGAGGTTTGGCTCCACTTCGGTGCTGAGGTGATGCTCCATGAGGAGAGCCTCGCGCTGCGCATCGTCGAGAGCCGTCCATGCCGGCTGCTGTTCGAGGCCTGCTACGGCCGTTGCTCGGGCGTCGCGCAACGCCACTGCGGCTTCGTGGATCGCATCGCGGAGCGCCTCGGCAAGTTCCTTCACGATCGGGGCGACTGGATCGGCCTCGGTAAGGAGATCACGGCTCGCAGTCAGCACGCAGAGCCGCTCACGGGCTGCCGACGCGGGCTCCAGCCCCGCGGCCGAGGACGCAAGCGAACGCGCCAGTTCGAGCGAAGGCGTGCGACTCTTGAGCCTGCGTTCCAGGTCTCCGAGTTGGTCGCTGAAGCTCGTGAGGGCACTCTTTGCTGCCAGCAGGGCGTGCACGCGATCGTTTCCTGACGCGCTCACGATCACCTGGATGCTGCCTGGCACTGTGATGTCAGGGAGCGGAGCATGGCCGCTGACGCCTTTCGCGCGGTCGACGAGCGACTGGACGACCCGTTCGACGGCCGAGACGAGCCCGTCGTTGTCGGTTGGGAAGCCGAGGTTGCTCAGCACCTGTCGTGCCTGGATTCTCTCGGCGGGCTTGAGCACCGTGACCTCGCGGCGGAGTTGCACGTTGCCGAGGCGGGTCTGCTTGAGTACATCGGCCGTGGTCGCGTCGCTCCCGTTGAGCGTCGCACAGATCACTCCTGTGTCGAGGAGAACGCCGAGGGCGGCCATGAGCGCGTCGCGCGGCCAGCCGAGCGGTTTCGATGTCAGGGCCTTCTCGACCTCACTCGCGGACGTGCCCGCCGGGCCGACGTGGCCGAGAATCTCTTTGACAACAGGATGCTGCTCTGGGTCGGCATCGAACTGGAGCACCTTCAGCGCGTCAGCTGCCGACCCGTTCTTCACTCGGTCCCTAACCATCGACCACCGGTCGTCGTCAGCTTCGGAGAACCGCGGGAATAGGCGGGTCGCGGCGGACTGTGCGCCCGCCTCGATCCGCTCGCGCAGGCTGACGCCGCTCGGCGAAGTCCCGCCCCCGAGGAGTACGTTTGCCTTGGAGATTACGTCACGAACGTGGGCATTCACCTGGTCCGTCGCACGGTCGAGGCGGGTTTGCATCGCGCTTCGCGCCTGCTTCCCCTCGTCGTCCCGCGGGATTCCCTGTTGGTCGATCACTCGGTGCGCGGCGAGCTTGTTACGGACTGCCGCTACGAACGCGGGAGCCTGGAGTCGAGGAAGGTGGATGAGAACGATCGGCGAGTCAACTCCGAGGCTGCGCGCGTCCTCGTCGAACTGCTTCGCCGTGATGCCCTCGTCCCACTCGGAGCGCAACCACACCGAGATCGCATCGGACTCCGGCGGAAGCGAGGCGTCGGCGTGCAGCGCGAGCTTGCGGGATTCCTTGGCACGACCCTGCTGGATCGAAGCGGGTATCGACCGTCCGACCTCAGTGAGCAACAGCGAATCACGATCTGTGCTTACCTCGCTGTCCGTGACTTGAGCGTGGTGCCTGCGGAATGCCTCGTCCCACTCGCGGCCCGCCTTAGTTTGAAGGCGGAACTCCTCGCCATCCTGCTGAATGACGCCCTCTTCGGCGAGCGCTTCGAGCACCGCAGGCACCTGCTGCCGGAGCCGGTCCCCATCGTGGGCGAGGTCCTCGACGAGGAGGTCGACGAGATGGTCTGCCGTCGCGCGGACGCCGATGTCGCCATGACCCGATGTCGGGAGCAGACCGATGAGGTGGATGAGGCCGAGGATGCGGCCGCGCAAGGGGTCCTTCTGCCCCTGCTCGTGAATCAGCGTCTGCGTCTCCTTAAGAAGAAGGCCCGCGCCGTTGAGGTCTTCGTTCTTCTGCGAGTACAGGAAGTCGGCGCCGACCACAGTGCCCACCGGCTCGGGAGCGACATGGCGGTTCGCCTCGTGCACGATTCGAAGCTGGGAACGCAGCTGACCAGCGCGGCCGGCGTCGGCTTGGCGGAGCACGCTCTCCCAGAAACGACGGCGCAACGGAAGCAGCGGGTAGTCCTCGATGAGGTCCTTGTCGTCCGCCGCGGTGTGCTGAATCCTGCTGCCGATGAGCTGGCGGGAAATCTGCCCCGCAACTGACGCCAATGTGGTGTCAAGACCGGGCTTCTCGGCGAGTTCCTTGCTGAGGAGCACACGGCGGACAACGGCGTCGACGTCCTGGTTCTTGAGCACGACCTTGACGGTGAAACGGTCCTGAATCTTCTGAAGCGTCGAATCAGCAGTCAACTCTTGCTGGCCAGTGGCTACAAGCAGCACACGACCGTTCAGCTCGCGCGACACGGACTCGACGAGGTTCTGCACCTCCATCGCTCGGCCGCCATCGCCGCTGATGTACTGCTGCACCTCGTCGAGGACGATCAGCGACGGCGGAATCTGGCCACCGCCGACGTACTCAAGAATCTTCTTGAGCAGCGCGATCGTCTCGTCCGTGGAGAACGAACGGGTGCCCGGCGGAAACTGGCTGCGCAGCGCGGCGCGCACGTCCTTGGCCGTCGCGGCAAACTGCGGGTCGGCAACGAGGATCGCGTTCGCGAGCAGCGTGCTGAGGTTGTACTCGCCCAGCTCTTCGACGAGGTCGCCGCCGTTGGCCGCAACGTGATCACGAACGGCGTTGAGGTGCCCATTGCCCGCGAGCCACAGAGCAACCTGCGCGGGGGCGACGCGCGTGGGCAGTCCTGCCGCCCCGAGGACGATCGAAAGGAACACCGAGTTGAGGGTGTCGCCGCTGCGATCGAGTGCGCCTGCTGCCGCCCACGGTGCGGCGCCGTCACGTCGTCCGAGAGTTGTCAGCTCTGTCAACTGGTCCTGATGTCCTGGGGGATGCTCGTCAGACCGCGCGCGGTCGCACCGTTCGGAAACTTCGTATCGGCCCACAGATGCTGGAGGACGCGGACGAGGTGGGACTTGCCGCTGCCGTAGAAACCCGACACCCACACGGCAGGTTGCGTCGTCCGATTCCGGTGCCCGGTGTAGGAGTCAAGAATGCGTTGGAGGCCGTGCTCATACTCGCCCTCGCAGACGAAGCTCTCCAGCTCGTACTTGAGGACGTCCCACTGGTTGGAGTCCTCGGGACGGTCCACATTGGTTACGCCGTCATTCGGGATCTCGAAGCTGAGTGGAGGCCGGACGAAGAGGTCATTGTTGGTCGTCACGCGATGTCCTTCTGTGGATCGATGACACGAGCGCGGTAGTTGAACCCATCGCGTGCGTCGAGCAAGCGGAATGAATGAGTTTCCGGGTCATGAATCCCGGGGAAAAGGACGAGAAGGCGACCGGTGACCGCGGACTCGATGGACTTGATCACGCTCGATGCACGTAGGAACGGGAAGATCGAGCCGATGCCAACGAGTGCCACGACAGCGTTCTCAGGTGCCGCTTCGAGAGCCTGACGGATGCGCGCGACAAGTGTTGTCTCAAACTGATCCAGGATCGACGGAGTGAGGTCGCTTGGGTCCTCGTAGAACGCTTCCGCATGCCGGTGAGCAGACAGCCAAAGCCCGAAGTCGTCGCTGACGTCGAGTACAGCCCAGACGCGGCCGGCCTGGGCAGTCGCCAACTCGATGTCCGGTTGAGCGTGCCGCATCTGGCGTTCCAGGCCTGGTGGATAGACAAGCATCCAAACCCGTTCGCCACCCGAGACCTTGCTCTTCCAGGTCAGAGACAACTCAGCCTTGTAGGCATAGACGAGATCGGAGACGCGACTCATAGCGAGCCTTCCAGCATCGAGAAGCTCACATCCACGACATTCCCTGCCACAAGGAGGTCAAGGAGCCCCTGGGCGTGAGCTTGACGCAGCACTTCAAGCGGCCTTCCGGAAGGGAGGTCTAGGACGAGTGAGGACGGGCTCTCTAGGACACCCACTCCGCGGCCTCCGGAGAGGTGGCCGAGGTACGCCGCCAGCGCGATAGCAACTGGGCGACTCTCGACTGCGGCACGCACCTTGTTGGTGCGACCAATGAGGTGGCCGGTCTGCGTCCAACAAGCGGCCGTGTTCCGACCGGTCTTGTTCAGGGTCGAGTCAGACAGACTGTCGCCGATCTGCATCCGCACTGCTTCGGTCAGAGCGGCAGACGTCACCACTGCGCCGATCGGGGTTCGAACGACGGCGGCGTAGGAAGCACGAAGGATCTCATCACGTGTAACCGCAAAGACACCGGCCAGCAACGGCTGTGCGTCAACATCCACATCCCAAACCCGTCGCAAGGCAGCGAAGGACCGCCGCCGCGGGTCGAGAAGATACAGCTCGCGGAGATGTCGAAAGCTGCGCTGACGGCCTGCCAGCGTCGGGCGTGCCAACACGTTCTCGTCCACCACCGCAGAGCGGTATTCCTCCAACGACGCACCCGCGGGTACGACTCTGAGAAGCTCGACCAGGTGCGGAACCGCGATGGTGTGGCTTGCTGTGGTCCGCAACGCAGCAAGTGGCGAATCAATGTTCGATCCATCAACCATTTGCCACGTCGCTGCCTTTCAATCTCACCGAATAGGTACAAGTACCCGAGTTTGTTAACCCTGGCACAAGTCACGGACATTGCCGACGCTTGAGGGGTGCCCCGCGTCTCGTCTCCTGCTGCTGTTCGCATGGGAGAGCTGATGACCGCAGCACGGAAGCACCGCGGCATCACGCAGGACGAGCTGGCGGCGCGCACGCAGATCGACTCGTCGAACATCCGCGGCTACGAGAAGGGCCGCGCGATGATGAGCGTGCAGACGTTGGTCCGCGTCGCGGACGCGCTGAACGTGCATCCGGGAGAACTGCTCAACGAGGTGACCGTGGAGATGTTCATCACGTCGGCGACGGATGGGCGTCGGCGCAGCGGGTGGTGAACTCCGTTGTAATACGTGGTAGACGTATCATGGTGTTACATCCAGAAGGAGCCGCCATGAAGCTCAACAGCAAGGGACAGGTCACGATCCCGGCCGAACTGCGCCACCGTCACGGACTCGTCGAGGGCGACGAGATCGAGGTCGTCGAAGATGGCGCGACCCTTCGAATCGTCCACACGCAGTCCGACCTCAGCCCGGCAGAACGAGTGGTGGCCCGAATGCGCGGGCGCGCGACCAGCCAGACGCGCCGCATGAGCACCGACGAGATCATGGCGCTGCTCCGCGATGAGTGACAACGGCACTCTCGTCGACACGAATGTGCTTCTGGACGTCTTCGATGAGGATCCGCGCTGGGTCGAATGGTCGACGGAGCAACTCACAGCAGCGTTCGAACGCGGTCGAGTGCTGATCAATCCCATCGTGTATGCCGAGGTGTCCGTCGGGTTCGAGCGTGCAGAAGAACTCGATGACGCGCTGCCCGAACGGTACTTCCATCGAGAGCCGCTCTCCTACCCCGCGGGCTTCCTCGCCGGCAAGGCATTCGAACGCTACCGACGCAATGGTGGGACACGTCCGACTCCGATCGCGGACTTCTACATCGGTGCGCATGCGCTGGTTCACGGCTACACCCTGCTCACGCGCGACAGGAACCGCTACTCGACGTATTTCCCGAAGCTGCAGCTCGTCACGCCGTGACCTCACCCAGTGATGGGTGCTCCGGACGACGGGACAACGCTTCACTTCGGCTCGCTGAGATCGCTCAGTACTGGCGACAGGGTCAGCGACGCAGCTGCCCGCATCGGTCGCATTTCGTCTCGCTGCGCTCGCTCAATGAGCGGCGGTCCCCGGCATCCAGCCTGAAATGTGACGTCACGCGGTGACACATCTCGCCCGGGGCGCTGTGGAAGCTCCTAACGTTGGCGTGCCCCACTCCCTGAACATGGAGAACTGATGACCACCACCGCACGCGCTCCCAAGGCGCCCGACACCCGAGGACCGGTCCGCAAGCTGCTGACCTCGTTCGGGTTCCAGATCCTGGCCGCCCTCGTCCTCGGCATCGCCACAGGGCTCATCGGCGCTGCCGCCGGAGCCACCGGAGAGAACCACACGATCCTCTCCGACACCCTCGACCGCATCGGCAGCTCGTACGTCACCCTGCTGAAGGCTGCCGTCGTGCCGCTGATCTTCACGGCCATCGTCGCCAGCATCTCAAACCTGCGCCGCGTGCAGAACGCCGCCCGCCTGGCCGGTCAGACCCTCCTCTGGTTCGCGATCACCGCGTTCATCGCCGTGTCGATCGGCATCGTGCTGGGCCTGGTCATCCAGCCGGGCAGCAAGGCCGGCGCGGGCCTGAAGACCGGCGATCCGTACACCGTCGGCACCTGGTGGAACTTCCTGCTCGGACTCATCCCGCAGAACTTCCTGGGCCTTTCCGTCTCGACCTCCGCCGATGAGACCGGCGCGCTCACCTCCAACGTCGGATTCAACATCCTGCAGGTGATCGTCGTGGCCGCGGTCGTCGGCATCGCCGCCCTCAAGGCCGGCAAGAAAGCCGAGCCGTTCCTGGCCTTCACCGAGTCGCTGCTGAAGATCATCCAGCGCGTGCTGTGGTGGATCATCCGCATCGCCCCGATCGGCACCTTCGGCCTGATCGGCTCCGCCGTGATCAAGTACGGCTGGGACAAGCTCACCGCGCTGGCCTGGTTCGCCGGCGCCATCTACATCGGCCTGGCCCTGGTGATCTTCGTCGTCTACCCGATCCTCGTGAAGACCCACGGACTCTCCATCAAGCAGTACTTCTCCGGCGTGTGGCCGGCCGTGCAGCTGGGCTTCGTCAGCCGCTCCTCCATCGGCACCCTGCCGCTGACCGAGCGCGTCACCGAGCGCAACCTCGGCGTCCCCTCCGGCTACGCCTCGTTCGCCGTGCCGCTGGGCGCCACCACCAAGATGGACGGCTGCGCCGCCATCTACCCGGCCATCGCCGCGATCTTCGTCGCCCAGTTCTTCGAGATCACGCTGAGCCCGCTGCAGTACCTGCTGATCGTCATCGTCTCGGTGTTCGGCTCCGCCGCCACCGCAGGAACCACCGGCGCGATCGTCATGCTGACCCTCACGCTCTCGACCCTGGGCCTGCCCCTGGAAGGCGTCGGCCTGCTGCTGGCCATCGACCCGATCCTCGACATGGGCCGCACCGCCGTCAACGTCGCGGGCCAGGCGCTGGTCCCGACCATCGTGGCCAAGCGCGAGGGCATCCTCGACCTCGACCTGTACAACGCTCGCCGCAACGGCCTTCCGTTCGCGGAGGACATCGAAGAGGCGGATGACGTGGATGCCGGCGAGCCGGCCGCCACGCGCTGACCTTCTTCGCCGAAGCGCCCTGCCCTCACGAGGGGCGGGGCGCTCCGGGGGCTTCTACACCCGCGACTGGGGCCTCGTCGCGGCGCGGGTGTCGAGCGCGAGCTCCTCGGCATCCATCGCCGTGACCAGCTCGTGCATGACCTCCTCGCTGAGGTTGCCGGCATCGCGCTCGGTCAGCAGCAGCTGACGGCGCACCGACAGCCAGCCCTTCGACATGGTCATGAACTGCTCGTACGACGGCCGCGGCGTCAGGTCGATCTGGCTGGTCTCGGCATCCGTCTCCACCCGGATCAGCCGCTTCGCGAACGCGTCGAACGTCTTCAGCGACTCCTCGCCGTGCTGTGTCGCCCACTGCTTGCGCATGTCGCGCAGGTACGCCTTGCCCACCTCACGGCTGCGCACGCGCACGGCCGCCAGCTGCCTGGCATCCTGGGCGGCCTCCCGCCCGTCCACCACCCCGAGCGCCTTGATCAGCCACGGCAGCGTCAGCCCCTGCAGCAGCAGCGTTCCCACCGTCACGACGAACGCGACGACGACGATCGCATGCGACGCCTGGTCGCCGATCCGGGCGAGGTCGGCCGCGGCCAGCGCGGTCGCCAGTGTGACCACGCCGCGCATCCCGGCCCACGAGATCACCGCATTGTCGCGCCAGGACAGTTTCGTCTCGGCCAGTTGCTGCCTCAACTGCTCCTCGGTGAGCGGATGCCGGCCGCGGCGTTCCGCGATGGCCTCGGAGACGCCGGACTCCCGCATCCGCTGCCACCTGCGCAGCTTGAGACGCGTCCACCACTGCCCCCACACGCTCGCGGGGTAGACGAACAGGGGGCGCACGACCAGCACCACCAGCAGCACCACGATCGACAGCACGATCACGGGTCCAACCTCGCCGTCGGCCAGGTCGCCGATCACCCGCGGCAGCTGCAGGCCGATGTACGCGAACACGAACGACTCCAGCAGGAAGTCGGCGCTCAGCCACAGCGGCGCCTCCTGCTGCCTGGTCGTGTAGCTCGTGCGCGGGGCGTTGAACCCGACGAACAGCCCCATGGCCACCACCGAGATCACGCCGGAGCCGCCCAGCTGCTCGGCGATCGCGTACGCCCCGAACGGCGCCAGCAGCCCCACGGTTCCGTTGATCACGGCGTCGTCGCTGCGCATGCGCAGCTGGTGCATGCCCAGGCCGAACACCACGCCGATCAGCACACCCACGACCACCGCCAGCACGAACTGCCAGACCGTCGACCAGATGTGGAACGCCGCCGGCCCTGCGACGACCGCCGCCGCGAACACGCGGTACAGCGTCAGGGAAGTCGCGTCGTTGATCAGGCTCTCCCCCGACAGCACCGTCATGATGCGCCGAGGCAGCCCGAGCTTGCGGCCGATGGCGGCGGCCGACACGGCATCCGGCGGCGCGACGATCGCGCCCAGCAGCAGCGCGCCGAACACGCCGAGCTCCGGCAGCAGCAGGTAGGCGACCAGGCCGACGATCATCGTGGTGGCCACGACCAGGCCTATCCCGAGCCGGCGGATCTGCGGCATCGCGCGCGCGAAGCTGACGAACGAGACATCCAGCGCCGCCGAGTACAGCAGCGGCGGCAGCACGAGGTTCAGCAGCACGTGCCCGTCGATCGAGATGTTCGGCACGATCGGGATGAAGGATGCCGCGAGCGCGACCACCGTGACCAGCAGGGGCGCGGGCCAGCCCCGCCATCGTGCGACCGCCGCCACCGCGACGGCTCCGACGATGACGAAGAAGATGCTCGCGTCCATGAGAAGAGGCTAATGCGCGCACCCTTGCTGGACGTCGACAGCACGGGATCTCGGCGAGCGCACGGGAAATCCGCGCGAACGACCCGTGCGCTCGGCGAGGTACCGTGCTCTCGGCGACGAGGGCAGGGTCAGACCTCCGGATCAGCCTCTGCGTCGGCAGACATTCCAGACAAGGCCCTCAGCTTCGCCTCGACACCGGGAAGATCCTCCTCCACGGTCGCCCGCACAGTCTCGATGTCGACCCACGCATAACCGTGCGCAATGCGGTTGCGCATCCCCCAGATCACCGCCCATTCATCGCCGAAGAAGCCGTCCGTCAGATCCGGTGCGCCCCGATGGAGCGTCTCGATCATCGCCGCGATGCGCAGCGAAACGGCGTATGCGACGGTCTCGTCTTCCACCGACCCTCGGGCCAAGTGTCGGTGCACCGCTTCGAGATGCGAGAGTGCCTCGCGCACCAGTTCGTCGATGGTGCGACTCACAGTGGCACGGCCTCAGCAAGCACGCGGTCACGCAGATGCTCGGGGAGCGATCGTACGGGAACCACGTCGACAGACGCGTGGACCATCGCTGACAGTTCCTGCTCGAGGCGAGACAGCGTCCCGAGGCTGAGCACCTGCGGAGTGTCGACCAGTACGTCCAGATCCGATCCTTCCCGCTCCGACCGCGTGGCGACGCTGCCGAAGATCCTCGCGTTCGTGATGCCGTACCTCGCCAGTGCCGTGGACATCGCGCGACGCTCATCCCACACTCGAAGCGCCAACGGCCCCGGGGGCTTCTGCCGAAGCAGCCGCGAGACCTCGGGCTGGCTTCGACGCACGACCTGCGCGATCTCCCTCTGCGAGAGCCCCTCCGCAGCGGCTCGATGGACGGCATCCAGCAGCAGATCCCGAGCACGCCGCTGAAGGGCATCCGCCTCCACCGACTGCGCACGGATGCCCTCGAGAACTCCCCCGCCGATTGACATATAGCAAATGCTATCACCACCACCGGCATGCAGAAGCCCCGCCACACACCGAGACGGGTGTGGCGGGGCATCCCTCCGGGTCAGCAGGTCAGGCTTGACCGTGCTGCGCGCGGGACCTCCTCGAGAGCGAGTCGATGATCACGGCCAGCAGCAGCACCGCGCCGGTGACCATGAACCGCACGGACGAGTCGAGGCTCAGCAGCGTCAATCCGTTGTCGATGGACTGGATGACGAAGATGCCCAGCAGTGCCGACCAGGCCGATCCGCGCCCGCCGAACAGGCTGGTTCCGCCGATCACCGCGGCGGCGATGGCGACGAGGTTGGTCGTGCCGCCGCCGGTCGAGATGCTCGCCGCCGTCAGACGCGCCGCCAGCATCAGGCCGCCGAGAGTCGCCAGCACGGTGCCGACCATCAGCGCCGAGATGTAGATCCCCTTCACGTTGATGCCCGCGCGACGCGCGGCCTCCTCGTTGCCGCCGACCGCGTAGACCCAGCGCCCCCAGCGCGTGCGGGTCAGCAGCAGCGCCATGACGGCGACGAGCACGATGAACAGCAGGAACGACACCGCGACGCCGCGGTTGGTGGCCAGCCACGTGATCGCGGCTGCGGCCACGACGGCGATGACGACGGCCTTGATCACGATGAGCGACACCGGCCCGGTGGACAGCCCCGACTTCGCACGGCGACGGGCCTTCGACACGTCCGTGAAGACGATCGCCAGCACGACGAGCCCGGCGACCGTGTACGCGAGCCACGGCGGCAGGAACCACGTGGTCGCGAACTGCACGATCCACGAGTTGTACGGCAGGTTGATGGTGCCGGTGGGCCCCAGCACCCACAGCTGCAGGCCGAGGAAGCCCATGAGACCTGCCAGAGTCACCACGAAGGTGGGCACCCCGAACCGCGTGAACAGGAACCCGTAGACGTATCCGATCGCGGCGCCGACCAGCAGGGCGACCACGACCGCAGCCCAGATCGGCCATTGCCAGCTGATGAACGCCACGCCCAGGATCGCCGACGACAGGCCCGCCAGCGAGCCGATCGACAGGTCGATCTGCGCGACCAGCAGCACGACCACCACGCCGAGGGCGATCACGCCCAGCGCCGCGCACTGCAGCGTGAGGTCGACGAGGTTCGTCGCCGATAGGAACCGCGGGTTGAGGATCTGGAACACGACCCAGATGACGATCAGCCCCAGGAACACCGGCAGCGAGCCGAGATCCCCCGTGCGCACACGCGTGCCGAAGCCGCGCACCACGCCGCCCAGCCCCTCGCCGCGCATGACCCGCTCGTCCTGCAGATCGACGGCGATGGTCGTGGGCGCGGAGTTGTCCTTCGTGTGCTCGCTCATTCTGCGTCCTTCCCGGCCGAGTTGGCGGCACTGCGGCTGCTGACGGGGTTGTCGGTGGCGCCGGTGATCGCCGCGACGATGTCCTCGTAGGTGACATCGGCCGTGCGGAACACGCCGTTGTTGCGACCGAGCCGCAGCACCACCACGCGGTCGGCGACGGCCTGCACGTCGGCCATGTTGTGGCTGATCAGGATGACGCCGAGCCCGCGCTCGCGCAGCCGCTCGATGAGGTTCAGCACCTCCGCGGTCTGCGCGACGCCGAGCGCCGCGGTGGGCTCGTCGAGGATCACCACGCGGGGCTCGCCGATCAGCGAACGGGCGATGGCGACCGTCTGGCGCTGGCCGCCGGAGAGGGACGCCACCGCGATCCGCACCGAGGGGATCTTCGCCGAGAGCTGGCGCAGCAGGGTCCAGGCCTGCTCCTCCATGAGCTCCTCGTCGACGAGCACCCCGCCGCGCTCGCGACCCAGGAACAGGTTGGCCACCACGTCGAGGTTGTCGCAGAGCGCAAGGTCCTGGAAGACCGTGGCGATGCCGAGCTCGCGCGATGCGGTCGGGGACGGGATCGAGACCTGTGCGCCGTTGAAGGTGATCACACCGCTGTCGGCGGGGTGCACGCCGGCGAGGATCTTCACCAGCGTGGACTTGCCGGCGCCGTTGTCGCCGACCAGCGCGACGACCTCGCCGGGATAGACGTCGAGGTCGATGTCGGTCAGCGCCCGGACGGCGCCGAAGCCCTTCGAGATGCTTCGGATGGACAGCACGGGCTCACGCACCGCGTCGTGCTGCTCATCGAGATCGGATGCTAAAGCCACTGCGGCTCCCTTTCGCTGTGAGACCGCGGTGCCGGCCGGAGCCGGCACCGCGGGGTTGGTCACTTCAGGCCGTGCGCGGCGCACGCGTCGGCGTACGCTGCCGTGCAGATCTGGTCGATCGTGTACAGACCGTCCTTCACCACAGTGTCCTTGATGTTGTCGACGGTCACCGCGACCGGCTTCAGCAGGAACGACGGGATGGACGCGCCGCTGGCGGTGTCGGCCGTGGTGTCGGCCTTGGGCTTCTCGCCCTTGGCCAGGGCGACGGCCAGCTCGGCGGCCTGGTTGGCCTCGGGCAGGAACGCCTTGTAGACCGTCATGAACTGGTCGCCGGCGAGAATGCGCTGGATGCCGGCGAGCGAGGCATCCTGACCGGTGACGGGCGGCAGCGGAGTGATGCCGCCGGCCTTCAGGGCGGCGATCGCACCGCCGGCGGTGTCGTCATTGGCGTCGTACACGCCGGTGATCTTGTTGCCGAACTTGGTCACCTGGCCGGACACCCAGTCCTGAGCCTTCGGCGGCTCCCATCCGGGTGTGTCGAACTCGCTGAGCACCGTCAGGCCGGAGGCGTCGATGACGCTGTGCGCGCCCTTCTTGAACTGGGCGGCGTTCGGGTCGGTCGGCGAGCCGTTCACCATGATGATGCCGGAATCGGCGGGAAGGCCGAGCTTCTTCATCTGGTCGACCAGGGCCTGCGCCTGCAGCTCGCCGACCTTCTCGTTGTCGAACGAGACGTAGTAGGAGACGTCGGCGCTGTCGATCAGGCGGTCGTAGGAGATGACCGGCACGTTCTTGGCCTTGGCCTGGTTGACGACGGCCGCCGCAGCCTTGCCATCGAACGGGTCGAGGACCAGCACGTCGACGCCCTGCGTGAGCATCGACTCGGCCTGCTGCTGCTGCTTGGCGGCATCGCCGTCAGCGTTCGCGTAGAGCACCGTGCAGTCCGCGCACAGCTCCTTGACCTTCTTCTCGAAGTACGGCTTGTCCGCACTGGCGTAGCGCTCGGTGACGTTGTCGGGCAGGAGCAGGCCGATCGTGGCCGCGCCGTCCTTCGCGCTGGCGGCGGGCTGGTCACCGCCGGTCTGGGTGCCGTTGGAACACCCCGAGAGCATTCCGAGCGAGAGGGCGATCGTCGTCGTCGCGACGAGCGCCCGCATGGGTGTGATCTTCATCGAAAACCTCCGTTGCTGTGCCGACCACTGTGGCGACATCCTGAGCATGACAGCATTCACACTTTGACGTCAAGACTTGAACTCAAGGATTTGCACACATCGTGTCCGGACTGTGATCAGAGCACTGCGCCGCTCACATTCGTCTCGTCGATCGCGCGTACCACGGCACCCATCGCCGAGGCGCTCAGCCCCAGTTGGCCCTGCACCACGTCGGGCACCAGGTCGCCGCCCGCGAGCGTCGTGGCCTCCATCGCCTGGCGGATCGGCCCCAGCAGCAGCTCGCCGGCCCTGGCGAGGTCGCCGCCGACCACCACGCGCTCGGGATCGAAGAGGTTGCAGAGGTTGCCCGTGGCCACGCCGATGTGCTTGCCGGCCTCCGCCAGCGCACGCAGGCACGCCGGGTCGTTGCCCATCGCGCGCACCACGATGTCGCCGATCTTGGTGACCCCGCCCTCGTCGCGGAGCCGCTCGAGGATGGCGGGGCCGCCGGCCACCGCCTCCAGGCATCCGCGGTTGCCGCACCTGCACACCGGGCCGTCCTCGTCGATGACGGTGTGCCCCAGCTCGCCGGCCATGCCGTTGTGCCCGCGGAGCACCCGACCCTCCAGCAGCAGACCGGAGCCCACGCCGTCGCCGACGTCGAGGAACACCACGTTCTGCTGGCCGCGCGCCGCCCCCAGCCTGGACTCGGCGAGCGCGGCGAGGTTGGACGCGTTGTCGAGGAAGATCGGCTGCCGCAGCCGCCGGTGCACGACATCCACGATGTCCACGCCGGTCCAGCCCCGCAGCATCCCTCGGCCGGCCACGCGACCGGTGTCGCGATCGATGGGCGCCGACAGCGCGACGCCGACGCCGCGCAGCTCGTCGATACCGGATTCCAGACCCCCGAGGATGTCGGAGAGCAGCAGCGACGCGCGGTCCAGCTCGTTGTCGGCGCGGTGATCGCGCGCCAGCGGCATGTGGTTCTCGCCCAGCACGGTGCCGTTGACATCGGCCACCATCACGCGCAGATGACGGGCGGAGACGTGGATGCCGGCGACGAGGCCCACCGCCCGTGCGAACGACACGAGGGTGGCCCGCCGACCGCTGCGGGTGCTGGGTGTGGTGCGCAGCACGCCGGCCGCGGCGAGCTCCTTCACGATGTTGGAGACGGATGCAGGAGACAGGCCCGTCGCACCCGCCAGCTCCACCTGGGTGAGGCTGCCCTGCTTCTTGATCGCAGCCACCACACGACGCCGGTTGGCTTCACGCAATGAAGCCTGTGAGCCTGGAGGACGTCGTTGTGATGACACAAGGACACTGTACAGACGGACGGGTTCTGCGCATCCGCTCGTCGCTTGGAATGCGCTGTGCGCGTCGCGCGTTGGGCTGGATGATGTCTTCTCTCGCGCTGTCTGTCCTCGACCTCGTTCCCGTTCGCGCTGCCTCTTCCGGTGGTGATCCTGGAACCGGCGCTGCTTCTGAAACTGGCGTCGTGCAATCCAGCGGGCAGGCGGTGAACGCCTCGATGGCGCTCGCGCAGCGCGCGGATGAGCTCGGGTACCGGCGGTACTGGTTCGCCGAGCACCACAACATGCCGTCGGTGGCCTCCACCACTCCCCCGGTGCTGATCGCCGCGGCGGCCGCCCGCACCTCGCGCATCCGGGTGGGCTCGGGCGGGGTGATGCTGCCCAACCACGCCGCGCTGATCGTCGCCGAGCAGTTCGCCGCCCTGGAGGCGCTCGCTCCCGGGCGCATCGACCTGGGCATCGGACGCGCGCCCGGCAGCGACCCGGTGATCACGCAGCTGCTGCGGCAGTCCGGCACCTCCGGCGACGTGGAGCGCTTCCCGCAGCACGTGCACGACATCGGCCTGATGCTGCACGCCGAGGGCGCGACGCTGCAGTTCACCAGCGGCGGCGAGTACACCGTGCGGGCCACGCCCGCGGCATCCGGCTCTCCTGAGCTCTGGCTGCTGGGCTCCAGCGACTACTCGGCGCAGTTGGCGGCATCCCGTGGTCTGCCGTACGTGTTCGCGAACCACTTCTCGGGTCACGGGCTGGAGCGCGCGCTCGACCTGTACCGCTCGCAGTTCCAGCCGTCGGAGACGCTTTCGGAGCCCCGGACGTTCCTGACGGCGAACGTCGTGGCCGCCCCGACTGCCGAGGAGGCGTCGGCGCGGGCCCTGCCGCAGCTGCGCATGATGGCGCGGCTGCGCTCGAATCGGCCGCTCACCCCGCTGGAGACCGTCGAGCACGCTCAGGCGGGGCTGGCGGAGGCCGGTTCGGATGCTCCGGGCTCTGAGCAGGCTCTCATCGACGGCATGCGCGCGAACTGGTTCATCGGAACCGGTGACGACGTGCGCGCGCGGCTGGAGGCGTTCGCCGCCCAGCACGAGGTCGACGAGATCATGATCTCCCCGGTCGCCGGCGCCTTCGACTCCGAGCCCCTGGACACCGCCCCCGGCCGCATCCAGACCCTGGAGCTGCTCGCCCGCTGAGAGCACGCGCGTGCACTTTCGATCCACTCCGCGGTCTGGATCAAAAACCCACCCAGCACCGCGCTGCGCGGTGCGGAATCGATCCAGCCCGAGTCGGTGAGATGCACTTCTGATCCAGCCCGCACCGGCACCTGGTGGCAGCCCTCCGCAGCCCGCATTGGCACCTCGCCACAACGCGCGTGCACTTTCGATCCACTCCGCAACCTGGATCAAAAACCCACCGCGCACCGCGCTGCGGGGTGCGGATTCGATCCAGCCCAAGGCAGTGAGATGCACTTCTGATCCAGCCCGCACCAGCATGCGGGGCGGATGCCGTGCATCAGACCGTGCGTGAGGCGATCGCACGGCGGATGCGGGCGAGGAATGTCGCGGGAGCGTTCAGATCGGCCTGGGTGAGGCGGATGACGATCCAGCCGCGGTCCTCGAGCTCGCGCTGACGCTGGATGTCGCGCCGCCACTGCTCCTTGTCGGTGCGATGGCCGTCGCCCTCGTACTCGATGGCGATCCTCCACTGCGGATACGCCAGATCCACGCGGGCGATCAGACGGTCACCGTCATTCACCTCGAACTGCACGACCGGCTCAGGCAGATCGGCATCGACGATCGCCAGGCGAGTCTCGGTCTCCTTGGGCGACTCCACATGCGCCCGTGCCCTCGGCAGCGCCTCGCGGATGGTCGCGCTGCCCTTGAACCGATTCCACGAGCGAAGGCGCTCCTCGATCTCGGCGACGGTGCAGATCGGATGCTTGTCCACCAGCCCCGGATAGTTGTCGGCGTCGGTCAGCAGGGCATCCAGCAGGATCACGGCGTCGGCCACGCTCAGGTGCCCGGCAGAGCTGAACACCGCCGCGACAGGATCGACCACCGCGACCGATCCGACGGTCCAGGGCTGAGCCCGCGACGCCTGAAGATGGCGGCCGGCGACACCGGCGGTGCGCGGCGGACTCAGCTGCTGCGGCACGGCGATCTCCAGGTCCGCATCTGCATCCCATCCGCGAGGGCAGGGCATCCGCCACCAGCGCACCGCGCTGCGCCCGACCAGCACCTGCCCCGGGCGCATCCGCGGCGCATAGCTGCGCACCCGATCGTGGAACGTCTCCGGCTCCTTCAGAGAGCGGATGCCGTGGAACGGGCGCGCCAGGTCACGGGCATCCGCTCTGCCCCGACCGACGCCGGCGGACGCCGCCTGCCTGACGCTGAAGTGCCGGCCCAACTGCTCCGGGAGTGTGACTCTGTGTCGCATCCGCCCATGCTCGCCGACGCGCGCATCCCGTGATCCCCGGAAACCCAGCATCCGTGGACAACTCGTCGATCTGCCCGATTGTGCAGGAGGACTCGCACCCCGCATCCGCCCGCCTCATCCACCCGCCCCCACTCGCATCAGACTGGATCACAAACGCACCCGCCCGCATCGGACTGGATCACAAACGCACCCGCGCGCATCGGGCTGGATCACAAAAGCACCGCGCAGCGCGGAGGCGGCTGCAGTTTCGATCCAGGTTGCGGAGTGGATCACAAATGCACCGGGGACGAAGCGCGGAGTACGCGGGAGCACGAGAGCGCCTGAGCGCCGGAGCACGAGAGCGCCTGAGCACGGAAGCACGGGAGCACGGGAGCACGGGCGCACGGGCGCACGGGCGCACGGGGACGCGAGAGCGCGGGAGCGCGGGAGCGCGAGAGCGCGGGAGCACGGGAGCACGGGAGCACGGGAGCACGGGAGCACGGGAGCACGGGAGC
>NZ_CALBRW010000014.1 GCF_937927635.1 uncultured Microbacterium sp.
TGCTCATGCCCGTCGGAGACGACCCCGCGCCCGGCTGAGTCGCGCCCCTGCATCGAAGGGCCGCTGCGGCCGAGAGAACGGGACTTCGCCGAACGCACGGCTTGTTCGCGTGAGGTTCCCGTGCATTCGGCGAGGTGCCGTGCTCTCGACGTGGAGAAAGGGTGAGCTCAGCGCTTCTTCGGCGCCTTCGGCGGCAGGGCGGAGACGTGCGCGTGTGCACGCGCGACCCAGCCGGCGGCGTCCTCGCCGGCCGGGATGCTGAGATAGCCGCCCATCGGGCGCTCGGCCGGGCCGAAGGGCCCGGCCCCCGCGGCCGAGAGCTGCTCAGCATCCGCTCACGACCAAACAGTGCAAGCCGCACAACCCGACGAGATTCTCGTGCAGAACGCACATATCGCCCGGCGCGAGGCGTGGCTACTGTTGCCACAACCCTCATCCCTCCTCTGGAAGGCACCCTCATGGCACGCATGGCGCACGCCGACGACTTCGCACTCTCGCGGGTCACTCCCGAGGCGCGCAAGCCCTGGTTCGGGATCGCACTGCAGCGATTCGGGCAGGTCTCCGCGCTCTCGCAGTTCCTGCTGGGCGCGACTCTCGGCTTCAGCATGACCTTCGGTGAGGCCGTCCTCGCCTTCCTGTTCGGCTCGATCATCCTCGAGGTGATCATGTGCGTGGTCGGCTTCATCGGCCAGCGCGAGGGGCTGAACACGGCGCTGCTCGCGCGATGGACCGGGTTCGGCGAGATCGGAGCCTCGCTGGTCGGGCTCGCGATCGGCATCAGCCTGATCGGCTGGTTCGGCATCCAGTCCGCGATCTCGGCGCAGTCGCTCGACGCGCTCATGCCGGGCGCGCTTCCCGTCTGGGCGTGGAGCCTGATCTTCGGCCTCGCGGTGACGGCCATCGTCGCGTTCGGCTTCGTCGGCATGCAGTGGCTCGCCAACGTCACCGTGCCGCTGTTCCTGATCCTGGTCGGCTGGTCGGTCATCGGCGAGCTCAGCCGCCACGACATCGGCGAGCTGCTGACCAGCCCCGCCCCCGGGCCGACCATGAGCGTCTGGGCGGGTACGGGCATCGTCGCCGGCGGCCTGATCGTCGGCGCGATCATCACCGGCGACATGACCCGGTTCAACCGTTCCCGCGCCGACGTGGTGAAGCAGACAGTCCTGGGCGTCTCGCTCGGCGAGTTCGTCATCGGCCTCGCCGGCGTGCTGCTGGCGCACGCCGCCGGCACCGGTGACATCGTCGCGATCGTGACCTCGTCGGTCGGCTTCATCGGCCTGTTCATCGTGATCACCGGCACGCTGAAGATCAACGACTGGAACCTGTACTCCTCCACGCTCGGCCTGGTGAACTTCATCTCCACCGCCTTCGGCCGCAACCTGCACCGCGTCACGACCACGGTCGTGCTCGGCGTCGTCGGCTCCGTGCTCGCCGCCGTCGGCATCCTCGGCCAGTTCACCTCGTTCCTGATCGTGCTGAGCGTGGCCTTCCCGCCGATCGCCGGCATCATGGTCGCCGAGTACTTCATCGTGCGCCGCTGGCGCGGTGAACTCGACGCCACCCGCGACGCGGGGACGCTCCCCGAGACCGCGCCGCGACTCGTGCCGGCGACCCTCATCGTGTGGCTGGTGTCGTCCCTGGTCGGCTACTTCGTCACCTGGGGCATCCCGTCGCTGCTGAGCCTCTTCCTCTCGATGGTGCTCTACGTCATCGCAGGCAAGCTCGGCCTGGTGCGCGGCGTCGGCGTCGCCACCACCCGGCAGACCCCGGCATCCGATTCGCAGCCCGTCGGCGCCTGAGCGCCCGGCCTCCACACAGAAAGCGAGAACCATGCACATCGGCATCGACGTCGGCGGCACCAACACCGACGCAGTCCTGATGGACGCCACCCGCACGCTGGCGGGGGTCAAGCACTCCACCACCTCCGACGTGACGAGCGGCATCGTGCAGGCCATCGAGGACCTGCGCGCCAACCACCCCTTCGAGGGCGACGACATCGATGCGGTGATGATCGGCACCACGCACTTCATCAACGCGCTCGTGCAGGCCAGCCGCCTCGCCCCGACGGCGGCCCTCCGGCTCGGACTGCCCGCCACCCGGGCCCTCCCGCCCCTGGTCGACTGGCCGGAGGTGCTCGTGGAGGCCACCCGCGCCCGCAGCTACCTGGCGCACGGCGGCTACGAGTTCGACGGGCGGCCGATCTCGCCGATCGACCCCGAGGAGCTGCGCGCGCACGCCGAGGACATGAAGGCGAACGGCATCCGCTCCGTCGCCATCTCGTCGGTCTTCAGCCCGGTGAACCACGACCTCGAGTCCCAGGCCGCCGAGATCATCGGCGAGGTGCTGGGCGACGACGTCGCCATCTCGCTGTCCCACGAGATCGGCCGGATCGGCCTGCTCGAGCGCGAGAACGCGACGATCATCAACGCCGCCCTGCGCGAGCTCGCCTCGGAGATCGTCGACGGGCTCACCTCCGCCGTGCGCGCACAGGGCATCGAGGCGCCGATCTTCCTCAGCCAGAACGACGGCACGCTGATGGACGAGGAGTACGTGCGCCGCTACCCGGTGGCCACCTTCGCCTCCGGTCCGACCAACTCGATGCGCGGCGCGGCCACCACCAGCGGTCTCGACGACTGCGCCGTGATCGACGTGGGCGGCACCACCGCCGACATCGGGCTGCTGATCAACGGATTCCCACGCGAGACGGCGAACGAGGTGAAGGTTGCCGGCATCCGCACCAACTTCCGGATGCCGGACGTGCTGTCGCTCGGCATCGGCGGCGGCAGCATCGTCGACGAGGAGACCGCTGAGGTCGGCCCCGCATCGGTCGGCTACCGGCTCACCACCGAGGCGCTCGTGTTCGGCGGCAGCACCCTGACCGCCACCGACATCGCCGTGGCCGCCGGCCGTGCCGACGTCGGGGACGCCTCGAAGGTCGCCCACCTCGACCCGGCGTTCGTCGCCCGCGTGCTCGAGCGCATCGCCGAGCGGGTCTCCGAGGCCGTCGACCGAATGCGCACCTCGCCCGAGCCGATCGCCGTCGTCGCCGTCGGCGGCGGGTCGATCCTGCTGCCCGATGAACTGCCCATGTTCGGCACCGTGCACCGCCCGGAGAACTACGCCGTCGCGAACGCCATCGGCGCCTCGATCGCCCAGGTCGGCGGCGAGATCGACAAGGTGTACGCAATCGAGCCCGGTCGTCGCGACGAGACGATCGCGGCGGTGCGCGCCGAAGCCGTCGACAAGGCCATCGCCGCGGGCGCCAAGCCGTCGACGGTCTCGGTCATCGACTTCGACGAAGTGCCCATCCCGTACCTTCCCGGCAACGCCACGCGCATCCGCGCCAAGGCCGTCGGCGACCTCGACATGGGGGCGTGACATGACCTGGACGATCACCGCCGAGCACATCGATGGACTCGCCCGCGGCGCGGCGGTGCTCGGCACCGGCGGCGGCGGGGACCCCTACATCGGAGCGCTCCTGGCCCGCCAGGCGCTCGCCGGCGGCGACGTCACCGTGGTCACTCTGGACGAGGTGCCCGATGACGCGGTCGTGCTCTTCGTCGCGATGATGGGCGCACCGACCGTGATGGTCGAGAAGCTGCCCAGCCTGGACGAGGTCGTCGAGCCGGTCCGCGCGCTCGGCGTGCATCTGGGCCGACCCATCACGCACATCGCGTGCGCCGAGGTCGGTGGCGTGAACTCCACCATCCCGATCGCGGCCGCCGCAGCTCTCGGCCTGCCTCTGATCGACGCCGACGGGATGGGCCGTGCGTTCCCCGAACTGCAGATGGTGCTCCCCACGCTGTACGGCGTGACCGCATCGCCTCTGGCGTTCAGCGACGAGAAGGGCAACACCGGCGTGCTGCAGACCGTCGACAACGCGTGGACCGAGCGCATCGCCCGCGTCGCGTGCGTGGAGATGGGATGCTCGGTGATGATCTCGGGCTTCTCGATGTCCGGCACGCAGGCGCGCGACTCGCTCGTCTCCGGGTCCCTGTCACGCTGCATCCAGATCGGACAGGCCATCGTCGGAGCCCGCGAGGAGAAGACCGACCCCGTGGCCGCCGCCGTGGCGCTGCTGAACGGGCGCGAGCTGTTCGACGGCAAGGTCGTCGATGTGCAGCGCGCCACCACCACCGGTTTCGCGCGCGGACGCGCGCGCATCGAGGGCGAGGGCGACTCGGCGATCACGCTGCAGTTCCAGAACGAGCACCTCGTCGCCGAGAAGGACGGTCAGGTGCTCGCCACGACGCCCGACCTGATCATGGTGCTCGAGGGCGAATCCGGTGAGCCGATCACCACCGAGGCGCTGCGCTACGGCCAGCGCGTGCGCGTGATCGCCGCCCCGGCCGACGAGCGCTGGCATTCCGCCGAGGCGCTCGCGATGGTGGGACCGGGCTACTTCGGCTACGACATGCCGGCGCATCGCTTCGACGGCACGATCTCCGCCGGGCACGGTGCCGACGTCGCGGGCGAGGCAGAAGCATGCGATGCACTGAGCGAGCGCAGCGAGTCGAAGTGAGCTGGCAGCTGACCGCCGCCGACCTGCCCGACCTCGCGCGGGGCGCCACCCTGCTCGGCACCGGGGGAGGAGGGGATCCGTACATCGGCAAGATGCTCGTCGAGCGCGTGCTCGGCGAGGGGTCGATCACCATCCTCGACCCCGATGAGCTCGCCGACGACCTCTTCGTCATCCCCACCGCGCAGATGGGCGCGCCGACCGTGATGGTCGAGAAGATCCCCGCCGGAACCGAGCCGACGCTGGCACTGCGCACGCTGGAGAAGCACCTCGGACGCACGGCCGACGCGACCATGCCGATCGAGTGCGGCGGAATCAACTCGATGATCCCGCTGGTCGTCGCAGCCGAGACGGGTCTGCCCGTGGTCGATGCCGACGGCATGGGCCGCGCGTTCCCCGAGCTGTCGATGGAGACCTTCGCCGTGTACGGCGTGCACGGCTCGCCCCTCGCCCTCGCAGGCGAGCGGGGCGAGCAGGTCGTGATCGACACCGGCGACGACGATCGGCAGATGGAATGGCTCGCCCGCGGCATCACGATCCGGCTCGGCGGGGTGGGACATATCGCGGAGTACGCGATGACCGGCGCCGACGTGCGCCGCACCGCCGTGCCCCGGACGATCTCGATGGCCCTCGCGCTCGGTCGCGCCATCCGCCTCGCCCGCGAGGAGCACCGCTCGCCGTTCGAGGCGATCGGCGCGACCCTCGCCTCGACCCTGTACCCGCACCTGCGCGAGCTGCACGTCGGGAAGGTCGTCGACGTGGAGCGCCGCACGACCGAAGGCTTCGCGAAGGGCAGAGCGGTCATCGCACCGCTCGGCGACGACGGCGAGACCTTCGAGATCTCGTTCCAGAACGAGAACCTCATCGCCCGCCGCGGCGGGCGCCTCGTCGCCATCGTGCCCGACCTCATCTGCGTCGTGGACCACGAGACCGCGGAGCCGATCACCACGGAAGGGCTGCGCTACGGTCAGCGGGTGCGGGTGCTCGGCATCTCGACTCCGGCGATGATGCGCACCCCCGAGGCGCTCGCCGCCTTCGGCCCCTCGGCGTTCGGCCTGCAGGAGGACTTCGTCGCCGTCGAGGAGCTGGCCGGGCCCTAACCTGGATGCATGGTGAGCCGGCTCGGGCAAGACGATCTGACCGCGCTCGCGCGCGGTTACGCGCTGCTCGGCTCGGGCGGCGGCGGGCCGACGACCATGCTGGAGCTCATGCTCGCCGGTTCGGCGACGTGGCCGATCGACGTGGTCGATCCCTCCGCGCTCGACACCGCGACACCGTGCCTCGGCGTCGCGTTCGTCGGGTCCACCATGCTCCTGAGTGAGCGGATGCCGGGGATCGACCCCTTCGGGCCGCTGATCGCCGCCGTCGAGCGGTGGCTCGGACACGAGGTGCCCGCCGTGTGCTCGCTGGAGGGCGGCGGCATGAACGGTCTCGCCCCGCTGACGCTCGCCGGCACGCACATCGTGGTCGATGCGGACTGCACCGGCCGCGCCGTTCCCGGCCTCGACCAGATGTCGCTGTTCGTGGACCGTGTGCCTGGCATCGTGGTCGCGTGCGACACCGGCGCCGGTGGGGTGGCGCTCGTCGAGGCGGCGCGTGCGATCGACGTCGAGCGGGTGGTGCGCGCCGCGATCATCCAGGCGGGTGGCGCCGGCTGCGCGGTCTTCGCAGGATTCACGGTCGGCGACCTCCGCGAGCACGCGATCTCCGGCCACCTGGCCCACGCGCTCGACCTCGGCCGTGCGTTCGTCGCAGCATCCGGACGCCCCCTCGCCGAACTGGCGGATGCGCTCGGCGCACAACTGGTCGCCGAGGGGCGGATCCTGTCGGTCTCGGCCCTCGCCGACGACCCGCACGTCAGCGCCGTGGAGATCGCCGGCGCCGGCGGCACGGTGCACCGGGTGATCACGCGCTCCGAGACACTCGCGGTGGTGAGCGACGGGCAGGTCGTCGCCGCGGCACCGACAGTGATCGTCGCGATCGACGCCATCTCGCGGGAGGTGCTGGAGGTCACAGAACTGTCCCTCGCCCGCAATGTGGCCGTGTTCGCGATCCCGGCGCCGGCATGGTGGATCGCGGCTCCTGGCCGCGTCGAGCATGTGCGCCCCTCGGCGTACGGTCTCGCCGAGCTGGACGTGGCATGAGCACCGGGCTGCGCCTCGCCGCGCTGCTCGCGCATCCTGAGAACGGCGGACTCGCCCGCGTGGCGGGGCCCGCCGACGTCGAGTGGGAAGGAGTCGCGGTCGAGGATCGTGAGGACGAGCTGGCCTCCTCGGGCTCGAGGCGGCTCGCCGTGCTGATATCGGGCATGCCGCCCACGACCTGGCAGCAGGACGCCCTGCTGCGGCGCGTCCGAGACCGCGGATACACGGGCCTGGCGCTTCCCGGTGCGGCCGGGATCGACGGCGGCGCCCGCCGCCTCGCAGACCGCATCGGCCTCAGCCTGCTCGATGTCGCGCGCCCGGTGCAGCTTGCGAAGGCCTGCTGGATGCTGATCGAGGCGCGCGACGCCCTGACGCTCAGCCAGGTGCGCAAAGTGGCGCAGTCGTTCGAGTACTCCGCCGACGACCTCGCCGACCTGCTGCGGCACATCGCCGCGAACCTCAGCAGGGGCGTCGCCCTGATCGACAGGGCGGGGGTCGTGCTCGAGGCCGGCGGCCACCTCGGCGAGGAGCTGCACGCGGCGATCGGGTTCGACTCGTGGACCGATCTCGCGCACGCAGGTGACGCGGCCGCGGCATCCGTGCGCGTCGACAGCCCCGGCCGTACGGGGCTGCGGCTCGTCCTCTTCGGCGACGGCCTCGGCGAGGCGCAGCTGAAGTCGCTGACGGTGGCGGCCGAGATCGCGATGCCGGCCATCGCCGCCCGCATCCTGATCGACGAGGTCGCGGCCATCAACGACGTCGCCGTCTCGTCCGCTCTGCTGCGCGACTTCACCGATCTGCACGGTGCGCCGGACGACGACATCGATCGCCGGATGCTCGAACGCGGCTGGCGCACGCAGGGTCATCATCTGGGCTTCCACCTGGCCGCGAGGGGCCGCCTGGACGCGTTCTCGCTGCTGCGCTCCCTGCGCGCCGGCCTCGGCGCCATCGACGCGGAGGCGCACGCCACCACCGCGGGGCGCGGGGTCAGCGGATGGCTGACCTTCGCCGAGCCGCCGGGACCGGAGCGCGTCGAGCGCGCCGTCGCCGCGCTGCGCGAGCTGCACACCGGAGCGGTGAAGGCCTTTCCCGTGGCCACCGGGGTGGGCTCGCTGCAGCAGGGCCCCTCCGGCCTGGCGACGACGCTCGACGAGGCGGGGGACGCCGCCCGCATCGCGGCCGCACGATCGGCGACCGGCTGGTTCGTGCGCGTCGACAGCCTGGGGCTCGAGCAGCTGCTCCTGGCATGGACGGGCAACGACACCTTCGTGCCGGCCGCCGAGTCGTTGCTTGCGCCGCTGCGCGAGGGCGGCGGCGAGCTGCTGAGCACGCTGGCCGCCTACCTCGACCACGAATCCGGCATCGCGGCGACGGCGGCGACGCTCGGCCTGCACCGCAACACGGTCGCCGTCCGGATCCGGCGGGTGCAGGAGCTGCTCGGCATCGACATGAACGACCCCGAGGCGCGCTTGGCCCTGCACCTCGCCTGCCGGGCTGTGCTGATGCGCTGAGGCGCCGGTTCGGGCATCCGTCGTGTCACGCACCGGCTGGGCGCGGCAGGCCGTTCAACGCGGCTACGCTGGCCCGATGAGCACCATCCGCCCCGGCATCGCCGAGCGTCTGTCCCGGATGATCCAGCTGCCCACGGTCTCGGCCGAGCTCGAGCAGCGCGGGCTCGAGCCCTTCCAGGCCTTCGAGCGGCTGATCGCCGAGCAGTACCCGCTCGTGCACGAGCACCTCGCACTCGAGAAGCACACCGACCTCGGGCTGCTGTTCCATTGGAAGGGCCGGGACGCGGCATCCGATCCGGTGGTGCTGATGGCCCACTACGACGTCGTGCCGGTGGACGAGTCCGACCCGTGGACGCATCCGTCCTTCGAGGGACGCATCGCCGACGGCCGCGTGTACGGTCGCGGGGCGCTGGACGACAAGGGCCCGCTGATCGTCGTGATCGAGGCGGTCGAGAACCTGCTGGCCGACGGCTTCACTCCGGCGCGGGACGTGTATCTGTCGTTCGGCGGCAACGAGGAGAGCTTCGGCACCGCCGCGCTCGCCATCTCGGACGCGTTCCGCGAGCGCGGGATCCCCCCGTGGCTCGTCGTCGACGAGGGCGGTGCGGTGGTCGACTCGCCGCTCCCGTTCGTGCCCGGCGGCGCGGCCATGATCGGCGTGGGGGAGAAGGGCATCGTCACGCTGCGGCTCTCCACCCGCGGCGACGGCGGCCACGCCTCCACCCCGCCGACGCTCACGGCCGTGCGGCGCATCGCCCGCGCCGTCGACCGCCTGGACCCGTCGATGTTCCCGGCGCGCACGCCGAAGGCGATCAGCCGGATGCTCGCGCAGTTCGCCACCCGCACGCCGGGCGCGGCCGGCTTCGGGCTGAGGGCGCTCAGCCGGATGCCGATGATCACGGCGCAGCTGTTCGCGCGCCTGGGCGGCGAACCCGCGGCGCTCGTGCGCACCACGGTCGCCGCGACCATGCAGTCCGGCGGGACCGCGGCCAACGTCATCCCCTCGCAGGCATCCGCCACGATCAACCTGCGCCTGGCCCTCGGCGAGACCGTCGACGGCACCGTGCTGCGGGTGCGCGACCGCATCCGCGATCCGCAGGTGGCGATCGAGGTGCTCGACGGCAGCGATCCCTCTCCGGAGTCCGCCACCGACGGCGCCCCGTGGGACCTGCTCGCCGATGCGCTGGCGGTGTCGCATCCCGGCATCCCGGCCACGCCGTACGTGATGATGGCGGCGACCGACTCCCGGCACTTCCATCGCTTCGCGCCCGCGGTCTACCGGTTCGCACCGCTGGAGATGTCATCCGTGCAGCGCGCCGCCATCCACGGGGTCGACGAGTACGTCGAGATCGACGCGCTGGAGCGCGGTGAGCGGTTCCATCGCGCGCTCCTCGAACGGCTAGGGTGATCTCACCCGCCCTTCGTCTCGTCGCTCCGCTCCTCGCTCAGGAACCGGGATGACGAGCATCCTGCTGGACCGCCCGAACAGGAGGCGCGATGACGCGCACCGCATCCGCCCGCGCGACGCTCGGCGCGCTCGCCGCCGTGGTCGGCTTCCTCGCCTTCGTCGAGTTCACCAGCGGCGTGCTGCAGGGGTACTACACGCCCATGCTCACGGACATCGCCCGGCACCTCGGCATCCACGACGCGGACGTGAACTGGCTCGAGGGCGCCCAGCTGATGCTCTCGGCGCTCGTCGTGCCGGCGTTCGCGAAGCTCGGCGACATGATCGGGCACAAGCGGATGCTGCTGGTCTCGACCGCGCTCACCGCGGCGGCCGCCCTGGTGCTGCCGTTCACCGACTCGTTCGTCGTCTTCCTGATCGGCTGGGCGCTGATGGGGTTCTACGTGGTGTGGCTGCCGCTGGAGATCGCGCTGATCTGGTCGCGGTCGCGCTCCATGGAGGGCCGCTCGGTGATCACGGCGCGGGCGGCGGGCATGCTCGTCGCGGCCCTGGAGACCGGCGCGATCCTCGGCGCGCTCGCCGGCGGCGCGCTGATCGACGTCCTGCCGCTGTGGGTGGTGCTGCTCATCCCCGCGCTGCTGATCATCGTCTGCTTCTTCGTCATCCTGTTCGGGGTGAGGGAATCGCCTGAGCTCACCGGCGGGCAGCTGGACACGGTCGGCATCGTCCTCATCTCGCTGGC
>NZ_CALBRW010000015.1 GCF_937927635.1 uncultured Microbacterium sp.
TCCGCTTCGCCATCGAGCCCAAGCCCAACGAGCCCCGCGGCGACATCCTGCTGCCCACCCTCGGTCACGCCCTGGCGTTCATCGAGTCGCTCGAGCGGCCCGAGCTGGTGGGCCTGAACCCCGAGGTCGGGCACGAGCAGATGGCGGGGCTGAACTACGCCGCCGGCATCGCCCAGGCGCTGTACCACGGCAAGCTGTTCCACCTCGACCTCAACGGCCAGCGCGGTATCAAGTACGACCAGGATCTGGTGTTCGGCCACGGCGACCTGCACAACGCGTTCGCGCTGGTGGACCTGCTGGAGAACGGCGGCCCCGACGGCGGCCCGACGTACGACGGTCCGCGGCACTTCGACTACAAGCCCAGCCGCACCGAGGACGAGTCGGGCGTGTGGGACTCCGCCGCCGCCAACATGCGCACGTACCTGCTGCTGAAGGAGCGCGCGGCCGCGTTCCGCGCCGACCCCGAGGTGCAGGAGGCGCTGGCCGCCGCCCGCGTGGCCGAGCTGTCGCAGCCGACCCTGAACGAGGGCGAGAGCTACGACGACCTGCTGGCCGACCGCAGCGCGTTCGAGGACTTCGACGCTTCGGCGTACTTCGGCGCCCGCGGCTTCGGCTTCGTGCGCCTGCAGCAGCTGGCCACCGAGCACCTGATGGGCGCCCGCTGACCCTGCCCTCCTTCTCGCCCTCTTCTCGCCTCCTTCTCGCCGAGACCCCTCCTGGTCGTCGAAACCCCTCGTGAGCGACGCGATTCAGGAGGGGTCTCGACGACGGTGAGGGGTTTCGGCGGTGGAGAATGTGGATGAGAGGATGCCGCGCATGGCACTCGTGATGGGGGTCGACTCGTCGACGCAGTCCTGCAAGGTCGTGATCTTGGACGCTGCGACCGGTGCGATCGTGCGCACCGGTCGCGCCGCGCACCCGGACGGCACGTCGGTCGATCCCGAGGCGTGGTGGGTCGCCCTGCAGCAGGCGATAGCGGATGCCGGCGGCATGGCCGACGTGCAGGCCTGGGCCATCGGCGGACAGCAGCACGGCATGGTCGCGCTGGACTCCTCCGGCGCCGTCATCCGCGACGCGCTGCTGTGGAACGACACCCGATCGGCGAGGGCCGCGGCCGACCTGGTCGCCGAGTTGGGGGCATCCGCCCTGGCGCAGCGCACCGGGCTGGTGCCGGTGGCGTCGTTCACCATCACCAAGCTGGGCTGGCTGCGGGATGCCGAACCCGAGAACGCCGCGCGGGTCGCGGCCGTCGCGCTTCCGCACGACTGGCTGACCTGGCGGCTGCGCGGGTTCGGTCCGTCTTCCTCGTCGCAGGTCGACGAGCTGGTCACCGACAGATCGGATGCCAGCGGCACCGGCTACTGGAATCCTGCGACCGGCGAATACGACCGCGAGCTGCTGGTCGCGGCGCTCGGCCACGATGTCGTGCTGCCGCGCGTTCTGGGGCCTGCCGAGTGGGTTCCGGATGCTGACGGCAGGCGGGTCGGCCCTGGTGCCGGCGACAACGCCGGCGCGGCGCTGGGCGTCGGTGCGCTTCCCGGGGACGCGGTGGTGTCGATCGGCACCAGCGGCACGGTCTTCGCCGTCAGCGAGAAGCCCGTGCACGACGAGACCGGCACCATCGCGGGCTTCGCGGATGCCGACGGCCGCTTCCTGCCGCTGGTCGCCACGCTCAACGCGGCCCGGGTGCTGGATGCCATCGCGCGTCTGCTGGGCGTCGACCACGACGAGCTGTCCCGGCTGGCGCTGTCGGCTCCCGCAGGTGCTGGCGGCCTGCACCTGCTGCCCTACTTCGAGGGCGAGCGCACCCCGAACCTGCCCGACGCCACGGCCACCCTGTCGGGCATGACCCTGGCATCCACGACCCGCGAGAACCTGGCCCGCGCCGCGGTGGAGGGGATGCTGTCAGGCTTGGGCGCCGGGCTGGATGCGCTTCGCGCGCAGGGCGTCCGGCTCGAGCGCGCGCTGCTCATCGGCGGCGGTGCGCAGTCGCAGGCCGTGCGCGAGATCGCGCCGGCCGTGCTGGGGGTTCCGGTCGAGGTGCCGGAGCCGGCTGAGTATGTCGCGCTCGGTGCGGCGCGGCAGGCGGCGAGGGTGCTCGGGGCCTGAGACGGGACGGGCACCTGCTCGCCCGGCATCCGGCATCCGGCATTCGGCATCCGCCCAGAACCGGAGGATCGCCCAGATCCGGACGAATCAGGCCGTCTTCTTCCGGATCCGGGCAGTCTTCCGGATCTCAGCACGGTCCGACCCAGCCGACCGACCCTTCGACAGGCTCAGGGACCCAGGCGACGCACTGCTCGGCATCCACCCGCAGCCCACCGGCATCCGCGGCCCAGAACCGGAGGATCGCCCAGATCCGGACGGTTCAGGCCGTCTTCTTCCGGATCCGAGCGGTCTTCCGGATCTCAGCCGCGCCAACGCACCGGATGCCGATCAGGCAGGCTTGCTACGACTCAGAACCCCTGTGCCAGCCGGTAGTACGCCTGGTTCCAGCGCACCTGCCTCTGGAACTCGGGCAGGGTGGTGGACTCGTCGATCGTCAGCAGCTCGATGCCCGCCATCTCGGCGAAGTCGCGGAACGCCTCGATACCGACGGCCGTGGACATCACGGTGTGGTGCGCGGCGCCGGCGGTCAGCCAGGCGGCGGCGCTGGTGGTGAAGTCGGGCGCGGGCCTCCACACCGCACGGCCCACGGGGAGCTTCGGCAGAGCCTCGCGCGGCTCGACGTTCTCCACCACGTTGGCGGTCAGGCGGAACCGGTCGCGCATGTCGCTGAGCGCGACGACGACGGCGGGGCCCGGGTCGGCGGTGAAGACCAGGCGCACCGGGTCGTCCTTGCCGCCGATGCCCAGCGGGTGCACCTCGAGGGTCGGCTTCGCAGTGGTCAGCGAGGGCGAGACCTCGAGCATGTGCGCGCCGAGGATCAGCTCGGCACCGGGCGTCATGTCGTAGGTGTAGTCCTCCATCAGGCTCGCGCCGCCCGGCAGGCCCGCACCCATCACGTTGGCGACGCGCACGAGGATCGCGGTCTTCCAGTCGCCCTCAGCGCCGAAGCCGTAGCCCTCGGCCATCAGGCGCTGCACGGCCAGGCCCGGCAACTGCTTCAGAGCACCGAGGTCCTCGAACGAGGTGGTGAAGGCGCCGAAGCCGCCCTCCTCCAGGAACGACCGGAGCCCGATCTCGATGGCCGCGCCGTCGCGCAGGGACTGATGCCGCTCTCCCCCGCGGCGCAGTTCGGGCACCACCTCGTACAGCTCCTCGTACTCGGCCACGAGGGCATCGATGTCGGCCGAGGAGGCCGCTGCCACGGCATCCGCCAGCTCGTTCACGCCCCAGGTGTTCACCTGCACGCCCAGCCGCAGTTCGGCCTCGGTCTTGTCGCCCTCGGTGACGGCGACGAAGCGCATGTTGTCGCCGAAGCGGGCCAGCTTCAGCGAGCGGGATGCCGCCAGCCCCGCCGCCGCGCGCTGCCAGGTGCCGAGCTCGACCCACACCCGCGGGTCGGACGCGTGCCCGACGATGGTCTTGCGCGGCACGTTCAGCCGGGTCTGGATGTACCCGAACTCGCGGTCGCCGTGCGCGGCCTGGTTGAGGTTCATGAAGTCGAAGTCGATGTCCGCCCAGGGCAGCTCGACGTTGGCCTGCGTGTGCAGGTGCGCGAGCGGCTTCTGCAGCGCGTCGAGGCCCGCGATCCACATCTTGGCCGGGCTGAACGTGTGCATCCAGGCGACGACTCCGATCACGCTGTCGTCGGCGTTCGCCTCGAGCATGACCTTCTTGATGGCGGCGGAGTCGGTCAGCACCGGCTTCCACACGATGCGCACCGGCACCTCATCGGCGCCGTCCAGGGTCGCGGCGATCGCCCGCGACTGCTCTGCGACCTGCGCGAGGGTCTCCGGCCCGTACAGGTGCTGGCTGCCGGTGAGGAACCAGACCTGGTAGCCGTCGAGGGAGGTGGTGAGCTTGGGCATGGATGCTGTCCTTAGAGGGAATCGACGGCGGCGGCCTCGATGGCCAGACCCGCGCGGTAGCGGTCGAGGTAGGTGGTGAAGCCGGCGACGTCGGCGGGATCCGGGTCGGTGACGGAGACGGATGCCGCAGCGAACACGTGCTGGTCGAGGTAGGCGTCCAGGCTCAGTTCCGCAGCGGAGGACAGGTACGACGCGAGCACCGCGATGCCCCACGCTCCACCCTCGGATGCCGTCTCGCCGACGGCCACGGGGGCGTTCAATGCGCCGGCCAGGAAGCGCTGCACGACACCGGCCGTGCGGAACATGCCGCCGTGGGCATACATCCGATCCAGCGCCACGCCCTCGTCGGTCAGCACCTGCATGCCCAGCGCGAGCGTGCCGAACACGCCGTACAACTGCGCGCGCATGACGTTGGCGAGCGTGAAACGGCTGTCGGGCGTGCGCACGAACAGCGGGCGTCCCTCGTCCAGGCCCACGATGGGCTCGCCGGCCAGGTGGTTGTAGGCGATCAGCCCGCCGGCATCCGCCTCGCCCTGCAGCGCCTCGCGGAACAGCGTCTCGAAGACGGCGTCCGCGGAACCACGGATGCCGGATGCCTCGGCGAACCGGGTGAACAGACCCGCCCAGGCGGCCAGCTCACTGGCCCCGTTGTTGCAGTGCACCATCGCGACGGCGTCTCCTGCAGGGGTGGTGACGAGGTCGAGCTCGTGGTGCACGCCGGAGAGCGGGCGATCGAGCACGACCATCGCGAAGATGCTGGTGCCCGCGCTCACGTTGCCGGTGCGCGGGGCGACGGCGTTCGTGGCGACCATGCCGGTTCCGGCATCTCCCTCCGGCGGGCACAGGGGGATGCCCGACTTCAGCGCCCCGGACGGATCCAGCAGCGCCGCGCCCGCCGCGGTCAGGGTTCCGGCATCTGCTCCTGCCACCAGCACTTCGGGCAGCAGCGCGCGCAGGTCGCCGCCGGTGTGGTCGTCGTAGCGGGCGATGAGCTGCTGGTCATAGTCGCGGACGGTGGAGTCGATGGGGAACATGCCGGATGCGTCGCCGATGCCCAGCACCCGCCGACCGGTGAGCTGCCAGTGCACGTACCCGGCCAGGGTGGTGAGGAAGCGCACGTCAGCGGCGTGCGGCTCGGCATCCAACTGCGCTTGCCGCAGGTGCGCGACCGACCAGCGCAGCGGGATGTTCACGCCCAGCAGCTCGGTGAGCTCGGCGGCGGCAGGGCCGGTGTTGGTGTTGCGCCAGGTGCGGAACGGCGTCAGCAGCTCGCCCGCACCGTCGAAGGCCAGGTAGCCGTGCATCATGGCCGAGACTCCGATGGCGCCGAAGGCGTCGGGCCGCACGCCGTAACGGTCGTGCACGTCGGCCACCAGGTCGGCGAAGGCCGCCTGCAGGCCCGTCCACACCTCGTCGAGCGCGTAGGTCCACAGCCCGTCCTGCAGCCGGTTCTCCCACGAGAACGACCCGGTGGCCAGCACGTCGGTGGGCGTGGAGCCGATCAGGCACGCCTTGATGCGGGTGGAGCCCAGCTCGATGCCCAGGCTCGTGCGGCCGGCGAGGATGTCGTCGCGACGGGTCGTCATCGCCGGGTGTCCGAGTTCTGTCCGTACACGTTCTGGTATCGGTCGTACAGGCGGTCGATGGCCTCCTGCGGGATGGGCACCAGGGGGCCGGCCTCGCGGGCCAGATGCACCGAGCGCGCGACATCTTCGACCATGACGGCGGCCTTCACGGCATCCTTGGCATCTGCACCGATCGTGAACGGGCCATGGTTCGCCATCAGCACCGCACGCGAGCGGTGGCCGCGCAGCGTCTCGACGATGCCGCGGCCGATGGAGTCGTCGCCGATGATGGCGAACGGACCGATGGGCACCGGGCCGCCGAACTCGTCCGCCATCGCGGTGATCACGCACGGGATCTCCTCACGACGCGCCGCCCAGGCGACGGCGTACGTGGAGTGGGTGTGCACGACGCCGCCGACCTCGGGCATGTGCCGGTAGACGTAGGCGTGCGCGGCGGTGTCGCTGGAGGGCGAGCGGTCGCTGCCCGGCGTGCCGGGGATGACGTTGCCGTCGAGGTCGCACAGGATCATGTTCGAGGGGGCGAGGTCGTCGTACGAGACGCCCGAGGGCTTGATGACGAACAGGTCCGCGCCGGGCACGCGCCCGGAGACATTGCCCCCGGTCCAGACCACCAGGCCGTTGCGGACGAGTTCGCCGTGCAGGCGCGCGACATCCTCGCGGACGGCTTGGATGGATGCTTCGACCTCGGGGCTGAAGGGGGCTTCGTCGCTCACGGCACCTCGCTGCTCTGCATGATCACCGGCCACTGTGACCGGTCACATCCCCCAGCATGACACGCCCCCACCTCCCCGTCAATCCCCCTCCTGGTACCCGCCCCGCTCCCCCTCTTCCGTCGAGAGAACGACATCTCGCCGAGCGCACGGGAACTTCGCGCGAACAAGCCGTGCACCCGGCGAGGTCCCGTGCTCTCGACGGAGAAGTGTGGGGGGCTCAGCGGGGTTGGGGCGGGGGCGGGGCGACGGAGTCGCGGAGGATCAGGACCGGGGCGACGGGGAGAAGAGCGGATGCTGCGGCATCCGGTCCGGCGATCAACGCGGCCACCGCACGGCGCGCGAGCTCAGTGAAGTCCTGCCGGATCGTGGTCAGCCGCGGCCAGTAGAACGCGGCATCCGGGATGTCGTCGAAGCCGACCACGCTGACATCTCCCGGCACCGACCGGCCCGCCTCGTGCAGACCGCCCAGCAGCCCCAGCGCCATCTGGTCGTTGGCGCTGAACACCGCGGTCACGCCGGACTCGATCACGGCAGCGGTCGCGGCGTAGCCGGATGCCGCCGACCAGTCCCCCGCGATGACCGGCCCGGGCTCCCACCCGCGGGCGGCCGTCTCGGCGGAGAACCCCTCGGCACGAGCCTCGGCCTCCAACCAATCGGCGGGCCCGGCGAGATGCGCGATGCGGGTGTGGCCGGCATCCGCCAGCGCCGCCGTGGCGAGCCGCGCGCCTGCGGCCTGGTCGACCGACAGCCCCCGGGCACCCCGGCCCGAGGAGTGCAGCGTGACGATCGGAACGTCGATGCGCAGGGCATCCAGCGCATCCAGGGTGCGGGCGTGCGGCGCCACCACGACGATGCCCTCCACGCCCTGCGAGATCAGATGGTCGACGGCGGCGACCACGGCATCCGCGTCTCCCGCCTCGGCGAACGCGGCGCTGACCCAGTATCCGGCCGCGCGGGCCGACGCCTCGATGGCGGCGATGCTGCGCGACGGACCGTACTGCTGGGCGTTGGACGCCAGCACGCCCAGCGTGCGCGAGCGCCGGGTTCCCAGCGCGCGGGCGGCATTGTTCACGCGGTAGCCGAGTTCGGCCATCGCGGCCATGACCCGCTCGCGGGTGCCGTCCGCCACCTCGGGATTGTCGTTGAGCACCCGCGACACGGTCTGCCTGGACACCCCGGCGAGCGCGGCGACGTCGCGCACTCCCACGGCGCGCGTGCGCTGCTGACCCGGCTCGTTCATCGTCCCGAGTGTACGGCGCGCGCGCAGGCTCACCTCACGCCGACGGGTCGACCAGCCGCAGCCCTGGGAAGCGCGCGAGCCCACGGTCGAAGGACGCCAGCGTCGCACCGTGCTCGATGGCCAGCGCCGCGTGATAGGCATCCGGCACGTCATTCCCTCGCGCGCCGCCTTCGCGCACCAGCCGGCCGAAGATGCCCCAGTGCCGGGGCCCTGGGCGGGCGATCACGGTGAACGGTGCGGTCAGGGCGTTGTCGCAGGACTGCATCGCCGTCTCGGGCGACGACGGCGGGTCGAACACGCGCGGGTGGGTCATCAGGCGCACCGCGCCAGAGAGCGCCAGCTCGGAGACGCCGATGACCTCTCCCTCTGCGACAGACTCCGCGACCCACCCGCTGACGAAGCCATGCTGCTCATGCCCGATTCGCAGGAACGGGACCCACAGGTTCACATCGAGAAGGATCACAGATCCTCCATCAGCTCGAGCATGGCCGCATTGCTGCGCCAGTTGACTCCCGGGCGCAGTCCTCGGTCACCCGGCACCTCCACCGCGATGCTCCCCCAGTCGAAGTCGACAGGCCCGATAGGCCGCACTGCGAGGTAGCTCCTCAGTGCGTCGTCCACCACGTCACCGAGGGGCACGCGGCGCTTCGCCGCGACGACCTTGATCTCGGCGAGCAGATCATCCTCGATGTTCACAGTCGTGCGCATGAACGCATCATAGCATCACGTCAACGCATCATGATGCGACGGATGCTCGCTACTAGGCTGGCCCGCATGAGCGCGTCGCCACCCCGCCGAGCGACGATGAAGGATGTCGCAGCCCTCGCCGGCGTCTCGCCGAAGACCGTCTCGAACGTCGTGACCGGGGCCTTCGCGGTCAACGACGACACCCGCATCCGCGTCGAGCAGGCCATGGCGCAGCTGGACTTCGTGCCCAATCTCAGCGCGCGCCGGATGCGCACCGGCCGCTCGGGCACCATCGCCGTCGCGCTGCCGGATCTCGCCACGGCGTACTCCGCGGAGCTCGTGCACAGCATTGTCACCGCCGCCCACCAGCGGGGCCTGGCCGTGCAGTTCGAGGAGACCGCGCTGAGCCCCGAGCGCGAGAACGAGCTGCTGGCCCGTGCGCGCACCAGACTGGTCGACGGCCTGATCCTGAACCCGGTGCGCCTGGAGGACAGCGTGCTGCGCGACACTGCCGACCTTCCGCCGATCGTGGTGATCGGCGAGGTGGAGCAGAATCGCGCCGACCATGTGCTCATCGACAGCAGGCTGGCGGCGACCGAGGTCGCCCGGCATGTGCTGAGCCGGGGGGCACGGCGCATCGCCGTCATCGGCGGGCACAGCGATCACGAGCTCGCGACGGCGACCAGCCGCCTGCGCCTGGAGGGCGTGCACGACGCGCTGCGCGAGGCCGGCATCGCCCCCGACCCGAGGTTGGAGATCGACCAGCTGCCGTGGTCGATGGTCTCCGGCGCCGAGGCGATGGCCGAACTGCTGGACCGCCGTATCCCGTTCGACGCCGTGATCGCCTTCACCGACTCCTTGGCGTTCGGGGCGCTGCACACGCTGGCCGAGCGCGGCATCCGCGTGCCCGACGACGTGCTGCTGACGGGATTCGACGACGTCGAGCTGTCGTCGTTCACGGCCCCATCGCTGACCACGGTGGCCTTCGATCGCGATGCGCTGGCGGATGCCGCGCTGTCGCTGCTGACCTCGCGGATGGATGATCGGGAGATGCCGCCACGCGGCGTGACGCTCCCGCACCGGCTGCGCATGCGCGCCAGCACGGCCGGCACTCCCCGCGGCCTCCATCCGTGACGGTCTGATCTCCGGCATCCGAGAATCGACTCTTGCGCGTCGGATTACCACGATGTAATGATGGAGCCGTTCACGAAGGAGTGATTCATGACACCCCCGTTCGATCTCTCTCGAAGGCAGTTCCTCACCGCCGCTTCCCTCACTGCCGGCGCGGCCCTGCTCACCGGTTGCGCACCGGGCACGGCATCCGCCTCCACCGCGCAGACGCTGCAGTTCTGGCATCTGCTCTCCGGCGGCGACGGCGTGACCATGTCGCAGTTGCTCGACAAGGTCAACAAGGCGCAGAGCGCCTACCGCATCCGCCCCACCGTGCTCGCCTGGGGCACCCCGTACTACACCAAGCTCGCCATGGCCGGCGCCGGCGGGCGAGCGCCCGACGTCGCCATCATGCACGCCACGCGCGTGCCGGGCTGGGCGCCGGGCGGCCTGCTGGACAGCTGGGACCTGGACAGGCTTGCCGAGCTCGGCGTGGACGAGTCCACCTTCCCCGAGCCGATCTGGAAGAAGGGCATCGTCGGCGGCAAGCGGTTCAGCGTCGCGCTCGACGCGCACCCGTTCGTCCTGATGTACAACACCGACATCTGCGGTGCTGCCGACCAGCTCGACTCCGACGGACAGTTGAAGAAGACCTCCTCTCCCGACGAGTTCCTCGACCAGCTGAAGGCCGTCGGCTCGGTCGCGAAGGGCCACGCGCTCTCGTACGGCTACCTCGGCGACGGCGCGCAGATGTGGCGGCTCTTCTACGGCCTGTACGCCCAGCACGGTCTCGCCATCGACCTGCCGACCGGCGGGAGGATGGGCATCGACAAGGATGCTGCGGTCGAGACGCTGACGTTCATGAAGACCCTGCTCGACGGCAAGATCGCCGCAGCCCAGAACGACTACGGCACGGCCGTCGCGGAGTTCGCCACCGGCAAGAGCGGGATGCTGATGACCGGGGTCTGGGAGCTGCGCACCATGCAGAACGCCAAGCTCCCGTTCGACGCCACCATGATCCCCACGCTCTACGGCACGCCGGCCGCCTATGCCGACTCGCACTCGTTCGTGCTGCCCCACCAGGCGCACGCCGATGAGAAGCGCCGCGCTCTGACGTACCAGTTCGTCGCCGACATGCTCAAGGGATCGTTCGGCTGGGCCGAGGCCGGGCACATCCCGGCGTACCTGCCGGTGACCACCTCGCCCGAGTACGCGAAGCTGCTGCCGCAGGCGCACTACGCCGAGGCCGCCGACCACGTGGTCTACGACCCCGAGGCGTGGTTCACCGGCTCCGGGTCCAACTTCCAGGGCGAGTTCGGCGCGGCCGTGCAGAACGTGCTCCTGCGCGGCGACGACCCCGGCGCCGCCGTCGACAGGTTCGAAAGACGCGTGAACACCCTGCTCGCGCAGCCCAACCCCGCCGACCCCGAAGGGAAGTGGAAGTGATGACGACCACAGCCAGCACCCGCGCGGTCGTCACCGGCCGCAAGAGCCCCACGCCGTTCCGCGCCGCGGGCCCCCGCAACCGCGAACAGCTCGTCAGCTGGGCGTTCCTCGCCCCGTTCCTGATCGCCTTCGTGCTGTTCCTGGCCTGGCCCATCGTGCACGGCCTGTACCTGAGCTTCACCGACCAGTCGCTCACCGGCGCCGGCGGCGGGTTCGTCGGCTTCTCCAACTACGCCGAGGCGCTGGGCGACCCGGTGATGTGGCAGTCGCTGTGGAACACCGTGTGGTTCACGCTGCTGTCCACCGTGCCGCTGGTGGCGCTCGCACTGCTGATGGCGGCGCTGGTCGATCGCGGCCTGCCCGGACAGTGGCTGTGGCGGCTGTCGTTCTTCATGCCCTACCTGCTGGCATCCACGGTCATCTCGCAGATCTGGGTGTGGATCTTCAACCCGCAGATCGGCGCGGCCAACAACATCCTGAAGGCCCTGGGACTGGAGCCGATCGCCTGGCTGCAGAATCCCGACACCAACATGATCTCGATCGTGATCGCGACGGTCTGGTGGACCGTGGGCTTCAACTTCCTGCTGTACCTCGCCGCCATGCAGAACATCCCGGCGCAGCAGTACGAAGCGGCGTCGCTGGACGGCGCCGGCGGCTGGCGGCAGTTCTGGTCGATCACGCTGCCGCAGCTGGGACCGGCCACCGTGCTGATCCTGATCCTGCAGATCCTGGCATCCCTGAAGCTGTTCGACCAGGCGTACCAGATGCTCGGCGGCGTCGCCAGCGACACCACGCGCTCGATCGTGCAGTACATCTACGAAGCCGGATTCGTGAACTACCGGTTCGGGTTCTCGGCCGCCATCTCCTACGTGTTCTTCGCCCTCATCATCATCATCGGCGTGGCCCAGGCCCTCGTGACCCGTCGCAAGAAGGAGCTGTGATGTCCACCGCAACGCTCTCCCCCACCGAGACGCTCACCGTCCCCGGCCGCTCCGATCGCCCCAAGCACACCCGCAAGCCCGGCCACCGGCCGTTCGGCCCGCTGCGCATCGTCGCGTTCCTCGTGCTCGCACTGATGGCCATCGGCTGGCTGCTGCCGTTCCTGTGGGCGGTCGCGACAGGATTCAAGACCGAGACGGATGCCGCCTCCGGCGACCCCTCGTGGATCGGCGCATCGGGCCCGACGACCGACGCGTTCACCGCGATCCTGTCGCAGGGCAACGTGTACCTGTGGGCGTGGAACAGCCTGCTGACCTCGGTGGCCATCACGGTCATCACCGTGGCCATCTCGGCGCTGGCGGCCTACGCGTTCTCGCGGCTGGACTTCCGCGGGCGGCGCTGGCTGTTCGTGGCCATCATCGCCGCCATCGTGGTGCCGCCGCAGGTGCTGATCATCCCGCTGTTCTACGAGATGCTCGCGTTCGGCATGGTCGACACATACTGGGGCCTGATCCTGCCGCAGGTGGTCGCGCCGGCGATGGTGTTCATCCTGAAGAAGTTCTTCGACGCGATCCCCATCGAGCTGGAGGATGCCGCTCGCGTGGACGGCGCGAGCCGGTTCCGCATCTTCTGGTCGATCGTGCTGCCGCTGTCGCGCCCGATCCTGGCATCCGTCGCGATCTTCGTGTTCATCGGCGCCTGGAACAACTTCCTGTGGCCGTTCCTCGTCATCAACGACACGACGCTGATGACGCTGCCGGTGGGCCTGCAGACCGTGATCAGCGCCTACGGCGTGCAGTACGCCCAGGTGATGGCGCAGGCCGTGCTGGCTGCACTGCCGCTGATCGCCGTGTTCATCGTGTTCCAGAAGCAGATCGTCAAGGGCGTCGCCACCAGCGGCTTCGGCGGCCAGTAGCATCCACCCCATCCCCTCACAAGGAGAGCAATGTCCCAGTCCCGCATCACCATCGACCGCGAGTTCACCATCGCCGACGTGCCCCGCCGACTGTTCGGCTCGTTCGTCGAGCACATGGGGCGCTGCGTGTACACCGGCATCTTCGAGCCCGGGCATCCCGCTGCCGACGCCCGCGGCTTCCGCACGGACGTACTGGAGCTGGTGCGCGAGATGGGGCCGACCGTGGTGCGGTACCCGGGCGGCAACTTCGTCTCCGGGTACCGCTGGGAGGACGGCGTGGGTCCGGTGACCGACAGGCCGGTGCGGATCGACGGCGCCTGGCACACCATCGAGACCAACGCCTTCGGCCTGCACGAGTTCGTGGACTGGGCGCGCGAGGCCGACGTCGAGGTGATGGAGGCCATCAATCTGGGCACCCGCGGCGGGGAGGAGGCGCGCGCGCTGGTGGAGTACGCCAACCATCCGGGCGGCACGTACTGGTCGGACCTGCGGCGGGCCAACGGCTCGGCCGACCCGTTCGACATCAAGCTGTGGTGCCTGGGCAACGAGCTGGACGGCCCGTGGCAGATCGGCCACAAGACCGCGCACGAGTACGGCCGGCTGGCGCAGGAGACCGCCAAGGCCATGAAGCTCGTCGACGACTCCATCGAGCTGGTGGCGGTGGGATCCTCGAACCGCGGGATGCCGACGTTCGGCACCTGGGAGCACACCGTGCTCACGCACGCGTACGACGAGGTGGACTACATCTCCATGCACGCGTACTACCAGGAGCACGACGGCGACGCCGAGTCGTTCCTGGCCGAGGCCGTGGAGATGGATGCCTTCATCGATGGCGTCGTCTCGACCATCGATGCGGTGAGGGCAGCCGGCAAGCACACCAAGCAGGTGGACATCTCGTTCGACGAGTGGAACGTCTGGTACCAGTCAGGCCTGGACACCGAGGACCAGCCGCACCAGGTCTCGAAGGCCTGGCGCGAGCATCCGCGGCTCATCGAGGACACCTACTCGGTGACGGATGCCGTGGTCGTGGGCACTTTCCTCAACAGCCTGCTGCGGCACGGCGACCGCGTGCGCATCGCCAACCAGGCGCAGCTGGTGAACGTCATCGCGCCGATCCGCTCGGAGGAGGGCGGTTCCGCCTGGCGGCAGAGCAGCTTCTGGCCCTTCGAGCGCATGGCCCGACTGGCCCGCGGCCGCATCCTGCGGCTGGCGGTGTCGGCATCCCAGATCGCCACGAAGAGGTACGGAGACGTGGATGCCGTGGACGCGGCCGCCACCTGGGACGAGGAGACCGGGCGCGTGGTGGTGTTCGTCGCCAACCGCTCTCTGACGGATGCCTCGGATCTGACGGTCGACCTGCGCGGCTTCGGCGACCTGCGTGTCCTGAAGGCGGAGACCCTGACGATTCCGGAGGGCGGCGACCGGCACACCGCGAACCTCGAGACGACTCCGGACGCCGTGCACATGGTGCCGCTGGCGGGCGCCGAGATCGTGGACGGCGCCGTGCGCGCGACGCTGCCGGCGCTGAGCTGGTCGGTGATCGAGCTGGGCTGATCCCGGCTACGGTGACAGAACAGGCATCCGACGGAAGGACCTCACCCATGCGCATCGCCGTCACCGGATCATCCGGCAAGCTCGGCACGGTCGTCGCCCGCGAACTGCGCGCGCACGGCTGGGACGTGATCGGGATGGATGTCGTGGGCAGACGCGGCCCGGACTTCGTGCAGGTCGACCTGACCGACTACGGGCAGGTCGTGGACGCGCTCACGGCAGTGGGCGACCGCCACGACGGGATCGACGCGGTGGTCCATCTCGGCGCGATCCCGGCGCCGGGCATCCGCTCGGATGTCGCGACCTTCCACAACAACATGCCGGCGACGTTCAACGTGTTCTGGGCCGCCGTGCGGCTCGGCATCCGCCGCATCGTCTACGCGTCCAGCGAGACGGTGCTGGGCCTGCCGTTCGACGTGCCGCCGCCGTACATCCCCGTCGACGAGGAGTATCCCGCCCGTCCGGAGTCGGTGTACTCGCTGGTGAAGACCCTCGAGGAGCAGCTGGCGCGCGAGCTGGTGCGCTGGCATCCGGATCTGTCGATCACCGCCCTGCGGTTCTCGAACGTGATGGTGCCCGAGGACTACGCGGAGTTCCCGTCCTTCGACGCCGACGCGATGCGACGCAAGTGGAACCTGTGGGGATACATCGACGCCCGCGACGGCGCCCAGGCCGTGGAGCGCGCCCTGCAGGTGGCGAAGCCCGGCTTCGACAGGTTCATCATCGCCGCGGCCGACACCGTGATGACCCGCCCGAATGCCGAGCTCATCTCCGAGGTGTTCCCCGGCGTACCGGTGACCCGCGAGGTCGGACCGAACGAGACGCTGCTGTCGATCGACCACGCCCGCGAGGCGCTGGGCTTCGATCCGCAGCACTCCTGGCGCGACCACGTGTAGCGGGGAGCCGAATGCCGGCCCAGAGGCCCGCCCTCACGACCATCATGTGCGTGACCGGATCGCTGCTGGCGTTCGAGCAGTTCTACATCCTCACCAAGGGCGGGCCGGACAACTCCACGATGACCGTCGTGCAGCTGATCTACAACGTCGCCTTCCAGGGGCAGAACAGCCTCGGCATCGCCGGCGCCCTGTCGGTGATCGTCCTGCTCGCCCTCGTGGTGATCAACGTCTTCCAGCTGCGCGCCTTCCGGCGCGGCGACGAGAACTGACCGGAGTCCGACATGACCGTCACCGATACCCGCACGGACTCCACCCGCGCCATCGTCGCGCCCGGCGCCGTGCGCGCCCGCCACCACCGGATGCCGTTGGCCTTCGGCATCCCGTACTGGGTCTTCACCGGCGCGCTGGCCCTGATCTTCCTGTACCCGCTGATCTGGACGGCGGTCTCCAGCGTGAGCCCGCACGCCGGCACCAGCCAGACCGACGGCTGGGGCTTCGGCAACTACGCGGCCCTCGGCGACTACCAGGCCGGCATCTGGGTGTACCTGTGGAACTCGACCGTGGTGTCGGTGCTCACGGTGGCCCTCACCCTGTTCATCTCCCTGCTGGGCGGCTACGCGTTCGCACGGTTCTCGTTCCCCGGCAAGAACGCGCTGTTCCTGCTGACACTGGCGATCCTGATGGTGCCGTACGCCACGCTGCTGATCCCGCTGTACGTGATCCTGAACGCGGTGGGCCTGCAGAACTCGCTGGTGGGCGTCTCGCTGGTGATCACGATGTTCCAACTGCCGTTCTCGATGTTCATGATGCGGATCTCGTTCGAGTCGATCCCCCGCGAGCTCGACGAGGCGGCACTGGTGGACGGATGCTCGAGCTGGGGCGCGCTGTGGCGGGTGCTGCTGCCGGCGGTCAAGCCGGGGCTGGTCACCGTGGGCCTGTTCGCCTTCCTCACGGCGTGGAACGACTTCATGGCGCCGCTGATCCTGATCAACGACACCAACCGGATGACGCTGCCGCTGGCCGTCGCGAACCTGCGCGGCCAGGTGCAGGGCGTGGTCGACTACGGGGCCACCGAGGCCGGTGTCGTGGTGCTGGCGCTGCCGTGCATCCTGCTGTTCCTTCTTCTTCAGAGACACTACGTGCGCGGATTCATGTCCGGCGCCTTCAAGGGGTGAGTGATGACCGAGATCATGACGCCGGTGATTCCGGCACGCGGCCGACTGCGCCCGCTGGGGCTCTCCGAGGTGGTGCTGACCGACGGCTTCTGGGCCGAACGGCAGCGCGTGAACGGCACGGCCACGCTCGCGCACGCCGAGGCCAAGCAGGAGTCCGAGGGGTGGTTGCCCAACTTCGACCTGGCCGCGGCCGGCACGCTGCCGGAGGGCAGGCGCGGCAGGGAGTTCTCCGATTCGGAGGCGTACACGCTGCTGGAGGGGATGGCGTGGGAGATCGCCCGCACGGACGACCCCGCGCTGGAGGCCCGGTTCCGCGCGATCGTGCGCCGGGTGGCCGCCGCGCAGGAGGCCGACGGCTATCTGAACACGCGGTTCGGGCGGCCGGGGCAGGGCGCCCGCTGGTCGGACCTGCAGTGGGGGCACGAGCTGTACTGCCTGGGTCATCTGTTCCAGGCCGCGGTCGCGCGCATCCGCACCAGGCCGGATGCCGATGACGGCCTGCGCGACGTGGCGCTGCGCGCCGCCGACCTGGTGTGCCGCGAGTTCGGCCCCGACGGTCGCGACGCGATCTGCGGGCACGCCGAGGTGGAGGTCGGCCTGGCGGAGCTCGGCCGGGCGACCGGACGCCGCGAATACATCGACCAGGCGGCGCTGTTCGTCGAGCGGCACGGCCGCGGGTCGCTCGGCGACATCGAGTACGGCCGGGAGTACTTCCAGGACGACGCGGCCGTGCGGGATGCCGAGGTGCTGCGCGGCCACGCGGTGCGCGCGAACTACCTGTCGGCCGCGGCCGTCGACGTGGCCGTCGAGAATCAGGATGCCGAGCTGATGAACGCCCTGCGCGCGCAGTGGGCGCACACGGCGGAGCGTCGCACCTACGTCACGGGCGGGCAGGGCTCGCACCATCAGGACGAGGCGTTCGGTGAGGACTGGGAGCTGCCGCCGGACCGGGCGTACTCGGAGACGTGCGCGGGGATCGGGTCGATCATGTTCTCGTGGCGGCTGCTGCTGGCCGACGGCGATGAGCGCTACGCCGACCTCATCGAGCGCACCCTGTTCAACGTGGTCGCCACCTCACCGTCGCCCGACGGCCGCGCCTTCTTCTATGCCAACACCCTGCACAAGCGCACGCCCACGCATTCCGTGGACTCGGAGGCCACGTCGCCGCGGGCCTCGTCGGCCATGCGGGCGCCGTGGTTCGAGGTGTCGTGCTGCCCGAACAACCTCGCGCGCACCTTCGCCAGCCTGGCGGCGTACGTCGCGACGGCGGATGACGAGGGCGTGCAGGTGCACCAGTTCGCGCCGAGCACGGTGCGCACGGAGTTGACCGACGGCACGCGCGTGGCGTTCGACGTGCAGACGGAATACCCCGAGCGCGGCACGGTGCGGGTGACGATCGTCGAGGACGGCGAGTGGACGCTGAGTCTTCGCGTGCCTGCCTGGGCGGTCGGCGCCGGCGCGCGGTTCATCCGCGACGGCTCGGCAGAGGTTCTGGATGCCGCCCCCGGCGCACTGCGCGTGCGCCGGACGTTCCGCGCCGGCGACATCGTCGAGCTCGAGCTGCCGGTGGCGCCGCGGATCACCGTGCCCGACCCGCACGTGGACGCCGTCCGCGGCTGCGTGGCGATCGAGCGCGGCCCCGAGGTGATGGCCCTGGAGTCACCGGACTTCGGGACCGACATCGGCGAGGCCGTCGCGGATGCCGCATCCGCTCCGTTCGAGCGCGACGGAGCCGTGTGGGCGCGCATCGCCCGTCGCGGCGGCGAGGCGCACGTGGTGCGGCTGATCCCGTACCACTCCTGGGCTCAGCGCGGCCCGTCGACCATGCGGGTCTGGCTGCCGACGAGCTGAGCCCAGGGTGTTCCCGAGGGGCGGATGCCGGTATCAGCCGGCGGCCTCTTCGGGTCGCTCCTGCACGTCGATCGCGGCGGTGTCGGGGGTGTAGCCGGAGATGTGGCGCTCGTCGACGCCGTCGTAGGCCGACAGCGGGCGGATCAGCGCGTTGCGGGACTGCTGCTCGAGGATGTGCGCCGTCCAGCCGGTGACGCGCGCCGCGATGAACAGCGGCGTGAACGTGAGCGTGTCGAAGCCGATCAGGTTGTACGCCGGGCCCGACGGGTAGTCCAGGTTCGGGTAGATGCCCTTGCGCGAGACGAACTCGCTCTCGAGCTTCTCGTACAGCTCGGCGACATCGGGGCGGTCGTAGTGCTCGACCAGGGTGTCGAGAGCTGCCTTCATGGTGGGCACGCGCGAGTCGCCGCGCTTGTAGACCCGGTGCCCGAAGCCCATGATCTTGCGCTTCTCAGCCAGCGCCTTGTCCAACCATGCAGAAACCTCCGAAGCCGAGCCGATCTCGTCGAAGATGTGCATGACGGCCTCGTTGGCGCCGCCGTGCAGCGGGCCCTTCAGCGCGCCGATGGCGCCGACCACGGCCGAGTACATATCGCTGAGCGTGGACGTGATCACGCGGGCGGTGAACGTGGACGCGTTGAACGAGTGCTCCGCGTACAAAATCATCGAGCGGTTGAAGGCGTCGACGACGACCGCATCCGGTTCCTCGCCGAAGGTGAGCCAGAGGAAGTTCGCGGCATAGTCGAGGTCGTCGCGCGACTGCACGATCTCCTGCCCGCGGCGGCGACGCTGGCCGTACGCGACGATGGCCGGCAGCACGGCGAACAGCGCCAGGCTGCGCTGAAGATTCTGCTCGGGCGTGCCCACCGCGTCCAGCACGTTGCCGGTGCCCGCGGTCTCGAATGCACCGATCACGCTGACCGCGGTGCGCACCTCGTCCATCGGATGCGAGTCCAGCGGCAGCGCGTCGATCGCGGCCTTCACGGCCGGGGTCAGCGCGCGGTGCTCGCGCTCGGCGGCGCGGAAGGCGGCCAGCTGTCCGGCATCCGGCAGCTCACCGTTCCACAGCAGGTAGGCGACGGCTTCGAACGGCTGGGTGGCCGCCAGCTCCTGCACGGGATATCCCCGGTACATCAGGCTGTTGGTCTCGGGGTTGACCTTGCTGATGGCGGTGACGTCGGCGACGACGCCGGCGAGGCCCTTCTTGATGTCCTCGGTCATTGCTCAGCCCTTCGTGACGGTGAAGTTGAAGACGCCGGAGTCGAAGTGGTTGTACGACTCGTAGTCGATGAGGTCATACAGGTCGGCGCGGTGCTGCATCTCGCCGAGCTTGGAGGTCAGGTGCCCCTCCTCGATCAGCGTATCGAGTGCGCGGGCCGATGCGCCCATGGAGATGCGCAGCAGCGACACCGGCCAGATGACGATGTTCACGCCCACGTCGCGCAGCTGGTCGACGGTGAACAGGTCGCTCTTGCCGAACTCGGTCATGTTGGCCAGGATCGGCACGTCCACGGCATCCCGCATCGCGGCGAATTCCTCGAGCGACCGCATCGCCTCGGGGAAGATCGCGTCGGCGCCGGCATCGACGAGGGCCTTGGCGCGGTCCTTCGCGGCGTCGAGGCCGTCGACGGCGGCGATGTCGGTGCGGGCCATGATCAGGAAGTTCTCATCGCGGCGCGCATCGACGGCGGCACGGATGCGCTTCAGCGCGGTCTGCTCGTCGACGACCTGCTTGCCGTCGAGGTGGCCGCACCGCTTGGGGTTGACCTGGTCCTCGATGTGGGTGCCGGAGAGCCCGGCATCCTCCAGCGTCTGGATGGTGCGCGCGACGTTCATCGGCTCGCCGAACCCGGTGTCGGCGTCGATGATGGCGGGCAGCTCGGTCATCCGGGCGATCTGCGCACCGCGGCCGGCCACCTCGCTGAGCGTGGTGAGGCCGATGTCGGGCAGGCCGAGGTCGGCGGAGAGCACGGCGCCCGAGATGTAGACGCCCTCGAAGCCCTTCTGCTCGATGAGCCGGGCCGACAGCGGGTTGAACGCGCCGGGGACGCGCAGCAGTTCGCCGGTCGCGAGCCGCTCCCGGAACAGCCGGCGCTTCTCGTGCGCCGGGGTGGATGAGTACAGCATCAGAACAGTCCCTTCGGGGCCTCGGGGGCGGATGCCAGGATGCCCGGCTTCGCGATGATCGAGAGCTCGCCGACCTCGGCGGCGGTCAGCTCGGGCAGGCGCTGCACCAGCTCGAGGAACCGGTCGATCTCGGCGGGCTCGAGCACCGGCTCGGCGAGGATGCGGAACTTGCGGATGTACTGCTCGCGGCCGAACGGCCGGGCGCCCAGCGGGTGCGCGTCGGCCACGGCGATCTCGTCGACGACCGTCGAGCCGTCGGTGAGCGTGATCTCCACACGACCGCCGAACGCCTTCTCGGCGGGGTCGATGGAGTGGTAGCGGCGCGTCCACTCCGGGTCCTCGGCCGTGGTGACCTTGTGCCACAGCTCCACGGTGTCGGGCCGTGCCGCACGAGACGGCAGGTACGAGTCGACGTGGTGCCAGGTGCCGTCCTGCAGGGCAACCGTGAAGATGTACGGCACGGAGTGGTCGAGCGTCTCGCGCGAAGCCGTGGGGTCGTACTTCTGCGGGTCGTTCGCGCCGGAGCCGATCACGTTGTGCGTGTGGTGACTGGTGTGGATGACGATCGACGCGATGTTCGCCGGGTCGCGCAGCTCGGGGCGGGCGGTGCCCAGGCGCCGGGCCAGGTCGATGATGGCCTGCGCCTGGTACTCGGCGGAGTGCTCCTTGGTGTACGTGTCGAGGATGCCGCGCTTGGCCTCGCCCGGAGCGGGCAGCGGCACGTCGTACGAGGCGCCTTCGTCATCTGCCCCATGAGAGCGGCCGTCCAGCATCCAGGCGATCACGCCGTCCTCGCCCTCGTAGATCGGGCTGGGCGACGTCTGGCCGCGCATGGCGCGGTCGACGGCCTCGACGGCCATCTTGCCGGCGAACGCCGGGGCGTGCGCCTTCCAGGTGGAGATCTCGCCCTTGCGGCTCTGCCGAGTGGCGGTGGTGACGTGCAGCGCCTGTCCGACGGCCTGGTAGATGGTCTCGGCGGGCAGATCCAGCATGGTGCCGATGCCGGCGGCGGCGGAGGGGCCGAGGTGCGCGACGTGGTCGATCTTGTGCGCGTGCAGGCAGATCGCTCGCACCAGGTCGACCTGGATCTCGTAGCCGGTGGCGATGCCGCGCACGAGGGCGCGTCCATCGCATCCGGCGTGCTGCGCGACGGCGAGGATCGGCGGGATGTTGTCGCCGGGGTGCGAGTACTCGGCGGCGAGGAAGGTGTCGTGGTAGTCCAGCTCGCGCACGGCCACGCCGTTGGCCCACGCCGCCCATTCGGGGCTGGTGCGGTGATCGAGCTCGGCGCCGAAGATCGTCGACCCCGCTCCCCCGGTGGAGACCGGGTGGCTGAAGGCCTGTGCGCGGGCGGCGATGATCGGGCCGCGGGTGAGGGATGCCGCGGCCACGGAGGCGTTGTCGATGATGCGGTTGATGATCATCTCGACGACCTCGGGCTCGACCTCCACCGGGTCGGCGGCGACCTCGGCGATCTTCCAGGCCAGCTGCTCCTCGCGGGGCAGCTCCTCCTCGGAGCGGTACACACGGACGTGATGGGTGACGGTCATGGGGTTCCTTCGTTCTGGAGAGATTCGAGGATGCCGGTGAGGGCGTTGTGCAGGTGGACGTGGGTGGCGTGCGCGGCGAGCTCCGCATCGCCGGCTGCCAGGGCACGGACGATGAGCAGATGCTCGGATGCCGATGCCGCCAGCCGCGCGGGCTTGTCGCGCGCCATGCGGCGCACCCGCACGAGGTGGGTGCGGACGGGTCGCAGGGCGGAGGTGAGGTAGTCGTTGCCGTGGGATGCGTCGATCTCGGCATCCAGTCGGGCGATGAGCGCGTAGTACGCGTCGCGGCCGGCGTCGCCGGCCAGGTCGACGTGCGAGAACTCCGCGGCGAGCGCGGCGAAGGCATCCCGATCGCCGCGCTGGGCCGCCAGCCGCGCGGCGGTCTCCTCCAGCGCGCGGCGGATCTCGAACAGGGAGCGGATGTCGTCGGCATCCAGTGCCGCGACGACGGTGACACGCGGCGACTGCTGCACGGCGAGGCCGTCGGCCACGAGCCTGCGCAGCGCCTCGCGCAGGGGCGTGCGGCTCACGCCGAAGCGCTCGGCCTGCTCGGCCTCGGCGAGCACGGCGCCGGCGGGAAGAGCCCCGGACTGGATCTCCTCCAGCAGCGCCGCGTACGCGCGGTCGCCGGCGCGCGGGGAGTCGACGGCAGTGCTCATAGAGCTCATCGTATACACAAACGCGCGCGAACGCCATCATACGCTGTTCTGAATGGCTCTGCGTATACATAAGAATCTTCTTGCATTCTCAGTACTCAGCGTTACTATGTACTAGTAGTCAATGACACTGAGTAGTGAAGGGAGCGCCGATGAGCAAGCAGTTGACCGAGATGCTCAAGGGCACGCTCGAGGGCATCGTGCTCGCGCTGCTGTCGGGCAGACCGGCCTACGGCTACGAGATCACCGCGCAGCTGCGCGACCGCGGTTTCGAGGACATCGCCGAGGGCACCGTGTACGCGCTGCTGGTGCGCATCGAGCAGAAGGGCCTCGTCGACGTCGAGAAGGTGCCCAGTGAGAAGGGCCCGCCGCGCAAGGTCTTCACGCTCAACGACCGGGGCGAGCAGGAGCTCGCCGAGTTCTGGACGACCTGGAGCCTCCTCGCAGGACGAATCGAAGAACTGAACCCGAAGAACAGGGAGAACTGACATGGCCATGAAGTGGATCGAGGCGGTCACCGGACCGCTCGAGCAGAAGAAGCAGTACCGGCAGGACAAGGCCCGCATCGAGAGCCTGCCGGAACCGTACGGGACAGCTGCGAAGGCGATGCACCGCTACCTGTTGAACACCAGCGGCATCGTCGACGGCGACGTCATCATCCGGATGCTGACCGACCTGGCCGACCTCTGGGAGGCGGCCGCCGTCGACGGCACCTCCGTGCACAGCATCGTCGGCGACGACCCGGTCGACTTCGCCGACACCTTCGCCAGGGCGTACGCCGCGAAGGAATGGCAGGACAAGGAGCGCGCGCGCTTCACCCAGGCGATCGAGGATGCCGAGAGGGCTGAAGGCTCATGACCGACGCGATCACCGTGCGCGGCGTGCAGAAGTCCTTCAAGGGCCTGCACGTGCTGCGGGGCGTGGACTTCACCGTCGAGCGCGGCAGCGTCTTCGCGCTTCTGGGCTCGAACGGGGCCGGCAAGACCACGCTCGTGCGGATCCTGTCGACGCTGTCGCAGGCGGATGCCGGCGGCGCGACCGTCAACGGGTTCGACGTGGCGGCCCGGCCGCTCGACGTGCGCCGGTCGATCAGCCTGACCGGGCAGTTCGCCGCGGTCGACGAGGTCCTCACCGGGCGCGAGAACCTCGTGCTGGTCGGTTGCCTGCGGCACCTGCCGGACCCGGGTGCGGCGGCGGATGCGCTGCTGGCCCGGTTCCGGCTGACGGATGCGGGCGCGAGGCGCGCCGGCACCTACTCGGGCGGCATGCGGCGACGGCTCGACATCGCCATGAGCCTGGTCGGCGACCCCGAGGTCATCTACCTCGACGAGCCCACCACCGGACTGGATCCCGAGGCGCGGATCGAGGTGTGGAACGTGGTGAAGGAGCTGGCGGATGCCGGTCGCACGGTGCTGCTGACCACGCAGTACCTCGACGAGGCCGAGCACCTGGCAGACCGCATCGCGATCCTGCACGAAGGGCGCATCATCGCGAACGGCTCGCTGGCGGAGCTGAAGCAGCTGCTGCCGGCCGCGACCGTCGAGTACGTCGAGAAGCAGCCCACGCTCGAGGAGATCTTCCTGAGCCTGGTCGGGAGGGATGCCGCATGACCACGCACTTCGTGGCGGACACCGCCACTCTCACCGGCCGCTCGATGCGGCACATCCTGCGCAGCGCCGACACCATCATCACCACGGCGGTCACCCCGATCGCGCTGATGCTGCTGTTCGTGTTCGTGTTCGGCGGCGCGCTGCGGCAGAGCATCGGGGCCGAGAGCTACGTGGACTACCTGCTCCCCGGCATCCTGCTCATCGCCATCGCCTCGGGCATCGCCTACACGGCGTTCCGGCTGTTCACGGATCTGCAGGGCGGCATCTTCGAGCGGTTCCATTCCATGCCCATCTCGCGGTCGAGCATCCTCTGGGCGCACGTGCTCACCTCGCTGGTCGCCAACGGCATCACGCTGGCGATCATCTTCGCAGTGGGGCTGCTGATGGGCTTCCGCACCAGCGCGAGCGTGTGGGCGTGGCTGGGCGTGATCGGCATCCTGGCGCTGTTCACGCTGGCGCTGACCTGGCTGGCCGTGATCGCGGGGCTGTCGGCGAAGACCGTCGACGGCGCCAGCGCGTTCAGCTACCCGCTGATCTTCCTGCCGTTCATCAGCTCGGCGTTCGTGCCGACCGAGACCATGCCCGGCCCGGTGCGCTGGTTCGCCGAGAACCAGCCGGTCACCTCGATCGTGAACTCGATCCAGGCGCTGTTCGCGGGTGAGCCCGTGGGTTCGTCGATCTGGGTCGCGCTGGCCTGGTGCGTCGGCATCCTCGTCATCGCCTATGTGTTCGCGATGCGCGCGTATCGGAGGCGGATCGGCTGAGCCGCCTGTTGCGCCGACACCCCGTGCTGACGTCCACACCCCGTGCTGCAGACGCCCACAGCACGGGGTGTCGGCCGTATCCCGGGGTGTCGGGCCTCAGCGGCAGGTCAGCCGGATCGGCCGAGGCATCACTCTACGAGGATCGGTTCCACCGCAGCGGATGCCTCGGCCGCGGCCGGCTCGCCGAGCTTGACGACCACGACGCCGGCCATCACCAGCAGGGCACCCAGCAGCTGGACCGGCTCGGGGAGCTGTCCCACCAGCATCCAGCCGAAAAGCATCGCGGCGATGACCTCGGCGAGGGCGACGAAAGATGCCAGTCTCGAGCCCAGCATCCGCGTCGAAGCGATGCCGAGCACGTATGCCAGCGCGGTCGCCAGCAGGCCGATGGCCAACACGGGTACGAACCAGGGCACGGAACCGAAGCGGTAGGCGACGTCGTCGAGGTTCCAGTGCATGGGCAGCACGCCGGTCAGGCCCGCCGTGGTCAGGCCCAGCGCGCCCAGCAGCAGCCCGACCCCGGCGAGGGCGATGGGCGGCATCCCGGTGTCCTCGCGGGCGGAGAGCACGAAGTAGGTCGCGGCGCCCACCATCGCGGCGAGCGCCCAGAAGATGCCGCCGACATCGACGCGCGCGCCGGTGAGGATGTCGAGCATGAGGATGAGGCCCGCGAAGGCGATCACCGCGCCCAGGATGCTGCGGCCGGTGGGCTTCTCGCCGCGGCGCAGCCACAGCCACAGCACGACCGCCACCGGTGCGGTGTACTCGATGAGCAGCGCGATGCCGACGTCCATCACGGCCACCGCCTGGAAGTAGCAGAGCTGCGTGGCGGTGACGGCCAGCAGTCCGTAGGCGATGATCATGCCGGCGTTGCGGCGCAGCACGTGCCAGCGACCGCGCATCGCGAGGATCGTGGGGACCAGCAGCACGAGGGCCGCTACCCACACCCGCGCGGTGACGGCCGCACCCGGGGTCCAACCCGCATCGATCAGGCCGCGCGCCCACGCGCCGGACATGCCGAACGAGAATGCCGCGCCCAGCGCGACCAGCAGACCCGCGCCGACGCCCGTGCGCGCCCGGGTGTCATATGCAACATGCCCCATGAGTGATGACACTATTCCTGTGCGATGTAAGGTGTCAACATGATCTTCACCAGTGACACGGAAGAGGCGCTGCGCGCTGCCGTCAGCCTGGTCAATTCCGCCGAGGAGCCGGACACCCTGGCGACCACCGACGACTTCGCCGCCTTCCTCGATGAGTACCCGTACACCGGCCGCATCGACCGCGATGACGCCGAACTTCAGGGTCTGCGCGCACTGCGCCCGCGGCTGCGGGACATGCTGCTGGCTCCCCGCGACGAGATGGTCGAGCACGTCAACGCCGCCCTCGCCGATGCCACGCTCACCCCGCGCCTGACCAGGCACGATGCGGCCGACTGGCACCTGCACGCCGTCGCCGACGACCATCCGCTGCCCGAGCGCATCCTCGTCGAGACCGCCATGGCGCTCATCGACGTCATCCGCGCCGACGAGGGCAGGCGGCTGGCGGTCTGCGAGGATGCCGACTGCCGGGCCATCGCGCTGGACCTCAGCCGCAACCGATCCAAGCGCTACTGCTCCACCACCTGCGCGAACCGCAACGCCGTCGCCGCCTACCGGGCGCGGCAGGCGCAGGGCTGAGTCCTCACGCCGATTCGGACACCCGCTCCGGCTACGCTCGAAGGCGGCACGACCCCGGGGGGGGGACACCATGACCGACCAGCATTCGCTGGAGCCCGATGACGGCTATCCCGTCATCCCACCACCACCGGAACAGGCGGATACCGACGCACCGGCATACGGGACGGCTGCGACACAGCCATACGGAGCACACCCCGGCGTCCCGGCCGTACCGCCTCCCGGCGCGCCCATGCCTTCAGCACCGTACGGTTCAGCACCGTACGGTGCTCACCCGACCGCAACGGGACCCGCGCAATACGCACCGCAACCGCCGTACGCCGCGCACTCCTCTCCTGCTGCTCCGCCGCACCCCACGCCGGCCCGCAGCTGCCTCCGCCTCCGGTGTGGGGCGGTCAGCCGCAGGCGCCCGCGAAACCGGCATCCGGCTCCGCGCGCTGGGTGACGCCGGCCATCATCCTCGCGATCACCGCGGGCGTCATCGTGCTGGTCGTGCTGATCAGCAGTCTGCTGGCCACCGGCATCTTCACGAGCCCTCGCCAGAGCGCCCCCGATGAGCCCGTGGCCACGACACCCGCCGTGCCCTCGGACGAGACCGCCGCCGACGGCGACATCATCGCCGATCCGGCCACCATCGCCGAGCAGCTGCAGGCGAAGATCGATGCCTATCGCGATGCACGCAAGGACGGCTCGCTGTGGAAGAGGCTGGAGCACACCGATTTCAACGACACAGCCGTGAGCGCCTACCTGTTCTTCCTCACCGACATGCAGGTCGCGGCGACGTAGGGCGGTTTCACCGACAACTGACCGGGGGCGCGCCGGTACGCTCGAGTCATGAGTGAATGGGTCAGTTCCGCCATCCGAGTCCTGGAGGCGGACGCCAACCGCTCCGCCGACACGCATCTGCACCTGTTCCCCCTGCCGGCCGACTGGGGCATCGACCTGTACCTGAAGGACGAGTCCGTGCACCCCACCGGCTCGCTCAAGCATCGGCTGGCGCGCTCGCTGATCCTGTACGGCCTGGTCAACGGGCTCATCGACGAGGGCACGACGCTCGTGGAGTCCTCCAGCGGCTCCACCGCCGTGTCCGAGGCGTACTTCGCGCGGATGCTGGGACTGGACTTCGTCACGGTCGTGCCGCGCTCCACCAGCCAGGAGAAGATCGACCTCATCGAGTTCTATGGCGGCAGCTGCCACCTGGTCGAGCATGCGTCGGAGATCTCGGCGGAGGCCCGCCGGCTGGCATCCGAGTGCGGCGGCCACTACCTCGACCAGTTCACCTATGCCGAGCGCGCCACCGACTGGCGCGGCAACAACAACATCGCCGAGAGCGTGTTCAGCCAGCTGGCACAGGAACGGCATCCGATCCCCCGCTGGATCGTCGTCGGCGCCGGAACCGGCGGCACCAGCGCCACCTTCGGCCGCTACGTGCGCTATCGCCGGCATGCCACGCAGGTGGCCGTGGTCGACCCGGAGGGGTCGGCCTTCTACGCCGGCTGGAAGGGCGATGCGGATGCCACGGGCGCGCCCTCCCGCATCGAGGGCATCGGGCGCCCTCGTGTGGAGGCGTCGTTCGTGCCGAGCGTGATCGACGAGATGATCCAGGTGCCGGATGCCGCCTCCGTCGCCGCCATCCGGCTGCTGCGCGAGCGCACCCTGCACTGGGCGGGCGGCTCGACGGGCACCAACCTGTACGGCGCTTTCGAGCTGATCTCGCGCATGCGGGATGCCGGCGAGACCGGCAGCGTGGTCACGCTGATCTGCGACGGCGGTGCGCGCTACGCCGAGACCTACTATTCCGACGAGTGGGTGGTCGCGCAGGGCTGGGATCTGGCCCCGCACCGCGAGCGCATGGAGCGGTTCCTCACCGGCGGCGCCTGGGGCCAGCTACGCTGAGCGCATGACCACGCTCATCCTCACGGTCGCGGGAGCGGATCGCCCCGGACTCGTCTCCGCCGTCGCGGAGCTCACCGGCGCCTACGGGTGCAACTGGGAGAACAGCAGCCTCGCCGAGCTCGCGGGCACGTTCGCGGGCGTCATCCAGCTGACCGTCGCCGACGACCGCGTCGACGAGCTGCGCGAGGCGCTGCGCGGGCTGGACGGGATGCTGGCGGTCACCGTCAGCACCGGCGCCGACGTCGACGCGCCCGCCGTGGAGCGCCGCGTCTCGGTGACCGTGCTGGGAGATGATCGCCCCGGCATCGTGCGCGAGGTCACCGGGGTGCTCAGCAGCCATGCGCTGAGCATCCAGAGCATGACCACGCAGACGCGGGACGCGGCGATGGCCGGCGGCCGGCTGTTCGAGTCCGCCGTCACGGCGACCATGCCGGCATCCGTCGACCTGGAGGCGCTGCGCGCCGACATCGAGCAGCTCACCCACGATCTGCAGGTGGACATCGCAGAAGCATGAGCAGTGTCGACACCGTCATCGCAGACCTGATCGACGCGCTCCCCGAGGGCGCCGTGATCACCAACCCGGACTCCCTGGAGGCCTACCGGCGCGATCGCGCTGAGGACCCGGATGCCGGCACCCCGCTGGCCGTGGTGCGAGCCACCAGCACCGAGGACGTGCAGGCCGCCGTGCGCATCGCCGCGCGCGAGGGCGTGGGGATCGTGCCGCGCGGTGCGGGCTCGGGCCTGTCCGGCGGATCGTCCGCCGTGGACGGCGCCATCGTGATCTCGCTGGAGCGGATGCGCGAGATCCGCATCGACCCGGCGCTGCAGATGGCGGTCGTGCAGCCGGGCGCGTTCAACGCGGAGGTGAAGGCCGCGGCATCCGAGCACGGCCTGTGGTACCCGCCTGACCCCTCGTCGCAGGCGTTCTGCTCGATCGGGGGCAACATCGCCACCAACGCCGGCGGCCTGTGCTGCGTGAAGTACGGCGTGACCACCGACTACGTCCTGGGTATGACGGTGGTGCTGGCCGACGGTCGTGCGATCACGCTCGGCGGGCCGCGCCTGAAGGACGTGGCGGGCCTGTCGCTCACCAAGCTGTTCGTCGGCAGCGAGGGCACGCTGGGCATCGTCACCGAGGCGACGCTGCGCCTGGTGCCCGCGCAGCGCACGCCCACCACGCTGGTCGCGGTCTTCCCGACCGTGGCCGGTGCGATCCAGACCGTCGTCGACATCAAGGCCGCCATGCGCCCGTCGATGCTGGAGTTCATGGACCAGATCACCATCAACGCCGTCGAGGACATGCTGCGGATGGACCTGGACCGGGATGCCGCCGCCATGCTCATCGTGCAGTCCGACGAGCCGGCCGAGGTCGCCGAGGCGCAGATCGCGACCATCGAGCAGACCTGCGGGCTGCACGGCGCCACCGAGCTGTACGCCACCAGCGACCCCGACGAGAGCGAGGCGCTCATCGAGGCACGGCGTCAGGCCATCCCCGCGATGGAGAAGCGCGGGGCCATGCTGCTGGAGGACGTCGGAGTGCCGCTGCCCCGGCTCGGCGACCTGATCGAGGGCATGCGGCAGATCGCCGAGCAGCGCGGCATCGAGATCGCCGTGGTCGCGCACGCCGGCGACGGCAACACGCATCCGCTGATCGTGCTGGATCCCGAGGATGCCACCCAGCGCGCCCAGGCCGATCTCGCCTTCGGCGAGGTGATGGCCCTGGCCATCGGACTGGGCGGCACGATCACCGGCGAGCACGGTGTGGGGCGCCTGAAGCAGCCCTGGCTGGCGGACTACCTCGGCGACGACGTGCTGGAGCTGAACCTGCGCATCAAGAAGGCGCTCGACCCGCAGAACATCCTCAACCCCGGCGCGATGTTCGGCCGGGGCTGACCGAAGCCGGCCCCGGCCGGCACCTCAGACCAGGCGGCGCTTCGGCGACACCGAGTACGTGTCCTCGACATCGGTGTTCGCGACGCCCGCGAGGGCGGCATCGATGGCTGCCATGACGTCGGCATCCAGCGTCACGCCGGAGGCCTTGACGGTCTCGGCCAGCTGCTCCGGGCGCGAGGCACCCACCAGCGCGGCTGCGACGTTCTCGTTCTGCAGCACCCAGGCGATGGCCAGCTGCGGCATCGTCAGACCGGCCTCGGCGGCGATGGGCTTGAGCTTCTGCACGGCGGTGAGGATGTCGTCCTTCAGCAGCCGCTCGATGAAGTGCGCACCGGAGTGCGGGTCGGTGGCACGCGAGCCATCGGGCACGGGCTGACCGGGCAGGTACTTGCCGCTGAGCACGCCCTGCGCCATGGGCGACCAGACGATCTGCGAGATGCCGAGCGACTGGGACGTCGGGACGACCTTGCCCTCGATCACGCGGTGCAGCATGGAGTACTGCGGCTGGTTCGACACCAGCTGGATGCCCAACTGCACGGCCAGGTCGTGGCCCGCGCGCAGCTGCTCTGCGGTCCACTCCGAGACGCCGATGTACAGCGCCTTGCCCGCGCGCACCACGTCGGCGAACGCCTGCATGGTCTCCTCGAGCGGAGTCTCGTAGTCGTAGCGGTGCGCCTGGTACAGGTCGACGTACTCCACGCCGAGGCGCGTGAGCGACCCGTCGATGGACTCGCGGATGTGCTTGCGGCTCAGACCGGTGTCGTTGGGGCCCTTCGGGCCGGTCGGGAAGTACACCTTCGTGAAGATCTCCAGGCCGGCGCGGCGCTGCCCGGCGAGAGCCTTGCCGAGCACGACCTCGGCGGCCGTGTTGGCATAGGTGTCGGCGGTGTCGAAGGTGGTGATGCCGGCATCCAGAGCGGCGTGCACCGTCGAGATCGCGGCGGAGTCGTCGATCTGAGACGCGTGAGTGACCCAGTTGCCGTAGGTGATCTCAGAGACCTTGAGACCGCTGTTGCCGAGATAGCGATAGTTGACCATGGTCCAACGCTATCCGCTCACAGCCCGCACTGTTCGCGCGTCTGCCACACTTGTCGCCATGTCCACGCTGCCGCGCCTGCTGTACGTCGAGGACGAGGCCGAGGCCGCCGCGATCGTCGTGGAGATGCTCTCGGACGAGTACCTCGTCGACCACGCGCGCACCGGCGAGGAGGGCCTCGAGCGCGCCCTCGGGCATCGCTACGACGTGATGGTCGTGGACCGTCGGCTGCCAGGGATGTCGGGTGCCGAGCTGCTGCAGGCGGTGCGCACCGCGCACATCGCGACCCCCGCGATCATGCTCACGGCGCTGGGCACCGTGGCCGATCGGATCAGCGGGCTGGATGCCGGCGCCGACGACTATCTGCTCAAGCCCTTCGACTTCGACGAGCTGCGCGCCCGGCTGCGCGCGCTGCGGCGGGGCCGTGGCGCCGGCACGCGACGGGAGATCGGCGACTGGCTGTTCTCGACGACCTCCCTCGCGCTGTACGCGCCCGACGGCGACCGCGTCGCGCTGACCCAGGCCGAGGCCGATCTGCTGGAGCTGCTGACCTCGAGCCCCGAGCACGTGTTCTCCCGCGACGAGATCGTCGCCGACGTGTTCCCCGGCGGCTCAGCGGGCACGGTGGACGCCTACGTGCACTACATCCGCCGCAAGTCCACCCCCGAGATCATCGACACCGTGCGCGCGCACGGCTACCGCAGCGGGATGCCGCGATGAGCGCCCGCTCGGAACGCGCCGTCGCGGCCGATAAAGCCCGCGTGCAGCGCTCGGCGCTGCGGACGGGCCTGTGGGTGGGCATCGCCTCGGCCGCCGTCGTGGCCGTGGTCACGATCACGATCATCACCACGCTGCTGACGGCATCGCGACCCCGCCCGCACCAGCCGTTCGGGCGGCCCGGCGAGCCCCGCGGCGACCGCATCCTGGATCTGGACGACGTGCTGCCGGTGGTGATCGTGATGGGCGTCGTGGGCGTGCTGCTGCTGGGGGTGATCGCCTGGTACGCGTCGCGCCGGGCGTCCCAGCCCCTGGCGGAGGCGCTGAGCGTGCAGCGCGCGTTCGTCGCGGATGCCAGCCACGAGCTGCGCACGCCGCTGACCACCCTGAACAGCCGCATCCAGCTGGCCGAGCACCGGCTGCGGCAGGGCGAGGACGTCACGCCGGTCCTCGCCGACCTGCGCCGGGATGCCGTGGTGATGGATGCCGTGCTCACCGACCTGCTGCTGGCGGCGGAGTCCGCCGGTACGAAGGAGTCGGATGCCTCCGCCTCGGCATCTGTGGGAAAGGCGCTGCGCGATGCGGCGGCGGTCATCGCGCCGAAGGGAGCCGAGCGCGGGGTGCGCGTTCAGGTCGACGCCTCCGGGGAGCTTCAGGTCGCTGCGGAGCCGACCGCGCTGATGCGGGCGGTGATCGCGCTGCTCGACAACGCCGTGCGCTACAGCCCCGACGATGCGATCGTTCAGGTCACCGCGACCGCGACCGCGCACCGGGCCGAGATCCGGGTGTCCGACCGGGGCCCGGGGCTGGGCGATATGGACTCGTCGAGGATCTTCGAGCGGTTCGCCCGCTCCACGGCATCCGCCGAGCGTCGCGGGTTCGGGTTGGGACTCGCGCTGGTGCGCGATGTCGCGAACAGGTTCGGCGGATCAGTGCGCGTGGAGGAGTCCTCGCCGTCGGGCACGACGTTCCTGCTCGAGCTGCCGCTGCGCTGAGTCGTCTCCTGGGAATCGTCGATCCGAAAGCTATGAGAACGGCGGGGCGGGCCGATTCTTGGTGCTGTCTTGGCGGACGCGCGGGACAGTCATGCCATGACCGATCACAGCGAGAACACACCAGACCAGAGCGGAGTCCCCGCCGAGAGCGTCCCCGATGCGACGGCCGCGAACGCAGCCTCCGTCGCGAGCGGGGGCACGGCCGAGACCACGCCGATCCCCGAAGCGGCGCCGACGCAGGCTCTGCCCCCTCAGGCACCGCCGGCTCAGGCTCTGCCTCCTCAGGCACCGCCGGCGGCGGCCGCACCTGCGGCGGCCCTGCCCGTGGCACCGGCCGCCGTCGCCACCGCGACACCGGCCAAGCCGTTCTGGAGCCGCACCGGCACGAGGATCGGCGCCGGCATCGCCGGCGGCCTGGTCGTGCTGATGGTGGGCTTCGGCGGAGGCTGGCTCGCCCACGGCGAGCTGCGCCCGGGCTTCGGCATGCACGAGCAGGCCTGGGGTCACGGCGACCGCGGCCCGATGCGCGGCGACTCCGGCGGTCAGAACGGACCACGCGGGGGCCAGGGCTTCGGCAACGGCCAGAACGACGGCGGACAGCGGTTCGGCGACGGCCAGAACGGCACGAACGGCCAGAACGGCACCGACGGTTCCAACGGCACGGACGGCACCGTCCCCGACCCGAGCAGCACGCCCGGCTCCTGACTCCGGGCTGCGATCCCGCCGTCGTCGCTCCGACGCGGGATCGCACCCCGGCACCCCAGCCGTCCACGATCGCCTCTGGAGCACACCATGGCCGCCATCGCCCTCCCCCGCGAAGCGATTCGACGGGATGCCCGAGACAGGGCATCCCGTCGCCGCCGGACCGATGCCTGGAACCTCGGCGCGAGCGTCGTCGTCTGGGGCACCTGCCTGCATGTCGCAGCGCTGTGGGTCTCAGGCGGCGGCATCCAGGCGCTCGTGACCGGCGGCGGCGAGGCGCTCGACGCGCTGGGCCGGATCACCGGCCTGGTCTCGGCGAACCTCCTGCTGCTGCAGGTGCTGCTGATGGCGCGCGTGCCGCTCTTCGAGCGGGGCTTCACGCACGACGGCATCACCCGCCTGCACCGGCTGGTGGGGTTCTGGTCGTTCGCCCTGATGCTCGCGCACATCGTGCTGCAGACGCTCGGCTATGCCGCCGACGCGAAGCTGAACCCGCTCGTGCAGCTGTGGCAGTTCGTCGTCGACTACCCGGGCATGCTGCTCGCGACCGCCGGCACGGCGCTGGTGATCCTCGTGGCCGTGACGTCGATGCGGCGAGCGCGTCGGCGGCTGCGCTACGAGTCCTGGCATCTGCTGCACCTGTACGGCTACCTGGGCGCCGGGCTGGCTCTGCCGCACCAGTTGTGGACGGGTGCTGACTTCACGGCATCCGCGGCGGCCACCTGGTTCTGGTGGAGCCTGTGGATCCTCACCCTCGTCGCCGTCATCGTCTATCGCCTGCTCGTGCCGCTGGTGGTCTCCCGCCGGCATCTGCTGCGGGTGGCGAGCGTGACCCGCGACGGCGCGGACGGCGTGACCGTGCGGATGCGCGGGCAAGGGCTCGCACGACTGGGAGCGCGTCCGGGCCAGTTCTTCGTCTGGCGCTTCCTGGCCGGCCCCGGCTGGACGCGCGGCCACCCGTTCTCACTGTCGGCGGCACCCGTAGACGACGAGCTGACCATCTCTGCCCGCCTCGCCGGCGACGGCAGCAGGCGCCTCGCCTCGCTGCGCCCCGGCACGCGGGTGCTGGTCGAAGGCCCCTACGGCGGATTCACCGGTGAGCGCAGGCGGGCACGGCGGATGCTGCTGCTGGGCGCAGGCGCGGGAGTCACCCCGCTGGTGTCGCTGCTGGAGGGCGAGGACTACGCACCCGGCGAGGCGGTGATCGTCACCCGCGACACGCGCCCCGAGGTGGCGCTGCGCACGGATGCCCTGGCTGCGCTGGTGCGCGACCGGGGCGTGCAGCACATCGCGCTGCCCGGTCGGCGCGCGGCATCCGGAGCCACCTGGCTGCCCGAGTCGCACGCCGGCTGGAGCGGCGCCGACGCCCTGCGCCACCTGGCGCCCGTGGTCGAGGATCACGACGCGTACGTGTGCGGTCCGCCGGAGTGGACGGATGCCGTGATCCGCGACCTGCGCGCGGCGGGTTTCGCCGCTTCGCACATCCACCGTGAGGCCTACGGAGTCTGAGCGCTCGAGAAGACGGATCGAGGAGAGAATCATGGACAAGCCGATGAAGCGCATCGCCTACGCGATGCTGGCCACCGTCAGCGGAGTGGTGCTGCTGTTCAGTTATCGCACCTCCACCGGAGCTGCGATCCCGACAGCGGATGCCGTGGTCGGCACCGGCTCGACCACCAGCAGCGCACCGGCGACAGGGTCGACCGGGTCGTCGTCGGACTCCGGCGGGACGACCGGCACCGGCTCCTCCAGCTCGGGCGACTCATCCGGCGCGTCCGGCTCCTCAGTATCCGGCACCGCCTCGAGCGGGTTGAAGGACGGCACGTACACGGGCCAGTCCGCGAACACCCGCTACGGCCCCGTGCAGGTGCAGGTGCAGATCAGCGGCGGGAGGATCTCGTCGGTGGACGTGGTCGAGTACCCCACGCAGAGCCCACGGGACCGCGAGATCAACCAGCAGGCCGTGCCGATGCTGGTCAGCGAGACCACGGCCGCGCAGTCCGCGCAGATCGACCTGATCTCCGGCGCCACGTACACCAGCCAGGGGTACGCGCAGTCGCTGCAGAGCGCGCTGGATCAGGCGCAGTCATGACAGCGCGGCAGGTGCGGGTGTGCCCTGTGATGGGCACGGTCGCCAGCATCCATGTGATCGGACGTGCGGATGCCGTTGCGCTCGAGCACGCGGTGGACGGAGCCTTCGGGCTGCTGCGCCGTGCAGACCGGGTGTTCTCGATGTACGACGAGCAGTCCGACATCCGCCGGATCGCCCGTGGCGAGCTGACCGTCGCCGCCGCCGACCCCTGGGTGCGCGAGGTTTCCGACGCCTGCGACGGGGCGGAGTTCGAGACCCGTGGCCTGTTCAGCGCGCACCTCGGCGGCGCCTTCGACCCGACCGGATGCGTGAAGGGCTGGGCGGCCGAGCGCGCGCTCCGCGAGCATCTGGCGCCGCTGCTCTCGGAGCCTGCCGTGCAGGCCGTGGGCCTGGACGTCGGCGGAGACCTGCAGGTGCTCACGGCCGAATCCTCCGACTGGACGTGGAACATCGGCATCGTCGATCCCACCGATCGCACTCGGGTGCTGGCGACCGTGCCGGTGCGCAACGGCGCCGTGGCGACCTCCGGAAGCGCGGAGCGCGGTGCGCACATCATCGACCCGCGCACGGGGCGGCCGGCCACCGGCATCCGCTCCGCCACCGTCATCGCACCGGGCCTCACCCGCGCCGACGTCTGGGCGACGGCGGCGGTCGTCGCGGGCGACGACCTGTCGTGGATCTCACGCGCGCCCGACACGTCCGGTCTGCTGGTCGACGACGCCGGTGGCGTCCACCGCTGGATCGCCGGCGTGACCGTCGACGTCCAGCCCGCCTGACGGGCTCAGACCGAGACGGACTCGCGCATGTCGGCGCGGGTGAGCGGCACTGTCGGGGCGCCGCCCGCTGGGTCGGATGCCGGGGACGGAGCGGATGTCGGGGATGCAGCCCCCGCGCTCACGATCGCCGCGCGGTCGCGGAAGCCCTCGGCGCTGACCCGATCCAACTCGACCTGCTTGCGGATGGCGGCGGTCTTCTCGTACAGCGACTCGTCGCCGTAGCTGGTGAGCACCTTCACCAGCACCGGCAGCAGCTCGATCATGAAGAACAGCGCCGCGATCAGCCAGTGCGCCCAGAGAATGGTCGGCTCCTTGGCGGAGAGCCTGTTCAGCCCCGAGATCTGACTGAGCAGCCCCACCGCGCCGGCGTTGCCGGCGGCGACCGCGTCAGCGCGGGCGTTGTAGGCGGCCAGCGCCTGATCGTAGGTCTTCTTCGCCGCAGGCAGCTGGTCCTTCGCCTGCTGGCGGTTGGTGGTCTCGGATGCCGTGGCGTTCTGCTTCGCAGCACCCTCGGCGGTGTTCAGATCGGCGTTGGCCGAGCGCAGCTGGGCGGCCAGTGCGTCATAGGTCTGCTGGGCGGCGGCCAGCTGCGCCTTGGCGGCATCCGAGCTGGAGCCCTGGCCGTTCACGCCCGTGCAGCCGGGCACGGTGCCGGCGCCCTCGCCGGTCAGCTCGCACTGGTACAGGGTGCGCGCGGTGTCGATGACCTTCTGCTGCTCGGCCATCTTGGTGGTGATGTCGTCGACGGTGGACTGCGCGGCGGCGGTCGAGGCGGAGCCGGATGCCGTTCCCGCGACGATGCCGGTGGCGGCCTGGTTCTCCAGAACCGCGACGCGCTTGGTGGCGGCATCCAGTGCCTTCTTCTCCGGTCCCTTCTCCAGCGCGGTCTGGTCGGACTGCGACTGGGTGATGTTGGTGGCGGCCACCTCGCGGGCGATGTCGTTGTGGAACACCTGCAGCACGAGCGGCTCGGCGACCAGGAACCCGATCAGCGCGGCCATGGCCACGCGCGGCAGTGCCAGGGCGATGAGCTTGCCCACGCTGCGGGTCGAGGACATGGTCGCGGTGAGGAACCGGTCGAGGTTGAAGATCAGCACCATCCACACCAGGGCCAGCGGCAGCGCCAGCCAGGCCAGCAGCTGCACGCCGGTGGTGAGAGCGAAGAACATCGAGATGGCCGAGACCAGCGCGGTGCCGAGCAGCACGAAGAACATCTGCACGAACCGCGGCGTCTCGCCGGGCACGCGGTCGAGGATCGCGCCCTCGGCGCCGCCGAGGATGGCCATCGTGCGCAGCCGCGAACCCGGCGTGCGCTCGCGCTTCGGACGGAGCGCGCGCCGCGGCTTGGGAGCCTTGGCCGGCTTCGCCTCCGGCGCCGCAACAGGCTCCGGCTCGGCGGGAAGCGGCTCGATGACCTCAGTGGGGTGCGTCACAGCATCCGTCACCGTCTCCGCGCTCCCGCGCGGCTCGAAACTGCGCAGGAAGTCGAGGTCGTCGTCGCTCACCGAGCCGTCGGGGGCGTCGGTCTCGAACGAGATCCGCCCCTGCGAATCCATCCGACCAGGGCGATGCGCGGAATAGGACATCCTTCGAGATTAGGAAACCCCGGCTGTGCAGCCGCCGGACGATCCCTGCGAACGGCTCCCAGGAACGAGAGGCAGGGATCAGGCCATCGCGGCTGCGGCGACCTCGTCCTCGGTGGTGGCCACCAGCTGGCCGCAGGCCCCGTCGATCTCCTTGCCGCGGGTGTCGCGCAGGGTGGTCGGGATGCCGGCATCGTTGAGCCTGCGCACGAACTCGTTCTGCACGTCGACCTCGGATGCGGTCCAGATCGAGCCCGGCGTCGGGTTCAGCGGGATCGGGTTCACGTGCACCCAGCCGCGGCCGCGGGCGTTCAGCTTCTCGGCCAGCAGGTCGGCTCGCCAGGCGTGGTCGTTCATGTCCTTGATGAGCGCGTACTCGATGGACACGCGGCGCCCGGTCTTCTCGAAGTACTCGCGCGCGGCATCCAGCGCCTCGTCGACCTTCCAGCGGGAGTTGACCGGGATCAGCTCGTCGCGCAACTGGTCGTCGGGAGCGTGCAGCGACAGCGCGAACGTCACCGGGATGTGCTCGTCGGCGAGCTTGCGGATGGCGGGCACCAGGCCGACCGTGGAGACCGTGATGCCACGGGCGCTCATGCCCAGACCGTTCGGCTGCGGCTCGACCATCACGCGCACGGCATCCATCACGCGCTTGTAGTTGGCCAGCGGCTCGCCCATGCCCATGAACACGATGTTGCTCACGCGCTCCATGGAGTGGTCGCTGGAGCGCTTGCCGCCCAGCTCGCCGTTCGCGATCACGCGGTTGGCGCGCACGACCTGCTCGATGATCTCGGCCGTGGACATGTTGCGGGTCAGGCCCGCCTGTCCGGTGGCGCAGAACGGGCAGTTCATGCCGCAGCCGGCCTGGCTCGACACGCACAGCGTGATGCGGCCCGGGTAGCGCATGAGCACCGACTCGACCAGCGCGCCGTCGTGCAGGCGCCACAGGAACTTGATGGTGTCGCCGCGATCGGTCGTCAGGCGCCGCACCTCGGTCATCAGCGGGGGCAGCATGCCGGCGACGAACTCCTCGCGCTGCTCAGCCGGGAGATCGGTCATCAGCGCGGGGTCGGACGTGTAGTGCGTGAAGTAGTGCGTGGCGAGCTGCTTGGCGCGGAAGCCGGGCATGCCGAGTTCCTTCACCATCTCCACGCGCTGCTCGGGCGTCATGTCGGCCAGGTGCACCGGCGGCTTGCCGCGCTTGGGGCTGGCGAACTGCAGCAGCGGCCGCCCCTCGGCATCCTTCTTCTGGGTCCACCCCTCCGTCGCCGGGCGCACCTGGGGTGCGCGAGTGGAGCGCACGGGCGTGCTGCGGGCAGGCGGAGTCCTATCGGATGCGGGCATGAGTCAAGGGTACGGCGTGTCGCCCGCGAGCGGCCTGGGTGCCCGGCATCCGACCCGCTTTGTCCTCACGGGCGCACGGGCAGCACAATGGAGAGGACGAACGGAGCCCCCATGACCGACCGCCTCTCCCGCACTCGCGACGCCGGCGTGCTCGCCGTGCTGCGTGCGCCCTCCCCCGAGCAGGCGCTGGATGCCGCCGAGGCCATCATCCGCGGCGGCATCCCCGGCATCGAGGTGACGTACTCCACGCCCGACGCCCCGGCCGTGATCCGCGAGCTCATCGCCCGGCACGGCGACGCGGCGTACATCGGCGCGGGCACCGTCACCACGCCCGAGCAGGCCGCGGCAGCCGCCGATGCCGGGGCCGCGTTCCTGGTCAGCCCCGGCACGCTGCCGGACCTGACCCGCGCCATGATCGACACGGGTCGTGTGGTGATGACCGGCGCGTTGACGCCCACCGAGGTGATGATCGCGCAGGGGCTCGGCGTGGACGTCGTGAAGATCTTCCCCGCGTCGCTGGGCGGACCGTCGTTCCTGAAGGCGCTGCGCGGCCCGTTCCCGGATGCCGTGCTCATGCCCACCGGCGGCGTGAAGCCCGACAACGTGGCGGACTGGTTCGCGGCCGGCGCCGTGGCGGTCGGCGCCGGCGGCGACCTGGCGAACTCGGCATCCATCGCCTCCGGCGACTGGGCCGACCTCGAGGCTCGCGCCGCCCGCTTCGCGGCGGCGCTGGCGGCTGTGCGCGGGTGATCGACCTCCCGCTCTGGGCGTGGGCGCTGCTGGCCCTGGGTGCGCTGATCGCCGGGCTCGGCAAGACCGCCGTGCCGGGTGCGTCGACCGTGTCGGTGGTGCTGCTGGCATCCGTGCTGCCCGCGCGCACCTCCACGGCGGCCATGCTGCTGCTGTTCATCGTGGGCGACGTGTTCGCCCTGACGGCCTACCGGCGGCACGCCGACTGGCGCACCCTGCTGCGCCTGGCGCCGGCCGTGATCGCCGGACTGCTGGTGGGTGCGGCGTTCCTCGCCCTCGCGGCCGACGGCCTCGTGCGCCGCACGATCGCCACCATCCTGCTGGTGATGATCGCCATCACGCTGTGGCGCCGATGGCGATCGCGCACCGCCGCGGGAGGACGCCTGGCCGCCGCCGGCTACGGGTCGCTCGCCGGCTTCACGACCATGGTCGCCAACTCCGGCGGCCCGGTGATGTCGATGTACTTCCTGGCCACGCGCACGCCGGTGAAGGTGTTCCTGGGCACCTCCGCGTGGTTCTTCGCGATCATCAACATCGTGAAGGTGCCGTTCCTGGCTGGCATCGGCTTGATCACGCCGCAGCTCCTGCTGCTGGATCTCGTGCTGGCTCCGGGCGTCGTGATCGGCGCGCTGATCGGCATCCGCATCGCCAAGCGGATGCCGCAGCAGCTGTTCGACCGGCTCGTGATCGTGCTGACGATCGTGGGCTCGGTGTATCTGCTGTTCTGAGCGGCGGGCGCCGATCCCGGCTCAGTCCAGGAAGATGTCCGGGAACAGCCGGTCGTCCGGCGTGCCCGGCACGGCGGCGTACTTCGACAGGTCGGTGACACTGGCATCCGCCAGCACGTCCTCGACGATCAGCGTCTGGCCGGTGCGCTCGCGCGACGGCGTCGTGAGCACCTCGTAGGCGGCATCCGCGTAGATGTCGGCGGTGCGGCTGGCAGCCATCACGCGGTCGCCGCCCAGCAGGTTCTGCACGGCGGCGGTGGCGATGGTGGTACGGGGCCACAGCGTGTTGGCGGCGATGCCGGCATCCGCGAACTCCGCCGCCAGGCCCAGCGTGGCCATGGTCATGCCGTACTTCGCCAGCGTGTAGCCGGTGTGCGCACCCAGCCACTTGGGCGTGATGTTCAGCGGCGGCGACAGCGACAGGATGTGCGGGTTGGGCGCATCCTTCAGCAGCGGAACGGCCGCGCGGGACAGCATGAACGTCCCCCGCACGTTGACGTCCTGCATGAGGTCGTACTTCTTCGCCGCGAGGTCGGCCGAGCGGGACAGGTCGATGACGCTGGCGTTGTTGATGACGATGTCGATGCCGCCGAACTCGCCCTGCGTCTTCAGCACGGCTCCGGTGATGTCGTCGTCGTTGCGCACGTCGCCCACGATGGCCAGCGCCTTCCCGCCTGCGGCGCGGATCGCGTCGGCGGCGGTGTGCACGGTGCCCTCGAGCTTGGGATGCGGGGTGTCGGTCTTGGCGAGCATGGCGACGTTCGCGCCGTCGGCCGCTGCGCGCAGCGCGATGGCCAGGCCGATGCCGCGGCTGCCGCCCGACATGAGGATGGTCTTTCCAGCCAGGGTCATGAGGTCTCTCCTAGGTTCGGTCCGGTCACCGGCGAGTGGTCACTTCGGGGCCATGCGGATGGCACCGTCGAGGCGGATGGTCTCGCCGTTCAGGTAGCCGTTGGCGACGATGTGCTCCACCAGCGCGGCGTACTCGTCGGGCCTGCCCAGCCGCGACGGGTAGGGCACCTGGGTGCCCAGCGAGTCCTGCGCGGCCTGCGGGAGCCCCGCCAGCATCGGCGTCTCCATGATGCCCGGAGCGATGGTGCACACGCGGATGCCGTAGCGCGCCAGCTCGCGGGCGATCGGCAGCGTCATGGCGTGCACGCCGCCCTTCGACGCCGAGTACGCCGGCTGGCCGATCTGCCCGTCGAAGGCTGCAACACTGGCGGTCGAGACGATCACGCCGCGATCGCCTCCCTCCGTCGGCTCCTGCTGCGCCATCACGGCGGATGCCTGGGAGATGACGTTGAACGTGCCGATGAGATTGATGCGGATGATCCGCTCGAACGCGGCCAGGTCGGTCGGGTTGCCCTCGCGGTCGAGCACCTTGGCGGGCGGCGCGATGCCCGCGCAGTTGACGACCACGCGCAGCGGCGCGATCGCACCGGCGGATGCCACGGCCGCGGCCACCTGGTCGACGCTGGTGACGTCGGCGGGGGCGAACAGCCCGCCCAGCTCTGCGGCGATCTCCTCGCCCGCGGAGGTGGGGAGGTCGATGATCGTGACCTGCGCACCTGCCGCGGCCAGCCGGCGCGCGGTGGCGAGGCCCAGGCCGCTGGCGCCGCCTGTGATGAGGGCGCCCTGTCCCGTGATCTGCATGTGTTCTCCTTCGAACGGCACTGCACCCGTCGGCGCATCGCACCGACGTTGCGACTGAGTCTCAGCATACGTGGTTCTGAGTTTCGCAACTAGCGGGATCGGAAGCAGAGGTGGATGCTGAAGCTATGGAACTTCGTCGGAAACGAGCCTACGACAACGCCTCAGCCGAAGACGGGTTCCGTGTTCTCATCGACCGGCTGTGGCCCCGAGGCGTCTCGAAGGAGCGCGCGGCCATCGACCTGTGGGCCAAGGGCATCGCCCCCAGCACCGAGCTGCGCCACGAATGGCATGCACCGGATGCCGACTTCGCCACGAACGCCGCGCGCTACCGCGCCGAGCTCGAGAACGAGGACGCGCAGGCGCTGGCGGAGCTCGTCGATGAACTGCGCAAGCATCCCGTCGTCACCCTCGTCTACGCCGTGAACGACACTGAGCACAACCACGCCGTCGTGCTCGAGCCCATCCTGAAGCAGATGCTCGGCGAGTGAGCATCAGACGCTCCGTCGCAGCACCCAGTCGATCGTGCCGCGCGCGGTCTCGCGCAGCGTGCGCCCCTCATGCCACTCGCGCCACGTGAGTGCGATGATCAGGGCGTCAAGCACTGTCAGCACGACGATCATCACCGAGGGCGAGACGAACAGCTCGTACACCTGGAAGATCAGGAACAGCGCCAGTGCCCCGATCGCCCAGGGGTAGATGCGGCGCGAGCCGCGCAGCAGCGCCAGCACGATCGCGAGCTTGATCACGCCGTGCAGCAGGAGGTAGGCGGCCAGGAACCCGGCGGCCTGCGGCGCGAGATGGGTGGCGCCGCGGACGATGAGGTTGGCGAGGAAGTCGTTCGGGTCCTCGGCCAGCTCCTCCGCGGTGAGGCGGAACGCCAGATGCTGGATGGCCTGCGGCGACAGGATCAGCAGCGCGGCGCCTCCGATCAGCTCGACCAGCCCGTCGATGCCCTTCACGACCACGCCGATGAGGAAGAGCAGATCGAGCACGCGCTGGCGCATCATCGGCATCCTCTCCGGTCGGTGCCGCCAGAGTAGTCCGATCAGCTCCAGACGAACCGGAAGGCTCCCGTGGCGACGGCCGCCGCGATCGCCAGCACCATGATCGCCGCGGCGCCCAGCAGCGCCACCGCATCGCGCGGGTGCAGCCGGGAGGGTCTGGACCAGGTGCGCGGGATGCCCGAGCCGAAACCGCGCGCCTCCATGGCCATGGCCAGCTTGGTGCCGCGGCGCACGGCGAACACCAGCAGCACGAACGCCATCGAGAAGAACCGCCGGATCGCACCGCGGTCGCCGACGCCACGCGCGCGACGGGCCAGGGTCATGGTGCGCCAGTCGTCGAGGAACAGTCCCAGCATCCGCGTTCCCGCCAGCACCCCCAGCACGAATCGGCTGGGCAGGTGCGCGACCTGCGCGAGCGCGTCGCCGAGCTCGGTGGGATCGGTGCGGCCGAACAGCAGGATCGCGGGCAGGCCCAGCGCGATCACGCGCAGGGTGACCGAGAGGGCCAGGGCGATCGAGCCGTCGCTGACCGTCGCCACCCCGAACTGCCAGTACACGGCGCCCTCGGGCTTGGCGTACAGCAGCATGCTGATGCCGGCCAGCGGCGAGAAGATCACGATGGGCAGCATCCGCAGCAGCACGGTGCGCACGCGCAGCCCGGTCAGCGGCAGGCACAGCGCCTGAAGACCGATGGCGACCACGGCGCTGACCGGATCGATCGACGCGAACAGCGGGATCGACAGCAGCAGTGCCATCACGATCCTCGTCACCGGGTTCACCCCGTCGAGCCAGGCCCTCCTGGTCTCCGTCAGTACGGCGGTCATCGTGCCACGACCGTCTCGAGCTCGAGCCGCTGCCCGCCGAGATGGCGCACCACCGCGTCGTCATGGCTGACGGCGACGATCGTGCGACCGGCGGCGATCTCCTCCTGCAGCAGCTCGACGATGCCGATCCAGCCGCGCCGGTCCTGCCCGAAGGTGGGCTCGTCGAGCACGATCACCTGCGGAGCGGATGCCAGCACCGTGGCCACCGAGAGCCGCCGCTTCTGCCCGCCGCTGAGCGTGAACGGGTTGGCCAGGGCCAGCGGCGCCAGCTGCAGTCGCTCCAGCAGGTCGTCGGCGATGGCGTTCGCCTCGGCCTCGGTCTTGCCCAGCGCGCGCGGCCCCACCGCCAGCTCGTCTCGCAGGGTGCGCGCCAGGAACTGATGCTCGGGCTCCTGGAACACCGTGCCGATGCGGGTGAGCAGCTCGCGCGACGCCCACTTCGAGGGGCGCACGCCCGAGCGCCCGGCCAGGTCAGTCGCCGAGGTCACGGCGCCGCGCAGTTCGGGCAGGAGCCCGGCCAGCGTGAGCGCGAGCGTGGACTTGCCTGCTCCGTTCGGGCCCGTGAGCACCGTCGCCGCGCCGCGCGGCATCCGCAGGTCGAGTCCTGCCTGCACGACCGTGCGGCGGTCGCGGGAGACCGCGAGGTGCCGCGTCGTGAGAACGGCATCCGTCCCGGCATCCGCCGACTCGAGCAGGGGAAGGGGGATGCTGCGCCCGGGAACCCACACGCCGGCATCCGCCAGCTCGTCACCGTGACGTCCGAACACCTCGGACGGGGTGCCGTCGGCCAGCAGACCGCCGTCGGCGGCCAGCACGATCACGCGAGTGAGCACGTCGGCCCAGATCTCGGTGCGATGCTCGACCACGACCAGTGTGGCGCCGGTGTCCTCGAGAATGCGGCCGACGCTCTCGCGCACCTCGCGGACGCCCGTCGGATCGAGGTTGGCGGTCGGCTCGTCCAGCAGCAGCAGCCCGGGGCGCATCGCCAGGACCCCCGCCAGCGACAGGCGCTGCTTCTGCCCTCCGGAGAGCTCCTTGGTCGGTCGGTCCAGCGGCACGTCCAGGCCCACCTCGTCGAGCGCCGCGGCCACGCGGGAGGGGATCTCGGATGCCGGGACGCCGAGGTTCTCGCATCCGAAGGCGATGTCGTCGCCCACCTTGGAGAGCACGACACCGGCATCCGGGTCCTGCAGGACCAGCCCGATGGCGCCGCGCCGGGACTCGGGGGCCGACCCGTCGACGAGCAGCGAACCGGTGCGCTCGCCTTCGTCGGCATCGCCCAGGACGCCGGCCAGCCCCGCCAACAGCGTGGACTTGCCCGCCCCCGATGCGCCGAGCAGCAGCACCCGTTCGCCGGGTTCGATCGTGAACGACACGTCGCTGACGGCGGGCAGCCTGCGCCCGGCGTAGCGCCAGCCCCACCCGTTCGCGGTGACGCGAGCAGGAGCGGCCATGCTCAGACCTCCTGGCGTGCTTCCCGCCCGGCCGCGAACCTGCTCAGGGCGCCGGTCGTCGCGAGGGCGCGCACCAGCAGCCAGCCCACCAGGCCGGCCAGCAGCGCGCCGGAGACGGCGAGGGTTCCCAGGTAGATGGCGTTGAACTCGAACGACTTCAGGAAGTTCGGCGACGAGCCGTAGAACATCTCGAAGATCCAGGCCGCGGCCCCCGCGCCGACACCGGCCAGCATGGCCACCGGCAGGGTGAACCGGCGGTACAGGAGCAGCGCGAAGACCAGCTCGGCGCCCAAGCCCTGCACGATGCCGGACAGCACCGTGGAGACGCCCCAGACGTTGCCGATGAGCATCGAGATGATGGCCGCGACGACCTCGACGACGAAGGCCGCACCGGGCTTGCGGATGACCAGGCCCCCGACCACGCCGCCGATCAGCCAGATGCCGACGGCGATGCCGCCGAGACCGGGCGTCAGCGCGTCGGCGGCCGAGAACCAGGCGCCGCCGACGGCGTTCCAGCCCCAGAAGACCAGGCCGATGGCGACGCCGAGCACGGCGGCCACGACGATGTCGACGACGCGCCAGTTCCAGCGGGTGGTGGCAGTGGCGGCCGCAGCCGCGGTGGATGTGGACGTGGATGCACTCATCAGAACTCCTCCCTGCGCCGGCATGATCCGGATCAGGTTCGACGGTCGAAGCGCGGTTCGCTTCCTCTCAGCCCGGCACACCGGACTCCCGTGGTTGTGCCTTCGATCTTAGTCGCGTCGGGGATCGGTTGATAGCGTGTATCGCGTGACCGTCCCCCCCCCGACTCCACGCGCCCTCCGACGCGCCGTTCACTGCGCGAGCGCCCGGGCCGCGGCGACGACTCAGGAGCCGGAGCCGACGCCGCCACTCTCGTCGCCCCCGAGACGGGCGCGACGGCGGGCGCGACGGCGACGGACGCCGCCACGGAGGTCGTGACCCGGCCGGTGCCGCTGGACGAGCTGACCGCAGCGCAGACGCCCGCCGAGACGGAGCCCGACTTCCTCAGCGGCCTCACCGCGGGCGTCGAGCCGGTGCCGGAGGCGGAGTCGGTCACGAGCTGGGCGGATGCCGAGCATCCGACCACCGCACTGACCTGGCTCGACCCGCAGACGATCACCGCCCCGCCGACAGTTGCCGACGACTCCCCGCCGTCACTGTTCGACGGCGTCCATCTGCCTGCAGCCGGCCGCCGCATCCGGCTGCTCGTCCCCATCATCGTGATGGCGGGGATGTGCGCGACCTACGTCGGCGGCACGCTGCTGGTGCCGTTGGGCAACGTCCCGCCGACGGTGCAGTCCGCGCCGGTGGAGATCGCGCCGGCACCGGCGGCCACGGTCTCCTGGCCCGGCAGGGGCAGCGCGTCGGTCTCCGTGCAGGGCATGACACCGCTCGCCTCCACCACCGAGCGCGATGAGATCGCCAGCATCACCAAGGTCGCCACGGTCTCGATGGTCCTGGAGAAGCTGCCGCTGAAGGTCGGTGAGCAGGGCCCCAGCTACCAGTTCACCCGCGCGGATCAGCGCGATTTCCAGCAGTACCGTCGCCAGAACCAGTCGTCGCTGGACGTGCCGGTGGGCGGCAGCCTGACCGAGTATCAGATGCTGCAGGGTGTGCTGCTGGGCTCGGCCAACAACTACATCGACCGCCTCGCCCGTGAGATCTGGGGCTCGGAGCGCGGCTTCGCCGATGCCTCGGCGGCCTGGCTGCGCAGCAAGGGCATCGAGGGAATGACCTTGGACAGTCCGTCCGGCTTCGACAGGGACAACGTCTCCTCACCCGAGGCGCTGCTGCGGCTGGGCGAGGTCGCGATGCGCAACCCGGTGTTCGTGGAGATCGTCAGCACCCGCTCGGCGGAGATCCCCGGCGTGGGCACGGTCACCAACACGAACCAGATGCTCGACGACCCCGGAGTGGTCGGCATCAAGACCGGCACCCTCACGCACTGGAACCTGCTCACCGCCAAGGACGTGACCGTGAACGGCACCACCGTGCGCCTGTTCGCATCGGTGCTCGGGCAGAACAGCAACGGCGATCGCCTCGCCGTCACACGGTCGCTGCTGGCCGAGGTGGAGAAGTCGCTCACCGATCAGCCGGTGGCCGTGCCGAAGGGCACCGTCGTCGGGAGCGTCGAGACCCCGTGGGGCGCGAAGAGCGACATCGTGACGGACGACGACACGAGGGTCGTGCTGTGGAACGGCGCAACGGCGACCGCGACCACGACGCTGGAGCTGGGGGCATCGATGAAGGCCGGGGCGAAGGCCGGTTCCCTCGATGCGAAGGGCCCGATCAACACCGTGAAGACCCGCGTATCGCTGTCCAAGACGCTTGCCGAGCCGACCGTCTGGTGGCGGTTGACGCATCCGCTGGAGCTGTTCGGCCTCGACAAGCGCTGAGGCCGGTGCGTCCGCGCGATTCGCGAGCCCCATCTGGCGGCCTCCCCCGCAGCCAGGCAGCCATTCAGACCCCGCGGAGAACACGCCCCTGCGGCCCGGGAGGGTCGCGGGTCCCATATGGCGGCCTCGTACGCGCAGAGGCCACCATTCGGGCCCCACGAGGACACGATGCCAGTCGCCCGCACCCCGAAGGCGCCCACTCTTGCGAGTGGGCGCCTTCGGGGTGTGATCAGGCCCGACCGGGATCCGATGCCGTGGACTCGGCCTCGCGGACGGCCTCGGCCAGCTGCGCGGCATCCGCCGACTCGGCGATCGCCTCTTCGGCCTCCGCCTCTCCGGTGACGATGATCGGCGTCGAGCCGGTGAGGGCGTCCTCCGCGTCGATGTCGGCGGCGGCCTGCTCGAACTGCGACTGGTACAGCCGCCAGTACGCGCCCTGCTTGGCGATCAGCTCGTCGTGGTCGCCCTGCTCGACGATGTCGCCGTGCTCCATCACCAGGATCAGGTCGGCATCGCGGATCGTCGACAGACGATGCGCGATCACGAACGAGGTGCGCCCCTGGCGCAGCGCCGCCATGGCGTGCTGCAGCAGCAGCTCGGTACGGGTGTCGACGGCGCTGGTGGCCTCGTCGAGGATGAGGATCGACGGCTGCGCCACGAACGCGCGGGCGATCGTGATCAGCTGGCGCTCACCGGCGGAGACGTTGGACGCCTCCTCGTCGAGCACCGTGTCGTAGCCCTCGGGCAGGGAGTGCACGAACCTGTCGACGTAGGTCGCCTCGGCGGCCGCCATGATCTGCTCGTCGGTGGCGTCCTCCTTGCCGTACCGGATGTTCTCGCGGATCGTGCCGCCGAACAGCCACGGGTCCTGCAGCACCATGCCGGTGCGGCTGCGCAGGTCGGGGCGGGCCATCTCGGCGATGTCCTGCCCGTCCAGCAGGATGCGGCCGGAGCCCAGCTCGTAGAAGCGCATGATCAGGTTGACCAGCGTGGTCTTTCCCGCGCCGGTCGGTCCGACGATCGCGACGGTCTGCCCTGGCTCAACCCGGAACGACAGGTCGGTGATCAGCGGACGGTCCTCGCTGTACGAGAACGCCACGTGGTCGAACTCGATGACGCCCTTGCCGCCGTCCACGGTGGGGGCGTCCTCGTCGTCGGGGTCCTGCTCGTCGGCATCCAGGAAGTCGAAGACGCGCTCCGCGGATGCCGTGCCGGACTGCACGACGGCGGCCATGCCGCCCAGCTCGCTGAGCGGCTGGCTGAACTGCTGCGAGTACTGGATGAACGCCTGCACGTCGCCGAGCTTCAGGCCGCCGTTCGCCACCATCAGTCCGCCCAGCACGGCGATGCCGACGTACTGCAGGTTCCCGATGAAGGTCATGGCGGGCATGATGATGCCCGACAGGAACTGCGCCTTGAAGCTGGCCTGGAACAGCTCCTCGTTCTCGGCCTGGAAGCCGTCGAGGGCGTCCTGCTCGCGACCGAACACCTTGACCAGGGCGTGGCCCGAGAAGGCCTCCTCGACGCGGGCGTTCAGACGGCCGACCTTGCGCCACTGGATGCCGAAGGCCTTCTGCGAGCGAGGGCCGATCACGCCGAAGATGACGCCCATCAGCGGCAGTGAGATCAGCGCCACCAGTGCCAGCTGCCACGAGATGGAGAACATCATGACCAGCACGCCCACCACGGTCAGCACGCTGGTCAGCGCACCCGAGAGCGACTGCTGCATGGTCTGCGTGATGTTGTCGATGTCGTTGGTCACGCGCGAGATGAGCTCGCCGCGCTGCACCTTGTCGAAGTACGACAGCGGCAGGCGGTTGATCTTCGCCTCGACGTCCTCGCGCAGCCGCCACATGGTGCGCACCATGATCACGTTGATCACGTAGCCCTGCAGCCAGCTGAGGATCGACGAGACGACGTAGATGCCGAGCACCGCCACGATGATCCAGCGCAGCGCTTCGAAGTCCACGCCGTCGCCGACCTTGAAGGGGTCCATCGCGGCGACCATGTCGGCGAAGGTGCCCTGCTTCGCCTGGCGCAGCGCCTCGACGACCTGCTCGCTGGTCGTGCCCTGCGGGAACGGGTGGTCGCCCTCGCCGAGGGTCTTCGAGATGAAGCCCTCGTAGACGATGTCGGTCGCCCGTCCCAGGATCTTCGGAGCCGCCACCGAGAGCACGACGCCGATCGCGCCGAGCACCGACACGAAGACGAACCACCAGGCCGAGGGCTTGAGCAGCCCGATCATGCGGCGGAAGCTGGGCCCGAAGTGGTCGGCCTTGCCGGGTGCGGGGCCGCTGAACATGCCGCCGCCGTGCTGGCGCGCCTTCTCGGCCTGTTCGGCTTCTTCGCGCTCGGCCTCGGTCATCTCCACGGGACCCCTGGTTCCGGACTCGGCCTGCGGGCTCATGCGTCCACCCCCAGCTGCGACACGACGATCTCCTTGTAGGTCTCGTTGGAGGCCAGCAGCTCGTCGTGCGTGCCGACGCCCACCACCTTCCCGTCATCGAGGACGACGATGCGATCGGCATCCGTGATGGTCGACACGCGCTGCGCGACGACGATCTTGGTCACGTCGGGCAGTTCACGCCACAGCGCCTGCCGCAGTCGGGCATCCGTCGTGAGGTCCAGCGCCGAGAACGAGTCGTCGAAGACGAGGATCCGCGGCTGGTGCACGATGGCGCGGGCGATGGCCAGGCGCTGACGCTGACCGCCGGAGACGTTGGTGCCGCCCTGGGAGATATGAGACTCGAGCTGCTCGGGCATCTCCTCGACGAAGTCACGGCCCTGGGCGATCTCGAGGGCCTTCCAGAGCTCCTCGTCGGTGGCCTCCTCGCGTCCGTAGCGCAGGTTGGATGCCACGGTGCCTGCGAACAGGAACGGACGCTGCGGGATCAGGCCGATGCCCTGCCACAGGCGGTCGAGGTCGGCTTCGCGCACGTCGACGCCACCGATGCTCACCGCACCGCCGGTCACGTCGAACAGCCGCGGGATCAGCGAGACCAGCGTGGTCTTGCCGGAGCCCGTCGAGCCGATGATGGCGACGGTCTCGCCGGGCGCGGCGTGGAAGCTGATGTCGGTGAGCACCGGCACCTCGGCGCCCGGGTAGGTGAACTCGACGTTCTCGAACTTCACGGCGCCAGGAGCCGGGAACTCGGCGATGCCGTTCTCGGGGCGGGTCATGGAGGACTCGGCATCCAGCACCTCGCCCACGCGCTCGGCCGACACGGCCGCACGCGGGATCATCATGGCCATGAAGCTGGACATGATGATGCCCATCATGATCTGGCCGATGTACTGCATGAACGCGAAGATCGTGCCGACCTCGGCGTTGCCGGCGTTGATCTCCAGCCCGCCGAACCAGATCACGGCCACGACGGTGACGTTGAGCACCAGCATGAACAGCGGGAACATCAGCACGAACAGCGAGCCGATGTTGCGGCCGAGCACCATCAGGTCGGTGTTGACCTCGCGGAAGCGGCGCTCCTCGATGCGCTCGCGCACGAAGGCACGGACCACGCGCACGCCGGTGAGCTGCTCGCGCATGATGCTGTTGACGGCATCGAGCTTGCGCTGGTTGGCGCGGAACAGCGGCACCATGCGGCCGATGATCAGCACCGCGATGATCAGCAGCGCGGGCACCGAGACGGCGATCAGCCAACTGAGCCCGACATCCTGGCGCACGGCCATAATGATGCCGCCGATCGCCAGCAGCGGGGCGGTGACGAACATCGTCGCGCCCATCATGGCCAGCATCTGCACCTGCTGCACGTCGTTGGTGTTGCGGGTGATCAGCGAGCCGGCGCCGAACTGCGCGACCTCACGCTCGGAGAATCCGCTCACGCGCGCGAACACGTCGGCGCGGATGTCGCGACCGGCGGCCATGGCCATGCGGGCTGCGAAGAAGGTCGCGAAGATCGATGCGAGGATCTGGCCCAGCGAGACCAGCAGCATGAGGCCGCCGTGGCTCCAGATGTAGCCGATGTCGGCCTTGGCGACACCGTTGTTGATGATGTCGGCGTTCAGCTGAGGCAGGTTGAGCGACGCCATGACACTGGCGAACTGCAGCACGACGATGACCAGCAGCAGCCATTTGTATCTGGCGAGATAGCGGACGAGGAGTTTTCCCAGCACAGGCGGACTTCCTTTTGGGATCGGGGCCGACAGAGGGCCACCTGACAGAGTGCCACGAAGCTCCGACATCCGTATCCCCCTGAAGGGGGACTTTCACTGAAGGCGAACGAATGCCCGGCACCACCCGATTTCCTGGACAGGATCGAAGAACCGCCGAGGGGCCCGCGAATAGACTCGCAGGCATGCGATCCGCTTCTGCCGTCCTGCTGGTGTGCGATTATTCGCTGGCCTATCTGGGCGGGGCGCAGACCGCATTCGTTCGGCAGGCGCAGGCGCTGGCGTCCGAGGGCGTGCCGGTGGTGGTGCTGGCGCCGGATGCCGGTGAGCTGACCGCCCCGGGCATCGTGACCGTGGCCCCGCCGCAGCGCGGGAAGATCCCCGTGCTGGACCTTCCGCTGCTGGGCAGGGCGCGCGATCTGGAGCCTCTGGTGGCGGCGACCGTGCGCAGGCACGACGTGGGCGCCATCATCGTGCACTCCGAGTTCGCACTGGCATCCGCCGCTCTCGCCGTGGGCAAGCGGCTCGGCATCCCCGTGCTGCACACCGTGCACACCTTCTTCTGGCGCGCACCGGCGGCGCTCGCCCCCTTCGCGCCGGTGGTCTCCCGCGTGCACTCCGCGCTCACCGGCATCCGCGGCGGCGATCGGTACACCGGCAGTCACCCGCTGAACAACGCCCTGCGCACCATGACGCTGCGCATCGCGCAGCGCGCCGACATCGTGCTCTCCCCCTCTCGCCATCAGGCCGAGGCGCTGCGGAAGGCGGGCGCCGGCCGCGTGGAGGCGTTCTCGAACGTGGCGCAACCGCTGGCCATCGCGCCCGCGCGCACGGACGGGCCGCTGCGGCTGCTGTGGGTGGCGCGCTTCGCGCCGGAGAAGCGCGTGGACGTCGCGCTGGACGCCATGCGCGCCGTCGTCGCCCGTCTCGGCGAGGGTCGCGTGCACCTGGACGTGGCCGGCGGAACGCACCGGCCGGTACCAGGTGTCACGTTCCACGGTCCGGTCCCCGGTGAGCGCGTGGCGGAGCTGATGGATGCCGCGGATGCCGCGCTCATCACCTCGCTGGGCTTCGACAACCAGCCGATGGTGGCGCTCGAGGCCTTCGCGCACGGCCGTCCGGTGATCGTCAGCGATCCGGTGCTGGCGACGGAGTTCGGCGACGCCGCGCTCGGCACGCCGACGCCGGATGCCGAGGGCCTGGCGGCCCTGCTCCTGCGGCTGGAGGCCGATCGCACCCTGCTGGACGCCCCGCGCGCCGGAGCCATCGCCTACGCTCGCGACCGCGTGGCTGCCGCGCACGTGGCCCGACTGCAGGAGCTCATCGCGTCAGCGCGGCGCTGAGCCGCGAAGCGGGGCACGGAGCTCTCGCCACCGGCATCCGATCGTCACTGCCTTCACGGGTCCCGAATTGCTGCCTCCCGCGAAGCGAGGCCACCATTCGGACCCCGCGACCAGCGCTCCCCAGCACCCCGGGCATGTCGCGGGTCCCATTTGGTCGACTCCTGCGCGCCGAGACCGCATTATGGGCCCCACGAAGCGAGCGTGCCTCTACTCGAACAGCGGCACCACCGGCACGAACTCGCGGGCTCCGGCGCCGGCATCCTCGGGCAGGTCGGCGATGGTCGCGGGATTCCAGTGCGGGTTGCGGTCCTTGTCGATCAGTTGAGCCCGGATGCCCTCGACCATGTCCGGCTGCGTGCCGAACCACATGATGCGGCGGTACTCGCCCTCCAGCGCCTCGCGCACGCTGTGCATCCGACGCGCTTCGCGCACGGCATCCAGCGTCACGGCCAGCCCCGTCGGCGCCAGCTCCTGCATGACGGCCAGCGCGGCGGCGGCATCCGGCTCCTGCGACCCCTGCAGCCGCGACACGACCTCGCCGACGGTGTCGGCGGAGAACGCCTCGTCGATCCACGAGCGCGCAGCCAGCAGCGGCGAGGTCTCGGGCGTCTCGTCGAACAGCAGCACGATCCCGCTGGGCGTGGGCGGGTCGGCACGCCAGGCCAGCGCCTCGCGCAGCGCGTCGAGCCGGTCGGAGGGGACGTAATGGTCGGCGAAGCCGAGCTGCACGGCATCCGCTCCGGTCATGCTCTGCCCGGTCAGGCCGAAGTACTCGCCCAGTCGCCCGGGCGCACGGCCCAGCAGCCAGGTTCCGCCGACGTCGGGGGTGAAGCCGATGCGCGTCTCGGGCATGGCCAGCCTGGAGCGCTCGGTGACGATGCGCACGGCAGCGTGACCGGCCAGGCCGATGCCGCCGCCCATGGTGATGCCGTCGGCGAAGACCACGATGGGCTTCGGGTACTCGGCGATGAGCGCGTTCATGGCGTACTCGGCGCGGAAGAACTCGGCGATGCCTCCGGGATTGCCGCCGACGATGTGGTCGTACAGCGCGCGCACGTCGCCGCCGGCGCAGAAGCCACGCTCCCCCTCGCCGTCGATGAGCACGGTGTCGATGTCGGCGTCACAGGTCCAGGCGTGCAGCGCCTCGGTGATGCGCGCGATCATGTCCTGATTCAGCGCATTGATGGCCCGCGGACGGTTCAGGGTGATGCGCCCGAGGGAATTCTCGGTGCGGATGAGGACGGTGGCAGCTTCGGCATCGGTCACGCCGCCAGGCTACTCCGAACGGTCTATGTACCGGATTTCTGCGGGGGAAACCTCGATTCACAGGGTTTTCCGAGAAGATAGGAGGAACTGGCCGCAACAGGGGAGGACACCATGCCCGAAGGACAGGTGCTCGAATTCGACCGGGTCACGAAGCGTTTCAACGCCGTGACCGCGGTCTCCGACCTGTCGGTGCGCGTGGAGCCCGGAGCCGTCACCGGCTTCCTCGGACCCAACGGAGCGGGCAAGACCACGTCGCTGCGGATGCTGCTCGGGCAGGTCCGCCCCACCAGTGGCACCGCCACGATCGGCGGCTCGGCGTACTCCGAGCTGCGCAATCCGCTGCGCACCGTGGGCGCCGTGCTCGAGGAGGCCGCCTACCGGCCCCGCCGCACCGCCGCACGCCAGCTGACCATCGCAGCCAAGGCCAACGGCATCCCGCTGTCCCGCGTCGACGAGGTGCTGCGACTGGTCGGCCTGCAGGACGACGCCGAAACCCGCCTGGGCAGCTACTCCCTGGGCATGCGGCAGCGCCTGGCCGTCGGCTCCGCCCTGCTGGGCGACCCGGGTGTGCTGGTGCTCGATGAACCCGCCAACGGCCTGGATCCAGAGGGCATCCGCTGGATGCGCCTGCTGATGCGCCGGCTGGCCGATGAGGGCCGTACGGTGCTGGTCTCCTCGCACGTGCTGAGCGAGATCGAGCAGGTCGCCGACAACGTGGTGGTGCTCTCCAAGGGGCATGCCGTCTTCTCCGGCCCCATCGAGACACTGGAGGACCCGAAGGGCGCCGCCGTCGTGGTGGATGCCGACAACCGTGCGCACCTGATCACCGCGCTCTCCGCCGCGAAGCTGAACTTCGACGTGCTGCGCTCGGGCGTCACCGTGCGCAATTCCGATGCCAAGACCGTCGGCGCCATCGCGGCCGCCGCCGGCGTGCCGCTGACCCTGCTTCAACAGCGCGGCCCCAGCCTGGAGGATGTCTTCCTCGACCTGGTCTACGGACGCGCGGGCGGGCCGCAGCTGGACGAGGCCGCCAATCCTGTCGTGCACGCGCCGCAGAGTGCGGGCGCGGACACGGGCACGGGAGACGCGACGGCGCTCGCGGGTGCTGCTGCAGCCGGTGCCGCGGTAGCGGGGGCTGCATCTGCCGTTGCGGAGGGCGTGGTCGCTGCGGCCGAGAACGCGAACGCGACGGATGCCGAAGGCGCGGGTGCTTCCTCGAACGAGGAGTCCGCGGATGAGACGCAGTCGGCCGAGGAGAGCGACCCTGACGACGCGGTCTCCGATGGCGACACGGCCCAGGATGACGACGGCGACGCCGCCAGCGGAGCGGACATCGTCGCTGACAGCGGCGACACGGAGCACGAGGACGACGACACGGCGGCCGATGCGGACGCCGCAGACGCTCCCGAGTCCGTGGACCCCGAGGCCGAGTCGGGTGCGACCGAGTCCGACGTCGACGTGGACCCCGCCGCCGAACCGGATGCCACCGGGGATCCTGCGACCTCCGACCTGGACGACGCGGTATCAGCGCCGTGGGCGCCGAGCCCCACCCTGACCGGCGAGGGCGAGCACTCCGAGCCCGCCCCGGGCATCGATGCCGATCATGACGAGCCTGTCGACGTCATCCTGCCGCAGGCCGTCCGCTCGGTGTCGAACCCGCAGGTCGTCGACTCGTTCACGTTCACGGAGCTGATCACCGGCATCCCGGCAGCCGCCTCCTCGGACGACGCCGAGCCGGCCGCGCCCGCCACCGAGGCCATCCCGGTGTTCACGCCTCCGCTCGCCGATGAGGACGACGACGAGTCGGTGGTGGACGATGTCGTCGACGACGCCGAGGATCCGCGCCTGGCGGCGATGCGCACGTCGCTCTCGAGCGCGGCCAGCCGGTTCTTCGACGGCCCCGCCCCGGACTACCCGTACGGCGATGCGCCGGCGCAGCCCGCGGCGGAGGAAGCGCCCGCCGAAGGCGAGCCCCAGGCCGAGGGCGACCAGCACCAGGGCTGATCGCGACAGGCCGTCAGGCCGGGCGCGGGCGGATGACCGGCCGCTGACGCGGCTTCTGCACGGGCACCGAGCCCGTGGCGATCTGCTGCACGTCGGCGGGCTCGTCTCCGGCCTCCAGCCGCAGCGCCTGCGTGAGCGCCGGGCCGTGGCGGGTGGTGAGGATGAGCCGCTGGTAGTGCTCGTCGCCCTCCAGGTCGATCACGACGCTGGGCCGGCGTTTGCGGATCAGCACGAAGTCTCTGGTGCCGGCGCCCTTCCAGGTGCCCGCGGCGAGGATGCCGGGGATGTACGTGCCGGGCCCCGGAACGCCCCGCAGCCAGGTCCACGCGTCATCGGTCAGCTGCACCTTGACGATGTGCTCGCGCTCGATGTGCAGGTTGGCGCGGTGGAAGGTCGACGCCCGCTCGATGGCGGACAGCACGACCTCGAGTCGCGTCTGATCCAGCAGGAGCGTCACCATCACCCCAGTCTGCCAGCGCACCCCTGCGAGATGACTGCGACTTGCTCACAACGCGGCAACGATCCGTTGTGCGGATCGGCAGATGCGCCGGTTCATACAGCGCTCAGTGCTTGCTGCTCGTTCTCATCATGAACTCCCCGAACAGCGGGACAGTGAATGCGGTGTCACCATGCGCGGGACTGTAGATCATTCCCTTTGCGATCAGCCCAGACCGGCGCGGTGCGACGCTCTCCACCTTCACTCCGAGTGCTGTCGCTATGTCGCCTGAGCGATGCGCACCAGGACCCAACTCGGCCATCGCAGCCAAGTACTCCTTCTCCTTGGGCGTGAGACGGTCGAGACGTACGAGGAAGAAGTTGCGATCGAGATGCTCGGTGACGATCGGCCTCGTACGCTCGACGTCGGCGAGGCTGATGCTCGGGCCGGCGCTGTGATTCCACAGGTGGTAGCCCCACTCCTGTAGGAAATACGGATACCCGGCTGTCTCCCGTGTCAACGCCTTGATGGCGTCATCCCCATATGAGACTCCCTGTGCTTCGGCAGGCACAGTCAGGGCGGCGCGCGCGTCCGCGTCGTTGAGCGAACCGATCGCCGGGAATTCAAACAGCCGTTCCGCATACGACTTGGATTCGCCCGCAAGTCCAGGCAGCTGCGGCAGTCCGGCACCGACGAGCACCACGGGGAGGTTCAACTGAGTTGTCCGGTGGATCGCGGAGATTGCAGCCCCCAGCTCCTCAGCTGTGAGGTACTGGACCTCGTCGATTGCGATGAGGATGCCAGTTTCGCGCTCGGCCGCCGCTTCCCCAGCCGCAACCAGCAAGTCCGTCAGGTCATCCGAGAGGACTCCCGAATCTGCAGTCCCTGCGAGCGCATCCAGATCCAACGACACCGACGACCCATCGGGAAGCTGCATCTGGAACGACTTGAGGACACGAAGAGCTCTCAGCGCTTTCGATGAAGGCCTCTTCGCGTCGAATGCGAGGAGGATCTTGCGAAGCGCACGAGTCAGCAGCGCACGTAGGTCACCTGTCTCCGGCGCCTCGATGAACGCGACGGACAGTCCCTCCTGCTCCGCGATCTCAGTGAAGCGATTGAGGAGGACGGTCTTACCCACTCCGCGGAGCCCGATCGGCATCACACTCTTGCCAGGTAGTCCGGTAAGCGCCCGACGGAGGAGAGTGCCGAAGTGGTCGATGTACGCATCGCGGCCCAGAAGCGCCGGCGGTTGTGTACCCGCTCCAGGGCGGTAGGGATTTCTCAGCTCGTCCATCTTGATGAATCTTATCCGCTCGCCGCATAAGATTCATCAAGGTCTGTGAAGACAGAACTTACCCCGCAACCGAGTAAGGCCCGTCAATCCGGTTCAGGCGGTGGCGGATGCTGCCGCACGGGCCGCCGCGGGCAGCGCGGCCTCGATGGCGGCGAGCTCCTCCTCGCCGTGCGCGGCGGTGAGGAACCAGGCCTCGAACACGCTGGGCGGCAGCGCGATGCCCTGCTCGCGCATGCTGTGGAAGAACGGCGCGTACCGGAACGACTCCTGCGCTTGGGCCTGCGCGTAGGTGCGCGGGGCCTCGGCGGCGAAGGCCACGCCGAACAGGCTGCCCGCGCGCGGCACGGCGTGGGTGACACCGGCATCCGTCAGGGCGCGGTCGAGCGCGTCCGCGATGCGGGAGGCGGCGGCATCCACCTTCGAGTACACCTCGGGTGTCGCCAGCCGCAGCGTGGCGATGCCCGCGGCCACCGACAGCGGGTTCCCCGACAGCGTGCCGGCCTGGTAGACGGGGCCCGTGGGCGCCAGCATGTCCATGACCTCGGCCCTGCCGCCGAGGGCCGCCAGCGGCATCCCCCCGCCGACGACCTTGCCGAAGGTGATGATGTCGGGCAGGTACTGCTCGCCCGCCTGCTGCTGCAGGCCCCAGAATCCCGCGGGGTGCACGCGGAAGCCGGTGAGCACCTCGTCGAGGATCATCAGCGCGCCGTGCGCATGCGCGGTCTCGGCGATCAGCCTGTTGAAGCCGGGCAGCGGGGCGACGACGCCCATGTTGGCGGAGGCGGCCTCGACGATGACGGCGGCAATGCGGTCGCCGTGCTCGGCGAACACCGCGGCCAGCGCAGCGGGATCGTTGTAGTCGATGACCAGGGTCTGCGCGGCGATGGGCGCGGGAACGCCTGCGGATCCGGGCAGGGCGAGGGTGGCCACGCCGGAGCCGGCCGCCGCCAGCAGCCCGTCGGAGTGCCCGTGGTAGTGGCCGGCGAACTTCACCAGCAGGTCGCGGCCCGTCGCGCCGCGTGCCAGGCGGATGGCGGTCATGGTGGCCTCGGTGCCGGTGGACACCATGCGCACGTGCTCAACCGGGCGGGCGTCTTCATACTGCACGCGGTCGGCGATCAGCCGGGCCAGCTCCACCTCGCCCTCGGTGGGGGCGCCGAACGACAGGCCGCGGGTCGCGGCATCCTGAACCGCCTGCACGATCTCGGGATGCGCGTGACCGAGCAGAGCAGGGCCCCACGAGGCGACCAGATCGACGTACTCGTTGCCCGCGGCATCCGTGACTCTGGCGCCCTTCGCCGAGGCGAGGAAGCGGGGCGTGCCGCCCACCGAGCCGTACGCGCGCACCGGCGAGTTCACCCCTCCGGGGATCACCGCACGGGCAGCGTCGAACAGGGTGTCATTGCGGTCGGTCATGCATCCAGCCTACGGATGCCGGCTATGCATGCGGCTCAGAGACCGCGCGCCCGCCGCACCGGCGCGTGACGGATTACGGATGCTCGTGCGTCTGCGCGGAGTGTCGTGCGCCCGACACGCCGTCGGGGAGCCTGCCCGTCAGTGATCCGTCACCGGTTCAGCGGAGCAGCCCGGGTCAGCGCAGCATGCCGGCGACCTCGGTCGCCCAGTACGTCAGCACCACGTCAGCACCGGCACGGCGGATCGACAGCAGCGACTCCAGGATGGCGGCCTCGCGGGTGATCCAGCCGTTGGCGGCGGCGGCCTCGATCATGGCGTACTCGCCCGAGACCTGGTAGGCCCACACCGGCACGTCCACGGCGTCCCGCACCTCGCGCAGCACGTCCAGGAACGCCATCGCGGGCTTGACCATCACGATGTCGGCGCCCTCGTCCACGTCGAACAGCGCCTCGCGCAGCCCCTCGCGGCGATTGCCGGGATCCATCTGGTACGTGCGGCGATCGCCGGTCAGCTGCGAGTCCACGGCCTCGCGGAACGGGCCGTAGAACGCGGAGGCGTACTTGGCCGAGTAGGCCAGCAGCAGGGTGTCGTGGAAGCCCTCGGTGTCGAGCGCCTCGCGGATCGCGGCGACCTGGCCGTCCATCATGCCGGACAGGCCCAGCAGCTGCGAGCCGGCGCCGGCCTGTGCGAGCGCCATCGAGCGGTAGCGGTCCAGCGTGGCGTCGTTGTCGACCGCGCCGGATGCGTCGAGCACACCGCAGTGCCCGTGGTCGGTGAACTCGTCCAGGCACAGGTCGGTCTGCACGACCAGCGCATCGCCCACCTCGGCGGCGACGGCCTCGGTCGCGAGGTTCAGGATGCCGTGCGGGTCGTCGGCACCGGTGCCGTCGGCGTCGCGCACCTCGGGGATGCCGAACAGCATGACCCCGCCGATGCCGGTCTCCGCGGCATCCGCCGCCGCGCGGCGCAGCGAGTCCAGCGAGTGCTGCACGACGCCGGGCATGGAGCCGATGGCGACGGGCTCGGAGATGTCCTCGCGCACGAACATCGGCAGCACCAGCTGACGAGCCTCGAGCGAGGTCTCGCGCACCAGATCTCGCACGGGAGCGGACTGACGCAGCCGACGCAGGCGCGTCTCGGGGAAGCGGCTCACGGTGCGAACTCGTCCGATGCGTGCGGAAGGGTGAAGTGCGACACCGTCTCGATGAGCGCGTCGACGGTCTGCCGGTCGGCGACGGCCGAGATGGGCAGGCCCGCCTTGCGGGCATCCTTCGCCGTGCGCGGGCCGATGGCCGCCAGCAGCGTGGTGTCGGGGATCTCGGGGAACTGCTCGCGCACCTGACCGGCGACCGAGCCGCTGGTGATGAGGATGGCGTTGATGCGGCCGTTCTCCACGTCGCGGCGGATGCGGTCGGTGACCGGCACGCCCACCGTGCGGTAGGCCACCACGCTGTCGACGTCGTGACCGGCATCCTCCAGCGACACAGACAGCACCGGTTTGGCGATCTCGCTGCGCAGGGACAGGATGCGGCGGGGCTCCGGCTCCAGCGCGATCATCTGAGCGGCCATGCCCGCGGCCGAGTTGTCGAGCTCCGGGACGAGCGCCACCTCGTAGCCGACGGCCGCCAGCGCCGCCGCGGTGGTCTCGCCGACCGCGGCGATCCTGGTGCGCTTGGGCACCTTCACCCGGTGGGCGAACAGCACGTCCACGGTGGTGGCGCTGGTGACGGTGAGCCAGTCGTAGTGACCCTCCTGCAGTCGCTCGAGGGCGGCATCCAGGGCGTTCTGATCGTTCGTCGGAGCGAAGTTGATCAGCGGTGCGACGACGGGAACCGCCCCCTGCGCGCGCAGGGATGCGGCGACGCCGTCGCCCCACGGGCCGCCACGGGGCACAAGAACACGCCAGCCGTCCAACGGCCGCGCGGTTTTCGTTTCGGAAGCTGTCATCTGGTCACTCTCAGGGGAGAAGGTCGGCCGCTCCCTGTTCGAGCAGCCGATGGGCTGCAGACATGCCGATTTCGCGGATCGCGTGCATCGGGTCTGCACCATCGGCAGCATTCGCTCCGTTGCCACTGCCGTTCCGACGAATATACCCCCCGTTCAGGGACTCCGTGACGTCGAGGCCGATCCGACCGGTTCCGTTCGGCTCGTAGACCACGGCGCGGACGCGGATGCTGTCGCCGGAAACCGCCGCGTGGGCGGCCATCGGAGCCTGGCATCCGGCCTCGAGTCCCGCGAGGATCGCACGCTCCACGGTCACCGCGATGCGGGTGTCCTCGTCGTCGAGCTGCGCCAGTGCGGCCAGCAGCTCGGCAGGGGCATCCGCCCGCGTCTCCACGGCCAGCGCGCCCTGTCCCGGTGCGGTCGGCCACTCCGACAGCCCCAGCAGCTCGCGCTGCAGGGCGGACTCCGAGCCCAGGCGCGACAGGCCCGCGGCGGCCAGGATCACGGCATCCAGCTCACCCGACTCCACCCGAGCCAGGCGGGAGTCGACGTTGCCTCGGATGTCGATGACCTGCGCATGCGGCGCACGCCGCCGCACCTGCGCGATGCGCCGCGGGGCTCCGGTGCCGATCTTCGCACCCGAGCCGAGCTGGTGCAGCGGGGTGCCGTCACGGGTGATCGCCACATCGCGCGGGTCCTCGCGGAGGGGCGTCGCGGCGATGACCAGCTCGGCGGGCTGCGCGGTGGGCAGATCCTTCAGGGAGTGCACGAGGATGTCGCACTCGCCGGCCATGAGCGCCTCGCGCAGCCGGTTGGCGAACACCCCGGTGCCGCCGATCTCGGAGAGCGACGCGCGGTTGGTGTCGCCCTCCGAGGTGATCGGCACCAGCTCGACAGGACGACCGGCGATCTTCGTCAGCGCATCGGCGACGTGGCCGGACTGCGCCTGCGCGAGGGCGCTGCGGCGCGTGCCGAGCCGGATTGCGGTGGTCACTGCAGAACGTCGGCGATCTCGTCGAGGCGAAGGCGACGCCCGGTGTAGAAGGGGATCTCCTCCTTCACGTAGCGGCGCGCGTCGGTGTAGCGCAGGTCGCGCATCAGGTCGACGAGCTCGGTCGGGTCGTCGGACTCCAGCGGCACCACCCACTCGTAGTTGCCCAGCGCGAACGCGGCGACGGTGTTGGCCGTGACGCCCTTGAATGCGGCGCCCTTGCGGCCGTGGTCGGCGAGCATCTTGCGACGGTCGGCCTCTTCGATCAGGTACCACTCGGGGGTGCGCACGAACGGGTAGACGCAGACCCACTGCTTGGGCGGGATGCCGCGCATGAAGCCGGGCACGTGGTTGAGGTTGAACTCCGCGTCGCGATGCACTCCCATGATGTTCCACACCGGCAGCAGGGTGTGCAGCAGCTCGGTGCGGCGCAGGCGGCGCAGGGCGCGCTGCAGATCCTCGGGGGTCTCGCCATGCAACCACACCATCAGGTCGGCGTCGGCCTTCAGGCCTCCGACATCGTAGAAGCCGCGCACCGAGACGCCGGAGGCCTCGACATCGGCCACGATGGTCTCGAGCTCGGTCGAGTCGGTCTCGGTGACCGGCGCGGCGGGGTTTCGTCGCCAGACGGCCCAGAGAGTGAATCCCTGGCGGGCGACTGCGGACTGGTTGTCTTCACGAACTTCCGGCATACTCCCAGTCTCCACCCTCTGGTTATGCGCGGACTGACGCCCGCTCACAGACTCGGGAGCCAGGAACTGTGGGGATCAGCGCGAGACGGCGCGGGCGATCACCCAGACGACACCGCCGACCACCGCAGCGACGCCTGCGACGGCGGCCGCGGCGCCCAGCGGATTGCGTCGGGCGAACACCCGGGCCTTGACGATGCCGCGCTGCGACGCCGCCTCCACGCGGCGGGGCACGTTGCCCTTGATCTCGATGGCGGCCAGCGCCGCCTTCAGTTCGGCGCGGGCGGATGCCACGGGGTCGACGATCCCGGCGGGCACTGCGGTGCGCGGCAGGGCGGCAGGCGTCTGCTTCGGGTCAGAATTCGTCATCGTCGGGCTCCTTCATCAGACGCACATCCGTGGCGATCGCCTTTCCCGGGTTCTCGCGGCGCACGACCTTGCGGAAGCGCAGCACGCCCAGCAGGCCGAAGAGCACGACGGCGATCAGCAGGAAGACGAACACGGCGAGGGCGGCCAACCAGGCCGGCCACCACGACGCCAGGCCGATGATCGCGAACGCCAGCAGCACCGGGATCGCCCAGAACAGCAGGAAGAGCACGACGACGAACCACAGGCTGCCGATCCCGGCATCCTTCGCCGTGCGCGACACCCAAGCCTTGGCGGAGTTGATCTCGGCCGTGACCAGGTTGCGCACCAGCTCGGGCAGATCGCCCAGCAGCGTGAGCAGACTGTCGTCGGCGCGGTCGCGGTATCCGCGAGTCATCTCACTCCCCTGCGGTCTTCTTCTTCGGGGTGCTCTTCGCCGCAGCGGGCGTCGCCTCCGGCATGTGCCTCGGCACAGCAGGGGTGCGCTCAGGAACATTGGGGTCCGAGACGCGCGAGACGAGGCCGATGGCGCCGCGGATCACCGCACCTGGCACCGCTGCGACCTGCGCCTTGGCATAGTCCTGGGCCCTGGCGACCTGCCGCTGCACGGGATCGGCATGCCACAGCTTGAGCCACTGGGTCTTGATCTGCTCGTAGCGCGCACGTCCTGCCCGCGTTCCGAGCACGTACCCTGCGCCGAGTCCGACGACGAGTCCGATCTTCCCCTTCATGGGAGCCTCCTGACGATTGTTGCGGCGTCTTCGCCGAAGGGCGGACCGTCTTGCCCCCGAACGATTGTGTTCCAGGGTAGTCGCATATTCCTGATTCGGCATCTAGTCTTGCGCGCCGGTGGAGGATGGCGTAGAAGCGCCGTTCCAGTCGTTCCAGAGCAGTGCGCCGCGCAGCCGGTCGGCTTCGGCGGAGGCATCCGGAACCACCTGCGCCAGCCCCGTGCCCGACAGCCACGCACCGACCGCGGCCAGCCGCGGCGTCGCCGCGATGGCCGCGCGAGCCGCCGCCCGGCGCTCGGCCGCACCGATGAGCGAGGTGGGCTGGGACTGCACGAAGCGCGCACGGTGCGCGGCGCGCAGCTGCGCGGACTTGAGCGGGACGCCCAGCAGTGCAGATGCCTCGGACAACGCGAGCTCAGCGGCGGCGGCGTCGTCGAGAGATGCCGTCGCCGCGGGCTCGCCCTGGGCGCCGAAGGAGACGCGCACGATGTGATTGCCGTCGGCGGCACGACGCAGCCAGCCCCACTTCGCGGTGGAGTGCGTGAGGGCCTTGGCCGTGTGGCTGCCGGGAACGGTGAGCACGCCGCTGCCGCGGGGATTCGCGTCGAGCTCGGGAGCATCCAGCAGCAGCGAGACGATCTCGATCTCTGGTGCGGCGCCGGGGTCGCTGAGCCCGGTCACGTGCGGCGTCAGCAGCTCGCGGGCGGCAGGCTCGGAGGTCGCGACGATGACGGCAGAGGCGGTGAGGATGCCGGGATCGGCCGGCTCCTCGGCATCCGACTCCTCGGTCTGCTCGAGCTGAACCGTCCATCCCTCGCCGTCGCGGGTCAGAGCGGTCACGCGCGCGTCGGTGCGCACGTCGACACCGTAGGTCTCGAGGTTCGCGCGCAGCGCGTCGACGAGCCGGCCCATGCCGCCGTCGATGCCCAGCACGGCCGCTCCCGGCGCCTTGCCCGCGCGCTCGCCCTGCAGGCTCAGCACGGCGCCGCTGAGCGAACCGACGCGGGTGAGCGCGGCGTTCAGCCCGGGAGCCGCCGCGTCGACGTCGACGTCCTCGGGGAGCGCGGAGTACACCCCGGCGGTGATCGGGGCGACCAGTCGGTCGCGCACACGGGCGCCCATGCGCGTGGTGACGAGCCTGCCCAGGCTCTTCTCGTGGCCGATGGTCAGCGGCGGGCGCAGTCGGTCGACGTAGGCACGCCAGACGCCGCGCCAGCCGATGATGGCGCGCACGTCCTCCTGGAACGGGTTGGCAGGGATGCCCAGCAGTCCGCCTTTCGGGAGCGGGGCATCGGGTGCGTCCGGGATGCCGCTGAGCCAGGCGCCGCCGCCCTCGGGCGCGACCACGGCATCGGCCAGTCCCAGCTCGTCCACCAGCGCCCGCACGTGGCCGCCGCGGGTGGCGAAGCTCTCGGCGCCGGCGTCGATGACGATGCCGTCGAGCTCGGCGCGGCGGATGCTGCCACCCAGCTGCGAGGCGGCCTCGAGCACGGTGACGCGGATGCCGACCTTGGCGCATTCGCGGGCGGCGACGAGCCCTCCGATGCCGCCGCCGACGACGACGACGTGCTGGTCAGCCGCCCGTGCGGCGAGGTCGGCCGAGTGCTCGGAGCTCATGCCTCGATCCTCCCATCCGGCGCCATGAGCGCGGGGTCAGAGCTCGCCGTGCGCGAGGCGCACGATGCGGGTGAGCTGGTCGGGGTCGGTCTCGGGCGGCACGCCGTGGCCGAGGTTGAGGATGTGCCCCTTGGCGCCCGCGCCGCGGGCGATCACGTCGCGCACGTGCGCCTCGAGCACCGGCCACGGGGCACCCAGCAGCGCGGAGTCGATGTTGCCCTGCACGACCGTGTCGGGTCCGAGCACGCGGATGGCCTCGTCCAGCGGCATCCGCCAGTCCACTCCCACCACGGATGCCGCACCGCCCAGCCGCATGTCCGCCAGGAACGGTCCGGTGCCCACGCCGAAGTGGATGGTCGGCACGCCGATGCCGTCCAGTGCCGCGTGGGAGTGCGGGGCGACGTGGTCGCGGTAGTCGGCGGGGCTGAGGGATCCGGCCCAGGAGTCGAACAGCTGCACGACCCGTGCCCCGGCATCCCGCTGGATCTCGAGGAACCGGCGCGAGATGCGCGCCAGCCAGCCGGCCAGCCTCTCCCAGGACTCGGGATCGGCGTGCATCATGGCGCGGGCGCGCAGGTGGTCCTTCGAGGGGCCGCCCTCGATCAGGTAGGCGGCCAGGGTGAACGGGGCGCCGGCGAAGCCGATCAGGGGCGTCTCGCCCAGCTCGGTCGTGACGATGCGGACGGCCTCGGCGATGGCGGTGCCGTCGAGGTCGGCAGGGTCGATGGCGGTGATGCGCGCCACATCATCAGCGGTTCTCACGGGGTTGTCGAAGACCGGGCCGCGGCCGGGCACGATCTCCACGTCCACGCCCGCCAGGCGCAGCGGGATCACGATGTCGCTGAAGAACACCGCGGCGTCCACGCCGTGCCTGCGCACGGGCTGCAGGGTGATCTCGGCGGCGAGGTCGGGGGTGAGGCAGGCGTCCAGCATCCGCGTGCCGACCCGCAGCTCGCGGTACTCGGGCAGCGACCGGCCTGCCTGACGCATGAACCAGATGGGGGTGCGCTCGGGCTTCTCGCCCGCAAGCGCGCGCAGCAGATCACTCATGCTCCGATCCTTTCATCGGAGGCTATGCGTTCGATATGCGCGCGGTGGCATAGGCAAGGCATGCCTGTGATGCCGCGCATAGACACACGGCGTACCCTGGGGAGGTGCTGTTCTGCGTCACGGCGAGTCACAAGACCGCGTCCTTCGAACTGCTCGAACGCCTCAGTCGCAATCCCCAGTCCGTCGCCCCGACCCTCATCGAAGCCGGTGCGCAGGGAGCCGTCGTGCTCGCCACCTGCAACCGCTTCGAAGCCTACGTCGAGACCGATGGCCTCGGTCCGGATGCCGTGCTGGATGCCGTCGAGCAGGCCACCGGCATCCCCTCCTCCGAACTCGACGGCTCGTACCGCATGATCGAGGACGGGCGGGTGGCCGAGCACCTGTTCGCAGTGGCCTCCGGCCTGGAGTCCGTCGTCTCCGGCGAGGGCGAGATCGCCGGCCAGGTGCGGCGTGCACTGACCGGCGCGCGCAAGCAGGGCACCACCTCCCCCGCGCTCGAGCGCCTGTTCCAGCGTGCCAGCCAGGCGCAGCGCCGGGTCAAGAACGTCACCGCGCTGCAGCGCGCCGGCCGGTCGCTGGTGCGCCTGGCGCTGGAGCTGGCCGACAGCCGCATCGCCGACTGGTCCACCGAGCGCGTGCTGCTGGTGGGCACCGGCGCCTATGCCGCCGTCACCCTGGCCACGCTGCGCGAGCGCGGCGCGGTCGACATCCGGGTCTACTCCCCCTCGGGTCGGGCAGAGCTGTTCGCCAAGAAGCACGACATCCAGGCGGTGCTCGCCGACGGCTATGCGGCGGCGGCCCGGGAGTCCTCGCTGCTGATCACCTGCACTTCGGTCACCGAACCGGTGCTGGGCCCGGAGCAGCTGCAGCGGCCGGTCGGTGGAACGGCTCCGACAGGCTCCGCGACGCAGGTCACGTGCCCCGTCTCGCACTCGTCCTCACAGCTGGTCATCGACCTGGGGATGCCGCGCAACGTCGACCCCGCCGTCGCCCAGCTCGAGGGCGTGGCCCTGCTGGATCTGGAGACCATCCGCCTGCACGCGCCGCTGGAGGAGCTGCAGGCCACCGATGCCGCGCGCGCCGTGGTGCGCGAGGCCGCCGAGGACTTCCGCGCCGTCCGCTCCCGCGCAGTCGTGACACCTGCCGTGGTCGCGCTGCGCACGCACATCTTCACGCTGCTGGAGGCCGAGATCGAGCGCGCCCGCAACCGCGGCGATGAGGACGGGCTGGTCGAGCAGGCCATGCGCCACCTCGCCGGCGTGCTGCTGCACACCCCCACCACACGCGCCCACGAGCTGGCTGCGCAGGGCCGCGGCGACGAGTTCCTCACGGCGCTGGAGACGCTGTACGGGCTGACGCCGGAGGCGCCCGCGGCATCCGCAGCATCCGAGATCGCCTGATCCCCGGCATCCGCTTGCTCTTCTGAGCCGAGCGCTTCGCGCGGACTTGTGCACCAGATGCGGACGAATTTCCGAATTCTCTCCGCGCGAAGCGCACATCCCCGCGGCAAGCGCACGCGCTCGCGGTGCCTGTCAGACTGTCGGCATGCCCCTGAGCCCCACCGGAACCGATGTCGCAGGACTCACCGCGCGCTCCTCGCCCGCGATCCGGCGGCGGGATGCCGAGACCCTGACCGCGCTGATGCAGCAGGTCTCCGGGCGCGAGCCTGCGACCTGGGGCACGATCATCGGGTTCGGGCGCGTGGAGTACCGCTACCCCACCGGCCGCACTGGCGAGATGCCGCTGCTGGGCTTCGCGCCGCGCAAGGCTGCCAGCACGATCTACCTCATCGACGGCGTGGACGCGTATGCCACGGAGCTGTCGGCACTCGGCCCGCACACCACGGGGGCCGGATGCCTGTACATCAAGGACCTCGAGCAGGTCGACACGGACGTGCTGCGCGGCATCCTGTCCCGCTCGCTCGCCTGGGCAGAGGCCGGCGGCAGCGAGGGGATGCGGATCACGGTGCGGGGCTGATCCCGGCATCCGCCCTGCCCTGGCCAAGCGCGTCGCGCGGAGGTGTGCGCCTGACGCGGACGAATTCCCGGATTCTCTCCGCGCGAAGCGCACATCTCCGCGGCAGACGCACGTCGTCTCGCGCCTGCCACACTGTCATGATGAGCGACGCGCTGGACGACGGCCCCTTCTTCCACGGCACGGCAGCCGCGCTGCAGCCCGGCGACCTGCTGACGATCGGATTCCCGTCGAACTACCGGCCCGAGATCCTGATGAACCACGTGTACTTCACGGCGCTGCGCGACGGCGCGGGCCTGGCGGCGGAGATCGCCGCGGTCGACGGCGAACCGCATGTGTACCTGGTCGAGCCGACCGGCGCGTTCGAGAACGACCCGAACGTGACCGACAAGAAGTTCCCGGGCAACCCGACGCGCTCCTACCGCACCAGCGCGCCGCTGCGCGTGATCGAGGAGGTCCACGACTGGACGCGCCTGCAGCCCGAGGCGCTGCAGGGCTGGCGCGACCGCATCGCCGCAATCGCCGAGAACCGCGGCGAGATCATCAACTGAGTCGGGTGGCCTGCACAGGTAGGAGCGCAGCGCACGCGGATCCGAGCCTCGACCGTCATCGGCACTCCAACTGCGGATGCGACTATGGCAGCACTGCGCAGTCGGGGGCAGCCGCCGCGAGACGAGCGTCGAGGGTCAACAGCGAGCACTGGGCTGCTCGCGCGAGCACGACGTACATCGCGTCGTACGCGCTGACGTTGTGCCGCAGCGCGTAGACGGCCGGCAGCATCGACATCATCGGCACCTGCTCGACGCCGAGCGACTCGAACTCGCCGAGCGCTCGCAGCGCCTGTTCGTCGGTGATCTGTCGGCTGAGCGACCATCCCCGGATCACCGAGGCGACCTCTGCTGTGAGGTGCTGCGGCGCCAGCAGTTCATGACCGTCGATCAGTACGGCCGCTCGCCGCCCTGCCTCCGTTCCCAACAGGACCTCGGCGACCGCGGATGCGTCGACGACAAGCGTCATCGACCTGGCCGCTGCTCGGCGAGCACCTGTGCCGCGGGATCCAGCGTGGCGACACCACGGCTCGCGATCCGCTCCAACAGCTCGGCTCGGCTCGGGCGGGTGGCGATGCGATCGAGTTCACGCAGCAGATAGTCGCTCAGCGAGCGGCCCTCGAGCGCGGCCTTGGCCTTGAGGGCGCGACTCGTCTCCTCGGAGACATTGCGAACCTGGATCGTTGTCATGCAATCAGCATATCTCACATGCACAATGCATGCAGAGTGCTCGAAAGTCGGAGCCGGCTCACTCCCCCGAGCCGTAGACCACGGTCGTGCCGGGCGCAGGGCGCAGCGCCAGCACGATCGCCAGCACGCCGAGGAATGCGATCGCGACGCCCTTGAGCAGGCTGAAGAAGCCGAACAGCGCGTTCAGCGCCGTCGGATCGGCGGACGACCCGCCGACGGCCAGCAGCGTGGGGAGCAGCTGCGCGGCCACCCACACGGCAAGCACCCACAGCGGAGCCCAGTTCCACGGCTTGGGCACCACGCCGGCCCGCCCGATCTGCATCACCGCGATGATCGCCAGGCCCAGCGCCACCACCTCGGATGCGGTGCTGATCACCGCCACGCGCGAGAAGTCGCCCGTCGTCGAGGCGTCGCCCGCGCCGGTCATCGCCCACACCAGGGACGACAGCACGGTCTGCCACACGGCGAGCACGACGATCACGCCCGTGCCGAGCTTCCGCCGCGCGGTCACGCTGCCCGAACGCCCCAGTCCGATCGCGAACACCACGGCACCGGCCCAGAACAGCACCTGTGTGATGTCGAACGGCAGGCCGGTGATGAGGCCCTGCAGCTCGGACATGCCCAGCCCCAGCAGCGCCGACAGCACGAGCAGCCCGCCGCCCAGCATCCAGGTCCGACGGCGCATCCGCGCCTCATAGGCACTGCCCGCATCGACCTCGATCATGCCGCCAGACTATCCCCGCGGCTCGCGCACGCGATCAGCCGCGAGCGACGCGCTCGGCCTCTTTCGCGGCGACGATCTTGCGCAGGCCCGAGCTGGAGAAGCGGTGGTTGCGGCTGTTGAAGT
>NZ_CALBRW010000016.1 GCF_937927635.1 uncultured Microbacterium sp.
AAACCCAGCTTCTCCATCACCCAGACAAGCTCATTCGGCAACATCATCCCCACGGTGCACCTCCCATCCGTATCCGCGGAAGAGGTCGTGGCGCCGTTCCCCCGAACGGCGCCACGACCTCATCGACAACTGAGCTCAGGCGCCGCCGGCCAGCTGCGAGTCCGTGTCGCGGATCGCGTCGGCCAGATGCGAGCTCTGCTGAGCACCGGGGATCTCCGCCTTGACATCATCCGCGGAGCCGGCGCAGTCGCGCAGGAACCGCGCGGATCCGCCCCACGCCGCATAGGTGCAGCCGTTCAGGAACACCGGGGCCGCGGGGGTGCCCTCGCCACCGCCGGAGCGGGTCGCCGTGGGCTCGGATCCGTCGAGCGGAACCTGCAGGAGCTCGCCGTCGCCGGACAGTGCCACGGCGGATGCCGACGCGGATGCCTGCTGCAGCACGACATCCTTCATCGAGCCGAGTCCCTGGTCGCTGATCTCGGTGCGGAAACCACCCGGGGTCGTCACCACGCCGGCAGCGGGATCCAGCACGACGGGAGTGCTGCCCACCGCGGTGATGGAGGCCGGGTCGGAGGCGCCGATCTCACCGACCGACGACGAGCTCGCCTTCAGCGGGTCGCCCTGGGCGTCGACGGTGACGGTGACGACCTCTCCGCGGTCGGTGGACAATGCGAACACCGTGCCATCCTGAGCGACCACGACATCGGCATGCTTGCCGAGCTCCGCGGTCGGGTCGGCCGCCTTGACGTCGAAACCGGAGATCGAGGAGGTGCCCGTCACCCAGAGGTCACCGGACGCGCGATCGAGGATGGCTGCGGTCCGATCGCCCAGCGCGACCTTCGCACCGGCGGGGATCGTGGTGCTGTCGGTCAGGGCCACCCGCGCCGGGTCCACGGCGGTGAGCGTCTTGCTGCCCTGATCCACCACCAGCACGGCGGTCTCGTCCTGCAGGACGTCGTAGTTCTCGTCGGCTGCGCGCAGGCCACCGTCCAGCACGGTCGACGAATGGTTGAAGTGCCCCACGAGGAGGCTGGAGCTCTTCGTCAGCCAGACGCCGGAGTCATTGAGATCGACCTTCGTCGTGGACAGCCCGTCATAGGCGACCGCGAGAGTCGCGACGGTGACCGTGCCGATCACCACGATGGCTGCGGATGCCAGTGTCTTAGGACGTGATCGAACCCACGACAATGCTCGCATAGCGTCATTCCCCCCGATTGGTGCCTCCGGCGCGCCGGAGACATCTTATCGGCTTACTGGAATATCGCCGAGTCGAGTGCATGGGCAGAAGTGCCCATGCACGATTCCAGGGTCAGGCGCCGCTCGCCCGCCAGCATCCGTCGATGTGATCATCGACCATGCCCGCCGACTGCATGAGGGCGTACATCGTGGTCGGTCCGACGAAGCGGAAGCCGCGCTTGCGCAGCGCCTTGCTGAGCGCCGTCGACGCATCGGTGACGGCCGGCACGTCGCTCATCTCCCGAGGGCGGGGACGGGCGGATGCCGCGGGCGCGAACGACCACATCAGCGCATCCAGCTCACCGTCGGCCATGTCCCGCACCAGGGCGGCGTTGGAGATCACGGCGAGGATCTTCGAGTGGTTCCGGATGATCCCGGCATCCGCCATCAGACGCTCCACGTCGTCGGGGCCGAACTCCGCGACGATCGCGGGTTCGAACCCGGCGAACACTTCGCGGAACCGCGGGCGCTTGCGCAGGATGGTGATCCAGCTGAGGCCCGCCTGGAAGCCTTCCAGCGACATCTTCTCGAACAGGGGACGGTCGCCGTGCAGCGGCGTGCCCCACTGCTCGTCGTGGTAGCGACGGTACTCGTCGTCTTCGCCGGACCAGGCGCAGCGGGCTCGGCCGTCCGCCCCGGTGACGAGGGAGGTCACGCGTTCCAGGGGAAGGCGCGCTCGCGGTCCACGACGCCGTCGTGCCCGACCTCGACGAGCGCCTCGCCGGCGGAGCGGACGCAGAACCAGCGCATCGGCGTGCTGTCGGGCAGAGCGCGCAGCGCGTGCATGACACCGGGCGCCACGCGCACGACGGTGCCGGCCTCGAGCGGGAGCACCTCGTCGCCCAGCGCGAACTCGCCGCGGCCGTCGACGATCACGTAGATCTCCTCGAGCTTGGCGTGCGAGTGCCAGTAGGCGGACTCGCCGCCGGGCTCGGTGGTGTTCACCGAGATGCCGGCGAACTGCGCGCCGATCTCCTTCTCGAGGAACTGCTTGCCCTTCTCGCCGCCCCACGCGTCGAGCGGCCCGATCTGCATCACATTGCTCATGGCTTCACGGTACCGCGCGGGCGACTTCCCTCCTGCCGAAACCCCTCAGCAGCGCCGAGACCCCTCATGATCGACGCGATTCACGAGGGGTCTCGACGATCAGGAGGGGTCTCGGCGAAGAAGGCTCAGTGCTTCTTGGATGCCTTCTGCGCCTTGGCCGCCGCGGCCTTCTCCGCCCGCCGCAGCTCCTTCTCGGAGAGGGGCGCCTCGCCGGAGGCCTTCAGCGCCGCGTAGTGCGCGCGGGCTTCGTCCTGACGCTGCTGCTCGATGCCGCTGGCGATCGTGGCGCGCACGTGCTCGGGCTCGTACCCGAAGGCGCCGACCAGCTCGAGCGCGTGCGGGCGCAGCCGGTGGCACAGCCGGCCGATGTAGCTGGAGACCGCGGCCGCGCGCTGCGTCGAGAGCCGGCCGTTGATCAGGTGCCACGCCAGGTGCTTCTCGACCAGGCTCAGCCCGAACAGGTCGCGCAGCCAGGTCATGACCTTCTGCGTCTCGGGGTCCTCGATGGCGTTGACGGCGTCGGTGAACGCCTCCCACTGCAGCAGCTCGCCGTGCGCGCGGGCGGCCTCGATGAGCTCGGCCTGGTTCTGGTTGAACAGCTTCTCGCCGAGCACCTTGTCCTTGCCCGCCGCCCGCAGGCGGCCGGCGATGTCGGCGACCATCTGCTGCACGCGCTCGGTCAGCAGCTGGTGCTGCTGCTCGGCGCGCAGGCCGTTCTCCACCGAGCGGGCCGTGGAGCCCAGGTCGGCGACGGCCTGGCCGAGGGCGCGCAGGCCCGCGCCGTGGAACACCTTGCCGGCGGTCTGGCCGACCGCGTAGGCGGCCAGGGCCGCGGCATCCTTGCCCGTGAACTGCTTCGCATAGTCGGTCAGCAGACGCTTGCCGACCAGCTGCAGCAGCACGTTGTTGTCGCCCTCGAAGGTGACGTAGATGTCCAGGTCGGCCCGCAGCCCCACCAGGCGGTTCTCGAACATGAAGCCCGCGCCACCGCAGGCCTCCCGAGCCTCCTGCAGCGTGTCCAGGGCGTGCCAGGTCGACAGCGGCTTGAGGGCGGCGGCCAGGGTCTCCAGGTCTTCGCGATCGGCGGGGGTGTCGGACTCGCCGGAGAAGACGCCGTCGAACTTCTTCAGGAACTCGTCGTGCGCGAAGATCTGCGCGTAGGTGGTGGCCAGGCGCGGCAGCAGGCGGCGCTGGTGCTTGCCGTAGTCCAGCAGCACCGTCTCCTGGCCGTCGGCGCCGTCGAACTGGCGCCGCTGCGTGGCGTAGGTGATGGCGATGTGCAGACCCAGGGCGGATGCCCACGACGCGGCTCCGTCGAGGGAGACGCGGCCCTGCACGAGAGTGCCCAGCATGGTGAAGAAGCGGCGGCCGGGGCTGTCGATCTCGCTGGAGTAGGTCCCGTCGGCGGCGACGTCGCCGTAGCGGTTGAGCAGGTTGGTGCGCGGCACGCGCACGTGGTCGAAGCTGAGCCGGCCGTTGTCGATGCCGTTCAGGCCGCCCTTGAGGGCGTCGTCCTCGCGACCGATGCCGGGCAGGTCGACGCCGTCCTCGTCGCGCAGCGGCACGTAGAAGCAGTGCACCCCGTGATTCACGCCATTCGTGATCAGCTGCGCGAACACGGTCGCGGCGATGCCGTGCTTGGCCGCGTTGCCGAGGTACTCCTTGGTCGCGGCGCGGAACGGCGTGTTGATGACGAACTCCTCCGTCTCGGGGTCATACGTCGCCGTGGTGCCGACGGCCGCGACATCCGAACCGTGCCCGATCTCGGTCATGGCGAAGGCGCCGGGGATGGACAGGTCCATGATTCCTGGCAGCCAGCGCTTGTGGTGCTCCTCGGTGCCCAGCTGCAGCACGGCGCCGCCGAACAGTCCCCACTGCACGCCGGCCTTGATCTGCAGGCTCGGGTCGGCGGCCATCAGCTCCTCGAAGCCGGCGATGTTGGCGCCGTTGTCCTCCTCACCGCCGAACGCCAGCGGGAAGGCACGGTGCACGGCTTTGTTCTCCACCAGCAGGTGCAGCTGGGTGAGCACGCGCTCGCGATGCTCCTTCATGTCCAGCGTGTCGTCGCGCCAGAAAGCCGGGTCCTTGATGAGCTCGCGGGCCTCGCGGCGGGTGTGCGCCCAGGTGCCCATCAGCAGCTCATTCACGCGCGCGACATCGATTCCACCCTCGGTGGCGGTGGTGGTGGGGCGGACGGCAGCGCCTGACATGGCGATTCCTCTCAGAAGGGAACGGAGATGCCTTGATGGTAGATCTTCGACAACGACAGGTGAACTCGGCTGTTCATTCTGCACAACCGAGCGCCGTCCCGGCATCCGGTGTCGTTGTCGTCAGTCCACAGCATCCGCTCCCTCCTGAGAGGGCCGACGTCACCAGGCGGGCTGAATGGTGCCGTTGCCCTCGAGCACCTTGCGCACCTCATCACTCGTGAACGCCTTCTTCAGCGCCGCGGCGGCGGCGGAGTCGGCATCCTTCTTCTGCACGACCAGGTTCAGCGCGAACCGGTCGTCGAGCTCGGTGATCAGACCGTCCTTCTGCGGGGTCAGGCCCAGCGCGATGATGTGCGAGGGCCACTGGAACACCAGATCGGACTCCTCGTAGGCAGCGTTCAGCGAGGCGATCGGCACCTGCAGGAACTGCACGTGCTTCGGGTTCTTCACGATGTCCTTGACCGTGGCCTCGTACGGGTCGACCGCAGGATCCAGCGTGATCACGTCGTGCGCGGCCAGCAGCTTGAGCGCGCGGCCGGTGTTGGACGGGTCGTCGGGGATGGCGATCTTCGCGTTCTCGGGCAGCTGTGCGATGTCCTTGTACTTCTTGGAGTAGAACGCGATCACGAAGTTGTACACCGGCTGCACGCCCACCAGGTGCGCGTCATTGCCCTGGTTGAACGTCTCCATGTAGGGGATGTGCTGCGAGAAGTTCGCGTACACGTCGCCGGAGTTCAGGATGGTGTTGGCCGTGACGTAGTCGCCCACCTTCACGAGCTCCACCTTGTAGTCGCCCTTGATGGCCTTGCCTGCGGCCTCGACGACGTCGGTCATCGGCGCCTGGACGGCGGCGACCTTGAGCACCTGAGGCGCGGCATCCTGCTTCTGACTCGCGCTCTGGGCTGCAGGCGCGCAGCCGGTGATGGCCAGGGCCAGGCCGAGGGCGGCCGCCGCCAGCAGTGCGGTGCGGGACTTCTTCATGGGTTCTCCTTGTGGGTCGGGTTCGGATGCCGGATGCCGCAGGCGCCGCGGCTCCGGAAGAGTTCAGCGGTGGTCGAGTCGCTTGGACGCGCGGTGACCCGTGCCCTGGATGATGAGCACGCACACGATGATGATGACGATCGTGAAGTACATCAGGCTGTCGTTGTAGACCTGGTAGCCGTAGCGCATGGCGAAGTCGCCGATGCCGCCGCCGCCCACCACGCCCAGCACCGTCGAGTACGACAGCAGGCTGATGGCGGCCGAGGTCAGCGCGTAGACGAGCCCCGAGCGAGCCTCCGGCAGCAGCATCCGGAACACGGCCTGCGGCACTGTCGCGCCCAGCGCGCGGGCCACCAGCGGGATGCCGGGCGGGATCTCTCGGAGGATCTGCTCGGTCAGGCGGGCGTAGATCGCGACGGCGACGAAGCACAGCGGGAACGTGGCCGCGGGCGTGCCGAAGCTCGTGCCGATCACCGCGCGCGTGAACGGGATGAAGAACACCACCAGCAGCAGGAACGGGAACGAGCGCACCACGTTGATGTACAGATTGGCGATCATGTTCAGCGGCCGGTTCTCGGCGATGCCGCCGCGCTCGGTGAGGTAGACGGTCATGCCCAGCGGCAGGCCGATGAGCACCGCCGCCAGCAGCGACACCAGCATCATGTACCCGGTCTCGGCCATCGAGGTGGCGATGTCGGCGCCGTACTGATCCAGCAGGTCGGTGAGCCAGCTCATGACATCAGCTCCCGCTTGACCTGCTCGTAGTAGCTGGGCAGGACTCGCTCGCCGGCCGTGCGGGCGATGGGGAAGACCTCGCGCAGGCGGCCCTTCTCCAGCAGCGCGGCGCGGTCGCAGAGCACCTTCACCACATCGAGGTCGTGCGTGATGACGATGACCGTGGTGCCGAGCTTCTCGCGGGCGTCGGCCAGTACACGCAGCACGTCGCCGGTGGTGGAGGCGTCCAGAGACGAGGTCGGCTCGTCGCACAGCAGCAGCGGCGGGCGGGTCACCAGGGCGCGGGCCAGCCCCACGCGCTGGCGCTCGCCTCCGCTGAGCTGCGCGGGGAAGTGGTCGGCTCGATGCTCGAGGCCGACGAAGGACAGCATCCGATCGACCTCGGCCTGCTGGTCCTTCTTCTTCTCGCCTGCCAGCCGCAACGGCAGCCGGATGTTGTCGCGCACCGTCGCGTTGCTGAGCAGGTGCACGCCCTGGAACACCGTGCCGATGCCGCGGCGCAGTGCGCGCAGGCCGCGGCGGTCGAGGGCGGTCACGTCCACGCCGTCGACGGTGACGGTGCCGGTCGTGGGCTGCTCCAGGCCGCTGACCAGCTGCAGCAGGGTGGATTTGCCGGCGCCGCTCTCGCCGACGATGCCGAAGATCTCGCCGGAGCGGATGCTGAGGCTGACGCCATCGAGCGCGGGCTGCTCTCCTGCGGCGTAGCGCTTGACGATGTCGCGGAACTCGACGATGGCGTCGCCGGGCGTGCGCGCGGATGCGGCGGACGGTGCGGGTGTCATCGCGGGATCCTTCTGGATCTGATCGGTGGGCCGCGCGCAGGCCAGAAGGGCCCGAGCAGCCCTTTCTGTACGTGATCCAAATTATAATCGAGCTATGAGTGCCAGGTACCGGACAGAAGCCAGCAACGGAACCGATGGGCACAGCCGGGTGGTCGACGGACTGGATGTCGAGGTGTCATCGCCACTCAAAGCGGATGCCGATCCCACCGCCACGAACCCCGAGCAGCTGCTGGCACTGGCCTGGTCGACGTGCCTGAACGGCACCGCCCAGGTGCTGGTGCGCGAGAAGATCCGCACGCGGGTGCGGGTGGAGGTGGAGCTGCACCCCGAGGTCCCCGGACCGGGCTACGCATTCCACGTCGATGCGTTCCTGTCAGCCGAGGGCATGACGGATGCCGAGACCGCCGACCTGCTGGCGCGCTCGCACGCCCGCTGCCCGGTTTCCAAGCTCATCGGCTCCGCCGCGACCGTGCACGTGCACCACGAGGCGTACGCGGCCTGAGGCGTCGGCCGAGACGCTCAGTTCGCGGCGATCACCTCGAGCACGGCGTCGCCGTACGCGTCGCGCTTCTTCTCTCCGATGCCGCTGATACCGCTCAGCGCGTCGATCGAGGTTGGGCGCAGTTCGGCCAATGCCCGCAGCGTGGCGTCTCCGAACACGATGTACGCGGGTTTGCCCAGCTCGCGGGCGGTCTCGGCGCGCCAGGCGCGCAGCGCCTCGAACAGCGGCTGATCACCGGCATCCAGGGTCGACGCCGCGCTCGCCTTGCGGGAGCGGGATGCCGTGACCCGGCCGATCGTGTTCTTGCGCAGCGGCACGGGCGTCTCACCGCGCAGCACGCCGCCGGCGGCCTCACCAGGCGCCAGAGTGCCGTAGTCGCCCTGCGCGACGAGGATGCCGCGGGCCAGCAGCTGCCGCACCACGCTGCGCCAGTCCTGGTCGGACAGGTCGGCGCCGATGCCGTAGGTGGCCAGCTGCTCGTGGTGCATCTTGCGGATGCGGTCGTTGGACGAGCCGCGCAGGATGTCGATGAGGTGCCCGGCGCCGAACGCCTGATTCCGTTCGCGCTTGAGGCGCACGATGGTGGACAGCAGCTTCTGCGCGGGGACCAGCCCGTCGAACGTGTCCGGCCTGTCCAGGCACGTGTCGCAGTTGCCGCACGGCTTCGACTCCTGGCCGAAGTAGCGCAGCAGGTTCACACGCCGGCACGCCACGGTCTCGCACAGGGCGAGCATGGCATCCAGGTGCTGGCCCATCCGCATCTTGAACGTGCGGTCGCCGGGGCTCTGGTCGATGAGTCGCCGCTGCTGCACGACATCCCCCAGGCCGTAGGCCATCCACGCCACCGACGGCTCGCCGTCGCGGCCCGCACGGCCGGTCTCCTGGTAGTAGCCCTCCACGGACTTGGGCAGGTCGATGTGCGCGACGAAGCGCACGTCGGGCTTGTCGATGCCCATTCCGAACGCGATGGTGGCGACCATGATCACGCCGTCCTCGCGCAGGAAGCGGGACTGGTTGGCGGCCCGCACCTCGGCGGGAAGACCGGCGTGGTACGGCAGCGCATCGAAGCCGCGGGATGCCAGGTACTCGGCGGTCTGCTCGACCGACTTGCGGCTGAGAGCGTAGACGATGCCGGCGGAGCCGTCCGGCAGAGACCGGATGAACTCCACCAGCTGCTTGCGCGGCTCCACCTTCGGCACGATGCGGTACTGGATGTTGGGCCGGTCGAAGCTGGCCACGAAGTGCTCGGCCTTCTCCAGGCCGAGGCGCTCGGTGAGCTCCTTGTGCGTGGCCTTCGTGGCGGTGGCGGTGAGCGCCATGCGCGGCACGCCGGGGAACCGCTCGGCCAGGTCGCCGAGAGCCAGGTAGTCGGGCCGGAAGTCGTGGCCCCACTGCGACACGCAGTGCGCCTCGTCGATGGCGATCACACTCAGCACGCCGCGCTGCAGCAGCTGCGTGGTCTGCGCCGAGGACAGCCGCTCGGGCGCGACGTAGATCAGATCGAGCTCACCGGCCAGGTACGCGCGCTCCGCCTCGCGGCGCTCATCGATCGACTGCGTGGAGTTGAGGTACGCGGCGTTCACGCCGTTGGCGCGCAGCGCATCGACCTGGTCGTGCATGAGAGCGATGAGCGGGCTGATCACCAGGCCCGTGCCCTCGCGCACCAGTGCGGGCACCTGGTAGGTGATGGACTTGCCGCCGCCGGTGGGCATCAGCACCACGGCATCCCCGCCGCCGACCACCTGATCGATGATCGCCGCCTGATCGCCGCGGAACGCGTCGTAGCCGAAGACGGTGCGCAGCGCGTCGAGCGCGGTGGGGAAGCGAGAGGGGGTGGCCTTCGAGACGACGACGGATGCCGCGGGTGCCGGAGCCATGGGTCCGGCACCCCAGTCCAGCGGAGGCTCCCAGCCGTCCTCCGGCGGAACCCAGTCCATCTCCTCGGGAGAGTCCGGCGGCTCCTCATCCCAGGGCACATCCTCGTAGGGGTCGGAGTTCGGCATCCCACCAGCGTACTGACCGCCTCCGACGTCGGATCGTGCTGTCCACAGCCAGATGCGCGTAGGTTGGTCGGAACCGCAAGGAGGAGCAATGCCCGACATCACCGTCAGCCGCAACGACGAGGCCTCGCGCTACGAGATCCGCTTCGACGGCACACTCGCCGGCTTCGCCGAGTTCGACCGCCGTCCGGACGAGTTCCGGTTCATCCACACCGAGATCGACCACGCCTTCCAGGGCCGCGGACTCGCACAGCAGTTGGCCGCCGCCGCGCTGGCGGATGCCGCGACCTTCGCCGACGTGATCGCCCCCTACTGCCCGTTCATCGCCGGCTACCTCGAGAAGCACCCGCTGGAGGATGTGGAGGTGCGCGTCCCCCACCAGGGCTGAGCGCAGCCGGCAAGTGCCGGGCGTGACCTACTCAACGCCGCAGCTCCGGTGATCGCGTGACGAATCAGCGCAACCCGCCGCGGCGTGGAACCTGAGTCTCTTGCGGTCGGCGCGTGACGCCGTTTCATGGCGTGGATCACGGTCCGCGTGCATCGGCATCGCGTAGCCTTGACCGGTGTCCTCCGCCGCCCGCCTGAGCACGCGCACCCTGCTCGTCTGCGCGGCCATCGGCGTCGCCACAGGCATCCTCGGCGGCATCGCCGGCGTGATCACGCTGGGGGTGCTGGCCGTCACGCCGTACCTCTACGGACTCGTGCTAGGCGTGCACGTGCTGCCCGGGATCATCGCCCAGGAGGTGCTGCGGCGCCCGCTCGTCGCGCTCATCACGCACGTGATCGCCGCCCTCATCTCCAGCGCGTTCAACCCCGCGTGGTCGATGCGCTTCATCGGCACGGCGCTGCTGTTCGGCGCGATCCAGGAGGGCGTCGCAGCCCTCACCCGGTACCGCTCGTGGGGTCGCTGGCGCTTCTTCGTCTCGGCCGTGATCATCGGCGCCATCGTGGCGGTCGTGGTCGGGTTCGTCGTCGACCTCGGCCAGTTCGACACCTGGGTGCAGCTCGCGTACCTGACCATCTCGGTGCTGGGCCCGGTGGCCTGGACGGCCATCGGCATCGCCGTCGGCAACTCGCTGCGCCGGGCGGGCATCGCGCCGAAGCGCTGACGGCGGCGCGGCGCGCACCACGCGCGCTGATCTTCGCGGGACCCATTTCGCGGTCTCGCGGGCGATGAGGCAGCCAGTCGAGACCCACGAGATCGCGCCGCGCGCGCCCCGGGAATGTCGCGGGTCGCAGATGGTCGGCTCTTGCGGGTTTAAGCAGCCATTCGAGCCGCGCGAAAGGGAGCGTGATCAGGTAAGGGTAGGCTAAGTTCGTGGATGCAACCGCGCCCCTGCTCCGCGTGCAGAACCTCAGCGTCACGCACGTGGACGCCGCACACCCCTCGCCGTGGGGCGTGTCCTTCGATGTGCACGTCGGCGAGGTCGTGGTGCTCATGGGACCGAGCGGGTCGGGCAAGTCCACGCTCACGCTGACGCTGAACGGGCTCATCCCGCAGACCGTCGAAACCGACATGACCGGCTCAGTGGAGGTCGCTGGGCGCGACACCCGCACCACCCCGGTGTCGCAGCTGAGCACCGGCATCTCGCTGGTGTTCCAGGACCCGGACTCGCAGCTGGTCACCGGCACGGTGCTCGACGAGGTGGCCTTCGGGCTGGAGAACCTGTTGCTGCCGGCATCCGAAGTGCTCGAGCGCGCCGAGCTCGCGCTTCGCCGCGTGGGACTCTGGCACCGGCGCTCGTGGAACCCGGATCTGCTGTCCGGCGGCGGGCGCCAGCGCCTCGCGATAGCCTGCGCGCTGGCCATGCGCTCGCGCGTGATCGTGCTCGACGAGCCCACCGCGAACCTCGACCCGCAGGGCGTCGCCGACGTGCACGCCGCGCTGGCGGAACTGGCAGCGGATGCCGAGGACCGCGCGATCGTGCTGGTGGAGCACAACGTCGATGCGGCGCTGCGGTTCGCGACGCGGGTGCTGGAACTGGATGCTGCGGGACGGGTCGTGTGGGACGGGGCGGCGGATTCTTGGCCGGGCACGGAGGGCTGGGTCCGCTCCGCGCCGGCATCCCCCGGTCGAGACATGCCCCCGCGCTCCTCCGTCGCGCTCCCGCCAGACCCGATGCCAGCTCGACCGGGGGATGCCGTCTCTGCACTCGGCGAATCGGAGTCGGATGCCGGGCCGACGCTTCGCTCCCCACGCCCCACTCCAGCCGCCGCTTCGCGCCGCCCGGAGCCTCCGGGGCGCGTGGGCCCTGCTCAGCGACCCAGTGCCGGGGCTCAGCGACCCAGCACCTCGGACACCGCCATCTCGGTGCGGAATCTGGTGGTGCGCAAGCACAGGGACGTGGTGCTCAGCATCCCCTCCCTCGACATCGCCAAGGGCTCGTTCACGGCCATCGTGGGAGCCAACGGAGCGGGTAAGACCACACTGCTGCAGGCACTCGGCGGGGTGGTGCCACCGCCGCGCGGCACCGTGTCGATCGGCGGGCTGGATGCAGGACACGCGTCGCCACGGCAGTTGAGTTCGCACGTGGGCTTCGTGTTCCAGAACCCCGAGCACCAGTTCATCGCGGCCACCGTGCGCGAGGAGCTGGCCTTCGGCCTGAAGCTGCAACGCGTCGACCGGGCCGAGGTCGACCAGCGGGTCGACGAGATGCTCGACCGATTCGGACTGGCGTACAAGGCCGACGAGCATCCGTTCCTGCTCTCCGGCGGCGAGAAGCGGCGACTGTCGGTGGGCACCGCGCTGATCACCCGGCCCGCCGTGGTCGCCCTCGACGAGCCGACCTTCGGACAGGACGCCGAGCGCGCGACGGAGCTGCTGGACCTGCTGCAGGACCTGCAGCGGGCGGGCACCACCATCGTCATCGTCACGCACGACCTGGACCTGGTCGACGCATACGCCACGCACACGATCGTGCTCGGCGACGGCGAGCTGATCGCGGCGGGCCCGACCGAGGAGGTGCTGCCCCAGACGGTGAGCGCGCCGACTGCCGGCATCCGCTCCTCTCCCGTCACCGAGCCCGTGCCCACCGACCCGTACGCATCGGCGCCGGCATCCGCCCGGTTCTGGCTGCACCACCTCAACCCGCTCGCGAAGCTCGCCGCGGTCGTGCCGGCGATGGCCCTACTGGTCGCAACCCGCGACCTGTTGACGCCTGCGCTGTTTCTGGTGCTGTCGTATCTGCTGGTGCTCACCGGCACGCGGATGCGGCGCAGCACCGTCGCGCTGCTACTACTCGGGATGCCCGCCGGCATCGCCGTGCTGACACTCGGCTTCGGCGTGTGGATCGCTCCCGGACAGGTCTCCGACACCGCTGTCGTGCTGCGGATCGGTGACTGGATGCTGCGCTCCGGCGCCCTCGTGATCGGCCTGGCGACCGCGCTGCGCCTGGGCGCGATCCTCGCCCTCGCCCTGGTCGGCGGGCTCAGCACCAGCGGTCCGGACCTGGTGCGCGCCACCGTGCAGCAGCTGCACGTGCCGTACCGGATCGGCTACACGGCGCTGGCCGCATACCGGTTCGTGCCGAGATTCGGCTACGAGCTGGGCGTGATCCGCGCCGCGCACCGCGTCCGAGGGCACGGCTACGGCTGGCCGCTGGGCGGGCGCGGCCCGGTCGCGCGGCTCGTCCGCGGCTGGGGGTACATCGTGCCGCTGCTGGCCTCCGGCATCCGCCACGCCGAGCGCGTCGCCCTGTCGATGGATGCCCGCGCCTTCGGCGCCCACCTCACCCGCACCGAACGCCACCTGGTGCCGTGGCGCACCCGCGACACCGTCTTCACCGCAGCGGTGCTCGTCGTGTCCGCCGCGGTGTTCATCGCCACCTTTCCGTGGCAGCTCTGAGAGGTCGTCATGCCCATCCCCGACGGCGTGCGCCCGGTGATGCGCAATTACAGCGTGCGGTCGTTCCGTGCCGCGACATCGGATGCCGGCGCCGAGCTCGACGTGGACTTCGTGCTGCACGGCTCGGCCGCCGAGGGCACCGCAGGGCCGGCGTCGCGCTGGGCCGAGACGTGCCATGCGGGCGAGCACGTGCTGATCATCGACGAGGGCCTCTCGTTCAACCCCGCCCGCGGCGAGGACAGCGTGGTGCTGGTCGGCGATGAGACCGCACTGCCCGCCATCGCCGGGATCTGCGCCTCGCTGCCGTCGTCTGCTGTCGGCAGTGTGATCATCAAGGGGCCCGACCTGCCGGACTTCCCGCATCCCGCCGGTATCGAGGTGGTGCGGATGGTGCGGACGGATGCCGATGTGCCCGGCGTTCGCGCTCTGGCCGCACTGCGCGAGCTGGAGCTGCCGTCCATGCCGTTCCACGCATATATCGCCGGCGAGCAGGCCCTGGCGTCCGGCGCCCGCCGGTACCTGGTCGGCGAGCGCGGGGTGGAGAAGGACCGCGTCAGCTTCACCGGCTACTGGAAGCTCGGTGCCTCATCCCCGGCATCCCGCGCTTCGCGCGAAGCGGCATCCCGCCCCGCCTGACCTGAAACCGCTACAACGCGAGGTGCAGCCGAAGCGCCTCATCCACCGCCGCCATCCGCTCCGCGCCGACCCAGCCAACCGGGCGAACGATGCGCGAAACCGCGATTGTGCGGACCTGCTCGGCCTGCGCTTTGGAGTCGCGTTCCAGTCCCGTCTCGCCTGCCGGCAGATGCACCTGGAACGGTAGGATCCGCGCAGCATTGGATGTGACGGGCACCACGGTGATGGTAGCCAGGTCACTGCGAGTGGCCATGGTGTTAGCGGTGTTGTTACTCACGATCACTGCCGGACGAGTCTTCCTCACTTCAGAACCGACAGACGGATCGAACGAGACCATCACGATCTGCCCCCTCCGCAGCAGGCTGATCACGCGATCCCGTCCTCTGATGCAAGATCCCAGTCCTCGTCATAGCCCTCCGCATAGGCCTCGGCATACGCGTCGGCGAGGCGGCTCTCGCGCAGCATCCGCACGGCATCCTGCACCGCAGCAGACCGCGAGGGGTACCGCCCCTGCAGGGCTTCAGCGTCGAGGAACGCAAGATCCGCGTCACTCAGACTGAGACTCACCTTGCTGTGCGACATAACTTCATACTACCTGAGTAATACCACTACTGCTACCGGATGTCCCGAGCATCGCACACTTCTCCGTCGACTGCACGGGACCTCGGCGAGCGCACGAGATATTCACGCGAACAAGCCGTGCAGCCGGCGAGATCCCGTGCTCTCGACGACAGAAGAGGGGGTCACGCGTGGTGCGTCTCGTGCACCGGGCCGAGACCCTCGGGGCGGGCAAAGGATGCCGGGCCACCGGCGGCGGCGAGCTGCAGCGGGAAGTGGCAGGCCACCAGGTGGTCGCCGGGCTCACCGGCATCCTGCGCCGATCCGCCTCCGACACGCAACCTCGGCTCGACCTGCGCGCAGATGTCCTGCGCGATCGGGCAGCGCGTGCGGAACCGGCATCCGCTGGGTGGATCCATGGCGCTGGGCAGCTCGCCGCTGACGCCGAGCTTGGCCTTCGCACGCTCCGCGACGGGATCCGCCACCGGCACCGCATCGATGAGTCCGCGTGTGTACGGATGCCGGGGAGCGGCGTAAACCTCCGCAGCGGGCCCGATCTCAACGATCTTGCCCAGGTACATCACCGCGATCCGGTCGCACAGGTACCGCACCACCGACAGATCATGGCTGATGAACAGGTAGGTCAGCTCGCGCTCCCGCTGCAGTTGCGTCATGAGGTTCAGCACCTGTGCCTGGATCGACACGTCCAGCGCCGAGACCGGCTCGTCGGCGACGATCAGCGCGGGCTGCAGCGCCAGCGCCCTCGCCAGCCCCACGCGCTGCCGCTGCCCGCCGGAGAACTCGTGCGGATACCGCTCGGCAGCGCTGTGCGGCAGGCCGACGTCCTCGAGCAGCTCGTCGACACGGTTGTCGCGATCACGCGCGGTGCCGACACCCTGGATCTCCAGCGGCTCGCGAAGGATCGACCGCACGCGCATGCGCGGGTCCAGCGATGCGTATGCGTCCTGGAACATGAACTGCACGTTGCGACGGTCCTCGCGCAGGTCCCGCCGGCGACGGTGCCGCCGCTCGCGCCCGCGGAACAGGATGCGCCCGCTGGTAGGCAGCTCCAGCCCCACGATCAGCCGTCCCAGCGTGGTCTTGCCGCAGCCGGACTCGCCCACGAGCCCCACGCTCTGCCCGCGCTCGATGCGCAGGTTGGCGCCCGCCACGGCGCTGACCGCACCGACCCGGCGCCGCAGCAGGCCGCCGGAGGTGACGGGGAAGTCCTTCACCAGATCATCCAGCTCCAGCAGCGGGGTGCCGTCGGCGGGGATGAACCTCGTCGGCGCCACCCAGTCGCGCTCGTCGGCACTGACGAGCGCTGCCACCGAGGCCCCGACCGGGATGGGGAAGGATGCCGGGGTCTCGGCGTCTGGAGAGTCCAGAGCAGCGGATGCCTGCACAGCGGCATCCGGAATCGGCGCGGAATCCGACAGCGTGCCAGCCACGGCCTCCGCCACCGATACCAGCGGCTCGTCGCGCGGCACGAAGCACGCGAACGCGTGCGTCGGATCGCCGTCGCCGGCGGTCTCCAGCAGCGGCATCTCGGTGCGGCACTGCTCGGTGGCGAACCTGCACCGCCGCGCGAACGGGCATGCCGTGAGCGGCTGGATGAGGTCGGGCGGAAGACCCGGGATCGAGTACAGCCGCTCGCCCGTCCCGGCCGCCCGCTCGGGCAGCGCCTCGAACAGCGCCTCGGTATAACGGTGCCGGGGCCGGTCGAACAGCGTCTGCGTCTCGGCGGTCTCGGCGACCTTCCCGGCGTACATGACCACCACACGGTCGGCGCGCCCGGCGACCACGCCCAGGTCGTGCGTGATGAGGATCACGGCCATGCCGAACTCCTCGCGGAGCCGGTCGATGAGCTCCAGGATCTGCTTCTGCACCGTGACGTCCAGCGCGGTGGTGGGCTCGTCGGCGATCAGCAGCTTGGGGTGGCAGATCAGCGCCATGGCGATCATCACGCGCTGCCGCTGCCCGCCGGAGAGCTGGTGCGGGTAGGCGTTCACGCGCTGCTCGGGATGCGGGATGCCGACCAGCCGCAGCATCTCCAGCACCTGATCGCGGACCTGCGCGGCGTTCAGGCCCCCCGTTCCCGATGAACGGTGCAGCAGCAGCGGCTCGGCGACCTGCTCGCCGATGGTCTGCACCGGGTTCAGGCTGGTCATCGGGTCCTGGAAGATCATCCCGATGTCGCCGCCGCGGATGCGCTGCATCCGCTTCTCCGGCAGGGTCACGAGGTCCTCCCCGTCGAAGAGCACGCTGCCGCCGACCAGATGCCCTCCGGGAGGCAGCAGCCGCTCGATGGACATGGCCGTCATGGTCTTGCCGCTGCCGGACTCGCCGACGATCCCGACGGTCTCTCCGGCCTCGACCGTGAACGAGACGCCGTCCAGCGCATGCACGACCGACTTGCTGAGTCTGATCTCGCAGCTCAGCCCCGACACCTCCAGAAGCGCCATCTTCCCCATCGCCCTTCGATTTCTCACACAGTGCTCAACGCCGCTGCAGACGCACCTCCACGGCATCCCTCAGCCCGTCGCCGACCAGGTTGACGGCCACCACGACGATGATGATCGCGGCGCCCGCCGGGTAGATCAGCCACCAGTAGTTCAGGAACACGTACTGCGTGCCGCCCGCGAGCATGGCCCCCCAGTCGGTCGCCGGCGGCGAGATGCCCAGCCCCAGGTAGCCGAGGTAGGCGACCAGCAGGATCGCGTCGGCGACCTGGAAGGTGGTGTTCACGATCACGGTGCCGATGACGTTCGGCATGATGTGCCTGGTGACCGAGCGCCACGACGAGCCGCCCATCACCCGTACCGCCTGCACGTACTCGCGCACGCGCAGCGTGAGGGATTCCCCGCGCACCAGACGCGCCGGCACCAACCAGGCCGTCAGGCCGATCACGAAGATCATCACCGGCAGCGAGGGCCGCACGATCGTGACCAGGAACAGCAGCAGGAACAGGATCGGGATGGCCAGGATGGCGTCGACGATGCGCATCATCACACCGTCGATCACGCCGCCGAAGAACCCGGCGATGGCGCCCCACACGGTGCCGACGATCGTGGCGATCGCCGCGGCCGCGAGCCCCACGATGAGGGACGTCTGCCCGCCCACCATGAGCCGGCCCAGCACGTCGTACCCCGATCCGTCGGTTCCCAGCGGATGCCCGGCGCCCGGCGCCAGGTTGGCCGAGGACAGGTCCACGCTGACCTGATCCGTGCGGTAGAGCAGCGGCCCCACGAAGCAGAACAGCAGGGCCAGCACGACCACCACGATCCCGGCGATGGCCAGCTTGTTCTGCACGAACACCTCGAATCCCAGTGAGAACAGGCTGCGCGGCTTGCCCTGCAGGTGACCGGGCTGGGTGGGTTCCGGCTGGATCGGGTCGGAGGCGGATGCCGGCCCTGCGGCCATGGTGGTCATAGCGTCACCCTCGGATCCACGACGGCCAGCGACACGTCGGCCAGCAGGTTGCCGATCACCGTCGCGAACGCGGTGACGATCACCACGCCGATCTCGACGGGATAGTCGGACTGCTGGGCCGCCTGCCAGAACAGCAGTCCCATGCCGGGGAAGTTGAAGATGGACTCGGTGATCAGCGCGCCGGCGAACAGCGCGGGGAGGGACAGCCCCAGCAGCGTGATGATCGGGATCAGCGCGTTGCGCAGCACATGGTGGTACAGCACCCGCGACGGCGAAGCGCCCTTGGCGCGGGCCGTGCGCACGTAGTCCTGGCTGATGTTGTCCAGCACCGACGAGCGCATGTAGCGCGAGAACCCGGCGATGCTCAGCAGCGCGAGGGTGATGATCGGCAGGATCATGGCCGGGAACTGCTGGAAGATGGGGACCACGCCGTCGGACTGCGGCGCCTCGGGTGGCAGCCAGCCCAGCGTGGACGAGAAGATCTCGATCAGGATGAGACCGAGGAAGAACGTCGGCGCCGCGTAGAAGATGAACGACAGCGCCGTGGCGATGTAGTCGAAGATGCGGTTGCGCCGCACGGCCTGCTGCAGGCCGATCGGGATCGCGACGATCACGGTCAGCACCAGCGAGAGCAGCGCGAGGACGATGGTCTTCGGGAGCCGCTCGGCCAACAGCGACGCGACGGACTGGTTCAGCACGTACGAGAAGCCGAAGTTGCCGGTGAACCAGCCGAACACGCTGTCGACGTACTGCACGATCAGGGGCCTGTTCAGCCCGTTCTCCTTGTTGAACTGGGCGATCTGACCCGGCGTCGCCCGCGGCCCCAGGATGGCGTGCGCGGGCCCACCCGGCAGCGAGTGCAGCAGGATGAACACGATCACGGTGACGACGAGGACGACCAGCACCGCCTGCAGGAGGCGGCGCAGGATGTAGGTGATCATCTCGGTCGCCTCCTTTCAGCGGATGCCAGTGCTTCGACGCGTCGACAGGCTCAGCGACCCAGTTCCCTGAGCCCGTCGAGAGGAATCAGTAGTGCCAGTCCTCCGGCTTGATGGAGCCGTAGGGGTTGTTGTGGTCGTAGCCCTTCAGGCCGTTCGCGACCTCCGTCAGCGAGTAGGTGTAGTTGGGCTGGTAGATGACCGGGACGTTCTTGGCCATGAAGTCCTCGTACGCCTGCAGCGGTTCGACGCCGCTCTCGAGGTTGGAGTTCTGGATCAGCTTGTCGAGCTCCGGGTTGGAGTAGGCACCCGAGTTCGAACCGGCACCCGTGGCGAACAGCAGCTCACCGGTCGGGTAGTAGTCCGGCGCGTACACCCAGCCGCCGCCCCAGTTGCCCATCTCCCACGTCTTGCTGGTGGGGACCGTGGCACCGATGACGGTGTTGAACGGCTCGGACTTCAGGTTCAGCGTGATGCCGACCTTCGCCGCGTTCGACTTCATCGACGCCATGGCGGTGTCGATGGTCGAGGAGCCGCTCGCGTACGGCAGCGAGAACGTCAGCGGGGTGCCTGCGGCGATGCCCGCACCGCAGTCGCCTGCGGCGGTTCCGGGCTTGACGCAGGTGGTGACGCCACCGGCGACGACCTTCCAGCCGTTGTCAGTGAGGTACTTGGCCGCCTTGGTCGTGCTGAACGGGTACGGGTTGTTCTTCTCCAGGTTGGAGATCAGCGGGCTGTCCGGGAACAGCGGCACGGGACCGGTGGTCTCCACCCCGTAGTTCTTGGCGGTCGAGCTGATCACGCCCTGCTGATCGACGATGGACTGCAGCGCCTGACGGAAGTACAGCTGCTTGAAGATCGGGCCGACCGTGGGGTTGGTGTAGTTGATCGGGAAGTAGTTGAAGCCGTACAGGAACCACGGCATCAGCCGGTAGTTCGAGCTCAGCGGGTTGGGGCCCGCGGCATCCGGAGCGCTGGAGGCGGGCTTGGGTTGGGCGATGTCCTGAGTCGGGATGTATCCGACATCCAGTGTCTTGCCCGAGCGCACCACGTTGAACTCCGCGGCGTCCGTCGTGAACGGCACCATGTCGAACTCCTTGACCTGGGCCTTCTGGGGGCCCGAGTACGCGGTGTTCGGCACGAAGGCGACATGGCCGTCGGAGTTGAAGCTCTTCAGCATCCACGGGCCATCGACCACGGACCAGACCGGGCTCTTCGCATACGACGGAAGATCCTTGGCCTGAGCATTCAGGTACGTGTAGACGGCTGCGCAGCCGCTGACGTCGGTGGCGCAGGTGCCCTTCGTGGTGGCGCTGGTCATGTCCCAGGCCATCGGCATCGGGGTGATCTGGCTGAGCTGGTTCATCAGGAACCACTCCTGGCTGTACGCCTTGTCGGTGGTCAGCACCAGAGTCGTGTCGTCCTTCGCCGTGGCGGTGACGATGTTGTCCGGGAACTGGCCTGGCGTGTAGCCCGCGTAATTGGCCTTCTCGGCCTTGTCCATGTTGATCCAGAAGACCACGTCCTGGGCCGTCACGCTCTCGCCGTTGGACCACTTGTACGGGTTCATGGTGATCGTGATGGTCTTGCCGCCGTTGCTGAACACCGGCTTCTGAGCCAGGCTCAGCGAGTAGTCCACTCCGGTCTTGCCGTTGTCGCCGTACCAGTACAGCGAGCGGTACAGCATCAGCTGCATGTCGGAGTTGGTGACGCTGAAGTCGGCCAGCGGCGAGAACGGCCAGATCCAGTTCGGCACCGTCGCGGGCGGCAGCGCCCACGAGATGGTGTCGGCGGACTTCCCCGGTGCGTTCGCGTTGGTGCTCGTGGTGCCGTTCGCGCCTGCTCCCGAGGAGCAGCCGACCAGGATGACGGATGCTGCGACTGCCAGCATCGTGGGGAACAGAAGCCGGCGCTTCGCGCCGGCACGTCGATGAATCATGCCAACCTCCCGATCCGAGCTCGCGTGGGCGGCCGTGATTGCGGGGGGAGCGCGCGGGACGTTTTCCTTCTCTCCAGTAAGCGCACCGGAATGAATGAACGGGCTGGGACTCGCCTGGCGGTTTCCGGGGTACTCCTACCCAGGGAGCGCACAGAGAAGGAGAACGCCGACAGGCTCAGGATCCCTATGAATGGGTCCCTGAGCCTGTCGAAGGGTCGTGTCGAAAGGTCAGCGCTTGCCTGCGAGCTTGCGTCCGACGATGTCGCGCATGATCTCGTTGGTGCCGCCGTAGATGCGGTGCACGCGGGCGTCCGTGAACGCCTTCGCGATCGGGTACTCCATGATGTAGCCGTACCCGCCATGCAGCTGCACGCCGGTGTCGAGCACCTCCCACTCGCGCTCGGTGGCCCAGAACTTGACCATCGCGGCGTCCTCGGCGGTGAGCTTGCCGTCCTTGTACGCCAGCAGGGCGCGATCGATGTACGCCCACATGACATCCGTCGTGGTCGCCATGTCAGCCAGACGGAAGCGGGTGTTCTGGAAGTCGGCGATGCGCTCGCCGAACGCCTCGCGGTCCTTGGTGTAGGCCAGCGTCCAGTCCAGCGCGGCCTGTGCGGCAGCGGCAGCGGCGACGCCGATGGAGAGGCGCTCGAGCGGCAGGTTCATCATCAGCTGGATGAAGCCCTGACCCTCCTTGCCGCTGATGAGGTTCTCGTCGGGGATGAACACGTCGGTGAAGCTCAGCTCGGCGGTGTCCCAGCCGTGGAAGCCCATCTTGCTGAGCTTCTTGCCCTGGTCGAAGCCCTCCATGCCCTTCTCGACGATCAGCAGGCTGAACGCATCGGGGCGGTTGCCCTCGCCGGTCTTGACGAAGGTGACCACGATGTCGGCGGTCGTGCCGGAGGAGATGAACGTCTTGGCGCCGTTGAGGATGTAGCCGCCGTCCACCTTCTTCGCGTTGGTCTTGATGCCGCGCAGGTCGGAGCCCGCGCCCGGGTCGGTCATGGCGAGCGCCCCGAGGATCTCGCCGGTGGCCATGCGCGGCAGCCACTTCTCCTTCTGCTCCTGCGTGCCCATGTGCACGAGGTAGGGGACGGCCAGGTCGTCCTGGATGCCGAAGGCGCCGGCCAGCGAACCCGCACCGGCGGCGATGACCTCCTCCATCACGATGGTGCGGAAGCGGTAGTCCTGCAGCATGCCCGCGCCGCCGAACTCCTCGGGCACCGACAGGCCGATCAGGCCCGCCTCGCCGGCTGCGCGCATGGTGTCGCGGTCGATCTCGCCCGCGGCCTCCCACTTCTCGATGTTCTCGTTCGTGGCGTACCGCTTGACGAAGTCCTTGACCAGGTCGCGGAAGGCCTCGTGATCCTCTTCGTAGATGTCGCGTTCCATGACGTCCTCCTGAAAATACTGTGCGTCGTCGCTGCCGCGAGTCTACGGCTCGGATGCCGTTCCGAACAGTGGATTGTGGGAATGCGTCCCACGAATCATGACACTGCGTCCCGCATTTGTGGAATGCGTCAGAAGGCCCGCTCAGGGGGCGTAGTCGGGAGCCGCGGGGAGGTTGAAGAACGCCTCCAGCGTATGGAATCCGCCGTCGTGATACGCCTTGGCGAGCTCCGGGCCGATGTAGCGCAGATGCCACGGCTCGGGCATGTATCCGGTGGTCGAGGTGGCGCCGTTCTCGTAGCGGACGATGAATCCGTACTCCCAGGCGTGCGCCGCGACCCAGGCGCTCTGCATCGTGCCTGCGAACTGCCCCATCTCGCCGCATCCGGGAGAGCAGGCGACGACGTCGACGGCCAGCCCGGTCTGATGCTCGCTGTGCCCCGGACGCGCGGATCCGGCATCCGCTCCTGCCCGACCCTCCGAGCGGACGAAGCGCGAGTACGTGGTCTGCTGCAGCGAGTAGGAGCGGTAGCCGTTGTTCAGGTCGAGCCTGCCGGCGCCGACGGCCTGCGACTGCGCGGCCAGGCGTCCGAGCGCGTCAGCGACTGCAGGACGCATTCGGGTGGATCCGGTGGTGGCCTGCAGACCGGTGGAGACCAGGGATGCCGGGGCGAAGTCCACCGGGCCCAACGGCCGCAGCTTGTTGACGACCACCCACTCGCGCGCCGGATCAGACAGCGAGATGCAGGGCGCATTGCCGGCGATGACGGCCTCAAGGAAGGCCTCTCCCCCTCCGAACGCGGCGATCGTGGCACTGTCGTCGCCCGCCGCGATCGCTGTCTGCACTCCGGCATCCGAGCACGGATCGGCAGCCGGTGCGCCCGCGAGCTTCACGTCGGGAAGCGCCATCGCCGCCGCGGGAGCAGGGAGGACCAGCGCAGGCAACGGCTCCTCCGCGAGCGCTCCCCCGAGAGTCGCCAGCGACGCGATCGCGGTGAACAGCACGCCGATGGGCAGGGCGACCTTCACTGCAAGCGGTGCACGCGACGCATGGCGGGAGTGCGTGGCGCTCATCAGTCCATTGTGACCCATGGGCGGCGGGAGTTTCAGGATGGCTTCATCGAAGCGATCGCATGGGATGATCCGTTCGAATGTCTCTTGCATCTTTTTCGTCGTTTTGTTCTAATTGATCTCATGCGGTGGCAGGGACAGACGATCGACGGAGCGGATGCCGACGCGCTCCCGGGTCTGGAGGATCGCAGCGGCATGGTGCAGTCGGCGACCACGCCGGAGTTCGCCGGGATGACGTTCCACGAGGTGCTGGCGAAGTCCGTGCTCAACGCCGTGCCCGCCGCATCCCGGATGCCTTTCCGCTGGACGATCAACCCGTACCGTGGATGCAGCCATGCATGCAGATACTGCTTCGCTCGCGGAACGCACCAGTACCTCGACCTCGACGCCGGGCACGACTTCGACTCGCAGATCGTGGTGAAGACCAATCTGGTGGAGGTGCTGCAGCGCGAGCTGCAGCGCGAGTCCTGGCAGCACGAGACCGTGGCGCTGGGCACCAACACCGATCCGTACCAGCGCGCCGAGGGCCGCTACCGGCTGATGCCGGGCACCATCCGGGCGCTGGCGGAGTCGGGCACGCCCATGTCGATCCTCACCAAGGGCACGCTGATCCGCCGCGACATCCCCCTGCTGGTCGAAGCGGCGAAGCGGGTGCCGGTCGACATCCAGATGTCGATCGCCATGTACGACGACGCCCTGCAGCACTCCATCGAGCCCGGCACCCCGACCACGCAGGCGCGGCTGGACACGGTGCGCGCACTGACGGATGCCGGCTTCAGAGTCGGCGTGTTCCTCATGCCGATCCTGCCGCACATGACCGACTCCGTCGCCGCCATCGATGAGGCACTCACCCGCATCGCGGAGGCTGGAGCCGACCACGCGGTGTACGGCGCCCTGCACCTTCGTCCGGGTGTGAAGCCCTGGTTCTTCGAGTGGCTGCAGCGCGAGCGCCCCGACCTGGTCTCCTCGTACCGCGGGCTGTACCCGGGCTCGGCATCCGAGGCGCCGAAGGGGTATCGGCAGTGGCTGTCGAAGCGGATGCGGCCGCTGATCCGCGCGCACGGACTGCACACGCAGACCGAGGAGGAGCACGACCGCATGCGCGGCATCCTGCGCGAGCGCATGCGGCCCACCCCGGCATCCGCTCCCCCGGCCGCGCCGGCGATGCTGTTCTGACGCGACCTCGCGATCGGCGGGGGCCGGTGCGGTTCAGCCGTCAGAAGGGCTGAGCTTCAGCCGCGCTTCGTGAGCGGCTCGGTCCAGATCGCCAGGAAGAACAGCGCCAGCGGACCGAAGATCATCGTGATGAAGAACCACCACAGCTTGCCGCGCCCCTGCATGCCTGCGGCGATCGCCGCCAGGAACGCGATCGAGAACCACGCCGCGCTGCCGATCGACGCCGCCTGCTGCCAATCCATGCGGCCAGCCTACGAGAGTCGTTCACAACTCCGGAGATCCGACGCGGAAACGCCTCCGCGGAGCCCGAATGAGGCTTCGCGGAGGCGTTTCTCCGGAGTTGTGGACGCGCGTCAGGCGGTGAGCTCGGCGTCGGTCGGCATCCGGCCGGCGATCTCCTCGATCACGTCGTCGCCGGGAGCGGCCTGCTCGAACGGTGCGTGGATCTCGGCGCGCGACAGCAGCTCCTCCATGCGGCGACGGCGCTGGCGTGTGATCAGCGTCACGACACGACCCGAGTGCCCCGCGCGGCCGGTGCGGCCGGAGCGGTGCAGGTAGGTCTTGTACTCGTCGGGTGCGTCGGCCTGCACGACCAGTCCGACGTCGTCCACGTGGATGCCGCGGGCGGCGACATCCGTCGCCACCAGCACCTGCACCTTGCCCGAGGTGAGCTTCTGCAGGTTGCGCGTGCGCTTGGCCTGGTTCAGGTCGCCGTGCAGCGAGACGGCGGGGATGCCGGCATCCTCGAACTGCTCGGCCAGCATCTCCGCATAGGCGCGGGTGCGGGCGAACACCAGCGTCTGGCCCTCGCGGTCGACCAGCAGGTTCAGCACCTCGGCCTTGTCGCGGTGCTCGATCACCAGCACGCGGTGCTCGATGCTGCTGTGGTCCTGGTCCTCGCCGGCCACCTCGTAGACGGCGGGGTCCACCAGGAACTCGTCGACGATCGCGGCGACCTCGCGGTCGAGCGTTGCCGAGAACAGCAGCTTCTGACTGGTCTCGCCGTCGTGAAGGTCTGTGCCGGTCTTGCGCAGGATGCGCTGCACGGGCTCCGCGAAGCCGAGCTCTGCCATGTGGTCGGCTTCGTCGAGCACAGCGATGCGCACCTCGGACAGGTCGAGCTTGTGCTGCTCGATGAGGTCCTCGATGCGGCCGGGCGTGCCGATGACGATGTCGACGCCCTTCTTCAGCGCGCCCACCTGCCGGGCCTGCGGCACGCCGCCGTAGATCTGCGTGGTGAACAGGCCCACGCTGCGTGCGATCGGCTGCACGGTGCGGTCGATCTGCAGCGCCAGCTCGCGGGTCGGCGCGAGGATGAGCGCACGCGGCTTGCGGCCGATCTCGCGGCGCTTGCCCTTCTGCGACAGCAGGATGCTCTCGACCAGCGGTGCGCCGAAGGCGATGGTCTTGCCGGAGCCGGTGCGACCACGGCCCAGCACGTCGCGCCCCTCGAGGATCGAGGGGATCGTGGCGGCCTGGATCGGGAACGGCGTCTCGGCGCCCATGTTGCGCAGCACTTCGACGATGTTGGAGCCCAGCCCCAGATCGGAGAAGGTCACATCGGCGACCTCGGTGGCCTGCACGGCCTGCGCCTCGAGGCGCTCGTGAACGACATCGACGTGCTCCTCGTGGGCCTTGACGGTGGCCGTGCGGTTCCAGTCGCTGCGGCTGGGGCGGTCCTCGCGACGCGGACGGTCGCGACGGTCATCTCGAGACTCGAAGCCCGGACGGTCCTCGCGCGAGAAGCGGTTCTGCGAACGGTCGTCGCGATGCCCGTGCGAACGGTCGAACGCCGGACGATCGCTGCGCGCGAAGCGGTCGCGAGAGCCGTCGACCCCGCCGCGGCGGTCGTCCCGACGCTCGAAGTGCGGGCGGTCACCCCGCGAGAAGCGATCATCGCGACGCTCGTAGCCGCGGGATCCGCGGTCGCTCCTGTCGACGCCGCCCCGGGCGCCCCGGTCGTCACGGTCGAAACGCGGGCGGTCATCACGGCGCTCGTGGCTCCGTCCGCTGCGGTCATCGCGACGCTCGAACCCCCGGGCGCCCCGGTCGTCACGGTCGAAACGCGGGCGCTCGTCACGGCGCTCGAATCCGCGCCCGCCGCGCTCGTCGCGCCCGAAGCGCTCACCGCGCTGACGATCCTCACGACCGAAGCGGCTGTCGCGCGGGCCGTTGCCGGCGCGGTCGAAGCCGCGGCCACCACGGTGATCGTCGCCGAAGCGGCGCTCACCGCGCTCCTCGAACCGACGACGGCCATCGAAGCCGTGATCGTCGGAGCGGTGCGGAGCCTCGCGGCGACCCGACTCCGCGCGGCCCCGGATGGACCGCGCCTCGTCGCGACCGGCGCGCTCGGACTCTGTCCAGCGGCGCTTGGGCGCGGAGCCCGCCTCGGCGGGGCGGTACCCGCGGTGCTTGGGGCTGATGCTCCCGGGGCGACGATCGCTGCTGCGAGCGTCCGACGAGTAGGAGCGGCGCTCACCGGCATCCGCCCTCTCGTCGCGACCAGGACGACCGCCTGCGTGACGGTCGTGGAACGCCGTCTTCTTCGCGTAGCGCGGCTCGAAGTTGCGGGACGGACGACCGCCCTTGGGCTTGCCGTTCTTCGGCATGGGTGCTTCCTCACTGTCTCTGACACGAGAACAGCGTCCGCTTCCGTGCGCACAGAGATCAGCGCACGGCGGACATACCCGGGCATTCGTCGGCCGGAGCCATTCATGTGATGGTTGATGAACCATCGGCCCCTGGGCTCACAAAGAGGTGCCCCTCGAAAAACTCCGCCGCAAAGCGGATGCCCGAAGCCGACCGCACGAGTCTACCGGAGCCTCCTGGGAAACCGCCCGCCGTCATACGATGGCGAGATGACCTCCCCCACCGGCATCCAGATCCACCTGCGACGCGGCGAGGTGACCGCGCAGATCGCGCAGGTCGGCGCCTCGCTGCGGCACCTGACCGTCGGTGGCGTGGATGTCGTGCCGCCGTACCCCGCCGACGTCCCCACTCCGGGTGCCTCGGGCGTGGTCCTCGCGCCGTGGCCGAACCGAATTCGCGACGGCGTCTGGCACGACGGCGACCAGACCAGGCAGCTGGCCATCACCGAGCCGAAGTTCCACAACGCCAGCCACGGACTGCTGCGATTCACGACGTACGAGATCGCCTCCCAGGTCGAGGATGCCGTGACCCTCGCCGCCACGATCGTGCCGCAGACCGGGTACCCGTACCTGGTCGAGACCACCGTGCGCTACGCGCTGACGGATGCCGGCATCGACGTCACGCACATCCTCACCAATCGCTCAACCGCCTCCGCGCCGGTGGCCCTCGGCATCCACCCGTACCTGACCATCGGCGACGCCGACCCGCGGATGCTGGTGCTGCGGCTGCCGGCGGAGACGTACTTCGAGACCGACGAGCGGATGCTGCCCATCGGCGAGTCCCCGGTCTCGGCCGGCACCGATCTGCGCGAGGGCCGGCGGCTGGGCGAGGTGCAGCTGGACACCGGGTACGCCAACCTGCACCGCGATGCCGACGGCTTCGTGCGCACCACGCTCACTGCGCCGGACGGTCGCAGGGTGACGCTGCAGCAGGGCGCGGGCTTCAACTACGTGCAGGCGTACACGTCGACGTCCTACCCCGGACACGAGCTGGTCGTGGCCGTCGAACCCATGACCGCCCCCGCCGATGCGTTCAACTCCGGACGGGGCCTTCGGCACCTGGGCCGGGACGAGTCGTGGTCGCTGGAGTGGGGCATCCGCTACACCCGCTGACCCGCGCACGATGCCCGGTGGGCCGCGGACGGGTCCCGCGACAACCGCTGCTCTGTGCCCTCGGGCTCAGGGCTGGTCGCGGCCCGCCTGCGCGATCTGACCCCTCTCGGCGCGAGTGAAGCGGCGCAGCTGAGTGACGTGGCTGGGGTTGAGCTCGGCCACGGTGCCCACCTGAAGCAGCTTCATCGTCCGCTCGACCTGGTCCTTGAGGATCGCGATCGTGCGGTCCACGCCTTGCCGTCCACCGGCCATGAGACCGTAGAGGTAGGCGCGGCCGATGAGCGTGAAGTCCGCACCGAGAGCCATCGAGGCGACGATATCTGCACCATTGCGGATGCCGGTGTCGACGATGATCTCCATGTCCTTGCCGACCTCGCGAGCCACGTCCGGGAGGAGTTCGAATGGCACCGGAGCGCGGTCGAGCTGACGGCCGCCGTGGTTCGAGAGCACGATCGAATCGACGCCGAGGTCCGCGAGCCTCTTCGCGTCCTCGACAGTCTGCACTCCCTTGACCGAGAACTTCCCCTTCCACATGCTGCGGATCGTGGCAAGGTCGTCGAAGTCGATCGAAGGATCCATCGCGTTGTTGAGCAGCTCCCCGACCGTGCCACCGGTCTCGGTGAGCGAGCCGAACTCGAGCTTGGGAGTGGTGAGGAAGTCCCACCACCACCAGGGGCGGGGGATCGCGTTGAGGACGACCTTCGGGCTCAGCTGCGGCGGAATCGAGAATCCGTTGCGGCTGTCACGCAGGCGCGCTCCGGCAACCGGAGTGTCGACGGTGAAGAAGAGCGAATCGAAGCCGGCGGCCTGAGCGCGCTCGACGAGTCCGTACGAGATCTCGCGCTTGCGCATCACGTACAGCTGGAACCAATTGCGTCCGTGGGGGTTGGCGGCCTTGACGTCCTCGATCGACGTCGTGCCGAGCGTCGAGAGCGTGAAGGGGATGCCGGCGGCACCCGCAGCCGACGAACCGGCGATCTCACCCTCGGTCTGCATGAGTCGGGTGAACCCGGTGGGTGCGATGCCGAAGGGCAGTGCGGAGGAGCCGCCATGGATCTGCACCGTCGTATCGACGGTGGAGACATCGTTGAGGATCGACGGGTGGAACTCGATGTCCTGGAACACTTGGACCGAGCGGTTCATCGAGATCTCACCCTCGGCAGCGCCGTCGGTGTAGTCGAAGGCAGCGGCAGGGGTGCGGCGTTTGGCGATATGGCGCAGATCCTCGATCGTCAGTGCGGAGTCGAGACGGCGCTTGCGGCCGTTGAACTCGAATTTCTTGAACTTCATCAGTTCGAAGATCTCAGCGGGCTTGGGTACCTGTCTCTTGACCATGAGACTGTTCTCCTTCATTCGGGCGTCGTGCGAGAGGTCCGCACGGAGCTGGGAGTAGCGGTGGGAGTGCGGGGAGACGGCGGCGGCCGCCCGCCTCCCCGCACCAGGACTCTGCTGTGGTGCCGAGTCGAGCTCAGCTGCCCCCGGGGACCAGGAACGAGAGCACGGTCGACTCGAGGCCGACGATCAGACACATGACCACGAGCATGGCGACCGACCAGCCGATGACCTTGCGGAAGATCGCGGACTCCTGACCGAGCATACCGACGGCAGTTGCGGCGATCGTGAGGTTCTGCGGGCTGATCATCTTGCCGACGACACCGCCGGAGCTGTTGCCTGCGACGAGTAGGACGGGATCGATTCCCGCGTTCGTCGCAGCTGTCTGCTGCAGTGTGGCGAAGAGCGCGTTGGCACTCGTGTCCGAACCGGTGACCGCGGTGCCCAACCAGCCGAGAATCGGCGAGAGGAATGCGAAGGCCGCACCGGCCCCGGCGATCCACGTGCCGATCGTGATCGTCTGACCGGCCTGGTTCATCACGTAGGCCAGCGCGAGCACGAGGCCGACGGTGAGGATCGAGAATCGCATCTTCACGACATTGTCGGTGAAGACTTTGACCGAATCGGCGAACGAGATCCTGTACACGATGGCGACGATGATGCCCGAGATGAGCAGCAGGGTGCCGGGCGACGACAGCCATTGGAAGTTGTAGATCGTCGAACCGGAGGGCTCTCCGGCGGCCGTGAGGATATTGCCGTCGAGTCCCGGCCAGGGGATCTTCACATCGGTGCCGGCAAGGAACGAATTCAGCGCCGGGATGAGCTTCGCACTGGAGAAGATGACGATGACGAGCAGGTAGGGGAACAGTGCGAGGAACACACGCGAACCGGTGAGCGTCGGAGCGGTCTCCTTGACACGGGTGGTGGTGACCGCACCTCCGGCGCTGGGAGCCGAAGCGCGCTCCTCCTGCTTCGCGATCCGCATCTTCGCTAGCGCGTCAGCGCCGCCCTTGGGCGTCCAGAAGCGGAGGATGATGACCGCGGCGGCGAGCCCGGCGAGGGAGGAGACGATATCGGTCAGCTCGACCGAGAGGAAGTTCGCGGAGATGAACTGTGCGATTCCGAAGACGACGCCGACGGCCAGGGCGAGCGGCCACAGCTGCTTGAGCCCACGCTTGCCATCGACGATGAAGACGAGCAGGAGCGGGACGATCGCGGCGAGGACCGGCGTCTGGTGACCGACCATGGCACCGATGTCCTGGTAATCGATCCCGGTCAGAGTGCCGGCGGTGATGATCGGGATGCCGATGGCACCGAAGGCGACCGGTGCGGTGTTGGCGATGAGCACGACGACGGCGGCGCGCATAGCGGTGAAGCCGACCGCGATGAGCATGACACCGGTGATGGCCACGGGGGCTCCGAATCCGGCGAGCGCCTCGAGCAGACCACCGAAGCAGAAGGCGACGATGATGGCCTGAACGCGTGGATCATCGGAGATCACGTCGATGACCAGACGCAGATCCTCGAAGCGGCCCGACTTCACGGTCAGTTCGTAGAGCCAGATCGCGCAGACGACGATCCACATGATCGGGAACAGCCCGAAGGCGAAGCCCTGGGTGGCCGAGAGCGTTGCGAGTCCGATCGGCATCGCGTAGACGAAGACGGCGACGAGCAATGCGACGACGAGCGCGGCGAGACCGGCCCAATGGGCCTTCCACCGCAGCCAGCCCAGCGTCACGAAGATCGTCACCAATGGCAGCAGTGCCAGCAACGACGACCACAGCAGACTGCCGGCCATCGGGGCGAGTTCAGGTGTATACATTATCTTCCCCACGACACCCGGTCCGTGGAGTCTTGAGGCGGCTATGCCTCAGGGCTGCATCTGCCGGATGCACAATTTGACGGTAATTAGTATGGCCTTTAAGAGGTCAGACCATTTAATGGATCATAGAATTGTGTGTGACGCACGTCAAGTGTTCGCTGAGAGATTTCTGAAACACGGGTGAAGAAGATGGCCGATCAGGCGGTACCCGGGCAGAGCACATGGAAGCCCGTGACCAAGTCGAGCACTTATGAGCTCGTCATCGACGCGATCGAGGAGCGGATCATGAACGGCTCGCTCACTGTCGGCGATCCGCTGCCTCCCGAGCGGGAGCTCGCGGGCAGGTTGGAGGTCAGCCGTGCGAGTGTGCGCGAGGCCCTCCGCGTCCTCGAGAGTCTCGGAGTGATCAGGTCGAACGGTGGATCAGGCCGGGCCGCGGGCACCTTCGTCGCCGCTATGCCGAGTGCCGCCCTCAGCCGCTTCCTCCGGCTCCATGTGGCACTCGCGAACTTCAGCATCGAGGAGGTGATCGAGACTCGCATCCAGCTCGAGACCTCGAGCGCGACGCTCGCCTCCTCGCGAATCCGCAAGGACGATATCGCTCATCTCAACGCCCACCTGGCGATCATGGACACGCCGGGGGTCAGTCTCGAGGCGTTCAATGACGCAGACGCCGCGTTCCACGTGGCGATCGCCGAGGCTACGGGCAATCAGCTCTTCTCCGACCTCACCGAGGCGATCCGCAACAGTCTGCGGCTTCCCATCCTGCGCGCCTTCGGCACGGTTCCCGATCAGGAGGCACTCATGGTGCAACTCCAATCACAGCATCACGGGATCCTCGACGCCATCGTCGCCCATGAGGCCCAGACCGCTGCGCGTCTGACCGAGGATCACATCACCACCGCGGTGACGGCGCTGCAACTCACCCTCCGCTGAGGGTTCGGTCAGCGGGGCCGGATCAGTCACCCGGGTGCGCGGATGGCAGGCCCTGGGAGCGCAGCTCGCGACGGGTCGGCTGGTGCAGGGCATCGCTCACGAGTCCCGACGACGCGCCGGCCGCCTCGCCCGCGAGGTGCGCCTCGACATCGCTGCGCAGCATGATCTCGGGGGCGATAGGCGTGCGCGGACGGACGGGTCCGTCGCCGCCATCGGGGCCGGAGTCCTCCGGCCCCGAACCGCCTCGCGCAGCGCGCTTGGCGGCACGCCGTTCCTTCGCACCCTCGACGAGGTTGTACAGCGTCGGCAGCACGATCAGCGTCAGCACGGTCGACGACACCAGGCCGCCGATCACGACGATCGCCAGCGGCTGCGAGATGAACCCGCCGTGCCCGGTGATGCCCAGCGCCATCGGCGTGAGTGCGAAGATCGTCGCGAGCGCCGTCATCAGGATCGGGCGCAGACGCTTCTCGCCGCCCGCCATCACGGCATCCGCTGTGCTGAGTCCCTTCTCCCGGTACTGGTTGACCAGGTCGACCAGCACGATGGCGTTGGTGACGACGATGCCGATCAGCATCAGCACGCCGATCAGCGAGGCGACGCCCAGCGGAACCCCGGTGGCGATCTGCAGCAGGATGGCGCCGGTGGCCGCGAACGGCACCGACACCAGCAGCAGCAGCGGCTGGCGCAGCGACTTGAACGTCGCGACCATCACCACGTAGACGATCAGGATGGCGGCCAGCATGGCCAGCCCCAGCTGCGAGAACGAGTCGGCCTGCTGCTGGGCCACGCCGCCGATCTCGGCGCGCGCGCCCTCCGGCAGCTTCACGTGATCCATGGCCGCGTTCACCGAGGCGGTCGCCACCGCCAGGTTGTCCGAGGACGGCGGCACGGTGATGGTCGCCGTGCGGCGGCCCTTCTCGGTGGTGATCGCGGTGGGTCCGTTCTGCTCCTCGACGCTCGCGATGTCGGAGAGCTTCACCGGGCCGGTGGGCGTCAGGATCTCCAGCGACCGAAGTGCGTCAAGGGATGCCGGCGGCTCGGGGTTCACGATGTACACGTTCATGCCCGTGCCGTCGACCTCGATGGAGCCGATCTGGTCGGGGCGCATGGTGTTGGAGACCATCGACCCGACGGCCACCTCGCTGAGCCCGCGCTCGGCGGCCTTGGCGCGGTCGACGTTCACGGCGATGTACGGCAGCGAGGCCGACAGGTTGGTGGTGACCTGGCCGACGCCGTCACGGCCCTTCAGATCCTTCACCAGCGCGTCGGTGCCTTTCTGCAGCGCGCTCGCGTCGGGTGCGGTGACGGTGATCGTGATGTCGCTGGAGCCGAAGCCGCCGCTCGACGCGGCGACGCTCACGTCGCCGGCATCCTTCAGCTCGTCGATCCTCTTCTGCACGGTGGCGCGCAGCTTCTCCTGATCAGCCGAATCGGAGGTCTGAATCGAGTAGGTGATGCCCGCACCGCCCGAGAAGGCGTCACGCAGCGCCGAGCCGCTGGAGCCGATCGAGGCCTGCACGTGCGTGATGCCGTCGATGCCGTTCAGCGCCTTCTCGACCTGCTTGGCCGCATCCGACTTGGCCTGCAGGCTGGCGGTGCCGCCGATGTCCTGCGTGACGGTCATGGTGTTCTGGCCGGAGTCGCTGAGGAAGTTGATCTTCATCAGCGGGGCCGCGGCCAACGTGCCGCCCAGCACCAGCAGCGCGATCACGACGGTGGTCGCGGAGTGCTTCAGCGTCCAGCCGAGGATCGGGCGGTACGCCTTCTGCAGGCGGGTGGGCGGGGCATCCGGATGCTCGGGGTCGATGCGCGTGCCGTCGGCCGCCACCAGCGGCTTGCCGGGCTTCAGGAACCAGTGCGCCAGCACCGGCACGATGGTCAGCGCGACGAACAGCGACGCGGCCATGGCGATGGTGACGGTCATGGCGAACGGCCGGAACAGCTCGCCGACCATGTCGCCGACGAACACGATCGGCAGGAACACCGCGACCGTGGTGATGGTGGATGCCGTGACCGCTGCCGCCACCTCGCGCACGGCCAGTTTGATGGCCGTGACCTTGTCGGAGCCCTGCACGTAGTGCCGTTTGATGTTCTCGATCACGACGATGGAGTCGTCGACCACGCGCCCGATGGCGATGGTGAGCGCGCCGAGGGTGAGCAGGTTCAGGGAATAGCCGAACGCCTGCAGGCCGATGAACGTGATCAGCACAGAGGTCGGGATCGAGATGGCGGTGACCAGCGTGGAGCGGATCGAGAGCAGGAAGATCAGGATGACGACCACGGCGAACGCCAGGCCCAGCAGGCCCTCGGTGGCGAGCGTCTCGATGGACTGCTCGATGAACGGCGCCTGATCGAACACCACGGTGAACGTGGTGTCGGGGAACGTCTTCTGCAGGTCGTCGAGCTTGCTCAGCACGCCCTTGGACACGTCGACGGTGTTGGCCGAGGGCAGCTTGGTGACGGCGATCGACAGGGCGTCCTTGCCGTCCACGCGCGAGATCGAGGTGACCGGGTCGGTGGTCTGCTCCACGGTCGCGACGTCGCCGATCGTGAGCGTCGTGCCCACCAGCGGCAGGTCGGCCAACTGCTGCGCCGAGGTGATCTTCGAGCCGGTCTGCACGGTGAGCGTCTGGTCACCCTCGGTGATGTCGCCGCCCGGCAGCAGGATGCCGTTCTGCGCCAGCGCCTGGCTCAGGGACTGCATGGTCTGGTGCGCGGCGGCCAGCTTGGCGGCATCCGGAGTGATGGTGATGCGCTGCCCGACGCCGCCGACGATGGTCGCGGCGTTGACGCCCTTCACATCCTCCAGATCCGGGATGACGGTGGTCTCCAGGTCGTTCTGCGCGGCCTGGGCATCGCTGAAGCCGGTGACGGCGACCTGGATGACGGGGAAGTCGTCGATGGAGACGCTCAGCACCTGCGGCGTGACGTCCTTCGGCAGCTGCTGGGAGATGCGGTTGATGGCCTGCTGCATCTTCTGCTCGGCGGTGGCGAGGTCGGTGCCGTAGGTGAACGTCGCCTGCACCATGGAGGCGTTGGTGGTGCTGGTGGCCGTCGTCGACTCCAGCCCCGGCACGCCCTGGATGGCGGTCTCGACGGGCGTGGACACATCGTGCTCGACCACCTCCGGCGAGGCGCCCGGGTACTGCGTCATGACGATCAGCGCCGGCAGCTCGAGCGAGGGGATGAGCTCCTGCTTGAGGTTGGTCAGCGCGAGCCCGCCGAACACGGCGGCCACGATCGTGATGAGGGCGATCAGTGCGCGGTTGCGCAGGCTGAAGACGGAGAGATTCGACACGGTGCTCGATTCAGTGGCTCGGAGCGTACCCGTCCATTATCCGTGAGTCGCGCGGGAGTGCCTGCGGGATGCTGTCAGGCGGCCAGGCCCAGCGCGAGGCCGACGGCCGCGGCGGCGAAGCCGGCCAGCAGCATCCCGCCCGAGTACAGGACGGATGCCCGGCGCTCACCGTCGCGCCACAGCGCGACCGTGTCGATCATCGCCGTGCTGAAGGTGGTGTAGCCGCCGAGGAACCCCGTGCCCACGACGAACGCCGCCCCCGGCAGCATCCCCACCACGAGGCCGAGCAGCAGCGATCCGCTCACGTTGATGATCACCACGCCCCACGGGAACCGCGTGCCGGTCGCCCGCGCGATGCCGAGGTCGACGAGGTACCTCGTCGCGGCACCCAGTCCGCCGCAGGCGGCGGCCAGCAGGAAGATCATCGGGCTCATGCGGCGCCCCGCTTTCGGCCGAGATGCAGTCCGAGTGCGGCGAGCGCGATGCCGCCGGCCAGGGTGAGGGCGACATAGCCCGCCGCCAGCAGTGCAGACGACGCCCACAGCTGCACGGAGTCGACCATGAACGAGCTGTAGGTCGTGAACCCGCCGAGCATGCCGGTGCCGAGGAACACCCGCAGATCGGATGCCGGAAGCCGGGCGGTCAGGATGCCCAGTACCAGGGCGCCGACCAGGTTCGCCACCAGAACACCCACGGGCGCATCGGGGATGAGCAGCCCCAACCCCATCCGGGCGGCGGTGCCCAGCATCCCGCCCAGAGCGACCAGCGCCGCACGCCGCAGGACGGCGCTCGCTGGGGTGGATGAGGTCACCTGCGCAACTCTAGTCGGGAGCCTCGCCCCGGCCGCCGTTACGTAGACTCGGGAGACGACCGAGCCCCACCCGAGGGGTGCCCGGCCCCAGGAGGACGACGCCCGCGTGCTGACGAGAAGGATCTTCGGATGGCTGCGTCTGCTCGCCGCAGCCGTGTGCGTCGTGTCCCTCACGCACCGGATGCTGTGGGGCATGGGCTCGCAGACCCTCGCCAGCGACAACTTCTTCGCCTACCTGACCATCCAGTCGAACATCGCGTTCGCCGCGGTGACGATCACCGCCGGGATCATCGCGCTGCGGCAGCCGCTGGATCCCGCCTGGCTGACCTCGGCGCGTGTGCTGGTGCTGAGCTGGACGACCACGGCGGGGCTGGCCTTCTCGATCATCGTCTGGCAGGCGGGGGTGCGCGGCATCCCGATCACCGTCCCGTGGTCGGACGTCGTGCTGCACTACGTGCTGCCCGCGCTGGCCGTGATCGGCTGGCTGATCGGGCCGGGGCGGCAGCCGGCATCCTGGCGGGTGCTGCCGTTCGTGCTGCTGTACCCGCTGATCTGGGGCGTGTTCACGATCTGGCGCGGCAGCATCATCGGCTGGTATCCGTACTACTTCCTCGACCCTCGCCAGGTGTCCGGGTTGCCGGAGATGGGCATCTCCTGCCTGGCGGCGCTGTCGATCTTCGCCGTGGTCGCCGCCCTGCTGGTGCTGCTGAGCCACGTGCGCGTGCGGCTGCCTCCGTGGGGCGAGATCAGCTCGCGTCCTTCGGGGTGGGTGCGAAGAACTCGAGTGCCGCTCTGGCGGCCACCCGTGCGTCGCGGTCGCTGAGCGCCGCGAACTCCTCCGCCTCCGACCCTCCGACGATCCCGACCAGCACCGGTTCCCCGGTGGCCGGCATCAGGTTCAGCCAGGTGCGGATCAGCCCGTCGCCGCCGACGACGTGCCAGATGGCCTGCTCGGCGTCCCAGAACGGCTCGTCGAATCGCATCCACACCGTCTCGACGAAACCGGATGCCAGTGCCGAGATGGCGCCCCGGTGCGAGAACGGCAGCGCGGGGGCGAATTCGATCCCCTGCTGCTGCAGCACGCCCAACGGCACGGTGACGATCACGCGGTCGAACGACAGGGCCTCTCCGGTGCCCAGCCGCAGGCTCACACCCTTGTCGTCGTAGGCGATGCGCACGACCGGCGAGGCCAGCGTGATCTCCTGATCCTTCAGGTGCTTGTCGAAGAACCCGCCGAGGTCCTCCTCCATGCCCGTCAGTGTGTCGGCGGGGAAAGCCGGCGGGTACCAGCTGGATGCCTTGGCGGGGTCCGCGCCGGTGATGGCGGCCTGCCAGGCGAGGGCCGCAGCGAGCGCGGGGTCATCGGGATCGGCCCCGTTCTGCGTGAGGGCCTCGTCGAGGGGCACGTCGGACGGCAGGCTCTTCGCCCTGTCGATGGCCTGGGCGATGGCCTGCCCCGAGACCGTGTCGACTGCGCCGTCCTTCGACCAGCCGGTCGCCGTGTCGAGTGCGACCTGCTGCTCGCCGAGCGTGGTGATGCGGTCGTGCAGGGCCGTGAGCTGCTCGTCGGAGATGAGCCACGCGCCCAGCTGCGCGGGGATGGGCCAGTCGTCGCCCGACTTGCTGAGGATGCGCCCGCCCGACCGGTCACGGGCCTCGAAGATGGTCACGTCGTGGTTGGCATCGGCCAGCATCCGCGCCGCCACGACGCCCGCGGCACCCGCGCCGACGACCGCCACGCGCTCCTTCTCACCCGCCGCGACGATCAGCGCGAGGGCTGCGGAGCGGCCGGAGTCGACGGCTCCCAGCACGGTGCCGGGGTGATCGGGATCCAGCGCCTCCCCGGCGAAGTACAGCCGGTCGCCGATGGGCTCTGCGAGGGTCGCGCGCTGCTGCGGGTCGGCGCCGGCCGGCAGGTAGCTGATGGATCCGAAGGAGTACGGGTCGGTCGACCAGGCGCTGCGCGCCCACGCGGCAGGTGCGGGGACCGCCGGCGGGGCCGTGGGCCTGGGCACCGGGGTCGTGCGCGTCGGCTTCGGTTTCGGCTCGGGCGTGCACGCGGCCAGGAGCACCGCTACGGCACCGGTTCCGGCGCCGAGCAGCAGGGTGCGGCGAGTGATGCTCATCGTTCAGCCAGACTATCCCGGGCTGGCAGGTGGCGGCCATCACGGCCGGGCCTGCGACATCCACGATCAGAGGGATATCGCGGGCTCGGCCGGCCACGGGTACAGGTGCGAGCGGCTACAGGTTCGCCTCGGCGTAGTTCCGCAGCGCGTCGCGCACGAACGCCGCACCCTGTTCGCCGCCGTAGTTCGCGCCGAAGCGCGGGTCGGCGACGTACATCTCGCCGAGTCCGATCACGTACGCCTTGACGTCACCGCCGGCGGCGGCGGCCGGAGTGCCGGGGATGCCGGTGAGCCAGGCCACATGACGCGCGGCGAGCGCCTGCGCCTCGGCGGATGCCGGGTCGACGCCCGTCTCGGCTGCGGCGACCCAGTCGTGATTGAGTTCGACCACGCGCTGCTTCCAGCCCGCGCGCTCGCTCTCGCTCATGCCCCGCCACCAGCGGTCGCTGTCGGCGTAGGCCTTCTTGCCCCAACGCTGCTCGACCTCGTCCTTGTACTGGGTGTGGTCGAAGCCGTCGAACATGTTCTCGGCCATGAGGTCCTTCCTCTCTGTCAGTGCGGTGATGGTGGATTCGACGGACGCGATCTGGCGCGCGAGGCGCTGCTGCTCCGCCCGGAGCAGCTCGAGATGCGTCTGCAGAGCGGATGCCTCAGGTTGCCCCTGCTCCAGCACCTGCCCGATCTGCGGCAGGCCGAGCCCGAGCTCGCGCAGCAGCAGGATGCGCTGCAGGCGCACGAGCGCGGACTCGTCGTAGTGCCGATAGCCGTTGCCCGCGATGCGCGAGGGCGCCAGCAGTCCGATGGCGTCGTAGTGACGCAGCGTTCTGCTGGTGGTGCCCGCGAGGCGGGCGATCTCCTGGATGGACCAGTCCACGGCATCCGCTCCTTCGGTCGTTCCATCGATGAAGACCACGGTAGAAGTTGACGTTACGTCAAGGTCAAGCGCGAGCATCCTGAGTCTTTCCTGACCTCGACCCAACCTCTTGACAAACTCGAGATATATCGTGTTACGCTCGCAACACGCGATATATCTTGATATCGCCCAACCAGGAAGAGAACGACAATGACCGAGAAGTGGCTCATCGCCCCCGGCGAGGAACGCGTCATCGACATCGCCTCCGCATCCCGGCTCAAGATCGGGCTGGTCGGCGGTCAGGTCGACGTCATCGCACACGACGAACCCGGTGTGCGCATCGAGGTGCACGGCGTCACCATCAAGGACCTGCGCGTCGAGTCCGACGGCGCCCAGATCGAGATCGACCACCCGCAGATCGGGTGGGACAACTTCCTCGAGGTGTTCCGCAACTTCGGCGCCGGCGGCCCCAAGGCCGAGATCAGCGTGGCCGTGCCGCGCGGCATCTCGCTGACGCTGGGCGTGGTCAGCGCGGGGGCGCTGGTCTCCGGCATCCGCAACGACGTCAAGCTCAACACCGTCTCGGGCGACATCATCGCGGACGACGTGACGGGCGATCTGACGGCCAACTCCGTCTCCGGCGACGTGCAGGTGCGCAGCCTGACGGGGTCGGTCACCGCCAACAGCGTCTCCGGCGATGTCGCCGTCACCGGCTCGCTGCGCAAGGCCGTCGTCGACACGGTCTCGGGCTCGGTGCTGATCGACGCCATCGGCGACGTGAACACGCTCAACATCAACACGGTCTCCGGCTCCGTCACCACGCGCCTCGACGAGACGCTGCCCGCCAACTACGTGCTGCGCAGCATGAGCGGGCGGCTCACCGTGGACGGCGTCAAGCGCTCGGGCGGCGGCCCCAGCAACTACTCCGGCCAGACCGGCGAACTGGCCGGCAGCTTCGTCGACCTGCGCGCCAACACGGTCTCCGGCGGCATCACGGTGCTGCGCCAGGCTCGCCCGACCGTCGCCGACGACCCCGAGTGGGAGGAATCATGAGTCCCGCCGTCTTCTCGCACGGCGACCTGCGGCTGTACCTGCTGTCGCTGCTGAACGAGGCGCCGCAGCACGGCTACGGCATCATCCAGGCACTCACCGATCGCACCGGCGGCACGTACACGCCCAGTGCCGGCACCATCTATCCGCGCCTGGCGAAGCTGGAGGAGGAGGGCCTGGTCACCAAGACCGTCGAGGGACGCACCACCATCTACGCCATCACGGATGCCGGTCGCGCCGAGCTCGACGCCAGGACGGAAGACCTGGAGGGCATCGAGCAGGGACTGTCCGACTCGGTGCGGCTGATCGCCAGCGAGGTGCGGCACAGCGTGCAGGAGGCCATGCGCAGCCTGCGCGCCGACCTCGCCACGGCCGCGCAGGAGGAGCGTCGCGCCGCCAAGACGCGGCTGCGCTCGGACGGGATGAGCGATGAGCGCGTCACCAGCCGTGAGAACCTGCAGCGGGCGGATGCCGCGATCAACGCGTTCCGCGCCCAGGTGCGCACCGACCTGCGCACGCACGTCGCCCGCGGCTCCGTGCTGCCGGCCGCAGTGGTGACGGACCTCGAGCGGGCGCTCGACGACGCCGCCCACGCCGTGACCCGCGCGCTGTCGGCCCTGCGCGGCTGAGCCCCGGCTTCGCGCGGCTGTTCTCGACACCGCGCTGTCCTCCGCGCGGCAGTTCTCGACCCGCACCCAGGTCCGCGCGGCAGTTCTTGCTCCGCGCCGTGCAGATAGACGCAGCGCCGATCGAGAACTGCCGCGCGAGCATCCTGAGACGTCGAGAACTGCCGCGCGAGCAGCGGCGCGGCTGAGCCTTCGGGGCGGTGCTACTCCTGCCAGACCTTCTCGTCGTCGGGGACGGGCTCGCCCTGCGGGACCACCAGCACCGAGCGGTGCTGCCGGTGCGCGAGGCGCGCGGCCACCGATCCGGTGAAGAACTCGCGGATGGACTCCCCGATGCCGCGCTTGCGCGTGCCGATCACGATCAGCTGCGCGTCGAGCTTGTCCGCCAGCTGCTTGATCGCCAGCGCGGGGTCGCCCACCAGCTGGCGCGTGGCCCACACCAGCTCGGACTTGCCGAGAGCGTCGGAGGCGAGCTTCTGCACGTCTTCGAACTCGGCGGCGCCGGCATCGAGATTCAGGTCGATGGGTGCGGAGTGCACATAGCCGTCGGGGTCCTCGTAGGTGACGAAGCGCGTCACGTCGACGTGCACGACCATCAGCGGGGCCTTCAGCAGGGTGGCGTAGCGGATCGCCTCTGCCATCACCTGCGCGGGCTGGCCCGGCTGAATGCCGACGATCACCGCCTTCTGCAGTGCGGCGTTCTGGACGCTCTCTTCGGATGCCGTGGGCGTGGAATCTGTCATGTCGATCCTTCCGCGAAGGGCCGTCGCGCGGCCGATTGCTCTGGCGTGCGTGCTATTCTGAATGCTACTCTTACCGGCTTCAGGCCGGTGCCGTGAAATGACAGCCGGCTGTGCACAGCCCGCTGCTGAACTCGTAAAAAGGGGGTCTCGCGCATGGGCCGTGGCCGTCAGAAGGCGAAGCACACCAAGATCGCTCGCGAACTCAAGTCGTACAGTCCGACGGTGAACTTCTCCGCTCTGGAGAATGAACTCGGGCACCCGTCCTCCGAGGAGGACCAGTACGTCGACAAGTGGGCCGATCAGTACGAAGACGAGGATGAGGACGAGCTCGAGCGAGCCTGACCTCCCACCTCCGCACGACAACACCCTGGCGACCGGCATCCGCTGAGTCGACCAGGGTTTCGTCGTCCCCTCCGGACCCCGCTGGGCCCCTGAGCCCGTCGAAGGGATGACAGAATGGCCGGATGCCCCGCGTCGCAGCTCTGTACCGTCATCCGATCAAGGGGTTCACGCCCGAGCGCCTCGACGAGCTGACGATCCAGTCGGACGGACGCGTCGCCGGAGATCGCGTGCTGGCCTTCCGATTCGCCGATGCCGCGCAGCCCGAGCATCGCGACGGACTGGACTACTGGCCGAAGTCGAAGGGCCTCGCACTGGAGTCGTTCCCTACGCTGGCCGCGCTGCAGGTGTCGTACGACCACGTCGCGCGACGCGTGCGGGTCACCTACGACGACACTCTGCTCGTGGATGTCGTGCTGGACGCCGACGGTCGTGAAGAGCTCACCGAGATCATGACCGCGTTCGTGCTGGACTCCCCCGAGTGGAAGCTGCTTCAGCGCGAGGGCAGACTGCCGCTCGTGCTGGTCGGCGACGGCGAGCACGCACGGTTCCAGGACCGGTCCAAGGGCTTCGTCACCCTGCACAGCACCGCCAGCGTCGACGCCGTCGGCGACGTGCTCGGGCAGGAACTGGACCATCGCCGGTTCCGCTCGAACGTCGTGATCGACGGAGCGGATGCCTGGGACGAGCTGGCCTGGACCGGCGAGGTGCGCATCGGCGACGTGCGCTTCACCGCGGAGGGCCCGATCGTGCGATGCCTGGCTCCGCACGCGAACCCCGACACCGGCATCCGCGATGCACGCATCCTGACGGCCCTGACACGCGACATCGGGCTGCCGGAGCCCACGCTCGGCCGCCTCCTGCTGCTGCAGGACGTGTCCGGCGCGGTCGGCGACACCGGCGGGACGGGCGGCGTCATCCGCGTCGGCGACGAGGTGACGGTCTGCTGAGCAGGCCTCAGCCGTTCCGCCTTCACCAGGAGCCGTGCCGGCTCTCCCACTCGTCCTCGACGGTGCGTCGGCGGCCGGCGACCATGCCGAACGGGATCACCACGATGAGCACCGCACCGAGCAGCAGCAGCGACCACGTCCACGAGCCGCTCACCGCGTGCAGCACCCCGAACAGCACGGGGAACACCGCCGCAACCGCGTAGCCGACGCTCTGCACGAAACTCGACAGCACGACTGCTGTCTCGGGAGTGCGGGCGCGGATGCTGATCAGCACCAGCGCCAGCGGGAACAGCACGCCGTTCACGCCGAACAGCACGGTCCACAGCACGAGCAGTCCGGGAGCCGGCGCCAGGATCAGTCCGGTCAGGCCCACCAGGCCGCCGATCGATCCGACCAGCACCAGGGGGCGCGTGGCCTGCATCCGCACCACCAGCACCGGAACCAGCAGCGATGCCGGCAGTGCCACGGTTCCGAACAGCGACAGCAGCAGGCCGGCGGTCGCCGCATCCACCCCGCCGATATCGATGAACACCGCGGGCAGCCATGCGAACGACACGTAGGCCATCGTCGACGAGGTTGCGAAGACCGCCGACACCGCCCACACCAGAGGAATGCGCGCGAGCCGTCCGAAGAGCCGGCGATCGGCGGGTGTCGTCGGGATCGGGCCGGTCAATGCTTCCGTCGGGATGTCGCGTGTGGATGTCTGCGCGGACTCCGCGGCGGCGGGCTCGGGCCCTTCGACAGGCTCAGGGACCCAAGTACTGGCATCGACTCGCCCGCGCAGCAGCATCAGGATCCACGGGACGACACCGGCCAGCGCGAACGCGCCCCACAGTGCGATCGAGAAGCGCCAGCCCATGGCATCCGCCACCGGCACCGCGATCAGCGGCGGCACGAACGTCGAGAGCGCCATGGCCGAGGTGTACAGCGTCATCATCAGCCCGAGCCGGTCGGGGAAGTACTTCTTCACCAGCGGAGGCATGAGGATGTTGCCCATCCCGACACCCGCGAAGATCAGGGCGGTCGTCAGCAGCAGGCCGGTCGAGTCGCCGACCAGGCCGCGCAGGACCAGCCCGACCGTGATCGTCGCGAGCGCCAGCACCGTCAGCCGTTCCAGCCCCAGCCGGCGCTCGAGAACCGGAGTCACCAGACCGAACAGCCCGAAGCACACCGGCGGCGCCGCGCCGATCAACCCGACCACGGTCGGTGCGAGCGGGAAGTCGCGCTCGATCAGGTCGAGCATCGGCGACAGCGACGCCACCGCCGAGCGCAGCGAGAACGCGCACAGCAGGATGCCGAGCACGGCGAGCGCACGCCCGTGCCAGAGCGGCCGTGCGCTCGAGGCCGTCACGAGGTCTGCGACTTCTCGACCCAATCGAGATACTCGGGGGTCACGGTTCCGGTGATGTAGCGCCCGTCGAAGCAGCTCATGTCGAGGTCTGTCAGCTCGGAGCCCTCGATGATCGCGGCCTTCAGGTCCTCGACCTCCTGGTACACGATCCTGTCGCAGCCGAGCACCTCGGCGATCTCGGGGATCGTGCGGCCGTGCGCGACCAGCTCGTGCTTCGACGGCATGTTGATGCCGTACACGTGCGCGTAGCGCACCGGCGGCGCGGCCGAGGCGAAGATCACCGACTTCGCACCGGCATCCCGGGCCATCTGGATGATCTGCGTGCTGGTGGTGCCCCGCACGATGGAGTCATCGATGAGCAGCACGTTCTTGCCCTGGAACTCCGCCGACATGGCGTTGAGCTTCTGGCGCACGCTCTTCTTGCGCACAGCCTGCCCGGGCATGATGAACGTGCGGCCCACGTAGCGGTTCTTGTAGAAGCCCTCGCGGTACTCCTTGCCGAGCTTGCGGGCGACCTCCATGGCCGAGGGGCGCGAGGAGTCGGGGATGGGCATGACCACATCGATCTCGTCCAGCGGCACGTGCTTGGCGATGGTGTCGGCCAGTCGCTCGCCCATCCGCAGCCGCGACTCGTACACCGAGACGCCGTTCATGACGGAGTCGGGACGGGCGAGGTAGACGTACTCGAACGCGCACGGCGTCAGCTGCGTGTGCTCGGCGCACTGCTGCGTGAACAGTTCGCCGTCGTTGGTGATGAACACGGCCTCACCGGGCTCGACCTCGCGCACGACCTCGTAGTCGGCGTTCTCCAGCACCAGGGACTCGCTGGTCACCACCCACTCGTCGGCCTTCCCCGGCTCGGTCGCGGCCCGACGTCCGAGGATGAGGGGGCGGATGCCGAACGGGTCGCGGAACGCGAGCATCCCGTACCCGGCGATGATGGCGATCACCGCGTACGCACCCTCGATGCGCTTGTGCGTGCGGGCGACGGCCTCGAAGATGCGCTCGGGGTCGAGGTCGACCGCCGAGGTGGTGCTCTGCAGCTCGCCGGCCAGCACGTTCAGCAGCAGCTCGGTGTCGCTGGACGAGTTCAGGTGACGACGGTCGCGCTGCGCCATGTCGGCGGTCAGCTCACGCGTGTTGGTGAGGTTGCCGTTGTGGATGAGCACGATGCCATAGGGCGCGTTCACGTAGAACGGCTGCATCTCCTCCTCGTTCGAGGCGGTGCCCTTCGTGGCGTAGCGCACGTGCCCCAGACCGATGTTGCCGAGCAGCGAGCGCATGTCGCGGGTGCGGAACGCCTCGCGCACCATGCCCTCGGCCTTGGCCATGTGCATCACGCCGCTGGGCTCGGCCGTGGCGATGCCCGTGGCATCCTGCCCTCGATGCTGCAGCAGCAGCAGCGCGTCGTAGATGTCCTGGTTGACCGGGCCGTTCCCGACCATTCCGACGATGCCGCACATGGGGTGTTACTTCGTTCCGCTCTGATAGGCGCCGACCAGGCGCACGGCTCCACCATCGACGCCCTTGGCGCCCTCTTCGAACTCTCCGGCCGGCCGCGCACCGGTGTGCACGGTGCCGACCTGCCAGGCAGGGATTCCCTGTGCCTGGATGGCCGCGATCGCGGCATCCTTCTTCTCCTCCGCCACGACGGCGAGGAATCCGATACCCAGATTCCAGGTGCCCTCGGTGTCGACGATCGGGGTGCCCGCGATGTCGGCCAGCACCTGGAACACCGGGCTGGGCGTCCAGGTGGAGCGATCCACCTCGGCCCAGCTGCCCTGCGGCAGCACGCGGGCCAGGTTGGCGGCGATGCCGCCGCCGGTCACATGACTGAGGGAGTGCACCCCGTGCGGCACCTGCTCGAGCAGCGTCAGCAGCGGCGTCGTGTACAGGCGGGTGGGCTCCAGCAGGGCCTCACCCCAGGTGGTGCCGAGGTCGGCGGCGTTGTCGCCGTAGCCGATCCCCGCGTTCGCGACGATGTGGCGCACCAGCGAATAGCCGTTGGAGTGCAGGCCGCTGGAGGCCAGCGCGATCACCGCGTCGCCGTCCTGCACGCGATCCGCTCCGAGCACAGCATCCGCCTCGACCACGCCGGTCGCGGCGCCCGCCACGTCGTAGTCGCGAGGGCCCAGCAGGCCCGGATGCTCGGCGGTCTCGCCGCCGACCAGCGCCGTGCCGGTGGCCGAGCACGCCTCGGCGATGCCGCGGACGATATCGGCGATGCGCTCGGGCACGACCTTGCCGCACGCGATGTAGTCGGTCATGAACAGCGGCTTCGCCCCGACCACGACGATGTCGTCGACGACCATGCCGACCAGGTCCTGCCCGATGGTGTCGTGCTTGTCGATGGCCTGCGCGATGGCGACCTTCGTACCCACGCCGTCGGTGCTGGATGCCAGCAGCGGACGTGTGTAGCCGAGCAGTGCGCTGGCATCGAACATGCCGGCGAAACCGCCCACTCCGCCGAGCACCTCGGGCCCGTGCGTCGCACGAACGGAGGTCTTCATGAGTTCGACGGCGAGGTCACCGGCGGCGGTGTCGACACCGGCCTGAGCATAGGGATTGGTGGGGGAGGCTGCCACGCGTACAGCCTACCGGCCAGAGGGGTTCGCCGAGGTCGGTGCGACGGGGTCCGGATGCCGGGGAGACGGATGCTGGGGAGATGGATCTGCTAGAGTGAGTGATTGCGCATCACGACGCCGCTTCTCACCCGGCGCAGCGCACACCCGGCCAGGGTCCCCTCCAGGCTGGATCGCACCGATGCGATCCCCTCCCCGGCATTGCCGAGGCGGCAGCGTGCCGCCCGCACACGAATCACAGAATCATGAGCAGTACCGACATCTCCGCGCGCATCGACGCGCCTTCTCTCCCGACCGATTCCCCTGCCCCCGACCTGTCCTGGCGCCAGGCCGACCGCGACGTGTTCGTCGCCACCAACGACGGCGAGTTCGCCGGCTTCGTGACCGTGGACCACGGCACGCATGTCACGCACGACAACCACAGCCGTCGCATCGGCAGCTACCCGACCCTCGCCGCTGCGCGCCAGGCGCTGGTGGACGCCACGCGCCCGCCGTCCCGCCGCCGCGAGCGGCTGCGCCGCCGCATCCTCGCGCGCAGGCGCTGAGGGCCCGCGACACTCCCGAGCACCTCACCGCCTCCCTGCGCGGGTCGCCCCACATCCTCTTTTCGCGGGTCGCATATTGCTGCCTGCCTCGTATCGAGCCAGCAATACGGGACCCGCGACACTCCCGAGCACCTCACCGCCTCCCTGCGCGGGTCGCGGATTGCTGTCTCATGGGCGTTGAGTCAGCAATTCAGGACCCGCGAAGGGAAGGAAGAGCGGACCTGCGAAGAACAGTGCGACGCCCCGGAACCCGCGCGCGCCGCGAGCAACCCCCATACGATGGGGCCATGAGCGACAAGCCGCAGTGGCTGATCCGCGAGGACGCCGGCACCTCGGTGCTGGTGGCGCTCGCGCTGCGGCAGCTGCTCGGCATCCGCACTCCCGAGGACCTGCCCGCGCTGCGCGGGCTCGAGGTGCGCAGGCCCGACGCGGCCGACGTCGACGAAGCCCTCGAGGCGCAGTGGCGCGAGTACTGGGACATGACCGTCGAGCCGCGCGCGCACCGCTCGGACGTGCCTCTGGACCTGGTGGACGGCTTCGACACGCTCGTCGCGCTGCCCACCACCGGTGCGGAGGACCTGCGCGACGCGATCGTGCCGCACGCGGCATCCGCTCTTCGCTATGCGCAGGACGCGCACAACCGCTACGTGGATTCCGTCAGCTCCTCGGGCGGCGCGTACCGCGCCTACGCGAGCGCCATCGCCGAGTTCGAGCGCGAGGTCGGGCGGCGCGCGCACTCCTTCGACCTCAGCGTGCAGGTGCTGCCGTTCAGCCAACGCGGAATATGGTGGATCGGCTCGCTGAGCGTGGCCGTCACCGATGGCCTGCGCCGCGACGTGGTCGCGTTCGATGCGGCCATGCGGCCCGTCATCGCCGAGCTCGCCTGACCCCTCACCTTCATGAAGAAGCGCACCCTCATCACCCTCGTCATCGCCGGCACGATCGTCGTCGCGATCGGCGCGGCCGCCTTCGCCGGTCCGTACATCTACCGCGACTACCTCGTCGCTCCGGCGGCTGCGGAGCCCACCCTGTCGGCATCCGCTTCCACCGCCGGACCGGTGTCGAGCGACGAGCTTCAGGGCGACTGGACGGTCGGCGACGGCTCGTACGCCGGCTACCGGGTGGACGAGGTGCTCAACGACATCGACACGACCGTCACCGGGCGCACGGACGAGGTGACGGGCTCGTTGACCGTAGCGGACGCCACGCTGACCGCGGCGCGGATCGAGGTGGACGTGGCCTCGATCGCGACCGATTCCGGCAGCCGCGACTCGTACTTCCGCGGCACCGCGATGCGCACCGGGAAGTTCCCCACGGCGACGTTCGTGCTGACGAGCCCCGTGAAGGCATCCGCGATGCCGGTGACCGGTCAGCCGCAGAAGGTCTCAGCCGCCGGAGATCTCACGCTCGCCGGAGTCACCCGCAGCGTCAGCGTGGAGCTGGATGCCGTGTTCGACGGCGAGCGCGGTCAGGTGGTGGGCCGCATCCCGATCACGTTCGCCGACTTCGCGGTGGAGGCGCCCGACCTGGGATTCGTGAAGGTCGAGGATGACGGCTTCGTGGAGTTCTCGCTGACGCTCGAGAAGAGCTGACGCGGGATCAGTCCTCGTCCTCCTGGACGCGCTCGTGCTCCACGCGCACGATGCGGGTGTGCTTGCGCGCCGCCCGCTCGAGGATCAGCGCGACCACGCCGCCCAGCGCGATGCAGATCGGCACCGTCCACAGCAGCGCGAAGCCGAAGACCTGCCCGGGAGGGTAGACGACCCCGACGACCTCGGACTTCTCGTAGCTGCCGACCGCGGTGAGGATGCCGGCGATGACGACGCCCAGTACGGCGCCGAGCCCGAGGAACACGCCGAAGCGCGGGACCGGGCGGATCCGGGCCTCGATCGTCTGGTGCTGTGCATCGCGGGACATGCCCCCATTGTCCCACGCCCACCTGTGCTGCGCCCCACCCCCACCCCTTCTGTCGTCGAGAGCACGGGACCTCGCCGAGGGCACGAGCCGTTCGCGCGAAGAAGCCGTGCACTCGGCGAGATGTCGTGCAGTCGGCGGCCTGCGGGCCGGGCTCAGGGGTGCAGGGGGAGGAGCGGGGAGAGGTCGGCTCGGGTGCCGGATGCCGACACGCGGCCGGCTGCGACGGCATCCGCCCAGCTCTCCGTGCCGGTCGCCAGGGCGATCCAGGTCGCGGCGTTCATCTCGACGACGTTGGGCGGGGTTCCGCGGGTGTGACGAGGCCCCTGAACGACCTGCACCGCGCCGAAGGGCGGCACGCGCACCTCGACGCTGTTGCCCGGGGCCTTCTCGTCGAGCAGCTGCAGCAGGTATCTGACAGCCGTCGCCGTCGCCGCGCGCGGCGCATCCCCGGCCGCGACCACGGCCAGCGCAGCGCGTCCGTCACCGGTCTCGATCTTCGGCGTGGGCACCGCTCCAGGCTACGCCGGTCACAACTCCGGAGAATCGTGGGGCAAGGGGCCGGAGACAGCGATTCTCGGGCCTGTGGTGCCCAGATCTCCGGAGTTGTGAACGCCGCGGCCCGCGCACCCGGGCATAGGGTCGGTTGAGATGACGGATTCAGCCGAGACCAGCACCCTGCACGGGGCGCGTGCGGAGCTGCTCGCGGCCGCGGCACGCGGCGATGAGTGGACGCCGCGGTTCCCGCAGAGCGGGAGCGTGCAGCATCCGGCATCCGTGCTCATCCTGTTCGGACGGCTGGACAGCATCCCCGCTCGCACCGACGACCAGACCGTCGCCGCCGACCTCGACGTGCTGCTGCAACGACGCGCGGCCACGCTGTCGTCGCACCCGGGGCAGGTGTCCTTCCCCGGCGGAGGCCGGGAACCGGCGGATACCGACGTCGTCGCCACCGCGCTGCGCGAGGCCCAGGAGGAGACCGGGCTCGACCCCGCAGGCGTGGAGGTGCTGGCTTCGCTCCCCGAGATCCCGCTGGCGGTCAGCAGCTTCCTGGTGACCCCGGTGCTGGGCTGGTGGCGCACGCCGTCGCGCGTGGCGGCCGTCGATCATGCCGAGACGGTCGAGGTGTTCCGGATGCCCGTGGCCAGACTGCTCGACCCCGCGAACCGGTACACGTCTGTGCTGCACCGTGACGGCTTCACCTACAAGGCTCCGGCGTTCGAGGTGGACGGCACGGTCGTGTGGGGGTTCACCGCCGGCATCCTCAACGCCCTGTTCGACGCGACCGGCTGGGCGCTGCCCTGGGATCCGGCCGTCGAGCGTCCCGTCACCGTCTGAACCGGTAACCGTGACCGGCACCGCCGGTAGGCTTGCGGGCATGAAGATCCTGGTCCTCGGCTCCGGTGCGCGCGAGCACGCGATCATCCTCTCTCTGCGCTCGGAGGACGCCGAGCACGAGATCTTCGCGGCACCCGGCAACGCCGGGATCGCGCAGGATGCGACCATCGTCGAGCTCGACATGCTCGACGGCGCAGCCGTGGCCTCCTTCGCCAACGAGCGCGGCGTGGACCTGGTCGTCATCGGACCCGAGGCCCCGCTGGTCGCGGGCGTCGCCGACGTGCTGCGCGACCGCGGCATCCCCGTATTCGGGCCCGGCAAGGCGGCCGCCCGACTGGAGGGCTCGAAGGCGTTCGCGAAGCGGATCATGGATGCCGCATCCGTGCCCACCGGGCGCGCGGTGCGCGCGGCATCCGTCGCCGAGGTCGAGGCCGCATTCGACGACTTCGGCGCACCCCACGTGGTCAAGGCCGACGGCCTGGCCGCTGGAAAGGGCGTGATCGTCACGACTGACCGGTCCGAGGCCCTCGCGCACGCCGAGCACTACCTGGCGGCGGGCGCCGTGCTGGTGGAGGAGTTCCTCACCGGCCCCGAGGTCTCGCTGTTCTTCCTCAGCGACGGCGACACCGTGCGCGCCCTCGCCCCCGCGCAGGACTTCAAGCGCGCGCTGGACGGCGACGGCGGCCCCAACACCGGCGGCATGGGCGCGTACTCGCCGCTGCCGTGGCTGACCGAGCAGTTCGGCAGCATCGACGCGTTCGTCACCGAGGTGACCGACACTGTCGCGATGCCCGTCATCCGGCAGCTGGATGCCGAGGGCACCCCCTTCATCGGCCTGCTGTACGCCGGCCTGATCCTCACTCCCGCGGGCATCCGAGTGATCGAGTTCAACGCGCGCTTCGGCGACCCGGAGACCCAGGTCGTGCTGCCGCGGCTGAAGACTCCGCTCTCACGGCTGCTGCTGTCGGCGGCATCCGGACACCTCGAGGACGAGCCGGCGCCGGAGTTCTCCGACGACGTCGCGATCACCGTCGTGCTGGCCAGCGATGGCTACCCCGAGGCGCCGCAGACCGGCCGCATGATCGAGGGGCTCGCGGAGGCGGCATCCGTCGACGGCGTCCACCTCGTGCACGCCGCGACCGGTGCGCCCGACGCCCCCGGCGGATCGCTCATCGCAACCGGCGGACGGGTGCTGAACGTCGTCGCCACGGGTTCGGACTTCGCGGATGCCCGCAAGCGCGCCTACGAGGCCATCGGCCGCATCTCGCTGGAGGGCGCCCACTTCCGCCACGACATCGCGGCGCGCGTCGCGCAGTAGTCGCTCGGGCCGCAGCCAGAACTTGGCGGTGAGTCCGCCTCGTTCGACGTGGATGATCTGCTGAACGGTGCAGGACGATCGGATGCCGTGGATCAGAGCTCGATCCAGTACTGGCGCAGGCGCGCGTGCCCGGCATCCGACGCGTCCACCGTGTCGGCGAGCACGCCGCCTGAGCCCTCGATCGTGCGGTACGAGCCGGTGTTGTCGTCGTCGCAGGTGAGCATGACCCGGTCGTAGCCCTGCGCGCGGGCGCGGTCGAGGACGAGGTCGAGCGCGGCTCTGGCGATGCCCTCACGACGGCGGGACGGACGCACCGAGTAGCCGATGTGCCCGCCGAAGCTGCGCAGCCAGTCGTTCAGCTCCCGGCGGAACGCGATGAACCCGACCACTTCGCCACTGTCGGTGATCCAGAAGTAATCGCACGGCACGTGGCCTTCGGGCAGCTCGGTGCCGGGGCGGCCGTACTTCTCGGCTTTCGCGACGAATTCCTCACACGCGGCACGACCGGGAACCACACCGAGCTCGAGACCCGCGCCGTCGATGTGCACGGCGCCGAATTCGGCGACGGTCGCAGCCCAGGAGTCGAAGAGGTCGAGCGACGGGGCGGCGAGAGCGATCGGCATCCGTCCATCTCATCACATGTGCTCAACCGCGCCGGACGAAGTACCAGTTGGCGGCGAACCAGCACGCCAGCAGCGCGAAGAACATCCCGATGGCCAGGAACCGCGGCAGCGCGTCGACCGGCACGATGGCGAACACGACGATCTGCGCGGTGCTCAGCCCCAGCGCCAGCACGCCCACGGCCGCCAGGCCCTTGCGCGCAGCCGTCCGATCGCGCTCGTCGGCGTACTCCAGCGCGTTCCCGGTGTGAGCCTGCTGGGTCAGGCCGTGCTGCCCAGCCAGATCACGTCGAGCATGATGGTCTCCTTCGGCGCCAGCCGCAACGCCGTGATCTTCTGGCAGGTCGTCTCCATCATCATCTGGGCCGTGATCTTCGCCCTGATCGGCATGGGCGGTGTCGCACTGCTGCGCTGATCTCCGGCATCCGAAAGCGAGCAGGGCCGCCCAGGCTGAAAGCCGGGCGGCCCTGCTGTCGTTCCAGAGGCGGGTGTCAGCGCAACTCGTCGGCGCTCTTGCCCTGGTACCGGCCGATGAAGACGGATGCGATGAGCGCGACCACCATGACGGCCGCCGGCAGCAGCATGGACTGCGCCATCCCGCTGGAGAACCCGTCGGCCACGAACGCCGGCATCGATCCACCCCCGCCGAAGCCCGCGGGCGCCTGGTCGAGCCCGGGCAGGTTGGCCTCGAGCCGGGCCTGCATGAACGCGGCGATGGCGGAGGAGCCCACCACCGAACCGATCGTGCGGGTGGTGTTGTAGATGCCCGCACCGGCGCCCGCCTGGCGCGGCGGCAGGTTGCGGGTGGCCTCAGTGGCCAGCGGCCCCCACATGCCGGCGTTGCCGATACCGAGCAGGGCGGAGGGCAGCAGGAACATCCAGGTGGGGGTGTCCATGTTCATCAGCGAGGCGTTCCACAGCACACCGCCGGCCACGCACAGCAGGCCGGGCACCAGGATGAAGCGCGGGTCGACCCGGTCCAGCAGAGCGCCCGCGAACGGGGCCAGCACGCCCGAGATGACCGCCATCGGGATCATCAGCAGCGCCGACTCCGTGGGGGTCAGGCCCCGCGCCAGCTGCAGGAAGAACATGAACGGCAGCGACATGCTGGTCACGGTGAAGCCGACCGCGGCGATGCCGAGGTTGGATGCCGAGAAGTTTCGGTCCTTGAACAGCCCCAGCGGCACGAGCGCCTCGCTCTTCGTCTTCCACTGCTGCAGCACGAAGACGATCAGCAGCACGATGCCGACGGCGATCATGCCCCACACCGAGATCGGCCCGGTGATGGTGCCCCAGTCGTACTTCTGCCCCTCCTGCAGGCCGAAGACGATGAGGAACAGTGCCACGGCGCTGAGCACGACGCCCACGTAGTCGAAGCGGTGCGGATGCGTCTTGAGCTTGGGCACGTAGATCATGGCCAGCACGAACCCGATCACGCCGACGGGCACGTTGATGTAGAAGATCCACTCCCAGCCGAAGCCGTCCACGAGCAGTCCGCCCATCAGCGGGCCGACCAGGGTGGCGACTCCGGCGGTCGCACCCCACAGGCCCATGGCGGCGCCACGGCGCTCGGGCGGGAAGGTGCGGGTGATCACGGCCATGGTCTGCGGGGTCATGAACGCCGCACCCAGACCCTGCACCGCGCGGGCGACGATCAGGCCGACCAGGGTGGTGGACAGGCCGCTCCACAGCGAGGCGCCGGTGAAGACCACCAGGCCGATCAGGTAGATGTTCTTCGGCCCGAAGCGGTCGCCCAGGCGCCCGGTGATCAGCAGCGGCACGGCGTACGCCAGCAGATAGGCACTGGTCACCCACACGACGTTGTCGAGGTTGTTGGTGTCGGGGTCGAGCGCCGCCTTGATGGCCGGGTTGGCCACTGAGACGATCGTCGTGTCGACGAGGATCATGAAGAAGCCGATCACCAGCGCCCAGAGGGCGGGCCAGGGGCTGCGCGGCTGGTGACCGGTCGCGTACGTGCCGGTCGACGGTCCGCGAGTCGCGGATGCCGTGGGTTCTGTCATCGGCGTGATGCCTTTCGCTGTGCGGCGGATGCCGCGGTGTGTCTCTGTGAGGTCTTCTGAAGGTCAGGAGGAGGCGGATGCCGTGGATGCGGCATCGCCGAGCCAGGCGAAGTCCGGATCGGACAGGCGCTCGAGCACGCCGGCCGTCCAGGTAAGCTCGGCGCTCAGCAGGGCGACGTGCCGGTCGGCCTCGATGAGGAACTGATCGAGCACGCCGCGCGCGCGGGCGGCGGTCAGCTTGCCATGCAGGCTGTCGTGCTCGGCCTGCAGCGCCGCCAGCCGAGCGCTGAGCAGCTCGATCACGTCGGCCCGGCGCAGGTTGTGCGACTCGGCGAGCGCGACGCGGAACTCGGCGGTGCGGTCGGAGGTGCCCAGGCCCGCGCGCACCCAATCCTGCAGCGCCGGGCGGGCAGCGGGCTGCAGTGTGTAGGTCGTGCGCTCGGGGCGGTTGCCCTCGCGGTCCACGCCCGCCTCCGCGATCAGCCCGTCCCGTTCGAGGCGGGCGACCGTGTGATAGAACGTGCCGTTGGTCACGCGCACGATGCGGTCGTCCTGGCGATGCCGCAGCAGCCGGATCATCTCGTACGGATGCATGTCGCCCTCGGCCAGCAGCGCGAGCACCATGGCGCCCAGCGGCGTCAGCTTCACAGCATCCGCAGTCATATATCCCACCTCGATTAGTCCAGATGGACTATATCACTCGCCCACGCCGTCGAGTTATCCACAGGGCTTCACGGACCGTTCCCCCAACGACCTAGGCTCGGACACGATCCGAGGGGGAATCATGGCGGGACAAGCACGGACGTCGCACGTCGGTGGGCGCACGATCGCTGGAGCAGTCGCATCCATCACGACCTGCATGGTGCTGATGGTCGGATGCACTTCGTTAGCTTCCGCACCGACAGTGGCCGAGCAGTTGGACCAGGAGTTCTCGGCGGCCGACGGAGTCATCTCGGTCGAGATGACGGGCACTCAGCCGCTGCCGCTGGAGGAGGATGTCCACGGTTCCGTGACGATGAGCCCGGAGTCCTCCGCCGCGCAGGTCGACGAGATCGCAGAACGACTGGCGGGCTTCGCCGCCTCGCATCCGAGGATCACCAGCTGGAACGTGACACTCCAGGCCGGCGAGATCACCGTCGGCCTCGATCCTGACGCGCAGACGGTGGCGTCGAGACTGAGTATCGCCCGCGATCTCGCCGACAGCCGCGGCGTCGTGGCCGCGCACGTCGAGGCAGACTTTCGTGAGCCGGACCTGCTCGTGCAGGTGGACGATCCGGCAGCTCTCGTCTCGGCATACGCCGCCGCTGCCGATCTTGCCGTCACGCTCCCGCATGATGACTCTCCGATCGAGATCAGCGCCGTGAGCGATGACATCACCTCTCCCGACTACGAACGCGATCCTGAAAACGCGTTCGAGATCAGCAATCGTCCCGTTCCTGCCGAAGGCGGGCAGCTGGATGCCGGGATGCGACTGTACGACCTCGTCCGGGCGAAGCTGACTCTCAGGGCTGCGACTGTCACCGCGGAGAAGCTCATCCTGCGCGTGGCGGATGAGCGCGACATCATCGCACTCGAGAGACTCGTGGCCGAGAACTCCCGCGGCCTACGACTGGATCTGCAGGGCGGAAGGACGACACGCAAGCCCGATGCCGGGCCTCATGCGACTGCCGTGGCCATCGCGCTTCGCGACGTGGAGGAAGCGACGAGGATCCAGCTGTCGGAGGAGTATCTGAACGTGGAGGTCGCCTCGCCGGCCGATGCCCGCACCGTACTCGATGATGCTCGCCGGGTCCCCGAATTCACCGGGCTGGAGGGGTTCAGCCTCACGATCCCATCCACCTTCACCGTCAGTGACAAGCCCACCGGAATCGCCGAAGCGCTGGGCATGGCAGAGTCAGCCGCTGCGCTGCCCTTCGTCACCTCTGTGGAGGTGCTCAGGAATGTGCCGAACCAGGCGCCGTCCGTCGACCTCCGCCTCAGCGGCACCAGCGAGCACGACATCGCCGCCTTCTCCACCAGGATGAAGCCGCTGCTCGTCAGTGGCGGATGGCAGGTGCGGATCGACGCCGACGGTCACGTCGAGTCGTTCACCGCCGCAGATCGGATCACTCTCGATGACCCGGTCACGGACCGGGACGCGGCGGATCGTGACTTCGCCGAAGCCCTCAAGCGGGTGTGGGACGACACCGCAGGATGACGCGCGTCCGGCGGATGCCACAATGTACTCGTGAGCGAAGCACAGAGCATCCCCGGCTGGCGGCACATCTACTCCGGCAAGGTCCGCGAGCTGTACGCGTCGGAGGATCCCGGTGACACCCGCATCCTGATGGTCGCGTCCGACCGGGTGAGCTCGTTCGACTTCATGCTCTCCCCCGCCATCCCGCAGAAGGGCGAGCTGCTCACCACCCTGAGCCTGTGGTGGTTCGACCAGTTGGCCGACGTGCCCAACCACATCGTGGAGGGCGACATCCCGGATGCCGTGGCTGGCCGCGCCATGCTGGCGATGGCCCTGGAGATGCTGCCCATCGAGTGCGTGGTGCGCGGCTACATCACCGGCTCCGGCTGGGCCGAGTACGTGCAGAGCGGTACGGTCTGCGGCATCCCGCTGCCGGCGGGACTGAAGAACGGCGATCGCCTGCCCGAGCCGCTGTTCACCCCGGCCTACAAGGCGCCGATGGGCGAGCACGACGAGAACATCACCTTCGAGAAGGTCGAGGAGCTGGTCGGCGCCGAGCGCGCCGCGCAGCTGCGCGACGCGTCGATCTCGGTCTACACCCGCGCCGCCGCCATCGCGGAGGAGAAGGGCCTGATCCTCGCCGACACCAAGTTCGAGTTCGGGACGGATGCCGACGGCGTCCTGCGCCTGGCCGACGAGGTGCTCACCAGCGATTCCTCCCGGTACTGGGATGCCGAGTCGTGGGCGAACGGCACGACGCCGGAGGAGCGGATGGCCAGCTTCGACAAGCAGATCGTGCGCAACTGGCTCTCCGCGCACTGGGACAAGCAGGGCACCCCGCCCGAGCTCCCCGAGGAGATCGTCGAGAAGACGGCGGCCCGCTACCGCGAGCTCATCGCCCGCCTGACCGCCTGACCCGCCTGAGCCGCCGCCCCGGAGCCCGCGTCCCCTTTCCCCCGTTACGTTTCGAGGGCCGACACGCCACATGCACTCTCGCACCGGATGCCGCACAGCGGCCCACCGTCGGGGCGGTAGTGTTTCCTCGGCCGTGATCCCGCACGCGCCCCACCTCCGAGGAGCCCCATGCCGCAGTGGAAGATCCATGGCGACGGTCGCACTGTCGCGCCCGACGCCGTCGTCCGTCCCGATGAGCGCCTGAACTGGCCCGCCACGATCGCGATCGGCGTGCAGCACGTCGTCGCGATGTTCGGCGCCACGTTCCTGGTGCCGATCCTGACCGGATTCCCCGTGCCGACCACGCTGCTGTTCAGCGGCGTCGGCACCATCCTGTTCCTGCTGGTCACCCGCAACAAGCTGCCCAGCTACCTGGGCTCGTCGTTCGCCTTCATCGCCCCGGTCACCGCGGCGACCGCGGCCAACGCCACCGGCGCAAGCGACGGGATCGGGTCGGCACTGGCCGGCATCATCGCGGTCGGCGTGCTGCTGACCATCATCGGCGTGGTCGTGCACACCGCAGGCGTCAAGTGGGTGGACCGCTTCCTGCCGCCGGTGCTGGCAGGCACCATCGTCGCGCTGATCGGGTTCAACCTGGCCGGCGCCGCGCACGGCAACTTCGCCACGGCGCCCGTCACCGCGACCTTCACCCTGACGGTCACGATCCTGTTCGCCGTGGTGTTCCGCGGGTTCCTCGGCCGCATCTCGATCTTCCTCGGCGTGATCGCGGGCTACATCTTCGCCGCGTTCCGGGGCGAGCTCGACTTCAGCAAGGTCGACAAGGCAGCCTGGGTGGGCCTGCCCACCTTCCACATGCCCGACTTCGTCAGCCCCGGCACGTGGGCCGTGATGGCGATGTTCCTGCCGGTCGTGCTGGTGCTGATCGCCGAGAACGTCGGGCACGTGCGCGGTGTCGCCACCATGGTCGAGGACCCCACGATCAACGAGCACACCGGCAAGGCGCTGATCGCCGACGGCATCTCGACCACCCTGGCCGGCTTCTTCGGCGGCTCGGGCACCACCACCTACGGCGAGAACATCGGCGTGATGGCATCCACCCGCGTCTACTCGACGGCGGCGTACTGGGTGGCCGGTATCACTGCCATCCTGCTGAGCATGTCGCCGAAGTTCGGCGAGGTGATCAACTCCGTGCCCGCCGGCGTGCTGGGCGGCATCACCACCGCGCTGTACGGCCTGATCGGCGTGATCGGCATCAAGATCTGGGTCGACAACAAGGTCGACTTCTCACGCCCGGTCAACCAGTACACCGCGGCCGTGGCGCTGATCATGGCCGTCGGAGGCTTCGAGATCCAGGGTGATGGCGGCTTCGTGCTGGGCGGCATCGTGATCGCCACGGTCGCGGCCATCGTCATCTACCACGGCGGCAACGCCATCGCCCGGCTGCGGCACACCGGCGCCGACGACCCCAAGCCCCTCGAGGGCGTGGGCGCGCCCGGCGGCGACCCGGCCTGAGTGGGGTTCGAGGGCCCCGGATGCTGTGATTCACGGCATCCGGGGCCCTCGGCGTCTGCTCTGGCTGGGCTGATCTTTCGACATCCCCGCTGCGGAGAACCGGAGAACAGCCCGGAACCGGACGATCGACGGCGAGACTGTCCGGTTCTCGGCGATCCTCCGGTTCTCGGCTGGTCAGACCGCGCAGAGCGGATGCCGATCGCCGTGCGGTACCAGGAGGAGCGGATGCCGGGGAGCCGGCCTCCGCGTCAGGCGATGCGGCCGATCACGGCATCCGCGGTGACCGAATCGCCGACCGTCGCAGCGTGCGTGAGCGTGCCGGAACGGTGCGCGAGCACCGGGGTCTCCATCTTCATCGCGTCCAGCACCGCGACGGTGTCGCCCTCGGCGACCGTCGCACCGTCGTCGGCCAGCCAGCGCACCAGTGCGCCGGGCACTGGTGCGCGCAGCTCGGCCGGGTCGGCCTCGGTGGCAGCTGAGGGAGCGGATGACGCACCCGCGGCGAATCCGGACAGCAGCCCCACCGGCAGCCCGAGCATCACGCGCCGGCCGTCGATCTCCACGGGGAAGCGGGTGAGCCCGGCATCCGCCACGGGATCCGGGCGCAGCTGCGGCTCCAGACGCGACAGCAGCGCGGCCTCGATCCACTGCGTGTGCACGGCGAAAGTCTCGGTCTGGAACTCCGGCGCCTCGACGGCCAAGCGGTCGAAGCCGATCACGGTCGCGGGCCCCTCGATCTCGAGCTCGCGCAACGCGCGGCGGGCGCGCACCAGGGCTGCGTCGCGAGAATCGGCGTAGACGATGAGCTTGGCGATCATGGAGTCGAACGCGGGCTGCACGGCATCCCCCGCCTCGATGCCGCTGTCCCACCGCACGCCGGGTCCGCCCGGCACCCGCAGGGCGGTGACCTCACCGGGGCTCGGCAGGAATCCACGTCCGGGGTCCTCGGCGTTGATGCGGAATTCGAATGCGTGGCCGTGCGGCTGCGGCGTCCCCTCGAACGACGGACCCTCGCCGAACGCGATGCGGAACTGCTCGCGCACCAGATCGACGCCGGTGACCTGCTCGGTGACCGGATGCTCCACCTGCAGGCGGGTGTTCACCTCGAGGAACGAGATGGTGCCGTCGGCGGCCAGCATGAACTCCACGGTTCCGGCGCTGCGGTAGTCGACCTCGGCGCAGATGCGACGGGCCGCGTCGTGGAACCGCTCGCGCTGCTCGGGAGTGAGTCCGGGGGCGGGGGCCTCCTCGATCAGCTTCTGGTTGCGGCGCTGCATGGAGCAGTCCCGGTCACCGACGGCGATGACTCCCCCTCGGCCGTCGCCGAGCACCTGCACCTCGATGTGGCGCGGGCTCTCCAGGAACCGCTCCACGAAGCACTCCCCGCGCCCGAAGGCCACGACGGCCTCGCGGGTGGCGGCGTCGAACGCCTCGGCCACCTCACTCAGCTCGCGCACGACCTTGATGCCCCGTCCGCCACCACCGAACGCGGCCTTGATGGCGATCGGCACGCCGTGCTCCTGAGCGAAGGCGACGGCCTCGGCAGGGCCCGACAGCGGGTGGTCGGTGCCGGCAGCCAGCGGGGCGCCGACGCGCTGGGCGATGCGGCGGGCGGTCATCTTGTCGCCGAGCGCCTCGATACTGGCGGGAGTCGGGCCGATCCAGATCAGGCCGGCGTCCTCGACGGCACTCGCGAACGCGGCGCTCTCGGAGAGGAACCCGTAGCCCGGATGCACGGCATCCGCTCCGCTGCGGTGCGCGGCGTCCAGCAGCGCGTCGATCGACAGGTACGTGTCAGCGGCGGTCGCACCGCCCAGGCCCACTGCCTCGTCGGCCAGGCGCACGTGCAGGGCGTCGGCGTCCTGATCGGCGTAGACGGCGACCGACGTGTATCCGGCCTCGGCGCAGGCGCGGATCACGCGCACCGCGATCTCGCCGCGGTTGGCGATGAGGATCTTCGTCATGAGGTGCCCTTCTCAGTCAGGTCGAGGTGTGGTCGTACGGATGCCTGCGGCGTGTCGGCGGCGGATGCGGGCCGGCTCGCCGGGGAGCGTCCGTGATCCATCACGGGATCCACGACGCGGAAGCGGATGCGCACGCCGGGCGGCAGCTGGCCCGCAAGGTCCAGGCAGCGATCGGTGAGCGCGCCGATGATCGGGTATCCGCCGGTGAGCGGGTGGTCGGGCAGGAACAGCACGGGCTGCCCGTCCGCCGGCACCTGGATGGCGCCGGTGACCGCGCCCTCGCTGGGCAGCTCACCGCCCGTCGCGCGCTCCAGCGGCACGTCGCCGTGCAGCCGGATCCCGACGCGATCGGAGCGCGGCGTGACTGTCCATTCCTGGGCGGTGAGGGTCTGCAGAGCGGATGCCGTGAACCAGTCGTCGCGCGGGCCGAGAGTGATCTCGAGCTCGACCTGATCACCGGATGCCGGCAGCGCGCGTGGCTGCGGATGCGGGTCGACCGCATGCGGGGCACCCATACCCATTTCGACGACGTCGCCCGCCTTCAGCGGTGCGGGTCCGAGACCGGCAAGGGTGTCGGATGCCGTGCTGCCGAGCGCCTCGTGCGCCCGGATGCCCCCGCGCACCGCGATGACGTACCGCAGCCCGTGGGTGGGATGCCCGAGCGCGAGCTCATCCCCGTCGACGACCGCGAACGGGGTCCCGTGCGCAAGCGTGCGGGTGCGCCCCGCGGCATCCGTCAGTACGAGCTCGCCGACCGCGCCGGCGACTGCTGCGACACCGTCGCCACGGAAACGCAGCACGCATCCGCCGACACTCTCCAGAACAGCCGCTCCGGCCGGATTCCCGACTGCCCTGTTCGCGTCGCGCAGCGCCGTGCGGTCCGCGACCCCTGACGCCGAGACGCCCAGCGCCGCATGCCCGGACCGCCCCAGATCCTGCACCAGCAACTGCAGCGAAGGCCGGACGACCTCCACGGTTCCGAGCGCAGCGACGGATCCCACCCCCGCAGCGGAACCGGATCCCGTCCCCGCCCGGTGACCCGCCCCATCGAGCGCAACGACGGCATCCCCCGGGCGAGCTGGCATCGGGTCTGGCGGGAGCGCGACGGAGGAGCGCGGGGGCATGTCTCGACCGGGGGATGCCGTCGCGGAGCGGACCGCCCCACCCCGAACCGAAGCAGGTGCACGAACGAAACGCACCAGGGTCCCCGGCGACATCAGCGCCGGCGGGTCCCTCTCGATGTCCCACATCACGGCATCCGTCCGCCCGATCAGCTGCCAGCCGCCCGGGCTCTCCCGCGGGTACACGCCCGTGAAGTGCCCGGCGAGCCCCACCGACCCCGCGGGCACGCGGGTGCGCGGCGACGACCGACGCGGCACGTCGAACAGCGAGTCGCTGCCGACCGTGTAGCCGAATCCGGGGGCGAAGCCCGAGAAGGCGACCTGCCACTCCGCCGCCAGGTGCCTGTTCACGACCTCTTCGGCTGAGACGCCCAGCAGGGTCGCGACCTCGTCGAGGTCCTCGCCGTCGTACTGCACGGGGATGCTGACCTCGCGCGTGTGGCGCACGTGCGCGGCATCCACCGGCGTCGCCTCCACCACCGCAGCGAGCTCCGCGGCGGACACGCGCAGCGGGTCGAAGCGCACCAGTACGGTGCGGGCACCGGGGATCCGCTCGACCACCCCATGGATGCCGTCCCAGGCGAGGTTCAGGCGCATGGCCTCGTCGAGGTCTGCCGCCTCGACGAGCAGTGCGCGATCGGATGCCGTGAGGATGCGCATCAGACGATGTATTCCGCGTCGGGAACGTCGGTGATGAACATGTAGCCGGGGGAATGCGTCACGGCGAACGGCGGCTTGGATGCCATGATCGCGGCCTGCGGGGTGACGCCGCACGCCCAGAAGACGGGGATCTCGCCGTCGCGCACCTCGGGCGCATCGCCGAAATCGGGCGCATTCAGATCGAGGATCCCCAGCGACGCGGGATCGCCGATGTGCACGGGGGCGCCGTGCACGGCGGGCGTGCGGCCGGAGATCTGCACGGCGTCCGCGACCCGGGATGCCGGGATCGGCCGCATCGAGACGACCATCTCCCCGCTCAGCCGCCCAGCCGGGGCGCACGCGACGTTCGTGCGGTACATGGGCACGTTGCGGCCGAGCTCCTGGTGGCGGATGGGGATGCTTGCCTCGACGAGCCCGGTCTCGAAGGTGAAGCTGCAGCCGATGAGGAAGGCGACCAGGTCGGGATGCTCATCCCAGGCGGCCGTGGCGTCGGTCACCTCCTCGGTGAGGATGCCGTCGCGCCAGATGCGGTACTGGCCGATGTCGGTGCGGATGTCGCTGCCGGGCGCCAGCGCGGATTCAACCTGGCCCTGCTCGATGACCTCGAGCACCGGGCACGGCTTCGGGTTGCGCTGGGCGAACAGCAGGGTCTCGAACGCCCAGTCGGCAGGGACGGCGATGAGGTTGGCCTGCGTGAGCCCGGCGGCCACGCCGCTGGTGGGTTCGGCCAGGCCCTCGCGGTAGGCGCGCCGCGCGGCACGGGCGGCGGCCAGCTGGTCGGCGGTGGCGAGCACGGACATGTCAGGCTCCCCGGCCGGCGAACGGAGCGATCGTGATGCCGGCATCCTGCAGCATCCGCTTGGTCTCGGTCGCCATCGCGATCGCGCCGGCGCTGTCGCCGTGCACGCAGATGGATGCGGCATCCACCCGCACGTCGGTGCCGTCGATGGCGCGGATCAGACCGGTCTCGGCGAAGCGCACCATGCGCTCTGCAACGGCGGAGGCGTCGTGCAGCACGGCGCCCTCCTGGGTGCGCGAGACCAGCTGCCCGTCGGGCTGGTACGCGCGGTCGGCGAACGCCTCAGCGGCGACCTGGAGCCCGGCCTTCGACGCGACCTCGAGAGCGACGCCGCCGGCCAGGCCGAGCATCACGAGGTTCGGGTCGATCGCCCTGATGGCCGCGGCCACGTCGGCCGCCTGCCGCTCGTCGCGGGCGATGGTGTTATACAGCGCGCCGTGCGGTTTGACGTACGACACCGCGCCGCCGGCGGCCTTCGCCAGGCCGATCAGCGCGCCCAGCTGGTACTCGACGTGCGCCTGCAGCGTGGCCGAGTCGATCTGCACGTTGGTGCGGCCGAAGTTCTCGTAGTCGCGATAGCCGGGGTGCGCGCCGATGACCACGCCGTTGCGCACGGCGGCGTCGAGCGTCTCCCGGATGCCCTCTGGGCTGCCGGCGTGGAACCCGCACGACACGTTGGCGCTGGTGACGATCCCGAGCATCGCCGCGTCGTCACCGACGATGCGGTCGGGCGTGTTCTCGCCGAGATCCGAGTTCAGATCGATGGTTGCCATGTCATGCTCCGTTTCGTGCGGGTTCCGGGTGTGCGTCAGGCGCCGACGCCGAGGAAGGCGAAGATCGGACCCACCGAGGTGATCCCCATGTACCAGGTCAGCAGCGTGACCAGGGTGCCGGCGATCAGCAGCCACAGCGGGTACTTCCTGGTGCCGAGCAGGTCGCGGCGGAACCAGCCGATGTACATGAAGACTGTCAGACCGATCGGCAGGATGAGGCCGTTGAAGCCACCGACGAACACCAGGATCGCGGCCGGCGCGGTGCCGATCGACAGGTAGATGATCCACGAGACCACGATGAACGCCACGGTGGCCCACTGCAGCGACCAGCCGCCGAGGAAGCGCTTGTGGAAGGTGGAGAGGAAGGATGCCGAGGTGTACGCGGCCCCGATCACAGAGCTCAGCGCCGCGGCCCAGAAGATCGCGCCGAAGATGCGCAGGCCGGCATCGCCCAGCACGGCGCCGAACGCCTGGCCGGCGGGGTTGGCGGCCTGGCCGGAGAGGTCGAGGGTCACGCCGGACGCCACCACGCCGAGGATGGCGAGGAACAGCACGTACCGCATGATGCCGGTGACGAACACGCCGTTGGAGGCGGCGCGCATGACGGGGCCGGCGTACTCGGGCCCGGTGTGCCCGGAGTCCAGGTAGCGGTGCGCACCGGAGTACGTGATGTACCCGCCGACGGTGCCGCCCACGATCGTGGTGATGGTCGTGAAGTTGATGCTGTCGGGGATGATCGTCTGCCGCAGCGCGTCGCCGACCGGAGGCCCGGAGACGATCGCGACGATCACCGTCATGGCGATCATCCCGATGCCCAGCACGATGAGGACGATGTCCATCACCCGCCCGGCCTTCTTGATGAGGAAGATGATGATGGCCAGGGCGCCGGTGATCAGGCCGCCGAGTTTGGGGTCGACGCCCAGCAGGGCGTTCAGGCCCAGCCCGCCACCGGCGATGTTGCCGATGTTGAAGGCCAGGCCGCCGATGATCACCAGCACGGCGATCACGTGGCCGGAGAACGGGATGGCGCTGTTGGCGAGCTCGCCGGCGCGCTTGCCGGACGAGGTGATCATGCGCCAGATGTTCAGCTGCACGCAGATGTCGATGATCACCGAGAGCAGGATGGCGAAGGCGAACGAGGCGCCCATCGTCTGCGTGAAGGTGGCGGTCTGGGTGATGAAGCCGGGGCCGATGGCGGAGGTCGCCATGAGGAAGATCGCGCCGATGACGGCACTGCGGCCCACGCGCTTCTTCGTGGCGGCCAGGCGTGCTTCATCCTCGGCGGAGAGGGAGTGTGTCTGCTCAGACATGAGGGGGATGTCCCATCGTCGTTGGTGGGTGTCGGATGACACTGAGTGTAGAACATACCAGGCATTATTGTTCAACAATCTTTCGTCCCCTACTCTGGAGCCATGCCCTCCCACGTCCCGCTGGCCGACGAGCTGCGCACGCGCATCATCGCCGGTGACTTCGCGCCGGGGTCGCGGCTGTCGGAGTCGGCGCTGGCCGAGCAGCTGGACGTCTCCCGCAACACTCTGCGTGAGGCGTTCCGCGTGCTGGCCGAGCAGGGCCTGGTCGAGCATGTGCCGCACCGCGGCGTCTCTGTCGCCTCCCCGACCATCGCCGACGTGATCGACATCTACCGCGCACGCCGCGTTATCGAGTGCACGGCGCTGCGCTACTCCGAGCCCGAGCACCCCGCGGTGCAGCTGATGCGGGATTCGCTGACGGATGCCGAGGAGCATCTCCCCACCGGAGACTGGATCCGCGTGGGCAGCGCCAACATGGCGTTCCACGACGCGATCGTGGCACTCGCCGACAGCCCGCGCCTGGCGCGCACGTACCGTGATGTGGCCGCTGAGCTGCGCCTGGTGTTCCTGGAGATCGACGACCCCCGTGCGCTCCACGAGCCGTTCGTGCGCAAGAACCGCACGGTGCTGACGGCGCTGCTCGAGCATGGTCCGGCCGCGGCGGCAGACGAGCTCGAGCGCTATCTGATGGCCTCCGAGCGAACGGTGCTGGGAGCCTTCACGCGCATGGGCAGGGAGTAGCCGCGACCGGACTACCGGCGTCGATCCCTGTCTTCACGGGCCGAGCAGCGCGAACGGAACGACCGCGACACGATCAGAACGCCGATATGCATATGGGCCTGTGGTGACAATGACCTTCTCGATGAGTCGCTCGCCGAGTTGCTCCTCAAGCCAGTTCAGGTGGCGCACGTCGCGATCTTCGATCACCCCGGCAAGCTTGACTTCGATTGCGACCACGCTCATGTCCTCGGCCTCGACGATGATATCCACTTCGTGGTCGGTGTTCCTGGTCCGAAGATGGCTCACGCGTGCGCCTGCGGCCTCCGCATAGGTCCGCACAGACTGAACGACCAGGGACTCGAAAAGAGCACCAAGCCACGACGCTGCGAAAGGGCGAATCTTCGAGTTCTTACCCCGCAACAGTGACGCCTCGTCAACGCCCGCCATCCTGGCGGCGAGCGCAGGATCAACGACATGGTGCTTCGGTGTGCGGGTCAGCCGACGCAACGGCGCGAATGCAGGCGTCCATGCGGGCAGCGGGTCGAGCACGAATATCCGCTGAAGATGATCCCTATACGCGTCAACCGTCTGCCGGGCGGGCTTGTCCGACTCCCCTGCCGTCGCAGCATCGAGAATCGCGCTGTACGAGGCATCCGTCGCCGTTGCCGCGCCGTATGCTGCCAGCCACGCACGGACCGTGCTTGGACGCCGTATCGAGGCACCGCTCTCTGGGAGCTCCCGATCCACGATCCTCGCGATGTAGCTGTCCAGTTGCGCCTTCCTCGCCCGGTCGGGCAGGGATCGGATGCCGGGGAAACCAGACCGCAGGAGCTCGTCGACATAGCCACCCAACCCCACATCGGTGACCCCGCCGATCTGCACACTCGTGCCTGCCAACATCGCACTAAGCGAAACCTCCGGGGTGCTGATGCCTCGCTCACTGAACGCGAGAGGCCTCATCAGCATGCTGACGATGCGCCCGGCGCCCGAATGCATCCGAGCACCGACCGGCGGATTCGCAGAGCCAGTGAGAAGAAACTGTCCACCCGTCGAGTCGGTATCGACAGCGCGCCGAACAGCGTCCCAGACAGACGGAACGAGCTGCCACTCGTCAATGAGAAATGGATGGGGGGCGCTGCGGATCAGTGACAGGTCTGCCTCGAAAGGCTGCCGTTGTGCTGGATCGTCGAACGATGCCTCAGCCACTGCACGCTGCCGTGCTGTCGCAGTCTTCCCTACGCCTTTGGCACCCTCGAGTGCAATCGCCGCGAGTCCGGGCAAGAGGTCGTCGAGCGCGTCATCGATGACTCTGCGTTGGTACGGCATAGCCCCAATCTAACAGATGGACGACATTCCAACTAACAAATTGACACATACGTACTCAGCAGATTGACATCTTCGATGTCCACTGGGCGGTCACAGGCCCGCACCCTGCCATCCCAGCCTCGAGCGAAAGACCGCAACAATGTTGCGCACCGAAATCCCTATCCTGAGTGCGTGCAGGACCCAATCGACTACATACCAACACGCCGAGGGTCGCAGGCGGTGCTTCGAACGCACACATCGCGGCCAGGATGTACCTCAGCGACTCCACCGTAAGATCATCGATCAGTCGGATGATCCGACGGCTGAACGTCGAGAATCGCGTACAGCTTGCGAAACTGATCTGGGACAAGGTCCATAGGCGGCCATAACCCTCAGACAGCCGGCGCCGACCCCCGCACGATCAACTCGGTCGGCAGGACGGTCAGCGGCGCAGGACGGTGACCGGCCAGCAGGTCGATCATCATGCCCGCCAGCATCTCACCCTGCCGGAACATCGGCTGGCGGACGCTGGTGAGATCGGATGCCGCGGCCAGGGGCGAATCGTCGAACCCGATCACCGCGACATCCTCGGGCACGCGCAGACCCGCCGAGCGCAGCACGCCGATCGCGCCGCGGGCCATCAAGTCGCTCGCGACGAAGACGGCATCCGGGCGCTCGGGCTGCGCCAGCAGCAGGGCTGCGGCATCCGCTCCACCCTGCTCACTGAAGTCTCCGTCGATCTCCCCGCAGGGCTGCAGTCCGGCATCCGCGAGCTCGGCGAGGAACCCGTCGCGACGGTCCACGCTGACGGCCATGGTCATGGTGCCGGTGATGGTGGCGATGCGGCGCCGGCCCAGGGCGATCAGGTGCGCGACCGCCCCGCGCGCCGCGGCGGCGTTGTCCACGTCGATGATGATGTCGCTCTGGCGCACGGTGGTCGGGCGTCCGCCGAAGACCACCGGCACCGTGTCAGCGATGCTGTCCACGAAGGCGTCGCTGGCGTGGTGGGAGACGATCAGCGCACCGTCCACCCCGCCGTTGCGCACGAACCGCACCATCTTTCCGCCCGGGTCGTCGCTGGCGATGAGCAGATTGAGGATGTAGTCGGAGTCCGCCAGTCGAGCGCTGATCCCGGCGACGACGGATGCCAGGAACGGGTCTCCGAAGAAGCGCGTGGTGTCCTCCGGCACGACCAGGCCGATGGCATGGGTCTGCCGGCTGGCCAGCGACCGCGCGGCGCGGTTGGGCGCATAGTTGAGCTCGGCGATGGCGCGCTGCACGGCGGCGAGCGCCCCCGAGCTGACCGCAGGGGAGCCGTTGACGACGCGGGAGACCGTCGAGCGCGAGACCCCGGCGAGAGCGGCGACCTCTTCGATCGTGGGGCGGGGCATCATCGTCTCGTTTCGGTGCGGGAGACGCTTCGACAGGCTCAGCGACCCAGGTGTCGACAGATCACACCGCGCGGGCGGCGATGATGCGAGCGTACTCCCGACCGCTCTGCTTGATGGCGCGCCGCTGGGTGTCGTAGTCCACGCGCACGATGCCGAAGCGCTTGCCGTAGCCCCACGCCCACTCGAAGTTGTCCAGCAGCGACCAGTAGAAGTAGCCGCGTACGTCCACGCCGCTCTCGACCGCGTCCAGGGTCGCGGAGACGTGCTCGCGCAGGAACGCCGCGCGATCGGCATCCGCGACCTCGCCGTCCTCGCCCACCACGTCGTCGTAGGCGGCACCGTTCTCGGTGACGTACAGCGGCACGGAACCGGCGTAGTCGGCGGCCACGCGCTGCAGCAGGCGGGTGAGGCCCTCCGGCTGCACCTCCCAGTCCATGCCGGTGCGCGGCAGGCCGCGCTCGACCCAGTGGATGCCCTCGTGGGACGGGAAGGGCGAGGCCGTCGGCCGCTGCTGCCCGTCGGTCTCGTGCGGGTTGCCCTCGCCGCCGGACTGCGGATGCCCGCTCAGCAGCTCACCGTGGTAGTAGTTGATGCCCAGTGCGTCCAGCGGCGCGGAGATGATCTGCAGGTCGCCGTCGTGCACGGCATCCTGCCAGTCGGAGACAGCGGCGGCATCCACGTCGCGGATGTCGCGGACGATGTCGCTGGGGTATTCGCCGTGGAACAGCGGATCGAGGAACCAGCGGTTGAACTGCCCGTCGATGCGACGGGCTGCGTCCAGGTCCAGCGGGTCCTTGTCGTCGGCGGCGTCGGCGACGGTGAGGTTGAGGGTGATGCCGAGATCGAGGGTCGCGTCGCGCTCGCGCAGCGCCTGCACCGCCGTCCCGTGCGCCAGCAGCAGGTGGTGCGAGGCCAGCAGGCCGTCGCGGATGCTGGTGCGCCCCGGCGCGTGCACGCCCGCGGTGTACGACAGGAACGACGAGCACCACGGCTCGTTCATGGTGGTCCAGTGCTGCACGCGGTCGCCGAGGGCGTCGTGCACGCTGAGCGCGTAGTCGGCGAAGCGCTGCGCGGTGTCGCGGCTGGTCCACCCGCCCTGCTCCTCGAGGGCCTGCGGCATGTCCCAGTGGTGCAGGGTCAGCCACGGCACGATGTCCGCGGCCAGCAGCTCGTCGACGAGCCGGCTGTAGAAGTCGATGCCCTGGGCGTTCACCGGGCCGCCGTCGGGGCGCACGCGGGACCACGAGGTGGAGAAGCGGTACGTCTGCAGGCCGAGCTGCTTCATGAGCGCCACGTCATCGCGGTAGCGGTGGTAGTGGTCGCAGGCCACATCGCCGTTGTCGCCGTTCACCACAGCGCCGGGCACGCGCGAGAACGCGTCCCAGATCGAGGCCGTGCGGCCGTCCTCGAAGGCGGCGCCCTCGATCTGATAGGCGGCCGTGGCGGTTCCGAACAGGAAGCCGTCGGGGAAGGAGCGGGTCATGCCGACAATCATGCCATGCCCACCTGGGAGCGCTCCCACGCCCGGTCGCAGGCGAGCATGTCCGGTAACCTTGGCTGGTGAGTCCCGAACTGGCACGTGCCGAGTCATTGATCCGATCGATCCCCGACTACCCGCATCCCGGGATCCTGTTCCGGGACATCACCCCGCTGCTGGCGGATGCCGAGGCGCTTCGCACCACCACGGAGGCGCTCGTCGAGCCGTTCGCCGGCTCCTTCGACGTGGTCGCGGGCGTCGAGGCTCGCGGCTTCATCCTGGCAGGAGCAGCCGCGATCACGGCCGGTGTCGGCTTCGTGCCCATCCGCAAGGCCGGCAAGCTCCCCCGCCCTGCGGCATCCGTCGACTACGCCCTCGAGTACGGCACCGCCACGGTCGAGATGCACGACGACCTGCCCGCCGGAACCCGCGTCCTGCTGATCGACGATGTGCTGGCCACCGGCGGCACGCTGGACGCCGGACGCAAGATCGTCGAGAGGGTGGGCTGCACGGTCGCCGGCATCAGCGTGCTGTTCGAGATCGACGGCCTCGGAGGCCGCGACGTGATCGGCGACCTGCACACCGTCTTCCGCTCCGCCTGACCCCGCACTCCCCCCCCCTTCTTCTCCTCGCCCCTCCCTCCCCCCTTTTCCTCTTTCCTCGTCGAGAGCACGACATCTCGGCGAACGCACGGCTTGTCCGCGCGAAGAATCCGTGCGCTCGGCGAGGTCCCGTGCTCTCGACTCAGATGGGGTCGGTCAGCGCGCGGGGGGCTTGGCGAGATCGGCCGGCGCGCGGCCCGCGTCGATCGCGGAGCGGACGGCCGCTGCGGCGTGCGCGAGGCTGCTGACGGCCACCAGCTGCCGCGCGCGGGCGTTCACGGCCAGCAGCATCCGCCGTGCGACCTCGTCCGCCGAGCCCTCCAGTCCCAGTGCCTCGACGTTGCGGCTGGTCAGCGGCTCCAGGGCGTCGGCGTACTCCATCAGCTCGTCCACGTCGTAGTCCAGCCCCACCTCTGCGGCCTGCGCGAGCGCAAAGGCGAGCCCCCGCTCGGCCGCACCCGGGTATCCGCGCCAGTCGCGGCGCCGCATGAGCTCGTAGGTGCGTTCGCGGAACTCGGCGTACGCCGGATCGGATGCGATGTCCTCCGGCACCCCGAGCGCGAAGGACTGACAGGCGTTCATGACGTCCAGGGTCAGCACACCAGGGGTGTCGATGAGGTCGGTCAGCGTGCGGATGGATGCGGTGGATGCCCCGTACACGTCGCGCAGCACGACGATCAGCCGGGCGCGGTCCACGTGCCGCTGCTCGTAGACGGCGGTCGTGACGTTGCGCAGACGGCCGGCCGGCATGATCCCCACCCGGATCCAGTGCTTGATCGTCGTGGTGCTGACACCGCTGAGCTCCGCGAGCCTGCTCAGCTTCATCTTCTTCCTCCCCGTGCGGCGCGGGTTGGAGAGCAGACCCTGATCGAACTCTCCACGGTGCGCATTCCGTGCGAAGACTCTAACCTCTCACGTGCAGGAAGAGCTCTCGGAACGGGGGTATCCGCGGGCTGTCGAGGTGTGGGGACGCCTCGCCGGTGCCCGGGCGGGACAACGAGGGGTGCGCGTCCGCCCGGGCCGACCGGCATCCGCCCCGTCTCCCGGGCCGGGACGGCCGCAGCCGGGCGGTAGACTCTCCTTGTCCCCGCCCGCGCGTTTCTGGAGGCAGCTGTGCCCACCATCGTCGTCGACGTCATGCCCAAGGCCGAACTGCTCGACCCCCAGGGGAAGGCCGTGTCCGGCGCCTTCGCCCGCCTCGGCGTCGCCGGCTTCAGCCAGGTGCGCATCGGCAAGCGCTTCGAGCTCACCGTCGACGGAGAGGTCACCGACGAACTGCTCGCCGAGGCGCGCCGCGTGGCCGAGGACGTGCTGTCCAACTCCGTGATCGAGGACGTCGTGGGCGTCGAGGTCGCGGAATGACCGTCCGCATCGGGGTCATCACCTTCCCCGGCTCGCTGGACGACCGCGACGCGCAGCGCGCCATCCGCCACGCCGGCGCCGAGCCCGTGGCCCTGTGGCACGGTTCGCACGACCTCGAGGACGTCGACGCCCTCGTGCTGCCCGGCGGCTTCAGCTATGGCGACTACCTGCGCTCCGGCGCCATCGCCGCGCTCTCGCCGATCATGTCGGATGTGAAGGATGCCGCCGCGCACGGCATGCCGATCCTCGGCATCTGCAACGGTTTCCAGATGCTCGTCGAGGCGCACCTGCTGCCCGGCGGGCTGATCCGCAACGATCACCGGCACTTCGTGCGCCGTGACCAGCGGCTCACGGTCGAGAACGCCTCCACGGCGTGGACCAGCGCGTTCACGCAGGGCCAGGAGATCGTCATCCCGCTGAAGAACGGCGAGGGCGGCTACATCGCGGGCGACGAGACGCTGGACCGTCTGGAGGGCGAGGGCCTGGTGGCCTTCCGCTACGCCGGCGTGAACCCGAACGGGTCGCTGCGCGACATCGCCGGGCTCACCAACGAGCGCGGCAACGTGGTCGGCCTGATGCCGCACCCCGAGCACGCCACGGAGCCGGGCTTCGGCCCCGACACCGCCGCCGCCATGCGCTCCGGCGTCGACGGACTGGGCTTCTTCCACAGCGCCATCGCCGCCGTCGCGGCCGTCGCCGCGTAAGCGCGCTTCACCGGCATCCGCTCTCCCCCTCCCCGCCTCCGCGCTCCCTTGGCGTCGAGAGCACGACATCTCGGCGACGGCACGGCTCCTTCGCGTGAACAAGCCGTGCACTCGGCGAGGTCCCGTGCTCTCGACGGAGGGCAGGGGGATGCTCCGCCGAGCCTCAGATGCCGGCGGGCGGCCAGACGCCGATGATGACGGCCATCACGATGATCGTCACGAGCTCGTGCGCGATATTCAGCGTGGTCAGCTGCGTGGAGCGGCCCTCGAACGCGTCATGCGTGATGAACCGCGCTGCCGTGAAGCCCGCCCACAGCGTGACGGCCGTGACCAGCGATGCCCAGAAGTACGAGCCGGTGTAGAAGTTCTGCGCGATGGTCGCGGCGCCCGCCAGCACCCAGGCAGTGATGAAGCTGACGATCACCGTGGTGATCATCGGCCACAGCGGACCTCGTTCGGGCTTGTCGAGATCCACGCCCGCGAGCCGCGCCCACCGGGTGCCCATCACGCCGCGCGCGTACCAGACCGCCCCCACGATCATGCTCGAGAGCGTCGCCAGCAGCACAGCCCAGTAGTTGATCTCGGGAACCGTCATGGCAGCCTCCTTGCCCTGCGCTCAGGCTAGCGGCCCGTCGGGGTGCGGGCCAGCCCTCGCGACGTTACGAAGTGCAACGGGCCGGAGACGGTCAGGCGATGCCGCCGCCGTCCACGACCAGGGCGGCGCCGGTGACGTACGAGGCGTCGTCGCTGGCCAGCCACACGACGGCCGCGGCGATCTCGCCGGGCTGGCCCATGCGGTTCAGCGGGCGCTCCGCGGCCTCGGCGAGGAAGCCCTTCTGGTCCTGGCCCAGCTGGCGGGCCTCGTCGCGCAGCATGCCGGTGTCGACGTCACCCGGGTTGACCGAATTGACGCGGATGCCGTCGGGGCCGTGGTCGATGGCCAGTGCCCGGGTCATGTTGACAACCGCGCCCTTCGAGGCGCAGTAAGAGATCGCCTGGCCGCCGCCCTTCAGCCCCCAACCGGATCCGGTGTTCACGATCGAGCCACCGCCCGCCGCCTTCATCACCGGGACGACGTGCTTGCACATCAGGAAGATCGCGCGCACGTTCACCCCGAACACGCGGTCCCACTCCTCCACCGTGGTCTCCACGGCCGTGGTACGGCGGATGATGCCGGCGTTGTTGAACACCACGTCGATGCCGTCGAACGCCTGGTTCGCGGTGTCGACGACGCGGATGATGTCGTCCTCGCTGGAGACGTCGGCGGCGATGGAGATGGCCTCGCCGCCGGCCGCGCGGATCTCGGCGGCGACGGCCTCGGCAGCCTCGGCGTTCAGGTCGACGACGGCGACCTTGGCACCCTCGGCGGCGAAGGCGAGGCTGGTGGCGCGACCGATGCCGCCGGCGCCGCCGGTGACGATGGCCTTCTTGTTCTCGAGACGCATTTCAGTTCCTTCCAGAAGTCGGGTAGGGGTTCAGGGGGCGAGATCGGGCGCGGCGACAGCGTACAGGCTGGCCGTGCCGACCCCGGTGACGATACGGATGTGCCCGGCCAGGCGCGCGTCGAGGTCGGCATCACCGGTCTCGACGATCAGCGGCCGGCCGTGCAGGTCGATGAGCTTCTGCTCGGGGGCGACGACCATGAGCGGGTCGTCGCCGAGGACGCGGATGACGGATGCCGACAGCTGCTGGTTCCCGCGCCCGAGCAAGAAGCCCTGCCCGCCGATCACGGTGACCACGGCCTGCGCAGGCCCCTGGGCGACTTCGGCCAGCAGCTGCTCCTCGCTGGCTGCGGCGAGCAGTTGCCGCCCGTCGAGGATCACGTCCACGCCCAGAGGTGACTTTCGGATGCCGAGCTGCCGGGCGACCTCGGCGGTCGTGCTGCCCGGGCCCAGGAGGTAGCGGATGCCGGGCAGCATCCGCTTCACCACGCCGCGTGCGGCGGCGGCGACGGCGGCGGCCTCGGATACCGGCGTCGCAGCCTTGCGCGACTGGGTGCGGCCCACGCGGAACGGCACCCGCAGCATGCCGTACAGCACGGGGTGCACGCGGGCGTGCCGCATGCCCTCCTCGTCGACGTCCAGCACCTCGCGCTCGGCTGTGGGGAGGGTGCCGTCGATCCACTCGGCGGCGAGGGCTCCCGCGACCCGCGGACTGACCGCGAACACCGGGGAGTACATCTTCACGCCCGACGGGATGCCGAGCACCGCGGGCTGCTGGCCAGAACTCCGGAGATCCTCGCCGGAATCGGCGTCCGAGTGCCTCGGAGGGCTGGAATCCGGAAGGTTCTCCGGAGTTGTGGCAGCCGCGTCGGCGAGCCCCGCCGCCGCATCCCGCAGCGTGCCGTCACCGCCGGCCACCAGGATCAGGCTCGCGCCCGCCGCGGCGAGCGCGGCGACGGCGGCCGAGGTGTCGGATGCCGAGGTGCCCGGCTCCGAAGCGTCCGCTCGTCCGAGAACCGGAGGATCGCCCAGAACCGGAGCATCCGCGGGATCTTCTCCGGTTCTCGGCCGTCCTCCGGTTCTCGGCGCGACGGCACGTGCGCCAGACGCGTACACGACCCGGGCCTGAAGCCCGGCAGCGCGAACGGCGTCCTCGCCCATGGCTCCGGCCGCCGTCGCGATCTCCAGAGACGGATGCCGTGACGCCAGCACCCGCAGCGCGATGGTCGCCCGCTCCTGCGCGCGGAAGTGCGCGCCGCGCGCGAGGGCGAGGCGCTGCACGTCCGCGCCGTCGGAGCCGGCCAGGCCCGCAGGCCCGCCGACTCCGGCGACAGGGTTGACGACCAGTCCGATCACGACGCAGCGGCCCCCGCGAGAGCGTCGACAGCATCCGCCCGCACCACGCCGAAGTGCTTCCGCTGGTACGCGCGCCAGGTGATGGCCCAGCGCTCGGGGTCGTCGAGGTCGTCATGGTGGGTGTGGTGCACGGTCTGGTTGTGCGGCGCGGTGCGCACCAACTCCGGGTCCTCCCGCGCCTCGCGGGCGACCTGCGCCAGCGCCGCGACGTACTCGTCGAGCTCGGCCTTGGAGTAGCACTCCGTGGGCTCCAGCGTGAACGGCTGCGGCACGATGTACGGGTGGTGGCTGGTCCAATAGTGGAAGCCGTAGTCGGCCATGCGGATGCCGATCTCCTCCGAGCTGATGCCGGTCTCCTCGAACAGCTCCTGCCACGAGTACCGCACCTGCTCGATGCGACGGCGGCCGGTGGCGTATGGCGCGGATGCGCCCGGGATCTCCAGCACCCTCTTCAGCAGGTAGTTGTTGTTGAGCACGGCGATCTGCGAGGCGGTCAGCATGCCCTCAGCACCCAGCGACATGATCCACGCGTACGCCCGCACCACGTGCAGGATCACGCCGTGCGCCGGGGCGACATGTCCGATCGACAGTTCGCCGGGCTCGCGCACGACGAACCGGCCGTCGACCTGCTGCACCCGGGGGCCGGGCAGGAACGGCTCCAGCGCCGCGCTGACCGCGTTGGCCGCGGCGCCGGGCCCGCCCGATCCGTGCGGCGCGGCGAAGGTCTTGTGCAGGTTGAACTGGCACACGTCGAACCCGGCGTCGCGGGCGCGGGTGATGCCCAGGATGCCGGCGGCGTTGGCCTGATCGTAGGAGGCCAGTGCCCCGACCTCGTGCGCGGCGTCCACCCACTCCTTGATGGCCGGGTTGTAGATGCCGGTGTCCTCGGGGTTGGTGACCATGATGGCCGCGGTGCGCTCGGACAGCGCGGCCTTCAGCGCACCGAGATCCGGGTACCCGTCGGCGTCGGGGTAGACGGTGACGATCTTGTACCCGGCGACCTTGGCCGCGGCGGCGTTGGAGGGGTGGCTGAAGATCGTGGTGATGACCTCGTCGCGCTGCTCGCCCTCGCCGCGGGACTCGTGGTACGCGCGGATCATGGCGATGTTGGTCCAGATGCCGGCCGAGCCGCCCGGCGAGGCCAACGACACGGCATCCATGCCGGAGATCTCGGCCATCAGCCGCTCCAGCCGCCAGATCATCTCCAGGGCGCCCTGCGTGTCGGCGGGGTCCTGCGCGGGGTGGATCGACCTCAGCTGCGGCACCTCGATGAGCTGGTCGTTGATCTTCGGCGAGTACTTGATGGTGCAGGTGCCCTGGCCGATGTCCACGTTGAGGTCGGAGCCCAGGTTCTCCTGCGACAGACGCAGGTAGTGCTTGAGCACGCGCATCTGGGCGATCTCGGGCAGTGCCGGCGGCTCGGGACGGCGCATGTGCTTGGGAAGGTCGGCCACGATGTCACCGACGGCGTCGCGCACGGCGGGCTCCACGGGGGTGATCGCGATGCCGCGCTCGCCGGGGGTGGACAGCTCGAACACGATCGGCTCGTCCCAGCTGGCCTGGTGGAAGCGGCGCGGGCTGGTCTTGGGTGCGATGGGAAGGCTCACTTGGACTCCTCCTTGCTGGTGGCGACTGCGGCGAGCGCGTCGGCGAGTCGGTCGATATCGGTTGCAGAGGTGGTGTCGGTGACGCAGACGAGCAGGGTGCTCTCGTCCACGACGACACCGGGCTCGATGCCCTCGCGGCGCAGCGCGCTGACAGCGTCGCCCGCCGAGATGCCGTCGAGGCAGATGGTGAACTCGCGCAGGTGCAGCGCGTCATCGCCCAGTCGGATGCCGGGGATCGACGCCAGTCGATGCTGGGCGTACCGGGTGCGGGCCAGCAGCAACTCGCCGTGCTCGCGCATGCCCTCTGGTCCCATCAGGGACAGGTAGACGCCGGCGGCGATGCCCCAGAGCGCGGCTGCGGTGCCGACCCACTCCTTGCCCTCCTCGCGCTGAGCGAATGAGGTGCGCTCGTAAGCCACGTCGCCGAAGCCGTACTCGCCGGGGACCGTGGTGGACTCCAGACCGAACAGGCGCGAGGGCAGCTCCATCACGAAGCGCGGGTCGTCGTGCACGGCGATGAATCCGGCGTGCGCGCCGCCGAACCACTGGTGCAGGCCCAGGGACTGGATATCGCCGGTGACGATGTCGGCGCCCTGCAGTGCGGGCGGCGTCAGCACGCCGTAGCCGACCGGGTCGGTGCCGACCACGACCACGGCGCCGGCGGCGTGCGCGGCATCCGCGATCTCGGACAGCTGCGTCTCGACGGCGCCGGTGAAGCTCGGAGTCTCGACCCACACTGCTGCGACGCCGTCGTCCAGCGCGGCGGCGAGCGCATCGACGTCGGCCACGCCGCCGGTCGTGGCGATGTGCTCGATGTCGAGGTTGGCCCGGACGTAGTCGATCACCTTCGACAGCTTCTCCGGCAGCACGTCGCTGAGGGCGAGCACCCGGCGCCTGCCGGTGAGGCGTCCGGCCATGGCCAGGCCCGTCGCCGCGGCCTGGTAGCCGTCGTAGGTGGGGACGTTCACGACATCCATCGCCAGCAGTTCGGCCATGAGCGACTGGTACTCGAACAGCGCCTGGAAGCGACCGTGGTCCTCGTAGGGCTCGCCGGCGTAGGCGGTGAGGAACTCGCTGCGGCGGATCACCTCGTCGACGACAGCGGGGACGTAGTGGTTGTACGTGCCCGCGCCGAGGAAGCTGAGCCGCTCCTCGGTGCTGCGGTTGGCGGCGAGGATGCCCTTCACATGGCGCGCGAGGTCCTGCTCGGCCGGCAGCGGGGCAGGCACGTTCAGCGGCCTGCGCAGGCGCAGGTCCTCGGGGACGTCGGCGTAGAAGTCCTCGACGGACTCGGCGCCCACGGCGTCGAGCATCGCCTGCTTGACGGCCGGCGCCGTGTTGGGGATGTACGGGTGGACGAATGCTTCAGTCACGGCATCCTTCATTCGATCGGTGCGGTCAGGGAGATGAACGGGATCTCGTCGGCGTGCGACGAGGCGATCACGGCGACGCCGTAGGCGCCGAGCTGGATCGCGTCCGCGGCATCCGATCCGGTCAGCAGATCGGTGCCGGATGCCGGCAGCGCGAACGCCACGGGGGACGTGCCGTGGTTGATGAGGAACGTGTAGTCGATGCGGCCGTCGGTGCGGGTGACGGCCTCGGCGTCGAGGTCCACGCGCTCGCGGGCCGGGAGCCCGGAGGCGCTGAGGATGTCGCGGAAGACCGTCAGCATCCCGGCATCCGCCAGCATGGCGCTGACGTACCAGGCCGAGCCCTGCCCGAGCGTGCGGCGGGTGATGGCGGCGCGGCCGTCGAGCACCCCGGACGCGTAGCGCCCTCGCACCTCGACGTCGGCATCCGCGTCGATCCACTCCGCCCAGCTGGGCACCTCGACGACGTCCGCGCCGTACGAGATCCGCTCCAGGATGCCGTCGGCCAGGGGCCACTGCTCGTCGACCTCGATGCCGAGCAGGTCGCGCAGCGGACCGGGGGCGCCGCCAGGGTGCACCTTCTCGGTGGCGTCGACCACGCCCGAGAACGGGCCGACCACGAGGTGGCCGCCGCGCTCGACGAACACGCGCAGCGCGTCGGCCTGCGGCTGCTCGACGATGTACAGGCCGGGGACGACGACCACGTCATAGGCGTCGAAGGGTCCGGTGGCGCGCACGGCGTCGACGGGGTGACCGAGCGCGTGCAGCGCACGGTGCCAGGAGCGGGCCTGCTGCGCCCACTGCAGGCGCTGCGAGGGCAGCGACTCGGCCGCGGCGGAGCCCCAGCGGGAGTCCCAGTCGAACACCATCGCCACGCGCGAGCGCACCCGCGTGCCGCGGATCGCCTGCAGGCGCTTCAGCTCGTTGCCGAGGGCCTTGGTCTCCTGGAAGCTGCGCGAGCGCTCGCCCCGATGGCCGAGCATCGAGGAGTGGAACTTCTCCTGGCCGTAGCGGGCCTGTCGCCACTGGAAGAACATCACGGCATCCGACCCGTGCGCGAGGGCCTGCATGCTCTCGGCGCGGATCTTCCCGGGGGCCTTGGGCACGTTGACGTCGCGCCAGCTGGTGGCGCTGGCCGAGGACTCCAGCAGCAGCCACGGACGGCCGCCCTTCAGCGAGCGCATCAGACCGAAGTTCAGCGCGGCGCCGACGTGCGAGGTCGGGTCGGCGGGCTCGGGGTAGGCGTCGTCGGTGACGATGTCCTCGGCCTCGGCGAAGCGCCAGTAGTCCAGGTCGTGGAACATGCTCATGAAGTTCGTGGTGACGGCGATGTCGGGGGTCACCTCGCGCAGCACGTCGATCTCGAGCTGGAAGAGCTCGAGCAGGGCGTCGGAGGAGAACCGCTCGAAGTCCAGCAGCTGGGTGGGGTTGATGGGCCCCGGCGCCTTCTTCGGGGTGGAGATGTGGTCCCACGCCGTGTACCGCTGGCCCCACACGTTCACGCCCCACGCCTCGTTGAGGCCCTCCAGGTCGCCGTACCGGTTCTGCAGCCAACGGCGGAAGTGCCGGTCCGACTCGTCGCACCAGCAGCGCGAGACGTGGTCGCCGTACTCGTTGGAGATGTGCCACATGGCGAGGCCGGGGTGCTGCCCGTAGCGCTCGGCCATCGCGCGGGTCATGCGGGCGACGTTCTCGCGCCAGACCGGCGAGGACGGGCAGTACGTCTGCCGGGATCCGAACTCGAGGCGGTGCCCCTCGGCATCCGACGGCCCCATCTCGGGGTGCGCGCGCAGCAGCCACGACGGCGGGGTGGCGGTGGCGGTGGCCAGGTCGATGCGGATGCCGGCCTCGTGCAGCAGGTCGAGGATGCGGTCCAGCCAGCCCCACTCGTAGACGCCGGGCTCGGGCTCCAGCTGGGGCCAGCTGAAGACCGGCAGGCTCACCATGGTGACCCCGGCCTCCTTCATGAGGCGGATGTCCTCGAGCCAGGTCTCCTCCGACCACTGATCGGGGTTGTAGTCGCCGCCGAAGGCGAGGGCGTCGATCCGCACGTCGCGGATGCGCTCGTCGTCGTGGTGCTGGGTCACGAAGGATTCCTTCCCGGTCTTTCCTGTGCAGATCATCCGTTCAATGTATTCTGTATACAGTGAGCTTATGCCGGGCATCCGATCCGGTCAAGCCCTAAGCTGACGCAGGGGAAGGTGCGGAGAATGACCATCGAGCGAAGGAATCTGCGATCGCAGGTACGCGACGAGCTGCTCACGCGCATGCGCACCGGACTCGCCCAGCCCGGCGCCAGCATCAACGAGGTGCAGTTGGCGGGGGAGCTCGGGGTCAGCCGCACGCCACTGCGCGAAGCGCTGATCGCGCTGGAGTCCGAGGGCCAGATCACCAGCGAGAACGGCAAGGGCTTCCGCTTCGTGCCGCTGAGCGCCGGCGAGTTCGAGGATCTCGCGCCCGTGATGGGGACGCTGGAGAGCCTGGCGCTGGAGCTGTCCCCCATCGACGACCTGAAGCAGGTCGGTGCGCGACTGGTCGAGCTGGCCGAGGCCTTCACCGACGAGCACGTCGAGCACGGCCTGGTGATGACAAAGGACGACGAGTGGCACGCCGTGATGCTGTCGGTCTGCCCCAACAAGCGGCTGCTGGACGTGATCGAGAGCGTGCGGGGCTCGTTCCACCGCTACGAGGCCCTGCTGGTCGCCGACGACGTGAAGGTGGACCGCGTGGCCGCCGAGCACGCCGCCATCGCGCACGCCCTGGTCGCGGGCGACGTGCCCGCCGCCGTCGAGGCGCTGAAGGACAACTGGATGCACGGCATGCGCCGCATCCTCGACAACTCCTCGACGGCGTATCTCACGGCCTGACGCGAGCGCGCCGCCTGCCGGCATCCGAACCGCACGGATGCCGGCCCCTACCCCTTCACGGCTCCGCCGAGCAGCCCCGCCACGAACTGCTTCTGGAAGACCAGGAACAGGATGAACAGCGGCAGCGTGGCCAGCAGCGAGCCGAGCATCAGGCCGGAATAGTCCACGCGGCTCAGGCCGATCATGGTGTTCAGCGCGACTGGGATCGTGTACTTGTCCTCGGTGTTCAGCATGAGCAGCGGCCAGATGAACGAGTTCCATTGGCTGATGAACGTGTAGATGATCAGCGCCGCGATCTGCGGGCGAGCCACCGGCAGCACGATGCGGTAGAACGTGCGGAGCTCGGATGCGCCGTCGATGCGGGCCGCCTCGATGAGCGTGGTCGGGAAGTCCAGGAACCCCTGCCGCATCAGGAAGATGCCGAAGGCATTGGCCAGGAACGGCACGATCAGCGCCTGGTACGAGTCGATCCAGCCCACGCTGGCCATCATCTGGAACAGCGGCACCAGCAGCACCTGCATGGGGATCATCATCGTGACGAGGATCGCGCCCAGCAGCACACCGCGGCCGCGGAACCGGTAGGTGGCCAGTCCGTAGCCGCACATCACGCTGACGATGCTGCTGAAGATCGTGTAGAGCACGGCCACCAGCACGCTGTTGAGCATCACCTGGCCGAACCCGATGGTCTCCTGCAGCCGGCCGAGATTCTGCCAGAACTCCCCGCCGGGCAGCAGCGGCAGCGGCGTGACGAACAGGTCGCTGGTCTTGTGCGTGGAGGCGATGACCATCCACAGGAACGGCACCAGGGCCAGGATGCTCGCACCCACCATCAGCAGGTAGACCGGGCCGCGCAGCACGAGCCTGCGCAGCAGCGGCTCGCGGCTGCGGGCCGGAACGCCGGTGCGGCGGGGCCGCCCGGTGGTGATCAGCTGCGTGCTCACGGCTTCTCCCTCATGATGCGGAACTGGATGACGGCGATGATCGCGGTGAGGACCACCAGCATCCAGGCGATGGCGTTGGCGTAGCCGAAGTCGAACTGCTGGAACCCGATCTTGTACAGATACAGCACGGGCGTGAGCGTGGCGTTGTTGGGGCCGCCGCCGGTGAGGATGAAGTTCTCGTCGAACAGCTGCAGCGCCCCGATGGTGCTGGTGACGCTGGTGAAGATCAGCACCGGCCGCAGCTGCGGCACGACGACGTGCCAGAATGTCTGCCAGCGGCCCGCGCCGTCGATGCGCGCGGCCTCGTACAGCTCGGGCGGGATGGCCTGGAGACCGGCCAGGATGATGACCATGTTGTAGCCGGTCCAGCGCCAGGTGATCGAGGCGATGACCGCCACTCGAGCCCACCACTCGTTGTTGAGCCAGTCGATGGGCGCGGCGCCGAACAGCGCCAGCGCCTGGTTGAGCAGCCCGCCGTCGGTGGTCATCATCACACGGAACACCACGGAGTACGCCACGAGCGTGGTGATGGCCGGCAGGAACGTGATCAGCCGGAACCCGCTGCGGAACCGCAGCCACGCCTGGTTCAGCAGGTACGCGAGCCCCACGGCGAGCGCGATCATGATCGGCACCTGCACCACCAGGATCAGCAGCGCGTTGCCCAGGCTCTCCAGCACCAGCGGGTCGCGGAACATGCGCGTGTACTGGTCCAGGCCGACGAAGGTCGACACCCCGCCCCTGGTGCTGAAGAAGCTCTGCAGCAGCGAGACCGCCAGCGGGTATGCGAAGAAGATCACCAGCAGCGCCGCCGCCGGCAGCGCGAACCACATGCCGGGTCGCTGCATGCGGCCGGCGAAGCGGCCGGTCTTCCGGGAAGGAGCGGACGCCGGGGAGCCGGCGCCACCGGCATCCGCTCTGCGACGGCGACCCGGCCCGCCGCCGGGGCCGCGACGCGTGTCGCGACCCCGGGTGGTGCTGCTTGCGGACATGTCAGCCGGCGATCTTCCGGCTGGTGGAGTTGGCGATCTGCTTCGCGGCGTCGTCGAGCGCCTTCTTCGGGTCCTCGCCGTTGAGCACGGCCGCGGCGACCGCGTTGGACACGGCATCGCCCGCCACCGACTGATCGGAGGTGAACGTGATCGACGGGATCTTCGGTGTCAGCTCGGCGAAGGTCTGGTAGACCTTCTGACCGCTGAAGTACTCGCTGGGCTGCTGGAAGTAGTCGGACTTCAGCGCCGGCAGGTACGCAGGGAACAGGCCCTCGTCCTTCATCATGCTGGCCTGGTTGGCGTCGTTCGCCAGCACGAAGTCCATGAAGTCGGCAGCCAGCTGCGGGTTCTTCGCCTGGGTGGGGATGGCCAGGCCCGAGCCGCCGTTGTTCGAGGTGTCGGCGCCGCCGTCGGAGAACACCGGCAGGTCGCGCACTGCGTACTTGCCGGAGAGCTCGGGGGCCTCGCCCTCGAGGGTGCCGATCCACCAGACGGCCTCGGGCGTCACGGCGGAATCGCCGTCCTTGGCGCTGGTGACACTGGCATCCCAGCCCTTGGCGTTCTTGATCAGGCCCTTCTGCTGCATGGTCTGCAGCAGCGTGAGGGTCTTGACGGCCTCGGGCGTGTTGACGGTGATCTCACCCTTCGCGTTGAACAGACCCTGACCCTGCTGCTGCAGCATCATCGAGAACGGCCCGCCCGTGGACAGGTCGGCGGTCAGCAGCGCGTGACCGGTCTTCGCCTTGATGGGCTCGCCGGCGACGACCAGGTCGTCCCACGTCTTGACCGAGGCGGGATCGATGCCGGCGGCCTGGAAGTAGTCGGTGCGGTAGAACAGGCCGACGGTGCCGGAGTCCCACGGCGCCATGCGCAGCTTGCCGTCCTTGTCGGTGCCGGTGTCCCACTTGAAGGGGTCGAAGTCGGCCTTCTGATCGCCGAAGACCGGCGAGAGGTCCGTGAAGCCCTTGGGGAACTGCGTGATGTAGCTCTGGTTGTGATCGGTCTCCAGTGTGATCAGGTCGGGCAGGCCGGTGCCCGCTTGCAGGCCGACGGAGATCTTGTCGTAGGCGTTGTCGTAGCCGATGTCGACGACCTTGATGGTGACGCCCTTGTGGTCCTTCTCGTACTCCGCGCCCAGGCGCTTGAGCGCCGTGGCCGCGACATCCCACGACCAGACGGTGATCTCGCCGGTGGCGCCGGCATCCTTCTTCAATGCCGTGCCGTCGTTGCCGCCGGCCGGTGCGCCGCCCCCGAATGCGCATCCCGACAGCGCGATCGCCGCCGTCGCCATGATCGCGGCGGCCCACATCCCGCGTCGTTTCATCATGACCTCCATGTCCGAGAAATTGGATATTGCATACAGTACACGGATGGTGACGATAACACCACCACTTCTTGCCGACGACGCACCCGCCCTCGCCGTTACAGAACGGGGGCCGACACGCCAGATGTCGGACGGATTCGCGGGAAACGTCCGTGATCTGGCGTGTCGGCCCCCGAAGTGTCACGCGGATGCCGGACAGTCGCCGCCCCACGTGCGGTATGCGGAGCAGGTGCCGCCGGCCAGCTCGCCGCCGTCGACGACGAGCTGCTGGCCGGTGATGAAGGCGGCCTCGTCCGAGGCGAGGAAGTGGAACACGTTCGCGATCTCCTCGGGAGCCGCATGTCGCTGCGCGGGGATGCGCTGGTTGACCTCGGCGAGCATCTCGTCGGTGTACTCCGAGCGCTGCATGGGCGTGAGCACGTAGCCCGGGCTCACGCAGGCTGTGCGCACGCGAGGGGCGAGCTCCAGCGCCACAGACCGGCTCAGCGCCAGCACGCCGGCCTTGGAGGCGTTGTAGTCGGCGTAGTACGGGTAGCCCGCCGAGCCGTTCGTCGACGCCGTCGCGAGCAGCACGCCGGAACCCGCATCGAACATCCGCCGGCCCGCCGCCTGCCAGAGGTTGATCACCCCGAACAGGTTTATCTCGAACAGGCGCCGCACCTCCGGCATCCGCATCTGAAGGAACGGACGCCGAATGCTGATCCCGGCGTTGGCGATGGCCACGTCTATCCGCCCGGTCTCCGTCTGGATGCCGGCGACGACCTGCTCGAGGCCCTCGCCGTCGGTGACGTCGCACTCCCGCCAGGTGGACTCCGGCCCGCCGGGTGCGAGATCGAGGTTGAAGACCTGTGCACCGGATGCCGCGAATCGTCGCGCCGTGGCCTCGCCGATGCCCGATGACGCCCCGCTGATGATGACCGTCCTGCTCATCACAGCACCTTCGACAGGAACTGCTTGGTGCGCTCGTGCTTCGGATTTGCGAGCACTTCGCGTGGCGCCCCGCTCTCCACGACCACGCCCCCGTCGACGAAGGTGAGCGAGTCCGCGACCTCGCGGGCGAAGCCGATCTCGTGCGTGACGAGCACCATGGTCATACCGCCCACAGCGAGGCCCTTCATGACCTCGAGCACCTCGTCCACCAGCTCGGGGTCCAGACCCGACGTGGGCTCGTCGAACAGCATCACCGACGGGTCCATCGCCAGCGCGCGAGCGATGGCGACGCGCTGCTGCTGACCGCCGGAGAGCTGGCTCGGGTACTTGTGCGCATGCGCGCCGAGGCCCACCCGCTCCAGCAGGGCGTGCCCGCGCTCACGGGCGTCGCGCTTGGAGGTGCGCTTGACCTTGATCGGCGCGCAGGCCACGTTCTCCAGCGCGGTCATGTTGTTGAACAGGTTGAAATGCTGGAAGACCATGCCGATGTCGCGACGGAAGGCCGCGAACTCGGTGAGCCGCCACTCGCGGAACATCTCCCCGCGCAGCGTGTAGCCGACGTCGGCACCGTTGACGCGGATGCGTCCCGCGTCGATGCTCTCCAACGCATTCAGGCATCGCAGGAAGGTCGACTTCCCCGACCCGGATGGTCCGATGATGCAGGCCACTTCGCCGTGCGCGACGGCGAAGTCCACGCCGCGGAGCACCTCACTGTCACCGAAGCTCTTGCGCACGCCTTCGGCGATGACGACGGGTTCGTTCTCTGTCGAGGTCATTGTCCATCCTTTGTGAGCTGCACGGCCGCCTGCGTCTCGATCACTCGCACCGCTGCGGTGCCGAGGCCGACTCGTCGAGCGGTGCGCTTGGCCGAGGAGACGCCCTGCGCGTGGCCGAACCTCTTCTCGAGCTTTTCCTGGAAATAGGTGGCGACCGCCGTGATCAGCATGTACCAGAGGCTCGCCACAATGAGCAGCTCCATGATCTTGCTGTTCTCCTTGTAGATCTGGCTCGCGTTGGTCATCAGATCGTTGCCTGCCACGACATACACGAGGGACGTGGTCTTCAGCATCCCGATGAACTCGTTGCCGAACGGCGGGATGATGATGCGAACCGCCTGCGGCAGCACCACGATCCGCATACGCTGCGCCGAAGTCATGCCCAGCGAACTGGCCGCCTCGGACTGTCCGGTGCTGACTGCCTGGATGCCGGCTCGCACGATCTCGGCCGCGTACGCGCCGAGGTTCAATGCGAGGCCCAGCAGGGCGGCGTTGAAACCGGTCATCACGGTGTTCGTGTCCCACATGTACCCGATGCTCGTGAACGGTATCGCGATGACGAGCTTGGGGAACAGAAAGGCCAGGTTGAACCAGAAGATCAGCTGCACCAGCACGGGGGTGCCGCGGAAGAACCAGATGTACAGCGTGCTCAGCATCCGGGCGACCGGGTTGTGCGAGAGCTTCATGATCGCCAGGATCACGCCGATCGCCAGGCCGATCACGGTGGCCAGGATCGACAGCTCCAGCGTGACGAGGACGCCCTGCAGGATCTTGGGGAAGAACAGGTAGAACGCCACGTCCTTCCACGAGATGTTCGGATTGGTCGCCAGTGCGTAGACGAACGCCGCGAGCGCCGCGATGCACACGAGGGCGACGATGAACCGTCCGGGGTGCCTGTTGTAGATCGTGTTGGCGTGATTCGGCCAGGATGCGCTGCGCGGATCCTCATCCGCTCCGAGCGCCCCGCTCGCGGCGTTCGTCCCCATGTCAGTTGCCCTGGTTGATGGTTGCGTCGTCGATCGTCATCCCGGACAGATCCCACGCTTTGAAGATGGCGGCGTACTGGCCGTCCGCCATCATCTGCCTGAGAGTGTCCTGGATGAGCGAGATCAGCTCCTTGTTGTCAGGCGCGATGCCGATGCCGAACAGGGCGTCACCCGGGATCTCGATGGCCTCGTACGCGCCGCCGGACTCCTTGGCGCGGAAGGCCGCCACCGGGAAGTCGTTCATGCCGGCATCCGCTCGCCCGTTCTTCAGCTGCAGCAGCGCCTCTGGGTCGTTCGCGAAGCCCATGATCTTGATCTCGGGCTTGCCCGCGTCGGTGCACTCCTTGCTGAACTTCTGGCCGAGCTGCATGTAGTAGCCGTTGTCGAGCACCGAGAGCGTCTTGCCGCACAGGTCGGCCGGCGTCTTGATGCCCTTGGGGTTGCCTGCCTGCACGACGAGCGCGCCGGAGGACTTGGCGTAGTCGACGAACGACACCTTCTCGCGCCGCACGGCAGTGTCGTTCAGGCCCGACATGACCACGTCGTAGCGGCCCGAGGCGACGCCCGGGATCATCGAGTTCTGGTCGGAGTTCTGGATGTCGACCTTGACGCCCCAGATGTCGGCCATCGCGCGAGCGAGCGACATGTCCACGCCCACCATGGTCTTGCCGTCGGCATCGAACATCTCCATGGGCGGGTAGCCGTCTGCGGTCGCCACCTTCAGGCCGTCGGCCTTGATCGAGGCAGGCACGCGCTCCGCCAGCGCGTCGTCCACCTTGAGGGTCTTCAGCGTGTCTGCGGCGAGGTCGCCGGGCGGGATGGGGTTCGCCACGGATGCCGCGGGTTCGCCGGATGCGCTCGGAGACGCATTCAGGGACTGGCCTCCGCAGCCGGCGAGCATGAGCATGCTCGCGGCCACTGCGCCGACGATGAGCATTCGGTTGTTGCGCTTCATGGTGTCTTCCTCAGTTCGGGATCGGTGTGGTGGGGGACGAGGTCCAGGCGATCTCACCGTTCACGACGGTGGTCTCCACCCGGGTCTGCAGGAGGGCGGTGTCGTCGACGAGGAACGGATCCCGGTCGAGCACCGCGAAGTCGGCGAAGGCGCCGACGTCGAGCGTTCCGCGCAGGCCGGTCTCGCCGGAGGCTCGGGCCGCGGCCAGCGTGTAGGCCTCGAACGCCTCGACACGGGTGAGTCGCTCGTGCGGCTGCCAGCCTCCGGGCGGTGTCCCGTCCGGGCGCTGGCGCGTGATTGCGGCATGGATGCCGGCGAAGGGGTTGATGGTCTCCACCGGCGAGTCCGAGCTGAACGCCACCGTGGCGCCGGCGTCGAGCAGGCTGCGCCAGCCGTATGAGACGAGGTCGCGTCCGCCGAGGATCCGGTCCACGACGGGGAAGTCGGTCGTGCACGACGAGGGCTGCATGCAGGCGATGCCGCCCAGCTGCGCGAAGCGCTTGACGTCGGCCGCGCGCGCGTGCTGGAAGTGCTCGATGCGGTGCGGGATCGGACCGCTCCAGCGCGCTGTCGACAGCGCCTCGACGGCGTTGCGCACGGCCTGGTCGCCGATCGCGTGGATCGCGATCGCGAGTCCGTTGTCCTCGCAGCGCGCCACGAGGCGCTCCAGCTCGGCCGCACCGGCGCTGGCCACGCCGAAGTTGCCCGGATCGTCGGGGTATTCCTCGCCCATCAGGCAGGTGTGCGAGGAGAGCGATCCGTCGGAGAAGACCTTGATGCCGCCGTAGCGCAGCCACTCGGAACCGTCGCCGGAACGGATCCCCTCGGCGATGAGCGCATCCATCTCCGAAGCGGCCGTGATCTTGTGCACGCGCAGCGGCAGGCGCCGCTCGGCCTCACGAGCACGGAAGTACGTCAGCACGGTCGCGCCGTCGATGTCATGGATGCCTGTGACCCCGCATCGCAGGAACGACTCGAGCACGCCGTCCATCCGCCGCTCGAGCTCGTCGCGGGTCTCGGCCTCGATAGCGCCCTGCGCGGCGAAGGCTGTGGCTTCTGAGATGATCCCGGTCGCCCGCGCACCGTAGGTGTCCTCCAGCAGGCCGAGCCTGCGGAGGGCCGCGGTGTTGAGCCAGTACGTGTGCAGGTCGGCCGCGTGCAGCGCCACTGGGACGCCGCCTGAAACCCGATCGAGGTCGGCCAGGCGAGGCTCGCCCGGTTCCCACGCATCGTCGCCGGTACCGCCCCAACCGCCCCATCCCCCGGCGAGGAACCAGCCCGAGGCGGTCATGCCGCTGGGCTCCGGCAGGCTGAGCTCGCGCTGCACGGCACCCAGGATCGCCGCATAGGACCGGCATCCCGCGAGGTCAAGCTCCATGCTCCCGGTCGCCATCTGCAGAGAGTGCACGTGGCTGTCGGTGAAGCCGGGGACGACCGTGCGCCCGTCCAGGTCGATGCGCCTTGCGGACACGCCCGCCATGTCACGACACTCCGCCACGGTGCCCGCGAACGCGACCCGCCCTCCGCGCACGACCAGAGCCTGCACCGCCTGCGCCGAGGGCCGAGGGCGGACGACACCGTTCTCGAAGATCGTCGTGGGCATTGCGGGCACCTCACTGTGAACCGGCCGCTTCGTCGCGGATTCGCGTGCATGGGTCGCACGCTTTGTGTGTATTGCATACAGTACACATTTGACGCGACTGCCACAAGGCGCCGCCCCGCCGCGTCAGATGAGCGGTCCCGGCGCTACCCTCGAACCATGCCGCTCCTCGTCACCGTCCCCACCGACCGTCTCGCCGCGAACATCGGCACACCGCCGGACGGGGTGGAGATCCGGGTGTGGGATATGAAGTCTCCCGCTCCCGCCGGGCGCATCGACATCGTCGTGCCGCCGTACATGGGGGCGGGCGGGTCGTTCGACGCCCTCGACGGGCTGAGTGTCGGCCTCGTGCAGGGGCAGTCGATCGGATACGACGGCGTGGCCGACCTGCTGCCGGCGGGGATGCCGTACGCCAACGCCGCCAGTGTGCACGAGACCTCGACGGCGGAGCTGGCGGTGGGGCTGATGATCGCCGCGCAGCGGCAGTTCCCGCGGTTCGCGCTCGCGCAGGAGCGCGGTGAGTGGGCGCCGGTGTTCGCGGAGAGCCTGGCCGATCGGCGCGTGCTGCTGGTGGGCTTCGGCGGCGTGGGCAAGGCCATCGCGCGCCGACTGGCGCCGTTCGAGGTGGAGCTCACCGCGCTCGCGCGCAGCGCGCGCACCGAGCACGTCGAGGGGCTGGGAGAGGTGGCCGTGCACGGCATCGACGAGCTCGAGGCCCTGCTGCCCGCCGCGGAGATCGTGATGGCGAGCCTGCCCGACAACGCCGAGACCCACCACCTCTTCGACACCGCGATGATCGCGCGGATGGCACCGAACGCGCTGCTGGTGAACGTGGGCCGCGGTCCGCTCATCGACTCGGATGCCCTGCTCACGGCCCTCAAGGAGGGACGCATCCGCGCGGCATCCGACGTGTTCGAGCCCGAACCGCTGCCCGCCGGGCATCCGCTCTGGACCGCTCCCAACCTGCTCATCACCCCGCACGGCGGCGGCGCGTCCACCGCGATGAACCCGCGCATGGCGCGCCTCGTGCGCACCCAGATCGAGCGGATGCTGGCCGGCGAGCCGCCCGTGAACGTCGTGATCCCGGCATCCTGACCCACCCCTTCCGGTTCCCGTCGAACTTTCTGTCGCCTCGAGCCCATCCTCGGCGGCTTTTTCAGCGGCGGGAACAGGTACCGGCGGATCGAACCGATTCGAACCGCGTACTTCCGCGCTGTAAGCGCTTGCACTAACCTGGTGGCATGGCAGACCTCGAGCAGATCGCATCCCCCGGCTCCGAATGGTGGCGCACGGCCGTCATCTACCAGATCTACCCCCGCTCCTTCTCGGACACGTCCGGTGACGGCATCGGCGATCTGCCCGGCATCACCAGCCGGCTCGACGACCTGAAGAGCCTGGGGATCGACGCCATCTGGCTGAGTCCGTTCATGACCAGCCCGCAGAAGGATGCCGGCTACGACGTCGCCGACTACCGCGACGTCGACCCGCTGTTCGGCACGCTCGCCGACTTCGATGAGATGCTCGCACAGGCTCACGCCCGCGGCATCCGCGTGATCGTCGATCTGGTGCCCAACCACTCCTCCGACCAGCACGTCTGGTTCCAGCAGGCGCTGAAGGCGGCTCCCGGCAGCCGCGAGCGCGCCCGCTACGTCTTCCGCGACGGACGAGGCGAGCACGGCGAGCTGCCCCCGAACAACTGGGAGAGCGTGTTCGGGGGTGGCATGTGGCAGCGGATCACCGAGGCCGACGGCACGCCCGGCCAGTGGTACCTGCACATCTTCGACGTGTCGCAGCCCGACTTCGACTGGACCAACGAGGAGGTCCGCGAGGAGTTCCGCAGCATTCTGCGCTTCTGGCTCGACCGCGGCGTGGACGGCTTCCGCGTCGACGTCGCGCACGGCATGATCAAGGCCGACGGCCTGCCCGATTACCTTCCGGCCGCCGACGCCGACTCGATGGGCGGCGGTGAGGAGAACGTGCCGTACTGGGGCCAGGACGGCGTGCACGACATCTACCGCGACTGGCACAGGGTCATGGCCGAGTACGACGGCGACCGCGCCCTGTGCGGCGAGGCCTGGCTGCCGACGCTGGAGCGCACCGCGCTGTGGGTGCGGCCCGACGAGATGCATCAGACGTTCAACTTCCCGTACCTGATGACGCCGTGGGACGCCACCGCGCTGCGTGACGTGATCCGCGACTCGCTGAGCGCATTCGGCGCGGTCGGCGCACCCAGCACGTGGGTGCTGTCCAACCACGACGTGATCCGGCACGCGTCCCGCCTGGCACTGACCGCCGACAGCCCGCAGGGCGACGGCATCGGCCCGAAGTCGGCGGGCAAGCCCGACCCCGTGATCGGCCTCTCGCGTGCTCGCGCGGCCACCACGGTCATGCTCTCGCTGCCCGGCTCGGCGTACCTCTTCCAGGGCGAGGAGCTGGGCCTGCCCGAGGCCATGGAGATCCCCGACGAGTTCCGCCAGGACCCGACGTGGTTCCGCACCGGCGGGGAGCGCTACGGACGTGACGGCTGCCGCGTGCCGCTGCCGTGGACGGCCGACGGTCCGGCCTTCGGCTTCAACGAGACGGGCGAGTCCTGGTTGCCGCAGCCGGACGAGTGGGCACGCTTCGCACGGGATGCGGAGGAGGGCGATGCGGGCTCGACGCTCAACCTCTACAAGCACCTGATCGCCGAGCGCCGCTCCCGCGGTCTCGGCACCGGCTCGCTGGTCTGGGAGGATGCCGGAGCGGATGCCGTGGCCTTCCGTCGCGGCGAACTGCACGTGGTGGCCAATCTCGGCTCCGAGCCCATCGAACTGGGCGAGGGCGTGACGTTCCTCGTCCAGTCCGAGCCGTTCGACGGCTCCGCACTCCCGGTGAACACCGCCGCCTGGTTCACCCGCGCCTGAGCGGAGCATCCTCATGGTGAGCATCGACGAGGTGGCGAAGCTCGCGGGCGTGTCGACGGCGACGGTCTCGCGTGCGCTCAGCGGACGGGGCCAGGTGTCGAGCGCGTCGCGCGAGCGCGTGCACAGCGCCGCCGAGAAGCTGGGCTACGTCGTGTCGTCACGGGCGTCGAGCCTGGCATCCGGTCGCACGCGCAACGTCGGCGTGATCGTGCCGTACCTGGATCGCTGGTTCTTCAGCACGGTGCTCTCGGGGGTGACCAGTGCGCTGATGCGCGCCGGCTACGACGTCACGCTGTACAACATCACGGCCGACGCGGATGTGCGGCACCGGGTGTTCTCGACGTTCCTGCGCCGGCAGCGCGTGGATGCCGTGATCGCGGTGTCCATCGAGCTGGACGAGGCCGAGACGCAGCAGCTGCTGGATCTCGGCCTGCCGGTGATCGCCATCGGCGAGCCGAACCCGCGGCTGCGAACGCTCACGGTGGACAATACCGCGGTGGCTCGGCTCGCCACCGCGCACCTCATCGGGCTGGGTCACCGCGACATCGCGCACATCGGCGCGAACCCGGAGTTCGACATGGACTTCCACATCCCGACGCAGCGCCGGCACGGCTTCGAGCAGGCGCTGCAGGATGCCGACATCGATCCGAGCCACGCGTTCCTCGAACCCGCGGACTTCACGGTCGACGGCGGCTTCCGCGCCGCCAAGCAGCTGCTGGGGCGGCCGGGCCCGCGCCCGACGGCGATCTTCGCCGCGTCGGACGAGATGGCCATCGGTGCGATCCTCGCCGCCCGCGACCTGGGCTTCCGCGTGCCGCAGGACCTGTCGATCGTCGGGATCGACGGACACGAGCTGGGGGAGTTCTTCCAGCTCACCACCGTCGACCAGTTCCCGCTCGCACAGGGCGAGCGGGCGGCGCAGGCCGTGCTGGCTCAGCTGGATCGGGCCGACGCCGAGACCCCGGCGCACCTGCCGTTCGAGCTCATCGTCCGCGGCACCACCGCCCGCGCGTAGCGCGTTCCCCGCCCGCCCAATGCCAAGGAGCCTCAGGCGACGGTGAACTCCGCGGACAGCAGGTCCTCCTCGCGCGAGGACGGACCGACAAGCAGCGCGAACACTCCGGGCTCCACGACGCGCGCGCCACGGGCATCGACGATCGTGCAGTCCGCCACCGGCACCTCGAGAGCCACCCGCACAGAGTCCCCGGGCTCCACGCGCACCTGACGGTACGTCTTCAGCTCGCGGTCGGCCCAGCTCGCCGAGGTCACCTCGTCGCGCACGTACACCTGCACGGTCTCGATCGCCGGCCGCTCGCCGGTGTTGGTCAGGGTGACGGATGCCCGGATCACGGCATCCGCGGTCAAGACCGCCGACTCCAGCACGAGATCGCTGTACGTCACCGTCGTGTACGACAGCCCCTGCCCGAAGGCCCACGCCGGCGCCTGCGTGAGGTCGGCGTAGCGGTCGCCGTGCTGACCGCGCACCTGGTTGTAGTACGTCGGCTGCTGACCGGCGTGCCGGGCGAACGAGATCGGCAGACGGCCCGCGGGCTCGATGGCGCCCGTGATCAGCTCGGCGATGGCCTGCCCGCCCTTCATGCCCGGGTTGGCGACCCAGATCACGGCCGCCGCATCCCGCACGGATGCCGGCAGCACCAGCGGCTTGGACGCCATCAGCACCACGATCACCGGCTGACCGGTCGCGATCACGGCATCCAGCAGCTCGCGCTGCCCGCCGATCAGCTCCAGCGTGGCCGTCGAGCGGCCCTCGCCGTACAGGCCGCGGGCATCGCCGACGACCGCGACCACCGCGTCGGCCGCCGACGCCGCCGCCACAGCCTCGGCGATCTGCGCGTCGTCGGCGGGGATCGGCCGCACCACAGGCGGGCGGGGCTGGCCGTCGGGCCACGTCGCGCCGGCGGGATCGGGCTCCAGGCTCAGGATGTCGGCGCCGCGGGCGTGCACGACCTCCCACGGCGCGATGTCCCGCAGGCCGTCGAGCACGGTGGTGATCATCTCGCGCGGCTGGCCGTCCAGCCAACCGGCCTGCCCGGAGCCGCCTGCCCAGTCGCCCAGCTGCTCCTGAGCATCATCGGCCAGCGGGCCCACGACCGCGATCCGGCCGACCGACGCAGGCATGAGGGGCAGCATCCCGTCGTTCTCCAGCAGCACCAGCGAGCGTCGCGCCACCTGCAGGTTCAGCTCGGCGTGCGCGGGCTGCCCCACGATATCCGCCAGTCCCGCCTCGGGCAGGCGCGGATTCTCGAACAGCCCCAGCTCGAACTTGAGCGTGAGGATGCGGGCGACCGCGCGGTCGAAGTCCGATGGGTCCAGCAGCCCGAGCGAAACAGCCTCGAGCGCACCCTCGAAGAACTGCGGCGTGGTCATGACCATGTCGTTACCGGCCTTCACGGCCGCGGCCGCGGCGTGCGCGAAGTCGGGCTGCACGCGCTGCTCCCACACCATCCGGCCCACGTTGTCCCAGTCGGTGATGAGCGTGCCGGTGTACCCCCACTCGCCGCGCAGCACGTCGCTGAGCAGCCAGTCGTTCACGGTGATCGGCACGCCGTCGGTGGTCTGGTAGCCCAGCATGAAGGTGCGGCATCCCTCGCGGGCCACGCGCTCGAAGGGCGGCAGGAACCACGAACGCAGCTTGCGGCGCGAGATGTCGGCCTCGCTGGCGTCCCTCCCGCCCTGTGTCTCGGAGTACCCGGCGAAGTGCTTGGCCGTCGCCAGGATCGCGGTCGGGTCGGTCAGCCCGGAGCCCTGGTAGCCACGCACCATCGCCGAAGCCAGCTCGCCGATGAGGAACGGATCCTCGCCGAACGTCTCGTTCACGCGGCCCCAGCGCAGGTCGCGGGCGATGCACAGGACCGGCGAGAACGTCCAGTGGATGCCGGTGGCCGCGACCTCCACGGCGGTCGCGCGGGCGACCTGCTCCACCAGGGAGGCGTCCCACGTCGCCGCCATGCCCAGTTGGGTGGGATAAATGGTGGCGCCGGGCCAGAACGAGTGCCCGTGGATGCAGTCCTCCCCCACCAGCAGCGGGATGCGCAGCCGGGTCTGCGCGGTCAGGCGGTTGGCCTGCACGATGCGCTCCGGCGAGGTGTGCAGGATCGACCCCACGTGACGCCGCAGCACGTGATCGCCGATGTCGTCACGGGCATCCAGCTGCAGCATCTGCCCGGCCTTCTCCTCCACGCTCATGCGCGAGAGCAGGTCAGCCACGCGGTCGGGGATGGGGAGAGAGGCGTCCTGGTAGGGCAGGGAGGTCAACGTGCTGCTTCTTTCGGAGGGTTCTCGTCTGCGGCATCCGGATTCTCGCGATCGGATGCCGGGGCCTGACGCACCGCGGTGACGGCCGCGTTCACGTCCAGGCCCTTCTTCTTCATGGCCCGGGCCCGCTCGCCGGCCGAGCGCAGTCGCGGGTTGACGTACTCGTCGATGCCGAAGTTGATCAGCGCGAGCGCGACGCCCACGAACGCGATGCAGAGACCGGCCGGGACGTACCACCACCAGTAGTCCGGGAACGCGTTGTTCTGCTGCGCCCAGAACAGGATGGTGCCCCAGTTCAGGTTCGACACCGGGATGACGCCGATGAACGCCAGGGTCGTCAGGCCGAGCACCGCGGCGGTCATGGTGCCGACGAAGCTGGAGGCGATGATGGCCATCAGGTTCGGCAGCATCTCCACCAGGATGATGCGGTGCAGCGGCTCTCCGTTGGCGCGGGCGGCCTGGATGAAGTCGCGGTTGCGCAGCGACATGGTCTGCGCGCGCAGCACGCGCGCGCCCCACGCCCAGCCGGTCAGGCCCAGCACGGCGGCGATGATCCACAGCGGCGGGTCGGCGAACTGCGAGGCGATGATGATCATCAGCGGCAGGCCGGGGATGACCAGGAACACGTTCGACAGCGCCGACAGCGACTCGCTCTTCCAGCCGCGCAGGTAGCCGGCGGTCACGCCGACCAGCACCGCGGTGACCGTGGCCATGATGGTGGCGAGGAAGCCGACCACCAGCACGCCGCGGGTGCCGTAGACCAGCTGGCTGAACACGTCCTCGCCGATGTGCGTGGTGCCCAGCAGATGCTGGAAGGACGGAGGCTGCAGCGTCTGGTCCAGGTGCTGCGCGGTGGGATCGTCGGGTGAGATCCACGGCGCGAGGATCGCGACCAGCGTGAAGATCCCGAGGATGATCAGGCCGGCGGCGGACTTCGGGTTGCTGAACATCGCCATGGATGCCTTCAGCTGACCCCAGAAGGTCTTGCGCTGCACCTGCGGGCCGGGCAGGGCGGCCTGCTGCGCGATGAGGTTCTGCGTGGGAGCGGTCATGTCAGGCCTCCGACTGCCGAGTGCGGGGATCGAGGATCGCGTAGGCGATGTCGGCCAGGATGTTGGCCACGAGCACCGCCAGGACCAGCACCAGGAAGATGCCCTGCATGAGGGCGAAGTCCTTGGCGTTGGTGGCGCTCAGCAGCAGCAGTCCGATGCCCGGATAGGAGAACACCATCTCCATCACGATGGTGCCGCCGACGATGAACCCCAGCGCCAGGGCGAAGCTCTGGATCTGCGGCAGCACGGCGTTGCGGGCGGCGTAGCGCCACAGCACGCGCCGGTTGGGCATGCCCTTGGCCTGCGCGACGGTGACGTAGTCCTCGTCGAGCACGGTGAGCATCATGTTGCGCATGCCCAGCACCCAGCCGCCCAGCGAGACCAGCACGATCGTGATGACCGGCAGCGCCGCGTGCGAGACCACCTGCGAGATGAAGTCCGGGTTCCACCCCGGCTCCACGCCCACCTCGTAGGCGTGGCCGGCGGGGAACCAGCCCAGAACGCTGGCGAACACGGCGATGAAGATCAGGCCGAGCCAGAAGTACGGCACGGTGCCCAGGAACGTGGTGATGGGCACCAGGGAGTCCAGGCCGCCGCCGCGCTTCCAGCCGATCACCGCGCCGAGCACGGTGCCGATGATGAACGAGATGACGGTGGCGACGCCGACCAGACCGAGCGTCCACGGCAGCGCCGAGGCGATGGCATCCCCCACCGGCGCCAGGCCCGTGGAGATGGAGAGGCCCAGGTCGCCGTGCAGCAGGTTCCCCCAGTAGTCCAGGTACTGTTGCCACAGCGGCACCGACTTGTCCAGGCCGAACAGCGCGCGCAGCGCCTTCTCGGCCTCCGGTGGCAGCTGACCCTGGCTCCGTGCCATGTACGTGTCGACCGCGTCGCCCTTCATGAGCCGCGGCAGGAAGAAGTTGATGGTGATGGCCGCCCACGCGGTGAACAGGTAGAACAGCACCCGTCCGCCGATGAACCGCCAGGGCACGCGGATGCTGCCGCGCTCCGCGCGTGTGGCGGTGGTGCCCACCAGTGTCGGGTCGAGGGGGGCGGCGGATGCCTGATCCGCCGCGGACTCGGCGGATGCCGCGCTCGCGGTCAGGTCGACGGACGTCGGGTCGCTCATCGCGCACCTCCTGCGGCGTGGGTCCGGAAGAACTCCTCCGGGTCGGGGGATGCCGCGCGCAGCTCGCGCGTGTACGGGTCCTCGGGATGCAGGATGACGTCATCGGCGGGGCCGTACTCCACGACCCTGCCCTGGTTGAGCACCATGATCTCGTCGCTGAAGTGCCGCGCGGTGGCCAGGTCGTGCGTGATGTACAGCACACCCAGGCCCTGCTCGCGCTGCAGGTCGGCCAGCAGGTTCAGCACGCCCAGGCGCAGCGAGACGTCCAGCATCGAGACCGGTTCGTCGGCGATCAGCATCACCGGACGGGATGCCAGGGCGCGGGCGATCGCGACGCGCTGGCGCTGCCCGCCGCTCAGCTCGTGCGGGCGGCGCTCGAGCACGGCATCCGGATCCAGCTTCACCCGCTCCAGCAGGCGGCGCACCTCGTCGTCGATCTCCTTGGCCGGCACGACCCGGTCCAGCTTCAGCGGACGCTCGATGTGGTGCCGGATGGAGTGGTACGGGTTCAGTGACGCGAACGGGTCCTGGAACACCATGCGCAGCTGCTGGCGGTAGCGGCGCAGCCCGCGGCCGCTGCGCGGGATGGGCGAGCCGTCCAGCAGGATCCGCCCGTGCGTGGGGGTCTCCAGCTGGGTGAGGATCTTCGCGATGGTCGACTTGCCGCTGCCGGACTGGCCGACCAGCCCGATGGTCTGGTGCGAGTGCAGGGTGAAGCTCACGTCGTCGAGGGCCTTCATCTGGCCCGACCCTCGCACGTTGTAGATCTTGGTGACGTTCTGGAACTCGAGGGTCGTCATCGCACCACCACTCCTCTCTCGCCGGTGAGGCGCGGGAACGAGCGCAGCAGGCTCTTCGTGTACTCGTGCTGGGGGTTCGTCCACAGCTCCCTGGCATCCGCCAGCTCGACGATCGCGCCCTCGCGCATGACGGCGATGCGGTCGCTGATCTCCAGCAGCAGCGGCAGGTCGTGGGTGATGAAGATCACCGAGAACCCGAACTCGTGCCGCAGCTGCGAGATCTGCTTGAGGATCTCGCGCTGCACCAGCACGTCCAGCGCCGTGGTGGGCTCGTCCATCACCATCAGCTGAGGGCGCAGGGCCAGCGCCATGGCGATCATGACGCGCTGCCGCATGCCGCCGGAGAGCTCGTGCGGGTACGAGCGCGCGCGCTGCGCGCCCACCTTCACGATCTCCAGCAGCTCGGCCACGGCGGCGCGGCGCTGCCTGCGCCCCAGCTGCGGACGGTGCACCTCGAACACGTCCTCCAGCTGCGAGCCGATGGTCGCTACCGGGTTGAGCGCGTTCATCGCGCCCTGGAACACCATCGAGATCTTGTCCCACCGGAAGCGCCGCATCTGCTCGGTCTCCAGCGAGTGGAGGTCGATGTCGGTGCCGTCCTCGTCGTGGAAGACGACGCTGCCGCCGGTGATCACGGCCGGCGGCTTGAGCAGGCGCTGCACGCCGTAGGCGAGGGTGGTCTTGCCGCTGCCGCTCTCACCGGCCAGGCCGATGATCTCGCCGCGGTGCACGTCGAGCGTGACATGCGTGACCGCCTCGACCGGAGGATCGACGTCGTACACGACCGAGAAGTCGCGTATCGAGAGGAGGGTGTCTGTCATGAGGTCGCTGCTTTCCAGGACGAGGTCCGCTTCGGCAGGCTCAGGGACCGCAGGGCGGGTCCCTGAGCCTGCCGAAGGGCCAGGGGAGTGCGTTACTTGACGGGCTTCAGCTTCATCAGCACCTGCACGGCCGTCGCCTGCGTCGGGTCGGCGGTGGCGTACGGGTCCTCCTCGCTGGGCCACCCGGTGTAGTTGCGGGTGTTGTACTGGCCGAGCATCGGGTGGGTGCCGATCGGGATGGCGGGGACGTCCTCGACGAAGATCTTCTCGATCTTGTTCAGCGCCTCGGTGCGGGTGGCCTCATCGGATGCCTGCGCGTACTCCTTCAGCAGCGCCGTGGCCTCGGGGTTGTTGTAGCGTCCGAAGTTGTCGGACACCTTGCCGCCGGAAGCCTGCTCCAGGTACGTGCCGTTCATCAGGTCGTCGTAGATGTGCCACGGGTTCGAGCCGGAGCCCGACCAGTGCAGCGCCGCCTCGAAGTTGCCGGTGGCCATGTTGGTGTTCCAGGTGTCGGCATCCGGGGTCGCAACCTTCGCGTCGGCGCCGAGCGTCTTCTTCACCTGGCTGGCCACCAGCTGGATGCCGGTGACGTAGTCGTTCCATCCCTGGGGGTCCTGCAGGGTGAACGAGACGGGCTGACCGGACGGGTTCATCAGCGCGCCGTCCTTCCAGGTGTAGCCGGCGTCGGTGAGCACCTTCTTGGCGCCGTCGACGTCGATCGAGAACTCCTTGTCCTTGTACTCCGGTGCGATGTACTGGTCGCCGGTGGGCTGCGGGATGCCGGTGACGTTCTTCAGCTCGGGACCGGCGTTGCTGCGCGCCTTCTCGGCGTGCGCCTTGCGGTCGACGACCATGTTGACGGCCTTGCGGAACGCGACGTCGTCGAACGGCGCCTTGGTGGTGTTGACCAGGATCATGTCGGGGCTGAGCACGTTGGCGCCCCAGAACACGTTGTGCTTGGGGTCCTTGTCGACGAAGTTGGTCTGGTAGTCGGTGATGAAGATCTGCGTCCAGTCGGCCTCCTTGCTCTGCAGCGCGCGCAGCAGGCCGGTGTTGTCGTTGTACTCCAGGTACTTCAGCTGAGCGACGGGGACCTTGCCGCCCCAGTAGTCGGTGCGGGCGTTGAGCACCACGCCCTGCGACGAGAAGCTCTTGATCGTGTAGGGGCCGGTGCCGATGGCATCCTTCACCGGGTCCTTGGTCGGGTCGGCGATGTCCTTCCACTGGTGCTCGGGGACGATGCTGACCTGCAGCACGTCGCCCTGCTTGACGAACTTCGACTCGCCGAAGGTCATGACGACGTTCTCGCCGTCCTTCTTGATGTCGGTGAGCTTCATGCCGCCGAGGTCGAGTGCGGGGGTGTTCTTGATGAGGTTGTAGGTGAAGATGATGTCGTCGGCCGTGAACGGTTTGCCGTCGTTCCACTTCACGTCCTTGCGCGGAGTGACGGTCAGCTGCGTGTAGTCGCTGTTCCACTCCACCTTGGAGGCCAGCCACGGGGTGGTCTCGTTCTTGCCGACGGGGTTGACCATCGCGAGGGGCTCGTAGATCATCCGGTCGTACGCCAGGGATGCCCCTGAGCCGGTGCCGATGAACGGGTTGTTGATCTGCGTGGAGAGAACGCCCGAGCCGTCCGGCTTGGCGATCGTCAGCGATCCACCGCCTTCGGCGCTGGGTGAGCTGCTGGATGAGCATCCGGTCAGCGCCATGGCACTGATCGCGGCGATCGCGGATGCCGCGATCAGATACTTCTTGAGCTTCATTGCTTCTCCTAGGGCACGGTGTCCTGGTGTCGGGAACGGCGAGCGGCGACGCTCGGGATCCATTCACTTACTGACGAGAAAGTGAACTGACGAGTAGATTACCTACTCGTCAGTAAGCTGGCAAGCGAGCATTATCAGACCGTTACACTCGCCCTGAGGGAGGAACCGTGCCGAAGGCCGAGCAGGACAAGCCCCGCAGTCGAGCGGCGCAGCTCAAGCGCGTCGAGATCCTGAAGGCCGCCGTCGACATCTTCGGCAGCAAGGGGTCCACCAACGGCACCCTCGCCGACGTCGCCGAGCAGGTCGGACTCACGCACGCCGGCGTGCTGCACCACTTCGGCTCCAAGCAGAGGCTGCTGCTGGAGGTGCTGGCCTATCGCGACCAGGCCGACGTGGCCGAGCTGCACGAGAGCCACATCCCCGGCGGGCTGGAGCTGTTCCTGCACCTGGTGCGGACCGCGTTCGTGAACGAGACCCGCCCCGGCATCGTGCAGGCGTACACCGTGCTGTCCTCCGAGTCCGTCACCGACGGACATCCGGGCCGGCCGTACTTCGAGGACCGGTACACGACCCTGCGCCGGGAGGTGAGCGAGGCGTTCGCCGTGCTGTGCGCGGCGGAGGGCGTGACCGACACGAGCACCGTCGCCGCGGCATCCGCCAGCATCCTGGCCGTCATGGACGGACTGCAGCTGCAGTGGCTGCTGCACCCCGAGGTCGTCGAGCTGGGTGCCGCCAGCGAGTTCGCGATCACCGCGATCGTGAACGCGGTGCTGCACCCCGCCCCTCCCCTGGAGTCGTACCCGCACTGACAGGGCCCATCCATACGGCGCAACCGGCCCTCTATTCCGCTGATCCAGGACGCCTCGCGCCACATGGACGGGCTTTCGCGGGTCAGAGCACGGGGCGGCGGTCCACCCGGTGGGCCAGCAGCAGGTGCACGACCAGGGAGAGCGTCAGCCGAGATCACCCGCCCGCTCATGGCCCACCCGTACCTCGGCGCCACGGCGACGACCAGGTTGCCGATCGCGAACACCGCCAGCGCGACGGCGATCGTGCGCTTGCGCTCGAACCTGCCGGTGAGCGCTCCGAGCAGAGGGCCTGCGACCGCGCTTGTCAGCGCGAAGACGCTCATCAGCTGCCCCGCCGCCGCTTCGTCGACACGCAGATCGCCCGCGATCTGCGGTAGCAGTCCCGTGAGGACGTAGCCGTCGATGCCCATGGAGAAGTTCGCGACGGAGAGCCACAGCAGTGCTGCGAAGCCGCCGGACCGCGTGTCGTCTCTCGCCACCGATCCATCCTCGCAGAGCGCGGCCTCCGCCCGGCACCCACACCCGGCCACGGGATGCCGGACAGCACCGGAGACACGGAACCGGCCCGGACTCGATGGTCCGGGCCGGTTCTGCGTCGCTTCGATCAGAGCGGGCGGATGTTCATCGCCTGCATGCCCTTGGGGCCGCGCTCGGCGTCGAATTCCACCTTCTGATTCTCTGTGAGCTCCCGGAAGCCCGACGCGGCGACCGCCGAGAAGTGGGCGAAGAGATCGGCAGAGCCGTCGTCAGGGGCGATGAAGCCGAAGCCCTTCTCCGAGTTGAACCATTTCACAGTGCCCGTGGCCATGTGTCTACTTCTTCCTGTTGTCGCGGCCGTCGATACGGCCGTGTGCGTCGCACCGGATGTCGGCGGACACGATTCTCATCCCCGGTCGGAGACGGACGATGGAGTCGCAATGCCGGGGATCGGCGCGCGACGTGGACATTCGGGCGATGGTGAGGATCGCCGGGGTGAGAGAGATTCACCACGACCTCCAGAGTGGAGGACACGCCACCGTATCACGCGCGCCTGCGAGAAACTCGCCGATCGGGCGACGGGTCCCTCTCAGCCATGGCCGCGCCGCATCCGACTTCCCGTCATACCATCCGGTGAGCCCGTGATCCCGCAGTTCCGTGACGGCGCCGATCACGGGGATCGGCTGACATCCCGGCATCCGTCCGCTCTATGCTCGCCTCATGAGCATCGATCTCGAGTCGCTGTACATCGACCTGCATCGCAACCCCGAGCTGTCCTTCCAAGAGACCCGCACGGCCGGGATCGCCGCCAGGCACCTGCGCGATCTGGGCCTGGAGGTGGCCGAGGGCGTCGGCACCACCGGCATCGTGGCAGTGCTGCGCAACGGCAACGGCCCCACCGTGTGGCTGCGCGCCGACATGGATGCGCTGCCGGTGACCGAGGAGACCGGGCTGCCCTATGCGTCCACGGCCACCGGGACGGATCCCGACGGCGAGCACGTCGGTATCATGCACGCCTGCGGGCACGACATGCACGTGACCGCCATGATCGGAGCCGTCGAACAGCTCGTCGCCCAGCGCGCGGAGTGGTCGGGCACCGCGGTCATCGTCATCCAGCCCGCTGAGGAGCTGGGAGCCGGCGCCCGCGCCATGCTCGACGACGGCGCACTGGACCGCTTCCCCCGGCCGGATGTCGTGCTGGGCCAGCACGTAGGACCGCTGCCTGCAGGCACGGTGGGGCTGCGCCCGGGCCCGCAGATGTCAGCATCCGATGGTCTGAAAGTGGTGCTGCACGGCCGCGGCGGGCATGGCTCCCGCCCGGAGTCGACGATCGACCCGATCGTGATGGCCGCCTCGACGATCATGCGCCTGCAGACCGTGGTCTCGCGCGAGACCGACCCGGCACTTCCCGTGGTGGTGACGGTGGGCTCCGTGCACGCCGGAACGAAGAACAACATCATCCCCGCCGATGCCACGCTGCAGCTGAGCCTGCGCTACCCGAACGACGAAGTGCGCGAGAAGGTGCTGAAGAAGGTGGAGCGCGTCGTGCGCGCGGAATCCGCGGCATCCGGCGCCGAGCGCGAGCCTGATATCGACACCCTGCACACGCTTCCGGCAACCATCAACGATGCGGATGCCGCAGCCCGGGTCACTGCTGCGTTCCAGGCGGGCTTCGGCGAGCAGGCCGTGCTCGACCCGGGGCTGCTCACCGGCAGCGAGGACGTGTCGTGGTTCGCCCGGGATGCCGGCGTGCCGCTGGTGTTCTGGTTCTGGGGCGGCGCCGACCCGGCGGCGTTCGGTGCGGCGATGGCGAAGGGCACCGTCGAGGAGGACATCCCCACCAATCACTCGCCGTTCTTCGCCCCGCTCATCCACCCCACCATCGAGGTCGGCGTGAAGGCGCTGGTGACCGCGGCCCGGGAGTTCCTGGCCTGAACAGAGACACCCGCAGTGCCTGCAGAACGGCGACGGTAGGTCTGCAGAACGGCAACGAGAGGCTTGTAAAACGGCAACGGCAGGCCTGCAGAACGGCAGAGTTGTGCTAAATTCACCGCATGTCACTGTTGCGTCGCAATGCTGCCGCGCTGGCCGCGGAGATCATGGCGACATCGCCGATCACCGTGCTCTCCGGCGCAAGACAGGTCGGCAAGAGCACCCTCATGCAGCAACTCGCAAGCAACCGGGACGCGCGCATCGTGTCGCTCGATTCCGCCGTGGACCGGGCCGCCGCCGAACGCGACCCTGACGGATTCGCGCAGCAGCATCCATCAGGCACCCTTGCGATCGATGAGATCCAGCGCGTTCCGAAGCTACTCATCGCTGTGAAACACGCGACTGATCTGAATCGGACTCCCGGGCGCTTCATCCTCACAGGATCTGCCGATCTGCTCACCATTCGTGGCGGTCAGGAGAGCCTCGCAGGTCGCGCTCAGACAGTTGCCCTCGACGGTCTGAGCCGCGGCGAGATCGAAGGCACGACCGAGGACTTCGCCCACTATGCCTGGAATCTGCCGAACGGGGCCGTCCTTCGGGATGTCCCGGATATCTCCCGTCGCGACTACCTCGAACTGAGCTCGCGCAGCACGTTCCCCGAGATCCGTGATCTGACGTCCCGCCAGCAGGTTCGATGGCTGAACAACTACTCAGAGCGCGTACTGTCGAAAGACGCGGCGGAAGTGTCCGGCATCCAGCATCCGGATCGTCTCCGTCCTCTGCTCCAGCTGATCGCTGCGGAGAACGCCACCGAGTTTGTCGCCGCCCATGTTGCGCGTCAGCTCGACATCCCGCCCCGCAGCGTCCCCGCCTACCTCCGCGCATTGCGCGATGTCTTCCTTGTGCGGGAGCTTCCCGCGTGGGGTGCCAACCTCAGCAGGCGCGTCATCTCGAAACCCAAGGTGAGCATCGCCGATCCGGGGCTGGCCGCCGCGCTCAGCGGGGCCGACATCGATGGCCTCGAACGTGACATTGCCGGAGCGCTCACCGGCGGGCTGGTCGAGGGGTTCGTCACCTCAGAGATCGCGAAGCAACGGACATGGTCCGCTATCGACACCCGTCTCCATCACTTCCGCGACAGCGGCGGACGCGAAGTCGACCTGGTGCTGGAGAATCCTCGGCGTGAGGTCGTCGGCGTCGAAGTGAAGGCCACCAGCTCTATCACCGCACGGCACTTCCGCGGCCTCGAGTTCCTGCGCGACTCGCTCGGTGCGGCGTTCGTTGCCGGCGTGGTCCTCTACACGGGACACAGATCCCTGCGATTCGGCGACCGGCTCTGGGCACTGCCCATCGGTTCCCTCTGGCGCGCGACGGTCTGAGCGCCTATGCCTCCAGCACCCGGTGGTTGATCTGGAGGGCCTCGCGGTGCAGCCGCTCCATCTGCAGGTCCAGCTCGCCCGCGGTCTCGGCCGCGTCGGTGAGGCGCTGCACCAGGTGCGCGGGCACGCGGCCGTCGAACTTGTAGTGGATCTTGTGCTCCAGACTCGCCCAGAAGTCCATTGCGATGGTGCGGAACTGCACCTCGACGGGCACCTGGATCGGACCGGTGGACAGGAACACCGGCACCTCGACGATGACGTGCAGACTGCGGTAACCGTTGGGCTTGGGCTGGGCGATGTAGTCCTTCACGATGCGGACGGTGATGTCATCCTGCCGGGTGAACAGCTCGAACAGCCGGTACACGTCGCTGACGAAGCTGCAGGTCACTCGCACGCCGGCGATGTCGGTGATCTCGCCGCGGATGGTCTCGAAGTCCGGCTCGATTCCCTTGCGCGCGACCTTCTCGACGATCCCATCGGGTGACTTGAGCCGACTGGAGACGTGCTCGATGGGATTGTAGGCGTGCAGGTGGGTGAACTCGTCGCGCAGGATCGAGATCTTCGTCTCGACCTCGCGCATGCCGAACTCGTACTCGCGCAGGAACCGCTGGAACTGGTCGCGGAGCTGCTTCGCCTGGGCGATCGCGGCGTCGTCGACGGGGACCGTGCTCATGCCGATGACGTTACGCCGTCGCGTTCGGAATGCGCTGGAAGCAGCGGATGCTGGGGCGCCTCGCGAGCGCTGCGTCTACCGGCAGCGCGGTGCAGATGCCGCCACCGGGTCCGCCGTGTTGCACGCCCGTCACGGCAGGCGTAATGTCGCCGGTCGTGGCACACGATGGCCGCGAGCCGGGGGATGCCCCGCAGCTCGCCAAACGCATCCTCCTCGGCGAACCGCTGACGACCGAACAGGTCAACGATCAGCTGCTCCCCAAGCGCATGGCGCTGCCGATCTTCGCATCCGACGCGCTGAGCTCGGTGGCCTACGGGCCGCAGGAAATGCTGATGATCATGCTCATCGGCGGAACCGCGCTGATGACGCTGAGCCCGCTGGTCGCTGCGGCCGTGGTGCTGCTGCTGATCGTGGTGGTGCTCAGCTATCGGCAGATCATCAAGGCCTACCCCTCCGGTGGCGGCGACTTCGAGGTGACGCAGAAGAACCTCGGCGAGGTGCCATCGGTGATCGTGGCCGCCGCCCTGCTCGTGGACTACATCCTCACGGTGTCGGTGTCCATCGCCTCGGGCGTGGACAACATCATCTCCGCCGTGCCCGTGCTCAACAACTGGCGCGTGGAGATGGCTGTCGGATTCGTCGCCCTGATCGTCATCGTCAACCTGCGAGGCGTGCGCGAGGCATCCGCAGTCTTCGCCATCCCCACCTACGTGTTCATCGGATCGGTGGGCGTGATGATCGTCACGGCGCTGGTGCGCACCGTGCTGGGCGATGCGCCGGTGGCTGCCAGCGCCGCCTACACGATGCATGCGGAGAGCCTCAGCCAGGCAGCCATCGTGCTGTTGATCCTGCGGGCCTTCTCCAGCGGATGCTCGGCCCTGACCGGCGTGGAAGCCGTCTCCAACGGCGTGCCGGCGTTCCGCGTGCCGAAGATCCGCAACGCCAAGACGACCCTGGCGATGATGGGCTCGATCGCCGCCCTGCTGTTCGCAGGGCTCACCGCCGTCGCGCTGATCTCGGGCGTCAAGTACGCCGAGGATCCCTGCCAGCTGGTCGGCTACACCTGCGGCACCCCGCAGCAGAGCCTGATGGCGCAGGTGGCATCCGCCACGTTCGGTGCGGGCAGCATCGCGTTCTTCATCATCCAGGCGGCCACCGCCTGCGTGCTGCTGCTGGCCGCCAACACGGCGTTCAACGGCTTCCCGCTGCTGGGTTCGGTGCTGGCGCGCGAGGGCTACGCCCCGAAGGCGCTGAACACCCGGGGCGACCGGCTGGTGTTCTCCAACGGCATGATCGTGCTGGGCCTCGCCGCAGTGGTGGTGCTGGTGGTGTTCCAGGCGAACCTCACCAACCTCATCCAGCTGTACATCATCGGCGTCTTCGTGTCGTTCTCGCTGGGCCAGATCGGCATGGTGCGGCATTGGAAGCGCGTGCTGCACGAGACGCACGCGCGTCCGCTCAGCGAGGTGGCCGATGAACGACGCGGCGCCGTCACCGGCCTGGTGATCAACATGATGGGCGCGATCATGACCGTGACCGTGCTCGTGATCGTGACGATCACGAAGTTCACGCACGGCGCGTGGATGGTGTTCTTCGCCATCCCGGTGCTGGCCGTGCTGATGCTGGGCGTGAAGCGCTACTACCGCGACGTGGAGCACGAGATCTCGATCGACGACACCACGCACTTCGGCTCCAGCGGCGACGTGGCCATCGTGCTGGTGAGCAGGCTGCAGAAGCCCGTCATCAAGGCGCTGGACTACGCCATCGCCGCCCAGCACGACAAGACCATCGCCCTGCACATCGCCCTCACCCCCGAGGACGGCAAGGAGCTTCAGCGTCAGTGGCAGCAGCACAACATCCCCGTGCCGCTGGTCATCGTCGACTCCCCGTACCGCACGTTCGCGCAGCCGGTGGAGCACTTCATCCGCCAGTATCGCGAGAAGCATGGTCCGAGCGTGATCACCGTGTACCTGCCGCAGTACATCGTGGGGCACTGGTGGGAGTCGCTGCTGCACAACCGGCGCTCCCGCCGTATCGCCGCGCAGCTGATGATGGTGCACGGCGTGACCATCACCCTGGTGCCGTGGCTGCTGGACTCCTCCGAGCTCATCTACGGCCGAAGGTCGCGCCCACTGCCGGGTCAGCAGCGCTCCGGCCGCCCGGTGGTGCTGTACGGCACGCCGCCGAGCGGGCGCCGCGCGCAGCGACCGGCGGGCCCGCCGGACCAGGGCTGAGCAGCGTCCGGCATCCGCTCGTCTCGGCCGTGCCGGCCGCCGCTCTCGGACCGCGCTCGGATCGCTCGGTGCGCGGCGAGGCCCGGCACTACGCTGACGAGATGGTCGAACTGCACGAGCTCCCTTGGCCGATCCGCACCGAGCGGCTGGTGATCCGTCCGCTGGAGGATGCCGATCTCGGGGCCGTCTGGGCCTTCCGTCGGCTACCGGAGGTGAACCGCTGGCTGGGCCGTGCACCCGCCACCCGAGAGGCGTTCGATGAGACGTACTCCGATCCGAAGCGTCGCGCGATCACGCTCGTGATCGAGCTGCCGGATGCCGCGGGCACGAGCATCATCGGCGATCTCATGCTGAAGATCGAGGACGGCTGGGCGCAGGCCGAGGCAGCGCGCGCCGCCCGGGGCGTGCAGGCGGAGCTGGGCTGGGTGCTCGCCCCGGCGTACGCGGGGCGGGGCTACGCGACCGAGGCCGTCGGGGCCATGATCGACCTGTGCTTCGGGGCGCTCGGACTGCGCCGCGTGCATGCCGGGTGCTTCGCGGCCAACGAGCCGTCGTGGCGACTGATGGAGCGGCTCGGCATGCGCCGCGAGGAGGAGAGCCGGCAGACGGCGCTGCACCGTTCGGGCGAGTGGATGGACGGCCTGAACTACGCGCTGCTGGCCGACGAGTGGCCCGGCCGGCGCTGACGTCGGCGCACGACACCTCGCCGAGTGCACGACACCTCGCCGAGCGCACGGGTTGTTCGCGTGAATGTCCCGTGCACTAGGCGAGGTCCCGTGCTGTCGACGGGAAGGGGGAGGTCGGGAGGGTCAGCGACCGGGGCGGAGGTCCAGGCGGCGCAGCACCTGGGCGTTGAGCGCCACGACGATGGTCGACAGGCTCATCAGCACGGCGCCGACCGACATCGGCAGCACGAACCCGACGGGCGCCAGCACGCCGGCCGCCAGCGGCACCGAGATGAGGTTGTAGCCGGCCGCCCACCACAGGTTCTGCTTCATCTTGCGGTAGCCGGCCTGCGACAGGTCGATCACGGAGACCACGGAGCGCGGATCGTCGGAGGCCAGGATGACACCTGCCGAGGCGATCGCGACGTCGGTGCCCGCCCCGATCGCGATGCCGACGTCGGCCTGCGCGAGCGCCGGGGCGTCGTTCACGCCGTCGCCGACCATCGCGACCTTCTTGCCCTCGTGCTGCAGCTCGGCGACCTTGGCGGACTTGTCCTCGGGCCGCACGCCGGCGAACACCCGCTGGATGCCCAGTTCACCGGCCACCGCGTGCGCGACGGCTTCGGCATCCCCCGTGATCATGACCACCTCGACGCCCCGGCGCTGCAGAGCCTCGACGGCCTCGCGGGATTCAGGGCGGATCTCGTCGGCGAGCCTCAGCCCGCCGATCACCCGCCCGTCGCGCACGACATGCAGGATGATCGCGCCCTCAGCGCGCCAGTGCGCGGCATCCGGCACCTCGTCGGCGCCGATCTCGGCGAGCATGTACGGCCCGCCGACGCGGATCTCGTGCCCGTCGACGGTGGCGGTCACGCCGACAGCGGGCGAGGAGGAGAAGCCGGTCGCGGTCAGCTGTGTGCGGGGTCCCTGAGCCGGACCCACACGCCCCGGAGACTCCGGGCGGCGCGAAGCGACGGCTGGAGTGGTGCGTGGGGAACGAAGGGCCGCGCGCACGATCGCCGTGGCCAGCGGATGCTCGCTGTCGGCCTCCGCGGCGGCGGCCAGCGCCAGCACGTCGTCGGCATCCCAGCCGGGCACCGGCGCGATGCCGGTGACGGTGGGCTCGCCCCTGGTGAGCGTGCCGGTCTTGTCGAACAGCACGGCGTCGATGTCACGCATGGTCTCCAGCGCCAGCCGGTCCTTCACGAGCACGCCGGCGCGGGCCGCGCGCTCGGTCGCGATGGAGACCACCAGCGGAATGGCCAGGCCCAGAGCGTGCGGGCAGGCGATCACGAGCACGGTGATGGTGCGCACGACGGCCTCATCCGGCATCCCGACCAGCGTCCAGACGATCGCGGTGATGGCGGCGGCACCCAGAGCGAACCAGAACAGCCAGGCGGCCGCACGATCGGCGATGCGCTGCGCGCGGGAGCTGGACGCCTGCGCGTCGGCGACGAGCCTGCGGATGCCGGCCAGCGCCGTGTCGTCGCCGGTGGCGGTCACCTCTACACGCAGACCGGAGTCGGTCGCGACCGTGCCTGCGGTCACGTGGTCGCCGGCGGTGCGGCTCACCGTGCGGGACTCCCCAGTCAACATGGACTCGTCGAGGTCGGCGCGACCGTCGACGATCACGCCGTCGGCGGGGATGCTGCCACCCGGGCGAACCAGCACGACATCGCCTGTCTTCAGGTCAGCCGGGCTGACCACGGTGCCGTCCACCAGTTCGGCCTCATCGGGCAGCAGGGCCGCGAGCGAGTCCAGCGCGGAGGTCGTCTGTGCGAGCGAGCGCATCTCCAGCCAGTGGCCGAGCAGCATGATCACGATCAGCAGCGCCAGCTCCCACCAGAACTCGAGTTCGTGGTGCAGGATGCCCAGGGTCGCGCCCCACGATGCCAGGAACGCCACCGTGATGGCCAGGCCGATCAGCAGCATCATGCCCGGGCGGCGGGATCTGAGCTCGGAGACAGCGCCGGTGAGGAACGGGCGACCGCCCCACACGTACATGACCGTGCCGAGGACCGGGGCGACCCAGGTCGCCCACGCGGGGACCGTGTAGCCGAGGATCATCGCGAACATGCCGCTGAACGCGACGACGGGGATCGCGATCAGCAGGTTGATCCAGAACAGCCGCCGGAACTGTCCGGCGTGGTCGCCGTGGCCGGCGTGGCCGGCGTGGTCGCCGTGGCCCGCGTGGTCCGCGTGTGCCTCGTTGCCGGCATCGGATCCGTGGGCCTCGTGGCCGGCGTGAGCGGGGTGGCCGACGTGTTGGGCATCCCCCTCAGGCATCCCCTCGTGCGATGAGGAATGCGCGTCCATCGTGCGCGCTTCGTGAACATGCTCGGTGTGGTCGTGCGGGTCCATCGGGCCTCCTCGGTATCCGGAGCCGGCTGAACCGGCCCATGATAGCTCCAACCCACATACCCGCATGGGGTATTCCCGAGACTGTCCGGCAGTGGCGCGCGCCGGGTGCACGGGATGTTGCCGAGCGCACGGGTTGTTCGCGCGAACTTCCGGTGCACTCGGCGAGGTCCCGTGCTGTCGACGACGACTGGGGCGCGCACGTGCGCGTCACGTCGCACGTCAGCGGAAGGTGCGCAGACGCAGGCTGTTGCCGACGACGAACACGCTCGAGAACGCCATGGCGGCCCCCGCGAGCATGGGGTTCAGCAGGCCGAGCGCGGCCAGCGGGATCGCGGCGGTGTTGTACGCGAACGCCCAGAACAGGTTGCCCTTGATCGTGCCGAGCGTGCTGCGCGAGAGGCGGATGGCATCGGCTGCCGCCCGCAGATCGCCGCGCACGAGAGTGATGTCGGATGCTTCGATCGCGACATCCGTGCCGGTGCCCATGGCCATGCCGAGGTCGGCCTGCGCGAGCGCGGGAGCGTCGTTGACGCCGTCGCCGACCATCGCGACGACGCGGCCCTCGCCCTGCAGCTGCGAGACCACGGCGACCTTCTCTGCGGGCAGCACTTCGGCGATCACGCGGTCGATCCCGACCTGCGCGGCGATGTGCCGCGCGGCCTGCTGGTTGTCGCCGGTGAGGAGCACAGGAGTGAGTCCGAGCGCCTTCAGCCGCGCGACGGCCTCGGCACTGGTGGCCTTGACCTCGTCAGCCACGACGATCAGGCCGCGGGCTTCGCCGCCCCAGGCGACCAGCACGACCGTCTGGCCGGCGGACTCGGCGTCCGCCTTCGCCTGCAGCAGCTCGGCCGACGGATGCAGCGACCACTCCTCCAGGAGCGACAGCCGCCCCACGACCATGGCGTGCCCCTCGACGACGCCCGTGACACCGCGGCCCTCGTGGTTCTGGAACGACTCCACGGCCGGCAGGGCTGTCACGGATTCCTGACGGGCCGGTTCGCCGACGGCGTGTCCAGCATCGACACGCCGCCCGGTGGTCGCACCGTCAGTGATCCGTGACGCCGCAGCAGCGACGGCCCGGGCGATGGGGTGCTCGCTGGCGTGCTCGATGGCGCCGGCCAGGCGCAGCAGCTCACCGGCATCCGTCCCCGCCTCGGGCACGACGGAGGCGACCGACATCCGCCCCTCGGTGACGGTTCCGGTCTTGTCGAGCACGATCGTGTCGACGCGGCGGGTGGACTCCAGCACCTCCGGGCCCTTGATCAGGATGCCGAGCTGCGCGCCGCGCCCGGTGCCGACCAGCAGCGCGGTGGGCGTGGCCAGTCCCAGCGCGCACGGGCAGGCGATGATGAGCACCGCGACCGCGGCGGTGAACGCCATCGACGGCCCGAAGCCGAGCAGCAGCCACGCGGCCAGCGTCACCAGGGCGATGCCGATCACGATCGGCACGAAGATCCCCGAGATGCGGTCAGCCAGGCGCTGCACCTCGGCCTTGCCGGTCTGCGCGTCCTCGACCAGGCGCGCCATCTGCGCGAGCTGCGTGTCGGCGCCCACGCGAGTGGCGCGCACCACGAGCCGACCGCCGGCGTTCACGGTGGCGCCGGTCACGGCATCCCCCGCCGCCACCTCGACCGGCACGGACTCGCCGGTGATCATCGACTGGTCCACGGCGGAGGTCCCCGAGACGACGACGCCGTCGGTGGCGATCTTCTCGCCGGGGCGCACGACGAACTCGTCGCCCACGCGCAGCTCGGCGATCGGAATGCGCACCTCGGCGCCCGCCCGCAGCACCGCGACGTCCTTCGCACCGAGCTCCATCAGCGCGCGCAGCGCCGCTCCCGCCTGTCGCTTGGCGCGCTTCTCGAAGTACCGCCCGGCCAGCACGAACATGGTCACGCCGGCGGCGACCTCGAGGTAGATGCTGCCCGCGCCGTCAGTGCGCGTGATCGCGAAAGAGAACTCGTGGGTCATCCCCGGCATCCCGGCCGTGCCGAGGAACAGCGCGTACAGCGACCACAGGAACGCCGCCGAGGTGCCCAGGCTGATCAGGGTGTCCATGGTGGCCGCGCCGTGGCGGAGGTTGACCCAGGCCGCATGGTGGAACGGCCAGGCCGCCCACACGATCACCGGTGCGGCGAGTGCCAGCGAGGCCCACTGCCAGTACGTGAACTGCAGCGCGGGGATCATCGCCAGCAGGATCACCGGCACGCTCAGCACGATCGCGCCGACCAGCCGCTGCCGCAGGGAGCGCAGCTCCGGATCCTCATCGACCCGGGAATCGACCGGGTCGGGCTCGGCCTTCGGAACGGATGCCGTGTACCCGGCGTTCTCGACCGTGGTGATCAGCAGCGCGGCATCCAGCGGACCGTCGACCGTGACCTGCGCCTTCTCGGTGGCGTAGTTGACGGTCGCGGTGACGCCGTCGAGCCGGTTGAGCTTCTTCTCGATGCGCATGGCGCACGAGGCGCAGGTCATGCCGCCGATCTCCAGATCGATGCGGGACGCGTCTGCGATGGTCATGGCGATGCTCCTCGAGAAGAATCGATCAGGCGGCGACCGCGGAGTAGCCTGCCTCGTCGACGGCGGCGATGACGGCGTCCGAATCCAGAGCGGATGCCGAAGTGATGACCAGCCTGCCGGTCTGCGCGCTCACGTCGACGCTCTCGACGCCGGCGATCTGCGATACCTCTTCGCGCACGGACATCTCGCAGTGCCCGCAGGTCATCCCGGTCACCTGGAACTCGGTGGTGGTCATGGTCTCTCCTCTGTTCGAGTACCCCCGCAGGGTACGTGAATCAGCGTATCACTAATACCCTATGGGGGTATAGGAGGAAGACCGGATGCCGTCAGACTCCGCGCTTGTTGCGGTACATCGCGGCATCCGCGCGACGCACGCCCTCCTCCATGGGTTCGCCGGGGCGCATCTCGGTCACGCCCCACGACCACGGGTGACCGGCGAGCTGCCGCATGCCTGCCAGCATCCGCTCGGCGTCGTCGGCGGGCGTGTCCGGCAGCATCATGATGAATTCGTCGCCGCCGAGGCGGCCGACCAGGTCGCCGGCGCGCGAGAGCGAGACCCACTGCGCGACGAGGCTCTTCAGCACCGCGTCGCCGGCGTCATGCCCCTCCTCGTCGTTGACCTCCTTGAAGCGATCCAGGTCCAGCACCGCGATCGACAGCGGCCGCTTCGAGCGGTTCGCGCGACGCATCGCCTCGGCCAATTGCGCGGTGAAGCCGCGCCGGTTCAGGGCGCCGGTCAGCGCATCGGTGTGCGCCTCGATGCGCACGCGGTGGCGCACGAAGAACCCGATCTCCAGGCACAACCAGGTCAGCAGCACTGCTCCGGCGATGTTCTGCACCCCGAACAGCCCCGTGCCCAGCACTCCTTCGATCCTGGGGCCGCCGAACGGGCCGAATCGTATGGCTGCGGCGACCGATGCCACGATGACGAGCTCCAGCGCTCGGCCGATGCGGACGCCGAAGAACCAGGCGAGGTAGACCGCCATGACCGGCAGCTCCTGGATGGCCGCGACGGCGTTCTGACGCTCGTGGGAGAAGCCCAGGTAATAGACCGACACGACGGCATGAGCCACCACCAGCAGCAGCCCGGTCCATTTGGGCAGACGCACCCCCATCACCAGCACCAGCACCACCGGCACCAGGCAGGCGATCATCAGCCCTGCCGCTGTCGCCACCTCTGCGCGGGCGAGGTCTGGGTCGAAGAGCTCGAAGCCCTCCAGCACGGCGAAGTACAGGCAGAGGACCGCCGTCACCAGGGACTGGATCGAGGTGCGCTGACGCACCCGCTGGATCCACCCCAGCCGCAACCAGGACAGCTCCTGACTGTCGGCGGCCCGAATGCCCTGCTCGACCACGACGAATACCCCTTCCCCAGCGCGCCCCTTCCGCGTGCTGGATGTCAGATTACCCTGCACCCCGGACAGACGTCGATGACGACTTCGACGAAAGTCGATAGTGGCGGGAAGTCGTCACAGAAGGCTACTCCGCCGGTCACGCAGCGAATACACTGAACCGTGATCTTCACCCCCACCGAACACGGGAGCCGCATGAGACGCACCGTGGACGCCACAGCGCACTTCCAGCCCATCGTTGACCTGCGATCATCTCGCGTGGTCGGCTTCGAGGCGCTGGCGCGCTTCGACGACGGCGTCTCGCCTCTGGAGCACCTGCGCGCCGCAGAAGAGGTCGGGCAGCGCGAGGATCTGGAGCTGCGCCTCATCGAGATGGCCGTGGAGGCCGCATCCGCTCTCCCGGTCTCGTCGTTCGTGACGCTGAACGCATCGGGCGGCACGATGACCGACCCGTTCCTGGCCGAGGTCCTGCAGCGCGCCGAGCGCTCGTGGGGTCTGGAGCTGTTCGAGGGCTCGGCACCGAGCGAGTGCGTGGCCGTGCGAGAGCAGGTCGATCGTCTCGGGGGCTTCCTGCTGATCGACGATGCCGGAACGGACTTCTCGGACGAGGACCGCATCCGGCAGCTGCGGCCGGACATCGTCAAGATCGACGGGGATCTCTTCCGGCGATCATTCGACGACACCCCGGCCTGCGAGCTGATCCGCGGCGTCGTCGCGGCCGCCCACGAGGTGGACGCACGGATTCTGGTCGAAGGCGTCGAGGATGCCCATCAGCTGGAGACGATCGTCGCCCGCGGTGCGGGCCTCGCCCAGGGCTACCACCTGGGTCGCCCCGCACCCATCGAGGGCGTCCCCGCCATGCTGGCCGATCTGCAGCTGCGGCTCGGGATGGATGCCGACCTCTGATCGGGTTCAGGACCCGATGAACTCCTCGACCTCGCCGTAGTCCGCGCTCTCGCGGACCTCGACCACGGCGCCCAGGCGGTCGGTGTCGAGCACGACGATCTCGTTCTCACCCTCGCGCCACAGTGGCCCGGGCGCGTACAGGGTCACCTGCGGGCCGCGCTCCCGGTACCGGCCCAGCAGGAAGCCGTTCAGCCAGACCATGCCGTGCGCGCAGTCGGGAAGGGCGATCCATGCGTCCAGCGGACGGGAGACCGTGACGGATGCCGTGGCCAGACCGTCCTGCCCCGCCGAGCCTGCTTCCTGGGTCGCTGAGCCCGTCGCTTGCACTGAGCGAACGCCGGCGAGACGAAGTGAAGCGTCGTCGACACCCACGTCGGGAACGGCATCCCGCGGCAGCATCCGGTGTTCCCAGCCGTGCTGGAACCGGCGGCCGATCAGCACGCCGCCGAGGATGCCCTTGCGCCCACCGGTGTGCGGCCCGTAGTTCACGCGTCCGAGGCTCTCGACGATGATCGTGAGTCGGCCGACGCCACCGGCTGTCGGCAGGGTGAGGGTCTGCGGGCCGTCGTGCTCGACGGTGCCCAGACGTTGATCGTCGAGGAACACCGTGGCGCGGTCACGCAGCTCGAGCAGGGTCAGGATCGAGTCGGGCTCGAACACGGCATCCGACTCGTACGCGACGATCCCGTCCTCCGCGCCCAGCTGCTCGAAGGTCAACGGCTGCGGCGCGGTCGCCACGACGGGCTGCGCCCGCACGACGTCCAGCAGCGAAGCGACCCGCGTCAGCACAGCGGATGCCGCGGGCTGGTGCTCCGGGTCGTCCGGAACCTCCGGCAGATCGCCGGAATGGAACGGCGCGAACGCCGCGCGCAGTGCATGGAACTTCTCGTTCAGCGAGCCGTCCTCGCCGATCGGGGCGTCGGAGTCGTAGGAGGTGATGGTGGGCTGGATCACCCCGTCGTGATTGGCTCCCGCCCACAGGCCGAAGTTCGTGCCGCCGTGCGCCATGTACACACTGACCGAACCGCCGGCATCCAGCAGCTCCTGCACGGTGCCGATCATGCTCTCGGCCGACCGCACGTGATGCTTCTCGCCCCAGTGGTCGAACCAGCCGCCCCACAGCTCGCTGCACATCAGGTGGTGATCGTCGCGGCGCAGGGCCACGGCATCCTCCACCCCGCTGCCGAACGTGAAAGTGCCCATCGCGCCGGGCACGCTGCCGTTCCGCACCATGTCGGCGGTGGTGCCGTCGGCGGTGGTGAGCATCTCGACCATCCCGCGGCTGCGCAGGCCGTCGCGCAGATGCGCGAGGTAGGCCTGGTCGGTGCCGTAGGAGCCGTACTCGTTCTCCACCTGGATCAGGCGGATCGGCCCGCCGTGCACGGCCTGCAGCGGCTCGAGCTGCGGGATCAGGGCGTCGTACCAGCGGTCCACGGCGGCCAGGAATGCGGCATCCGAGGTGCGCAGCGCGCGCACGCGACCCGACAGCCAGAACGGGATGCCGCCGTTGGACCACTCCGCGCAGATGTACGGACTGGGGCGCACGTACACATCCAGCCCCACCTCACCCGCGAGGCGGATGAAGCGCGCGACGTCGCGCCAGCCGGTGAAGTCGATCTCACCCTCGGTGCGCTCGTGGAAGTTCCAGGCGACATAGGTGTCGACGGTGTTCGCGCCCATCGCCGCGAGGCGGCGCAGCCGGTCCTCCCACTGGTCGGGGTGGATGCGGAAGTAGTGCACGGCGCCGGACAGGATGCGGTGCGGCGCGCCGTCGCGGAAGAGCCGGCCGCCACGCCAGGCGAGGGATGCAGAGGGCATGATTCTCCGAGTTCGAGAGCGTCCGTGTTGACGTTCACACTACCCGGGATGGCCTGATCTGCGGCATCCGCTCTACAGTGGACGGATGCCGCAGATGACCGCCCCTGAAGCCCTCGCCGAGCTCGCAGCGCTGGAAGACCCCAAGGCCCGCGCCGTCAACGAGCGGCACGGCGACGCGCACGGCGTGAACCTGTCGAAGATGCGCGGGCTGGCCAAGAACATCGGGCTCTCGACCGACCTGGCGCGGTCGCTGTGGGAGACGGACGACGTGGCCGGGCAGCTGCTGGCACTGCTGATCGCCAAGCCGCGCGAGCTGTCAGCCGACGAGATCGATCGGATGCTGCGCACCACCCGCAGCGCGAAGGCGCACGACTGGCTGGTCAACTACATGGCCAAGAAGTCGCCACTGGCCGAGTCGTTGCGCGAGCGCTGGATGGATGACGCGGATGCCGATGCCCGGGCCGCCGCATGGTCGCTGACCTCGGTGCGGGTGGCGAAGAAGCCGGACGGGCTGGACCTGGACGCGCTGTTGGATCGCATCGAGCGCGAGCTGAAGGATGCGCCGTCGCGCGAGCAGTGGGCCATGAACGAGACGCTCGCCACCGTCGGCATCCATCACCCGGCGCTGCGCGAGCGCGCCGTCGCGATCGGCGAGCGCCTGCAGGTGCTGGCCGACTACCCGACCCCGCCGAACTGCACTTCGCCGTTCGCGCCCACGTGGATCGCCGAGATGGTCCGCCGCCAGGGCTGACGCATCACGCTCCGCTCCCCAACCACCCGCCCGCCGAAACCCCTCCTGCCCGCCGAAACCCCTCATGATTCGCGTCGCTGATGAGGGGTCTCGACACTGCTGAGGGGTCTCGACGCTGCTGAGGGGTCTCGACGGAGTGGCGGACGCTCAGTGGTGGAACAGGCGCAGGCCCGTCTCGACACGTGTGATGCCGTGCTCGGATGCCGCGGCCGCGACCTCGTCGGAACGGGTCGAGCCGCCCGGCTCCACGATCGTGGACACCCCGAACTCGGCGGCGTGGTCGACGTTGTCGCGGAACGGCAGGAACCCGTCGGAGACCAGCGTCACGTCATCCAGCTTCGCGGCCCACTCCTCGCGCCAGGCGGGGTCGGCATAGCGCGCGGCGGCCTCGTCGCCGAAGAGACCGGCGAACTCCACCTGCTGCGAGCGGGTCATCTCGGCGCCGGCGAAGCGGATCTGCCAGTTCAGCCGGTCCTGCCGCCGCATGCCGTCGGGCGTCGGCAGCTCGCGCACGAACGGATGCCGCCGCAGCCACCACACGCGTGCCTTGGCCCCCGCGAGACGCACGCAGTCCACGCGGTTCTGCTGGCCCGCGCCGATACCGACCGCGGCACCGTCGCGCACCAGCACGACGGAGTTCGACTGCGTGTAGCGGGCGGTGGCCATGCCCAGCAGGGCGTCGCGGCGGTGCGCGTCGTCCAGGGCGCCGGCGGGGAGGGCTGCCGCCAGATCTGCGGCATCCCGGTCCTGCTCGATGATCGCGCCCAGCACCTCTCGGCGCTCGCGCGCGGGCGGCTGCCAGTCGGAGCCCGCCTCGAACACCAGGAACCTGCCGCCCTTCTTGGCGCGCAGCACGTCGACCGCGCCCTCCTCGTACCCGGGAGCGATGACGGCGTCGCAGATCACGGTGCGCAGGAAGTCGGCGGTGGCGGCATCCACCGGACGTGACAGCGCCACCACGTCGCCGAACGACGACTTCGGATCGGCGTCGCGGGCGCGCACGTACGCGGAGATCAGGCTGTCGGCGGCGACGCCGGGCGTGCGCCAGGTCTCGACGGCCACATCGTCGACGGCGCCGGCGAGCGCCGCGCCAGCCGGCGACACGTGCTTGAACGACGCCGCGGCGGGCAGTCCGCCTGCCTCGTCGGCCTCGCGCACCAGTGCGTACGCGTTCAGCGCGTCGAGGTAGTTGATCAGCGAAGGCTCACCGCCGAGAATGGCGGGGCCTCCCGTGACAGTGGCGGACTGGTGCGGATTCATCCCGTAGCGCACGGGCACTCCCATCTGTGATGGGCACCCAGGCGGTCGATGCCGTTGCGTTGCTCCCCGCCGGTCACCCGGCCACGCCAGTCGCAGCCTCCAGGATACCGTGGAGGCCCAGGTCTCAGCCGCGCATGGCGACGCCGCGACGCCAGTAGCCCATGAACGCCACTTGCGTGCGGTCGATGCCCATCCCCTTCACCAGGTGCCTGCGCAGCGTGGTGACGACCCCGCTCTCACCGGCGATCCAGAAGTAGCGGTCGTCGTGGGCGCCGGCGGATGCCAGCTCCTCACCGAGGCCCGAGTACACCGGTGTCTCCCACACGAGGTCCTCGCCCTCGGCATCCTGCACGACGATCTCACCGGCTGAACCCGAACCCAGCTGATCAAGCACCGTGGGGATCAGCCGCAGGCCGTGCGCGGCGTCGCCGCGGGGCAGCCAGTGCACGTCCACACCCGCAGGCGTGTCGATCGGGAGGACGTCGTCACCGGACGGCACCTCGATGAACGCGACCCCTCGCAGCGACCGCGGCGCGTCCTCGAGGATGCGCGCGATGGCGGGCGCGGCCGTCTCGTCGCCGACCAGGCAGACGCGGGATGCCGTACCCGGCGCGTACTCGATGCCGCCGCGCTCAGGACGGCCGCGGCGCGGACCCACCAGCAGCACGGCATCCCCCGGCTCGGCGCGACTGGCCCACAGCGAGGCGGGGCCGGTGAGCCCCGGCGCCAGGTGCAGCACGAAGTCCACGACGACCTCCGTGCCCGAGGCATCCGCCCTCAACTCGCGGATGGAGTAGGTGCGCATCGAGCCGCGCTCTTCCTCGGGGAAGGCGAGATACGCGCTCCACCAGTCGTCGGCGCCCCGATCGATGGCGGGAAGGATGCCGGATGCCGGAGGGAAGACGATCTTGATGCGGGTGTCGAGCACGTCTCCGGGCGTGCCGAAGTCGTCGAGCTCGACGCCGCCGAACGTGACGCGCACGAAGCTCGGCGAGATGCGCTCGACGCGCCGCACCTCGGCGAGCGCGAGCACGAACGGGGACTTCTCACGAGTGTCAGCGGACATGATGCCTTCCCATCGGTGTGACCATCGGCTTGCCGGTGGCGGGGTCGTCGGTGACCAGGCTCCTCAGCCCGAACACCTGCTGCACCAGCTCGCTGGTGAGGATCTGATCGGGGGTGCCGACGGCGTGCACGCGGCCGTCCCTCATGGCGACCAGCTCGTGCGCGTACCGCGCGGCGAGGTTCAGGTCGTGCAGCACCATCACGATGGTCGTGCCGCGCTCCAGGCTCAGGTCGGTGATCAGATCGAGCACCTCCACCTGGTGCGCCACGTCGAGGAACGTGGTCGGCTCGTCCAGCAGCAGGATGTCGGTCTCCTGAGCGAGCGCCATGGCGATCCAGACGCGCTGCCGCTGCCCGCCGGACAGCTCGTCCACGCTGCGATCGGCGAGGTCCGCGATGCCGGTGGCCTCCAGAGCGTCAGCCACCACCTCGTAGTCGCGGGTGCTCCAGCGCGCCAGCGCCTTCTGATGCGGATGCCGGCCGCGGCCCACCAGATCGGCCACCGCGATGCCCTCCGGCGCGATCGGCGACTGCGGCAGCAGCCCCAGCACGCGGGCCACCTCGCGGGTGGGGAGCGAGTGGATGGACCGGCCGTCCAGCAGCACCTCGCCGGACTCCGGCTTCAGCAGACGGGCGAGCGCCCGCAGCAGCGTGGACTTGCCGCAGCCGTTGGCACCCACCAGGCACGTGATCCGCCCCCGGGCGATGGTGAGGTCCAGCCCTTCCACGACCACGCGGTCGCCGTAGCCGAGGGTGACGCCCGACGCTTCGAGCTGGTGACTGGCGGTCACAGTGATGCTCCCTGACGGTTGATGCGGATGAGCAGGTAGATGAGGTACGGCGCACCCAGCACGCCGGTGATGACGCCCACCGGGTAGCGCGCGCCGAGGGCGAACTGGCCGACCAGGTCGCCGGCGAGCACCAGCACCGCGCCCACCAGCGCGCTCGGCACCAGCAGGTTCGCGCCGGGGCCCGTGAGGCGTGCGGCGATGGGTCCGGCCATGAAGGCCACGAAGGCGATGGGTCCGGTGGCCGCGGTCGCGAAAGCCAGCAGCAGAACGGCGCCGACGATGAACAGCATCCGCACCGCTCCCACTCGCACTCCGAGTGCGGCGGCGGAATCGTCGCCGAGGCGCAGCATGCTCAGCGACCGGGACTGCGCGAGCAGCACCGGCAGCGCGACGAGCATGGCGATCGCGAGCGGCAGCACGCGCTCCCAGGAGGCATTGTTGAGGCTGCCCGTCAGCCATTGCATGGCCGTCTGGATGTCCCACTGCGCGGCACGCGAGAGCACGTACGAGACCACGCTCTGCAGCATCGCGGCCACGCCGATGCCGATCAGGATCAGCCTGGTGCCGGCGAATCCGCCGCGGTTGGCGAGCAGGTAGATGATCAGCGCCGTCGTGAGCGCTCCGACAAGGGAGAGGATGCCCACCACCGGGCCGGTCGCCGACAGCACGACGATGCCGAAGACCGCCGCCGCGCTCGCACCCTCGGAGATGCCGATGATGTCGGGGGATGCCAGCGGGTTGCGCAGCATGGTCTGGAAGGTGACGCCCGCGATGCCGAACGCGCTCCCGGCCAGCACGGCCAGCACGGTGCGGGGCAGACGCAGTTCTCCGACGGTGAAGGAGGCGCCAGGAACCTGCCGGCCCAGGATCACCTGCAGCACTTCACCGGGCCCGTAGAACGTGTTGCCGACCATGAGTGCGATGGACGCCAGCGCGAGCACCAGCGCGCCCAGCACGATGCTCGCCGTGGCGTGACGGCGGTGCCGACGGCGCCGCCCGGCGATGATGACGGCGGCGGCGCGGGGGCGCTGAGCCGGTCGAAGCGTCGCGCTCACAGCTCCCGCACCTTCTGCCTGCGCACGATCCAGATGAAGAACGGCGCGCCGATCACCGCGGTGACGATGCCCACCTGCAGCTCCTCCTCGGCGGCCACCACGCGGCCCACCACGTCGGCGGCCAGCAGCAGCACAGCGCCGGTCATGGCCGACAGCGGCAGCAGCCACCGGTGGTCGGTGCCCACCAGCATCCGGCACAGATGCGGGATGACGAGCCCGACGAACCCGATCGGACCGGCGATGGCGGTGGCGGCGCCCGCCAGCAGCACGGCGCCGAGGGCTGAGATCAACCGGGTGCGGAACACGTTCTCGCCCAGCCCCGCGGCCAGCTCGTCACCGAGGGCGAGCGAGTTCATGCCACGCGCACAGGCCAGCAGCAGCAGCGCGCCGATGCCGAGCACGGGGGCCAGCACGCCGATCTTGGCCCAGTCGGCACCGCCGACGCCGCCGATCTGCCAGGCCTGCCACGCCTGCAGCAGATCCACGCGGGGAAGCATGACGGCGCTGATCAGCGAGACGAAGGCCGCCGAGGTCGCGGCCCCCGCGAGCGTGAGCTTGAGCGGCGTCGCACCACCGCGGCCCAGCGACCCGACGGCGTAGACGAAGACCGCGGCGATGGCCGCGCCGACGACGGCCATGGCGATCTGCCCCCACGCCCCGGTGAGGCCGAAGAACGCCAGTCCCGTGACGACCGCCAGCGAAGCGCCGCCGGTCACGCCGAGGATGCCCGGGTCGGCGATGGGATTGCGGGTGACGGCCTGCATGGCGGTGCCGGACATCGCCAGCGCCGCTCCGACGAGGATGGCCAGCACCGTGCGCGGCACGCGCTTGAGCACCGCGGCCTGCGCGAGCGTCGCGTCGTGCCCGGTGATGCCGGCGAGGATGTCGTCAGGGCTGACCGTGCGCATGCCGAACGACACCGAGACGACGGCGAGCGCGACGAGCGCCGCGCACCCCGCGAGAACCCACAGGACGCGCACCGGGATCGGACGCCGCGCGACGGCGGCATCCGATCCGATCGATGCGGCGACGCTCACTTCTCGAGCGGCGCGGCCAGCAGGGCGAAGTACCTGTCGAGGCCCCACGGGATCGACAGCGGGGACGGGTTGGCGGATGCCGCCAGCGGGGTGGCGTTGGGCAGGATCGCGACGTGGCCCGCGGCGATGGCGGGGATCTTCGACAGCAGCGGGTCGGCCTGCAGCGTCGCCAGCGTGGTGTCATCGCCGTAGGCGACGAACAGGTCGACGTCGTTCAGCTCATCGGCCTTCTCTGCGCTGACGGTGAGGTAGAACTCCTTGCTGTCGGCGTGCTTCTGCACGATCTCGGGCATCGGGAGACCGGCCTGCTGCAGGAAGCCGGGCCGGGTGTCGGCCGCGGTGTAGTAGCCGATCTGGCTGAGGTCGCTGGGGTCGAGAGAGGCGAACAGCACCTTCTTGTCCTTCAGGATGCTGTGCGCGTCGAGCGCGGCCTGGGTCTGCGCGTGCAGGTCCTCGATGAGCTTCTCGCCCTCGGCGGCCTTGCCGATGGCCTCGGCGTTCATGGTGATCATGTCGTCGACGGAGGTGCCCCAGGCGGTCTTCGGGTACGCGACGACGGGCGCGATCTTCGAGAGCGTCTCGTACTCCTCCTTCGTCAGCCCGGAGTATGCGGCGAGGATCACATCCGGGTGCGTGTCGGCGACGGCCTCGTAGTCGATGCCGTCGGTCTCGTCGAACAGCACCGGCGTCTTCGCGCCCAGGTCCTTCAGCTTGTCCTCGACCCACGGCAGCACGCCGTTGTCGTCGTCGTCGCCCCAGGTGGCCTTGCTCATGCCGACCGGCACGACGCCCAGCGCCAGCGGCACCTCATGGTTGGCCCACGCGACAGTCGCGATGCGCTCGGGCTTCTTCTGGATCGTGGTCTCGCCGTACACGTGTTTGATCGTGACGGGGAAGGCGGAGTCGGATGCCGAGTTCGCCGAGCCCTGCGAGTCGGCGGTGGCCGCGGGCGAGCAGGCGGCGAGTCCGAGGGCGAGCGCGGCCGCCGCAGTGGCGGCGAGAAGGCGGGAGAGGCGCACAGCAGTGCCTTTCGTGGAGGTCGGGGGATCAGGCTTAGGTAAGCCTTACTTAACCTAACATCCACCCAGGTGCACTCCGCAAGCCCCGTGTTCTGCGGGCGGGATCAGCGCGAGCGAAGCGGGGAACGGCGAGAGGAGGGCCGCGACTCCTCGGGCGCCAGGATGCACAGCAGCTGCGTGAGCGTGGACAGCCAGAGCAGCGCGAGACCCACGACCACGGCCTCGAGTCCCGCGACCGGCAGCACGTGCGCGGCGAACGTCAGGAGCACGGCCACGAGCACCAGCACCACCAGCGCGATGGTCAGCGCGCGCAGCATCCGCAGCTCCCCCATCAGCACCGTCGTCATGACGACTCCGGCGAGGATCATGCCCAGGGCGGCGAACGCGGCGACGGCGTGCGGCAGCGGCACCTCGTTCAGCGGCAGCAGGCCCACCGCGGCCAGGCCGAGCCCGGCGCCCGCCCAGGCGATGACGACGACGGCGATGCCGCGCAGCGCCGCATCCCCCAGCATCCGGTGCAGGTCGCGCCCCAGGTATGAGCCGGTGGTCGCGACGAGGAGTCCGGCCATGATGACCGTGCCGTTGAACGCCCAACCGTGCGTGCCGATGCCGAGATCCGAGAAGCTGCGACTCCACCAGGCGGGATCGGATGCCGTGAGCATGGCGAACAGCGTGCCGATGATCAGGAACGCGAACATCAGCGACGCGATGTCGCGGGTGGTCAGGCGGATGCCGGTGCGGAACGCGAACCGCCCGCCGAGCGCGGCGGCGATGCCGGTGAACACGCCGCCGCCGATGGCCGGGAGCTCCAGACCCTGCAGCCCGGTGGCCAGCACTTCGCCGGCCAGCAGCACGCCCAGGCCGGTCACCCCGGCGAGCGCGGCGCCCACGGCGACACCGCTGATGTCGGACACCAGCGCCTGCCAGCGCGGCATCGGCGTCGTCTCGCCGGATCTGTGCATCCGACCGCTGACGACGAACGCACCCGCGGCGATCACGCCCGCCATCAGCGCCACCGGGATCAGCACCGAGCCGTCGCCGCTGAACGGCCGCGCCGCGCCCCACAGCACGGCGGTGCCGGCGAGCAGGCCGACCGCGAAGCACACGGCGGTCGCCCACAGCATCCGCTCCTGCTCGCGCAGCATCCGCTCGACGTCCACGACTTCATGCAACCACCACCCGGCGACATACGCTGGGATCATGAGCACGCACATCGCCGCCGCGCCGGGTGAGATCGCCCCCATCGTCCTGTTCCCCGGAGACCCGCTGCGGGCGAAGTGGATCGCCGAGAACTTCCTCTCGGGCGCGACGCTGTACAGCGAGGTGCGCGGGATGCTGGGCTTCACCGGCACCTGGAACGGGCACGCGGTGTCGGTGCAGGGCTCGGGCATGGGGCAGCCGTCGATGTCGATCTACGCCAACGAGCTGTTCGACTCCTACGACGTGCAGACCATCGTGCGCGTGGGCTCGTGCGGCGGGTTGACCGAGAAGGTCGCGATGCGCGACATCATCATCGCCAACGGCGCCTGCACGGATTCCGGCATCAACCGTCAGCGCTTCCACGGGCTGGACTACGCCCCGGTGGCGGACTTCTCGCTGCTGCGGGCGGCTGTGGAGGCGTCGGAATCGCTGACGCTGGATGCTGCGGTGCACGTCGGCCTGCTGTACTCGAGCGACCAGTTCTACACCACCCGGCCCGAGCTCACCGAGCCGCTGGTCGCGCACGGCGCGCTGGGCGTGGAGATGGAGACCAGCGCGCTGTACACGCTGGCCGCCTATCGGAGTCGCCGCGCGTTGAGCATCTGCACGGTGTCGGACCACCTGGTCACGCACGAGGAGACCACCGCGCAGGAGCGCGAGCAGACCTTCGGCGACATGATCGAGATCGCGCTGCGCGCGGCGACCGCCTGACGGGTAGCCTGCTCTGCTCTCGGGCAGGTGGCTCATGCCCGTCTCGCACCGCCCGCGAGGGCTGCGCGACTACCGTTGACGCATGCGCTTCCCCACCGCGATCCGCTCCGCACGCCGCGCCCCGCTGCTGCAGGTGCTGAAGTCGGCCGCGGCCACGATCACGGCCTGGCTGCTCGCGGGCTGGCTGATCCCGGGGCCACTGCCGGTGTTCGCGGCGATCGCCGCACTGCTGGTGGTGCAGCCGAGTGTCAACCAGTCGCTGTCGAAGGCGCTGGAGCGCAGCGCAGGCGTGATCATCGGCGTGATCATCGCGGTGCTGCTGACGCTGGTGCTGGGCGCGCAGAGCTGGGTCGTGCTGGCCGCCGTGGTCGTGGCACTGCTGATCGCGTGGGCCATGCGCGCCTCCACCGGCACCGCCAACCAGGTCGCCATCTCGGCCGTGCTGGTGCTCGCGCTGGGAGCCTCGAACCCCGACTACGCTCTCGACCGCATCATCGAGACGCTGATCGGCGCCGCGGTCGGGTTCATCATCAACGTGGCGATCGTGCCGCCGGTGCTCACCGCCCCGGCACGGCGCGACGTCGGGATGCTGGGCCGTGAGCTCGCCGCATCCCTGGACCGCCTCGCCGCAGCGCTGCCCGTCGCGCGCACCGCGCCGCAGCTGCAGGAGCTGATGCTGGAGGCGCGGCTGCTGCGGCCCATGAAGGATGCAGCCGAGGCGTCTCTCACCGCCGCCGAGGACTCTCTCGCCCTCAACCCGCGCCGCGGACAGCACCGCGACGATCTGGTCGAGCTGCGCGAGCTGTTCGACCGGCTCTCCCCCGTGGTGACCCAGGTGATCGGCATGACCCGCGCCTATTTCGACCACTACGAGGATTCGCTCGCCGTCGATCCCGCGGTGGCCGCGATCGCCGAGCAGCTGCGCCGTGCCGGGCACGACGCCCGACTAGCCGTGCAGACCGCCGACGCCGCGCCCGAACCCGAGGCGATGACGTCGGTGATCCCGGCACTCACCACCCCGCTGACGGTGCGCCCTCCGGCATCCGATCACTGGATCCTGGTCGGCTCGCTCATGGAGGATCTGCGCCGCATCCACGACGAACTGCGCCACGAGGCCTGAAAGCGACCGTCGACAGTTCCGTGTGAGTGTCCGGCGCCGGGCCCCCCTCCGGATGCGGGGAGCACGGCGTGAAAGGATCGAGGCATCATGCTTCTCGATCCCGCTCCTGTCCGTGACGCCGATCCGGATGCCGTGTACATGGCGTTCGTGGAATGGGCGGAGTCGACCGGCATCAGCCTCTACCCCGCGCAGGACGAGGCGGTCATCGAGATCGTCTCTGGCCAGAACCTGATCCTGTCCACGCCGACGGGCACGGGCAAGTCGCTCGTGGCCGTCGGGGCGCACTTCGCCGCGCTGGCTTCTGGTCGCCGCACGTACTACACGGCACCCATCAAGGCGCTGGTCAGCGAGAAGTTCTTCAGCCTGGTCGACATCTTCGGTGCGGCGAACGTGGGGATGGTCACCGGCGACTCGTCGGTCAACGCGGATGCCCCGATCGTGTGCTGCACGGCCGAGATCCTCGCCAACCTCGCACTGCGCGAGGGGCCGGATGCCGACGTCGGCCAGGTCGTGATGGACGAGTTCCACTTCTACGGCGACCCCGATCGCGGCTGGGCCTGGCAGGTGCCGCTGCTCACGCTGCCGCAGGCGCAGTTCATCCTGATGTCGGCCACCCTCGGGGACGTGACGTCACTGGCATCCGATCTGACCCGCCGCACGGGGCGGGAGACGGCGGTGGTGACCGGCGTCGACCGCCCCGTGCCGCTGCACTTCTTCTACGAGACGACGCCCATCCACGAGACCATCGACGATCTGCTGCACACGGACCGCGCGCCGGTGTACATCGTGCACTTCTCGCAGGCCGCGGCCATGGAGCGCGCGCAGGCGCTGGCCAGCGCGAAGGTCGCGACCCGCGAGCAGCGCGACGCGATCGCCGAGCTGATCGGCGGATTCCGGTTCACCACCGCGTTCGGCAAGACCCTGTCAAGGCTGCTGCGGATGGGCATCGGCGTGCACCACGCGGGGATGCTGCCTAAGTACCGCCGCCTGGTGGAGCAGCTCGCGCAGCGCGGGATGCTCCGGGTGATCTGCGGCACGGACACCCTGGGCGTCGGCATCAACGTGCCCATCCGCACGGTGCTGCTGACGGCTCTCACGAAGTTCGACGGGCAGCGGATGCGGCAGCTGAACGCCCGCGAGTTCCACCAGATCGCGGGGCGTGCGGGCCGCGCCGGATTCGACACCGCCGGTACCGTGGTCGCGCAGGCGCCCGAGCACGAGACCGAGAACCTCGCGGCGATCCGCAAGGCCGGCGACGACCCGAAGAAGAAGCGCAAGATCATCCGCAAGAAGGCGCCGGACGGATTCGTGTCGTGGGGCGAGCCGTCGTTCCGCAAGCTCATCGACTCCGAGCCCGAGACGCTGACCTCGCACATGCAGATCACCAGCGCCATGATGCTCAACGTCATCGCCCGCGGCAGCGATGTCTTCGCCAATATGCGTGCGCTGGTATACGACAATCACGAACCTCGTTCGAACCAGCGGATGCTGGCGCTGCGCGCCCTCGGGATCTACCGCACACTGCGGGAGTCGGGCGTCGTGGAGAATGACGCGCAGGGCATCCGCCTCACCGTCGACCTGCAGCCGAACTTCGCGCTGAACCAGCCGCTGTCGCCGTTCGCGCTGGCGGCGTTCGAGCTGCTGGACCCCGAGTCGCCCACGTTCGCACTGGACATGATCTCGATCGTGGAGTCGACGCTCGACGACCCCAGGGCGATCCTGTCGCAGCAGGAGTTCATCGCCCGCGGCGAGGCCGTCGCCGCCATGAAGGCCGAGGGCATCGAGTACGACGAGCGCATGGAGCTGCTCGAGCAGATCACCTGGCCGAAGCCGCTGGAAGAGCTGCTGTCGGCCGCGTTCAGCACGTTCAGCGCTGCGCAGCCGTGGATCCGCGACTTCGAGCTGCATCCGAAATCCGTCGTGCGCGACATGTACGAGCGAGCCATGTCGTTCGGGGAATATGTCGCGTTCTATAAGACCGCACGGTCGGAGGGCGTGGTGCTGCGGTACCTCTCGGATGCCTATCGCGCGGCGTCGCAGACCATCCCCGAGCATCTGAAGACCGAGGAGCTGCACGATCTCATCGAGTGGCTGGGCGAGTTGGTGCGGCAGGTCGACTCGTCACTGCTGGACGAGTGGACCGAACTGGTCAGCGGCGTTCTCGTCGACCCCGACGACGAGCCCGTCGTGCCGCCCGCGCCCAAGCGGCTGACCGGCAACACCCGCGCGTTCCGCGTGCTGGTGCGCAACGAGCTGTTCCGCCGCGTGCAGCTGGCAGCCCGCGAGGACGTCTCCACGCTTGCAGAACTCGACCCGTCATTCGACGGCTGGGACGCGGCGCTGGACGCCTACTTCGCCGAGCACGACGAGATCGTCACCGGAGCGGATGCCCGCAGCTCGGCGCTGCTGATCATCGAGGAGGGCGCGGCGGAGTGGCGCGTGCGCCAGATCCTCGACGACCCCGCCGGCGACCACGACTGGGGCATCTCGGCCACGGTGGACCTGGCCGCCTCCGACGAGGAGGGCGCCGCCGTCATCCACGTGACGGATGTGGATCGGCTGTAGCCCGGCTCACCGGCATCCGCTGCCTGGCGTCTGCTCCCCGGCATCCGGTTTTCTCGGCATCCGTTCCCGTTACAGATCGAGGGCCGACACGGATGCCGAGGTACGACGACCGCCCGACCGCCGCCCGCTCACCAGGGGCTGGGCTTGTAGTCCTTCAGGAACACGCCGTGCAGGTCGACACCGGCCTCGCCCTGCACGATCGGGTCGTACACGCGGGCGGCGCCGTCGACCAGGTCGAGCGGGGCGTGGAAGCCCTCCTCGGCCAGGCGCACCTTGGTGTAGTGCGGCCGCTCGTCGGTGATCCAGCCGGTGTCGACGGCGGTCATCAGGATGCCGTCGGTCTCGAGCATCTCGCCGGCGCTGGTGCGGGTGAGCATGTTCAGTGCGGCCTTGGCCATGTTGGTGTGCGGATGCCCCGGACCCTTGTACCGGCGGCCGAACTGGCCCTCCATGGCCGACACGTTCACGATGTACTTGCGCCGCGCATCGGATGCCGCCATCGCAGGCCGCAGCCGGCTGATCAGCAGGAACGGCGCCGTGGTGTTGCACAGCTGCACCTCGAGCATCTCCAGCGGGTCGACCTGGTCGACCGACTGCACCCAGCTGTTCACGCGCTTGACGTCCGGCACCAGCCCACCGGCGTCGATGGCCGTGCCGTCGGCGTGCTTCGCCAGCGACGAGGATCCCGGCGCCATGGACAGCCGGGTCAGCTCCTCGGCGGTCAGCGCCTGCCCGCGGCGCTCCGCCACGGTGCCGGCCAGAGCAGCGACCGATAGCAGCGGGTTGGCGTGCACCGACGCCTGCAGCGCCTCGGGATGCGGATCGGCGGTGTGCCCGAAGGTCTCCATCTCGGGCAGCGGGCCGTCGGGAAGCGGCTGCAGCTCGGCATCCGTCAGCAGAGAATACGCACCCGGCGAGCGCCGCACGGTCTGCGCGGCGTTGTTGATGAGGATGTCCAGCGGGCCCTGGGCGGCGACCGAGTCGGCCAGCGCGATCACCTGCGCCGGGTCGCGCAGATCGATGCCGACCACCCGCAGCCGGTGCAGCCAGTCCGCCGAATCCGGCAGCGACGAGAAGCGCCTGACGGCGTCCCGTGGGAATCGGGTGGTGATGGTCAGGTGCGCACCGTCGCGCAGCAGGCGCAGGGCGATGTGCATGCCGATCTTGGCGCGCCCGCCGGTGAGCAGGGCGCGCTTGCCGGTCAGGTCGGCGTGCGCGTCGCGCTTGGCGTGGCTGAAGCGCGCGCACTCCGGGCAGAGCTGGTGGTAGAAGGCGTCGACGAGCGTGTACGGCTTCTTGCAGATGTAGCAGTTGCGGGGCTTGAGCAGCTCCCCCGCGATGGGGGCGTCGATCACGCTCGTGGCCAGGTCGATCCCACGGGTCTCGTCATCGATGCGGTCGGGCGCGCCGGTGGCCGTGCGCGCGACGACGGCCCGGTCGGCCTCGGACACGGCATCCCGGATCTCCTTGCGGCGCGCGCGCTTGACGGCCTTGAACATGTTCGAGGTGGCGCGGCGGACGGCGAGGTAGTCCGGATGCTGCTGATCGATCTGATCGAGCTCCGCGAGCACGCGGATGGTGGTGGCGAGATCGTCGGGGTCGATGCCGGATGCCGGGAACTCGCTCATTGTGCCGATTCTACCGGCCGGACCTGGGCGTTCCGGAGTGGGACTGACCATTGTCCGGACCCCGGCGTAGGGTCGGCCACATGAGCACCACCGGAGTCGTAGAAGCGTCCATCCACCAAGGGATCGTGCCCGGCTACCTGCTGGCGAAGCTGGCGCGGTCGAGCCAGTACACGCGCGCTGCCGAAGCCGCCAGGCAGACCCTCATCAAGGGACGTCCGGAGTACCACTCCACGCTCCAGCTGTCGGTCGACGCGAACGGCGATCTGATCGCCGACGTGCAGGCTGCGCCCACCCGCACCATCTACGACACACACAGCACCGAGCAGCTGCCTGGAGACAAGGTCCGCGGCGAGGACGATCCCGAGGTGGCCGACAAGGCGGTCAATCAGGCGTTCGACGGGCTGGGAGACACGTTCCAGCTGCTGCTGCAGGCGTTCCAGCGCGACTCCCTCGACGGCAAGGGCGCGCCGCTCGACGCCACCGTGCACTACGGGCAGAAGTACGACAACGCGTTCTGGAACGGGTCGCAGATGGTGTTCGGCGACGGTGACGGCGAGGTGTTCACCGGATTCACGAGCTCGGTCACGGTGATCGGGCACGAACTGGGCCACGGCGTGATCCAGACCACCGCGGGCCTGGAGTACCAGGGCCAGTCCGGTGCACTCAACGAGTCGTGCGCCGACGTGTTCGGCGCGCTCACCGAGCAGTTCACCCTGGATCAGACCGTCGACCAGGCAAGCTGGCTGATCGGCGCAGGCATCTTCACCCCGCAGGTGCAGGGCAGGGCGCTGCGCGACATGATGCATCCGGGCACCGCCTACGACGACGACGAGCTCGGCAAGGACCCGCAGCCCGCCGACATGGCGCACTACGTCACCACCACCGAGGACAACGGCGGCGTGCACATCAACTCCGGCATCCCGAACCGCGCCTTCGCGCTGGCCGCGACGACCATCGGAGGAAAGGCGTGGGAGGGTGCCGGGCTGGTCTGGTACCGCGCGCTGACCAGTGGAGTGTCCAAGACGGCCACATTCACAGAGTTCGCCGAGCAGACCATCGCCGCCGCCGCAGACATCGGGGATAGCGTGGAGAAGGCGGTTCGCGACGCGTGGATCACCGTCGGAGTGATCGAGGATGCCCAGGTACGAGACCCCCGGTGATGGATCGGATGCCATCACCTCCCAAAACGGCGACGCGGACTCCCGCATCGTCATCGCCGTCGTGCGCACCGGCGGCATCGCCGGCCTGCGGCGGCGCTGGCGCGTGGAGCGAGAGCCGGCGGAGGCCCCCGAGTGGGTCGCACTCGTGGAGCGCTGTCCGTGGGATCAGCGGATGGATGCCGGCGAGCAGACCGGCACAGATCGCTATGTGTGGAGCATCCACGCCATCCTCCCCGACGAGCAGCGCGAGCAGGTCGTGCCGGATGCCCTGCTGCAGGGCGCCTGGCGAGAACTGGTGGATGCCGTCCGCGCCGCCGACTCGGACTGACCACGCCCACTGGCCGCACGCCACGAAGGAGCGGAGCGCATGACCCAGAAGATCGTCCCCAACCTGTGGTTCGACGGCGGTGCCGGCGAAGCCGGAGAGTTCTACGCCACGGCACTGCCGAGAACGAAGGCGAACATCGCCATGCGCTATCCGCAGGAGGTGCCGGAGTTCCAGAAGGGGCTCGAGGGCCGACCGCTCGTAGTGGATGTCGACGTCGATGGCTTCCGCTTCACGCTGATCAACTCCGACGACACGTTCCATCCGACACCTGCCATCTCGTTCATCCTGAACTTCGATCCGCTGCTGTTCAGCGGCTCCGCGGAGGCCGCGCGCGTGGCGCTCGACGCGACGTGGGAGGCGCTGTCCGACGGCGGCACCGCCCTGATGGAGCTCGGCGAGTACCCGTTCAGCCCGCACTACGGCTGGGTGCAGGACCGGTACGGGGTCAGCTGGCAGCTCATGCTGACGAATCCCCAGGGTGACCCGCGCCCCTTCGTGATCCCGCAGCTCATGTTCGCGAACGACGTCGAGGGGCGCGCCGCCGAGGCGGCCGAGTTCTACACGTCGCTGTTCGATGATGCCGGGCTCGGCACCGTGATCCCACGACCGGCGGGCGGAGTGATGTTCGGCGAGTTCCGCGTCGGCGAGCAGTGGTTCTCGATGATGGACTCCGACATCGCGCATGAGTTCGGCTTCACGCCCGGCGTCTCGCTGGAGGCGCGCTGCGCGGACCAGGCCGAGATCGACCGGCTGTGGGAGGCGCTGTCGGCGGTTCCGGACGCCGAGCAGTGCGGCTGGTTGGTCGACCGCTTCGGCGTGAGCTGGCAGGTGGTGCCCGAGAACGTGGGCGAGCTGCTGAAGCGCCCCGGCGCCTACGGCCGGATGCTGGGCATGAAGAAGCTGGTGATCGCGGACTTCTGACACCTCGGCGCGAACAGGGGTGACAATGGAGCCATGGGACTCTTCTCGCAGAAGCAGCAGGATCCGGCCGCGTGGGCGGCTCTGCCGGGCGAACCGCTCGATGAGACCAACCCCAACGAGCGCCTCGACGAGGCTCCGCCGGTCGATCTGATCGGGCTGGGCCTGGGTGGGACGAGCACCGTGATCACGATCCCGAGTGCCGAACCCGAGGCATCCGGCGAACCCGAGGGTGAGACTCCAGCCGCCGCTGAAGCCTCCGCGGACTGAATCCAACCGCACCCCGCGCGGCAGTTCTCGCACTCCCGCTGTCTTCGCGCTGCAGTTCTCGTTCAGCGCGGTGCAGATCTGCGCAGTTATGTTGCAGGACTTCGGTGACGGTTTTGGATCAGGACATCGGTGACGGTTCGCGGGTGCGTGATGCGGCACCAAACCTGGGACGGTTCACTTTGGCGTGGGTAACGTAAGACACGAGCTCGAGAAACCTCCCTGCACCGCGATCGCGCATGGTCGGGATGAAGTCGGTCGGAGCGATGCTGTAAGAGCCGTGCCAGGACTTCCACCAGTCCTCGGGTCTCCCCACCCTCGGCAACGAACTCGCGTACGAGCTCATCGGTCGTGCCGGTGCAGCGAATTAATGAGGTGAGCATTGTCTGCTGTTCAGGTGCGACAGCTCTCGGTCTTGCGGAGGGTCCAGATCCACACGTGGAGCGCGATCTGCAGGCATGTTTCTACACGCCTCGCATGTGTTGGTGTTCTGGTCTTCGAGGCAGCGGCTCGGCCATGTTCAGAGCTCGGTGGGTGCGTCAGCGGCGATGGAGGCGGTCTCGCTAATGAATTTGAGGAATCGTTGGCCCTTGCTCGAGGTGCGTGGTGCGAAGATACCTTGCGCGCTCATCATCGTCGTCAGTGGGATGGACGCCAGTCCATTGCGGTCGAGATCAGCAGCGGCCTGTTTGACGGGGCCCTCCCAAACAGTCGGGTGGACGTTAAGAGCGGACCCGAGGGGTCCGTCGATTCCGCCCATCATGATGTTCGCGTGCTGCTGGTAGAGGCCCCGCGCCTGGAGCCAGCCAGTTGGGTCTGTGAAGTAGTGCAACAACCAGACGTGCAGGGCGTCGAACTCCTCGACCAGGCGGTTAAACTGCTCCCGCTCGGTCGCGGTGAACGGTGCCCAGCCGCCGCAGTTCGCGACTGCGGCGGCGAGCCGTTCCCGCCTCTGTTGACTCGCTGTCTCCGCCGCGGCGCGCTGCGCGCGGGTGACGGCGGCGATGAACTCATCGGAACCCGCGATGTCTTCGAGCGTGGCCGTGTTGTCGAGCTGCTCGAGCGCGGTTGTGAGCGCGCGAGCGATCGCGACATTGAACTCGTGCTGCCGCTGCACCTGCCGGCTCTCGAGCGCATGCGCGAGAGTCTCGGCCGCGAGCGACCCGACGACCGGGACCATAGACAGGGCTGCTTTCCCTGCGAACGCGAGTGTGTCTTCTGCGGGCTCATGCGGCGGGACGAGGGCATCGAGATCAGTCATGCTCCCATGATGGATCAGGTCGCAGACACTGCGGAGGCACGATCTGCTCGCAGCAGACGAGTTCCAACGAACATCACCGCGACGGCCCCTGCCGGTATCGCGACGATGAGCGGTGCGATCACCGCGCCGCTGAGGTTCGCAGCCCCGAGCCAGCTGAGGCCACGGTACATCGAACCGGGAAGGGTCACTCCGGACGGAGAGACAGCTGACAGCGCTTGCCGCAGACTATGAACATGTACCTTCCGTTACGTGCGCACGGCCCTTCGCTGACGTCAGATCAGGCGAGAATGCTGGATGATGAGTTCTTCCGTTCGAACCCGCTCGGCCACTTCTCGTCGAAGATCGCGAATCTCTTGGGGGCAGAGCGGACATCGTCGCATCCGACCGCTGAGTCACATCCGGAGTTCTTCAACGCGCTCGGTGTGACCGAGTCGGAGTTCTTGATCGACTTCGATGAACAAGAGCGACGCGTGCAGGCAGCCGTTGACGCACTCGCATTGCGCCATCATGCTGCGGAGGCGCTGACCCGCTTCACCTATGCAGTGGCGGCTTCAACACCGAACGGCAGGGATGCTCGATGCGTGTGGCTAGCGATCGCCGATAGCCCGACGAAGATGATCGACGTGCTGCATGCGAACGTCGACGCTCTCAACACCGAAGGCAGGTTCCTCGATCTGTTCTTCCCACCTGGTGCCGTTATCGATCACACAGCGATCCGAGCCGCCGACACTGCTATCGCCTGGCTGAACCATGCGGCGTTTCTTTTGTCAGACAACGAGCTGTCCGTAAACGCTGCGAATAATAAGGTCAAGCACGGACTCGCCGTATCCGCTCGGGGTGATGTGCGCATAGAGTTCGTGACTACTCCTCCAGACGCCGACGGCACCTTCCCAGCGAGCGCCTTTGGAGAAGGGAAATCTGTTTCTCTCTTCGACCGGGCGATGTTGACTTATCTGTGCAGACCTCACGGCACCCCTCGCCAGGGTGTCGAGGCTGTGTCACTTCGTGTTGACCTACCCATCGTGCTGGCCGAGGCGTGGATGATGGCAAACGTCTATGCTGCCCTTTTCGCCTCCGCTGCGCGGCGGCACTTCGGGAACGACCTGCCAGACAGCATCGCCGAGTACCCCCGGCTGGTTGTCGATCGACTCCCCGAGCACGTAATCGGAGGTAGTGTCCTCGGTCTCCGTTCGGCCGTCACCACTCCGCCGGACGGAGCCACGCCGATTCCCGGCCGTTTCGCTCTCAACCCCGGGAAACAGGGCTTCGCGCCGATAGTGCGGATAACTGTGATTATCGGCGGTTAGAAAACACCCCCTTGAAGTGAGAAGGGGCTGAGTTGCAGATTAACACGTTCGTACGCGAAGATGCGAGGTTCGGTCGGTTCTGCGCGTATCAGAGCGATGCGACGAGGTCGCATCGCATTGCGTTGGCGAGAGAGCGTTGGGCACCGCCTCGGTAAGGTGATGGCGTGCCTAACGACCGCCCTCAGAACCCCGTCGTCGCTACCTGGCTGTGGTTCGGGTACTGGGGCGATCGTGGCGCGCCGATCGTCACGGCGCTCACGGCTCTGGGGACGATTGGCGGTGCGTTCGGGATCACGCACTCCGGATGGTGGTGGTTCCTGATAGTCGGAGCAGCACTCCTTCCAGTGCCCGGTGCTTTCTGGCGCCGCCGCGAGGAGAGAGCCGACGTTGAGGTTGACGCCCGCGAGCTGCTGATGGAGAACAACCTGCCGGCGCTGCTCGAGCTCGCAGCCGGAACGATGTCGGAATCCAAGACCGAGCGCGTACGTGCAGCTCAGAGTGCGTTCGAGCGAGTGCTCAGCGATCTGCGCAATGCGTTCGACGACGTGGCTGATGTTCGCGTCGTGGGCTTCACCGTTGACGACGACGGCAACGCGATGACACCACTCCCTCCGGCTGGCCGCCACGTGCGCCCGCATCCCTTCGTGCGTGGCACCGCTCGGGGCGACAAAGCCTTCGAGGTTCTTGAGGGCGCGGCCCCGTATGTGATCGTCGAAGATCTGGCGAAGACAACGCCGGGGATGTGGGCTGGCACGGGCGAGGGCTATTCGACGTTCATTACCGCGCCGATCCGCTCATCCAAGGATGGATTCGGGCTGCTGACGATCGACGCTCCGAAGCCGGAGTCATTGGACGCGCGGCACGCCTCGACGCTCGCGCTCTTCGCTTCTGCTCTCGGTGTGTTCTTCGCAGAGGCAACCCGAAATGGGGGAGGTTCGCGATAGCATGAAGACGTCAGAGGAGGTGACGACATGGGCAAGATCAAGCTGAATGAACCCCGGCCGAACTACATCGAGCGCTCTGTCGCTGATCCGAAGAAGGCCATGGAGCAAGCCCGCGAACAGGTGCGTGCAGAGCGAAATCGGCGAGCACACGCCCTGATCGCCGCGACGGCTCGGGGCTGAGGTACTGACACACTGACCGGAGCGTTCGACAAGGGGCGGCGCGAATACTTCGGGAGCCCTCCGGCAGATGCCGGAGGGCTCCTTGTTTCGGTACGGCCTTGAGTGGGCAGGACCGGACTTAGACACATGGATGCGCTCCAAGCGGCAGTCAGGATCATTGGCTCCCTGCCGTAGGAAGCGAAAGCCATAGATCCGGTCGTCCGGCTGGGGCTTCTAGGGCCTCCAGTGCGGAGCCAAGGCCCGGCTTAGAGGTAGCGGCAGACTTGGTCAGGACGGCACGTGTCGGGTTCGATGGGGGTGGCGCGGCCGCTGAGCAGCGCGAGACTCTCGCGGAGTTCCTGGAGCTGTCGGATCTGTTGGTCGATCTCGGCTTGTCGCTCCGCGAGGAGGTCGCGAACGTGCGCGCAGGGCGCCTGTCCTCTGTCACGGATCTCGAGGATCTGCCGGATCTGAGCCAGGGCCAGCCCGGCTGCCTGACCACGGTGGATGAAGTCGATCCGCGCGACAGCGTCGGGGGCGTACTCGCGGTAGCCGGCGGGTGTGCGCTCAGCCGGAGGGAGAAGCCTCTGTTTCTCGTAGAACCGCAGCGTCTTCGTCGTCGTGCCAGCCCGTTGGGCGAGCTCACCGATCCGCATGCTGACCTCCGACATGGTACGGAAAAAGTACTTGACCTTCCCCTTGACTGGAAGGTTGATGATGACTGTATCAGGGGAGCTTCCCATCGGGCATGGAGGAATCGGAATGCAGTCGACGTACGACCTTGCGGTAATCGGGTCCGGTGGGGCGGCGTTCGCTGCGGCCATCCGCGCCACAACGCTGGGCAAGACGGTGGTGATGATCGAGCGGGCCACGTTCGGCGGCACGTGCGTGAACACCGGGTGCGTGCCATCCAAGGCGCTGATCGCGGCAGCCGAGGCTCGGCATGTCGCCGGGGATGCGAGCACCCGGTTCCCTGGAGTCGCCGCGACGGCCGGGATCGTGGACATGCCCAGGCTGATCGGTGGGAAGCAGGATCTCGTTGATCGTCTGCGGGGCGAGAAGTACGTGGACGTCGCCGAGCACTATCGGTGGCAGACCCACCACGGCGATGCAGCCTTCACCGGCACACCGGATGCTCCCTCGCTCCGGGTCACCGCCACCGACGGAGGCGTTGAGATAATCGAGGCGGATCAGTACCTCGTCGCGACGGGCGCGGAGCCCTGGGTTCCGCCGATCGATGGCTTGGAGCAGTCGGGCTATCTGACCTCGACCACGGCGATGGAACTGCAGGAGGTGCCCGAGTCGCTGCTGGTGCTCGGCGGAGGCTATGTCGCCCTCGAGATGGCACAGCTCTTCGCCCGGCTCGGTTCGCAAGTGACCATGCTGGTGCGTTCCCGCCTGGCCTCGAAGGAGGAGCCAGAAGTCTCCAGGTCGTTGCAGGAGGTCTTCGCTGACGAGGGAATCCGGGTCGTCCGCCGCGCGATTCCCACGCACGTGACCCGCGACCCGGCCAGTGGTCAGGTCGTTGTGACAGCGGACGTGTCCGGTGGGGAGCAGGATTTCCGGGCCGATCAGGTTCTGGTCGCGCTCGGGCGCCGTCCGGCTACCGAGCGCCTCAACCTGGACCAGGTAGGGGTGAGCATCGGCACGGCCGGGCAGATCGTCGTCACCGAGCAGTTGCGGTCCTCCAACCCGCGGATCTGGGCGGCAGGCGACGTCACCGGGCATCCCGAGTTCGTCTATGTCGCGAGCTATCACGGCAGCCTGGTCGCCGAGAACGCGTTCGACGGCACCGACCGGTCGGTGGATTACACGCGTCTTCCGCGGGTGACGTTCACCAGCCCTGCGATCGGTGCGGTCGGGATGACGGAGAAGGAGGTGATCGCCGCGGGGATTCGTTGTGACTGCCGGGTCCTGCCCCTGCATTACGTGACCCGCGCGCTCGTTAACCGCGACACCCGCGGGTTCATCAAGATGGTCGCCAGCGTCGACACCGGTGAGATCCTCGGCCTCACCGCGGTCACCGCGGATGCGGGCGAGCTCGCCGCGACCGGTGTGCACGTGATCGGCAAGACCATCGCGGAGGTCGCCGACACCTGGGCGCCCTACCTGACCATGGCCGAGGGGATCCGGATCGTCGCGAAGGCCTACACCACAGACGTATCGACACTGTCCTGCTGCGCCTGATCGCGCACCAGGCCGGTGGCCTACCTCGACTTAAAGGGATCGCGGGTGTCGAGCCCCCTTCGCCGGCCTGGGCAGTGGGGATCGGTAGTTTCCTGGACCCTGAGCACGGCGACGCGGCTTCGTTCAGAGTGCGGCGACCAGGGCTGCGAAGGCCTGCTCTGCCAGCGCCCGGTCGTAGGGGTCCAGGATCAACCATGCCGGATGCCCCGACGCGGACAAGCGGTCAACTGCAGGGCGCAGATGGGCTTTCTGGCTCTTGGGTATCTGCGCATAGCGGTCGTGCAGGTCGGTGCGGTCATCGCAGGCGAGAAGGACCGTCAGGTCCTCAAGGTGACGATCGCGATCGCGCTGGTCGTCGCGATAAGCAGCGCCCTTGAGGACCAGTGCTGCCATGATGCTCGGGACGCGGATCTCGATCGGTTCGGCTGCGGTGGGTATGAGGTAGGTGTCGGGATCCTGAAGCGCGTAGCCCGCGCCGGCGGTGCGCATGATCGGACGCTGTGCCCAGCGCGCGCGTCCGGCACTGTTGGCCACCATGATGTCGACGACGTCGTCGCCGCGTGTGAAGCGGTGGAAGTGCTCGCCCGGTTCGACGGGTTCGAACCCGATCCCCAGGAGCGGACTAGCCACGGCGCTGACGCTGGAGGCGATGCCCTTTAGATCCAGGAGCACGTCTACGTCGGTGGTTGGCCGGGAAGGCGTCACCCGCGCGCGCAGGGCGTGAAGATGGACCATCATGCCGCCCATGAGGACCCAGCTACCAGGTGGAGTGGCTCGAACCACCTCCAGCAGCAACGGCCACGGTGGCTCATCGACGGTGACGTCGTTCAGCTGGTGGACGAGACCCACGAGGTCTGCATCCTCTCCAGCGCGGCAAGCCCTGCGCTCTTCACGCGCGCTCGCATCGAGAGTGCGCAGTCGACGGCAACCAGTGCCAGCGGCGTCTGCTCCCAGGGGAAGACGTCGTCCTTGAACGAGTAGACGTGCACAGCACCCGCGACATCCTCCACCAGTCGCGCGTCTCGGATGAGCATGGTGCGCTCGTTCTCGTCGCGCACGTAGCCGTGGATCGCGGGCTCGACTTGGAGCAGCTGTGATCCGGCATCCGTGGCGATGCGGTTCACTGCGGAGTCGCCGGTCAGATCCAGATGCTCTGCGACTTTCTCCATCCACCTCGAGGAGTATCGGGTGATACGGCAGGCCTGTCGGATCTTCGTCGCGATCATCATCGCGTCCGAATGCACGAGGAGATTGCGATCCCGGGCGGTCAGTGGCGCGTCGGGATTCGTCAAAGCGTCGATGAGGGCGCGTGCGGTGCGCGTAGTCAGAGGACGACCCGCCTTGGTCGCCGCCGCAGCACGCGCAGCGACAGAGGACTCATCGAGGATCCATGCTCGCCCGACCCGCTGCCCCGCGAGCAGGTTCTGCTGAAGCATGACGAGTACCCGCTGCGGGCTCACCCGCAGTCGGGTCGCTGCTTCCTGAACCGAGATCATGGCGTCACAATCGTTGTCGTATAACAATAATTGTGCACGATGAGGTGCATGAAAGCAACAGCCCCTCAGGTCGAGAGCGGCCGTCCGGTCATCATCCGCTGAACGAGTCATCGACCAGGGCCTGCGCTGCGTGGCCCACCTCGCGGAACCTGCCCTCGCGGATCGAGTTCACCGGGGTGTCGTACTCGAGCCAGGGGTTGGCGCCGATGAACCAGACTCGGGCGACGTGCTCGCCCTCGGCGTCGGTGACCTTCTGCCACTGCTCGTACGCGAACGTGAGGCGCTTCACGGCCTCGGGGCGGGGCTGGGGGCCACCCTCCTTCGCCCACTTGTGCGAGGCCTTGATGTCCTTGGAACCAGCCAGCGCCGAGACCAGGGTGCCGCCGAGCGCGGCATTCAGCCGGCGGGTGACCTCACGCACATCCAAGCGGATCGTGCGTTGAAACGCCGCCATGTCGACAGGGGTATTCGGGACCATTGTGGTCTCACCTCGATCTGGTTTCGTGGGCCCAAGCCCTACGCTCGGGTGCCTCAAATATCCACGGATACCGAACCGAAAAGACACTAGATTGACACTTGAACGGCACTGGAGATCACGCTTCGTGGAACCGGCCGCTGGAGCGCCCGAGCACTCAAACCGTGTTTATTTTGTTTATTTCTCCCGGGGACTGACGACGTCCGCGTCTCATCCGGCGCTCACGAACGACCGCGCCGCGGCGAGCACCGCGCGGGCGTCGTCTGCCGCCAGCCGCTCGACGGGCGAGTCGTCGTCCAGCTGCGGGTTCATACCCAGGAACCACGCTCGCGCAACGTCCTCGTCGTCCGCCTGGACGACGAGCGTGAAGATGTGGAACGCGTTGCGAAGACGGCGTTCGTCATCGACGCTGATCCAGGCGGCCGGCGCCTGCCAGCGTGTGAGCGTGTTCGGGTCCTTGCCGATGATCGCGGCCGTGACGCTCGCACCCAGGGCGTCCACCAGCGCGTGAAGGGCATCGCGCAGGTCGCTAGTCACCGAGCGATCGTGCGCGCTCTCGCGCTCCGGCAGAGGCGCGAGTACGGGCAGGGTTGCGGGCTGCTTGGGCATGGGCACACTGAACCGTCCCAGGTTTGGTGCCGCATCCTTTTGAGTTGATTGGATGTCATCATGCCGAAGAAGATTGATTCCCAGGTTCGGGAGCGTGCCGTGCGGCTCGTGCTCAAGCACCGGGCCGAGTATCCCTCGAACGCGAAGGCCATCGCGGCCGTCGCCCGTCAGGAAGGCGTGGGTGCGGAGTCGCTGCGCCGGTGGGTGATCCAAGCCGAGATTGATGCCGGGGAGCGTGTCGGGCAGACCAGTGAAGAGCATGCGGAGATCCGCCGGCTCAAGGCCGAGAATCGGGAGTTGCGTGAGAACGTCGCGATCCTGAAAGCGGCGACGGCTTTCTTCGTGGGGGAGTTCGACCCCCGCAACCGTTGATCATGGGCTTCATCGATCAGCTGCGCGCTCGGCGGGCTTCGCCGTCGCGTCGATCGTGCGGGTCCTGCGTGAGCAGGGCGTGAAGATCGCGGCACGCACCTACCGGGCCTGGCGGGCGGGCCGCGTGTCCGCCCGAACCGTGACTGACGCACTCGTCGAAGGCGCCGTCCGTGACGCCGCCTGGTGGTCGAGGTCCTCCCCGATGGGACCACGCGCCGCAGGATGAGCCCGGAGGGTCTGTACGGGCGCAAGAAGATGACCGCGCTGATCCGCCGCACCGCCATCACCGACGCCTCGCGCGGGGCCGTGGACCGGGCGATGCGGGCCCTCGGCCTCGCCGGGATCACGCGGGCCAAGGCGATTCGCACCACGATCCCCGCCAAGGACGGGGTCCGTGCCGGGGACCTGCTGAACCGGGACTTCACCGCCCCACGCCCGGATCACACCTGGGTCACCGATTTCACCTACGTGCGGACGTGGGCGGGGTGGGTGTATGTCGCGTTCATCCTCGACGTGTTCTCCCAGAGGATCGTGGCCTGGCACGCGCAGACCAGCAAGCACGTCGACCTGGTCATGATCCCGCTGCGTATGGCGCTCTGGGAACGCGACCGGCAAGGCCACGCCGTCGGCCCGCGCCAGCTCATCCATCACTCGGATGCGGGAAGCCAGTACACGTCCATCGTGCTGACCGAGCACCTCGCGCTCGAGCAGATCGCGCCCTCGATCGGCTCCGTCGGCGACGCATACGATAACGCCCTGATGGAGACGATCAACGGCGTCTACAAGGCAGAGTGCGTCCGCACCACCGTGTTCCACGACGGCCCGTACAAGACGATCGCGGACGTCGAGTTCGCGACCGCCGGATGGGTCAACTGGTACAACCACCGCCGCCTCCACGGTAGCCTCGGAATGGTCAGCCCCGACGAATACGAGGCTGCCTACTACGCGGCACTCACACCAGAGCCGCTCCCCGCATAGAAGCGGCACAGAACCTGGGACGGTTCAGTCCTGAGACACCAACCGTCACCGAAGTCCTGATCCAAAACCGTCACCCATGACCAGATACATCACAGTGCAGATCTGCGCAACGCCGAACGATTCGTGGCGCGCCAAGCAGTCGAGGCAACGACGGGAGTGTGGTCTCAGGATGCCGCGCTGCGGCCGGCCTCGATGAGCGGCCCCAGGGCGTAGCGGCCGGTGTCGACCGACAGCTTCACGCCGTCGTTCGAACGCACGCGCACGCGAGTGCGCAGTCCTGAGTTCACCGTGCGGAACGAGGCGATGTCCCGATAGGCGATGCGCTTCTCCCGCCCGAGCACGGTGCGGAAGCGCACGGCATCCGCCCTCACCTCGAGATACCAGTTGCGGTACGCGACGATCAGGCCCAGGCCGATCAGCCCCACCGCGACCGAGGCGATGCGCGCCGGCAGCAGCTCTGCGGTGAAGCGGGTGGCGAACGTCACCACGCCCAGCACGGTTCCGGCGACCAGCAGCACAGCGCCCGCCAGCACGACCAGCAACGGCATCCGCTGTCGCCTCACCACCTGCTTCGCAGGTGTCACGCGGCGGAAGAACCGGGCGACGACCACGAGGATCAGCGCGATCACGATCGCGATGATCACGGCTTTGGCGACGAACCCGGACACCCCTCGACGATACCGACTGGCGGGCGGTGTCGGGCCGACGCCCTACTGTGGAGGGATGACGATCACCGCCGCCGCAGACGGCTCCGCCCTCGGGAATCCCGGCCCGAACGGTTGGGCCTGGTACATCGACGACCAGCACTGGGCGGCCGGCGGATCCCCGCACGGCACCAACAACCAGGGCGAGCTGCAGGCCGTGCTGGAGTTGCTGCGCGCCACCGCCGGCACCGACGAGAAGCTGCTGATCCACTGCGACAGCCGGTACGTGATCGACTCGGTCACCAAGTGGATGCCGGGCTGGAAGCGGCGCGGCTGGCGCAAGTCCGACGGGGCCCCCGTGCTGAACCGCGATCTGCTGCAGGGCATCGACGATGCCATGCAGGGGCGGGATGTGGAGTTCTCCTGGGTGAAGGGGCATGCCGGACATCCGCTGAACGAGGCCGCCGACGAGCGCGCGAACGCGGCGGCGACGGCGTACAAGAACAGGCAGGAACCGAAGCGCGGGCCGGGATACGCGACGGTCGCGGACGGCGGCGCGGCCCTTGCGGGCGCGATGACCGTGGCTGCGGAGGCCGCGCCGACACCTGACGCCGCCGCTGTTGCTCCCACCTCCGTACCTCAGGCACCCGCACCGCAGAACTCCACACAGCTCTGGGCCGCGGCATCCGATCTGCTCGACGGACTCGATGAGCAGCCAACGCCCGAACCCATCGACCTGACCGTCTCCCTGACCGGCGCGGAGCACGCCCGCCTGCGCGACCGCGCCGAGGCGCAGAACATCTCGCTCGCGGAGGCGCTGCGCCGGCTGATCTGAACGGTGCCAGACTGACCGCATGTGGATCGGCTGGGTCGAGTTCGACATCCTGCTCGGTGACGTGCGCTCCCTCAAGGAGAAGCGCGGCGTGATCAGGCCGATCATCGCCGACCTCAGTCGGCGCACCGAGGCGGCCGCGGCCGAAGTCGGCGCGCAGGATCTGCATCGCCGCACGCGCATCGGCATCTCCGTGGTGGCCGCGCACGCCGGTCACGTGCACGAGGTGCTGGATCAGGCGGAGCGGATGCTGGTGGACCAGCATCCCGAGATCACGCTGCTCTCCGCGCATCGCGGCCTCAGCTCCAGCGATGACTGAGCAGGTGGACCTTCGCCGTTCATAACTCCGGAGATCCGCGCGCGAGAGTGCGGAACCCGGATTATTCGGCGGCGAATAGTCCGGGTTCTCCGGAGTTATGGACGCGGCTCAGGCGAGCACGGTCGGGCTCAGGCAAGCACTGTCGACTCCAGGCGCTTGTACGACTCCTCCATGCCGTCGGCCATGCCGGTGGCGAGGATCGCATCGCGGGTCTCCAGGTCGGGGAATTCCATGAGCACCGTGATGAGGGTGGCGCCGTCCTCCTCGTAGAAGCTCACGTCGTCGAGGACGTCGGGGCCGTCGGTGCCCTGCATCCGCTCCAGCTGCACGGCCCGGCGAGGAGCGTCGACGACAAGCATCTCGCCCTCGAATCCGAACGGCTCGCCCTCGGTGTCGCCCACCGGAGCCCACGAGGTGCGGTAGTGGTCGCCGGCCTCGAGCCCGACCTCGCACTCCGTCATCTCCCAGCCGTCGGGGCCCAGCATCCACTGCCGGATCAGGTCGGGTTCGGTGTACGCGCGCCACACCAGGTCGCGCGGGCCGTTCACGAGCCGGGTGATCCGCACGTGCGTGTCGTCCAGGAGCTCGACCTGCGTGCCCTTGCCCTCGGCGTACTCGCGCAGGTCGCGCAGCACCGCGTCGATCTGCGACATGGCCATGCGGGTGCCCTCGACGACGCCCATGTCGAGCACGGTCTGCAGCGCCTCGATCGAGTCGAAGCGGCTGGAGGTGACCATCCGGGTTCCACCGTCGGTCGACGCGAACGTGAAGTCCATGCGCATGGCGGGCATACCCGGGTTCGGATTGCCGTCCTCGTCGCTGAAGCCGTCGAGCACGCTGAACGCACGCGGCTCGTCGATCTCGAGGAACTCCCAGTACGCGCGATGGCTTTCGCCGTGCGGTCCGGTCATGCCGTAGTCGGCGCGGCCGCCGACCGTGTGATCCCAGGTGAAGAAGGTGGCGGGCCACCCGGGAGGGCCCCAGAACCGCTCGAGCTGGCGCGGGTCGCTGTAGGCGGCCCAGACGCGCTCGATCGGTGCGGCGAACTCGGCCGTGACCGTGAGCGTGAGGTTCTCGGTGTCGGCGTCGATGTCGATGACGGGCATGTCAGTCTCCTTGACTTTCTGAAGCTGGGAAAGAGTCGGATGCCGGCGGCGTCGCCTCGCTCGAGGCGTCGGCAGCCAGCAGATCGTCGAGCCGGGCGACGCGCGCACGCCACAGCTCTTCGTAGCGGGCGAGGAGCGCCCGCGCGCGGGCGATCATCTGAGGATCCGCGCGGACGAGCCGCTCGCGTCCTTCGGCGCGCTTGACGATGAGGTGCGCCTCCTCGAGCACGGAGACGTGCTTCTGCACCGCGGCGAACGACATCTCGTAGTCGCGGGCCAGGGCCGAGACCGACTGCTCGCGCTCGATGGTCCGGCGCAGGATGTCGCGCCGGGTCGCCGTCGCCAGTGCGTGGAACACACGGTCGATCTCCGCTTCGCTGAGTTCACCTTGTACAACCATTTGGTTGTACGTTATGCGCGGCGAATGCCCGTGTCAAGAGCACCCGCGATGGTTCAGGCCGCGCTGGCAGCGCAGAAGCCCGAGGAGTAGTGTCCCCGCCATGGCAGCACGGTTCGTGTACTGGATGAACGTATCGCTCGATCTCATGATCGAGTCCGAGCCGGGCGAGAACGGCGGCGGCGACTGGATGCGCATCGGCGAGCCGCTGCACCGCGAATTCAACGCGCGAGCCCGAGCCATGACGATGTCGATCGAAGGGCGCACGACCTACGAGATCATGGAGTCGTTCTGGCCGGCGGCCGCGCAGGACCCCGCGTTACCCGCCTACCTGCAGGAGTACGGCGAGATCTGGACATCGATGCCGAAGATCCTCGTCTCCCGCACGCGGACGACGGCATCGCACGGCACCCGCATCGTGGGCGACGGCGCCATCGACGAGCTCGCCCGCGTGCGCAGCGAAGCCTCCGGAGACATCGGAGTCGGCGGCGCGACGCTTGCGACGCAGCTGCGCGATGCCGGCCTGCTCGACGAGATCATGCTGTTCACGCACCCCGTCATCCTCGGCCGCGGGCGCCCGCTCTTCGACGGGATGCCCGCGCCGATGGACCTCGAGCTGATCGAGCAGGCGGAGTACGCCGACGGCGTCACCCTGCACCGCTATGCGCTGCGCCCCTCTGAGTGGACACCGTAGCGCCCGCCGTCACCGCCGCCCGAACACGGCGTGCAGCAGCGGCACCACCGAGACGCACATCAGCACGATCCCCAGCGGAGGAGCGGATGCCAGCAGCAGTGCGCCGCCGATCAGCAACCCGCCGAACAGCACCGCCGACACCGCCCGGTACGCGACGCGGATGATGCGGTCGAGACGGTTCTCGAGCGTCGAGACGTCGAAGGTCAGGGCGCCGGCATCCAGCTTGTCGAGCGTGGAATCCACGCGCGCCGGCAGCCGCCACAGCGCACCGATGTTCGAAACCGTCTGCGTGCCGAGGTCGGCCAGCAGCCCTGCGCTCTGGTCCTTGATCAGCCGGTCCGCATACGGCTCGACGGGCTCCCAGATGTTGAACGCCGGGTCCAGCGCGCTGCACAGCCCGGAGGTCAGCGACACGGCGCGGATCAGCAGCAGCATCCGCTCGGGGAACTGCACCGGCAGCGACCGCATGGTCTCGCCGAACTCGGTGCCGAAGTCGGCGAGCTCACGCGGGTCGACGTCGCGCAGCTCGTTGAATCCCATGCCGCCGAAGCGGGCGAACAGCACGGTCAGCGCGCGCTCGAGCTCGGTGGTGCGCGCTGACGGCAGCAGGATGCCGATCTGCTGGGCGGCCGTGACCAGTCCGTGGCTGTCACGCGAGGCGACGGCGATCACCAAGGTGCGAAGACCTGTGCGGATGCCGTCGGGCACCTCCGCCATCATGCCGAAGTCGATGAACGTCAGGCGCCACTTCCGGCCGCCCGGCCCGGGATCGCCGGAGATCGGCGTCACGAAGATGTTCCCCGGATGCGGGTCGGCGTGCACGAACGAGTGCGTGAAGACCTGGTCGAGCATCACGTCCCCGAACACCGCGGCGACCTCGGCGGGGTCGATGCCGGCATCCCGCAGCGCCCCGACATCGTTGATCTTGATGGCCGTGACGTCCTCGAGCGTCAGCACGCGCGGGGTGGTGCGCTCCCACACGACCGCGGGGGCCGCCACCCGGTCGTCGTCGGCGAAGCACGCCGCGAAGCGCTCGGCGCTGGCGGCCTCATGCAGGTAGTCGATCTCCTCGTGACAGGTCTGCGCGAACTCCTCGACCAGCGCGGGGGCGTCCACGCGATCGCGCACCACGCGCACGCGCGCCGCCCAGCGGGCCACCCTACGCAGGGCCGACAGGTCGATCGCGACGATCTCGTCGATGCCGGGGCGCTGCACCTTGACGACGACGTCGCGCAGGCCGGTGTCGGCGGCATCCGCCTCGGACAGGGTCGCGCGATGCGCCTGGCCGAGGGATGCCGCAGCCAGCGGCTCCTCGTCGAACGACGCGAACGCCCTCTCCAGCGGCATGCCGAGCTCGGCCTCGGCGGAGGATCGGATCTGCGCGAACGGCACCGCAGGCACCTCGTCCTGCAGGCCCGCGAGTTCGTCGGTGATCTCGGGCGGCAGCACGTCCAGGCGCGAGGACATGAACTGCCCGACCTTGATCATCAGGCCGCCGAGGTCCACCGCCAGGTCGCGGAACCTGCGCACGAGGCGAAGCGTCCGCTGGCCGCGGCCGCGCTCGGCGACGCTCCCCAGTCCCAGACGCGGCAGGAACAGCTCGAACCACCAGGTCTGCAGGAACGCCCGCGCCGCAAACGCGAGGATGCGGCGGTAGCGGGCGCGGTGAGGGCTTCCCCCGCCGGGCCCCTGAGCCTCGTGAAGGGCCGCATCCGTCATGGCGCCCTCTTCTCGATCAGTCACCCCTCGGCGAGGATGGCGTACAGCCTACGCCGGGCGTCTTCGAGGATCTCGACACCGGCCTCGACCTGCTCGGGGCTGCCGGTGCGGGCCAGCTGCGCGGTGGCGCTGGCGAGCTCCATCCCCGCCTTGGGCAGAGCGCCGACATGGCTGGTCGGGCGTGCGCCGGCGGACTCCCAGGGCGCCGGCTTGGCGGCGGCCTCCTCGGATGCTGTGATGCCGGCATCCGTGAGGGAGTAGGTCTTGCGCCCGCCCTGCTCCTCGGCCGTGATCAGGCCCTCATCGGCGAGCTGCTGCAGCGTGGGGTACACCGACCCCGCGCTGGGCTTCCATGCACCGCCGGACCGGTCGGCGATCTCGGTGATGATCTGGTAGCCGTGCATGGGCCGCTCGGCGAGCAGGCTGATGACCGCCGCGCGCACATCGCCGCGCGCCATGCGAGGGCTGCCGGTGCGCTGCTCGAATTGCGTGCGCAGCTGATCCATGGCCTCCCAGATGCCGCCCAGCGGGCCACCCGATCGGTCGCCCGATCCGAACCCGAATCCACCCTGCGGGAATGATCCGTTCATGATGCCTCCTCAGACGTGAACGATGCTTAACGATATGTCGGTAGGCATCGTTGAGCAAGACGTTTCTGAAGCTTCAGCAAAGGGCTGCTCCGGTACGGAGTGCCGCTCCGAACACCAGACGCGAAGTCGCCGATCCGCGAGGCTTCGACGGGCTTAGTGTTCTGTCATGGGAACCCTCGAGTACAACAGTTCGCGTCCGCCGATCGACGTGGACGACTCCACTCTGGCGCACCTCAAGATCATCATCGGCACGAAGCTGCGGCGCCATGAGAGCTTCATGATGACGTGGGTGCCGGATACCGACGCCGGCACGGGTCGCCTCACCATCTGGATGAATCCGAGCATCCCCCTGATCATCGCCTTCGACGGCAAGGAAGCACCTGCCGTCGACGCCGAGCGACTCAAGCGCATGATGGAACTGCTCAACTCCCGCGGTGAGCTGGTGCTGGATCAGCTGACCTGAGTCGCGCTTCGCCTCAGAGGTCCCAGTCCTCGGTCTGCAGATGCGTCGACTCATCGGGCGCGATGTGGTCGACCCTGTCATGCCGCACTGTGACGATGACCCTGGTGCGGGAGGATACGAGCACACTCACTGCGTCTTCCCCGCCGATGAGTTGCACGAACTTCGGATCGTCTCCGCTTGCGGCTGCCTCGATGTCGGCCATCACCTCGCCCAGTGCGCGGTCCCCGCGCAGGAGGAACGGTCGTCCGTCGATCTCCACGCACGTGATGGCCTTCATCCTGGTGCCGTCCACGCGCCGACAGTAACCAGTCGAGTGCCGGGCAGGGAGGGGGTTGCAACCTCCCGACCCGGTCGCTAGCGGACTCACGACCGGTCGAGCATGCGGCTTCTCAGACGCCGCCGAGCGGGCACCGGAACGGCCACACGATCTGACGCTGAATCTGCAGCAGGGCTCCGTTCGTGGGTCGAACCGTCAGCGCCCGGCGACGGCGAGCTCCGCGGCAGCGGCGGTCAGCGCGGCCACGACGTCGGGCACCACGGCATCCGTGATCCGCGCGGCCGGCCCCGAGACCGAGAGCGCGGTGGGCTGCCCGAGGCCCGGCACCGCGACGGCGATGCACCGCACGCCGACCTCCTGCTCGCTGTCGTCGGCGGCGAAGCCGCGGGCGCGCGACCGGCGCAGGTCGGCGATGAACGCGTCCGGATCGACCAGGGTCTGCGGCGTGAATCGCGGCAGGCCGGTGCGCTCGATGAGCGCGCGCACGTGCGGCTCGGGCATGGTCGAGAGCATGGCCTTGCCGACGCCGGTCGAGTGCGGCAGCACCCGGCGGCCGACCTCGGTGAACATGCGCATGCGCTGCCGCGACGCCACCTGCCCGGCGTACAGCACCAGGTCGCCGTCGAGCACGGCGAGGTTCGCGGTCTCGTGGAACGCCTCCTCCAGCCCGGTCAGCAGCGGGATCGCGGCCTCCGCGACCTGCGGCACCGCCTGCCTTCCCAGGCCGATCAGCCCGGCACCGAGCGCGTAGCGGCGATCCTCCAGCTGCCGCACATATCCCAGGTGGTGCAGGGTTCCCAGCAGCCGGTGCGCTGTCGGCACGGCGAGATCGGTCTGCGAGGCAAGGGATGCCAGCGCAGCCTCACCACCGGATGCGGCGAGCGCCTCGAGCAGGGCGAAGGCACGGGCGACGGATTGCACGGGTGCAGTGGTCATGGCTTCCACCATACGGAAACCACGCTCCAGAATTCGACGCGTTCTCTACCGTGATCAGTGCGCCACCCGATCCGAAGGAGCCACCATGACCTCGACCACCACCTACCTCGACCGGGCAGATCTGAAGGTCGCTCACGAGATCGTCGAGTTCGCCGAGACCTCGCTGACGGATGCCGGAATCGACGCCGACGCGTTCTGGACAGGCGTCTCCGGCATCGTGCACGACCTCGGCCCGCGCAACGCCTCGCTTCTCGAGACGCGCACCGAGCTGCAGGCGCGCATCGACGCGTTCCACCGCGAGAACCCCGGGCAGCCTGATCCGGAGAAGTACCGCGTGCTGCTCACCGAGATCGGGTACCTGACGCCCGACCCGCAGCCGATCACAAAGATCACGACCGAGAACGTCGACCCCGAGATCGCCACCATGGCGGGCCCGCAGCTGGTGGTGCCGCTGCTGAACGCCCGCTTCGCGCTGAACGCCGCGAACGCCCGGTGGGGCTCGCTGTACGACGCGCTGTACGGCACCGACGCCATCGACCAGACCGGCGAGCTCGCCCCCGGTCGCGGCTACAACGCCGTGCGCGGTGCCGAGGTCATCGCCCGCGGTCGCGCGCTGCTCGACCAGGTCGCCCCACTCTCCGAGGGCTCGCATGCCGACGCCACCGCCTACCGCGTGGACGCCGAGGGGCTGGCCGTGGAGACCGCCACCGGCATCCGTCGTCTGTCGAGCCCGGCCGTCTTCGTGGGACATACCGGCGACGCCGACGCACCCACCGTCATCCTGCTCGTGCACAACGGCCTGCACCTGGAGATCGCCATCGACCGCGGCGGCGCGATCGGGCAGACGGATGCCGCGGGCGTGCAGGACATCGTGCTGGAGTCGGCGATCACGACCATCGTCGACCTGGAGGACTCCGTCGCGGCGGTGGATGCCGAGGACAAGGCGCTCGGCTACGCCAACTGGCGCGGGCTGATGGACGGCACGCTCACCGAGGAGGTGAGCAAGGGCGGACGCACCTTCATCCGTCGCCTGGCCGCCGACCGCGTCTACACGGGCCGCGACGGCAAGGACCTGACGCTGCCGGGCCGTTCGGTGCTGTTCATCCGCAACGTCGGGCATCTGATGACGACGGATGCCGTGCTCGACCGCGACGGCGAGGAGGTCTTCGAGGGCATCCTGGACGCGATCATGACCGCCCTCGGCGCACTGCCGGAGCTCGTCGGCGCGAACCGCGGTGCGAACAGCCGCACCGGCTCGATGTACATCGTCAAGCCCAAGATGCACGGCCCGACCGAGGCGACGTTCGCCGCAGAACTGTTCGCCCGGGTGGAGCAGCTGCTGGGCCTGCCCGCGTGCACGCTCAAGGTCGGGATCATGGACGAGGAGCGCCGCACGTCGGCCAACCTCGCGGCGTCGATCGCCGCGGCATCCGATCGGGTGGTGTTCATCAACACCGGATTCCTGGACCGCACCGGCGACGAGATCCACACCTCTCTGCACGCCGGCCCATTCCTGCCGAAGGGGCGCATCAAGGCGCAGCCGTTCATGCAGACCTACGAGGACCGCAACGTGCAGATCGGCCTCGCCGCCGGACTGGACGGACGTGCGCAGATCGGCAAGGGCATGTGGGCCATGCCCGACCTCATGCACGACATGCTCGAGCAGAAGATCGGGCACGTGCGCTCGGGCGCCTCCACGGCGTGGGTGCCGTCGCCGACCGCCGCGACCCTGCACGCGCTTCACTACCATCAGGTCGATCCGTTCGCCGTGCGGCCATCGCTGCCCGAGTACGACTCCGCATCGCTCGACGTGCTGCTGCAGCCGCCGCTGGCCGCTCCCGGCGAGCTGACCGACGACGTCGTGACCACGGAGCTCGACAACAACGTGCAGTCGATCCTGGGGTACGTGGTGCGCTGGATCGACCAGGGCATCGGATGCTCGAAGGTGCCCGACATCCACGGCGTCGCGCTCATGGAGGACCGCGCGACGCTGCGCATCTCCAGCCAGCTGCTGGCGAACTGGCTGCTGCACGGCGTGATCACGGGGCACCAGGTCGACGACGCCCTGCGCCGCCTCGCGCCGGTCGTCGACGCGCAGAACGCAGCGGATGCCGCCTACGAGCCGCTCGCTTTCGGCGACGGCGAGCCCGGCATCGCCTACACCGCCGCACGTCGGCTGATCATGGAGGGCGCGACCCAGCCCAGCGGCTATACCGAGCCGATCCTGCACGCCCTGCGGCGGGCGAAGAAGGCCCGGCAGAGGGGCTGACGCTGGGCTTCCCCGCTCACATCAGGGCTGCCCGCGCCACGGCGCGCATCGCTGGGCTGATCTCGCCGTAGGCCCCGGGCGCGGACAGCATCCGGAGCCGTTCGGCCAGGATCTCCATCTGCGCGTCGATGGTGCCCGCATCCGATGCCCCGCCGAACATGCACCCGTCCCAGCGATCCTCACGATCGCGGTCCTCCCTGCTCGAGACGGCTGCGACCAGCCCAGGCAGATCCGCGAGAGTGAGTGCCGAGCCGTCGGCGATGGCCAGCAGCGCTGCGGCAGTCTCGAAGTGCGGCAGCGCCCTGCTCGTGTACGAGTACGAGCGCCTGTTGCCCATGGCGACGAAGTCGGTTACCGCGCTCGCCCCACGCGCCGGCTCCGTGAGCAGCTTCTTCCCCAGTGCGGTCACGATGACCTCGCCGCGCAGACGGCGCAGCATCCTGGCCTCCCGCACCAACGACACCAGCGCGTCGACATCAGCAGCCTTCCAGCCGAGGTCCCCTGCGAGATCTGCCGTGAACGCCGTCGGAAGCCAACCGCTCTCGGCGTCCTGCGCCACCCCGTCACCGACGCGGTGCAGCAGTGTGCGCACCGCTTCGGTGGCCGACAGAGCATCCGCTTGTGCGAGTGCGACGTTGTCGAGCATCCCGCCGTCTTCCAGGTGCGCGTGCAGCGCCAGTCTGCGCACCGGTGTCAGCCTGGAGAACAGCGACCGGATCAGCGACGAGGGGCGGATGCCGCGCTCGACCCCGTCGAGAGAGGATCTGCTGAAGTACGGCAGTACGATCCCATACTTGCGGGCGAGTTCCTCGTTCACCCGATCGATGCGGAACGGCGGCGCAGCCGTCTGCCACTCCGCGCTCGCAGGTTGCCCCAGAGCGGTCCCGCGTTCGGCATCCAGCACGGCCACGGACTGATCGCCCAGCGTTGCATCGTACGGGTACCCCTTCCGCATGACGGCCTCATGCGGGAACGACGGCAGATGCAGCCGACGCTCCTCCTCCGTCTGACGCGTGACCTGGCCATAGGGATCCCATCGGGCCTCCGGATACGCCCAGCGCTCCTCATCGCCCGACTCCATCTCTGACGGCGGCTCGTAGCCGACGCTCATCAGGTACGCCTCCGCAAGCCAGGAGCGCGGAGCATCCGACGGCAGCTCGAGCGTGCGGTCGTACTCGGGGTGATCCGCGACGGTCACGTCGACGCGCACCGCAGACGGGGTCCTCATGTGAGATCTGTAGTTCATGCCGGCAACGCTAAGAGCGGGTGCCGACGCCAGAGCCCGCCGATCACGGTGGCTGTGAAGAAGTCGCGGGTGAGCACCCGATGTGCAGAAGAGACACACCTGTTCCTGCACATCTCGACATTCCCGTGAGCTCTCCACACTTGCTGGAATCCCCTCTCCCCGAGGTCGGTGGCCCACTGCACGCTGGATGCTATGAGCTACGCCCACTATCGAAACGAAGATCGCGCATGCATACTGTAAGCATGCCGAACGTACTGATCCGGAACCTGGACCCCGAGGTGCACTCCGTGCTCACCGCACGGGCCGAGGCGCGCGGTCAGTCACTGCAGCAGTACCTCACCGAAGAACTTACGGAGCTCGCCGCGAAGCCGACCCTGGCCGAACTGTTCGCGGAGATAGAGGCTCGACCGCCACGGCCGAGGATCGACCCTCAGGACATCGTCCGCGCGATCCACGAGGGCAGGAAGGGCCGGTGATAGTCGCAGACGCGTCAGCGGTCATCGATCTCATCGCCGACATCGGGCGGAGGAACCCTCTGCGTGATCGACTGTCCGGCGACCGGCTGCTCGCGCCGGACTTTCTTCCCGTCGAGGTGGCATCCGGCCTGCGCGGCATGAATCTCGGTGGAAAGCTCGCCGACAGGGACCTCAGCGATGCCGTCAGCTTCCTCCGACTGCTCCGCGTGGATCTGCATCCGTCGCTCTCGCTGATACCGAGAGCCATGGCGCTCCGTCACAACTTCTCCGCCTACGACGCGAGTTACGTCGCTCTCGCCGAGACGTTCGGATGCCCGCTGCTCACCTATGACGAGCACCTCGCGAAGGCCGCGAAGAAGCACTGCGCGATCGAGGTCGTCTCGCCCTGAGCATCGGGCATCGAGCGCGCTGGCGGACGCCGATGCCTCACCACTGCGCGAGCAGCTCCTTCAGCCGCGAGGCCTCGTCGGCAGGCATCCCGTACGCGTGCTCGGGCGCCGGGTACTCCCGCGCCCGCACCTCGCGCGCATATTCCGAGACACCGGCCACAGACGCCGAACGCACCTCCGCGAACCGCTTGACGAACTTGGCCGCGGGCCCGTCGTAGATCCCCAGCAGGTCGTGCCACACCAGCACTTGGCCGTCGGCATCCGCCCCTGCGCCGATCCCGATCGTCGGGATCGTCAGCCGCTCCTGAAGAAGAGAGGTCACCTCGGAGGGGATCGCCTCGAGCACGATCAGCGAGCAGCCGGCATCCTGCAGCGCCAGCGCGTCGTCGATGACGGCCAGCGCGGCATCCGCTGTCCTGCCCTGCGCACGGTAGCCACCCAAAGCCGTGGCGCTCTGCGGAGTCAGGCCGACGTGCCCGACCACGGGGATGCCCGCGGCGACGATGGCCCGCGCGCGATCGACGGTCGTACCGCCGCGCTCGAGCTTGACCAGGTCGCAGCCGGCCTCCTTCACGAAGCGCTGTGCGGTCTGCACCGCCAGAGAGTCGGATGCCTCGTACGAGCCGAACGGCAGATCGCCGACCAGCAGTGCCCGCGTCAGCCCGCGCCGCACCGCGCGGGTGAGCATGAGCATCTCGTCCATGGTGACCGGCACCGTGGACGAATACCCCAGCACGGTCATGGCGGCGGAGTCGCCGACCAGCACCATGTCGACGCCGGCCTCGTCGGCGATCTGCGCGCTGGGGTGGTCGTAGGCGGTGACCATGACGATGGGCTCACCGGCATCTTTCTTCGCCGCCAGGTCGCCCAGGGTCAGCGGGCGGGGCACGCCCGCGACACTCATCCGACGGCCTCGGTCAGCAACTGGTCCACGGCGTCGTCGATCCTGATGATCTCGTTCGTCCGCGACACGTGCACGACGGTGGGCTCGTAGACGGTGAGGTCCTTCGCCGAGTACTCGCCGTAGGAGATGATGATGATCGTGTCGCCGGAGTGCACCAGGCGGGCGGCCGCGCCGTTGACCTGGATGGTGCCGGTGCCGCGCTCTCCCGCGATCGTGTACGTCTCGAAGCGCGAGCCGTTGTTCACGTCGACGACGCTCACCTGCTCGTGCTCGAGGATGTCGGAGGCGTCGAGCAGGTCGGCGTCGATGGTGATCGAGCCGACGTAGTTCAGGTCGCTTCCGGTGATGGTCGCGCGGTGGATCTTGGACTTCAGCATGGTGCGTCGCATCAGCGGGTTCCCTTCAGGACGTGGTTGTCGATGAGTCGTGCGGCGCCGACGCGAGCGGCGACCGCCAGCAGCGCATCGCCGTCGACGGTCTCGAGCGCGTGCAGATCGTCATTCGAGCGCAGCTCGAGATAGTCGGGGCGGATGCCGGCATCCGCGAGCACCTGCTCGGCGGCAGCGACGATGGTCGCGGCATCCCGCTCCCCCGCCTCGTACACGGATGCCGCCGCGTCGAGCGCCCGGTTCAGCGCGGTGGCCCGCTGACGGGCATCCGCGTCGAGGTAGACGTTGCGCGAGCTCATGGCCAGGCCGTCGGGCTCGCGCACGATGGGGCAGGCGTGGATGCGCACCGGCAGGTTCAGGTCGCGCACGACGCGGCGGATGACCAGCACCTGCTGCGCGTCCTTCTGCCCGAAGTACGCGTCGTCGGGTGCGACGATGCCGAACAGCTTGGTGACGACGGTGGCGACGCCGTCGAAGTGGAATGCGCCGCGGGAAGCACCGTCGAGCACGTCGGTGAGCCCTGCGACATGGATGCTGGTGGCGAAGCCGTCGGGGTAGATCTCGGCAGGCTCGGGGGCGAAGAGGATGTCGACGCCCTGCTTCTCGGCGAGCTCCGCGTCGCGGGCCTCGTCGCGCGGGTAGGCGTCCAGATCCTCGGCGGGCCCGAACTGGGTGGGGTTGACGAACAGCGAGACGATGACGAGGTCGTTCGCCTCGCGAGCGGCCTGCATGAGAGAGAGGTGCCCGGCGTGGAAGGCGCCCATGGTCGGCACGAGGCCGACGGTGCTTCCCTGCGCTCGGGATTCACGGACGGACTGTCGGATGCCGTCCACGGTGCGGATGATCTTCATGCGACTCTCCGTCTTCAATTCTGCGCTCGCGCGAGTGCGCGGGCGCCGTCGGCGAGCTGGTCGAACAGCGGGAGAAGCGCAGGGTTCTGCTGGGAGATCGCGTCGCGCTGGCGACGGACGGTCTGCTCGTCGCCGCGGGCAATGGGCCCGGTGAGCGCGTCGTGCGCACCCTTCGCGACCCAGTTCTCGACGGTGCGGGTGACGAGCGGGGCCAGCAGCTCACGGGCCTGGTCGGAGCGGATGCCGGCGGCGACGGCTGCCTGCTCGGCCGCATCCAGCACGACCAGCAGCAGGTTCGACGCGATGGACGCGGCGGCGTGGTAGCCCGCGCGGTGCGCGTCGTCGACGTGGAACGGGCGGGCGCCGAGGGCTTCGGCGAGGTGCACGGCTGTCTTCTCCGCCTCTGCGGTGCGGCCGGCGACGGCCGCTCCGATCCCGTGGAACACGTCAGGTGTCTCCCCGCCCGTGAAGGTCTGCAGCGGGTGGATGCTGAAGTCCACGTCGTCCAAGCCGGTGGCCCCGGAGACGTGGCCGAGCAGTCGAGCATGCGGGCGGGCTGTCAGCGCTGCGGCCGCGATCTCGGCATCCGGAACGCAGAGGAAGACGATGTCGGATGCCGGGACCTCTTCTTCCCGGTGCAGCGGTCCGGTGACCGCGAATCCGACGCTCTTCAGGGCGCGGGCGAGCACGCCGCCGAGACGGCCGGCACCGATGATGGTGACGGTCGTGTCGAAGGGTTCGGAGGGGGTTTTCATACCGGGTCGAGTATCCGCCCGACACCGATCTCACTCAAAATCTGAGATTACAGTGACAAGCCATTGATGTGAATAGACATGCAGAAAACATACAGACCATACTTATAACTCAGCATAATGATTTCTGGGATCCTTCGAATCCGACGGTGAGCTTCCCCGGTAGGTCTCGTAGGGACGCGGCGTCGACCCGCGAAAAGCCATGGACGATCACCAGCGCGGCAGCCACCTAGACGACAGGTGTCATGTCGACGGGTCGACTCACTCCACCAGCCATAACGGCCGCACCCCCGACTGCGACATTGCCAACGCCCACGGCCCGCTGCCCAGCTTGATGATCTGGCGTCGGACCCGATCCTCGTGCTTCAAGAAGAGCTCAGCCTGCTCCTGCGGTCTGAGGTCTCGCTTGGTCCCGATCCAGATCGAACGGATTCCGTACTCGCGGTATGCCTCGAGCTCCGCCGGACGAGTACGAATGCGCCGATCCCGTGTCACCACTATGAGCCCGAGGCGCCCGACGATCGGCATCCATTCCAGATCCAACGCACCGAGCGGCACCTCGGGGAGGTCTTCATGGCCCGGATGCAGCACGTCGTCGCGACCGATCTGTCGCAGAATCTTGGCCATTCCCAGCGCGTTCTCGTCGGCGAAGTACACCGGTGAGAATGCGCCGTTCATCACGCCGCCCGGTCGGTCCCCGCGATGAGTTCGAACCGAATGGCCTCGTCCACCTGCGCTGCGGACAAGTCGTACAGGTCGGCGAGCTCTTCGCGACTGCTGCCGGCGCGATAGCCCTCCGCGAGCACCTCGGTTCGCACATTCCTCACCGACGGCTGCCCGAAGGATCGGGACGGATTCATCAGGACGGCAGGCGTCCGCACATCGGGTCGGAAACTGCCCACCACCCCGCCGGAGTATTCGACGGCGTTCTGGAACCGCGCGGTCGCCGCACCGACCATGCTCTTCCCGTTACGCACGACGACGAGCTGAAGCGGACGCTCGAGTCCCACCTGTTCCTGAAGCACGCGAACGAGCTCACGCCCCTCCACATCCAGAAACGGCCGAGCCTGCGCCAGCGGGTACCGTCCGAACTCTTCGCGAAGCAGATCGATCGCCGGGCGCAGACGCTGCACCGATACATGCTTGCTGCGGAACTCGGCCAGCAGCCGCGCCTCAACCATCTCTCCCCATGTGACGGCCTCATCGCCCGTGGGCTGTTCCCTGAGGACCGGCTCGTAGAACCTCCCCGCACGGGTGTGTCCCTCCAGCCATCTGCGGGTCGTGCCCGAAGACAGGCCGACAAGGCGATCCACGTCCGTAAAGGAGTAGATCTTCCGATCGAGCATCGAGACCGCCATGCGTCCCATCATCGCATCGACCACCGTCATCCGACGGGCATGTGGATAACATGCCCGTCGATCTCGATGATTCCAGCTCTCAGCGCACAGCCTCGATCGCCTTCCAGAGCACCTCCCACGCGTACGGCCACGCGATGCGCTCCTGCTCCAGTCGTACATCGCCGTACTCGCGCAACAGGACGAACGTCGAACGTTCGTCATCCGTGAGCCGCGACAGCTCTCCGCGGAACGGCGTGGGCTCGTCCACCCACAGGTCGCGGAACTCCTCGAGAGTGCTCCGATTCATCAGCACGCTCTGCGCCTCCACCCCGGCCGCCCGCACACGGTTGAGGATCGCGAACCCGTGCGAGTCGAGGTCGCCCCAGTAGAGCACGGGCCGCGACATCACCCAGGCCAGCTGCGCGACGAGGTGGCCGATGTAGCCGCTGCCGTGGATCGCGACGACGCCCTCGGCATCCGGCAGCGCCAGCAGCGTCTCGAGGTTCTCCACGATGACCACGACCTCGAGCCGCTCGCCGAAGGGCAGCGCGGCGAGCTCGGCAAGGGGGGCGGCCAGGTCGCGAACGCCCGCCGGCCGCAGCGCAGGATCCAGGATGCTGATCCGCAGTCGCTCCGGCCCCGCCACCAGTCCCAGTCCATCGACACCCGTCACCGCGGTGACGAGCGCCTCGACGATCGAGCGGTGCCGTTCAAGCCACTTCGTGTGGATGCCGCGCACGGACACCTGCCGCACGCGCAGGCCCGACGCCGGATGCTGGATGAGCCAGACCGTCATGTCCTGCAGAATCCGGGCATCGGCGGCATCCAGCTGTGCGATCGCGCGCGAGTGCGTGCGCAGCGCGGCATCCGTCCTCGCGCGGGCGTCCGAACCCGCATGGGCAGCGCCCAGCACCGCATCCTGAAGCGTCCTGACCCGACGCACCCACGCCCGCCACTCACGGCTCTTCGCGGCGGCCGCGGCGACGGCGTCCGATCCCTCGACGCGGACCCGCACCGGCAGGCTCTGCCGACCGATCCGGGACCAGTTGCGCTCCTCCCACACTACGTGCACCGGCAGCTCGGCCTCGGCACGGCGCCAGGAGTGCGCCCAGGCGCGCGCCCCGTCCAGGTCAGCGAGCGCCTCCCGCTCCGTGGGCGGATGCAGCGGAACGTCCATCACGACCTCGACACCCGGATCCACCACCCACAGCCGTGCCGAGCGCTCATACATCCGGCGCGCCCGCGCGCCGAGATCCGCAGGAGACACCGTCATGAATCGCGCTCGATGACGACGTTGGCGAGCATCGACTGGTCCCTGGTGGGGTTGGACACGCTGGTGACCGCACCGACGTACGGCTCCAGGGTCTGCAGCAGCTTCTGCGGCGTGGCCAAGATCATGTGGAATCCGAACTCGCGGAAGATGTCCATGGCCATGCGCGTGTACTGCGCGTCGGCCTTGTCGAAGGCCTCGTCGAGCACGACGGTGCCGTACGAGGGCACGAGGTCATCCCGGTCTGCGAGCTGGAACCGCAGCGCGGCCGCCAGGCAGAAGATCACGAGCTTCTGCCGTTGCCCGCCCGACAGCCCCGCGCTGGAATCGTGAACGGCCACCACGCGCCCGGAGGCATCCTTCTCCTGCGCGAGGAAGGAGACGTGCTCGCGAGTGTCCAGCACGCGAGAGCGCCAGGCTCGGTCGGCACTGTCGCTGGAGTCCAGACGGTGCATCACTTTCGAGAGCACGGCGAAGCGCTGCTCGGCGCCGGCGAGATCCTCGTCCACCCAGTCGCCCTCGACGATGCGCTTGAGATCGTTCAGGAACTCGTCGACCTCGCCGCTGCGCCGCGTCTTGACCAAGATGTCCAGGAACCGCCCACGATCGTACGGGGAGCGCCCGAGCGACTCGTTGACCGGGTCGATGCGCTCGGCCACCCGGCGCGGAGCAGACAGCAGCTCGTCGCGCAGGTGGATGATCATGTCGCGGGAGCGGTCCTTCAGCAGCGCGAGGAACTGCGCCTCGTACTCCGGCAGTCCGCGTGCCAGGATGCCGTCACGGAGCGCACGGAAGCCCGCACGGTCCTCGATGGTCGGGGTGAGCTCGACGGATGCCGCTTCCCATGTGCCCACGAAGTGCGTCACACGGCCGACGAAATCGGCCTGCGCCTCGCGCGCACGCGCGTCGGCCTCCTGCACCTGGTCGTTCAGCCGACGCAGCACCCGGGCGCTGACCTCGTCGATGTTCGCCAGCGCGATCGAGCGGCGCACCTCCCGGAAGCGCCTCTCCAGCTCATCCGCGTCGGCTTCGTCGACCAGGGTGGTCGACTGGCCGTGCAGTTCGTCGATCAGGCCGCTGATGCGTCGCTGCTTCGCAGAGGCCAGTCGCGCTGCGACTTCGGCATCCGTGCGCTCCTGCCGCAGCCGGTCGGCCTCATGCCGCGCCTGCTGCTCCGCCTTGACGGCCTCGGCCATCTCGCTGTCGGGTGCGGTGCGGATGCGCAACTCCTCCTCCAGACCGGCCACCCGCCGGCCTGCGGACTCGATGTCGATACCCGCCCAAGTGACGCGCGCGATGTCGGCGAACACCTCACGACGCCTGATGACCGCGTCACGGGCTCCCTGCGCCTGCTCGAAGCGCCCGCGCGCTCCCTGCTCCGCCCGTTTCGCGGTGCCCAGAGCCGTGAGCAGATGCTCGAGCTTGTCGGCGTTGTCAGTTCCGAGCACCCATCGTCGACGGTCATCGACGCGGAACCGGTCGTTCTTCTCGTACCGGCGGCGGGAGCGCTTGAGCAGCCCTGTGATCGTCACGCCGCGTTCCACGTCATCGAGGTCGTCGGGGTCGTCAACGCAGGCGTAGTCGAACTCGTCGCTGAGGCGCCGGTTCAGATAGGCGGCGAACGGTCCGTCGGCGACGCGGACGCGGTGCACCACACTGCGTTCATCGCGGACCGGTGCGGGAGCGTCCACCTGCAGCGCCACCGCGTCGAGCACCAGCCGCGTCTCGAGATGGATGCCGTCGACGACGCGCCGCACGCGCGCCAGCAGGTTGTCACGCACGAGAAGCGCAGTCGAGACGGGAGACAGCACCCGCTCGATCGCCCCGTTCCATTCGGCGAATTCCCCGCGCACGTCGATCAGCTCCCCGGCGAACGGGAGCGCCTGCTCGGGCAGGTCGAGCCTGCTGACGATCGCGCGCCGAGCGGCGAGCAGGTCGGCCGGGATGTTGGTGCTCCGCCCCCGCAGTGCGTCGATCTCGCTCTGGAGTCTGCGCACCTCAGCCTGTGCCTGGGACAGTGCATCGTTGACGGCGAAGTCGATGGCATCCGGAGCCTGCTTCGCCACTTCGTCCTGCGCCGCGGCGACGAGCTCGTCGAGTTCTTCTGCGGATGACAGCATCGGCACGCCGACGCGCTCGAGTCGGTCTCCGAGCAGCGTGCGCGCCGCGGAGACCTCGTCGACACGAGAGCGCGCCTCCTCGATGCGCGCACGCAGGTGGTTCAGCTCGGCGCCGCCATGCTGGTCGAGGCGCTGCCCGGCCGCAAGATGCAGGCCCTCGGCCTCGTCGCTCGCGAGCCGTGCGGCGTCGGCCGCGCGTTGGGCGCGAGCATGCTCCTGCCTCGCATCGTGCAACTCGGTCTCGGCGAGCCGCAGCTTCCACTGCGCGGTGAACGGCAGGGCGCAGTCGCCCAGCCGCCTGGCGGCGCCCGCGTCGGCTTCGGCCGCGTCGAACCGCACGGCGGCCTCGTCGATGACACCCAGCGCTTCGGCCTGGTTGCGCAGATCCACGACATGGCTGTGCGACTCGTTGAGCTCGCGGAACTGGTCGACGGCGTTCTCGACTCGTTTGAAGGTGTTCGGAGTGTCGAGCATGAACGTGCGGAACAGCGCGTCGAGGCTGCCGAGGTTCTTGGCGGCCTGTGTCTTGTGCAGCAGGTTGAGAGCGTTGTCGCTGCCGATGCCCAGCAGACTGCGCATGCGCGTGTAGAACGGTCCGTGCGCCCCGGAGGTGGCGACGACCGGCTCCACCTCCGCCTTCAGCCGCCGCACGTCGAGGCCGTGCGCGGCGAACGGTGCGAGATCCGGCAGCGACACGTCGTGTCGGAGGATGATGCAGGTGTCCTTGAGGTCGGCAGGGTCGGTGGTCGTCCCCCTCAGGTGGAACAGGCGCACGAGCACGACCGGGTCGCTGTGGTCGTCGTCGAAGCGCAACAGGATGCCGCTCCAGGTGGCAGCCCTGCGCAGGTAGGTGCTCACGGCGCGGTCGTACGCGGCATCCGCTTCTTTACTCCACGCGCCGCGCACGTAGCTGACCTTGTTGCGGTCGCCGGTGCGGGACGAGCCGTCGAGCGCCGCGGCGTTGAACTTCAGCCACTTGTCGGGCGTGAGCACCACGGCGATCGCGTCGAGCAACGACGACTTGCCCGACCCGGAAGCGCCCGTGATCAGATGACCCTGGCGGGCGATGGGCACCACGTGGTGGCCGTGGAACGTGCCCCAGTTGAGCAGTTCGACGCGGCTCAGCCGCCACTGTCCGGGATGCCGGGGATCGATCGCCTCGAGTCCGTCCAGAAGCGTCATCCGACCGTCTCCTCGTCCAGAGAGGCCGCGCCGCCGGCATCCGCTCTCTGCGACCCCGTCGCGAGCCCGTTGTACACGGCCTGCAGCGCGTCCACCTGGTCGGCGTCGATCAGCATCCGCACCACCGGCGAGATCTCGGCACGGTCGTCGCCGATCGGATGCAGCACCCGCAGCTTGTTGACCATCTTCGACCAGGCCGCGTTGAGCCGTTTGCGGAAGTCGGCCTGGTCGCGGTCCGCCGTGCGGTACACGTCGAGGGTCTCATACAGCTCGTCCTGCCCGACGATCACGCGTCCGCGCCCCTCTTCATTCAGCAGCGTGTGGCGCAGGGCGAGCAGCATGGCGGTGTCGATGAAGGTCAGCGACTCCGACCGCACGGCACGCGGCACCTGTATCTCGGCCGACTCCGCGTTGCGGACGAAAGCGAACTCGCTGTCGCGGTCGAGCACCAGTTCGAGGAAGAGGTCGTTGAGCCGCGACCGGATGACGGTCTCATCGGCCAGCAGGGATGACCAGTTCTGCGGCGAGCGCGATCGCGACAGGTACGGCCCGCGCACGAGTTCCAGTAGCGCACGGCGAGAGCGCTCGTGCAGGGTGCCGGTGTCACCGCGCCAGAGCTCGTGCTCGGCATCGCGGTTCTCGACCTGCGGCTCATCGTCGGTCATGGGATCCTCTCGGTGAATCGGTGGGTCGCCACCAGCGCGGAACTGCGGATGCCGCGGGGCGTGGTCCATGCGAGACGCTCGGTTCCGTCTTCTACCCGCCCGTAGTCGCCTGCCAGGCTGAGCAGGCCGACGACGCTGGCGACGCCCTGCGATGCCGGATGCGCCTGCAGGACGTCGCCGACGGTGGGTTCCGGCATGCCCGTCAGGACGTCGTTGACGTTCGCGCTGAGTTCGGTGAAGTCGATCTCGGTCTCGCGTGCGAGGGCGCGGAGGACCTCCCAATCGACTGCCGCCGCCCCGTGCGTGACGATCTCGGTCGCGGCGTCGTACTCGGATGGGTCGTGAAGGTGCACGGCGCCGGCGCTGGAGATCACGACCGAGCTGAGCTCGAGGTCGATGCCGACGGACGCGTACGGCTTTGTGACCTGTGCGGCCGCGTGAGCCGTCGACATCGCGGTGAGCAGTTTGCCGCGCAGCACCCGGTCGCGCTGGTAGTCCTGCGACTGCACGTATCGTCGCAGGCCGCGTGCGAACACGGTGATGACGTCATGGATCTCGGCGGTGCGGGTCTTCAGCTCGTCGAGGAAGCTCCGAAGGCGCCGACGCTGGGTGATGGTGAGCTCCCGCGCGAAGTCGCGATCGAGCACCTGGCGGATGTCCTCCTCGAACGCCGTGCCCAGTGCGGGGTCGAGCACGAGCGACGAGAACGCGGAGAAGCTGCGGCCGGCATCCGAGTCGCCGATCAGGTCGACCCCGCGGAAGACCTCATCGAGCACGGCCCGCTGTGTGGCGTCGGATTCGAGGATGCTGGCGCGCAGCGTGGAGCTGAGCTCCTCGAACACGCCTCGCACCCGGGTGAAGTCGTCCGGAACCTCGGATGCCTGCGACAACAGCTCCCGCAGCCGCTCGACGGCACGCGGCCCGGTGAGCACATCGTCGGATTCCCCGCTCTCGATGGCCTCGATCTGAGCGACGATCCGGTCGCGCTCCGCACGCAGACGATCCAGGCGCCGGGCCGCCTGCGGATCGGTGTCGATGGCGAGCTGGGTGAGCTGCATCGACAGGCTGGCCAGGCGGGATTCCGTGGCCGCGTGCCGCGGAGACTCGCGAGCGTCGAGGAAGCGGAGTGCGGCCAGCGCGTCGACAGTCAGCTCGTAGGTCTCGCCGCGAACGCCCTCCGACGGGCGGCGGGCGATCAGCCCGGACGTGCGCCACGCCGTCAGGTAGCCACGGGCGCTCAGTGGCAGCTCATGCCCGTAGGAGCGGAGTTCATCGAGGTCGGAGTCGATCGCCTCGGCCAGTTCGTCGGCATCCACTCGCCGATCGTCACCGCCGAGGTGCTCCGCGAGGAGCGCGACCGCGAACGGCGCGTTGTCGGCGCGCAGCAGTCGCCACGCGTCGTCCTCATCGGCCCGGCGCAGCAGTCGCAGCGCGCGTGCTGTGGCTGACATCATTCACCTCCCCCGCCAGTGTGGCGGAAGTCACCGACATCAGGGGCGCTGGATGTCGATCTGAGATCTGACCAGCTCCCGCAGCGCCGGGAAGCTCCCCGTCACCGTGCGCCACAGCACATCCGTGTCGATGCGGTCGTAGTGGTGCACGATGAAGTCGCGCGTTCTCGCGGCGGCGCGCCACATGTCGTCCGAAAAGCGGCCCGCGTCGGCGGTGATGAGTTTCTTGGCAAGGTCACCGACTCGGTTCGCGAGCGCCTCGAACGCAAGCGCCAGCGCGTCGTCATCCGCGTAAGCCTCGGCTCCGCGAGCCGCCAGTGCCACCGCGGTGGCCAGCGTCGAGTCCAAGTCGGCCAACCATCGGTCGATGCGATCCTCCGCCCTCACAACGACACTGCTCCGTCGAGGATCTCCCGGTCGCGGTCCGCATCAAGGCTGCCGCTGGTGACCACCGAGACGGGCACGCCGAGGATCAGCTCGAGATCGAGTTCGAACTGCGCGATGTCGAACAGCGTCGCCTCGTCACCGGCATCCACCAGCAGATCCACGTCGCTTCCGGCGGCCTGATCTCCGCGGGCCACGGATCCGAACACGCGCACGCCGGAGAGGTGCGCGGCTGCGGCCAGACGATCGATCACCGGCTTGAGCTCGCTCAGCCGGTGGAGCCGCACGAAGCAGACGGTACTCGTCAGCTCCTGGTACTGCCGGTACGGCACGAGTGCGGCATCCGGTCGTCGATGGGCTCCGATCACGACGACCTCGAGATCGTCGTTCCGGCGGTAGTCGGCCAGCAGGCGGGTCAGCCCCGCGCGTGCTTCTGCAACTGGCATCACGTCCATGATCGCCTCCTTGTACATCAAAGTGTACAGCTGTGCACCGACGCTGCCCCGCGTCGTTCAGCGGATCGTCTGCAGGAACTCGTCCACCTCCCCCGCGGTCGGCGCCGTCGTCGGCCCGCGTCGGGTCACCTTGATCGCAGCCGCCGCGTTGGCGCGCCGGCAGGCGTCCGCCCAGGTCGAGCCGGCGGCGATGCCGGCCAGCAGCGCGCCCGTGTGCGTGTCGCCTGCGCCATTGGTGTCGACCGGGGTCTGCGGGAAGCCGGGCACGGACGTCGTCTCGCCATCGGCGTGCACCGTGCACCCCTCCGGCCCGTCGCGCACGATGGCCACGGCGCCCTCGCGCAGCAGCGGAGCCAGCGCGCGGGCATGCGCAGCGATGTCGTCCCCGGTCGTCCGCGCCCCGAGCACGCGCAGCAGGTCGGCCGACTCCTCGGCGTTGCCGGTGAACACGTCGGTGCGTGCCAGCATCCGATCCCGCACCGCCGCGGGCAGCGCGGCGAAGGCCGCCCCCGGGTCGAGCACCACGACGGCCGCATCGGGGAGCGACGGCAGCCAGGCCAGCAGAGGGCCGCGGGTCTGGTCGACGGCCAGCGAGTACCCGGTGACGCACACCAGATCGCCCGGCCGGACGGCTGCGGTCGCCAGCGAATCCACGGTGATGTCGCGATCGGCGCCGAGCGTCGTGACGAAGGTGCGCTCGGCCGTGGGCTCGATCATCACGACGCACACGCCGGTGTCGCGGGTGCGGATCGCAGGAGCGGATGCCGTGATCCCGGCGTCCGTGAGCGCGGAACGGATCAGGTCGCCGTTCGGACCGGTGCCGATGGCGCCGGCGTGCACACACTGCGCGCCGAGCCGCGCTGCCGCCAACAGCACCGTCACCGCACCACCCGGGTACTGCGCAGCGGATGCGGCCATCACGTTCTGCCCGCGGTCGGGCAGGCCCGGCACCTCCACGATCAGGTCGACGAGCGCCTGCCCGGTGTGGATCACCCGCGGCTCGGGTGCGAGCAGGCGACTAGTCCTCACGATCGATACGACCGAGTTCGAATCCCAGCGCCTCGAGGCACCGCCTCGCCGCGCTCGACTGAAATTCCCGTGATGACACGCGCAGCGCGGTTGCCACCACCTGCTTGACCGGGAACCTCTGCCCATGGACCAGCGCCCAGTGGGTCGTGATGCCTTCAGGCTTCGCGCCGAGAAGACGTGCTTCGATCTGTTCCCGCGTCACGCTGCGGCGACCGGTCTTCAGCTCGATCACGACTGATGCATCCGACTCGGCGACCAGCTCTGCATGCGGCTCCAGGTCGAAATCATCGACGACGCGCACGAACCACTCGAGCACTTCGACGAGGGCGGCACGCTTGTCTGCGGCGCCGAGCACGTCGACGAAGAAGGACGGGCGCGCCTCGAGCTTCCGCTCTGCGAGTGCGATGCCACCGATCGCGTTGAGCCGACGCCGCAGATCGTCACGCAGGTCACGGTCGTCGAACGGTGGGCGATTCATCAGCCACTGGAAGACCACCTCCACGCGCCCATCGCTGTAGACGACCAGTGGCCAGATGTCGTCGCGCACACCCCTCCGGTGCATGAGAAACGCTCCGATGTCCTTGGAGGTCCCGTAGGCGACGTCGCCGCCGAGCGAGCGCCAAGCCGTGAACAGCTCGATGATCCCGTGCACCGTCGCCGCCGGGAACCGCTCGGCGATCTGGGCCTCGAACTCCCGTTGCCGCTCTTCGGACTCGGACTCGTCGTCGACCTGCACATCGGCCTCAGCCGACATTCCGACCAGCCGCGCGAGTGCGTGCACATCCAGGAACTGCTCTGCCGATGCGCGACCCTGTCCGTCGAACTCGATGCCCTCTTCCGCCAGGACATCGCGCACGTCACGTTCCGCGTCGCCGGCAGTCCAGTGGAACCCGGGCGACACCGTCCCCGCAGCCTGCAGGACGCGCCATGCGTTGGGGACCGCATGAGCCGAGAGATACACACCCAGCGGCACCGGATGCGTGCCGATGAGAGCGGCGACCTGCCCGTAGCTCGTCCACCGTCCGGAGGGGATGGCTTCGAGCACGTCTGAGACGAGGGCCCAGCGGATGTCGTCAGCCCCCTCCGACTCATCCTCGCTCAGCGGGCCCTGCCAGTATCCGCAGATCAGCGCTGCCAACCTCTGTCCGCGCTCAAGGATCTGCGTGCGACCCCATACCGGCTGCGCGGCGATCTCGGCGTTGAGTGCGATGTTGCTGTCCGCCAGGAGCAGCCGCTTCTGCGCGAAGGGCGCATTGCTGAGTTCCGAGTTGTAGCCCGTGAGCGTCAGATTCGCCGCGACGTGGAGCAGCGCCTCATGCATGTCCTCGACCGTGGAGTAGTCGCCGACGTCGTCGCTGAGGGAGTTCTGCCAGCCGGGTGTGAGGGTCTGGGGCATGACGTGCTCGATGGATGCGGCGTCCAGCGATGCAGGCTCCTTGCCCGCGAGCAGTTGCTCCATCCATGAGAGCGCCAGCTTGCGCTGGTTGTACCGACCCGAGTAGTAGAACGGCTTGCTGACCAGGGCCTCCGCGATCTGCTTGTCGGAGGCGAAGAACTTGCGGCCCGTGGACAGGTAGGCGCGCAGCGAGCCGACCGGATCCTCGTCTGTGACATCCTGCGAAGCGCGGAGGAGGATGCGCGAGAGCGCGTTGGATGGGGCGTTCACGAGAAGGCGCCGCACGAGGAAGGACTCGAGCAGATGCAGCCCATCTCGCACGTCGTCGGAGGAGATGACCTGCGCGGATCGCCGCTCGAGCAGACGCAGCACCACGGGGTCCACTCCACTGTTCCCCCAGTTGCGGAGCCTGCGCAGAGCGAGTCTGACGCCGGGATCCGCCTCCCGTTCCGGATCATGGATCGTGGCCAGGAGCTCGGCGAGATCCGCGTAGCGGCGGATCTCCTGCTCGACGGCGTCCGCGTCCATCTTGCTCAGCCGCGCTTCCTGCAGCGCATAGACGTTGTTGAGCTTGGCCTCGGGGACGGACCAGGTGAGATCCATCCAGAACAGGGACTCAAGTTCCTCGGCGCTGAGGATCGACTGCATGGGGAGCCAGACTCCGGCGTAGACCTGCTCGCCACGGTCACCCAGCCGCATGAAGAGGTAGTTCCGCAGCAGATCCCCCTGGGTCAGCTTCATCCCGGTGTTGTTCAGCGATTCGAAGATCCGGTAGACGTTGTCGTCCTGCCCCGCGGTGATCGCGACGAAGACGAGACCGTCGAGCACTGCACTGGTGAGCTGTTCGACATCGTTCTCATCCTCCGGGTCATCGAACTCATGCACGCGATGACGGAAGTAGCGATAGGCCGAGACGAGTCCGGAGGTTTCGCTGGATGGCAGATGCCGGTCGATGATGCCGCGGAATGCATCCCGATCCGCCTGCGTGGGGAGCAGCTTGAGCCGAGCATCTCCTTGCTTGAACCGGTCGATCAGGAAGTTCTCATGCAGGCGCGCGAAGCCTGGCGAGTCGGTCCCCTCGGTCTCGGCGACGTGGTCGCGGATGGCGGCGATCAGGACCGACAGGGTCGTGAGACGCTGCTGTCCGTCGACGACGAGGAACTCGTTGCCGCCGGGGCCGATCATCCCGGTCGCGAGCACCAGCGATCCAGTGAAGTGAGATGCCGCCTTCTCCGTCTGCCTCGCCTCGACGACGGCGACGATGTCATCCCAGAGACGTGCATGCTGCTTCTCATGCCACGCGTACGTGCGCTGGTAGAGCGGCACGCGATACTGCTTCGAACCCTCCAACACCTGCTGAAGTCGGATCTCCTGGACATGCACCGCGAACCACGCACCCTTCGTCCGGTCACTCCGTCGTGAGGACCCTTCGTAGGATATCCAGAGCCGGATGTCAGCCGCAGTCGTGCGCGGGCGAGAGTTCGACTCTCGCGGACCGGCGGCAGCCGTCAGGCCCGGTCGTGCAAAGTGATGCGGTAGCCGTCCGGGTCGGCGAAGGTGAAGGTGCGGCCGAACGGACCGTCGATCGGTGCCGAGACGATCGTGTGCCCGTCGGCGACCAGCGCGTCGTGGATCTGCTGCACCTCGGTTGCATGCAGCCAGATCGCTGTGCCGACCCCAGGCACCGGAGCGGATGCCAGATCCGTACCCGGCACGATGTCGCGCAGCGCGAACGCGATCGGCTTCGTGTCGAAGACGACGGCCTGCGGCGGGCCGGCCGGCGAGCGGACCAGGCCGAGATAGTGCTCGTAGAACGCCTGCGAGGCAGCGAGATCGCTGGCCTGCAGCGAGATGAAGTCGGGTCCGGTGACGGGCATGATGTCCTCCTCAGTCGTGTCAGTTATCTGACATAGGCAACTGTATGTCAGAATACTGACATGAGTCAAGAGGGCATCGATCTGACGACGTCGCTGGGATACCTGTTGAAGGAGGCGTCCAGCGCGCTGCGCGTGGCGATGGAGGCCGCGCTGCGTCCGATGGAGCTGACGGTCACGCAGTACTCCTGCCTGGAGCTGCTGGCGCAGCGCCCCGGTCTGTCGAACTCCGAGCTCGCCCGGGGCGCGTTCGTGACCCGCCAGTCGATGAGCGTGCTGCTGCAGGCCATGGAGCACGACGGCTACGTGACCCGGGCCGCTGAGGCTCCCATCGGCAGGGCTCTTCCCACCCTGCTCACACCTCGAGGGAGTGAGGTGCTGCGCGCGGCGAGCGCCGCGGTGCGATCGGTGGAGAAGCGGATGCTGAGCGGCATGACCGCCGCGCAGCAGGCCGCCGCGCTGACGAGTCTGCGCAGCATGATCGCGGGGCTGCGGGACGAGGGGTAGTTCAGTCAGGATCTACCTCGCCACGAGTTGCGGCCATCACCCAGGACGCGATCGGCGGGAGTTGACGTTGCCGCGTTCTTCACACCACCGATTCGGGGCTGCGGACTCTCGCTATCCGCCCGCGGCCATGGCATGATCGCACCAACCAAAGCCCGGAGGTTGCAATGCCCACTGGATCGCTGCACGACCGCCTGATCTCGGCGTCCTTCGATAACGCCGGAAATCTGCTCAGTGTCTCAACCGAGGAGTGCCGATGCATGATCGGCACGAACCACGATGCCGACGGCACCGAGGTCGACGACTGGCAGGACCTGGAAGACGAGTCCGAATCACTGAGCGTGTACGACGCGGCAGACATCTGGCGCTCTCACGGCGAAGATCCCGACTACCGCTTCGGCTACAGCGACGACGAGCTGAGGTCCGCGGCGGAGGAAGGCTGATACGCCCCCACCAATCAGTTCGGCACCACCACGCACCGGTACCGCGCCCGGGTCAGCCCGACGTACAGCAGGTCGAACCAGTCCAGGCCCTCGCCGCGCACGAAGTCCATCGCATCGTCGCCGATGTCGGTGAGGATCACGGCCTCGGCGTCCAGGCCCTTGTACTTGAAGATCGAGCCCCAGCGCACCCGCCCCGCCGGCGCCTTCGGCCGTGCGGGAGCAGCCCGGGGAACCACCGCAGTCGCTGGCGCCTCGACAAGATCCACCCGCCCGAGGTCCACAGACGCAATGTCGTCCGTCACCCGAAGCCGGTCGCGCAGCCAGCGTTCCTCCTTGGTGAAGTTCTCCGCAGCCAGCAGCCGGCCGACCAGCGAACGGTGCCCTCCGAACGGGCTGAGGATCACGATGTCGTGCGCCTGGTGGTTCTCCAGCAGCTCGCGCAGCGCCTCGGCGAGAGCGTGCGACGCATCACCGGCACCCGAAACCCTCTTGATCTCGAGCGCCCCCTCGATCGTCGACGTCGTCCGGTGCCCTCGGTATCCGAACTTGCGCGACAGCAGCTCCTCGGCCGAGCGGGTCAGCCCGCTCACCTGCCGCAGTCCGCGACGCAGCCCGACGTGCACCAGGTCCGGGATGCGCTCACGCAGAATGCCGTACGGGTCGACGTGCGCGTCGGCGGGCCGCAGGATCTGCTGGTGCGAGTCGCCCGCGAAAGCCAGCTTGACATTCGCAATGGGCCCCGAAGCGAGCGCGAACAGCAGGTCGAGCACGGCGGGGAAGCCTGCGATGTCCTGGAACTCATCGACACAGATCGCGTCATAGGCGCCGATCGAGGGATCCGCCTGCACGGCTGCCAGGGCGAGGGCGGGCAGCTCTTCCCAGTACCACTCGCGTCCGGCATCCGCGGGGTTCTCGTCGAGTCCTGCCAGCCGCAGCATGAGCGAGTTGAGGTCAGCGACGACGATGTCGCGCTGGGCGCGGAGCATGTCGCGCAGTTCGTCGGCCATGAGCACGTTCCAGCAGACGACGAGGGTGCGGTGGCCGCCGCGCCAGCGCTTGGCGAGCTGCGCTATCAGGTAGCTCTTGCCGGTGCCGGCCGGGCCGTCGAAGTAGATGTGGTCGTTGCGCTCGATCATGTCGAGCACGCGGGCCTGGCTCTTGAGCAGGTGGCGCTCGTCGTCGAGGCGCTCGAGTTTGCGGTCGGCGAGGGTGCGTCCGCCGGCGAAGTCGCCCAGCAGAGCGGATGCTATCGCCTCGGTGTGCTCGGCGGTCATGACCGACGGATCGTGCTCGACGCTGTCGATGGCCGAGTACCAGCCGTCGTGCTCGTCGAGCAGGTGGCCCAACGCCTTGATCGGATGCTGCAGATCACCGCGCCACGCTAGTTCCCACTCGAAGAACTGCATGTCGCCCGGGGTGGCGTTGTGGAACTGGTGCCGCTCGAGCGACGTGAACCAGACCAGGCGCGCGATCGGCTCGCTGCCGGTGAGGATCTCCCGGTGCTTCAGGTAGCCGCGCAGGCTGCGGATACTGCCGTCCAGCTGCGCGAACGGGCTCTTGCCCGGGTTCGGCACGCGATCGAGCCGCCATTCGCCGTCCTTGTACTCCACGTACTCCGGGCTCTTCGCCTCGACCACGACGATCCCACGCCCAGGGACAAGCACGATGAAGTCGGCCTCACCCTGGAACTGCGCCGCGTGCCGCCGGATCTCCAGGCTGTGCAGCACGATCCAGTCGTCGGCGTCATGCGCCCCCGCGAACGCGTCGAAGATGCGCTTCTCAGACGTGTTGGCGCCGGCACGCGGGCGGGCGGGGATCATGCGGGTCATGGCCGGCGATACTACATACGGCCGTGGGTCTTGATCAGGTCAACCGCGATTGATTTTCCCGTATCCGACAGGGTCCACAACTTGGTTCTGCTTCCACCGACGGCGACCAGCAGGTCCGTGTCACGAAGGTACTGGGCGGCCCATCTGACGTCATACTGCCACGTGTAGAACAGGTCACCGGACGCCCGCAGATCATTCTCGTGCAGCTGCCAAATGCGTTGGCTGACCTGAACGATTGTGCCCTCGCCGCCCAGCTGCCTCAGAGCCTCCACGACCCAAATCCGCAGGTCTCCCCGTTCCGCCATGGCTTCAACCTAGCCGACACCTATCCCCGATGAGGAGCTTGCCGCGCGTGGCTCGCCAGGTCAGCTCGCAACACCTACCGCAGACGCATGCCATGCTGGCCTCATGATCCCTCGGTATAGCGTCGACATCGATCCGCGGCTCCCTTCCGAAGCGACATTCTGGATGCCAAACGTCGAGGAGCTCGCCGAGGAAGATCAGTTGGGCGACTTTCATGATGCGTGGCTCATCGAAACCGACCTCGATGAGGCCACCGTTGTGATAGCCGCCGAATTGGAAGCAGTGACATATGTAGACGGGCACTCCGCCAACGCGGAGGAGTTCGATGAGCTGGCGGATCAGATCGAGTTCGAGCAGCCCGACGTTCCCTCGGATGAGGCCCCGGACTTCTTCACGTCGACAGAAGCCTGGCCGGGGGTCGAAGGACTCGAGCTAGGTGTTGCAGGCATCTCCTATGCGCTGAATGCGATCGGTATCATCACTGCGGCGAGCTGCCGAGGACACGATGCGGAGCACCGTCGATGGTCCGAGTATCCCGTGGTGATCTTCGCCGGAGATAGACGACGTGCGCAGATCGTTCAGCGGTTGGCAATGCAAACAAGCTGCGGTTTCGAAGTAGGCGAGGACAGATCGCAATTTCTTACGTTGTACGCAGCCTCAGTCACTGGCCTCATGGCACTCGCCCAACAGATCATCGATCACGCTGACGAATTCGTCGCGCAGGATCCGAACCAAGCTCAGACGGCTCGAGGCAGATTATGACTGACTTGAAACTGACGTTCGACCCGATGACAATCGAACATCTCGGATTCAAGATGTACTCGCACCTGCCGAACGCTGTTGCCGAACTGATCGCGAACTCATACGACGCGGATGCCACTGAAGTCAGCGTGATCATTGCAGACGACGGACGCTCGATCTCCGTGAACGATAACGGCCACGGCATGTCAATCGACGAGATCCAGAACAACTATCTCCGCATAGGCCGGAACCGGCGCGCATCGGGCACGGGTGATCTCTCGGAGTCGGGGCGACGGAAAGTCGCCGGCAGAAAGGGGCTGGGCAAGCTCTCCGTTTTCGGAATCGGCAACACCATCGTCATCGAATCGAAAAGAGAGGGCTCAGCGCAATCGACCAAGGTCACCATGGTGTGGGATGACATCAGAGCTGCGGCCGATGCCGAGTACCGCCCAAACGTGGACATGCTCGACACAGACAGCGCCGCACACTTCACACGTATCCACGTCTCGGATCTGAGCAGGAAAAGCGAGATCAATCCCCAGCTACTCGCTGAACAGCTGTCCCGCCTGTTCAACTACGCCGACGACGACTTCCACCTCGACGTCCGTCGCGGAAGCGACCACATCACAGTAGACCGCCGCCTCCGCTACTCATCATTCGGAACGGAAGCAACGTGGGAAGTTCCCACAGACTTCCCGAAGTCGAGTAGCAACGCGGTCGGCTTCCTTGTCACGGGTGAGATCTTCGCGTCCAAGCGACCGTTGCCGCCACATCTTCGGGGCATCACGCTCTATGTCCGCGGGCGTATGGCGAACGAACCCGAGTTCTTCGGCGTACCGGACTCGTCGCAGGCGTACGCCTACTTGACTGGGTATCTTGACGCCGATGATCTGGATACTGTCACAGACGTCATCTCGACCGACCGCCGGTCAGTCAGCTGGGAATCCGAGTGGACTGCTGAGTTACAAGCGCACTTGGCCGCGATCGTCCGCGAGGCCGCGGCAAAGCGGCGTGCCCTGCGAGAGCGGGAGAACAAGAAGAAGGTTCAAACGGCCGCCGGCGTTGATATCGAAGCATGGACATCCTCGATCCAGGGCAGAGAATCTGCTGCGGTCAAGCGCGTACTCGAGACCCTGACGTCACCAGACAACGAGATCGAAGACGACGACCGCAAAGAGATCGTCGACAGCCTCCGCGAGATTGCTCCTGACTACGCCGACTTGCACTGGCGAGCACTGCACGAATCGATCCAGGAGGCGGCGGAGCAAGAGTACAAGTCCGGCAACTACCACCACGCAGTAGTCGAGGCAATAAAGCGTTACGTACGAGACGTCCGCTCAGCCTCCGGAGTCTCTGCCGATATGGACGAGCTGGCGGTACTTCAGAGCTCATTCTCGACGGGTGGAAGCGGTACGCCGCGAGTCGACGTAGTCGCTCCCTACATGAGCTTCAGTCTCTCACCCCGAACTCAGAAGAATATCCGTGACGCTCAAAAGACCCTTTCAGAAGCGGCCTGGACTGGCTTCCGAAACCTTATCCAACATGAGGGGGTCCGCGACCTGCTCCAGAGTGGCGTCTTCACTTACCAAGACTGCCTCGATGCGTTGAGCCTGATCTCACACCTGCGCCGTCGCGTAGGCGCCATTGAGTCAGCGACCACCGACACTTAGAGGAAGTCGAGCAGTAGCTCAGCAATCGCCCTCCCAAGCGGAATCGGAACCGCGTTGCCAATCTGCCGTGCGATTGCTGTCTTGGATCCAACGAACTTATGCTCAGGAGGAAAACCCTGGAGTACGGCTGCTTCGTAGTGAGTGATGGCACGGTCTTCGACGGGGTGGAGGTAGCGTCCCTTCTCCGGCTTGAAGAACTCCGTTCGAATCGTCACTGACGGCTTGTCCCAGGACAGACGGCCCATCACATCGGCAGAGCCCGTCGTGTGTTCGATCCAGCATTTCGGGAGCAAGTCGGGCCGCTTCCGCGCCAAGTCAAAGCGGTTCCCTCCCGGATCGATTTCCTTGAACCTGTCCTTCGAAAGCTGCGTGTACCTGCGCCCGAGATGCAAGTCCTTGCGAGTGAACGGACCGGCAAGCTCCTTGCCATCCACCTCAACATGGCGCTCCGACGGCAGATCGATCCCATCCGGCTTGGCAGGGACCTCTGCCTCTTCGAACGCATCTCGCACAGACCGATGTTTTCCGACATGGGTCGGCTCGGGCCACCCCGGGAACGGTAGCGTCCGCAGGTGCCCGATGATGACGGTGCGCTTCCGCGCCTGTGGCGCTCCATAATCAGCGGCGTTCAGCACACGATGTTGGAAGGTATAGTGCTGAAGCTGACCGCCCTCCTCCGTTTCTCTCTTGAAGAGTCCGTACTGCGGGGAGGAGGCAAACGCCGCGACGTTCTCCACCACGAAGTACTTCGGCTTGGCTTTAATGATCGTATCCATGTACTCGCGCCACAGGGCGTTCCGCTCGTCCTCCGCGTCACGCTTTCCGAGTGTGGAAAAGCCCTGGCAGGGCGGACCACCGACGATCAGATCGACCTGCGGTACTTGCTCCGTCTCGAGCCAGTCTTGAATGCTCCCAAAGAAGACGATGCCCTTGCCAAACGTAGCTTCGTAGGACGCTGCAGCAGCCGAGTCCCACTCGACCGCGCGCACAGTCCTGTAGCGGTCGGATGCAGCGTGAAACCCCGCAGTGAACCCTCCCGCCCCAGCGAAGAGATCAATCACTGTGATCTCCGTCGGCTGAACAGACTCACTTGAAACATTCGTGATCGCTGCATCCAGTTGGCGAACTTTACTCTCCACCCTGTACAACGTAGGTGCCTCCCTCCGCGTGTCCTAGCCGGCGCGCCGGCTAGGACAGTATCCGTCCTGTCGCCGGCCTCTCAACGCCTAGTTCCTGCCCTCGTCTACACCTCCAGATAGTCCCGAAGGCTCTGAGACCGGCTCGGATGCCTGAGCTTCTTCATCGTCTCGGCTTCAATCTGCCGAATACGTTCCCTCGTAACTCCAAAAGTGTCACCGATCTGCTCCAACGTCTTCGGCTGTCCATCGCCGAGGCCAAACCGCATGCGGATGACACTGGCCTCTCGCTCGCTGAAGGTGTCGAGAAGCTGCTCGAGCTGACGTTGCAACATCGTGAATTCCAACTGCGAATCGACAGGCACAGCCTCAACATCCTGAAGAATGTCCTCCAACGGGAGCCACAGCCATGTGCCGCTGGGCATCTCAACCGCCTGCGGCGCATCCAACGACAGCAACGGTCGGTCCGCACGCAATATGGTGCGAACTGCCTTGGTATCCACATCGATGGATGCCGCAGCTTCTGCCAGGCGCTCTGCACGGGTTCCGGTCGCTGCGTCCCATGCAGAGCGCAGCTTCGGGAGCTTCTCGATCACGTGCACGGGGAAGCGGATCAGTCGGCCCTTGTCCGCGACCGCACGAGTCACCGCCTGCCGGATCCACCATGTCGCATAAGTCGAGAATTTGTTCCCCTTGGCGTAGTCGAACTTCTGCACGGCGCGGATCAAGCCCAGATTTCCCTCCTGTATCAAGTCGATGAAATCAAGACCGTTGCCACGGTAGGAGCGCGCTATCGAAATCACGAGACGCAGGTTGGCGTTGACCATGTGCCGTTGTGCCAGAGCACCACGGCGGACGAGTGTGATGTAGTCACGCCTCTCCTCTCGAGAAGGTATTGCTGACGGCCGTGCGCTGAGTGCAGCCTCGGCGAGGACTCCGATCTCGATCGCCATCGAAAGCTCGACCTCCTCCGCTGCCGTGAGCAGCGGAGTGCGCCGGGCGAGAATTCCATAGTCGTCCAAGACGCTCCGCACACGGACATCCGCAACGTGAGGATCGGCGAGCGGTTCGTACGGGTCAGCACCAGAGATCACCGCCGAGTAGATCTCGAACTCTTCGCGGGCGTCGTCGTCCTCGCTTTCGGCCTCGATCTCGACTCGGTGTGGATCCTCGTCGGGCGACTCATCTCTCGCTGTGCGAACCGGCCGGACGTGGACCTGCCGATCGGACGCGCGCGCCCCAGTCGCAGCCGCCGCATCCTGAATCTTCAAAGACCGGGCCAGCGCGGCTTGCATCGCATTCAGTCGGTCGACGGTCGACGCGCCAAGCCGCTCCTTCCCCACGTGCGACTCCAGAAGCATGAAGATGCTGGTCTTGATGAAGTCGAACCTGTCGGAATCGTCTTCCAGCACGGCCTGATGCTCGGCATTGAGGTGCACGATTCCGACACGCGGCTCGAACATGAACAGCTGCCCCAAGGGCATTGATTTCCACGCGAAGGAGAGTGCAACGCTGCCGTCGTCCTTCACACCGACCGTCTGCTCCATCACGGTTCGAAGCGCTGCGGGGACACCCTCACCGATGGACGCCACAGGCTGCGCGCTCATCACTCGCTGCCGCGAGTCGGACCACACTTCCCGCGCATCGTCCCAGAAAGAACGGAGAGTGCGGCCGCCCGTCACGGCGCCTTCCAGCGCCTGCAGCGCAGCCGGCCTGAGCACGACTCCACGCTTCTCAGGGTTGATCGACACAGCATCCAGCACGTCGTCGTTGAGGTCCATCACTACCCGGCACAACTGCAGATCCGCGGGCAGATCATTGCGGAGCCCCAACCAGCCGCTCGACTGAAGAAGTCGATCGTTGCGATACACGTAGAGTCCCTGGCTCTCGCGCCTGCTCCGCCCCAACGGCTTCGCCGCGGCGTCCTCTACACCCGGCGGAAGAATCACGCACGACGCCGTTATCGATGCGCCCGACGGCAGTTCGGCCGCGAGGTCGACGGGATAGCCCGAAGCTCCCCAGCGAGTGAACCCGAACGGATCGATCGGCTTCACCTTGCGCGGTGCGCCGGTCTGCGAAGTGTCCTCGTCCATTTCGTCGAGCGTGATCGTCAGCCGACCATCGGCGACGAGCCTGTGGAAGGTCAGGCCGAGTTCATCCCGGACTTGGAGGATCATCGACTCGACCCACCGGCGGCGATCCTGAACCGCAGTCGCGACAGATACCGCCTCAAGATGCGTCCACTCCACAACAGTCCCGGAATCGCTATCGAACCCGCGACGTCTCATCAGCACGTTGGCTGTCTCACTGTCGAATGCATCGGCCACGATGCCGTTCCCGGCCTGCTGTCTGTCGAGTCGCATTGCCGCGGCCGGGGAGAATCCGGTAGCCGAACACACAGTGAGAATCTGCGCCTGGCTGAACGACGCACCTTTGAGCCCCACGCCGAAATGTCCGAGCGAGGATTCGTCGTAGTCGTGCTTCCTCCCCAAGGACATTGCCGATTCCAGTTGCTCGGCTGTCATCCCGCATCCGTCGTCGATGATCCGGATGGCGCGCACAGTCGAGTGCTTTGTGACGAATCGGATGCCCACCTCACTCGCGCCGGCGTCGATGCTGTTGTCGATCAGATCGGCGAGCGCGGACGACAGCGTGTGCCCGCGGCCGATCGCATCAAGGATCGACGCATCCGGGCGCAGCTCTACTGATCGCAATGCCTGAGTCGGCATGTGTTCGTCAACGAACTCGCTCATGCCTGTGATGGTAGCGAGGACCATCGACATGGTGGTCGCCGCGGACTTCCTCGCCCGCCGTCGGGTCCATGCGATAGAAATGAACTACCCCCGGCCTGAGGGACCGCGACCACTGTGCGCGTGGGCCGCAAGAGTAGTGGAGTCGCTGTGCCCAAGAAGAAGCTCATCGAGATCTCACTGCCGCTTGAAGCGATCAACGCCCAGTCGGCGCAGGAGGAGTCGATCCGCTATGGGCGCCCATCGACGCTGCACCTCTGGTGGGCGCGTCGGTCCCTCGCGACAGCCCGCGCCGTGACTCTACTCGTAGACGATCCGGGCGAGAACGCCGACGAGTACCGCATGGAAGCCGAGGCGCAGAACCGTAACGGGCACCTGTACCCGAAAGTGGAGCTGGACGACGACACCGAGGCGAATGTCATCGCGTGGATCTGGGCGCACACCCTCGAGGCTCGTACTTCAGTTCTAGAGAGAAGGCTGAGCTGGATACCTGGGATCAGTAGTTGACCGCTGCAATACGCGACGAGACCGCGCGACAGGAGAGGGAGATGCGTGACAATGACGAACGCCGATGAGCAACCCACTTATTTGGACCCGCGCGCGATCGAGGAGTACTTCAGGCTGGGAGTGAAGACCGCATTCGTCCTTCGCCCCGACCCACCAGTCCGTATGGAGATCGACCCCGGCCACGAGACGATCGAGCTCACGACGCCGGCATCCGGCTCCGACCCCGAGGTCACGTCCTTCGAGCACCTCGCCTTCACCAGGTTCAGGGCGGAAGGGCAGGAGTGGTTCCGGCTCACGGTCAACGCAACCGACATGCACTACGAGGCGTACGTGCTCGTCGCCTCAGTCGCCGACCAGCTGCGCGCAGGCACCTCCTTCCGCCATGCCGTTTCAGAGGCCGTGTTCACGCTCAAAGACCTGCTCGCCAGCAGACGACGCCTGACCGAGGAGAAGGAGCTCGGGCTCATCGGCGAGCTGCTCGTCCTCTCACACGTGCTCGTCGCGGAAGGGGAAGCCGCAGCGATGGCAGCGTGGTTGGGCCCTCTCGCCGAGGAGCACGACTTCGCATTCGCCGAGTTCGATGCCGAGATCAAGACGACGAAGTCCGAATCGCGGACGCATCTGATCGGTTCGGACACGCAGCTCGAGGCTTCTCCCGGACGTCCGCTGTATCTCGTCTCGATCCAGTTGACGCGCGCCGGCAACGCCAACCAAGGATTCGGGTTGCCGACCCTTGTCGACGACATCCGCAACCGACTGGATCAGACGCTCCGCACTTTCGATTCGGCGCTTGAGGGTCTCGGCTGGCACAACGCGGACAAGGACCTCTATCGGAGCCGCTTCATGCACAGGAACGCTCCACGCGCGTTCTTCGTCGATGACGAGTTCCCCGCCATCACCTCGAGCCGACTCGATCAGGTGGTACCGAACCGCCCGTATGTCAGTGGTGTCACCTACCGTGTGAATGTCGCCGATCTCGCGCATGCAGCGATCAGCTCACCCCTTCACGACTTTTGCGAGGTACCCGAATGACCGATACCGTCGACAGCCGCATCGCCTCCTCCACGCGCAAGATCCTCAATCAGATCCGTGACACGGGCCCCGAGGAGCTCGTCTTCCTGATCGGCAACGACCTGCGCAAGACGGAACTGAAGCCGACCGAAGCCGAAGTCATCGCATCCACGACAGTGCCGGAGTTGAACGATCCCACACGTCGTGCAATGCACATGGCACTCGCAGTCTGGGATGCGGCCTCAGCTCCGGATTGGGCGAACAACACCCAACCGGCGACCCCCGATCGTCGCGAGCGGATCTACGAGCTGCTAGAGATCTCCACGCCGGCGCGTGAGGCGCTCGATGCCGCGTTCCCCAGCGCGTCTCAGATGGATGCGATGATCGTCGATCCGAACCACTGGACTCCCTGGTACTCCCAAGATCGTCGCGGTTCTCATGACTTCTACTGGCGCGCATATCGCGGAGTGCTCGAAGGCAAAGGCTGGGATGTCGACGCGCTTACGACACTCGACCGCTCGACTACCGAAATCGTCCAGCGACTAGCCGACCCCAGCGCTTCGAAGGGCTATCAGACCAAGGGGCTCGTCGTCGGGCACGTCCAGAGCGGGAAAACCGCCAACTTCACAGGTATCGTCGCCAAGGCCATCGATGCCGGCTACCGCCTGATCATCGTCCTGACCGGCACAATCGAACTGCTCCGCGGGCAGACACAACGACGCCTGGACATGGAGCTCGTGGGCGAGGAGAACATTCTCGACGGAGTCGATCCGACGAATGCCGACGCGATCCGTGGCATCGATTACATCGGCACGAACGACTCCGACTGGTATGCCGGCAAGTTCCTCAAGCACGGCCAGGACGTCCATTCACTGCCCGAAGTGCCTTCGATCAAACGGCTCACGACGGCCGACAGGGACTACCGGAAGCTCCGGCTGGGCAAAGATGTGCTCGACTTCCGTCGCACAGGAGAGCTTCACGACACGGGAAAGCCCGTCTACGCGCCGGAGAACATCTACTCGGTCGACGCCCGTATCGCGGTGATGAAGAAGAACACCGCGTCGCTGAGGAACCTGCTTCATGACTTGCAGAACATTCGCGCCGACGGCAAGGAGATCCCTGCGCTCATCATCGATGACGAGGCTGACCAGGCGTCCGTCAACACCGTCAACCCACGGTCGAAGAAGGAAGTCGCGGCAGAGGCGAAGCGCCGCTCGACAATCAACAAGCTGATCGCGCAACTCCTCCAAGAACTGCCCCGCGCACAGTACGTCGGATACACGGCGACACCGTTCGCCAACGTGTTCATCTCACCAGACGACTCCGAGGACATCTTCCCCAAAGACTTCCTCGTCAGCCTGGAACCGTCGAAGCAGTACATGGGGGGTCGCTACTTCCATGATCTGGGTAGGGTGGACGACGACGACAAGGGTGACCCCGCGTACTCGAACGAAGCAGCGTTCGTGCGTAATCTCGAGGCCGACGGGGATACCGACCCCGACGCTGAGGAGACGGAGATCCAGTCAGCGCTCGACGCATTCATCCTAAGCGGCGCGATCAAGAAGTGGCGTGAGTCGATCAGCGGCGAGTACACCTATCGTCACCACACGATGCTCGTGCACGAGTCCGTGCGCACGGCGGAGCAGGCCGACCTCGCGGAACGTTTCCGCGAGGTGTGGAGGACAGCCGGCTACAGCAGTCCTGCTTGTCTCACACGACTGCGCGAGATGTATGAGGAGGACTTCGTCGCCGTGCACGATTCCCGTGACGGCTGGGCGGATCTTCCAATGCCCGATGACTTCGACGATCTGAAGCCCTGGATCGGCGAGGCCGTCGATGCCATCACGGCCGACGTCGACCCTGTCGTCGTCGTGAACGGCACCAAGGACAGCGACTACAACGCCATGGATTTCCAGCTGCGCCCGTACTGGCGGATCATGGTCGGAGGCGCGAAACTCAGCCGCGGGTTCACTGTCGAAGGCCTCACAGTCTCGTACTACCGACGACGCGCAACCGCAGCGGACACACTGATGCAGATGGGTAGATGGTTCGGATACCGCCCCGGGTACGGTGACCTGGTTCGGCTGTACATCGCTCGCAACATCGTCGATAGTCGCGGAAAGTCCTACGACCTGTACGACGCCTTCACGTCGATCATCGAGGACGAGGAGGAGTTCCGCGCACAGCTGCGCAAGTTCGCGGAGATTCAGGAGGATGGACGCCCTGCCGTTCGTCCCATCCACGTGCCTCCACTGGTGTTCCAGCAGTTCCCGTGGCTGCGTCCAACCGGAACCAATAAGATGTACAACGCCGTGCTGAAATATGAGGGCGACGGCGGGACTGTGAAGGATTTCAACGGCCACGACCGCCGTGAGGACGGTTCCCGGAACCAGAAGCATTTCGCCGCGATCAAGCCCCTTCTTGCAGACTTGTCAGAGCCGCAGGCGTTCAAGGGTGTCAACGGCACGTCGTTCAACGCACGCACGGGCAAGGTCTCGACGGAGGCTGTATTGGCCGCTCTGCGGGAGATCACGCTGTACTCGCCGGATCAGTTGAACCCGACGATCCACATGATCGAGAAGGCCGAGCAGGAAGGAACGCTCAAGGACTGGGCTGTGGTCGTCCCGGAATTGGGGAGCGACTACCAACGAGTCGTCGACGGCACAAAGATCTCCTTGGCCGAGCGTCAGCGCCGCAAGGACCGGCCGGGCTTCGCCGGTAGCGAGCGCCGCCATCGTGCGACGCTGGAAGTCATTGCCCAGAAAGCCGATCGCACGGTGGATGCCGGCGAGAATGCGGACGATCTCGCAACCGATACACGTGGAGCGCTCCTCCTGACTTTCACATACGATCCAGAGCTCACCGCCGATGAGGTCGCCGAGGGGCGCGCCGACGCATCGCGCATCAAGCGCAGCGCCTGGCCTGCTGAGATGCCGTCGGCCGACGTCGCCACGCTGCTCTCACTTGCGATGCCGTACAAGTCCGCGCCACGTGGCCGTATTGGATTCGGTGTGCGGCGCGAGGATGATCCCGACGTCGCCATCGTCGACGCCGACTGACGTTATGGGTGTGACCATGTAGGTATGCCCTCAGCAATGGAGTCCTGGGCGTCCAGCCCAGGCGTCGCGAAGTCGATGCGTTCCAATCGACGTCGCGACACCACGCCCGAGCTCGCGCTGCGGAAGCTGCTGCACGCTCAGGGCTACCGGTACCGCGTCGACTACGCACCACTGCAGACGCAACGACGCCGTCGAGCCGACATCGTGTTCACCAGGTGGCACCTCGCCGTGTTCGTAGATGGCTGCTTCTGGCACGGGTGCCCGCTCCACGCGACTCATCCCGTCACGAACCGCGAGTACTGGGACACGAAGCTCGCGCGGAACATCGCACGTGATGCCGAGACCACGGCGATGTTAGAGGAAGCCGGCTGGGCCGTCCTCCGGTTCTGGGAGCACACATCGGCAGAAGACGCTGCGCGATGCATCAGGCGAGAGCTCGAACTGATGCGATCATCCGACGATGTTGGGAGAATGGTCCACGATGATGAGCACACTGAACCTGTTCGATGACCCCGAGGACTCTGCGAGCATCCCATCGAAGCCCCAGCCGATGCACGAGGCTCAGCGGAACGAGATCCGAGGGCTCTTCGCAACGCTCGGGCTGTCTACCGCACGCGAGCAATTCCATTTGGTCGAGGAGCTCATCGGGGTCCGGCTGAAGGCCGTCGCCGAGCTGACCATGTCAGATGCGCAACGGCTGATCCTACGCCTGCGAGGTCGAGCCGCCATCCACGGTCGATCGAACACCGGAAACTCTTGGGCCGACCGCGACGAGGACACCTGGATCGACAGGCTGTAGTCTCCCGACATGCCCGATCGAGACCTGAACGAGCGCGTGACACGTTACTTTCCATACCTTGCTATCGAACTTCGTCTGGCAGGCATGGTGGATGCGGCGGACCGCATCGACGCCACGCCCTCCGTGCGTCCTCGACCGCTGCCGGTCGACTTGAAGAACATCCTGCAGTCAGGGATCCAAGCTAACGTCGGGATGGCTTTCACCGTCGAACGAGAGCGTCGCATCCTCGAACTCCTGGAGCGTCATAAGCTGCTCGATTTCGATGGAGACGCGCTCGACGCAATCGACGAACTGATCATGCTCCACGAATGGGTAGTCAGGGACGTCCCGAACGCCTTTGGAGAGGGCCCCGGCGTCGATCGTGCTCGATACGATCAGCTATTCGAGCATTTTCACTCTTCCGTCGGTGCATCCGCATTGCTGTACGTTCTGGAATCGCCACGGCCGGCGGCTGCCGCATAGGCAGACCGCTTATGCCGCCTGTTCGTAATTCGGTAGGAACGTTGAGCCCCGGTTCCTGGTGTCGGAAGCCCCTCCTACGATCTGAGCCAACCATCGTGGGGCGATAGGAGATCACCATGAGCACTGTCGAATCGGCAAAGAACCAGGACCCGACGCTCTACTGCGCGTACTTCGGTGGTCCACGAGACGGCTTCAAGACCGGCGACCTGCCCGCACCGATGTCAGGCAAAAATCTGACCGGCATGATCTCCAAACTGCCGCTCAGTGAGCCCTACTTCTACAGCCTCTACGCCGTGTACAAGTGCACGAGTGAGACCCAGATCGACGGGTTCTGGGAGTTCCACTTCATCGGCATGGAAGGCCCCGAGGGCGAGCAGTTGGTCGCCACACACAAACCTGACGTAGAGGTGCGGCGTGCCCACGATGCCGAGAAGGCGCTCAGCGACGAGTAATCCGCGATCACGGCTCGAACAGTGACGCGGCACTGACAGACGCGCAGACCACGCGACTCTCCGACCCTGCTACCGTGCATCCCATGCCCTCCCCCGCAACTCTCGCCGCGCTCCGAGCCTTCGTCGCCGAGCGTGAATGGGACCAGTTCCACTCGCCCGAGAACCTCGCCAAGAGCATCTCGATCGAGGCCGCCGAGCTGCTGGAGCTGTACCAGTGGGGCCAGACGCCGAACCAGGAGCGGGTGGAGGAAGAGCTCGCCGATGTGCTCACCTACTGCATCCATCTGGCGAACAGGATCGGCGTCGACATCGACGAGATCATCCTCAGCAAGCTCGAGAAGACCCGCGCCAAGTACCCTGTCGAGCTCGCGAAAGGACGGATGGTCAAGTACACGGAGCTGGAGCCATGAGCGTCAGCATCCAGCGCATCCCGTTCGACAAGAATCGCGTCGATGACTGGGCCAAGCACAACCAGCCCCTCACCAACTGGCCCGTCGTCTACGTGCTCGACGGCGAAAGCCGGAACAAGAAGCTCTATGTCGGCGAGACGACCGGCACGCAGAAGCGCATGCGCCAGCACCTCGCAAACCCGACCAAGAAGGGCCTCACCGACATCCGCGTCGTGATCGACGAGCACTACAACAAGTCGGTCTGCCTCGACCTGGAATCGCACCTGATCCGCTGGTTCCACGGCGACGGCCAGTACGAGCTGCGGGGCGGCAACGACGGCCTCACCGACGCCCGCTACTACGACCGCGAGCTGTACCGCGAGTCCTTCCGCGAGGTGTTCGAGGCGCTGCGCGCCGAGGGTCTGTTCAGCCGCAGCATCCCGCAGATCGAGAACAGCGATCTGTTCAAGCTCTCGCCGTTCAAGGCGCTCACCGACGATCAGGCCATCGCCGTCGAGGACATCGTCGACGGCCTGCTGAAAGACCTGCGCGACCCGACGCGCACCTCCACTCTCGTCGTCGAAGGCGCACCCGGCACCGGCAAGACGATCATCGCGATCTTCCTCATGAAGCTGCTCGCCGACATCCGCGACTTCACCGATCACGACGACGTCGAGCCCGACTCGATGTTCGCGGAGTTCTTCACGCCCGAGAACGCCGACGCGCTCAAGGACCTGCGCATGGCGCTGGTCATCCCGCAGCAGTCGCTGCGCCTGTCGGTCAAGAAAGTATTCCGGAAGACCCCGAAGCTCGACCCGTCGATGGTGCTGACCCCGTTCCAGGTGGGGGAATCGGATGCCGGATTCGACCTGATCCTGGTCGACGAGACCCACCGGCTCAACCAGCGCGCGAACCAGGCATCCGGCGTGCAGAACAAGAAGTTCGGCCTCATCAACCAGGCGCTGTTCGGCGCCGACAACCCGACCTACACGCAGCTCGACTGGATCAAGGCCCGCAGCCGCCACCAGTTGCTGCTGCTCGACGGCGAGCAGACCGTGCGTCCGCACGACCTCTCGCCAGCCACCCTGGGTGCCGAACTGACCGCGGCGAAGAACACTCACCGGCACTACCCGCTCACCACTCAGATGCGGGTGCGGGCCGGCGCCGACTATGTCGAGTACATCCGGATGCTGCTGCGCGGCGCACCCGTGCAGCGCCCCGATCTCGGCGACTACGACCTGCGGTTCTTCGACGACCTCGGCAAGATGCGGCAGGCCATTCGCACCCGAGACCGCGAAGTCGGGCTGTCGAGGCTGGTGGCCGGATACGCGTGGGACTGGGTGTCGAAGAAGGATCCGGCATTCTTCGACATCGAGATCGACGGCGAGCGGATGCGGTGGAACAGCACCGACAAGGACTGGATCAACTCCCCGGGCTCCCTGGACGAGGTTGGTTCGATCCGCACCGTGCAGGGCTACGACCTCAACTACGCCGGCGTGATCATCGGCCCCGACCTGCGCCTGTCCTCCGACGGCGAGATCGTCGCCGACCGCGATGCGTACCGCGACAAGAAGGGCAAGGAGAACACCGGGCACCTGAAGGATGCCTTCACTGATGCCGACCTGCTGGTGTTCATCCACAACATCTACGGCGTGCTGCTCACCCGCGGGATGCGGGGGACGTACGTGTACGTGTGCGATCCGCGGCTGCGGGAGCGGATGCGAGGGCTGCTGGCCTGAGCGGCCTGACGGTGTCCGCGTTGACGTACACCCGTCGCTATGTCAGAATATTCGTACGGCGTCATGGATGTCTGAGTTCTCGTACGCATAAGCACAGGAGGGAGCTCCCCGTGCTGGTGAACGTCTCACGCGATTGGGCGAACATCGTCCGCGATCGCCGCTTGGAGCTCGGTCTGACCCAGGCCGACCTCGGACAACGGGTCGGACGCGCCCGCCAATGGGTGGTGCGATTCGAATCCGGCCACGCCGGAAGCGCGAGCGTCGACAGCCTGATGGCGGTACTCAATGCACTCGATCTGTACGCCGCGGTCGATATCGCAGAAGACGACGTCGATCCGGATCCGATGTTCATGGATGTCGTCGACCCATGGGAGCCGCCGAAGGCACAGCCATGAAGCTCACCGCCTACCTCAGCGGACAACGCATCGGTTGGTTCACGCAGCAGGACGGCGGCGACGTCGCGCTCGAGTTCGATCCAGCATGGCAGCGTGATGCCGGACGCCTCGAGCTGTCACTGTCGCTGCCGAAGAGCCGACGCCGGCATTCCGGTGACGCACCCGGGAACTTCCTCTGGAATCTTCTCCCCGACAACTCCGAAGTGCTGGAACGTTGGGGACGCTCATTCGGCGTCTCCCCGCGCAACCCGATGCGCTTGCTTGCGAACGTCGGGTCGGACGCGGCCGGCGCCGTGCAGCTCGTCGACTCGACCCAGTGGGATGGTCCGGAACTCGACGGGCAGGGCGACGTCGATTGGGTTGACGACACCGTCATCGCATCGCATCTGCGCGCACTGCGAGCCGATCCCTCCGCGTGGGTGGCGTCAGAACATGAGGGTGGCTACTTCTCGCTCTCGGGAGCCCAGTCGAAGTTCACCCTCGTCCGCGGCCCGGACGCGTGGGGATTTGCGAATGGTCGAGCCGCGTCGACGCATATCGTCAAACCGGGCGTGGCGGGACTCCGCCGCGGTGATCTGAACGAGCACCTGACGATGCGTGCGGCACACCACCTCAAGATCGATGTCGCGCGCAGCCGAATCGTGCATTTCGAAGACGAGAGCGCCATCGTCGTCGAGCGTTTCGACCGGTATCGGCAACACGGCGAACCGGCGGCGGATTCGGCGATCGTCCGCAGACACCAAGAGGACTTCGCCCAAGCGACGGGCACGCATCCGACCGCGAAGTATCAGAACGAGGGCGGTCCGGGCATCGCCGCGATCTCCAGGCTCATCCTCGACTCCTTCGGTCCTGCCGCCCCCATGGAGGCGCTGAAGTTCTTCGACGCGACGATCTTCAACTGGGCCGCGCTCGGCACCGACGCCCACGCGAAGAACTATGCAGTGCTGTCCTCGACGACTCGAACGGGATGGCCTCGCCTCGCGCCTCTGTACGATCTCGGCTCGGCACTGGCATACCCCGAGATCAACAGCCGCAACGCAAAGCTCGCGATGTCGTTCGACGGCCACTACCGCACCTTCGAGATAGAGCCTCGACACATCGTGCGCGAGGCGAGCGTCTTCAACGATGTTCTGGGGCGGGGAGCCACGGAAGACTGGGTGCACTCGCGCGCACGGACATACGTCGACGGGTTGCCGGACGCGCTGAGCCTTGCGGCTGAGGAGGCTTCGCTCGACGGGGAGGAGCGACGCTTCGCCGCTACTCTCATCGAGCGAGCAAGCGAGCGCACTCAGCAGCTGAAGCGCCAGCTCGAGCAGCGACCGTGAACTGCCGCGCCCTTCTCGACTCGCCCTGACCTACGCCGCCGGCTGAGAGCAGCTCGGGCTACCGCCCGATCCCCCGCATCATCACCCGCACTGTCTGCTCGATCCGCTGCGCCGCCAGCGGCTTTCCGAGCATCGCCGCGTAGCTGGCGATGGCGACGAACTGGTCGGCGATGACCTCGGCCTCGACATCCGCTCTCACGTCACCGGCATCCACCGCCGTACGCAGACGGCGCAGCACCCAGTCGCGGATGGGCGCCGCCAGGCGCTCGTTCAGGCGGGTGCCGAGTTCGGCATCCGTCGCCGTCACGGCGATCAGGGCGCGGGCGACAGCCGAGCCCTCGGGGTGCGACAGCGACGACGACACGGCAGTGAACCACGCGCGCAGGTCAGCGGCAAGGTCGTCTGTGAAGGGAACCTCGATGTCTCCGCCGGGCAGCGAGCCCTCGAGCAGGGCCTCACCGAGGATCGCTGCCTTCGACGGCCACCATCGGTAGATCGTCTGCTTGGCGACACCGGCATCCGCCGCCAGGCCCTCGATCGTCACCGCGGCAAAACCCTCCGCGGCGAGCGCGGAGCGCATGGACGACAGCACAGCCTGGCGGGCTTTCTCACTGCGGGGGCGGGGCACGGATCAAGGATACCGAGCGTGACGAAAAATAACTGGACGATGCGTTGCGTTATACGTAAAGTGGAACCACCCGACAACCAAGGAGCACTCATGGCACTGACCGCGCAGTCCACCATCGGCGAGTGGATGAACGACGCCGCCGGCGGCCCGCTGATCACCGGCCTGTTCGAGAAGACCGGCGCCGACCCGGCATTGCTCACCCCCGTGCTCGGGCTCCCCCTGCAGCAACTCGTCGCGATGAGCCAGGGCGCCCTGCCGCAGACCGTCGTCGACGACCTGGTGCGCGCCGCCAACGACGGGGTCATCCCCGAGAGCGACGAAGCACACGGCTGGGTCGAGAACGTCACCTCCGGGCGCTTCGCCGGAAAGACCGTGATCGTCACGGGAGCGGCATCCGGAATCGGCCGAGCCTCGGCATCCCGCATCGCCCGGGAAGGCGGCCGGGTCATCGCCTCCGACATCGCCGCCGACAAGCTCGACGCGCTGAAGGCCGAGTTCCCGAACATCGTCACCGTCGCGGGCGACCTCACTCAGCAGGACGCCCTCGACGCCGTCATCGCCGCCGCCGGCGACCGCATCGACGCCCTCGCCAACGTGGCCGGCATCAACGACGACTTCTCACCCGCCGGAGAGACGACGGATGCCGTGTGGGACCGCGTGATCGCGATCAACCTCACCGCGCCGTTCAAGCTCATGCGCGCCGTGCTGCCGATCATGGAGCAGGCCGGCCGCGGCGCGATCCTCAACGTCTCGAGCGAGGCCGGGCTGCGCGGCAACGCGTCGGGCAACGCCTACACGGCCAGTAAGCACGGCATCATCGGCGTCACTCGTTCGGCCGCTGTCATGTACGGTCCGAAGGGCATCCGCGTGAACTCCGTCGCCCCAGGCGGCGTGGCCACCGGCATCCCGATGCCTCCGCATATGTCCGAGTACGGCTCCGAGCGCCTCGCGCCATTCCAGCAGGCGATCCCTTCGGTCGCGACCGCCGAGCAGCTGGCCGCGTCGATCACGTTCCTGCTGTCCGACGACGCCGTCAACATCAACGGCGCTGTGCTCGCATCCGACGGCGGGTGGTCCGTGCAATAGCAGTCAGCTTTACGGCAAGTAGTACCGCGCTGCTCGCCGCTCTCCCCGAAGCTCAAGAGCTCCCTCGTCACGCATCCGAAGCAGCACTCGCCTTGCCGCTTCCGGGGCTGTCCCGCTCAGCTCGGCGGCCTCACTCCTGGAGATGCTGCCGTTCGCCTGTACATAATTCAGGATCATCTGCCGTTGCTGTGGCTCATCGAACGCCCGTACACGCACGTACCCAGCGGCACTGGCCAGGCGCCGGTATGTCGCAGCGCTCAACGTGTACTTTCGTCCGCGACCATCACCCCTCATCTCAATCAGGCCCTCCTCCAGATGAGTCGCCAATCTCGCCTTGGTCCACACGAGCGGTCTTTGAAGGATGTCGGCGATATCCGCGGCAGATAGGCGCGGGTCCTCCTTGAGCGCTCGCACGATCTGAAGGTCGACCAGGTCGAACCTCCGACCGGCTCGGTCGTCATGTTCCACGACGAAGCGAACAAGGTCGCTGTCAGTGCCGCCGAGCTGCATCGACACCGAAACGCGTTCTGCGGACGAGCGCGTGTAATCCGGCTCAGGGCGCCCAGCGCGCAGGCTTGCTTCGAAAACCCGGTTGATCCCCCGACCGGCCCGATCGACGATCCCCGCGCGTTTGAATGCTTCCGCAAAAATGCGGCTGCGCGGGTTGCTGCTCTCAAGGAAGTTCTCCAACGTCACGCCACGGGGGAATCCGCCAGGACTGACGATCGTCAACTCATCATCCGCGACCTGGACGGACACCATGCCCATCCGGGTGTAGTCGCGGTGCACGAGAGCGTTGGCTACGAGCTCGCGCGCCACGACTTCCGGTATGCGGTCTATCCCCACACGGATCAAGCCGACCATGACCTCATCCTGGGAGTTCACGGACCGAAGAAGGTCGTAGAGTCGCTCAGCCGATCGCAGCAGAGGCGCGGCCGCGATCTGGTTCTGGATGACGACACCGCGCTCGAGCACTTGGAAGGCCGTCTCGTGCGTCGGCACGAATCTCCGGATCGCCCCCTCATACCCGAAAAGGAGGATCGCCCCTCGCTTCAGAAGCAGCCTGCCCTCGCGCCTTTCCGCGACCCCGAGCGCGCTCAGCAGTTCTTCATCGCCCAGTTCGGACATCACATCCGTTGAACCGCTCGCGGCCGCCGCGAGGGTCCTGAAACGCTCGAACTCTGCCGGGTCAAGATCCCCGAGGCTCGCACCGGGCTCGGGTATGGCCGCGAAGTCCACCTCGCCTCGCGAGATGCGATCCGCCAGCATCTCATGTGCGAGAAACGGCAGACACGCCGGCCGTCCGTCCGATCCGAGTCCACGCCTCACGTACAAGCCGTTGCGCGTGCCCACGACAGTTTCTGACGATGCAACACTGACGACGATGACCGACTTGCCCTCGACGTCAAGAATCTCAACATCGGGAACGACCTGCGGGACCGTGTTGTTGGCCACCATCGCCCTCACACGAATCGGGTCGGTGACCTTGCCATGCCGCGGACGCGCACCGGAGACTGTCCCATCATCTTCAACGCCGATGAAGAGACGTCCACCACCCCCGTTCGCCAAGCAGACGACGGCCTCCACCACGCTCGAGTCGCTGAACGGCTTACGCTGATCGGATTTGAACTCGGCATCGAGCTCTTCACCTCCGGCGAGAACTCGCTGCACCTCATCCAGATTCATTGGATAATTATGACATAGTTATGAACTTTATGCGTCACGGTATGAATCAGTCCAAAGGTTTCATACCTGACTCCATATCCGACGGGCGACTCCGACCGACCACCGGCGTAGGCTCCCGCACAGACGAAGGAGCGCGCATGCCCATCGAGAACGTCGCGATCGACACGGCCGACGGCGTCGCGGAGGCCTACCTCGCCCGGCCGGACGCCACACCGACGACAGACCGGCCCGGTGTCCTCCTCTACATGGACGCGTTCGGCCTGCGCCCGCAGATCGCGACCATGATGCAGCGCATCGCCGACTGGGGCTGCGTCGTGCTCGCCCCGAATGCCTTCTACCGCGGCGGCAGCATCGCCGACATCGCCCCGACCGGCGACCTGCACGATCCCGAGGCCAGGCAGGCCGCGTTCGAGAGCATCGGCCCCCTGCTGCGCTCGCACACCTCGGAACAGGCGGCGACGGATGCCGACGCCTACCTCGCCGCGCTCTCCACCTACAGCCAGGGCTCCTTGAGCACCGTCGGCTACTGCATGGGCGGGCGCCTCGCGCTGCGCGCGGCGGCGCAGCATCCCGAGCAGGTGCAGTCCGTCAGCATGTTCCACGTCGGAGGGCTGGTGACGGATGCCTCCGACAGCCCGCACCTCGGCATCCCGAACCTGCGCGCCCGGGTGCTGGCCGGCTATGCCGACAACGACCGCTCCATGACTCCGGATGCCGTGGCGACGGTCGATCGGATGCTGGAGGAAGCCGGCATCGCGCACGACACGAGCATCCGTCCTGGCGCGCCGCACGGATACACGATGGCCGACACGTCCTCTTACGACGAGGCCGCGGCGCAGTGGCACTTCACGCGTCTGCGGGAGTGGCTGCAGGGCTGACGCGCCGGCCCGTCACCAGCAGCACTTCGAACACCTGAGGATCTCCCGTCCGTCAGTCCTCCTGCACAGTCTCGAACTACAGGAAGTTCTCCCCAGCCTCGAGGATCTCAGGACGTCATCGTCGGTGGCCCGGGTGAGAGTAGGTGCCCTGATCACCTGCATCCCAGCGAGTACAATATGACTGCATTGACAGCATCGCAGTCAGGAGGCGCTGTGACGACCATCACTGTCCGCGGGCTCGATGACAGCACAGTCCGCGCCTTGAAACTCAGAGCCGCTCGCGAAGGGCGGTCCATGGAGTCAGAGGTCCGCAGCATCCTGACCTCTGCCGTCGCCGGAGCGGACGACGGTGTCGGGTTCGGCACACTGCTCGCAGGCATCTTCGCGGGCATCGGCGCCCCAGAGATACCAGCGCGCATCGACTTTCCTGAGCACGTCGACCTGCCATGATCGTCCTCGACACGAATGTGCTCTCCGAGCTCATGCAGCCCGAACCTCATCCCGCGGTCATCTCCTGGCTTGACAGCGTCCCCCGAAGCGAGGTCTGCACGAGCGCGATCACCGTCGCCGAGATCGCTGCGGGAATCGCCGTGCTGCCAAAAGGCAAGCGGCGCACAAGGCTGGAGCAGTCCACGGAGGCGATGCTCGAAGCCTTCGCGGGACGCATCCTTCCGTTCACTGCCCGAGCCGCACTGCACTACGGCGCGATCATCGCGGCACGCAAAGACCTCGGCCGCCCCATCAGCGTCGCCGATGCGGAGATCGCCGCGATCGCCGTCGACTGCTCCGGCACCGTTGCGACGAGGAATATCCGCGACTTCGAGGGCACCGGGGCTCGCATCATCGATCCGTGGCTCGCCGGGGAATAGTCCCCACTTTCGTGCGTTCTGCTCACGCCCCCGACCCCGAAACCACGGCGGGCAGGTGCGAAGATGGCCATGGCGCTGCCGCTTCAGAGACGACGCGGGCCCGACGGCGCCATGGCCAGGACCCGTAGGAGATCGCGATGGCGCGCAGCAGCATCAGACTGTCGACGAACATCCTGGGCACCCAGCTCGCCGTGCTGTTCGCCGTGCTGCTGGTCACGTTCGGGCTCTCGCTGTGGCTCGTCCACGAGATGCTCGTGCACCAGTACGAGCAGCGCGCGCTGGCGATCGCGCAGACCGTCGCCGTCGACCCGGAGATCTCGGATGCGGTGATCCACGACGACCCGGCCGGCCTCGTGCAGCAGCGGGCTGAGGAGGTGCGGCGCGCCAGCGGTGCGCTGTTCGTCGTCGTGACGGATGATGCCGGCATCCGCTTCTCGCACCCCACCCCCGAACGCATCGGCGAGCACGTCTCCACCGACCCCAGCGGTGCGCTCGCCGGCCGCACCGTCGTCAACATGGAGCAGGGCACGCTGGGTCTCTCCGCTCGCGCGAAGGTGCCGCTGCGCGCCACCGACCGGTCGATCGTCGGCGAGGTGTCGGTGGGCATCGACGCCGGCGAGATCGCTGGCAGCCTGTGGCGGCTGGTGCCGTCGATCGCGCTGTACACCGGAATCGCCCTGGCTGTCGGAGTGATCGTCTCGCTGCTTCTCGCCAGACGCCTCAAGCGCCAGACCTTCGGCCTGGAGCTCAACGAGATCGCCTCGCTGCTGCAGGAGCGCGAGGCCATGCTGCACGGCATCGCCGAGGGGATGGTCGGGCTCGGCCCGCACGATGAGGTCGTGCTGCTGAACGACGAGGCCCGGCGCCTGCTGGGCCTGGCCCCCGGCTCGGAGGGACGCCGCATCGACCAGCTCGTCCCAGCCGGCCGCATCCGCGACATCCTCACCGGCGCCACCTCTGGCACCGACCTGGTCGTGCTCACCGACGAGCACTGCCTGGTGATGAACCGGATGCCGGTGGACCTGCGCGGCCGCGATCTCGGCCACATCGTGACCGTCTCCGACCGCACCGAACAGGAGCGCCTGCTGCGCGAACTGGACAGCGTCCGCGGCCTCACCGACGCGCTGCGCGCACAGCAGCACGAATTCGCCAACCGCGTGCACGCGCTGTCCGGGATGCTGGAACTGGGCCGCACCGACGAGGCCGTCGAGTACATCCACGAGCTCTCCGCCACCGCCACCGACCTGGCCACGCGCCTGCAGCGCCGCATCGCCAGCCCGCAGCTGGTCGGCTTGCTGGTGGCCAAATCGGTCATCGCCTCCGAGCGCGGCGTCACCCTCACCCTCACCGACGAGTCCGAGCTGTCCGAGCAGGACGGCGACCCGCGTGCCCTGCTGACCGTGCTGGGCAACCTGCTCGACAACGCCATCGACGCCGCCAACACCGGCCCCGCCCCGCGCACGGTCGAGGTCGACATCCGCTGCGACGCCGACGACGTGCACCTGCGGGTCTCCGACAGCGGCGCCGGCCTGCCCGCCGACAGCGGTGCGAAAGTCTTCGAGGACGGGTTCTCCACCAAGCCCGACGACGGCGTCCGGCGGCGCGGCCTGGGCCTCGCCCTGGTGCACCGTGTGGTCACCCAGCAGCACGGCACGGTGCAGGTCTCCAGCGGACCGCATGCCGTCTTCACCGTCACCATGCCCCGGCACGGCACGCCCCACCCCGTCGAGGACTCCGAGGCGGTGTCGCTGTGAGCCCGGTCCCGAACAGCATCCGCACCCTGATCGTCGACGACGACTACCGCGTCGCCGAGATCCACGCGGGATTCGTGAGCAAGATCGCCGGGTTCGAGGTGACCGGCGTCGCCCACTCGGTCTCCGATGCGCTCCTGGCCATCCGCGACAGCCGCCCCGACCTGGTGCTGCTCGACCTGTACCTGCCCGACGGCTCCGGCCTCGACCTCATGCGCAGGATCGTCGACCTGCCCGACCCGCCCGGTGTGATCGTGATCTCGGCGGCGCGCGACCTGGACCACATCCGCTCCGCCATCGCGCAGGGCGCCGTGCACTACCTGGTCAAGCCGTTCGGCTTCGCCACCTTCGCCGAGCGCCTCAACGCGTTCCGCGACCTGCGCCTGCGCCTTCAGGACCTGGGCGCCCGCCACGCCGAAGCCGATCAGCAGGAGGTCGACTCGCTGTTCCAGCTGATGCGCACGGGGACCATCGCCGCCCCGCCCAAGGGTCAGTCCTCCGAGACCATGAAGCTCGTGCGGGACTTCGTCAGAAGAGCGGATGCCGATGTCTCGGCCGCCGAGGTGGCGCGGGGCATCGGCGTGAGCCGGCCCACCGCTCAGCGCTACCTCTCCGCACTCGCGCAGCAGGGCTCGGTCGAGCTGACGCTGCGCTACGGAGCCACCGGCCGTCCTGAGCACCGTTACCGGGCCACGACCTCCGACTGACCGGTGCCGCGATCGTCGGGCACGCCCAGGCCCGCCCCCGCCGCCACCAGCAGCAGCGCCCCGCTGGCGCCCAGCACGCCCGCAGCCCCGGTGGCCGCGGCCAGGGTGCCCAGCAGCGCCGGCAGCGCGGTCTGGCCGAGCCGGTTCGACGCCAGCCGCAGCGACATCGCGACCCCGCGCATGCCGGTCGGGGCGATCAGCGAGATCCACGACATGGTGATCGGCTGACACACCCCGATCGCGAACCCGTACCCGCAGGTCAGCGCCACCAGCGCCCAGGCGGGCAGCCCGAAGAAGAACGCCCCCAGCGTCAGCGCCGAGACCAGGATGCTGCCCACCAGCAGCCACCGCCGGCCGAGCCCTCTCGCCAACGGCCCGAGGAACAGCCGCGAGATCATCGAGAAGCCCGACCGCGCCACGAGCATCAGGCTGATCACGGCCGCAGGGATCCCGCGCTCCTGGCCCAGCAGCGGCGCGTAGGCGACGAAGATGTCCACCGTCGCCAGCACCAGGCTCCCAGCGACCAGCGCGTGGGGCAGCCCGTGCGTGCCCAGCACGGTGCGCGCGGCCCGCAGCATCCCGACTCGCTCCTGCGCGACCTCCCGTTCCGGCCCCCGGATGATCAGCGAGACCGCCAGCATCAGCACCGCGCACACGAGTCCGACCGTGAACACCAGCCGGATCGGCGGCGTGTGCGCGCTTTCGCCGGGCAGCATCAGCATGAGCGGCCCGACGGTCTGCCCCAGCGCCACGGCGAACCCGTAGATGCCGAAGATGCTGTCCGAGCGTCCGGCCGGCGAGATCGCGCCGACGAACGACTGCTCGGCCAGCACCGTCATCATCTGCCCGCAGCCCAGCAGCACGGACGCCGCGATCAGCATCCCCAGCGATCGCGCGCCCAGCACGGCCACCAGCGTGGCGGCCACGGTGATGACCGACGCGATGATCATGCCCGCCCGTTCGCCGATCACGTCGGTCAGCCGCCCGGCGGGCATCGCCAGCACCAGCGCCGGCAGCGCGTAGAACGCGGTCAGCAGGCCCAGCAGAGTGGGCGAGGCGCCGACGTCCAGCGCCGCATACGAGAGGGAGGGGCGGATGCCGAAGACGATGATCTGGATCAGCGCGGCGTGCACGAGCAGCAGGAGCATCCCCCGCCTGCCGCTGCTCACCACCAGGCCGCTCCGCTTCGGCATCCGCCGGTCACGGTCAGACCGTGGCCTTCATCAGGTCGAGCACCTCGGTGGCAGGTCCTGACTCGCCGGGGAACACGTGCGCGTCGCCGGCGCCGAACACCAGGCGCACGCGGCCGCTCAGCCCGCCGTCGGGCGAGACCACCTGCACGCCCAGGTCGCCCAGCTTCAGGATGTACTCGTGGTGCGAGCCGACGTAGGCGCTGGCCGACACCTCGGTGTCCAGCACGTTCAGGTCGCGGCTTCCGGGCTGCTCGGTCACGATGCGCAGCTTCTCCGGGCGGATGGCGATGGTCGCCGGCGAACCCGCCGACCAGTGCTGGTCGGTGGTCACGTGCACGGTCTCGCCGGTGGCGCGCAGCCGCACCTCGACCTGGTCGCCCAGCATCCGCTCGACGGTGCCGACCAGGAAGTTGCAGCTGCCGACGAACCCGGCCACCTCGGCGCTGGCCGGGTGCTCGTAGATGTCCTTCGGGGTGCCGATCTGCGCCATCACGCCGTTGAACATCACGGCGATGCGGTCGCTGAGGCTGAGTGCCTCATCCTGGTCGTGCGTGACGTACAGGGTGGTGATGCCCAGATCAGACTGCAGGCGCTTGAGCCACGCACGGGCCTGCTCGCGCAGCTTGGCGTCGAGGTTGGACAGCGGCTCGTCCAGCAGCAGCACGCTGGGCGAGTAGACCAGCGCCCGCGCCAGCGCCACGCGCTGCTGCTGCCCGCCGGAGAGCTGGTGCGGGTAGCGGTCGGCCAGGTGCGCGAGGCCCACCTTGTCGAGCGCGTCCTGGATGCGGGCGGCGGTCTCGGCCCTGCCCGCACGACGGATGTTCAGCGGGAACGCCAGGTTCTTGCGGATGGTCATGTGCGGCCACAGTGCGTAGGACTGGAACACCATGCCCAGGTTGCGCTCCTCGGTGGGCACATAGACCTTGTTGGCGCGGTCCACCAGCATCCGATCCCCGATCGAGATGGAGCCCTCGGTGGGATCCTCGAGCCCGGCGATGCTGTTGAGGGTGGTCGACTTGCCGCAGCCGGAGGGGCCGAGCAGGGTGAAGAACTCGCCGTCCTTCACCTCGAAGTCGATGTCGTTCAGGACTTTCACGTCCCCGAACGTCTTGGCCATGTGCGAGACGCGGATCTCAGGCATCTGTCTTCTCTTTCATCAGGAGGTTCGCCAGACCGACGACGACGGCGGTGATGGCGATCTGTATGGTGGCGAGCGCCGCGACCGAGCCGCTGTTGCCCTGCACCCAGAGCTCGAGCATGGTCGTGCCGATCACGTTGGTGCTGGCCGAGGACAGGAACAGTGCGGCCGAGTACTCCTTGAGCATGGTGACGAACACCAGCAGCATGGCGCCCGCGAAGGCGGGGACCAGGAGCTTGCGCAGGATGCGCATGAACACACCCACCCAGTCGGCGCCGACCACTCGGCCGGCGTTGTCCAGTTCGCCGGCGATCTGCATGAGCGCGGGCGAGATCGACCCGAAGGCCGTCGGCAGCGCCCGCAGTCCGAACGCGATGATGATCGCGAACAGGGTGCCCTGAACGAGATTGCCGCCCGGCAGGATTGCGAAGGCCCAGAAGAAGCCGATGCCGACGATAATGCCGGGGATGGCCTGCGGCGCCAGCGACAGGTACTCGACCAGTCGTGCGAAGCGGAACGACGATCTCTTTGCGACCACGACCGCGATCAGCGCCAGTGCGCTGACCAGAACCGCTCCGACCAGGGCCACGATCACGCTGTTCCAGATCGACTGGATGTACGACTGGTACGTGAACACGGTCTGGTAGTTCGTGAGGGTGAGCGTCTTGAACGGGCTCTGCAGCGGAGTGAAGATCAACGTGAACGAGCGCAGCACGAGCGCGAGGATCGGCAGGGCCGCACCGAACACGACGTAGATGACGATCAGCACGGTGGCGACCCACTTCAACCAGCCGAGGTCGAGGCGGCGGGGTCGGGTGGCCTTGCCGCGCACCGAGACGAACCGCTGCGCGTCCTTGAGCACCTTGGCCTGCAGGGCGACGGTGCTGATGGTGACGGCCAGGATGATCGTGGAGGCCGAGGCCAGCACCCCGTAGTCGGGGCGAATGGACTGCAGGCCGTGCGTGTACAGGAAGGTGGAGAACACCTCGATGCGCACCGGGGTGCCGTACAGCAGCGGGACGCTGAGGGTCTCGATCGACATCGAGAAGATCAGCACGGACGCGTACACGATCGGCGGACGCAGCAGCGGCACGATCACCTGGAACACGATGCGCAACGGGCCGGAGCCGCACACCTGCGCGGCGCTCTCCAGCGAAGCATCCGACTTGCGCAGCGCGTTGGCGCAGAACACGTAGGCGATCGGCGCCAGGCCGACGGCCTCGGTGAGCGCCATGCCGGGGATGGAGTACAGGTCCCACGGCACGAAGCCGATCCAGCGCTGCACCTCCACGCTGACGAACCCGGCGGGGCCGTAGAGGGTGATCCATCCGAAGCCCAGCAGCAACGACGAGATGAAGAACGGCCACTGCATGGATGCCGCCAGCAGCCGCCCGAAGGGGAGCTTCGTCCGGACCACCAGGATCGCCATCGGGATGGCGAACACCAGGGTCAGGAAGGTGGTCAGCACCGCGAAGATCGCCGTGTTGAGGATCACCTGGCCGAAGCCGTCTTCGGCGAACAGCTTCACATACGAGTCGATCGTGAACGCGCCGGTCGAGTCGTACAGCGGCTTGCTGCGGATCGACTGATACAGGATCGGCGCGATCGGCGCGACGACGAACAGAGCGACGACGACGAGCACCGCCCACTGCACGAACCGGTCCCGCCCGACGCCGAAGACCCGAGGGTACTTCGGCGCCGGGAAGGCGGTCGCCCGATCCTGCACGTCCTTCTCAGGAGCGAGGGTCTGGGTTGACATGAGTCACTTCCATTTCGGGATGCTGCTGCGGGTGTCCCGGAGGATCACTTGCCGAGCAGGCCGTTCCACTTGTCGACGAACGCCTTGACATCGGCGTCGGTGGTCACCTTGTACGGAACGCGGATGATGTTCTTCTCGCCGACCTGGTCGACGATCTCCTGGTAGGTGTGCAGCCCCGCGACCTGCTTGACGCTGTCGCGGTAGGCGGTCAGACCGCCCTCGGCGACGGCGTTCTGGCCCTCCTCGGAGAGCAGGAAGTCGATGAACAGCTTCGCGGTGGCGGCGTGCGGAGCCTTCGGCGTGATGCCGATGCCACGGCCGAGCACCACGGTGCCGTCCTTCGGGTACACGAAGGAGAAGATGCCCTGCGCCTTCTGCTCCTGCGGGAACGCGACCGCGCTGGAGATGAAGAAGCCGGCCAGGTACTCGCCCGAGGTGATCTTGTCGATCTGGGTTCCCGAGGAGGTCTCGGGGCGGGCGGAGGGGAGGACCGAGCTCAGCGAGTTCCAGGAGTCGCTGCCCCCGTCGGCGTACGCCTTCGAGACCGAGAAGCCCCATGAACCGCTCACGTCGCGTGAGGTGATCTTGCCCTTGAACTTGGCGGGATCCTTGGCGATGATCGCAGCGAGGTCAGCGATGCTCTGCGGCTTGCCGCCCAGCAGCTGCTCGTTGTAGGCCAGGCCCACCGGGTCCATCGACATGGCGTAGACGCCGGGCATGACCTGCGCGAAATCAGGCAGCTTCGACAGCTCGGGAGAGCTGTAGTCCATCACGCGGCCGGGCTCGGAGTTGTAGGTCGCCCAGGCCTGCACGGCGTTGGTGGCGAGGATGTCGGCCGGGGCATTGCCGGTGGCGGTCTCACTGAGCTGCCGCTGGAAGACCTCATCGGAATCGAGGTTGTTCGCGGAGATGTTCTTGACGAACGGGTACTTCTTCTGGAAATCGCGGAAGATCGGCGCCCAGTTCTCCTGGTCGGTGTTCGAGTAGATCACCAGGTCGCCGCCGTCCTTCTTGGCTGCGTCGACGATCTTGCTGTAGTCGGCGGGGTAGTAGCTGGGCCACGCGTTCTGCGTGATCTTGTTCTCCGGCGCCTTGGGGGCGTCGGATCCGGCGCAGGCCGTGAGCGAGACGGCGACGCCCGTGACGGATACCACGGCCAGTGCCGCAGTGGCGAGGCGGCGGATGCTGCTCTTCATAGGTTTCACTCCCTTGTGATGGCGAGTCGGGATGGTGCTCCCGAGACGCGGATCAGACTAAGGTCGCGGATGCAGGCGCCGAGGGTTGTCCGGATTAGTGCAGGTTGTGTGCGTTGTGCTCAGGGGAACGTGCTCGCAGCGAGCCTCCACATTTCCCTGGTTGAAAGCTCCACATTTTCGTGGTTGAACCCTCAAGCGGCGGTCCGAGACCCGCAACGACCGGCTCATCGGCCGCCCCGGTAGACTGATCCCGCCCCGCCATTCCTCTTCTCCAGGAGCCCGCGTGTCCGCCGAAGCGCCCCAGATCATCCACGTCCCCGACTCCGTCGAGAACGCCCTCGCGACTCCCGAGAAAGAGCAGCCGTACGCGGCACTCGGCCTCAAGGACGACGAGTACGCGCGCATCCGCGAGATCCTGGGCCGCCGGCCCACGAGCGGCGAGCTGGCGATGTACTCCGTGATGTGGTCGGAGCACTGCTCCTACAAGAGCTCCAAGAACTACCTCAAGCGCTTCGGCCAGAAGGTCTCTGACGAGATGCGCGAGCGCCTCATGGTCGGCATGGGCCAGAACGCCGGCGTCGTCGACGTGGGCGAGGGCTGGGCCGTCACGTTCAAGGCCGAGAGCCACAACCACCCCTCCTTCATCGAGCCGTTCCAGGGCGCCGCGACCGGCATCGGCGGCATCGTGCGAGACATCATCTCGATGGGCGCCCGCCCAGTGGCCGTGATGGATGCGCTGCGGTTCGGCGCCATCGACCACCCCGACACCCCGCGCGTGGTGCACGGCGTCACGGCCGGCATCAGCTTCTACGGCAACTGCCTGGGCCTGCCCAACATCGGCGGCGAGACGGTGTTCGACGCCGTCTACCAGGCCAACCCGCTCGTCAACGCCCTCGCCGTGGGCGTGCTCCGCCACGAGGACCTCAAGCTCGCCAACGCGACCGGCGTCGGCAACCTCGTCGTGCTCTTCGGCGCCCGCACGGGCGGCGACGGCATCGGAGGGGCCTCGATCCTGGCATCCGACACCTTCGCCGACGGCGGCCCCACGAAGCGCCCCGCCGTGCAGGTGGGCGACCCGTTCGCCGAGAAGGTTCTCATCGAGTGCTGCCTGGAGCTGTACAAGGGCGAGCTGGTCGAGGCCATCCAGGACCTCGGCGCCGCCGGCATCTCCTGCGCCACCAGCGAGCTGGCCGCCAACGGCAACTCCGGCATGCGTGTCTCGCTCGACTCCGTGCTGCTGCGCGACCCCACCCTCACCGCCGAGGAGATCCTGATGAGCGAGTCTCAGGAGCGGATGATGGCCATCGTCGCCCCCGAGAAGCTCGACGCGTTCATGGCCGTCGTGCACAAGTGGGAGGTCGAGACCAGCGTGCTCGGCGAGGTCACCGGCGACGGCCGCCTGGTCATCGACTGGCAGGGCGAGCGCATCGTCGACGTCGACCCGTCCACCGTCGCCGTCGACGGCCCGGTCTACGACCGCCCGGTCGCCTACCCGACCTGGATCGACGCCCTGCAGGCGGATGCCGCCGAGAACCTCCCCCGGTCGAACGACCCGGCCGTGCTCCGCGAGCAGTTCCTGAAGATCCTCGGCTCACCGAACCTGGCCGACCCGAGTTGGATCACCAACCAGTACGACTACTACGTGGGCGGCAACACGGCACTCGCCTTCCCCGACGACGCCGGCATGATCCGCGTCGACGAGGAGTCCGGCCTGGGCTTCGCGATCGCCACCGACGCCAACGGCCGCTACTGCCAGCTCGATCCCTACGCGGGCGCGCAGCTGGCCCTGGCCGAGGCGTACCGCAACGTGGCCGTCACCGGCGCCGTGCCCACCGCCATCACCGACTGCCTCAACTTCGGCTCGCCCGAGAACCCCGAGGTCATGTGGCAGTTCGGGCAGACGGTCGACGCCCTCGCCGACGGATGCTTCGAGCTGGGCACCCCGGTCACCGGCGGCAACGTCTCGTTCTACAACCAGACCGGCGACACCCCCATCCACCCCACCCCGCTGGTGGGCGTGATGGGCATCATCGAGGACGTGTCCCGCCGCATCCCGTCGGGCTGGCAGGACGCCGGTCAGAACATCTACCTGCTCGGCACCACCCGCACCGAGCTGTCGGGTTCGGCATGGGCCGACGTGATCCACGACCACCTGGGCGGGCGCCCGCCGGTGGTCGACCTGGCCGGCGAGCGCAGCCTGGCAGGGCTGCTCTCCGCAGCCCGTGACGAGTGGCTGATCTCCTCCGCCCACGACCTGTCCGAGGGCGGCCTGGCGCAGGCTCTCGCCGACGGCGTGATGCGCTTCGGCATGGGTGCACGCGTCTGGCTCACCGAGCTCATGGAGCGCGACGGGGTGGATGCGGCATCCGCTCTGTTCTCCGAGTCGGCGGGCCGCGTGATCGTGACCGTCCCCCGCGACGACGACGTGAAGTTCCGTGGTCTGTGCCAGGGCCGCGAGTACCCGGTGCTGCGCATCGGCGTGACCGACTCCGAGCCGACGCTCGAGGTGCAGGACGTGTTCGCCCTGTCCGCCGCCGAGCTGCGCGAGACCTCCCGCGCGACCCTCCCCGCGGTGTTCGGCCCCACCGTCGCAGAGTCGGCAGCATGAGCGCGAAGACGAAGGACGCCGACGAGGACTACAGCGACTTCGAGCGTCGCAACCGCCGCCTGCGCACGATCGCGTGGGTGACCATCATCGCCTTGATCGTGGGCGGTGGCGGCGCGACGCTGTTCACGCTGGTCGCGGGCGGCTGACCATGGCCCCACGCCGCAAGCGCCCATTTCTCACCACGGCCATCGTGCTGTGGGTGATCGGCGTGCTGCTGATCCTGCCCGCGCTCAGCGCGCTGGCGGCGGGCACAGGGAGTGCTCGCGGCTTCGCCCCGATCGGCATCTCGATCGGTGTGCTCGTGGCCATCGCCGGCACCCTGCTGTTCTTCACCGGCCCCAAGAAGCCCATCGATGACCCCCGCAACCAGCCGGTGGACGACGACTGAGGAATAATCCCGGGATACCGCAAGTTCCATTCAAGCGAATCGACTTGAAGGAGCACCCGTGTCACGCATCAGCATCATCGTCGGCAGCACCCGTCCCGTCCGGATCGGACGTCAGCTCGCCGACGCCGTCGCCGCCAAGATCGCGCCGGAGGTGGATGCCGAGATCCGCATCCTCGACCTGGCCGAGATCGGCCTGCCGCTCCTGGACGAGCCGCTCATGGCGATGATGCACCAGTACCAGAACGCGCACACGCACGCCTGGGCGAAGGAGATCGCCGCCAGCGACGCCGTGATCTTCCTCACTCCGCAGTACAACGCGGGCTACCCGGCAGCCCTGAAGAACGCCATCGACTACCTGCACGCCGAGTGGAAGGGTCGCCCGAGCGCCATCCTGTCCTACGGCGGGCACGGCGGCACGGCATCCGCTCGTCAGCTGCGCGAGGTGCTGGAGTTCATCGGTCTCGACCTGATCGACAGCGGCTCGCTCACCATCGCGCAGACCGACTACACCCCGGAGTGGTCGCTCGGGGACGCGGATGCCGTGATCGCCCGCCACGGCGACGAGGTGCTGCGCATCGGCGCCGAACTCATGGAGAAGATCGACGCCGAGGACGCGGCCGCGGCCTGATCCACGGAAAGGCGAAGGATCCCCGTCGGCTGCGGCTGGCGGGGATCCTTCTGTCAGAAGCGGATGCTGCGCTCAGCCGAGCTCGGACTTGCGCCCGCCGGCCTCCAGCGAGTCGCCCGTGGGGAGCTCCTTGTGCCCGCCGAACTGCAGGCGCATGGCGGAGAGCACCTGGTTGGCGAAGTGGTCCTCGTCGCGCGAGGCGAAGCGCTCGAACAGCGATGCGGCCAGCACCGGCACGGGCACGCCCACATCGACGGCGGCCTTGACGGTCCAGCGGCCCTCGCCCGAGTCGGACACACGACCGGCGAGTCCGTCGAGCGTGGGGTTCTCGTTCAGGGCGGCGGCGGTCAGGTCCAGCAGCCACGACGAGATGACGGATCCGCGGCGCCACACCTCGGCGACCTTGGCGGTGTCGATGGGGAACTGGTAGTACTCCGGCTCCTCCAGCGGGGCGATCTCGGCGGAGTGCTCGGCCTCTCGCACGCCGGCGTCGGCGTTGTCGAGGATGTTCAGGCCCTCGGCGAGCGCGGCCATGATGCCGTACTCGATGCCGTTGTGCACCATCTTCACGAAGTGCCCGGACCCGGACGGGCCGCAGTGCAGGTAGCCCTGCTCCTCGGGGGCCAGGTCGCCGGTGCGGCCGGGCGTGCGCTCGACCTCTCCGACACCGGGTGCGATGGTCTTCAGGATGGGCTCGATGTGCGAGACCGCGGCATCCGATCCGCCCACCATCAGGCAGTAGCCGCGCTCCAGCCCGAACACGCCACCGCTGGTGCCGGCGTCGACGTACTCCAGGCCCTTCTCGCGCAGCGCCTTGGCGCGGCGCACGTCGTCGCGGTAGTTGGAGTTGCCGCCGTCGATGATGATGTCACCGGGCTCGAGCACCTCGGTGAGCTGGTCGACGACGGTGCCGGTGAGCGAGGCGGGGACCATCATCCACACCACGCGCGGGGTCTGCAGCTTGGCTGCGAAGTCCTTGAGGTCGGACGCTCCGGTGGCTCCCTCGGCGACGATGGCCGCCACGGACTCCTGGTTCACGTCGTAGCCGACGCATTCGTGCCCATCGCGCATCAGACGGCGCACGATGTTGGCGCCCATTCGTCCGAGTCCGATCATTCCCAGCTGCATTCGCATCTCCTCGCGTCGTTCCAGCCCTTCCATCATCCTCCCTGATCAGCCGGGGCGGTGCGAGGCGATGAGCGGATGCCGCCGTCAGGACTCGTCGGCGCGGCCGTAGCCGCCGAACGCCTCCACCGCGAAGTCCAGCAGCGCCGAGGCGCGCGGGGTGAGCGTCATGTCCGCCGGCCACAGGCCCACCACGTGCGAGCGCGTGACGGGCGGGTCGAGCCGACGGGTGACCACGGGGAGGCCCTCCGAGCTCATCGGCAGGGTATGGGGCCGTGACATGAGCAGTCCGTAACCCAGACCGCGCCCCACGAGCGCCTCCACGAGGCCGAGCTGGGTCACGGTCGCGACGATCGTCGGCTCGAGCCCTCGCGCGGAGAACGCGTCGATCACGTTGCGGGTGCCGGGCGCCACGTCGTAGAAGATGTACGGCTCGTCGGCGAGCTGCGCGAGATCGACGGTCTCGGCGGCGGCCAGCGGATGCCCGGGATGCAGGTGCACCTGCAGTTCGGTCGCGTAGATCCTGCGACGGCGATAGCCGACCGGCAGCGATACGTCGAAGACCAGCGCCACATCGAGCCGCCCGGCTTCGAGTGCCTCGAGGAGCTCCTCGTTGGTGCCCACCATGATCTCCAGGTCGACTCCCGGATGCCGCTTCGGGAACTCCTCGAGCAGCTCGGGGACCAGGTTGACCGCGAAGCTGGAGTAGCAGCCGAGCTTGACGGGACCCCGCAGCTCGTGCCCGCGCCCCGCGCTCAGGACGAGCTCCTGCGTGTCCGCCATGATCCGACGCGCCTGCTCGGCGAACTGCTGGCCGGTGGGCGTCAGCGTGAGGCCGCGGGCCTTGCGCCGCACGCACAACTGCTCCCCGACGGTCCGCTCCAGGTTCGTGATGGCCTGGGAGAGCGCGGACTCCGAGATGTGCAGGTGCGCCGCCGCTGCGCTGAGCGTGCCGAAGTTCGGCAGCGCGGCGAACAGCTCCAGCTGCCGCAGGCTCACATCCGCCATGGCTCTCCTTCGCTCGGCATCCTCTTCGATTCAACCGAACAACATCATCACATAACTGCGATTTACATGTACACGCTCGCACCGCACGATAGGAGAAACCCGCTTCCCACGCCCTCCTCCGGAGGACAGACAATGACGTTAGGGACAACGATGACCCACACCTCCACGGCCGCCCTCAGAACTGCCTCTCAGCGCCGGATCGCCTTCGCGACGATCATCGGCACCACCATCGAGTGGTACGACTTCTTCATCTACGCCACGACCGCCGGGCTCGTCTTCGCACAGCTGTTCTTCCAGCCCGCGGGCAAGGACATCGCCCTGCTGCTGTCCTTCGCGACGGTCGGCATCTCCTTCCTGTTCCGCCCGCTGGGCGCCTTCCTCGCCGGCCACTTCGGCGACGCGCTCGGCCGGCGCACAATCCTCGTCGCCACGCTCATCCTGATGGGCACGGCCACCACGCTCATCGGCGTGCTCCCCACCTACTCCGCCATCGGACTCACGGCGCCGATCCTCCTGCTGCTCCTGCGCATCCTGCAGGGCCTCTCCGCCGGCGGCGAGTGGGGCGGCGCGGTGCTGATGGCCGTCGAGCACGCACCCGCCGGCCGCCGCGGCCGCGCAGGCGCATGGCCGCAGCTCGGCGTCCCGCTCGGCTTCCTGCTGGCGTCGGGCATGACCGCGCTGATGACCGGGGTCATCTCGCGCGGAGACGCCTACCTGCAGTGGGGCTGGCGCGTTCCGTTCCTGGCGAGCTTCGTGCTGATCATCGTCGGATACCTCATCCGCCGCGCGGTCGCCGAGAGCCCCGTGTTCGAGCAGATCGCCGAGCGCGGCAAGCAGGCGCAGCGCCCGATCGTCACCCTGCTGCGCCGCCACTGGCACCTCGTGCTGCTCGCGGCGCTCGTGTTCGCCGGCAACGGCACCCTCGGCTACATGACCACCGGCGGGTTCCTCAACGCGTACGCGATCAACGTGCAGGGCATCGACACCACGGCGGTGCTCGTGGCGGCGGTCTTCGCCGCGGTCATCTGGTTCTTCTCGACGCTGCTCTCCGGCTACCTGGCCGACAGGATCGGCCGCCGCCGCACGTTCATCATCGGATTCGGACTGCAGACGGTGATCGTGTTCCCCGTGTTCTGGATCGTCGCGTCGGGCGGGCTGCCCGGCCTGTACCTGGCGCTGCTGCTGATCTCGACCGCGCTCGGGCTCACCTACGGCCCGCTCGCAGCCTGGTACGCCGAACTGTTCCCCGCATCCATCCGCTTCTCGGGAGTGTCGATCACGTACGCGATCGGCGCCGTGCTCGGCGGTGCCTTCGCGCCGATGATCGCCCAGGCGCTGCTGAACTCCACCGGAACCATCGCCGCCGTGTCCACCTACCTGCTGGCCTCCACCCTCATCGCCCTGGCCGCGACGCTGTGCCTGCGCGATCGCCCCGGCATCCCACTGGGCCCCGACAACGAGGACCAGCAGACCGACCGGACCACGGTCTTCGCCCCGCGCGAGCGCGCGGGCGAGCTCACCGGCGCACGCTGACGTCACCGGCCCACCACACGCTTCAGTCAAGGAGGAAGAATGATCGATCAGGACGCCAGGATCGCGATCATCGGCGGAGGGATGGGCGGCCTCACCGCCGCCATCGCTCTGACGAGGATCGCCGGGATCCGCCCCACCGTGTTCGAGCAGGCCGGACAGCTGGGTGACGTCGGCGCGGGAGTGACCGTGGCACCCAACGCCGCGCGCATCCTCGACAGGCTCGGAGTGCTCGAGCAGATCCGCGGCGCGGGCGCTGTTCCCGAGGGCAGCGGCGTCTACCTCGACGGCATGGGGCGCATGGTCACCGACGCCGCCTGGGAGGACACCGCCCGGCAGTACCAGAACATCGGGATGTACCGCCCCGACCTCATCGAGGTGCTCGCTGCCAACGTCGACCCCGACACCGTGCGCCTCGGTCACAGCGCCACGATGGTGGAGCAGCTGGATGACGGCGTGCGCGTGACGTTCCAGAACGGTGCGGTCGAGGTCTTCGACGCCGTCATCGGCGCCGACGGCATCCACTCCGTCGTTCGGGATGCCGTCGGCCAGCATCCCGAACCCGTCTACTCCGGGTTCATCGCCTACCGCGGGGTCATCGACGCGTCGCGTCTGCCCGACGACTGGCCGATGATCAGCCAGGTGTGGATGCACGACAGCAGACACTTCATGTGCTACCCGCTGCAGAACCACAAGCTGCTCAACTATGTGGCGGCCGTGCCGAGCGACCGCCCGCTGAACGGGCCGTGGACCGGCCCCGCCGCGCCCGGCGAGCTCGCGGCGGAGTACTCGGGCGAGGGGTGGGATCCGCGGCTGCAGGAGCTCATCAAGCTCATCGAGAAGCCCTTCTGGTGGGGCCTGTTCGATCACGAGCCGCTCGCGAACTGGTCGCGCGGACCCGTCACACTGCTCGGCGACGCCGCGCACACGATGCTCCCGCATCAGGGGCAGGGCCTGAACCAGGCGATCGAGGACGGCATGTCGCTCGCCACGTTCCTCGCCGCCGCCGACAGCGTCGCCGACATCCCCGAGGCGTTCCGCCGCTACACCGCCGTCCGCAGGCAGCGCACGGCGATCCTGCAGGAGGGCTCACGCCGGGCGGGGGCGATGTTCGACGCGCAGAACCAGTTCGCCGATCTCGACAAGCGCGACGCCGACATCCGCGTGGGCCGGGACTTCCGCCGCGGCGCGGTGTTCGACTACGACGCAGAGAAGGTCGCACACGAAGCACTCACCCGATTCCGAAAGGTCCAGTACGCATGACTTCGATCAGCATCATCGGCAGCGGCAAGATGAGCGGGGCGATCGCCGAGGTCGCCGTCCGCGCGGGTGTCGGCATCCAGATCATCAAGCGCAGTCCGACCAGCCCCTCGGCGGTGCGCCCGGACATCGAGCACGGCGTGATGGGCGATGAGCTCACCGGCGATCTCGTCGTGCTCGCCGTGCCGTACGGCGCCTATGCCGGCATCCTCGAGCACTACCGCGATCAGCTCGCGACGAAGGTGATCATCGACATCAGCAACCCGATCGACTTCTCGACCTACGACAGGCTGCGCTCTCCCGCCGACTCGTCGACGGCCGCGGAGCTGGCGAAGCAGCTTCCCGACGGCGTCGCGGTGGTCAAGGCGTTCAACGTCAATCTCGGCGACACGCTCACCAGCGGCACCAACGGCGTCACGCCGACGACGGTGCTGTACGCCGGGGACTACGCCGACGCGAAGATGCAGATCGCGGAGCTCATCGAGGCGTCGGGCATGCGGGCCGTCGACGCCGGTCCCCTCACGAGGGCGCGCGAGCTGGAGGCGATGGGCTTCCTGCAGATCATCATGGCGTCGCTCGGCAAGACGCGTTACGAGTCGGGGTTCGCCCTGCTGCCGTAGACGAACGGATGCACGGATGCTCCGCCCTCGGTCCGAGGGCGGAGCATCCTGCGTGTCGGGACCGATCCCGCCCCCGAATGACCCGCCGGGGTCTATGGTGAGGCGATGATCAGTCGCGAGAAGCTCGAGCAGGGCAGAGCGGATGCCGTCGCGCGGGCCGAGTCCGCGGCATCCGTGCTGGCCGGTCTCGTGCACGACCGGCGGGATTCCAACGACGATGACGAGCACGACCCCGAGGGCGTGACGCTCTCGTCGGAGTGGGACCGGCTCACGGCGCTGTCGGATGCCGCCGCCGAGGACCTGCAGCGGTTCGACGAGGCGATCGCACGATGGGATGCCGGAACCTACGGCGTCTGCACATCGTGCGGGAAGAAGATCCCCGCCGCACGGCTGGCGGCACGCCCGTTCGCCGAGCTGTGCGTGCCGTGCGCCGAGAAGGCAGGGCTCTGAGCGGACGCCGGGCGGCGCTTCGACGGGCCCAGCGGCCCGGGAAGCCGGGGTGCTGAGCCCGTCGGGGTGGTGTCAGTGGGTGTCTTCGGCTTCGATTTCGGTGCGGTCGCCGGACCAGAGGGTGTGGAAGGTGCCGGGCCGGTCGACGCGTTTGTAGGTGTGTGCGCCGAAGAAGTCGCGTTGGCCTTGGACGAGGGCGGCGGGGAGGCGGTCGGCGCGGATGCCGTCGTAGTACGACAGGGACGAGCTGAACGCGGGCGCGGGGATCCCGGCTTGGGCTGCGGCGGTGACCACCCGCCGCCAGGCGGCCTGGCCGCGGGTGAGGGCTTCGGCGAAGTACGGGGCGGTCATCAGCACCGGCAGGTCCGGGGTCTGCTCGTACGCGTCGGCGATGCGGTTGAGGAACTGGGCGCGGATGATGCACCCGCCGCGCCAGATCTTCGCGACCTTCCCCAGGTCGATCTGCCAGTCGTACTCCGCCGCCCCGGCACGGATCTCATCGAACCCCTGCGAGTACGCGACGATCTTCGACGCATACAGCGCCAGCCGCACATCCTCGATGAACGCCGCCTCGTCCGCCACGGCGAACGGCTCGGCCGGGCCGGGCAGGCCCGAGGCGGCGGCGCGCTGCTCCGGGTGGGAGGACAGCGACCGGGCGAACGTGGCCTCCGCGATCCCGGAGACCGGGACCCCCAATGCCAGCGCCGTCTGCACGGTCCACGCGCCGGTGCCCTTGGCTCCTGCCTGGTCCAGGATCACATCCACCAGCGGCAGCCCGGTCGCCGCGTCCGTCTGGCGCAGCACCTCCGCGGTGATCTCGATCAGATACGACTCCAACTCCCCGGTGTTCCAGTCGGCGAAGATGTCCGCGATCTGCGCGGGAGTCCGGCCGGTGCCGCGGCGGATCAGGTCGTACGCCTCGGCGATCAGCTGCATGTCGGCGTACTCGATGCCGTTGTGCACCATCTTCACGAAATGCCCCGCACCGTCATGACCGATATGCGTCACGCACGGCTCCCCCTCCGCGACCGCCGCGATCGACTCCAGGATCGGGCCCAACGTCACCCACGACTCATCCGACCCGCCCGGCATGATGCTCGGACCCAAAAGTGCACCCTCCTCGCCGCCGGAGATCCCCGCGCCCACGAAGTTGATCCCGGTGGCGCGCACCGTCTTCTCGCGGCGGATCGTGTCAGGGAAGTAGGCGTTGCCGCCGTCGACGATGATGTCACCGGGCTCGAACACCCGCACCAGCTCATCGATCACCGCATCCGTGGGACCACCGGCCTTGACCATGACGATCGCCGCACGAGGCCTCTGCAGACTCGCCGCGAACTCCTCATACGAGAACGCCGGCACGAACCCCGCCTCCGGGAACCCCGCCACCAGCTCATCCGTCTTCGCACGAGAACGGTTCAACACCGCCACCGTGTTCCCCTCACGACTCGCGAGATTCCGGGCCAGATTCGACCCCATCACCGCAAGCCCGACGACTCCGATATTGGCAGATGCGCTCATGATCCCTCCTGGATCCGGACGGCCTTCACAGCGGCCACGATGTCCTCATCTTCGGCGATTCCCTGATCGAGCAGCGCCAGCAGCGCACGCACCCGGTCCTCGCTGCGCAGCGCCGCGTCGATCGCGGGCTGCTTCGCGTCCTGCACGCCGGCGCCCGAGAGCACCATCTGGGTCCACGCACCGAGGGCGCGGATCGATGCGGCGCCCGAACGTCCTGCGTCGCGCTCCGCGCGCAGCACGGGGATGATGCGCACGGCCAGCTTGGTCGCGCCCTCCATGGCGATCTGCGCCAGGTGGTGCGCGATCCGCGCGTTGTCGAAGCGCTCCTCCAGCTTGCGCCGGTACTCGTCCAGCTCCAGCTCGGCGGGCAGGTGGCGCACCGCCTCGTCCCAGAACTCGCGGACCCATCCACGGCAGGTGGGGTCGGCCATCGCCTCGGCGACGGTGGCGTGCCCGCGCAGCAGGCCCGTGTACGCCAGCAGGCTGTGCGCACCGTTGAGCAGCAGCAGCTTGCGCTGCTCGTACGGTTCGATGTCGTCGACGAACCGCGCCCCCGCGGCCTCCCACTGCGGGCGGCCATTGGGGAAGTCGCCGCTGAGCACCCAGTCGGAGAACGGCTCGGTGACCACCGGCGACGCATCCGCGAGGCCGGTCAGCGCCTCCGCGGCCTCACGGTCCGCATCCGTCGTGCGAGGGGTGATCCGGTCGACCGAGGTCGACACGAACGACACCTCGGACTCGATCCACGCGGCGAGCCCGGTGTCCACCGCCTCGGCGAGAGCGAGGATGCCGCCACGCACGAACGGCCCGTTGTCGGGGATGTTGTCGCACGGCACGATCGCGATCGACCCGGCATCCGCGCGACGGCGCGCGTCCAGCCCCGCCAGCAGTCGCCCCAGGGCGGTCTGCGGGTCGCGACCCGCGCGCAGCGCCTCGATGTCGGATGCCACGGCCGGGTCATCCGCATCCGGCCCGCCGTCCGCCCGCAGACGGTACGCGGGCTCTGTGATCGTGAGGGTCACGAGCGCGGTCTCGGGCGCGGCGAGCAGCTGCTTCAGCCGGGCGACGTCGTCAGCGGCATCCGCCTCGACGATCACCGACATGATCTCCGCACGGTCTCCCGCCGCGGTGCGCTCGATGAGCGTGTACAGGCCGTCCTGCGCAGACAGCTCCTGCGCGGCCTTCGGGCTGCGCCCGGTGAACGCGGCGATCGTCCAGTCGGCGGCATCCGCCGCGTGCGCGGTGTACCAGGCCTGATGCGCGCGGTGGAAGGCGCCCAGGCCCAGGTGCACGATGCGCGGGGCGACCACGGGTGCGTCGCCGAGCACGGCACGGCGGTTGAGGGTGTCGAGAGCGGTGCTCACAGTTTGAAGACCTTTCGGGGAAGGGCGTCGACCAGGTCGTGCGCGATGCGACGGGCCATCGGCTCGTCGATCCGGCCCTCGGCGACCAGCCGGGCGAGGAAGGCCGAGTCGAGCCGCCGGGCCATGTCATGCCGCGCCGGGATGGACAGGAACGCGCGGGTGTCGTCGATGAACCCGGAGCTGCGGTAGAACCCGGCCGTCTCGGTGACCGCGGCGCGGAAGCGCAGCACGGCATCCGGAGCATCCAGGAACCACCACGGCGCACCGATGTACAGACTCTGGTAGAAGCCCGCCAGGGGTGCGATCTCGCGAGAGTACGACGTCTCGTCGACGCTGAACAGCACCAGGTGGAAGTCGGGGATGTTGCCGTAGCGCTGCAGCAGCGGGCGCAGCGCGTCGACGTATCCGGTGCGCACCGGGATGTCGTGTCCGGTGTCGGGCCCGTAGGCGTCGAAGGTCGGGGTGCTGTGGTTGCGGAAGACCCCGGGATGCACGGTCATGACCAGACCGTCCTGCACCGACATCCGCGCGGACTCCAGCAGCATGTGGCCCTGGAACACCGCCGCCTCTTCGGCATCCAGCTGGCCGCGCACGGCGCGCGCGAACAGGGCCGCGGCATCGACGGCATCCAGCTCGACGGTCAGCGGCTGCAGCACGCCGTGGTCGGCCGACACCGCACCATTGCTGACGAAGTGCGCCCGGCGCGCTTCCAGCGCGGACACGTAGCCGGCGTAGTCGTCGACGGCCGTGCCGTTCCACTCCGCGAGTCGCTGCACGTTGGTCGCGAACGCCGGGTTGGCCGGGTTCAGGTACGCGTCGGGACGGAACGTGGGGGCGACGCGGCCGCGGAACGTCGGGTCGGCGGCGAGCGCGCGGTGCGGCTCGAGGTCGTCCAGCGGGTCGTCGGTGGTGGCCATGAACTCGATGCCGAACTCGTCGAACAGGGCCCGCGGGCGGAACGACGGGCGCGCGAGCACCTCGGAGATGCGGTCGTACAGCGCGTCGGCGTTCGAGGCGGTGGGCTGCTCGGTCAGGCCGAACAGCTCGGTGAACTCGTGGCGCAGCCAGTAGCCGGATGCCGTGCCGGCGAACAGGTGCCAGTTCTCGCAGAACCGACGCCAGGCCTCACGCGGAGCGGCGGTCGCAGCAGCGCCGGTCAGGTCGGGCACGGTCAGCTCGTGCAGCTCGACCCCCGCCGCATGCAGCAACCGGGTCACGTAGTGGTCGTAGCGCAGCAGCAGCTCGGTCGGGTTGGGGAACGCCTCGTCGTCGATCAGCAGCTGCGGGTCGACGTGCCCGTGCGGGGAGAGGATGGGCAGTTCGGCGACGGTCTCGTACAGCCCCCGCGCGATGTCGCGGGTGCGGGGATCGACGGGCAGCAGCCGGTCGGGGTCGGAGCGGAGTTCCATGTGTGCTTCCTTGCTGGATGGGAGGTCGGAGGTCGGTGCGGTCACGCCGGTCACAGTCGCGTGCCCCAGATGTCGCCGCACCACACGTTGTCGTTGAAGGTGCCGGTGAACTCGGACGCACCGGTGATCTTCTCGACGGTGGCGCGGATGGCCTCGCGCGTGGGCGCATAGGAGTGGATGAGCGTCTTGACCATCGGAACGTCGACCAGATGGTTCGGCTGGTTGAGCGAGACGAAGATCGTCGGCACCTCGGTGACGTACCAGGGGATCTCGGCGGCCATCGGCGAGGACCAGCGGATGCGGACGGTCGCCTCCTGGGCGAACCCGGCGACGTTGGCGAAGACGATCGCGGCGTCGTACTTCTCGGTGTAGTCCCCGGATGCCTCATCGGCCATGACGGTGTGGAAGTACACGCCCTCCTCGCCCTCGGCCCGGCGCTGCGCTGCGTCCTTGAACACGTGCACCTCGAAGCCCGCGCGCTCCAGCTCCTCGCGGGCGATGTCGAGATAGCCGCGCGGATCGGTGCCGGTGAAGTCGGACTGCCCGGTGACGCCGTACAGGCGGATGCGGGGATGCGATGCCGGCGTCAGCGGCAGGTTGTGCTGGGTGTCCTTGACCAGGGTGACCGTGTGGTCCGCGACGGTCGTCGCGATCTCGACGTGCTCGTCGCTGCCGATGACCGACAGTGCCTGCACGGGCGGGACCAGCTGGTCCTTGGGCTTCTCGTGCAGCCCCAGCGACGCCTTCAGACCGAGGATGCGGGTGACGGCCTCGTCCAGCCGCTGCTCGGTGACGACGCCGTTCTCGATGCCGGCGCGCAGGTACTCGAGGTCCTCCAGCGGGTTGCGGAAGAAGAGGAACATGTCGCAACCGGCGGCGATCGCCGCGGGTACGGCGTCGCTGCGCTTCATGGACTGCGTCATGCCGACCATCATCGACGCGTCGGTGAGGATGAGCCCGTTGAAGCCCAGCTCGCCGCGCAGCAGATCCTGCAGCAGCTCGGGCGCGAGGGTCGCGGGCAGGATGTCCTCGTCGGCGATGCCCGGGCGGAAATGGCGCGACAGCTCGGGGGCGCCGATGTGCCCGATCATGATCGACTGCACGCCGTGCGCGATCAGCTCGCGGTACACCCGGCCGTAGCTCTCGTTCCACTCGTCGTAGCCGAGGGTGTTGTAGGTGGTCACCACATGCTGGTCGCGCTCGTCGACGCCGTCCCCGGGGAAGTGCTTCATCGCGGCGGCCGAGCCGGATTCGCTCAGACCGTCGAAGTAGCGCTTGGCGCGCTCGATCACGATGTCGGCGTTGTCGCCGAAGGAGCGCGTGCCGATCACGGTGTTGCGCCAGTTGCGGTGGATGTCGACGATCGGGGCGAAGGCCCAGTTGCAGCCGATCGCCGCCGTCTCGCGGCCGCCGACGAGCCCGAGGCGATAGGCGTCGTCCGGGTCGGGGCTGGAGCCCGCACCGAGGTGGGTGGTGACCAGGGTGCCGTCGTCGATGCTGCCCGCCCCGCCCATCTCGGGGTTGGATGCCACCAGCAGCGGGATCTTGGCGACCGACTGCGCGTAGCGGATGTGCTGCTGCACGGTGGCGGAGTCGGAGCCCATGAACCGGATGCCGCCGACGCCGTACCGTCGCACCACGGTGTCGAGGTAGGGCTCGCCGAACGAGGTGTTGAGATTGATGAACAGCTGCCCCATCTTCTCGTCGAGCGTCATGCCGGCGGCGGTGCGCTCGACCCAGTCGATCGCACCGCGATCGAGGTGGAACGGGGCTTGAGACAGATCGACCATGATGTTGTCCTTCGGTGTGCACAGCGGAAGTTCTGCTCGTATTCTTCCGTGGGCCGCCATCGTTTGTCAACCGGTTGCCAGACACTGATCATGTCTTGTCGAGCACCAGGACCGATGTGATGAATGATTTTGGCAATCGGTTGCAATATGGGCGCTTCGTCCGTAAGCTGGTCGCGCCTTCGCGACTGCGGAGGCGTTCCCACGGGCGTGAACGAGCCAAGGCGGTTTCGATGATGACGGACAACACGATCACCTGGTCCCTCTCCGGGTTCGGAGACGAGATCGATCCCGACCCGCGCGTGCAGATCGCCGTGCTCAAGGCGCTGGGCGCTCAGCACATCGAGGTCCGCAGCGCCTGGGGCGTGAACGTCGTGGATCTCTCGGATGAGCAGCTGAGCGAGCTCGCCCGCCTGCTGAAGGATGCCGGTCTCGGCGTCTCCGCGGTCGCCTCCCCGATCGGCAAGGTGGACGTGTCGCTGGACCCGGCTCTGGAGGTGCGCCGCCTGCAGCGCATCATCCGCGTCGCACACGCGCTGCAGACCGACAGCATCCGGATCTTCTCCTTCTTCCGCGGTGAGGGCGTGCCGGTCGAGAGCACCCGGGACGCCGTGATGACCGGGATGCGACTGCTCGCCGACGAGGCCGAGCGCGAAAAGGTCACACTGCTGCACGAGAACGAGAAGGACATCTACGGCGACATCCCGGAGCGGGTGCTCGATCTGGTCGAGACCGTCGCCTCACCGGCTCTGCGCCTGGCCTGGGACAGCGCGAACTTCGTGCAGGTCGGCGTCGCGCATCCGCATGACGACGGATTCGCGATGCTGCGCCCTCACCTCGACTACCTGCAGGTCAAGGATGCCGTCGCCGCCACCGGCGAGGTCGTGCCCGCGGGCCAGGGCGACGGACAGGTGCTCAAGACCGTCCAGGCGCTCGCGGCCGACGGCTACACCGGGTTCGCCTCGCTCGAGCCGCACCTCGCACAGGCGCACGCCCTCGGCGGATTCTCCGGCCCGGTGGCCTTCGGCGACGCCGCCCGCGCGTTCGCCGAACTGCTGCGGCAGGCCGGGGTGACCACGCGATGAGCGTGCGTGCGGCCGTCATCGGGCTGGGCGACATCTCCGCGCTGCATCTGGACGCGATCGCCGCGATGCCGGATGCCGAGCTCGTCGCCGTGTGCGACATCGACCAGGCACGGGCCGCAGCGGCATCCGATCGGCTGGGCGTGCCGGCCTTCACCGACCACCGCACGCTGTTCGCCGAGGCCGCGCCCGACGTCGTGCACATCTGCACGCCCCACGCCGCGCACGCCGCCGCCACGATCGACGCGCTGGAGGCCGGGATCGATGTGATCACCGAGAAGCCCCTCGCCCGGGATCCGCGGCAGGCCGCCGCCGTGGTGGATGCCGCCGCACGCAGCTCGGCGAAGATCGCGGTGTGCTTCCAGAACCGCTACAACACGCCGGTCCGCGCCGCCAAGGAGCTGCTGGACTCCGGCGAGCTCGGGGCGATCACCGGCGCCGCCGGTACCGTGATCTGGCACCGCACCCCGGAGTACTACCAGGCGTCGCCCTGGCGCAGCACCTGGTCGGGCGGAGGCGGCGGCCTGCTCATGAACCAGGCCATCCACACCCTCGACCTGCTGCGCTGGCTGGTCGGGGAGGTGCAGTCGGTCGCCGGCACCGCCGCCACCCGAGCCCTGCCGATCGAGGTCGAGGACACCGCCGAGCTGACACTCACCCACGAGAACGGCATCCGCTCGATCTTCTACGCCACCAACGCGCACGCGGCCAACGACCCGATCACGGTCAGCGTGGTCACCGAGCACGCTGAGCTCTTCCTCAGCGGGGATCTCAGGGTGACCTACACCGACGGGCGCGTGGAGACCGTGACCGAGGAGAAGTCCGCCGGCGGCGAGCGCGCGTATTGGGGCGTCTCGCACGAACGACTGATCACCGACTTCTACGCACGGCGCGGCGATTCCGAGCCGTTCTGGATCACCCCGACCGACGGCGCACGACTCGTCGACATCATCCACGAGGTCTACCGGGGCTCCTACCCCGAGCAGATCGCACAGCTCACAGAGATGGAGTAGCAATGACCGACAAGAAGGTTCGCCTGGGCATCATCGGCCTCGGCGCGGAGGGCGGCATGTACGCCGGCCTGCTCGCCGACGGCAAGGTGCCGAACATGCAGATCGGCGCCATCGCCGACATCGACCCCGCGAAGAAGGCGAAGGCCGACGAGCTCGCGGTGCCGTTCTACGACGACTACATCGCGATGATCGAGTCCGGCGACGTCGACGCGATCGTCACCTGCGTGCCGCACTACCTGCACCCCGAGATGGGCATCGAGGCTCTCAAGCGCGGCGTGCACACCCTGCTCGAGAAGCCGGTCGGCGTGTACACCGCGCAGGCGCGCGAGGTGATCGACTACGCCGCCACCAAGCCGGAGCTCACCTTCGGCGTGTTCTTCAACCAGCGCACGAACCCGCTGTACGTCGACCTCAAGGAGCTCATCTCCTCGGGCGAGCTGGGCGCGCTGCGGCACACCTCGTGGATCATCACCAACTGGTGGCGCCCGCAGGGCTACTACGACCAGTCCGACTGGCGTGCCACCTGGGGCGGCGAGGGCGGCGGCGTGCTCGTCAATCAGGCGCCGCACCAGCTGGACCTCTGGCAGTGGCTGTGCGGGGTGCCGAAGGCCGCCTTCGCCAAGCTGGGCTTCGGGTTTCGCCGCGACATCGCCGTGGAGGACGAGGTCAACGCCATCGTCGACTTCGGCGACGGTGCGACCGGCCACTTCATGACCGCCACCCACGACCTGGTCGGCACCGACCGCCTGGAGATCCTGTTCGATCGGGGCAAGATCGTGGTCGAGAACTCCAAGACCGTCACGATCACGCGCCTGAAGGATTCCGAGCAGGTGCTGTCGAAGGACATGACCATGGAGGACGTCATGAAGCTCTTCATGGGCAAGCTCGACGCGGACAGCCTGTACACGACCGAGACCAAGGAGTACGAGTCGGTGTGGGGGCTGCAGCATGCCACCGTGCTGCAGAACTTCGCCGGCAACGTGCTCGACGGCACCCCGCTGATCGCCCCCGGCGCCGACGGCATCAACGGCGTGCGTCTGGCCAACGCCATGCACCTGTCCGCGTGGACCGGCGAGGAGGTCGACATGACCGACTTCGACGAGAAGCGCTATCTCGACGAGCTCAACGCGCGCATCCGCACCGAGGGGAAGTTCGCCGAGCGCGCCTGACCCGCCTTCAGGGAAGCCCCGTTCACAGCCCGCCTCGGACCGTGAACGGGGCTTCTGCGCATCCGTCGTCGATGACGGTCATGTCAGACAGGTAACAGAGGTGTCACAAACATTTGTCAATCGGTTGCCGTTTCTGATGATATGACGTAGCGTGATGCTCGCAACCTATTTTGGCAACCGGTTGCACCTCATCGAAGAGCATCCCTCCAAGGAGAAGAACAATGAAGTTTCGCCCCTTCGCGGCCGCGGCAGCGGTTCTCGCCGCCGCACTCGCGCTGACCGCCTGCTCCGGCTCCGCCGGCAATGCGGGCAACCCCGGCGGCTCGGCCTCCGGTGCCAGCCTGACGGTCGGCAGCCTGGTCAACATCAACTCGTTCGACCCGGCCCAGGCGCACCTCGGCCACCAGATGCCGATCTACCAGGCGGCGTACGACACGCTCCTCCTGCGCGAGCCGGACGGCACCCTCTCCCCGATGCTCGCCACCAAGTGGGAGTACAACGCCGACAACACGGTGCTGACCCTGACTCTGCGCAGCGACGTCACGTTCTCCGACGGAACGAAGTTCGACGCCGAGGCGGCCAAGGCCAACCTCGACCACTTCAAGACGGCCAACGGACCCGACGCCAACCAGGCCAAGTCCATCGCCTCCGTCGACGTGGCCGGAGCCGACAGCGTCAAGATCACGCTGAGCGCGGCCGACCCCGCCTTCACCTACTACCTCAGCCAGGCACTCGGCTTCATGGGCAGCCCGAAGGCCCTGGGCAGCGACGCGATCAAGACCGACCCGGTCGGCAGCGGCCCGTACATCATGGACAAGGCCGGCAGCGTCAACGGCTCGCAGTTCACCTTCACCAAGAACCCCAAGTACTGGAACAAGTCGCTGCAGAAGTACGACAAGGTCACCTTCAAGGTGCTCACCGACACCACCGCGCGCGTGAACGCGATCGTCTCCGGACAGGTCGACGCCGTGCTCCTCGATCCGACGACCATGGCCCAGGCCGACAAGTCGGGTCTGAAGAAGATCAGCTACCCGGTGGACTGGCAGGGCCTGCTGCTGTTCGACCGCGGCGGCGCCTCCGCTCCGGAGCTCAAGGACGTGCGCGTGCGCCAGGCGATCAACTACGCGCTGGATCGCAAGACCATGCTCAAGGAGCTCATGAAGGGCGAGGGCGAGGTCACAGCCCAGGTCTTCGGCAAGACGACCGACGCCTACATCGCCGACCTCGACAGCGCCTACTCCTATGACAAGGCCAAGGCGAAGTCGTTGCTGGCCGAGGCCGGCTACGCCGACGGCTTCACCCTGAACGTGCCTCTGCTCCCCACCACCGAGAGCATCATGGCGATGGTCAAGCAGCAGCTCGGCGAGGTGGGCATCACCGTGAACCTCGCATCGGTTCCGCAGGCCAACTACGTCACCGACATCATCTCTGCGAAGTTCCCGGTCGCGTGGTTCAGCATCTTCCAGGGAGAGCCCTGGGTCGCGATCCGCCAGATGATCACCACCGACGCGGCGTACAACCCGTTCAAGACCACCTCGCCCGAGCTGCAGGCCGACATCGACGCCGTGCAGACCGGCGGCGACAAGGCCGGCGAGCTCGCCCAGAAGGTCAACCAGTACGTGGTCGACCAGGCCTGGTTCGCACCGTTCTACCGCGTGAACCAGCTGTTCTACACGAACTCCAAGAAGGTCACGGTCGTGCCGCAGGTGCAGCAGGCGGTTCCGAACCTCTACAACTACTCCCCGGCGTCCTGATCGGGCTGCGGGGGAGGGCACGCGTCCTCCCCCGCCCCTGATCCGGCAGATCACGGATCGACACCATGCTGACATTCATCCTCAAGCGTCTGCTCGCGGGCGTGACCGTGCTGGTCGCGATCTCGGTCGCGACGTTCTTCCTCCTCTACTTCTCCAGCTCGAACATCGCGCGCAACATCCTGGGCGAGTTCGCCACTCCCGAGCAGGTCGCCGCCAAGGAGCACGACCTCGGCCTCGACCAGCCGATCATGACCCGGTTCTTCAGCTGGGCAGGTCAGGCGCTGACCGGAGACCTCGGGGCGTCCTGGTTCACCAGCGAGCCGGTCGCGCAGTCCCTGCTCAACCGGCTTCCGGTCACGCTCACCCTGGTCGTCGTCGCCATCATCGGCATCGCCATCTGCGCGACGCTGCTGGGCATCGCCGCCGCCGTCAAGCGCGGCTGGATCGACCGGGTCGTGCAGATCGCCGCGGTGATCGGCGAGGCGATCCCCAGCTTCGTGCTGGGTGTCGTGTTCGTCACCCTGTTCGCCATCCAGCTAGGCTGGTTCCCCGCCACCAGCAGCATCGGCCCCGGAGCGGGCGCCGAGGCGTGGGTGGCCTCGCTCACCCTGCCCGCTCTCGCACTGATCCTGAACGGCCTCACCAGCGCCGCGCAGCAGATCCGCAGCGCCGTGATCGGCCAGCTCGAGAAGGACTACGTGCGCACCCTCCGCAGTCGTGGCACCCCCGAGCCCGTCATCCTCTTCAAGCACGTGCTGCGCAGCGCCGCGCCGGCCGGCCTGACCGTGCTCAGCCTGAACTTCATCGGCATGCTCGGCGGCGTCGTGATCATCGAGCAGATCTTCGCACTGCCCGGCATGGGCGCTCTCGCCGTGCAGTCCACCACACTCGGCGACACCCCGCTCGTGATGGGCGTGGTGCTCTACACCGTCATCATCGTCATCATCGTCAACCTGCTCGTGGACCTCGCGAACGGGTGGCTCAACCCCAAGGTGCGTGTCTCATGAGCGAACCGGTCGAGATCGACGCGTCGCAGGCGACCATCACCCGCACGCACGTGTTCAAGCGGATCCTCCGCAACCCGATGGGCCTGATCGCCCTGGTCATCCTCGTGGTGCTGCTGCTCGTGGCGGTGCTGGCGCCATGGATCGCGCCGTTCGATCCGAACTTCGCCAACATCTCCAAGACGCTCGCCGGCTCCGACGGCGTCAACTGGCTGGGCACCGACAGCGCCGGACGCGACACGTTCAGCCGCTTCGTCTGGGGCGCGCAGGCCACCCTGCTCTCAGCGCTGCTGTGCGCGGCGGTCGCGATCGTGATCGGACTCCCCTCCGGCCTGATCGCCGGATACTTCAGCGGCGCGTTCGACTCGGTCGCCAACTGGGTCGTGAACGTGCTGATGGCCATCCCCGGCATCATCCTGCTGCTGACCATCCGCGCGGCCTTCGGCCCGTCGGTGTGGATCTCGATGATCGCGTTCGGCATCCTGATCAGCCCCGGATACTTCCGCCTGACCCGCACCGCGGTGCAGTCGGTGCGCAACGAGCTGTACGTCGACGCCGCCCGGGTCTCGGGCCTGAGCGACGCCCGCATCATCTCCCGGCACATCTTCTCGGTGGTGCGCGCCCCGATCATCATCCAGACGGCCATCGTCTGCGGCGTGGCGATCAGCATCCAGTCCGGACTGGAGTTCCTCGGACTCGGCGACCCCGCCGTCGCGACGTGGGGCGTGATGCTCGCAGAGGGCTTCAAGAACGTGTACCTGAACCCGATCCTGCTGCTGTGGCCGGCACTGGCGATCGGCGTCACGATCGGCGCCCTGGTGCTGCTCGGCAACGCCGTGCGCGACGCGCTTGAGGACCGCGAGAAGGTCAGGACGCCGAAGACCCGCCGGAACACCCTCACCTCCACCCGCCGCATCACGATCGCGGCGAAGAGCGAGCACGACCACCTGCTCGACGTGGCGAACCTCAAGGTCGGCTACCCGCAGGCCGACGGGTTCAAGGAGGTCGTGCGCGGGGTCTCCTTCTCGCTGGATCGCGGCGAGGTGCTCGGCATCGTCGGCGAGTCCGGCTCGGGCAAGTCGCAGACCGCGTTCTCCATCCTCGGACTGCTGCCGCCGGAGGCGCGCATCCTCGGCGGGGCCATCGAGTTCGACGGCCAGTACACCGTGGCCGACGGCGAGGACACCGTCAGCCAGTCGCGGCTGGCGAAGCTGCGCGGCACGCGCATCTCGTACATCCCGCAGGAGCCGATGTCCAACCTCGACCCGGCGTACACGATCGGCTCCCAGCTGGTCGCCCCGATGGTCCGCATCCTGCGCATCAGCCGTGCCGAAGCACGGCAGCGGGCGCTGAAGGTGCTCGCCGACGTCGGCATCGCCGATCCGCAGCGCACCTTCGACTCCTACCCCCACGAGGTGTCCGGCGGCATGGCGCAGCGCGTGCTGATCGCCGGCGCCATCAGCTGCGAGCCCGATCTGATCATCGCCGACGAGCCGACCACCGCGCTGGATGTCACAGTGCAGGCCGATGTGCTCGACCTGATCCGCGACCTGCAGAAGCGGCTCGGCGTGGGCGTGATCCTCGTCACGCACAACTTCGGCGTTGTGGCAGACCTGTGCGACCGCGTGGTCGTGATGCAGAACGGCCGCCTGGTCGAGGGCGGCACCGTGCGCGATGTGCTGCGCGACCCGCAGGACCCGTACACCGTGCGCCTGCTCTCCTCGATGCTCGAGGGCAAGGAGCCCATGACGATGCTCGTTACCCCGGAAGGAGGTCGGTGATCATGGCCGACACCGCCAGCACTCTCCTCGACGTCGAGGACCTGATCGTCGAGTACCCCGGCAAGGGATTCCGTGCCAAGTCGTTCCGCGCGCTGACCGACATCTCCATCGCGATCGGCCGGGGCGAGACCCTGGGCCTGGTGGGCGAGTCCGGCTCGGGCAAGACCACGCTCGGCCGCGCCGTGCTGGGCCTGGCCCCCGTCACCGGCGGGAGCATCGAATTCGAGGGTCAGCAGATCGGCCACGCCTCCCGCAGGCAGCGGCAGAAGCTCAGCCGCCATCTGCAGGTGGTGTTCCAGGATCCCTACACCTCGCTGAACCCGGCCATGGAGATCGGCGACATCCTCGCCGAGCCTCTGGGCATCCAGGGGGTGTCCCCGGCGGACTCCCGCAAGCGGGTGAAGGAGCTGCTCGACCAGGTGAGCCTGCCCAGCGACGCCGTGCACCGCCAGCCGCGGGAGTTCTCCGGTGGCCAGCGGCAGCGCGTGGCGATCGCCAGGGCGCTGGCGCTGTCGCCCAAGCTGATCGTGTGCGACGAGCCCGTCTCGGCCCTGGACCTGACCACTCAGGCCACGGTGCTGGACCTGTTCCTGCAGATCCAGCGCGACACCGGGGTGTCGTACCTGTTCATCTCCCACGACCTCGACGTGGTCCATCACATCAGCCACAGGGTGGCGGTGATGTACCGCGGCCGGATCGTGGAGCAGGGAGATGCCGGACAGGTCACCCGGCGTCCGCAGCATCCGTACACCCAGAAGCTGCTGCTGGCCTCACCCGTCCCCGACCCCGACCGGCAGCAGGCGCGGCGCGACGAGCGGCGCAGGCTGGCCGAGGAGCTGGCGCAGCAGGGCGATTTCAGCCCCGCGGACGCCTGAGGGGTGCGCGCGGCGATGCATTACGGTAGTCACTGGGCGAGCGCACACGATCCGGCGCGCTCGTGGAAGGGAGCTCGACGGTGGTGACCGATCCCACGGGGAGCCCTACGACTCGGCGCAGGGCTCGTTCGGCGCCCACGATCTACGACGTGGCCCGGCTCGCGGGAGTGAACCCGTCGACGGTCTCGCGCGCGCTGAGCCAGCCCGGCCGCATCAACGTCAAGACCGAGGCGAAGATCCATGCCGCGGCCAAGGAGCTCAACTACCGCCTGAATCCGATGGCGCGCGCGCTGCCCACCGGACGCACGAACACCCTCGGCCTGCTGATCGCGGACATCACGAACCCGGTGATCTTCGGGATCGTCCGCGGCGCCGAGAAGGCCGCCACCGCCCACGGCTACACCCTGGTGGTCAGCGAGTCTCAGGAGTCGGGCACGGTCGAGGCCACCTCGGCTCAACGCATACAGCCGTCGGTGGATGCGCTGATCCTGGGCACCTCGCGACTGGACGACGAGCAGATCGTCACGCTCGCCGGCACCAAGCCGCTCGTGGCGCTGAATCGCCGGATCGAGGGGGTGGCGTGCATCACGCCGAACGCCGAGCCCGGCGTGGATCAGGCGCTCGCGCATCTGGAGCTGCTGGGACACACCTCACTGCTGTTCCTGAACGGCCCGGAGCGGTCGTGGATCGGGCGGCGACGGTGGGAGGCGCTGCAGGACGGCGCGCAGCGCCGGGGCATGACCGTCACCTCCATCGGCCCGAACCAGCCGACCCTGGATGGCGGGCACGCGACCCTCGCCCGGGTGATCGCTTCGAACACCACCGCCGTGGTCGCCTTCAACGACCTGATGGCGATCGGCCTGCTGCGCGCGGCGACCGAGCAGGGCATCCCCGTGCCCGAGCGCTTCAGCATCATCGGCTTCGACGACAGCTTCGGCTCGGACTTCACGACGCCGCCGCTCACGACGGTCCGCTCCCCCCTGGAGGAGGCCGGCGAGCGGGCGGTGCTGCGGGCCCTGGATCTGATCGAGTCCCGGGAGCCGGCCGCCGTGGACCACGAGCTCGAGACCGAGCTGATCATCCGCGGCTCCACCGGCCCCGCGCGGAGCGTCTGACCGCCCGTCGCTCCTGACGCCCGTCGCGCCTGACTCTCGCGCGCGGCGTCACCCGAGCAGGGTGACGATCAACAGCATGGCCGGCAGGCATCCGATCGTGGTCAGCAGCACGGCATCCCGCGAGATCTCCTCGCCGATGTCGTAGCGCTGCGAGAAGTTGAAGATGTTCTGCGCGGTGGGAAGCGCGGCGAGCACCGTGACGATGAGCACCTGCTCGGGCGGGAGCCGGAACAGGAACTCCGCCGCAGCCCAGGCGATCACGGGCATCACGACGATCTTGAGCGTCGTGGCGAGCACGATGTCCCGGCGATGCCCACGGCTGCCGAGCACGCGCTGACCGGGCAGCGACATCCCGTAGCTGATCAGCAGCACCGGCACCGCGGCATTCGCGATCAGCTGCACCGGCTCCATCACCAGCTCCGGCACCGGGATGCCGAGCACCGAGACGATCGCGCCCAGGAGCGACCCGATGATGATGGGGTTGGTGGCGGTGCGCACCACGGTGCGGCGCAGCGATGTGCGCTCGCTCGTGACGGCATCCAGGATCGTCAACGACACCGGAGTGAACACCAGCAGCTGCATGAGCACGACCGGCGCGGGGTAGGCGGCGCTGCCCAGCAGGTACAGCGAGAGGGGCAGGCCGATGTTGTTGGCGTTCACGTGCCCGGACGACAGTGCGCCGATGGTCGTGATCCCGACCGGACGCCGCCACACCAGGCGTGCCACGACCGTGTGGATCGCGAACACCGACACCGCAGCGATCGCCGACACCGGCAGCAGCGAGGAGAACAGCATGCCGGCATCTGCGCGCGCGAGCACGACGAACAGCAGGAACGGCGAGAGCACGAAGAAGCTCAGCCGCATCAGCACGTCCCGCGCATGCGGACCGAGCAGCCGCACCCGGCCGATGACCCAGCCGACCAGGATGGCGACGGAGACGACGACGAACCCCGTCAGCGCGTCGAGCATCTGTCGGGGTCCGTCATGGTCGGGCGGCGCTCAGGCGATGAGCCGCTGCGGTGGTCAGAAGAGGTCGCGGTGCCCCAGCGCGACCAGGTTGTCGTACGAGGTCTGCAGGCAGTCGAACACGTCCCGCCCGTACAGCTGGTCCTGCTCGACCAGCAGGTACTCGGCGTCGGTGTCCACCGCCGCCGCGATGATCGCGGCGAAGTCGAGGTTGCCCTCGCCGACCTCGGCGAACTGCACGACACCAGTGAACGCGTCCATGAACGTCTTGAAGTCACCCGCCTCCAGCGCCGTGAACGCGTCGGCGGGGAGCTGCCCGATGCGGTAGTCCTTGAGGTGGATCATCGCGACGCGGTCGCTGTACTTGTGGATGGTGGCCACCGGGTCCTTGCCGCCGCGCTGGACCCAGTGCACGTCCAGCTCCAGGCCCATGGCGGGGGCGCGGTCGGCGATGATGTCCAGCAGCAGCTTGCCGTCGTACTTCGCGAACTCGATGTGGTGGTTGTGGTAGTACAGCCGGATGCCGTCTGCGGCGAGCCGCTCGGCGTACTCGTTGGTCTGATCTGCGAATTCGAGCACAAGGTCCAGCGAAGCCATCGCGTCGAACGGCAGCATCCCGATGCGCACCATCGTGGTGTCCAGGCGCCGGCAGTCCGCGACGATCTTGTCGTAGTCGTCCGTGAGCGTGTCCATGGGGATGCCGGCCTTGCCGCGCAGACCCGCCGAGAGGGAGGCGATGTCCATGCCCAGCTCGTCACGCGCACGGACCAGCTGGTCGACGTTCTCGGTGGTCATCGGGATCTGCGACACCTCGACGGCGTGGTAGCCGATGTCAGTGATCCTCTTCAGAGTCTGGAATGCACCGACCTCGCCGAAGCTGTCCTTGAGCATCATCGCCTGGACGCCGATCTTCGCCATCCTGTCCTCCTTCGTTGGAATCGGCCGTTGTCGGCCGAACTGGTGCGTGACCCTCAGTGTGGCACGGTCGACAGCGATTGGCAATCGGTTGCGTGCAAGTTGCAACCAAGTGAGCAACAGCCCCGTCTGCAGGACTTTCACAGGTTGGCAATCGCTTGCCAAATGGCCATCAGCGTGCTTTACTTTGTTCACCGGCTACTGAGATGCGCAAGGGTGCAGCCCGCGAAGAAGCGAAGGAAGGTCTCATGCCCCATTCACACACCACCGTCGCCCCCGCCAAGGGGCCGGCTCGGCTGAGCAGGCTGAGCATCGTCGGCTACGGCGCCGGAGACGCGGCCAACAACCTCGCCTTCACCACGGCCACGATGTTCCTGCTGGTGTACTACACCGACGTCGCCGGCATCTCCGCCGCCGCGGCGGGCACCCTGCTGCTGGTGGTGCGCATCTTCGACGCCTTCGCGGACGTGTTCGCCGGTCGCATCGTCGACCGCACGTTCCACAAGCGGCTCGGCAAGTTCCGCCCGTTCATCATGTTCGGCTCCGTGCCGCTGCTGCTGCTCTCGTGCGCCGTGTTCTCGGTGCCGCAGATCGGCGAGAGCGGGATGCTGCTGTACGCGTACCTCACCTACGCGGCGCTCGGCCTGGCCTACAGCCTGGTCAACATCCCGTACGGCTCGCTGGCCGGCGCGATGACGCAGGATGCCGGTGAGCGTGCCAAGCTCGCCAGCGCCCGCACCATCGGCGGCATGGTCGTCGGCGCGGGCCTGGGCGTGTTCGTCGCCCCGCTGATCGTTCCTGGCGCGAACCTGCAGACGCTGTTCACGTTCATGACGCTCGGATTCGTCGTGGTGGGCACCGCCCTGTACCTGTTCACCGCGTTCACCGCCAAGGAGCGCGTGAACCGCGACGTGCAGCACGTCTCCCTCAAGCAGAGCATCGCCACGCTGAAGGGCAATCGCCCGCTGCTGATGCTGTGCCTGAGCTCGCTGGTGTTCCTGACCGGCATGCTCGCGCTGAGCACCATCCAGCTGTACTACCTGCGCGACGTGCTGCACGCGCTGCCGCTGTACGCGGCCGTCTCGATCGCGCAGATCGTGCTGACCTTCGGCCTGGCCGCCGTGCTGCCCAAGGCCGTGCGCACCTGGGGCAAGCGCAGCGCCTACATCGCCGGCGGGCTGATCATGGCCGCGGGCGGAGCGCTGATGTTCTTCTCCCCGGCGGACACCGTGTGGCTGGGCTTCAGCGGTCTGCTGGTGGCGCAGCTGGGACTCATCCTGGTGAACATGCTCGTGTGGGCACTGGAGGCCGACACCGTCGAATACGGCGAGTGGCGCACCGGCGTGCGCTCCGAGGGCATCATCTACGCGCTGTTCTCCTTCACCCGCAAGACGGGTCAGGCCATCGGCGGTGCACTGGCGGCCTTCGCGCTATCCTGGGGCGGGTACGCGGCGGGCGCCGCGCAGCAGAGCGCGCACGCCGAGCTCGGCATCCGCGCCGGCGCAGGGCTGATCCCGCTGATCTGCTCGGTCGTCGCCATCGCCGTGATGTTCTTCTACCCGCTCACCGACCAGCGTCACCGCGAGATCGTCGCCGAGATCGCGGACCGCAGGGAGCGGGCAGCTGCGGGAGACCCGATCGCCCCCAACCTGTCCACAGCGGCGTTCGCCTCGCACCGCACCGCCCAGGGCGGCCACCTGCCGGTGGACTGACCGCACCGCATATCTTTCCCGGATCACATCTCTTCAGACAAGGAGCGCCATGAACATCGAAAAGGCTGAGGTCATCGTCACCAGCCCCGACCGGAACTTCGTCACCCTCAAGCTGACCACCGACGACGGCCTGGTCGGCCTCGGCGATGCCACGCTGAACGGGCGCGAGCTTGCCGTCGTGGCGTACCTGCAGGAGCACGTCGCGCCGCTGCTGATCGGCTCGGATGCCTCGAAGATCGAGGACACCTGGCAGTTCCTCTACCGCTCGGCGTACTGGCGCCGCGGCCCCGTCACGATGGCCGCGATCGCCGCCGTGGACATGGCGCTGTGGGACATCAAGGCCAAGGCTGCGGGCATGCCGCTGTACCAGCTGCTCGGCGGCGCTTCGCGCGAGGGCCTGCTGGCCTACGGTCACGCCTCGGGCAAGGAGCTGCCCGAGCTGTTCGACAGCATCCGCTCGCACCAGGAGCAGGGCTACCGCGCGATCCGCGTGCAGACCGGCGTGCCCGGCCTGAAGGCCATCTACGGCATCGCGTCGCAGTCGGCCGACACCGGCGGCGGCGAGGCGCGCTACGACCACGAGCCGGCCCGCCGCGGCGCAAAGCCCGTGCAGGAGGACTGGGACACGCGCGCCTACCTGCGCCACCTGCCCGGCGTGTTCGAGGCCGTGCGCAACGAGTTCGGCCCCGAGATGCCGCTGCTGCACGACGGTCACCACCGCATGACCCCGCTGCAGGCCGCCAAGCTCGGCAAGGAGCTGGAGCCGTACGACCTGTTCTGGCTCGAGGACTGCACCCCCGCCGAGAACCAGGAGGCGCTGAAGCTCGTGCGTCAGCACACCACCACGCCGCTGGCGATCGGCGAGATCTTCAACACCATCTGGGACTTCAAGGACCTGATCCGCGACCAGCTCATCGACTACGTGCGCGGCGCCGTCACCCACATGGGCGGCATCACCCCGCTGAAGAAGACCGTCGACTACGCCGCCATGTACCAGATCAAGTCCGGCTTCCACGGCCCCACCGACATCTCCCCCGTCGGCATGGCCGCGCAGATGCACCTGGGTCTCGCGATCCACAACTTCGGCATCCAGGAGTACATGCAGCACGGCTGGAAGACCGACCAGGTCTTCCAGCAGTCGTTCACGTGGAGCAATGGCCTGCTGCACCCCGGGAACAAGCCGGGACTCGGCGTCGATCTCGACCTGGACGAGGCCGGCAAGTACCCGTACGAGACCGCCTACCTGCCGTACAACCGTCTGCACGACGGCACGGTCCACGACTGGTGATCCCCCAGCCCACGACCGGCGCGACAGCCGGAGCCGCCCACGCGCACGACCCGATCGTCGTGATGGGCGTCTCCGGCATCGGCAAGAGCACCATCGCCCGCCTCATCGGCGAGCAGCTGGGGATGCCGTACCTCGACGCCGACGACCTGCACGGCGAGGCCAACATCGCGAAGATGAGCGCAGGGATCCCGCTGACCGATGAGGACCGGCTGCCCTGGCTGCACCGCGTCGGCGAGGCGCTGTCGGCCGGCGCCGCTCCGGTGATGGCCTGCTCCGCGCTGAAGCGGGCTTACCGCGAAGTGCTGCTCACGCACGCCCCGCGAGCGTCCTTCGTGATGCTGTCGGCCGATGCCGAGCGCATCACCGCGCAGGTGACCGCGCGTACCGGCCACTTCATGCCGCCGGCGCTGCTGCAGTCGCAGCTCGGGGCACTGGAGCCGCTGCAGTCGGACGAGCCGGGGCTGATCGTCCTCGTCGACGACGATCCGGTGCCGATCGCGTCGCGGATCGTCTCGTGGGTGACATCGCGCTGACTCCCGCGCTGATGCGGCAGGATGGTGGCGTGACCGCCGATCTGCCTCGCCTGCACGACCTTCTCGACTCCGGCTCCGCGCTGAACTGGGTGTGCACGGGCGACTCGATCACGCACGGGCTCAGCCACACACTGGGCGCCCGCAATTACGTCGACCACCTGCACGAACTGATCCGCGGCGACCTGGAGCGCGTGCAGGACGTCGTGATCAACACCGCGATCAGCGGCTGGCGCGTCGTGCAGCTGCTGGAGGACTTCGACCGGCGGGTCGCCGACTGGCATCCGCACGTGGTCACCCTCATGATCGGCACCAACGACTGCTCCACCGGCGGGGCGTTCCCCGTGATCGAGCCGGTCGAGTTCGCGGCATCCGTCACCGAGTTCGTCGCCCGCGTGCGCGCGCTGGGCGCCATCCCCGTGCTGCAGACGCAGCCGTCGGTGGATGCCGCGAACGCGCCGGAGCGCGCCCGCATCGCGGACTTCGCGCAGGCCGTCCGCGACGTCGCGAGCGCTGCGGACGTGATCCTCGTCGACCAGTTCGCCAGGTGCACCGCCGTCGGCGAGGGGCGCCAGGGCGGCATCCCGTGGGGCCTGATGAACGACCCGTTCCACCCGAACGCCGCCGGCCACGCCCTGCTGGCACTGGACATCGCCGAGACGCTGGAACTGACCGCAGGACCCGAGCGCGACCGCGTGCTGCCCCTCCTGCGCACGCTGGTGCACGCCGCCCGCTGACCCTCCGCGGCGCGCCGTCGCGCGACGTCGCGCGCTCGCCGTTCCCCGTTACAGATCGGGGGCCGACACGCGTCAGCCCTCCCGCGAGCTTCTCCTCAGCAGCATCGCGCTGACCAGGCCCAGCGCCAGGAACGCCACCGCCACCAGCAGCGACCAGCGCGTGGCATCCGCGAAACCCGCCGACAGCGCGTCGACGGTGGCCTGCGTGTGATCGCCGAGCGGGGAGTGCACGCCCTGTGCACGCAGCTGGGTGATGGTGGTCCCGGCGGACAGCCGCGTGGAGTCGGCGATGCTGTCGGCGTTCGGACCCGAGATGCCCGCATTCGACAGCGCGGCGGGAAGCGTGACGGCCAGCGCCACCGAGAGGGCGGCTCCCGCGAATGCCGTGCCGAGTGCGGAGCCGACCTGCCGCACGGTGCTCTGCGTGGCTGATCCCTGCCCGGAGATCGACACGGGCACATCCCGCAGCACGGTGCCGGTCAGCTGAGCGGATGCCAGCCCCAGGCCCAGTCCGTAGAACACCAGCGGGATGACGATCACCCAGCCCGAGGTGTCGCCCTGCACCGTGAACGTCAGCGCGAGCGCACTGGCCACCTCGAGCCCCAAGCCGATGAGCACCGCTCCGGGGGCGCCGAACCGCATCGCCAGGTGTCGAGCGCCCGCGCCGGAGACGAACGCGCCCAGCGCCATGCCTGCCAGTACGAGTCCGGCGCCCATGACGTCCAGCCCCAGCGCGTTGACCAGGTACAGCGGCAGCACGAACAGCAGCGCGAACTCGCCGACGGCCACCATCCCGGCCGTGAGGTTGCCCCACGAGAACGTGGACAGCGAGAACAGTCCGAGATCCAGCAGCGCCTGGCGCTGCACCTTCTCACGGTGGCGCTCCCAGATCACGAAGAGCACCAGGGCCACCGCGGCGACGGCGAAGGCCGCGGGCACGGCCGAGATCGGAGCATCCTTCCCCCACGTCCAGCCGAACGCGACCAGGTCGGCCTTCGGCGTCCACCAGCCCAGATCGGGGCCCTCGATGACGGCGAACACCAGCGCACCGAAGCCGATGGCGCTGAGCAGGGCGCCGTCGACGTCCATGCCGGGGCGGGTCTTCTCGCCGCGGGTCTCGCGCACGGTGAACAGCGCGGCGATCAGCACCAGCGCACCCAACGGCAGGTTCACCAGGAAGATCCAGTGCCACGACGCCCACTGCGTCAGCGCCCCGCCGGCCAGCGGGCCGATGGCCGCCGCCCCGGAGATCACCGCACCCCACACGCCGAATGCCGTGGCGCGGTGCCGCCCGCGGAACACGGCGTTGACCGTGGACAGCGTGGACGGCATGATGAACGCCGCGCCGACGGCCTGCACCGCTCGCGCCCCGATCAGCGCGCCGGCTGTGGCCGACATGGCCGCCAGCAGGCTGCCGCCCATGAACACCACGAGTCCGGCGAGGAGCAGCCGCTTGCGACCCCACCGATCGGCCAGGCTCCCGGTGGACAGCAGCAGCGCCGCCAGCAGCACGGCGTACAGGCTGTTGACCCACTGCGCGTCGGTGATGTTCAGCTTCAGCTCGCCGATGATGACCGGCAGCGCGACGCCCACGATGGTGCCGTCCAGCACGATCAGTCCCAGTCCGATCGACAGCACGGCGAGGCCCAGCCAGTCCCGCCTGGTCGGCGCGATCTCCGCGTCCCGGTCCTTCGTCATGCGAGCGGTCCTTCCTGGCATCAGATCAGCCCGGCTTCGCGGGCGACATGGATGGCGCGCGAGCGGCTGTCGACGTCGAGCTTGGTGAAGATGTGGGCGAGGTGGCTCTTGACGGTCGCCTCGGTGACGAAGAGCGTGCGGGCGATCTCCCGGTTCGCCGCGCCGGTCGCCAGCAGCCGCAGCACCTCGGTCTCGCGATCGGTCAGCCGGGGCAGCGGACTGCGCAGCCCCTCCAGCAGTCGCGTGGCGAGTTCGGGTGCCAGCACCATCCCGCCGGCGGCGGCCCTGCGGATGCCGTCGACGATGAGCTCCGGCGCGACCTCCTTCAGAAGGTAGCCGGCGGCCCCCGCCTCGATGGCGCCGCGGATCTCGGCATCCCTGTCGAAGGTGGTGAGGATGAGCACCGCCGGTGCAGGGGTGAGCGCGCGCAGCGCGGCGGTGGTGCGGATGCCGTCGATCCCCTCTCCCAGGCGCAGGTCGCACAGCACGACATCCGGATGCAGCAGCTGCGCCAGCTCGATGGCCTCCTCGCCGGTGGCGGCCTCGCCCACCACCTGCACGTCGTCGGCGTCGAGCACGGCCCGCAGCCCGCTGCGCACCACGGGGTGGTCGTCGACCAGCAGCACGGTGATGGTCATTCGCTCTTCTCCTCGGGTCTCGAGTGCGGTGCGTATCCCGGATCCCGTACCGGGGCGGATCCCGCACCGGATGCCGGTGGCACCGGCTCCGGGCGGATCGGAAGCTGCACGGAGATCGCCGTCCCCTCGCCGGGTGCGCTCTCGATGTCCAGACCGCCGCCGAGCTCTCGCAGCCGCGCCCGCATGAACCGGAGCCCATAGCTCGACGCACTGCCGGCATCCGCCTCCCAGGCTCTGACGTCGAAGCCCGAGCCGTCGTCCATGATGTCCAGCCGCACGCTCCGCTCGTCGTCGATCAGGCTCATCACGACCCGGTGCGCGGCGGCGTGCAGGCGCACGTTGGCCAGCGCCGACTGCGCGGTGCGCAGCAGCGCGACCTCCACCTCGGTGGGCAGCACTGGCAGGGACTCGTCGACATGCAGCTCGACCTGGAGCCCCGCCTCGTCCCGCGCGCGATCCAGCATGCCCCGCAGCGCCGTGGCCAGCGGGCCGTCCTCCAGCTCGGCGGGCGCGAGATCCGCCACGATCCTGCGCACGTCGGCGAGGCTCCCGCCGGCGAGCGCCTCCACCTGATGCAGGGCCCGAGCCGCACCGGCATCCGTGCTGCGGTCGGCCCCCGCATGCGCGAGCAGGCGGATGGAGGACAGCGCCTGCGCGACGGTGTCGTGGATGTCGCGCGAGATGCGGGTGCGCTCGGCGACGGCGCCCGACTCCCGCTGCGCGAGCGCGAGCTCGTCCTGCAGATCAGCCATCTCGTGCTGCGCCTGCGTGAGCGAGGCGACCAGCCGCTCGCGCTCGGCGGCATCCCGCAGCAGCTGCAGATAGCCGCGCGAGATCCCGAAGGCGAAGACGCCGCCGATCAGCGGACCGAACACCGTGGCGTAGCTGGTCGAGCCGTGGTGCAGGATCGGCGCGACGATCACGACGGCCAGGACCAGCGCCGAGAACAGCAGCCCCCACGGCACGGGCAGCAGGTGGCCGGCCAGCAGCCACAGCAGGAACGCGATCCAGATGAACTCCGGCGAGACGGCCACGGCCGCGATCCAGATCACCGCCAGGGCGACCAGCCACCAGATGGCGAACCGCCGGGAGCCGCGCGAGGGGAGGATCGTGCCGGCCGTGTGCACGGCGAGGATCGCGAGCCCTGCCAGCACCGCTGCGGCGATCGGGGTGCCGTCGCCCACCGCCCGGACCACGCCGACCGCCGTCAGCACGGCCGCCATGGCGTGCTGGCCGAACTCCATCGCCCGCACCACCGGCGAAGCATGCCCAGACGCGCTGCGATCAGCGTGCAGCAGTGGCGCGTTCACGACGTCCATGTGTTGATTCTCCCCGTCCGCCGGCTATTGCACCGGTACCCGGCTCGGGTCGGTCGAGACCCGGTCTCCGGACGCGGTTGCAGAGGACATGGATGCCGGAACAGGGCTGCCGACGATCTGCGTCGACTCGCCCGGGGCCGGCTCACCGGCATCCGCTGCGCTCTGGTGCGGTCGTCCCGGCCACCAGATCCGGTCGCCGACGAGGGCGAAGATCGCCGGGACGATCACCGTGCGCACCACCAGGGTGTCCACCACCACGCCGACCCCGACGATCAGGCCCAACTGGCCGAGAGTCACCAGCGGCAGCACGCCGAGGGCCGCGAACACGCCCGCCAGTACGATGCCGGCACTGGTGATCACGCCGCCGGTGTGCGCGACGGCCTCGACCATGCCCGCCCTGGTGCCGCGGGCGGCCGCCTCGGTGCGGGCACGGTGCACGAGGAAGATCGTGTAATCGATGCCGAGCGCCACCAGGAACAGGAACGACAGCAGCGGCACCTGCAGGTCCAGCGCGTGCTGGACGAACAGCGCCCTGCTCAGCCACGCGCCGGCGCCGATGGCGGCGAGCGCGCTGGCCAGGTTGGTCACCAGCAGCAGCACGGGCGCCACCAGCGAGCGCAGCAGCACGATCAGCACGATCAGGCTGACCGCCAGCACCAGCGGGGCGACCAGCAGCAGGTCGTGCTGGTTGCCGGCCCTGGCGTCCAGGTCGGTGGCGACGGCGCCGCCGACCACGGCATCCGCGTTCGGCACCGCGTGCACGGCGTCGCGCAGCGCGGTGATCTGATTCAGGCTCTCCGCGGTGCTGGGCGCGTACGCGCTGGTCACCATGATCTCGGTCAGCGCGCCGTCATCGGTCGTGCCGACCGGGTTCGCGCGCACCACGCCGTCGACGTCCTCCGTGGCGGCCACGACGGCGTCGGATGCCGCGCTGTCGGCCACGATCAGGATGGGCTGCGCCTCACCGGGAGGGAAGTGCGCGGACAGCACCTCGAGGCCGGCGGCGGACTCGGACGGCACCCGGAACTTCTGCGCCTGGTCGAGCCCGACCGAGGTGCCGATCAGGCCCGCAGCCATGACGGCCAGCAGCACGACGCCGGCCAGCAGGCTGCGCAGCGGGCGCCGCACGACACCGGAGGCCACGCGACGCCAGCCGCGGCCCTGCCGCGGGGCCTCACCGGGCCGCGGGACGAACGGCCAGAACACCCGGCGCCCGCACACCGCCAGCAGCGGCGGCAGCAGGAGAAGCACCGAGGCCAGCGCGATCAGCAGCCCGATCGCCGAGGAGACGCCGAGGCCGTGCGTGCCGGGGATCACGGCGAGCACGAGGGTGAGCAGCGCCAGCACGACGGTGATGTTCGAGGCGAGGACGGCCGGCGCGGTGGCGCGCCAGGCAGTGCTGAGCGCCTTGCGGTGATCGGGCGTGGCGTGCAGCTCCTCGCGGTAGCGGGAGATGAGCAGCAGCGCGTAGTTCGTGCCGGCGCCGAAGACCAGCACGCTGATGATGCCCGCGTCGAACTGCAGGCCCCACAGCGATCCGGCCGCCGCGGTCAAGCGCCCCGCCAGCCCGTCGGCGAGCGCGACGACCACCAGCGGGATCAGCCACAGCACGGGCGAGCGGTAGGTGACGATCAGCAGGATCGCGACGATGAGGATCGTCACCAGCAGCATCGTGAAGTCTGCGCCCTCGAACGACGAGGCCACATCGGCGCCGAAGGCCGGTCCGCCGGTGACCTGCAGGGTGACGCCCGCCGGGGCGTGACCGTCGATGTCGGCACGCAGGGTCTTGATGACCGCGGCCGTGTCGGAGCTGGTGGCGCCCACCGTGATCGGCGTGATCAGCACGGCGGCCTTCCCGTCGTCGCTGACCAGCGGCCCCGTGGGATCCGCCGCGGACTGCTCGCCGAGCACGGGCAGCAGCGCCTTCAGCCCGTCCTGCTGCGCTGCGGAGAGCCTGCCGCCGTCGCCGCGGGATGCGACGACCAGCACCGACTGCTGATCGGCGTTCGGGAACGTCGAGAGCAGTTCGCTCACCCGGGCGGATTCGGATGCCGCCGGCGCCTGCGCGTTGCCGGCCTGCGCCTTCGCGGAGCCGAACGCACCGAACAGCAGGAACATCACCAGCAGCACGAGGCCCAGCGATATCCAGGCGCCGCGGCGCGAGGTGAGACGGTCGGAGAGCGGATGCCGCAGACGAGGTTGTGCCATGACATCGAGTCCACCAGCGGCGAGCCTCGGGCACATCGCGAACGGGAGTGAACCGGATCTCCATCGAAAGGATGAGGAAGGCCCGGTCATGACATCCGTCACAGCGGATCCTGGGCTGCGAGATTAGGCTGTCGGCATCATGCACGACTTCTGGAGCTTCGCCGGCAACATGTGGTGGCTGATCTTCCCCATCATGGGCGTGGCCGGCGGCGCCGCACGCCGGTGGCAGCTCATGTCCCGCGAGCGTCACCAGCGCAAGCTGGAGACCCTGCGTCTGAAGAGCGAGTTGCGCACCGCGGAGCTGCAGGCCAAGGCTCTCGCCGGACCCGGGCGCTCGGGCACCGCCAAGAGGGCCGCCGCACCGGCATCCGTCTCGCACGACGACGTGCTGGAGCGCCTGTTCAAGGAGCATGACGAGATCACCGCGCGCTGGCTGGACTACGAGCTCGACGTCGCCAAGCTCATCGCCTTCCCTGCCATGAGCGACGGCCGGCAGCCGCTGACCGCCGCGTTCCTGCGCGCCAAGAAGACCGCAGACAATCTGCGCCCGGCATCCGCCGACGCGAAGGTCACCGAGCAGCGCGTCACGGACTATCTCGACGCGGTCGGAAACTACGCCGTGGCCTTCGAGGTCGCCGAGCACGACGCCCGCCGCATCCGCGACTCCACGTTCACCGAGGACGAGCGCAAGCGCCTGGATCGGGCGCAGCACCTGCTGAAGGTGGCGCTGGACGAATCGGCCACGCAGGCCGAGCGGCAGGTGGCGTACAAGCGCGTGCGCGACGAGCTGGAGGGACTCATCCTGCTGTCCGATGAGGCCGTGCAGGTGCTGGAGACCAAGGTCGCCGGCGAGCTGCCGCGCGGGACCGCCTCCTCCTGACGCCCGTTCGATCCCGCCCCATCGCCCCCGCCCACTTCGTCGATACCCCTCACTGCTGTCGAAACCCCTCGTGAGCGACGTCGCTGGCGAGGGGTCTCGGCGGTCAGGAGGGGTGTCAGCTCAGGAGGTCGGGTGTCGGCGGGGAGAGCGGAGAACGTAGGCTCGGGCCATGGACGACACACCGCGGGTCGGGATCGTGGGCGCGGGCGGCATCGCCCCGCCGCACATCGAGGGGTGGCTGGCGCTGGGCGCCGAGGTCGGCATCCTGCGTCGCACGGGAGCGGATGCCCTGGCCGCCCGCTACGGTCTGCGCCTTCACGACACGCTCGAGGAGCTCATCCAGGGCTCCGGGATCGTGGACGTCGTCAGCCCCACATCCTCGCACCTCGACATCGCGCGCGCGGCGTTCGCCGCCGGGCGGCACGTCGTGTGCGAGAAGCCGCTGGCCGTCACCGCCGCGGAAGCGCAGGAGCTGGCGGATGCCGCCGCTGCGGCGGGCGTGCGCCTGTTCCCCGCCCACGTCGTCCGGTACTTCTCCGGGTACCAGCAGGTGCACGAACGGATCGGCGCGGTGGGCGCGATCACCGAGCTCACGGCACGCCGTACGGTGGCCGCCCCGGCATCCGCCTGGTTCTTCTCGCAGGATGCCGGCGGCGGGATCATCCGCGACCTGATGATCCACGACCTCGACCAGGCCCTGTGGCTGGCGGGCCCGGCGGTCGAGGTGTCGGCCACACAGGATCCGCCGGCCGTGGACAGCGTCGTGCAGCCTCCGGTGTCCGCGCACGTCACGCTCACCCACGCGAACGGCGCCATCAGCCACGTGCGCGCGGACTGGGCCGAGCCCGGCACCCCGTTCCGCTCAATGCTCGAGGTCACCGGCGACAGGGGCGAGCTGAGCGTCGACACGTCGACGACCGACACGGAGCACCCGTCACCGGCATCCGCTGCCGATCCGTATCGCGAGCAGCTGGCGGACTTCCTCGACGCGATCCGCACCGGACGCGACGCGCGGGTCACACCCGCCGACGGCGTCGCGGCCGTGGTGCTGGTGGACGCCGCCTACGCGTCGCTCGCGTCCGGGCATCCGGTCGTCCTCTGAAGTCCGCGGTGCGGTTCGCGCGTTACGCATGCAACCGGAGTGCGCGCGTCAGTCCTGCGGCAGCGCGGCCACCACGTCGATCTCGACGAGGATGTTCGCCAGCTGCGAGCCGACGGTGGTGCGCACCGGGTACGGCGCCGAGAAGAACTCGCGGTACGCCTCGTTGAACTCGGCGAAGTCGGCGAGATCGGCCAGGTGCACGGTGGTCTTGACCACGTCGGCCATGGTCAGATCGTGCACGGCCAGCACCATCTCGATGTTGCGCAGCACCTGGCGGGTCTGGTCGCCCACGTTGTCGGCGACGGCATGGGCGTTCGCGGCGTCCTGCGGGCCGAAGCCGGCGGTGTACAGGAATCCGTTCGCGACCACCCCGTGGCTGTACGGGCCTGCGGGGGTGGGGGCGCCTTCGGCGTGGAAACCGGTCTTGGGCATGGTGTGCTCTTCCTTCTCGTTGTCGGTTCTGTTCATCCCAGCTGGTGGGAGATCTCGGCGGCGGTCTCGCGCAGCATCGGCACGCGCTGCTCGAGCTGCCGGCGGCTCTGGGCGACGCGCAGCGCGGTGAGGGACAAGGCCCCCACCACTCCGGCGGCCGTCACGATGGGCACGGCCACGCAGCCCACGAAGTCCTCGAACTCGGCGTCGTCGAACGCCCAGCCCCGGCGGGCGGTCGCTGCCAGGTCGGCGTCGAGGGCGGCGCGGCTGGTGAGGGTGTTGGCGGTATACGGATGCCAGTCGCAGCCGGCCAGCAGGCTGTCGCGCCGGTCGACGGGCAGCTCCGCGAGCACCGCCTTGCCGATGCCGCTGCAGTGCGGCCGCACGGCGGCGCCGACACGTGAGTACATCCGCACACCCGACGCGTCCTCCACCTTGTCGACATAGACGATCTCGTCGCCCATCAGCGCACCGAGGTGCAGGGTGTTGCCGACGATGCGATGCAATCTGCGCAGGTGTGCATATGCCGCGCCGCGCAGATCCAGCTGCTCCAGCGCCGCGCCGCCGAGTACGGCGAGCCGGATGCCGACGACGTAGGTGCCGTCGATCTGCCGACGCACGAATCCGACCTGCTCCAGGCTCTGCAGCTCGCGGAACATGGTCGAGCGGTGGATGCCGAACCGCTCCGCGAGTTCGATCACGGTCGCCGGCTCCGCAGCGAGGGCGTTCAGGATACCGGCTGCTCTCTCGACACTCTGCGACATCGGTCAGCCCCCGGTTCCCGGAGTGCCGACGTCTGCGATTCTGCCGTCCTCGTCGCCGAGACCCCTGCCTGCCGTCGACACCCCCACCTGCGGACGTCCATAGATGGGGGTGTCGGCGGAAACTGGGGGTGTCAGCGGAGGGAGGCCGGCTGCCTCCCGTCGCAGGCCGCGCCCGGGCAGCGCGCCGGTGAGCTCGCCGCCGGCGAGCACCTGCACACCGGCCACGAACACGTCATCGATGCCGACAGCGGGCTCGTTCGGGTGCTCGTAGGTGGCGCCGTCAGCCACGCCCATAGGATCCACCAGCAGCACATCGGCCAGCGCACCCGCCTCGATCGCGCCACGACGCCCGAGGCCGAACCTGCGGACGGGCTGCGCGGAGAGGTGGTGCACGGCATCCGCCCACGACCAGGTGCCCAGTTCGCGCACGAACAGACGCAGGTAGCGCGCGAACGACCCCGCCGCGCGCGGATGCGGATGCGCGCCGATGAAGATGCCGTCGGATCCCCCGGTGTGCGCGGGGTGCGCGACGATGCGCGCGAGGTCGGTGTCGGGGCGCGGGTTGTGCACGGCCATGACGGCGCTGACCTCCATGCGAGAGGCGGCGAGCAGGTCGAAGGCGAGATCCATCGGGTCGGCGTCGGACCGCGCCGCGGCCTCGCGCAGGGTGAGCCCGTGCGCCCAGGCGAAGTCGGATGCCGCGATGTGCGCGAGCGTGATCATGTCCGGCCACGCGGGCCCCAGGCTCGGGCTGTGCGATGCCCGCTGCGCGCACGTCTCGCGCAGCCGGTCCCTGGTCGTCGGGTCAGTGAAGCGCGCCACGATCTCGCCGGTCGGCAGCGCCGAGATCTCCGGCGGGAGCAGCGGCATGCCCAGCAGGGTGCAGCCGCGGATGTAAGGGTAGGCGTCGAAGCTGGCGTCGATGCCGGCCGCGGCGAGCGCGTCGAGCTGGGCGAGCACGATCCCGGCGTCGGCGTGCAGGTGCGACACGTGCACGGGCAGCGGCATCCCGGCCTCGCGCGAGGCGAGCTGCGAGATCTCGCGCATCTCGTCGATGCCGGCGGCGGCGTTGTTCTCGTACCCGCCGCGCATGTGGCTGACGTATACGCCCCCGGCGCGCGCGACTGGCACGCACAGCGGGGCGATCTCCGCCGCATCCTGGAAGATGCCAGGCACGTAGTCCAGGCCGGTCGACAGGCCCAGTGCGCCCTCCGCCATCCCCTGTGCGACGAGGGCCGCCATGCGCACGCGCTCGTCGTCCGAGGCGGCGCCCTCCCGCCGGCCGCACACTTCGAAGCGCACGGTCCCGGCGGGTACGAGGTACCCGGCGTTGATCGGCGAGGCGTCGTCGACGGCACCCAGCAGCGCGGCGACACCGCCGCCGCGGTACACGGGGTGCGGGCCGTTGATCGCGGCGAAGTAGTCGGTCGCGTAGCGGCCGTCGCCCGGCGCGTACGAGACGCCGTCCTGCCCGCCGATCACCGTCGTCACGCCCTGGCGCAGCAGCGATGCGGTCACGGCGGGATCGCGCAGCAGGCCGTCGGCGTGCGAGTGCGCGTCGACGAATCCCGGCAGGATCAGGCGCCCGGCGGCGTCGACCACCGCATCGCCGTCACGCGCCGGCACCTCGCCGACGGCGGTGATCACGGCGCCCTCGAACGCGACATCGGCGCGCTCGAGACCGGCGGGGGCGACGATCGATCCGCCGCGGAGGACCGTACGAGTGCTCATCAGGATGCCGCTCCTCAGAACCAGGTGCGGATCAGGTCGACGATGACGCCGGACTCGACGCTGTCCACCACCGGCAGCACCCGCCACTTGTCGAACGCCGTGCACGGGTGCGACAGCCCGAAGCGCACGACCGAGCCCACCGCCAGCGGCTCGGCAGGACGCACGTAGGAGTGCTGATCGTTCATCGCCGAGACGACGGCGTCGACCGGATGCCACGAGCCGGCGAGCTCATCGGCGGCGGCACGCGGGATGGGCAGCCCCTCGTCGTAGGGGAAGTCGCGCTTGCCTGCATCCACCAGCGCCAGCCCGGGCTCGGGGCTGGACACCACCCGTGCGATCCCGTGCATGGCGTTGACGAAGTGCGGGCCCTGCCCGGTGCCGCCCTCGTCGAACGGCGAGATTCCGCGGTAGAAGCCGTCGTCGTGCACGATGTACGCGCCGGAGCGCAGCGTGAAGCGGGTGCGGCCGTCGCGCTCGGCGCCGGCCCACACGTCGGCGACGATCTCGAAGTACGCGCTGCCGCCTGCGGTGACGTACAGCTCGCCGTCGTCGTACAGCTCGGCGAGCGACCGATGCAGCTCGAGCTGGGCCTGCAGGTAGGCGCGCACGGCGGCGAGCCCCTCCGGGGAGCGGTCGTGCGCCAGGCTGCCCTCGTAGCCGGCCACGCCCGCCAGTCGCAGCGCATCGGATGCCGCCAGGCGACTGGCCACGGCGACCGCCTCCTCGATCGACCGGGCGCCGGTGCGGCCGCCGGCGGCGCCCAGTTCGACGCAGACATCGATCGGCCGGGGCAGGTCGACGCCGTGCAGGGCCTGCTCCATGGCGTCGACCGTGGCGATCGAGTCGGCCCAGCACACGAAGCGGAAGTCCGGGTCGGCGAGCTCGCCGGCCAGCCAGGTCAGCGAACGCGGGTCGACGGCGGAGTTGGCCAGCATGATCGAGTCCAGGCCCAGGTCGCGGCCGGTGCGCACCTGCCCCATGGTGGCGAGGGTGATGCCGAGCGCACCGGCATCGGTCTGCCGCTTCCACAGTGCGGGGGCCATCGTGGTCTTGCCATGCGGCATGATCTCCAGGTCGCGCTCGGCGCACCAGGCGGCCATGGTCGCGACGTTCGCGCGCATCGCGGCGTCGTCCAGCACGACCAGCGGCGTCCAGAACTCGTCCAGCCGCGGCGCGGTCGCGAGGAAGGCGGATGCCGTCATGCCGACGGCGCGCGTCGGGATGCCCTTGTCCCGCGCGGTGAGCAGCTCATCGGTCGCGTCGATCATTCCGATCCTCTCTCCTGCTGTGCAACTGTTGCAACGTGCGTTGCATCACCTGCACAGCCGCTCTCATCATGGTACTCATGCCCGTTGCCCCCGCACCACGCCTCATCACGATCGGCGAGACGATGGCCCTCGTCACCCCGGCCCACGCCGAGCCCCTCGCGACCGCGCAGGATGTGCGGCTGCTGATCGGCGGCGCCGAGTCGAACGTGGCCGTGCACGCCGTGCGGCTGGGCATCCCGACCGCCTGGGTCAGCGCCCTCGGCGACGACGCCCTCGGCATGCGCGTGCTCGACGAGGTCGCCCGGCACGGCGTCGACGTGCGCGGCGTCACGCGCAATCCGGATGCTCCGACCGGGGTCTACTTCAAGGATCCCGGCCGCGGCGTGCTGTACTACCGCCGCGGATCGGCCGCATCGCTGCTGGGTCCGGAAGACATCGCGGGCGCGCCGTTGGAGGATGCCGAGATCGTGCACGTATCCGGCATCACTCCGGCCCTGTCGCCCCGCTGCGCGGCGCTGATCGAGAGCGTGTTCGCGCGCGTGGGCGCCGCCGGCGGCATCCTCAGCTTCGACGTGAACCACCGCGCGGCTCTCTGGAAGCCCGGTACCGCGGCATCCGCTCTGCTGACGCTCGCGCGCCGGGCGGACATCGTCTTCGTCGGACTCGACGAGGCCGAAGGACTGTGGGGCACCGCCGACGCCGACGCCGTGCGCGCCCTGGTGCCCGAGCCGGCGGTCGTCGTCGTCAAGGACGGCGACGTGGGCGCCACCGAGTTCGACCGCCGCACCGGAGAGGACCTGCGCACCTTCGTGCCAGCGATCCGCACCGAGGTGGTGGAGCCGGTCGGCGCCGGCGACGCGTTCGCCGCCGGCTACCTGGCCGCCCGCCTGCAGGGCGCCGATGCCGTCACCCGCCTCACCGGAGGGCATCGCCGCGCGCATCTCGTGCTGCAGTCCACCGACGATCTTCCGCCGCTCGACAACTGAAAGGCCCCCGCCCATGACTGACAACTCCGCTTTCGACCAGCTGTTCGGCGCGGTGCCGCTGATGGCCATCCTGCGCGGCATGGGGGTCGAGCGCACGCTCGCCACCGCCACGCGCGCCTGGGATCTGGGCATCACGGTCGTCGAGGTGCCCGTGCAGACGCCCGCCGATGTCGAGGCGCTGCGCGTGCTGGCCGAAGCGGCGCGCGAGCGCGGCCTGGTGGTCGGCGCGGGCACCGTGATCTCGCCCGAGCACGTGCGGCAGGCGGCTGATGCGGGGGCCGCGTTCACCGTGAGTCCCGGCCTGGACCTCGAGATCGTGCGCGCTTCGCACGAGGCGGGGATGCCGCCGCTGCCCGGCGTCTCGACGGCGACCGAGGTGCAGCACGCGCTGCGCGAGGGGCTCACCTGGATGAAGGCGTTCCCCGCATCGCTGCTGGGCACCGGCTGGTTCCCCGCGATGCGCGGCCCGTTCCCGCAGGCGAAGTTCGTCGCCACCGGCGGCATGGGCTCCGCCAACGCCCGGGAGTTCCTGGCCGCCGGGGTGCGCGTGGTAGCCGTGGGCTCCGCCCTGGAGGACGAGTCCCAGCTCCCCGCCCTGGCGAGTCTCCTGTCCTGACGCCCCGCACGCCCCGCCCGCCCGGCACGGCTCGCCGTCGAGAGCACGACACGTCGCCGAGTGCACGGCCTGTTCGCGTGAACAGGCCGTGCACTCGGCGACTTCATGTGCTCTCGACGCATAAGGGGTGGGGACGGGGTACGTATAAGGGGTGGGGGCGGGGTCAGAGGGCCCGGGTGGCGGCCAGCTCGTGCAGGCGGCCGGCGCCCTCCACGTCGGGGCGGATGGATGCCACCAGGGTGGCGATCACGCCGACGATGGCGATCACCGCGGAGTAGACCACCACGGGCCAGAAGGCACCGCCGGCGGCGGCCACCAGGGCAGCGCAGATCAGCGGGGCGAACCCGCCGCCCAGCGTGTTCGAGAACTGGTATCCGATGTTGACGCCGGTGGTACGCGCCTCCGCGTCGAACATCTCCACCAGCATGGTCGACAGGGTGGCCTGCATGGCCACGCCGAACACGACGAAGCCGAGGATCTGGCCGAGCCAGATCAGCCACATGTTGCCGGTGGTGAACAGCGCGAACGCCGGATAGACCATGGCGGCGAAGCCGAGGCATCCGATGATGTACACCGTGCGACGGCCGATCCGGTCGGAGATGTGCCCCCACAGCGGAGCGACGAAGATCTGCAGCAGCCCGACCATCATCGTGCCGGCGAAGCCCATCCACGCGGGCAGGTGCTTGTTCGTCACCATGAAGCCCAGGCCGTAGGTGAGGATGACATAGCCGGCGATCGACTGCGGAAGTCCGATCAGGATGCCCATGATCGCGTTCTTCGGGTGACGGAACACCTCGACCAGCGGGTTGGCCTTTTTGCCCGCCGCGGCGATCTGCAGCGTCTGGGTCTGGACGAACTCGTCGGACTCCTCGAGCTTGCGCCGCAGGAGGATGGCGATGGCCGCCAGCACGATCGAGAAGACGAACGGGATGCGCCAGCCCCACTCGATGAACCAGGAGCCGGGGGTCAGACCGAGCGCGGCCATCAGACCACCCGAGACCATGTTGGCGATGCCCGCACCCGAGATCAGGAACGCGCCGTACAGGCCGTGCTTGCCGGTGGGGGCGTTCTCGACGACCATCGTCGCCGCGCCGCCCATCTCGCCGCCGACGAAGAAGCCCTGGAACATCCGGCACAGGATCAGCAGGATCGGCGCGATCACGCCGATCTGATGATCCGGCGGGATGAGCCCGATGCCGGTGGTGGCCAGGCCCATGCCGACCACGGTGATCATCAGCACGGGCTTCCGACCCATCCGATCGCCGACGATGCCCCAGATGATCCCGCCGAGCGGGCGCAGCAGGAAGCCGACGGCGAAGGTCGCGAACGACGACAGCTGGGCCATGATCGGGTCGTCGGTCGAGAAGAACACCGCGGGGAAGACGGCCGCCGAGGCGAGGCCGTACAGGTAGTAGTCGTAGTACTCCATCAGGGTGCCGATGGAGCCGCCGGCGATCATCCGGCGCTGGCGCGCGGTCAGCCCTCTCGGGGCCACGGCCTGGGACATGGGAGCCTCCTTGCTCTGCGAGGGATCGGTCGGGATCACCCTCGACGTGACGTAGGGTCGCCGCTAAGATATCCCGTAGACAGACATTCTGTCTACGTTGAATAATTCTTGTAAAGCTCAGGTGCACGATGACGACACGAACAGCGACCGACGACACGGCATCCGCGCTCGCCGACGCCGCCGCACGGCAGACCTACGAGACCGCCGACGAGGTGCTGCGGCTGTACCAACCCGTGATGCGCGCGCTCGCCACGGCCGCCGGGCCGTCCGTCGAGGTCGTGCTGCACAACCTCGACGGAAGCGACGTCGACCTGGACCACACGATCATGGCGATCGAGAACGGCCACGTCACCGGCCGCGCGGTCGGCGGCCCCTCCACCTCGCTCGGCCTGGACGTGCTCAAGGACAGGCGGCGGAACCACGACGCGTTCGGCTACCGCGCCGTCACCAGCGATGGGCGCGAACTGCGCAGCTCGTCGATCTACTTCCACAACGCGTCCGGCGACATCATCGCCTCGCTGTGCATCAACGTCGACCTGAGCCCCCTGCAGCAGGCGCGCAACATGATCGAGGCGCTGCTGCCGGTATCGCCGACAGGCGCCGAGGAGGCACCGCAGGAGCACTTCGGCTCCGACCTGCTCTCGGTGATGGATCAGATGATCTCCGAGGCCATCGCCGAGATCGGCCGGCCCGTGGAGCAGATGTCCCGCGACGACAGGATCGCCGTGCTGGAGAAGCTCGAGAAGCGCGGAGTGACGCAGATGCGCAAATCCATCGAGACCATCGCGAAGCGCCTGCACGTGTCGCGGGTGACCGCGTACGCCTACCTCGATGAGGCGAGGAGCTGATGGACGGCATCGCCGCCCGGCTCGCGTTCGTCGACGCGCGCCTGGCCTACGAGATCGACGTGGTGGCCGCATCGCGCGCGGTCGCGGCGGGCTCCGCCGTGCTCGTCGACACGCGCCGGCAGGAGTCCTGGGACCACGGGCACATCGCCGGAGCGCTGCATCTTCCGGCATCCGCTCTCGCCACCGGACTCGACGACCTTCCCCGCGACCGCACGCTGATCGTGTACGGCTGGGGCCCGGGATGCAACGGCGCGACCACCACCGCCCGCATCCTGCTGGCTGCGGGACTGGACACCCGCGAGCTGCTCGGCGGCTACGAGTACTGGGTGCGCAACGGCTTCCCGACCGAGTCGGGCGGCGCAGTGACCCGCCAGGCGCCGGATCCGCTGGTCACGGCCGAGGCCTGACGGCTCGAGCCCCCCCTCGCCGAGACCCCTCACCAGCGCCGAGACCCCTCCTGAGCCGCGTCGCCCACGAGGGGTGTCGGCGGCCAGGAGGGGTCTCGGCGAAGGTGCGGCTGCTTACTTCTGCAGCCAGTCGAGCTGGTCGGCGTACTCGGAGATCCACTTGTCCACGGCATCCGCGGACTTGTCCTTGTACTCGTCGGAGGTGACCAGGCCCTCCAGCGCACCGTACTGCTCGTCGGTCAGCTTGATCTTCTTGATGAACGCGGCGGCGTCGGCGTTCTTCTCGCTGAAGCCCTTCGTGCCGAGGAAGTGCAGGCCCTCGGGCTCGCCCATCGCGCCCTTCGGATCCTTCAGGTCCTTCACGGGGAAGGCGCTGTTGGCCCAGAACGGACGCCACAGCGTGACGACGATGTCCTTCTTGGCGTCGGTCGCCTTCTTCAGCTCGGCCAGCATCGCGGCGGTCGACGAGGTGACAAGCTCGTACTCGTCGGTCAGACCGTACTCGGGCAGCATGTGCTTCTGGGTCTGCTCGGTCAGCCCCGCACCGGGCTCGATGCCGACGATCTTCCCGCCGAACATGTCGGCGTTGCCCTTGAGGTCCTCGATCGAGTCGATCTTGGTGTATTCCGGCACCGCGATCGTGAGCTTGGCGTTGTCGTAGTACTTGCCCAGGTCCTCGATCTTGTCGCCGAACTTGTCCATGTACTTCTTGTGCGTGACCTCAGGCCACGCCGACGGGTAGATGTCCACATCGCCCTTGGCGAGACCCGTGTACAGCGGGCCCGCGTCGGTGAGGGTGTCCATCTCGACGGTGTAGCCCATCTTCTCCAGCTGGTCCTGCAGCAGGTAGGCGGTGCTCAGTCCGTCGGTCCAGCCGGGCAGGAAGCCCAGCGTGATGGTGCCCTTGTCGCCGGCGGGCTTGTCGCCGGAGGCGTCGCTCGTGCCGGTGGTGCCGCTCGCGCAGCCGACCAGGGCGAGGGCCGCCACGGTGGTGAGGGTGAGGGCGCTGGTGAGGTGTCGCTTCTTCATGAGTTTCCTTCCGTCATGCATGACGTCGTGCGTTCCGTATGTGATTGCGTGGGTTGATTCAGGCGATGGGAGCGCGGCGGGGTCCCGCCACGACGAGTTCGGATGCCTCGGATGCTGCTTCCTCGGCATCCGCCTTGCGCTTCTCCTGGCGGACGTGCTCCAGCAGGCCCAGCAGGGAGGTCGGGGAGGGCTGGGCGAGGGCGGCCGTGCAGCGGTCGAGGAACACGGCGATGAGCACGATGCCCAGACCCGACTCGACGCCCATGGGCACGTCCATCGACGAGATGCCCTGCACGACCATCTTGCCCAGACCGTCGGCGCCGGCCATGCCGGCGATCACCGCCATCGACAGCGCCAGCATGATCAGCTGGTTGATGCCGGCCATGATGGTCGGCAGCGCCAGCGGCAGCTGCACGCCGCGCAGGATCTGCGAGGGCGTGGCACCGAAGGCCTGCGCGGCCTCGACGGTCTCGCCGTCCACGCCGCGGATGCCGAGCTCGGTCAGCCGCACGCCCGGGGGCAGCGCGAAGATCACGGTCGCGAAGATGCCGGGCACCACGCCGATGCCGAAGAACATGATCGCGGGGATCAGGTAGACGAACGCCGGCATGGTCTGCATGAAGTCGAGCACCGGCTTCAGCGCTGCGCGCACGGCGTCGTTGCGGGCCGACCAGATGCCCAGCGGCACGGCGATCAGCACGGCGATGATGGCCGCGACCAGCACCAGCGCGAGGGTCTGCATGGCGGGAGTCCACAGGTCCAGCCCCACGATGAGGATGAACGACAGGGCGGTTCCCAGCGCCAGCTTCCACGAGCGCAGCAACCACGCGATCAGCGCGAACACGATGATCATCACCGGGATCGGGGTCTGGATCAGCGCGGTCGACAGTCCGTCGACCAGCGCGCCGATCACGTTGGAGAGGAATGTGAAGAACCACTCCAGGTTGTCCAGCAGCCAGTTCAGTCCGTCATCTACCCACTCTCCGAGCGGAATCCGGAATCCTTCCATCAGCGCACCTCCTCTGCGAGAATCTGATCGATCTCCGTGGTGGGCATCGGCTGCACCGGGATGGTGAGCTCGCCCGTGGCACCCGGCCCGGGGCCGAGCGCTGCCAGCAGCGTGACGCGCGGGATCACGCCGACCAGGCGCCCCTCGGCATCCGTCACCGCCAGCGGCAGCGGCGACTCGACAGAGGGGATGAACAGGTTCATCAGCACCTCGTCCTCGTCGACCGTCTGCGGCACGGGTTTGAGGATGCCGGAGAGCGACGAGCCGCCCTTGCGGACCAGCTTCACGGCATCCCGGTCGGTGACGATGCCGACCAGCCTGCGGTCGCGACCGACCACGTAGGTGGCCGACATGTAGGCGTCGCGCATCTGGCGCAGCGCGGTACGCGGGCCGGCGGTGTCGGGGACGACCGGTCGGGCCGGCTCCATGACGTTGGCGGCGGTGAGCACGCGGGCGCGGTCGACGTCCTGCACGAACTGCTCGACGTAGTCGTTGGCGGGGTCGGTGAGGATGTCCTCGGGCGTGCCGATCTGCACGATGCGACCGTCGCGCATCACGGCGATGCGGTCGCCGAGGAACATGGCCTCGTTGAGGTCGTGCGTGATGAACACGATGGTCTTCTGCAGCTTGGACTGCAGTTCGACCAGCTGCTCCTGCATCTCACGGCGGATCAGCGGGTCCAGGGCGCTGAACGCCTCGTCCATGAGCAGGATCTCGGTGTCGGCGGCCAGCGCGCGGGCGATGCCGACGCGCTGCTGCATGCCGCCGGAGAGCTCGCTGGGCAGCTTGTCGCCCCAGCCGCTCAGACCCACGAGGGAGAGGATCTCCTCGGCGCGGGCCAGGCGCTCGGCCTTTCCGACGCCCTGCAGCTCGAGCGGGTAGGCGACGTTGGCGGCCACCGTGCGGTGCGGCAGCAGCGCGAAGTGCTGGAACACCATCGAGATGCGCTCGCGACGGATCTTCCGCAGCGCCGCGGGCGCCGCCTTGGCGATGTCGTCGCCGCCGACGATGACCTCGCCGTCGGTGATGTCGTGCAGGCCGTTGAGCATGCGGATGATGGTGGACTTGCCCGATCCGGACAGCCCCATGATCACGAAGATCTCGCCGCGGTTCACGGTGAAGCTCGCGTCGATCACGGCTGCTGTGCCGGCATCCAGCACATCGGTTCGGGTCTCACCGGCCTTCAGACGCTTGACCGCATGCTGCGGACTGCGACCGAAGACCTTGTAGAGATGGTGCGCTTCAAGAGCGATCTCGGACACGATTCCCCCGGCGGACTCGCCCGCTTCCAGGGTTGTGGCGAGTCTGCTTCGGTAACGCCCGGGTGATGGTCACAGGGCCGTTTCGACAATCGCTGTACTGGCGGCGCGGACGGGGATTTCGGACCCCCGCAAAGAGCATCGACCGTACGCCCGCGCCTCTTCGTGTACAGCTCAGGTCGAAAGAAGGACGCGGCCGCGGACTGGTGTTGTGACCCCCAGGTCACCCGTCTACGCTAACGAATGGCTGATCCGGTGGCAAATCGCTGTCTTGGAATCTTCCTCTCACCAGGGATTGTGGGCGTGTCGGGATCGGGCCGATCCCCAGGTCAGCCGCGACGGATGCTGCGCGTGACGGTGAATTTCGGAGTGCGGACGACCTGCTCCGTGGAGCCGACATCGCGGCTCAGGATGCGCCGGTGATCGAGGTGGGAGTTGAACACCGTCCACACCTCGCCGCCGGGTTTGAGCAGGCGCGCGACGGCCTGGATGAGACGCCTTCCGGCTCCCTCGTGCACGCTCGCGCCGAGGTGGAACGGCGGGTTCAGCAGGATGAGGTCGGCACTCGCGGCGGGGAGCTCCGAGCCCGCGTCGTCGAGGGTGACCTGCACCCGACCCTCGAGGCCGTTCGCCGCCATGGTGGCGCGGGCGGAGCGGACTGCCGACGCGGAGCGGTCGGTGGCCGTGACCAGCGCCTGCGGGTTCTGCAGGGCGAAGGCGACGGCGAGCGCGCCGGTGCCGCAGCCGAGGTCGATGACGCGGAGGCGCGACCCGTTCACAACTCCGGAGAACTGTCCGCCGACTGGCTCGCTCGCGGTCGTTTCCGCCCTCTCCGCACCGGATCTCCGGAGTTGTGAACCGAAGCCGGCGGAGAGCTGCGGCAGCGCGTCCCGCAGCACCCGGGTTCCGATGTCCAGCCGGGCACCCGCGAACGCGCCGCCGAAGGCGCAGAGGATGAGGCCGTCGTGGGTCTGACTGACCGGGAACGGCGGTTCTACTGAGACTGCATGAGGTTCGGATGCCCTGATCAGCCGGGACTTCCGCTCCGCGCGCTGCGGCTGCACCGAGCCGAAGAACCGCGCCAGCACCTCGTTCTGCGCGAGGGTCATGTGCTTGACGCGCCCTCCCGCGATGAGGGTCACGTCGGGAGCGGCCCAACGCGCCACGGCATCCGCGATCTCCTCCAGCTCCGCGAGCGCCTTCGGCAGCTGCAGAAGCACCAGACGGGCACCCTGGAGCAGGGTCTCGCCGAGCTCGTGCGACCTGAGCGCGGTGCCGGATTCCGGATGCCCGCCTGATTCCACGGCGTGTCCCGCGTCGACACGCCGGTCCGGCCCCGCAGCATCCGTGATCCGATACGCCACCCCGAGCGCGGCCGCGTTGTTCGCCAGCGCGCGCCGTCCGGTCACCAGGTCCTGATGCACGCGGAGGCCCCGCAGCCCGGCATCCGCCAGCGCCAGCGTGATGGCGCCGTACTCGTCGCCGATGACCGCGATCTGCTCGCCCGGGATACCGGCATCGAGCGCCCACCGCACCAGCAGCTCGTCGGTGGCATCCCACGCCTGCAGGTTCGGCGCCTCGACGTCGGGGAACCGCCGCAGGCGGCTGAAGTCGAAGGGCACCCGCTCACTGTATCCGGCAGCGGACACTGATGCGGGTGCGGGTGGCGCCTCATCCGTCCAGGTCGTCGAGCAGCTCCACCGCGGCACGCGCGTAGTCGCCGATCCAACGATCGAAGATGCGCTTGATCGGCTGGGGTGCGAGCGACAGCCGCCGTTCCCGCCCGACGCGACGGCCGATCACCAGGTCAGCACGCTCGAGCACGCGCAGGTGCTGCAGGACGGTCGTGCGGTTCAATTCCGGGAACCGGGCGCACAGCTCGCCGGTGGCCAGTTCCGCGGGACGGAGGGCGTCCAGCATCCGCCTTCTGACGGGTGCGGCGAGTGCCTTGAAGACGAGGTCGTCATCACCGGGGTCTTGATCTCTCGATGACATGTTGTAATCTTATAACATGTCAGAGCTCACGGAACTGTCGTTCACCGTGTCGGGCCGCATCTCGCGCCCTGTCGCGGAGGTCTACGAGGCGGTCGCCGATCCCGGCATCCTGTCGAAGTACTTCACCACCGGCGGCGCGCGGGGTCGACTCGAGCCCGACGCCGACGTCAGCTGGGACTTCGCGGACTTCCCCGGCCGCTTCCCGGTGACGGTCGTCGAGGCCGACGCCCCGAAGCGGATCGTGATCGAGTGGGACGGCAGCGAGACTGTCGACGACCGCACCCGCGTCGTCTTCGAGTTCACGCCGATCGACGACCGCGCGCGCACCCTGGTGACGATCACCGAGAACTCGTGGCGCGCGACGGATGCCGGCGCGAAGAGCGCCTTCGGCAACTGCGAGGGCTGGACCGGGATGCTCGCGGCTCTGAAGGCGTGGGTCGAGCACGGCATCAACCTGCGCGAGGGCTTCTACAAGTAGGTCCGTCCGCGCACGGCGGCGTCAGATCGTGTCGTCGGCCGCGATGATGTCGACGTTCCAGACGCGGGTGTCGAGGTCGTCGGGGTTGTCGCGGTCGTGCGCCTCCGCCGCCTCTTTCGAGACCGCGGCCATCCGCTTCATCATCGCCAGGAACTCCGCCTCCGTCAGGCGGACGGTTCCCTGTGAGAACTCCGCGTGGACCTCGGTCGTCCTGCCCGCCATGTAGTCGGGCGTCCACGCCAGCATCCTGCGCACGACATCGTAGTGCTCGTCGATCAGCACCTTGAGCACCGCGTCGCCGAGCGCGGGATCCTCGATGGGCTGCTCGGGTCCGCCGATGTTCACGGCCTCGCGGCTTCCCCGCCACACGCGATCGCGGCGGTCCCGCGCGTGCTCGGGCGCCTCGACGATCAGGCCGGCATCGGCCAGCGCGCGCAGATGGAAGCTCACCTTGTTCGCCGGCACGTCCAGCAGCTGCGCGATGTCGGCCGCACGCAGGAACCGATGCTTGGGGAAGAGCCGCAGGATCTGGCGGCGCAGCGGATGCGTGAACGCCTTGAGGATCGTCGTGGTCGCGGCCACCGTCGGCTCCGACTCCCGCTGCGACGGCGCATCGGCGCCCTGTTCCTCCGCCATGCCCAGAGTCTACTCAGACTTAATTGCGCAATTCTTATTGCGCAATTAATCCTGAACGATTAGCGTGATCGGCATGACATCCTCGCCCCGCCTCTGGCGCCAGGCTCCCTACCTGCTGTGGCTCACCTCCGACACCGGGAAGGGCCTGGCTTCGACGCTGTTCAGCTTCGCGGTTCCGCTCCTGGCGCTCGTCGTCACGGGCGACCCGGCACAGGCCGGCATCATCGCGGCGGCCGGAACCGTCGTCCGACTGCTCACGACCCTGGCCGGCGGCGTGCTCGCCGACCGGCACCGTCGCATCGTGATGATGACGTTCGGCGCCGCGCTCGGCGCTGTCGCGGCGGGCACCTTCACTGCCGTCGCCCTGGCGGGCCGGATCGACTTCGTGATGCTGCTGGTCTTCGAGGTGCTGCTCGCCGCGGTGGGCGGCCTGTTCAACCCGGCGGGCGAGGCCGCGTTGAAGGACATCTTGCCGGAGAGCATGATGGGGCGCGCGCAGGCGGCGAACCAGGGACGGGATGCGGCCCTGCAGCTCGCCGGCGGCCCGATCGGCGGAGTGCTGCTGGCGATCGGCGGATGGCTGATCGGCGCCGCGATGCTCATCGGTTCCGTGGTCGCGGCCGTTGCGGGCTGGGCCCTGGGCAGGCGCGTCGGCTGGGGGCGCCCGGAGGTCGCGCGCCGGGAGACGTCGGATGCGACGGATGCTGAGCCCGCGGCATCCGCTCTTCCCGCCGCCCCCGCCAACGCACTCCGCGAACTGCGGGAGGGCGTGCGATGGCTGTTCCGCCGGCCCGACCTGAGCACCGGAACCGTCGTGGCGACCGTGATCAATCTCGGCCTGAATGCCGGGATCACCACGATGATCTACGCCGTTCTGCAGGCCGGGCACTCCGAGGCGACGATCGGCTGGATGATGGCCGCCTCCGGTGCGTCGATGCTCGTCGGCGCCCTGCTGGCACCGGTTCTCGTACCGCGCATCGGAGCCGGGATGCTGATGGCCCTGGGCGTCGTCACGTGCACGGCCGCCACCGCCGGCGGCGTTTTCGTCGAGACGCCCTGGGGCATCGCGCTGCTGGTCAGCGGAGCGGTCTTCCTGCTCCCTGCCCTGAATGCGGCCTTCAGCGGCTACACGATGGTGGCGACTCCCACCGAGCTGATCGGGCGGGTGAACAGCGTGGGCAACGTGCTGAGCATGGGCGCCATGCCCCTCGCGCCACTGGTGGCCGGGTTCGGACTGGCGTGGGCGGGGCGCTCATCGACCCTTCTGCTCTGCCTGGCGCTCTGCGCGATCGCGCTGGTGATGGCGCTGCTCAGCCGGCCGCTGCGCTCGATCCCCGCCGAGTCCGGCTGGGCCGAGCACGCCCGCCAGTACGACGAGCGCATGGCGGCCGTGGTGGCCTGACCGGCGCGTCGCCGGCGGGCCTGCGCCCGGGCCGTATCCGCCTCGGCGGAATCAGGCCGGATGGAAAACGCTGGCCCGGATGCCCGAGAAGCGGCGTTTTTCATCCAGTCCGAACCATAGGGGCCGGGACGGGGCGCCCGTGACAGGGCGCCCGGGACTCAGCGCAGCGGGTCGAAGGGCTTGATGGCGGGGTCGATGCGGCCGGTGGTGATCTGCTCGGCCAGCAGCTTGCCGGTGGCGGGGCCCAGCACGATGCCCCACATGCCGTGACCGCCGGCCACGTACACGTTCGGGGCGCGGGTCACGCCGACCAGCGGCAGGCCGTCGGGCGTGACGGGGCGCGAGCCCATCCACTCGTCCTCGCGCTGCTCGAAGTCGATGCCCTGGAACACCTGGCGCGCCTGCGCGATGATCGCCTGGATGCGGCGCGGCTGGAACGGCTCGTCGGGTCCGCGGAACTCCATGGTGCCGGCGATGCGGAAGCGGCCCTGGTACGGGGTGCACGCGATGCGCTCGGTGGGGAAGTACACCGGGTGCTCCTGCGGCTGGGGCGTTGCGACGGTGAAAGAGTAGCCGCGGCCGGCCTGCACGCGGGTGCGCACGCCGAGCTTGCGGGCGAGCTTCGGCAGCCAGGCGCCGGTGGCGATGACCACCGAGTCGGCCACCAGGTGCTCGCCGTTGGACAGCGTGACGACGGGGCGGCGGGTGGAGGACACGTCGGTGACCTCCAGCCCGGTCAGCAGCTCGGCGCCGCGCTCGACGACGGCCTCGCCGAGCGCCTCGACGAACGGGGCGGGCTCGAAGAAGCGCTGGTTCTTCAGCTGGTACACATGCTCGACCGAGTCCGCGAGCACCGGCGCCAGCTCGCGCGGGTTCTCCAGGCGTTCGAACGGCACCTCCTGCCCGTGCCGGGCGACGCCCTCGACCTCGTGCAGGAAGCCCTTGATGTGCTCCTCCTTCTGGAAGCCGATCACGAACGGACCCTCACGGGTCCACGACTTCACGCCGCCGTCGATCAGCTCGTCGTAGGAGTCCAGCGCCATCTTGTCGATGGGAGTGAGGGACGCCATGGTGCGGTCCCAAGCCCTGTTCGTGCCGTGCGAGGCGAACTGCGCCAGGAAGGTCCACAGGCCCGGGTCCACTCGGAAGGGCACGTGCAGCGCAGCATCCGGATCCACCAGCGCGCTCGGCCCGTAGGTCCACAGGCTTGTGTCGGCCAGCGGGATCGCCTGGCCCGGGGTGAGCCAACCCGCGTTGCCCCACGACGATCCGGCGGCCACGCCGACCTTGTCGATGACCGTCACCTCGACCCCGCGCTCCTGCAGGTGCCATGCCGTGGCGAGACCGACCATTCCAGCCCCGACGACGATCGTGCGCGTCATTGCGTCCTCCTGAAAGACACCGGGGCATGACAAAGCCCCGCTCACTCCCGATTATGCAGATCTCAAGCGCCTACTGGGATCGATTGGAAGGATCCTGCGTAAGATGGCCTTCTGCACCGCAGATTCTTTCGTCGGAACGGGAAGGTGAGCATGTCGGCATCCGATTCTTCGACCTCGCGCCGTGCGGCGATGGCGGATGCCGGACTGGATGCTGTGGATCGCACCATCATCTCCGAGCTGAGCCGCAACGGCAGGCTCTCCAACACCGAGCTCGCGGCGCGCGCCGGCATCGCCGAGTCCACCTGTCTGAAGCGGGTCCGGGCGCTGCAGGCGAACGGGGTGATCGTGGGCTTCCACGCCGAGATCTCCCCCGCCGCGATCGGCCTGCACCTGGAGGCGCTGATCACGATCCGGCTGCACGCGCACGCCCGCGGCGACCTGCGCAGATTCCAGGCCTATGTCGAGGATCTGCCCGCCACGCAGCGGGTGTACTTCCTCGCCGGCGACCGAGATTTCCTGGTGCACGTGGCTGTTCCGGATGCTGCGGCGCTGCGCGAGCTGGTGTCCGACACCCTCAGCCTGCGCCCCGAGGTGGCATCCACTTCGACCAGCCTGATCTTCGCCCAGGCCGCCGGGTCGCGGGGGATCTGAGGCTCGCGGAGGCAGCCATTCGGGCCCCGCCGGATCCGCGGCATCCCACCCCGGGCGCGTCGCGGGTCGCAGATGGTCGACTCAGCAGGCGGGAGGCAGCCATTCGGGCCCCGCGGGAATCACGGGCAGCGCCTCTCACTCCGCGACGCGGACCTCGAACCCGGCATCCGTCAGGGCGATGCGCTCGGCATCCGGCGCCCCGGCGTCCGTGATCACGACGGGGAACAGCGCAGCCCCGCCGACGTGAGCGAAGGCCGCCTTCCCGAGCTTCGACGCGTCGGCGACGATCACGGCGCGCGTCGCGCGCTGGGCCATCAGGCGGTTCACCTCGGCCTCCGCCTCGTCGTGCGTGGTGGCCCCGTCGTCCGCGGAGAGTCCGTTGACGCCGAGGAAGGCGATGTCCAACCGGATGCCTGCCAGCAGCTGCTGCACGAACGGGCCGATCAGCTCGAAGCTGCGCGAGTGGATCACGCCCCCGGTGACGACCACCTTGAACTCCGGGCGCATGGCCAGCTGCGCGGCGATGTTCACGGCATTGGTCACGACGGTGATCCCGTCGGCGCCGAGGTCGTCGCGGGCGGCGAGCGCCGCGGCGATGGCGGTCGTGGTGGTACCGCCGGAGAGTCCGACCACGTCACCCGGGGTGACCAGGGATGCCGCCGCCGCGGCGATCTGCTCCTTGGCGCCGGCGCCGAGGTGGCTGCGGTATTTGATCGGCAGCTCGTAGGCCACGGACTGAGCGACCGCGCCGCCGTGCGTGCGTGTGAGCAGCCGGCGCTCGGCGAGGCTGTCCAGGTCACGACGGGTGGTCGCCGCCGAGGCGCCGAAGCGCTCGACGAGCTGCTCCACCGACACCTCGCCCTGATCGGCCAGCAGGTCGAGGATGGCGGTCATCCGCGCCGCGCGGTTCATCGCGCCTCGCCCGAGACCAGGGCGAACAGGCGCAGCATCCGCGCCGCCTCCTCGGCGACCGCCTCGCGCGCCGGGGCGACGTACTTGCGGGAGTCGACGAGCGTCCCGTCGGAAGCGAGCTTCTCGCGGATGGCGCGCGTGAAGAACCCGTTCAGGTGGGTGGAGACGTTGACCTTGGTCATGCCGGCGCGCACGGCCTGCACGATCACGTCATCGGCCACACCCGAGGACCCGTGCAGCACCAGCGGCACGTCGCCGCCGCTGCGTCCGACGCCGCGCAGGGCGTCCTTCAGCCGCGCGATCAGGGCGATGTCGAGGGATGCCGAACGGTCCAGCATCGCGTGCGAAGAGCCGACCGCGACCGCCAGCGAGTCCACCCCGGTGGCCTCGACGAACGCGCGCGCCTCGTCGGGGTCGGTGCGCACGCCGGGCGCGTGGGCGCCATCCTTGCCGCCGACCTCGCCCAGCTCGGCCTCGATGAAGACCCCGGCTGCGCGGGCGCGGGCGGCGACGTCGGCGGTGAGCTCGACGTTCTCCTCGTAGTCCAGCCTGCCGCCGTCGAACATCACCGAGCCGAAGCCCAGCTCGATGGCCTCGTCGACCAGCTCCGGGCGATCGGCGTGGTCCAGGTGCACGGCGACGGGCGTCGTGGCCCGCCGTGCGATGGCCAGCGTCGCCCAGCCGATCGGCTCGAGGCCGCCGTGGTAGTCGGCGCAGTTCTGCGAGATCTGCAGGATCACGGGCAGCTGCGCCCGCTCGGATGCCTGCACCAGCGCCTCGGCGGTCTCGAGATGGATCACGTTGAATGCGCCGATGCCGGTGCTGGCGGAGGCTGCGGCGCGGACGAGCTCGCGTGCGGAGACGAGGGTCATCGGGACTCCTTCGGGTCGGATGCTGCGGACGAGGTCTCTGCTCTGGAACCGGACATGCCGTCGGCACCCCCGTCTCGTGCCGGAGGGACAGTCTCAGCGGAGGTGGCGGCATCGGGCGCCGCGGGATGAGCCGATGCCGCGGGACGAGTAGTGACGGTCAGTGCTGCTTCCAGCGCGGGCCAACTGGGGTGGATGTCTCCGGCGAGCGGCATGAGCACGGCCGCGGCGCTCCAGGCGGTGGCACGGCGCAGGATGCGCTCGGGGTCGCGGATGCCGGCATCCATCAGCACGGCGCACGCTGCCACCCCGGCGTCGCCGGCCCCGGTCGGGTTGCCGGCCAGTGGGGTGTCGAGGCGTGCATGCAGGACGCCCACGGCCGGCCCCGCGGCGGGCCGGTTTCCGGCATCCGTCCGGTTTCCGGCATCCGTCCCCTCCGGGCGTTCCACTTCGGGGGCCGACACGCCAGGTGACGGACGTTTCCCGCGAATCGGTCCGACATCTGGCGTGTCGGCCCCCGATTCGCAACCGGCAGGGGCACGGTCCGCCGGGGCGGCCGAGACGGTCAGCATCCCGTCCTTGCCGAGCGAGAGCAGCACGAGCTCGGCGCCGCGGCGCAGCAACTCACGGGCTCCGTCGACCGGGTCGTCCAGCCCGGTGGCGTCACGCAGCTCGTGCTCGTTGGGCTTGAGCACGGATGCCCCGGCATCCGCCGCCACCAGCAGTGCCGGCCCCGAGGTGTCGACGATGACCGTGGCGCCGGCATCGCGCCCGATCCGGATGAGTGCCGGCAGCAGGTCGTCCGGGGTGTCGGGCGGGAAGCTGCCCGAGATCACCAGCACATCGGTGCCTGTGCGCGCCTCGGTGACGGCATCCGTCCGTTGCGCTCCGGGGGCCGACACGCCAGAATCAGGACGTTTCCCGCGAATCGGTCCGACATCTGGCGTGTCGCTCCCCGATTCGTAGCCGGCGGAGGACGGGCCAGTGACCCTGTCCCTGCCCCCGGGAGTCGCCCCGGTAGTCGCCCCAGCACGTGCACCGGCACCTGCCCCGGCGAGCGCGGAGGCGACGGCATCCTTCAACGCTCCCCACTCCGCGGCTGCCGGGGCCACGCCCCGCTCGTTCACGATGGTGGTGTCGCCCTCGGCCTCATCGACGAGCGCGATGCTGCGGCGAGTGGCCGCGGACACCGGCACCAGCACGTGCGGCACGCCTGCGGCATCCAGCTCGGCGGCGAACTCCGCGCCGGTCTCGCCGCCGGTGGTCGTGACGGCCACCACCGCGGCGCCCTGCCCATGCGCGACGCGGGCCACATTCAGGCCCTTTCCCCCAGCGCGGGCTCGCCCGGCATCCGCTCTGTGCACGCCGCCCAGCGTCAGCGAGGCGACGTGCCAGGTCAGGTCGAGGGCGGGGTTCGCGGTGACGGTGACGATCATGCGACCACCGCCCGGCGCCCCTGCAGGACGCGGGAGCGGATGCACGACGCATCTGCTGCGATGGTCGTGCAGGCGTTCCCGGATCGTGCATCCGTACCCGGGTCTGATGCAAGAGAAGTCATGCCACCGCCTCCCTCGCCCGCAGCGCCGCCCCGAGGATGCCGGCGTTGCCGGACAGCTCGGCGGGGACCAGCGCGGGGATGCGGTGGAAGCTCAACCGGTCGGTCAGGCGGCGGCGCAGGTCGTCGAACAGTGCGCCGCCTGCCCGCGACAGCCCGCCGCCAATGACCACGGCGTCCGGAGCCATCACGGCGGTCAGCTGCGCGATGGACATGGCGAGAGCGTCCAGTGCCTCGTCCCAGATGCGCGCCGCGATCTCGTCACCGGCGGATGCCCGGGCGATGACCTCCTTCGCGCCGTCGACGGCGGTGCCGGTGGCCTCGGTGTACCGGCGCGAGATCGCACCGGCCGAGGCGCGCGCCTCCAGGCATCCGCGGGCCCCGCACGGGCACGGCCACTCCCCGATCGGCGAGTGGCCGATTTCGCCGGCATAGCCGCCGGCGGTGTACGGCTGCCCGCCCACCAGCAGTGCGCCGGCGATGCCGGTGCCGATCACCAGCACGACCGCGTTGGCGTAGTCGCGGGCGCCGCCGAGTACACGCTCCGCCCAGCTGGCCGAGCGCACGTCATGATCGAAGGCGACCGGCAGGCCGAGCTCCGTGCGCATCAGGTCCCGGATGGGCGCATTGCACCAGCCGAGATTGCTGCTGAACACGCCGACGCCGTTCTCCGAGTCCACGATGCCGGGCACGACGAGCCCGACGCCCTCCGGCACGATCTCCGGATGCTGCTCCCGCAGCTCCGACGCCAGCTCCGCCAGCCGCGCGATCAGCGATCCCGCCGCGTCGCCGTCGCCCACCGGAGTAGGCGTGCGCCGCAGCCCGACCGCCTCACCCGAGGCGTCGAACAGCGCCGACTTGACGTCGGTGCCGCCCACGTCGAACGCCAGTACGGGCGCGCCGGGGCCGATGCTGACGGCCGGTGCCAGCCGTTCGCCTGCCTCGTCGGTGACGACGTCCGGGATCCTGTCGGGCTCGGTCATGGCATCCACCTTCTCGGTGTGAAACTCTCAGTCGTCGAGGATGACCGAGCGGGTGAGGTTGCGCGGCAGGTCGGGGTCGAGCCCGCGCGCGACCGCGCGGTCGAGGGCGACGCGGTGCACGCGTACCAGTTCCGCCAGAGGATCGATCGGATGCTGCACGAAGCGGGCGCCGGTGGCCTCGACCTGCGCCTGCAGCCCGCCGGGCGCCGTGCCGAACTGCCAGGTGATGCGGCCGGGTGCGGCGATGGCGATGGGGCCGTGACGGTACTCCATCGAGCTGTACGACTCGGTCCACGACTGCGACGACTCGCGCATCTTCAGGGCGGCCTCGTTGGCCAGTCCGAAGGTCCACCCCATGCCCAGGAAGCTGTACTGCTCGGCCTCGGTCAGCGAGACGTCGTCGGACGCCTGGTCGTCGAGCACGGCCTGCGCGTCGGCGATGGCCGCGGTGACGTCCTCGCCGAGCGAAGCCCGGAACAGCGTGAGCGCCGTGGTGGCGAAGCGGGTCTGCACGACGGACTGCTCATCGGCGAACGGCAGCGCGATGACGGTGTCGGCCAGATCCACCAGCGGCGAGGAGTCGTCGCCGAGCACGGCGATGATGGGCGTCCTGCCCTTCAGGCGCTCGGTCAGCTCGAGCACCTCGGTGGTGGTGCCGGAGCGGGTCAGCGCGACGACCGCGTCGTAGTCGCGGCCGAAGGGGAACTCGGATGCCGTGAACGCGTCGGTCTCGCCGTGGCCGGCGCCCTCGCGCAGCGCGGCGTAGGACTGGGCCATGAACCACGAGGTGCCGCATCCGACAACGGCGATCCGGGCGCCGGATGCCGGCAGCTGTGCCTGCTCGGTGCGCATGGCAGCGGCGCGCGCCCAGGTCTGCGGCTGTGAGGTGAGCTCTGCGCGCATGTGCGCGCCGGCGGCGTTGGTCATATCCGACTCCCCTAGATGCACGTTTGTGATCGCTTGATGCAAATAACGCTCATATTATGACATTCAGCGGCGGCGGGTGTCGAGCTTCGGATTTCATAACTCCGGAGATCCACAGGGGGATCGAACCAGAAAGCGGTTGCTGGGTCCGAGATGCCACGGATCTCCGGAGTTATGACCCGAGGGGACGAGGGACCGGGAGGGGTGGCCGGACGGCAGGACGCCGGCTCAGCGGCCCTCGGCGGCCTCAGTGTGGTGGCGGATGACCTCGGCGACGACGAAGTTGAACCACTTCTCGGCGAACTCGGGGTCGAGGTGCGCGTCCTCGGCCAGCGCGCGCAGCCGCGCGACCTGCTGCTCCTCGCGCTGCGGGTCGGAGGCCGGCATCGCGTGCGCGGCCTTCAGATGACCGACCTGCTGCGTGGCGCGGAAGCGCTCGGCGAGGATGTAGACCAGCGACGCGTCGAAGTTGTCGATGCTGGCGCGCAGGCGCAGCAGCTCGGCACGGGCTTCCTCGTCGTTCATCGATCCTCCTCGAACCGCCTGGTCGGACAGTTCGACGATAGTCGGCATCCGTCGTCCGCATCACGCGGATTGCAGCGCCCGTTGCCCGAATCGCTCCCTTCACACGATTCGAAGCACGGAGCGCACATAGAGTGTTCGGCATGAGCGCCGACGAATCCTCGACACCCGCGACTGAAGCAGAGGACGCCGCCGAGGGGGCGCACTCCCCGGCATCCGCTCCGGCGAAGGCCGCGGGCAAGGCGGCCCGCAAGGTCGTGGAGCCGCCGGCGCCGAGCCGCTCGTTCTGGACGCGCATCGACAAGCCGTTCGTGTTCGGGTTCCTCGTCACGCTGGGCGGCCTGGCGGCGATCCTGCTGGCCATCACGCTCACCAACCTGTCGACGGTGCTGATCTACGTGGCCTTCGCCATGTTCGCCGCCCTCGGCCTGGACCCCGCCGTGCGGTTCCTCGAGCGCCGCGGGCTCTCGCGCGGCGTGAGCGTGCTGAGCGTCATCCTCGGTCTGGTCGTCGTGCTGGCGCTGATCCTGTGGATGATCATCCCCGTGGTGGTCGAGCAGGTGACGATGTTCGTCAAGTCCGTGCCGAACCTCATCACCGACTTCATGCACAGCGATGTGTACGGGTTCCTGGAGAAGCAGTTCGGCGACCAGTTCCAGCAGCTGGTCGAGGATGCGCAGAAGTTCCTCACCGACGGCAAGACCTGGCAGGCCGTCGGCGGCGGAGCGCTGCAGGTGGGCAGCTCGATCGCCACCGGTATCTCGGGCTTCATCGTGGTGCTGGTGCTGACGCTGTACTTCGTCGCGGGACTGCCCACGATCAAGACCGCGCTGCTGCGCTTCGCGCCGGCCCGCGACCGCGAGAGCGCCCGCGGCATCACCGACCAGATCACCGACTCGGTGGGCGGCTACGTGCAGGGCATGGTGATCCTGGCGTTCGCGAATGCCATCGTCACGCTGATCCTCTACCTGGTGCTGCAGCTGCCGTTCCCGCCGCTGATGGCCGCGGTGGCGTTCCTGATCACGCTGATCCCGTTGGTGGGCTCGGTGCTGTTCTGGGCGATCGGCTCGGTGATCGCGCTGTTCTCCGACCCCTGGCACGCGCTGTTCTTCGCGATCATCTACCTGGTGTACATGCAGGTGGAGGCGTACTTCCTCACCCCGCGCGTGATGAACAAGGCCGTCTCGGTGCCCGGCGCCCTCGTCGTGATCGGCGCGCTGGCCGGCGGCACGCTGCTGGGCCTGCTGGGCGCGCTCGTGGCGGTGCCGGTCACGGCATCCATCCTGATCATCATCAATCAGGTGTGGCTGCCCCGCCAGGATGCCCGGGTCTGAGCATCCCGGCGGGGCGACTGCATTACTTGATGCCCTTGTCGGCAAGCCACTTCTTGGCGATGTCGGGGGCGGACGCCTGATCCACCGTGGACTGCACGTTGAGGGCCACCAGGTCGTCCGCGGTGAGCGCCGCTGAGACCTTGTTGATCACGCCGCTGATCTTGTCGGCGATGTCGCTGGAGGCGATCGGTACCACGTTCGAGGCCAGGATCATGTTCTTCGGGTCCTTCAGCGCCACGATGTCCTTGGTCTGGAACGACGGGTCGGCGGTGTAGATGTCGGCCACCTGGATCTGACCGGCCAGCAGCGACTCGAGCGTGCTGTCGGCCGTGGCCGAGAAGCCCAGGTCGACGTTGTAGAACTTCTTCGCGCCGGCGGGTCCGTAGGGCCGCTGCTCGAGCTCGGGCGCGCCGCCGAGGACCGGCTTGGTCTTCAGCTTGGACAGGTCGGCGATCGACTCGAGCCCGTTGTCGGCCGCGAACTTCTTCGTGACCGTGTAGGTGTCCTGGTCGCTGGCCTTCGCATAGTCCAGCGCGGTCAGGCCTTCGGGCAGGGCCTTCTGCAGCGCGGCGTACACGTCGTCGGGGCTGGTGGCGGTGGCGTTCTTGTCGAGGTACTCCAGCAGGTTGCCGGTGTACTCCGGGAACAGGTTGATCTTGCCGGATTCCACATCGGGCATATAGGCGTCGCGCTGGCCGATGTTGAACTTGCGCTGCACTGTGAAGCCGTCGCCCTCCAGCGCCTGCGCGTAGATCTCGGCGATGATCTCGTTGGAGTAGTAGGCCTGCGAGCCGACGACGATCGTGTCGCCGCCGCTCGAGCCGGAGCTCTCGGCGGGCTTGTCGAGCGGATTGCTGCTGCCGCAGCCGGCGAGCGCGAGGGTCGCGGCCAGCGCGACGCCCGCCGCGAGGACGAGTCGGGACTTGCGTGCGGTGATCATGGTGTGCCTCTCTGTGGAACGGTTCAGGCGACGGCAGCGCGGTTCGCGCTGCGTCGTGAGATGTGATCGGATGCCGGGTGCTGCGACTGCACGCCCGCGGGGACGACCGCCCGCTGCAGGCCTGCCAGCAGCAGATCGACGATGAGCGCCAGCGCGGCTACCAGCAGCGCGCCGGCCAGCACCTGGTCGAAGCGGTGCAGCGGGATGCCCTGGATGATGGGCCAGCCCAGCCCGCCGAGGTTGACGTACGCACCGATGGTGACGGTGGCGATGACCTGCAGCAGGGCGGAGCGGATGCCGCCGACCAGCAGCGGCATGCCCAGCGGCAGCTCCACCTTGGTGAAGATCTGCCACTCGGTCATGCCGACCGCGCGGGCGGCGTCGACGGTGTGACGGTCGATGGCCTCGAAGCCCGTGTAGGCGCCGGCCAGCAGCGAGGGGATGGCCAGCAGCACGAAGGTGATGATTGCAGCCAACGGCGTCTGCAGCACCCCGAGCACCAGCACCAACAGGATCAGCAGCCCGAACGACGGCACGGCCCGCGCAGCGCCGGAGATCGCGACGGCGATCTCGCGCCCCTTTCCCGTGTGCCCGATCAGCCAGCCCGCGGGCAGTGCGATGGCGGCCGCGACCGCCACCGAGATCACGGTGTACAGCAGGTGCTGGCCCAGCAGCACGGGCAGCGCGTACTGTCCCTGCCACTGCGCGGGATCCGTCAGCCAGGCGATGGCGTCGGTGAAGAGGTTCATGCGGCCGACCTCAGCGGGGTGCGGGGCTTCGACGAGGTCGCAGACATCCACGGCATCAGCAGCCGCCCCAGCAGCACCAGCAGTCCGTCGATGACCAGCGCGATGACCACCACCGCGACGACGCCCGCCAGGACCTCGGCGATGATGCGGCGCTGCAGGCCGTTCGTGAACAGGTAGCCGAGGTTGGTGACGCCGATCAGGATGCCGACGGTCGCCAGCGAGATGGTGCTCACGGCCGCCACCCTCAGGCCCGCGAGGATCACCGGGCCGGCCAGCGGCAGCTCGACCGTGGCGAAGCGGCGCGGAGCGCCGTAGCCCACGGAGGTGGCGGCCTGGCGCACGTCCTCGTCCACGGAGTCCAGCCCGTCGGCGACGGCCCGAACCAGGATGGCGATGGCGTAGATGGTCAGTGCGATGATCAGGTTCGGCTCGGAGGTGGCCTGATAGCCGAACACCGCCGGCATGAGGATCAGCAGCGCCAGCGACGGGATCGTGTACAGCAGGCCGGTGAGCACGATGACCGGGCCGCGCACGAGCTTGAACCGCCAGGCCACCCAGCCCAGCGGGATCGACAGGATCAGGCCCAGCACGATCGGGATCACACTCTGCTTCAGATGCGTGAGCATGAGCGTGAGGATCAGATCCAGGTTGTCGCCGACCCAGTTCACGTCAGCGTCCGTCCTCGAGGCTGCGACGCTTCGACGGGCTCAGCGACCCAGGGTCTTGGGCCCCTGACCCATCCGGGCTCAGCGACCCACCCTGACCCCGAGGCTCGTCCCGGCTCGGGGACTCGTCCCGAGCATCCCGGAGGATGCCCTGGGTGCGGCCCTCGGAGTCCACCACGACCGCGCCGCGGGGAGTCTGCTTGACGGTCAGCGCACGGCGGCCGCGCTCGGCGCCGATGAACGCCTCGACGAAGGCATCCGCCGGATCCTCCATGATCTGGCTGGGACTGCCCACCTGCACGATGCGCGCGCCCTTGTCGAGGATGACCACCTGGTCGCCCAGCAGGAACGCCTCGTCGATGTCGTGCGTGACGAAGACCACCGTCTTGTCGAGGTCGCGCTGCAGGCGGATCAGCTCCTGCTGCAGGTCGGCGCGCACGATGGGGTCGACGGCGCCGAACGGCTCATCCATCAGCAGGATGTTGGGGTCGGCCGCCAGCCCGCGGGCGACACCCACGCGCTGCTGCTGCCCGCCGGAGAGCTGGCTCGGGTAGCGCCGCGCGAGATCGCGCTCCAGCCCGACGGTGTCCATCAGCTCCAGCGCACGGCCTTCGGCCTCGACCCGGCGGATGCCGTTCAGCCGCAGCACCGTGGTGATGTTGTCGATCACGGAGAAGTGCGGCAGGAGGCCGGAGTTCTGCATGACGTAGCCGATGCCACGGCGCAGCTGCACGGGATCGCGGCCCAGCACGCTCTCGCCGTCGATGGCCACGTCACCCGATGTGGGCTCGACCATGCGGTTGATCATGCGCAGCAGCGTGGTCTTGCCGCTGCCGGACAGCCCGACGAAGACCGTGGTCTTGCGGGAGGGGAGCACGAGACTGAAGTCCTCGACGGCCAGGGTGCCGTCGGGGAAGCGCTTGGTGACGTGAGTGAACTCGATCATCCGGGGTTACGGACCGACCTGCACGCTCGGGTCGAACGCCAGGTACCCGGAGAAGTCGCGCCCCACCTTCTCGATGGCCGTGGCGTAGGGCTTCGGGTACGCCCACACCAGGTCGGCGTGAGTCGTGCCGTCGAGCACCAGCGAGTAGTACTGGCACACGCCCTTCCACGGGCAGGTGTACGGCGTGGGGCTCTCGACGAGCTCGCCGCGGCGCAGTGCGGTCGCCGGGAAGTAGTGGTTTCCTTCAATGAGGATCGTGTCACCGGCATCCGCCTCGGCGATCACGACTCCTTCGAATACTGCCTTCATGTGCGTACCTCCTGGCATCTCTTCGAGCGTAGGCGACACCTCTGACAACCGACACGGGTCACGGCAGATTCCCGGTTCAGGCGGATTGCCGCCCGTACTGCTCCAGCAGGCGCAGCCACACCTCGCTCATGGTGGGGTAGGCCGGCACCGCGTGCCACAGTCGGCTGAGGGGAACCTCGCCGGTCACGGCGATGGTGGCGGCCTGCAGCAGCTCGGCCACATCGTCGCCTGCGAACGTGACTCCCAGCAGCACTTCCCGCTCGGTGTCGACGACCATGCGGGCCTGCCCCTGGTAGCCGTCGGCGTGCAGGCTCGAGCCCGCGACTCCGCCCAGGTCGTAGTCGACCACCTGGATCTCGTGGCCGGCCGCGCGAGCGGCATCCGCGGTCAGCCCGACGGATGCCACCTCGGGCTCGGCGAACACCACCTGCGGGACCGCGGCGCGGTCGGCGGTGGCGACGTGACGCCCCCAGGGCTGGTCGGCGACGACTTCGCCGCGCGAACGGGCGGCGATCACGTCGCCCGCGGCGCGCGCCTGGTACTTGCCCTGGTGCGTCAGCAGCACGCGGCCGTTCACGTCACCGACGGCGTACAGCCAGTCGCTGCCCGGCACGCGCATGGTGTCGTCGACCTCGATGCTCCGGCCCGGTTCGAGGCCGACGGTCTCGAGCCCGAGGTCGCGCGTACGCGGGGTGCGTCCGGTGGCGGCCAGAACCTCGGATGCCGTGATCTGCTCCCCCTCGCCCGTGGTGACGGTCACATGGTCGCCGTCGCGGTGCACGGACGTGGTCTCGGTGTTCAGGCGCACGTCGACGCCCAGGCCCTTCAGTCCGGCCGCCACCTGGTCGCCGGCGAACGGCTCCATCTTCGCCAACAGCCCGCTCCGGGCGATGACAGTGACTCTCGAGCCGAGCTGGGCGTAGGCAGTGGCCATCTCCACGGCCACCACGCCACCGCCGATGATCGCCAGCGAGTCCGGCACATGGTCCGAGCTGGTGGCCTCGCGGCTGGTCCAGGGGCGGGCATCTGCCAGTCCCGGGATACCGGGGATCGCGGCATCCGTTCCCGTGCAGACGGCCACGGCGTGGCGGGCTCGGAGAACCCGCCCATCCACCGTGACCTCGCGCTCTCCGGTGAGACGGCCGTGGCCGCGGATCAGGTCGATGCCCGCGGACCCGAGCCACTGCACCTGGCCGTCATCCTTCCAGTGCGAGGTGAACGAGTCGCGACGCGCGAGCACCTCGTCGGGGTTCAGGGCGCCGCCCTCCACACCGCGGACGTGCTGTGCGGCGCGCAGCGCCTGGCCGGACCGCAGCAGCGCCTTCGACGGCATGCACGCCCAGTACGAGCATTCGCCGCCGACCAGCTCGCTCTCCACGATCACGGCGGTCAGCCCGCCCTGCACGGCGCGATCGGCCACGTTCTCGCCGACCGGCCCGCCACCCAGCACGATCAGGTCGTATTCATCGCTCATGGGTTCCAGTCTTGCGCGGCGACGTGGAGGTGTCACGGGGTTGATACGAGTACGACGACGATGACCACGGTCGCGCCGATGCACAGCAGTAGCCGGGCGCGCCCTCTCTTCGGCCAGGCTTGACTGGCCCGGAGCGGCGTCCGGCGGTTCGGCACTCGACTGCTCCGACATGAATATCGTGACCCGGCATCCTGGGCCCCAGGCCTGCCGGATCAGCGCATCTGCCCATATGTGTTCACAACTCCGGAGTACTTCCCGTCGCCGGCCCCTGAACGCGCGGAAACCAGCCTGTAGGGCCCGGATCTCCGGAGTTGTGAACGAGTCGCGGCCGTGCCGGAGCCGCGCCGGGCTCAGCTCACCGGCAGGATCACCGTCGGCGCGGGGGCCGAGGTGGTGTGGCGCACGTCGCGCGGGGCGCCGGTGCGCTCGTCGAGATCGAGGGCGCTGATGGTGCTGGATCGCTGTCCGGCGACCAGCAGCACACCCTCGTGCACGAGGTGGTGGCGCGGCCAGTCCACGCCCGAGTCGGCGAGCGCCAGCGGCTCGACGACCTCGCCCGCACCGCGCACGCGCAGCGCCGAGATCGTGTTGCTGCCGCGCAGCGCGGTGTACAGCGTGTGCCCGTCGCGCGAGACAGCCAGCTCGGCGGGGAAGTCGAAGCCCACCTGCGCGACGGGTGCGACGGTGGTCGCGGATGCCAGTCCCCAGGTGCCGTCGGGGGCGGATGCCAGGGTGAAGACCTCGCAGGAGTATTCGGTCACCACGTGCAGGTGCCCGCTGGGGTGCATGACCATGTGCCGAGGACCCGTGCCACGCGGCAGCACGACCTCGTGGTCGATCGTGAGGCCGGTGCCGGACGGACGCCAGATCCGCACCAGGTCGAAGCCCAGGTCGGTGGTCGCGACGCGCCCGTCGGAGAGGAACACGGCCGAGTGCGCGTGCGAGACCCGAGGCTGCTCGCCGGCGGGCGTCGGGTACGGGTCCCGCGCCGGTTCCACATCGGGGGCCGACACGCCAGGTGACGGACGTTTCCCGCGAATCGGTCCGACATCTGGCGTGTCGGCCCCCGGAATGCAGCGTCCAGTTTCGGCAGCCGGCTCCCCGAACAGCGCCGCGCGCAGCGCCGCCGCCTTGTCGGGCACCGGGGCGGTCAGCGAGCCGTCGGCGGAGATCCCGTACCGGATGACCCGGCCGTCGCCGTAGCAGCTGGCGATGAGCATCCGTCCGTCCGGGGACACCGCGACGTGGCAGACGGCCTCGCCCGCGGGCAGAGCGGGACCGAGCGGCCGCAGCGTCGCCTCGCCCGAGCGCGCGAACGCCTGCACCTGGGCGGCGCCCTCCAGTGCCGCGTAGACCACGTCGAGCCTCGGATGCTGCGCCAGCCACGATGGCGAGGCGACTCGCGCCGCCACGCCCCGGTAGGCGAGCGTCGAGGCCCCGCGACCCTCGTCCACGGCGAGGAAGCCGATGCCCTCGGCATCCCCCTCCATGTCGGAGCCGTAGCCCCCGACCCAGAACCGCGTCATGCTCGTTCCTCTCTGCAGTTCGTCGAGTGCACGACATCTCGCCGAGCGCACGGCCTGTTCGCGCGAAGAACCCGTGCTCTCGGCGAGGTCCCGTGCTCTCGACTGTCAAGAAGGGGTGAAAGTGTGCGGGTCAGTCCAGCAGGTCGTGGCGCACGACGACCTGCTCGCGCTCCGGGCCGACGCCGATCACCGAGATGCGCGTGTTGCTCATCTGCTCCAGCGCCAGCACGTAGTCCTGCGCGTTCTGCGGCAGGTCCTCGAAGCTGCGAGCCGAGGAGATGTCCTCGGTCCAGCCGGGGAACTCCTGGTAGATGGGCTTGGCGTGGTGGAAGTCGGTCTGGTTGACCGGCACGTCGTCGAAGCGCACGCCGTCGACGTCGTAGGCCACGCACACCGGGATCCGCTCCAGTCCGGTCAGCACGTCGAGCTTGGTGAGCACCAGGTCGGTGATGCCGTTCACCCGCGTGGCGTAACGGGTGATCGGGGCGTCGTACCAGCCGGTGCGGCGCAGGCGGCCGGTGGTGGTGCCGTACTCGAAACCGGTCTTGCGCAGCCACTCGCCCATCTCGTCGTTGAGCTCGGTCGGGAACGGCCCCGATCCCACGCGCGTGGTGTACGCCTTCACGATGCCGACGATGCGGTTCAGGGAGCCCGGGCCGACGCCCGAGCCGGTGGAGGCGCCCCCAGCGGTGGCCGATGACGAGGTCACGAACGGGTAGGTGCCGTGGTCGACGTCGAGCATGGTGGCCTGGCCGCCCTCGAACACGACCACCTCGCCGCGCTTCAGGGCCTCGGCCACCAGGTGGCCGGTGTCGGCGACCATCGGCCGCAGCCGCTCTGCGTAGGAGAGCAGCTCGTCGACGATCTCGTCGCAGGTGATGGCGCGGCGGTTGAAGACCTTCACCAGCAGGTGGTTCTTCTGGTCGAGCGCGCCCTCGACCTTCTGCCGCAGGATGTTCTCGTCGAACAGATCCTGCACGCGCAGGCCCACGCGGTTGATCTTGTCGGCGTAGGCCGGGCCGATGCCGCGGCCGGTGGTGCCGATGTTGCGCTTGCCGAGGAACCGCTCGGTGACCTTGTCAAGCGTGCGGTGGTACTGCGTGATCAGGTGCGCGTTGGCGCTGACCTTCAGCCGCGAGACGTCCACGCCGCGCGCGGACAGCGCCTCCAGCTCGCTGAAGAGCACCTCCAGGTCGATGACCACGCCGTTGCCGATCACCGGGGTGACGCCCGGGGTCAGGATGCCGGAGGGCAGCAGGTGCAGAGCGTACTTCTCGTCGCCGACGACGACGGTGTGCCCGGCGTTGTTGCCGCCGTTGAACTTCACCACCCAGTCGGTGCGCTCGCCGAGCAGGTCTGTCGCCTTGCCCTTGCCCTCGTCGCCCCACTGGACGCCGACGATCACGATTCCTGGCATGGGTGTACCCCCTGGTACTGCACGCTGTTCGCCGGGTTTGCACCGGCAGATGAGCTGGCCCGAACGGGCGTGTCCATCCTACCGGAGCGGGTTTCCAGGGCATCCGATCGCTACAGTGAGCGGATGACGACCTGGTGGCCCTACGCCCGCATCGCCGCATCCCTGCTGGGTTCCGCGGCGATCATCGCGCAGCTGGTGCGGACGCTGACGAACGCCACGGAGGCCACCACGGCGTACGGCTCGCACCTGCTGACCGTGGGGACGAACTTCTTCAGCTTCTTCACGATCCTCTCCAACCTGGGGGCGGCCGCGATGCTGGCGGTCGCGGCGGTCTGGGCGTGGACGGCGGGGCGGGATGCTGTGCGCGAGCCGCGCTGGCTGGCCGTGCTCATCGCCTGTGTGGCGACGTACATGATCGTGACCGGCATCGTCTACAACCTGCTGCTGCGCGGCATCGAGCTGCCGCAGGGCTCGACGGTGCCGTGGTCGAACGAGGTGCTGCACGTCGTCATCCCGCTGTTCCTGCTGATCGATGTGCTGTTCGCGCCGAAGCGCCGGGCGCTGTCGTGGGGCACGCTGGGCACCATCGCCGCGTTCCCGATCCTGTGGGCGGTCTACACGCTGGTGCGCGCGAACCTGATCATCGCCCCGGCCACGGGCGACCACCACTGGTACCCGTACCCGTTCCTGAACCCGCACATCACGCCGGGCGGCTACCTGGGCGTGGCCGGCTACATCGTCGGGATCGCCGCGGCGATCATCGCGATCGGCACCGGCGTGGTCTGGATCGCGCGCAGACGCGCAGCATCCGTCTCCGCCTGACTCACCAGCGGTGCGGCCGCACCCAGTTCCACCGGATGTCATGAGGTCAGCGTCCGCGGTCGTGGTCGGGCACCGCCCACGACGCGCCCTCCGAGCGCGTGGGTCACTCCGGTGGCATGGGCAGTTCTCCCCATCGCGGGCGGCGGGACGCTTCGTTTAGGGTCGTGGCGGAGGTGTGCCGTGGGGATGATGTTGCCGAATGAGCTTGTCTGGGTGATGGAGAAGCTGGGTTTCGAGTGGCCTGACATCGATGAGGATGAGGTCCGTAAGGGTGCGACGCTGGTGCGTGATTTCGGTAACGATCTGGAGGGGGTGATCCAGTCCGTCGATCGGAAGATGAACGGTGACATCAGTGCGGCGATGCGGGGGCAGGCGGGCCCGGCGACGTTGTCGGCGTGGAACACGAACCGGTCGCAGAACCTGCAGAAGCTGATCGACATCATGCCGCCCGCTGCGACGGCGATGGGCCTCGGCGCGGGGGCGATTCTGGGGTTGAAGGTGAAGGTGATCGCGGATGTGACCACGACGCTGGCGATGCTGATCCCGATGCTGACGAACCCGTTCACGGCCGGGGGTGCCCCGTTGCTGCTGATCGCGAAGAAGAAGCTGCTGAACGCGGCGGTGGACATCGTGGTCGAGCAGTTGTTGAACCAGTTGGCGCCGATGGCGATCGAGCCGTTGGCGGAGCAGCTGCCCGCGGTGATCGACGCGATCCTGGACGCCCCGATGGTCGAGGCCACCGCCGGGGACTCGGATGAGTTCTACGCCGATCTGGAGGCGTTGGAGGATGCCCGTACAGCCATGCAGATCCACGGCGCCGACATCCAGTCCCTGACCTCCACGTTCTTCGCCGAGTTCTCCGCCCTGAACTTCGGAGGCGACTGATGAGCACCGTCAAACCGGTCATCCGCGAACTGAGACAGGCAGGCGTCAAGGCAGCCGGTGATCTGCATCTCAGGCTGCGCCAGCTTCTGGACAACCTCGACGGGCACTTCGACGACGTCATGCGGCAGGTCAAGGACAAGGACAAGTACGACGACAAGGTCGACGTCAGCCTGAAGAAGTTCAAGAAGAACAAGAACCACGACTCCACCGAGTACAACCGCCAGTACACCGAGCAGATGGACACGCTGCAGAAGAGGCCGCTGTCCGAATGGCTCAAGAACCGCGTCGAGTATCTGGACAACGGTCGCACGCCGGACTCGTTGAAAGCCCAGCGGGACGCACGCGACATCGCGGAACAGAACAAGCTCGCCGAACTGCTGGAGAAGCACGGTGGAGACTATGACAAGGCGTCCGAGGAAACGGCGAAGTGGATGAAGACTCAGGCCGCGACCCACCGTCTGGACGGAATCGCCGGCGGCGACGGCACGGACATCTCCGGTGTCGGCGACACCCGCGTCAACTCGTCGTTGGGTTCGCAGTGGAAGAGCCGTGTGAGCGACATCGACAGGGCCGTGATCACGTTCATCGAGGACAACCCCGGTGTCGATCTCAGCAGCACGTTCATCAATGTCGTCTTCAGATAGGTTTGACCCCATGGTGGAGATTGCTGATTTCGTCCCGCATGCGCCGGTTCCGGCGGAGATCGTCGAGGAGTACCGGGGGCGTGTCCCGGACGAGCTGATCGAGGTCTGGGAGAACTACGGATACGGGACCTTCGCCGAAGGATTCCTGCGGATCATCGACCCCAAGCTCTACGAAGCCGAGGTCGGGGACTGCATCGGCAAGACCCAGGGCGACGGCATCGCCATCCCGATCATGGTCACCGGCCTCGGAGACCTCATCACCTGGGAACCCAGCCACCCTGGCGTCATCGGCATCATGTACCGACTCGGAGACACCGTCGGACTGGGATCGCTGAAGACATTCCTCACGCTGACTCGAGTCGGCGGTGCAGCCCACCTGTCACGCACGTTGAAGTGGGACATCTTCCCGAAGGCAGTGGCCGCGCACGGCGAGCTGCCCTACGACCAGTCGTTCATCTTCGTCCCGCTGCTGTCCATGGGCGGGGCGGCGAAGGTCGAGAACCTCCACAAGCGCGAGACCATCCCCGCCATCCAAGTCGCCGTCGACCTTCAGGGCGTCATCGGACACTGACCCGACGGGCTCGCGCCGATGGCGATCGAGCCTCTGGACGCCCGATGGTCGGGGCCACGCTCAGTCGGCCCCGGACAATGCCTGAGATCGCTGATCTCGTCCCAGCAGCGCCGTCTACCCTGTATCGGGGGGATGCCTGGTCGTCGACCGTCCCCGAAATGCTCGAGGAGATGAGACATGACCGAGTTCCCGGCTGCTGGATCCGTTCCATCCGCGCCTGCGCCGCCACCCGCGCCGACAGCACCTCAGCGCGCGCAGCCGACGGCATCCGCTCGCAACGCCTCCCCCGATGACCTCGCCCGCGCGCAGCGCATCCTGACCGTCATCTCCGACTCGTACTCCACCAAGATGGTGGGCCAGGACAGCCTGCGCTCGAGCCTGCTGATCGCGCTCATCGCCGGCGGCCACATCCTGCTGGAGTCCGTGCCGGGCCTCGCGAAGACCACCGCCGCGAGCACCCTGGCCGACACGGTGAAGGCCAGCTTCAAGCGCATCCAGTGCACGCCCGACCTGCTGCCCAGCGACATCACCGGCAGCCAGATCTACGACGCCGCCACCGGCACCTTCCGCACCGTGCTCGGTCCCGTGCACGCCAACTTCGTGCTGCTGGACGAGATCAACCGCTCCAGCGCCAAGACGCAGTCGGCCATGCTCGAGGCCATGCAGGAGCGGCAGACCACGATCGGCGGCGAGGTGCACCCGCTGCCCAAGCCGTTCCTGGTGATCGCCACGCAGAACCCCATCGAGCAGGAGGGCACCTACGAGCTGCCCGAGGCGCAGATGGACCGCTTCCTGCTCAAGGAGATCGTGGAGTACCCGAGCCCCGCCGAGGAGTTCGAGATCCTCGGGCGCATCGACTCGGGCGTGCTGGACCCCGACCGTCACGTGCCCGGCGTCATCTCGCTGGAGGATGTGCAGGACCTGCAGGACATCGCCTCGCGGGTGTACATCGACCCCGCCATCCGCAACTACATCGTGCAGCTGGCGTACGTCACCCGGAACCCCGCGCCGTACATCGGCGAGGAGCGCGCTCGGTTCATCAAGTACGGCGCCAGCCCCCGCGCGAGCATCGCGTTCCTGCAGGCGTCCCGCGCGCTGGCACTGCTGAACGGCCGCACGCACGTGCTGCCGGAGGACATCCGCGCCCTGCGCCACCTGGTGCTGCGCCACCGCGTTCTGCTGACCTTCGAGGCGGATGCCGAAGGCGTGCGCAGCGAGGAGATCATCGACCAGATCTTCGCGTCGGTGCCGACCCCGTAACCCTCCGACGAGCTCAGGGACCCAACCGTTGGCAAGTCTGATCACCCAGGTTAGAGCTAAGCTCTTCATCCGCTCATCGCAGAAGTCGATGCACGCGCTCGATGGCGCTTACGCATCGCTGCTGCGCGGGCGCAGCCTGGACTTCGAGGATCTGCGGCTGTACGAGTTCGGCGATCAGGTGCGCGACATCGACTGGCGCGCCACCGCCAAGCACGGCGAGCCGCTCATCAAGCGCACCAAGGCCACCCGCATGCACACCGTGCTGTTCCTGGTGGACACGGGCCGCGGCATGCAGGCCCTCGCCGAGGACGAGCGCCCCAAGCGCGACCTGGTGGTGCTGCTGACGGGTGCGCTGGGCTTCCTCACCGTGCGGCACGGCGACGACTTCGCGATGATCTACGGCGACGCCGACCGCGTGCGCCGCCTGCCGCCCGGCGGCACCGAGGGCGCCCTGGAGCACGCACTGCGCACCGTGCGCGACGCGATCGACGCCAGCGCCGCGCCCAGCGACCGGGATGCGCTGCTGAGGTACACCGCCCGCAACATCTCGCGCCGCTCCATCGTCGTCATCGTCACCGACGAGGCCCCGCTGACCGACGACACCGACCGGCTGCTGCGACGGCTGAAGGTGCAGCACGACGTGCTGTGGCTGACGCTGCGGGATGCCGAGCTCGTCACCGACGGCGGCAGGCGGGTGGGCATGTTCGACCGGCTCGTCGACCCGGTGAACCCCGAGGCCGCGGGTCTGCAGCACCGCCGTGACGTGGACACCGGCTGGGGCATCCCCGATTTCGTGCATGGCGACACCGAGGTGATGGCGGAGCTGGCGGCGCTCGAGGCCGCGGCCACCGCGCACCGCGACGAGGTGCTGCGCCGGCACGAGATCACGCATGCCGATTTCTCGGGGCAGGATGCCGCGGTGCCGACGCTGCTGTCGATGCTGGACCGGAGGTCGCATGCCCGCCTCTGACGACCTGTACCCTCCCGTGCAGTACGGCTGGATGTGGATGCTGCTGGCCATCGGCATCCTGCTGCTGATCGGGCTCGCGTTCTGGATGCTGTTCCTGCTCACCCGTCCGAAGCGCAGCATCACGCTGCACGGCGCCCCCGTCTACACGCCGCCGACGGCAGACGTGCTCACGCAGCTGCGCGGCGAGTACCTGACCGGCATCCAGCGCATCGAGGACGCCTACCGTTCGCGAACCATGAACCCGAAGCAGGCGAACCTCGAGCTCTCCAGGCTCGTGCGCGAGTTCGTGAACGAGTACTCCGGGCTCGAGGCGCCCGTGCTGGCCCTGGACGACCTGGTCGCCCGGGGCGTGGATCCCGCCCTCATCGACGCGATCCGCCGGCACTACTACCCGAGCATCTTCCAGCGCGGGCCCGCCATCGATCCGGTCTACGGCGCCGAGGCCGCCCGGCGGGTGGTGAACACATGGCACTGAACACCTGGTGGCTGGTCCTGGTCGCGCTCGGCGTGCTGATCGTGGCGGTCGTCGTCGGCATCCTGCTGGGACTGCGTGGCAGGGCAAGGGCCGACGCGGCACCCGGCGTGCTGGTCTCGCGCGCCGAGCGGCTGCGCACCCTGCCGTCGTTCCGCTCCGCCATCCGCCGCCGGATGAGCCTGCTCTCCGGCATCCTCGTCGTGGGAGCCGTCGCGGTGCTGCTGGGCGGCGTGGTGGCCGCGCGACCGATGTCTCCGAAGACTGTGCAGCCTGTGAACACCAGCCGCGACATCATGCTGTGCCTGGACGTGTCCGGTTCGATGTCCGATGTCGATGTCGAGGTGCTGCGGGTGTTCGAGGAACTGCTGAAGGGCTTCAAGGGCGAGCGCATCGGGCTGACGATCTTCAACAGCTCCCCCGTGCAGGTGTTCCCGCTCACCGACGACTACCCGTTCGTGAAGACGCAGCTGCAGCAGCTGCGCTCCAGCTTCGACTACCGCGACGAGACCCCCGAGCACTGGGTGGGGACCCTCAACGGCCCCGGAGCCTCGCTGATCGGCGACGGGCTGGCCGCCTGCACCATGCGCTTCGACCACGCCGAGGACGAGCGCAGCCGCTCGGTGATCCTCGCCACCGACAACGAGGTCGCCGGAGCCTCGATCCTCACCATCGAGGAGGCCGCGCAGTACGCCAGCTCCCAGAAGGTGCGCGTGTTCGCCCTGAATCCCGTGCAGGGCAAGGATGCGAAGGTCAGCAAGCAGCTGGAGGACGCCGCCGCCCTGACCGGCGGCCAGTCGTACGCGCTGCGCGACACCACCACCGTGAGCGACATCATCACCCGGATCCAGCAGCAGGAGGCGACGGCGCTGAAGGGGCAGGCCCAGGTGATCCGCGTGGACAGCCCGAACCTCGCCATCGCCCTCATGCTGGTCGCGATACTCGGGTTCCTCACCCTGCTGTGGAGGGTGCGCCTGTGATCCTCCAGCCCGTCATCCATCCCGTGCTCCTCGCGCTGCTGTGCGCGGTGCCGGCGGTCTTCGTCGTGCGCGCCCTGATCAAGGGGCCGCGACCCCGGTCGCTGTGGGCGCTGCGCCTGGGCATGCTGGTGGTGGTGTTCGTCATGCTGCTGCGCCCCGGCATCCCCGGCGGCACTTCGCAGACCCTCGCGACCGACACCGATGTGGTGATCGTCGTCGACACCACCGCCAGCATCATCGCCGAGGACTGGAATGGCGACCAGCCGCGGCTGAACGGCGTGCGGGCCGACGTGCAGTCCATCGTGGACGAGTACCCCGGCGCGCGCTTCTCGCTGATCAGCTTCGATGCGACGGCGCAGCTGCGCCTGCCGCTGACGACGGATGCCACGGCGCTGATGTCCTCGATCGACGTGATGCTGCCCGAGATCACCGATCAGTCCCGCGGTTCCTCGATCAGCGTGGCGAATCGGATGCTGGCCGACACCCTCTCCGCCGCAGCGAAGTCGTCGCCGGATCGCAGCCGGATGGTGTTCTACCTGGGCGACGGCGAGCAGACGTCCGACACCCGGCCGGAGTCGTTCGCCAGCAGCGCGAAGTACGTCGACGGCGGCGCGGTGCTGGGCTACGGCACCGCCGAGGGCGGCCCGATGAAGAAGACCACCGGACGCACCAGCGGCGACGGCGGGTACATCCAGTACCAGGGGAAGGACGCCACCTCGGTGATCGACCAGGGCAACCTGCAGCAGATCGCCGAGCAGCTGGGCGTGACCTACCAGCACCGCACCGCATCCGCCGAGATCACGCTGCCCGAGGCCCCCACGACCACGACTGACTACACGGCATCCGGCGAGGTCGGGAACGTGATCGAGCTGTACTGGATCGCCGCCCTCGTGCTGATCGTGCTGGTGTCCGTCGAGGTCGCGCGGGCCGCGATGCAGATCGTGCGCCTGCGCGGGCTGGCCGAGAAGCCCGCGCAGAACGGAGGCGACCGATGACCGACACGATGACGTCTCCCGCAGCGTCTCCCGCCTCGAACCCCACGCCCGCCGACGCCGCTGCGGCCCTGCTCGCGGCGAACCGCCGCAGGCGCAGCATCCGGCGATGGATCACGATCGGACTGCTGCCGCTGACGCTGGCGGCGCTGCTGTTCGCAGGCAAGCTGCTGAGCATGTACGCGTTCGCGCATCAGTCGATCAGCTCGTACGTGGCCGGCGGGTACGCCGAGTCGGAGGCCGCCGCCCGCAACCTGGACGTCCTGAACTGGTTCGAGCAGTTCAAGGCGCCGTACGACATCGGCACGGCGCTGGCGGGACAGGAGAAGCTGCCCGAGGCGCGGAAGGAGCTCGAGCGCGCGCTGCCCCTGGCATCCGGTCTGGACGTCTGCTACGTGCGCATCAACCTGTCGCTGGTGATCGAACGACAGGGAGATGCCGCGCAGGCCTCCGGCGACGCGGCGAAGGCCGCGCAGTTCTACGGCGAGGCGCTGCAGGTGACGGTGGAGACGCCGAAGGAGTGCAGCAGCGACGACGCGCAGAACCAGTCTCCGGACCAGAGCCGTGACATGGGCGACACCGTGGATCAGAACAGGCAGCGGCAGCAGGAGAAGCAGCAGCAGAGCCAGCAGAACCCGGATCAGAGCCGGCAGCCGGATCAGAGCGACCAGCAGCAGGACCAGCCCAAGCAGGGCGACCTCGACGACATCCAGAAGAAGCTGGATCAGGGCGCGCAGGACCGCGAGGATCAGGGCAGGGGCGACCAGAACGGCTCCGGCGGTGGAACGGACAAGCCGTGGTAGAGCATCAGCGCAGCACGTACGTCGGCGGCTCCGAGGGAGCGCCTCCCCTGCCGCCGCCCGGCGGCTATCGCGGCGCCAGGCGCACCCAGGAGGGCCTGGACGCCGCGGCGGGCCTGGCGCAGGCATCCGGCGATGTCACCTACACCGCCGCTCCCGCCGCGGAGACGAAGCACGTCACCGTGCTGGGGCTCGTCGCGCTGATCGGCACGGTGCTGTTCGTGCTGGTGATGCTGCTGATGATGGGCGCCGGCGGCACGGACGCCCTGTACGGCACCTCGATGATCGTCGTGCAGTTCGTCGTGCTCGGCGCGATCATCGCCGCGCTCCTGACGAGGCGAGGGCGGATGCTGGGGGCCGTTGCCCTCGCGGTGACGCTGGTGTTCAACGTCGCGACCGTCGGGGCGATGGGCGCGCTGCGCTCGGCCGCCACGCACGCGTACAGCGGCACGAAGACCACCAAGCAGACGCACGAGGCCGGGTATCCCGGCATCAAGGGCGTCTCGAACGACGACGTGCTCAGCCAGCCGTCGCTGGAGGATGTGCAGTCCCAGGGGGACGAGCTGATGGCAGCCATCCGGGAGCGGCTCAGCAGCGTGTACGGCCTCACGTGGGTGCAGACCGGCGCCGTCGATGTGAGCCCCGAGCGCAACGGCTACGGCGGCGAGTCGATGCTGAAGAGGTACACCTCCACGGTGTGGTCGAGCGTGCAGCCCGTGCAGGACAACCGGCGCAAGAGCGAGATCATGAGCACGATCGACCAGGTGCTGGCCGAGAAGGGCATGTCCCAGCTGTACGCGCTCAACGAGGCGGGAACCGGAATCTCCGACGACATGCTGGCCAAGCTGTACGGCTCCGCCGACCCCGCGCGCCAGCACACCTGGGAGTACTACAGCGACACGTACCCCGACCCGTTGCGGTTCTACGCGTACGCCAACGACCTGTCGAAGGACCCCACCGGCGAGTTCCGCACCGAGCGCGAGGCCCTGCAGAAGCAGACCGGGGAGCCGCTGGAGGGCATCCAGCTGATGGTGTTCGCCCGCCAGGTGCTGCCCGCGAAGGACAGGGCCGCCTATCAGGACGAGCTCAAGGGGTATCCGGGGTACTGAGCGGAGGCGCCTCGATCAGCCCCGGCGGATGCGCCGCTGCACGACGGCCTGCAGGGCGATGCCCAGCAGGAAGACGCTGGTGCCGGTGGCGCCGACCGCCAACCACGCGAGGTGGGCGACGGGGATGAGCGAGACCGCTGCGCATGCCCCGGTGGCGGCGGCGAGGGTGGCGAGGTTGCCGCAGGCGACGAGATACGGATGCGTGATCGCGCGCCGGTGCACGGCGGGGCGGGCGTCGTGGATCCGATGCCCGATCCGGCCGACGCCGATGTAGGCCGCGCACGCCCCGACGAGCAGGCAGAAGATCGAGAGGAGATCCGGCAGTCCGCGGTGCGCGACGGTGACCATGGTCGTCGCCCAGATCAGCAGGGTGTACGTGTGCGGCATCGCGACCGTCTCGGCGACCTCGTGCACGAGTCCTCGATAGCGCGGCCGGAACGCTCCGACCTCCTCCTGTGGTGCCTGGGTCATCCTGCGTCCTTCTCCTCGATGGTGCTTCCATTCTCGCCTCCGCACAACGCCCTACCTGTGGCCTACGCTGGCACGGGGTCGATCATCGGTCTCGAGAAGGGATGGACGTGTCCGAGGCACAGCACCGCACGCTGCTCGCGATCGACGCCGGGCAGACCGGCATCAAGACGCGACTGGTCCGCCCCGACGGCGTGCGCGACGCCCTGTTCTCCGGCGTGCTCACCGATCGGCCGCTGCTCGGTCAGCTCACCCACGTCGTCGAAGCCGTCTCCCGGGATTCCGGCACGACCCCGCACACCGTCACGTTCGGCGTCTCAGGACTGACGGATGCCGATGAAGAGGCGCGCGCGCTGCTGCAGCATCCGACGCTGGCCGGCGTGCAGCGCGTCGTCGTCACGCACGACTCGGTCACCTCGTTCCTCGGTGCGCTGGGCGATCAGTACGGCGCCGTGGTCGCGGCCGGCACCGGAGTGGTCACCCTCGGCGTGGGTCCCGAGCACTCCACGCGCGTGGACGGCTGGGGCTACATCATGGGCGACGCCGGCAGCGGCTACTGGATCGGACGCGCGGCGCTGGATGCCGTGATGCGCGCGCACGACGGCCGTGGTCCCGCCACCTCGCTCACCGCCGTGGCGCAGGAGCGCTGGGCGGACCTGTCCTCGGCGTACATCGCGCTGCAGGCATCCGAGGATCGCGTCCGCATCGTGGCATCCTTCGCCGCCCCGACGGCTCTGCTCGCCGCCACCGGCGACGAGGTGGCCGAGCGCATCTGCCGTGAGGCTGCCGGAGAGCTGGCCCTGGCGGCCCTGACCGCCCTGCGCGTGACCGAGGCCCCGGCCGACGCCGCCGTCGCCGCCATCGGCGGGGTGTTCGGGTCGGACCTGATCCGCACCGCCTTCGCCGACGCCGTGCGCTCGGAGGCGCCGGATGCCCGATTCGTGAGCCCGCAGGGCTCCGGCCTGGACGGCGCGGTCGCCCTGGCGGGCCTCGGGCCCCGGCATCCGCTCCGCGAGCGCTTCGCGGACGTCAGCCGAGGCTGACGCCCTTCGCCTGCGCGGAGTCCCCGACGCCGGCCTCCGCCTCGTGCAGGATGCTGCGCGCCATGCCGTTGAAGATGATGCCGTGGAACGGCAGCAGCACCAGCCAGTAGAGCCGGCCGCTGAGCCCTCTGGGGAAGTAGACGGCCCGCTGGCGGTAGACGCTGCCGTCGGCATCCGGTTCGACGCTCATCTCCAGCCAGCCGCGGCCGGGCATCCGCATCTCGGCGCGCAGGCGCAGCATCCGCCCCCGTTCCACGGACTCGACCCGCCACACATCGATCACGTCGCCGCTGTTCACCCGTGACGGATGCCGGCGGCCACGGCGCATCCCCACTCCGCCGACGAGCCTGTCGATCCAGCCGCGGGCCGCCCACGCCAGCGGGAACGAATGCCAGCCCTGCTCGCCTCCGATCGCCTCGATCACGCGCCAGATCGCCTCGGGCGCCGTGGCACTCCTGCGCTCGCGGACATCGGTGAAGACCGTGTGACCGGCCCAATCCGGATCGCTCGGCAGCGGATCACTCGGCGCACCGGGAACAGTGGCGCTCTGCCAGCTGGTCTCCACCTCCCCGTCGGCCTCGCGCCGGAGCGCGAGGCGCACGGCGGTGCGATACGGCAGCAGTCCCTCGGCCGGGGGTGGGATGACGCGGTCGATGTCGTGCTCGTTCATGACGCAATCGTTCTGCAGCGAGGCGATGATCGGCACCGCGATCTGCCGAGGGATGGGGCTGACCAGGCTGACCCACTGAGACGCCAGCCACGGCGTCAGCACGGGAAGCGCGGCGATATGCCGCTGGGGCAGGCCCGCTTCCACGGCGTAGCCGTTCATCATCTGGCCGTACCGCAGAATGTCGGGTCCGCCGATGTCGAACGTGCGGTTCAGCTCGCCCGGCGCACCGACCGAGAGCACGAGGTAGCGCAGAACGTCGCGGACGGCGATCGGCTGCACGCGGTTGCGCACCCAGCGCGGGGCGGGCATGTACGGCAGCACCTCGGTCAGGTGCCGGATCATCTCGAACGACGCCGAGCCCGAGCCGATCACGATGCCGGCCTGGAAGACGATGGCGGGGACGGGTGCGTCCAGCAGCACCCGGCCCACCTCCGCCCGCGAGGCGAGGTGTTCGGACAGGCGGTCACCGCGGGGATGCAGACCGCCCAGGTACACCACGCGCCGCACGCCGGATGCCGCGGCGGCATCCGCGAAGGTCCTCGCGCCCTCCCTCTCCAGCGCGCGGAACCCGCGACCGGAGCTCATGGAGTGCACCAGGTGGAAGGCGACCTCGATTCCGGTCATGGCGCGCCGGGCGGCGATCTGGTCGGCCAGGTCGCCGGAGAACACCTTCACGCGGCTGCGCCAGGGCACGTCCCGCAGCTTCCATGCCGAGCGGACGAAGACGCTCACGTCGTGTCCCGCGTCCAGTAGTTGCGGCACGAGCCGCCCGCCGATGTAGCCGGTGGCCCCGGTGACGAGAACACGGGTCATGCGAAAAGCCCTTCCGTCCTGCACAGGATCAGCAGCATCGTCACACCGAACCCCACTGCATAGTTGATCGCGAGGAACCGGCGCCAGGCCCGGTTGGCCGACGCGGAGTGCGCGTCGTGCACCCGGGCGAAGGGGGCGACGATCGCGATGTACGGCACGGCGGCAAGTGACGCCAGCGACGCCGGCCACGGCGCGAACAGCATGAGCACCCCGGCGAGCGCCCACAGTGTGATCGCGAAGCGCACCGTGCGTGCCGCGCCGAGCGCCGTCGCGATGGATCCGATGTCCGCCTCGCGGTCGGGAACGATGTCCTGCACGGCGCCGAAGGCGTGGCTGGCCATGCCCCAGCAGAAGAACGCGCCCATCGTGAGGATCAGCGGCGGCGTGATGGTGGTGCCGGCGAGCGCGAAGGCGTACAGCGCCGGGGTGACGAAGTGCGTGCTCGAGGTGATCGAGTCCAGCACCGGGATCTCCTTGAAGCGCAGCCGCGGCACCGAGTACGCGAGCACGGCGAACACGCTGATCGCGAGCACCAGCCACGACAGCGGGCGCTGCGCACCGAGGATCACCAGCGCCACGACGAAGATCGCCGTGAGCACCGCCGAGATCCACAGGGTGGTGCGATGCAGGGCGAGAGGCAGCTTGGCCCCCTCGGCGCCTCCCTTGCGCGGGTTGGCGAGGTCGGACTCGTAGTCGAACACGTCGTTCACGCCGTACATCGTGAGGTTGTACGGCACCAGGAAGAACACCGTGCCGATCACGAGTGCAGCGTCGATCCGCCCGGTGCTGAGGAAGTAGCCGGCGGCGAACGGGAACGCGGTGTTGATCCAGCTCAGCGGCCGGGAGGCGACGAGCAACGTGCGCGCTGCGGAACGGCGGTCAGGCATCGGAGCGTCCTCCCGGTTCGCGTGCAGCATCCAGCAGCTGCCAGGCTCCGCTGAGCAGCAGCGCCCCCGCGATCGGATACAGCAGGTCCTCGACGGGCATCAGCGCGATGCGGATGCCCGAGATGCCGTCTTCGCGATAGTCGAAGAAGCCCGCGCCGATCATGACGTTGTCGAACACGGCAGTGAGAATCAGCAGGACGGCCGTGCTCACTCCCCACGCCGACAGGTACCGGCGCAGGTCGTCCCGGCGCCGGGCGTGCGCCGCACCGATCCCGAACAGGATGAGCCCGGCGGCGACGAAGGGCAGCGAGAGCAGCAGATAGGTCATCGTCGCTCCCTGCTCTCGCGCCAGCGCCGCCATCCGCTCAGCAGGATCAGCGTCAGGTAGGTGAGGAACAGCAGGAACATCAGTTCCTCGACCGGGAACTCCGGGGCCAGCAGGATGCCGCTCGCCCAGCGCGAATCGACATGCCGGAACACCCCGAGCGCGATGCCGGCGGCATCCCATCCGATGAAGAACACCAGCCCGACGACCAGCGCGACGACCGCCGCGACGGGCCTGCGACGCAGCACCAGGGAGAAGCGCACGTCGAGCAGCACCAGGCAGGCGCCGCTGACCACGAGCACTCCCGCGTACAGGAGGTTCATCGCAGCTCCGACGGTCCGGCCGAATGGTCGCCTCGCACGTGCTTGAGCACGAGCTCGGCGCTGATCAGGCACATGGGCAGACCCACGCCGGGAACCGACGTGGCGCCGGCGTAGAACAGCCCAGACACCTTTCGTGAACGCGTGACCCCGCGCAGGAACGCGCTCTGCCTGAGCGTGTGCGCCGGCCCCAGAGCACTGCCGCGGAAGGTGTTGAAGTCGGACTCGAAGTCGGCGGGCCCGATCGTGCGGCGCACAACGATCCTGGAGTCGAGGTCGGGGATCCCGGCCCAGCGCCCGATCTGCGCGACCGCCGCATCCGCGATCCGGTTGACCCATTCGTCGCCTGCGCGGTCGATGCCGCCGTGGCCGATGCTCGGGTCGGGCGGCAGCGGCACCAGCACGAAGACGTTCTCGTGGTCGGCGGGGGCCACCGCGTCGTCGGTGGCGCTGGGTTTGCAGACGTAGATCGACGGCGGCTGAGGCACGCGCGGGGAGGCGCCGAAGATCGCGTCGAAGTTCTCGCGCCAGTCGTCCGAGAAGAACAGCGTGTGGTGCGGCAGCTCGGGCAGCGCCCCGCGGATGCCGAGCAGCACCAGCACCGCGCTCGGTCCCGTGACCTGCCTGCGCCACCGTCGCGGGCGGTAGGAGCGGTCGCCCGGGGCCAGCAGCACGGTCTCGGTGTGGTGCTCATCGATCGCCGAGACGACGATGTCGGCATCCAGTCGCTGCCTCCGGCCGTCCTGCACGAACTCCACGGCGCTGACGCGACCGTGCTCGCTGGCGATGCGCACGACGTCGCTTCCGGTGCGGATCTCCACTCCCGCAGCTCGCGCCAGCTCGGCCAGTGACGACACGAACGAGCGGAACCCGCCCATCGGGTACTGCACGCCGTCGACGAGATCCATGTGGCTCATCAGGTGGTAGAGCGCCGGGGCCTCGAACGGCGACGTGCCCAGGAACACGGCGGGATAGCCGAGGATCTTGCGCAGCAACGGGTCGCTGAACCGGCGGCTGATGAAAGACCACAGCGAGCGGACCAGCAGCGGCAGAACGGCCGGAGCGGCCGTCAGCACCGAGGCCGAGGTGAAGCTGCGCCACGACGAGAACGGGTTGTAGAGGAACGACGAGACCGCCGCGCGGTACGTCCTGCTGGCGGATGCCAGGTAGCGGCGCACCCGGGCGCCCGACCCGGGCTCACGGCTCTCGAACAGCGCCGCGACCCGGTCGGCGCCGGCACCGACATCCGTCGCCGCCGGCACGCCGTGCCGCGGACCCGGCGTCTGGGCGTAGACCCGGTAGCCGGGCTCGAGCGGCACCAGATCGAGCTGCTCGTCGGTGCTGGTGCCCATCATCCGGTAGAAGTGATCGAACACCTCCGGCATGAGGTACCAGGACGGCCCTGTGTCGAAGGCGAAGCCGCCCTGCTCCCACGCACCCGCCCGGCCGCCGAGCTCACCGCTGCGCTCGAGCAGGGTGACGCTGTGCCCATCGCGGGCCAGCAGGCATGCGGTCGCGAGGCCGCTCACTCCCCCGCCGATGACGACCACCCGGGAAGAGCTCATCGCATCGCCTTCACGGCGAGTGCGCGCACCAGGATGCGCGCCTTGACAGCATCGGGCACGCGCACGCGCGTGGTCGCCAGCACCTCGGCGGGCGTGGCCTCGATGCGATCGGTGAGCTCGCGGAACAGGGCCTGAGCCGCCCAGACCGGTGCGCGGCACGCGCGGTCGAGCAGCGGAACCGCCTGGTCTGCGGCGCGAAGGTCGGCACGGATCGACGCGACGATGCGAGCCTTCGCGTCGTCGGTCAGCCCGTCCGCGGTCTCGGCGAAGTAGGTGCGGCCCAGCGCGCCGCGGTCGTCGGCGAAGTCCCGCAAGAAGTTGACCTTCTGGAATGCCGCTCCCAGCCGGCGCGCCCCGTCGTGCAGGGTGCGATCCTGATCGCCGCTGCGGGCGGGGGCGCCGCCCCGTGAGCGGCGTGATTCGAACACCGCGAGGCACATGAGTCCGACGACCTCCGCCGAGCCGTAGATGTAGTCGTCGAGCGCGTCGGCATCCCAGACCTCTTCGTCGAGGTCCCTCCTCATCGACGCGAAGAACGGCGTGCACAGCTCCATCCCGAAGCCGTGCTCGCGCGCCGTCAGGGCGAACGCGTGCACCACGAGGTTCGTGCTGAACCCGATTCGCAGCGCGCGCTCCGTCTCGTCCTCCAGCTCGTCGAGCAGCTTCTCTCGCATCCGCACGTCCAGACCGGCCTCCTCGGCAGGGCCGTCGACGATCTCGTCCGCCAGGCGCACCAGGGCGTAGACGCGGGCGATGTGCTCCCGCACCGGTCGCTCGAACAGGCGACTGGCCCAGCTGAACGAGGTGGAGTACCGGCGGATGACGACCCCCGCGCTCGTCTTCGCCGTCTCGGTGTACAGGTCCAGCCCTTTCATGAGGCCCTCGAGGCGCAGGCGCGGGTCAGCGAGAGCAGCTGCTCGCGCAGGGCCTCCGGCAGGGCGGATGCTGCGACCAGCCGGTTCACCTCGTCGCAGCGCTCGGCGATCACCGACTCGACGAAGACGACCGCGCCCGATTCCTCGATCACGCTCCGCAGCAGTTGAGCGTCGGCTGCGCCGAGGTCCGCATCACCGAAGAGCGCGCTGACCACGTTCCAGGCCGGATCCGACCGGGCGCAGGCGATCAGCAGCGTCTCCTTCCCGGCGCGCAGATCGCTCAGCGCCGACTTTCCCGTCTGCCGCTCGTCGCCGAAGAGACCGAGAACGTCGTCGCGCAGCTGGTAGACGACCCCTATGCGCCGGGCGATGTCGCTCAGCTCGGCGATGAGGTCTGTCGGCGCGCCGGCGAGGATGCCGGCGATCAGCAGCGGTGCGGCGAAGGAGTACGACGCGGTCTTGCGATCGACCATCTCCAGCACCTGCTGCGACGAATACCCCTCCAGGTGCAGACTCAGCCAGACGTCGTCGTGCTCTCCCGCCGCACTCTCGAAAACCGCGTCATCGAACACGTCGAGGATGGCCTCTCGACGCTCACGAGACACATCGAGGCGTGCGAGAAGCGAATGAGCAGCCGTGAGCATGAGGTCCCCGGCCAACAGTGACGACGCCTCGCCCCATGCCCGCGCGGCTTCCGGAGACGCGCCGCGCACCACGGCATCCGCCGCGAAGCGCCCGGTGATGTTCATCTCCCCGCGCCGGACGAGGTCGCGATCGATCACATCGTCGTGGATCACCAGCGCGAGATGCAGGAGCTCGATCGCGCACGCCGCGTCCACGGCCGTGGACTGGTCAGTGCCGCCCAGGGCGGCATAGGCGCCCAAAAGGGTGCGAGGGCGGATCCGCTTGCCGCCAGCCGCGATCCTCTCCAGCGACTCCCAGAGCTGCGTGTACTGGGCAGAGAAGCCCCGAGAACGCTCAGACCCGCGCCGGACGATCTCACTGAACCTCATCTCGAAGACGTCAGTCGCCGGGCGGACGCCGACGGCCTGCTCACGCATGGCGCCTCGCCACGGCTTCGGCCAGGTGAGGGGCAAGCGCGGGCAGATGGCCTACCAGCCACGGACTGAAAGCCCACGGCGCGGCCGAGGCGGCCGCCGTCAAGCCATCCACCGTCGTCCATTCCACCTCGCTCACCTCGTCGGGGTGCGGGATCAACGGGCTCGTCACCTCTGCGATGAACACCGGGCAGTGCTCGTTCTCCTGGATGCCGGACGCATCGCGCGCCGTGTATCCGAAGTCCGGCAGCACGCAGGTGATGTCCGCGATCTCCACTCCCAGTTCGAACCAGGCTCGACGACGCACGGCATCCTCCATCGATTCACCCGGTATCGGATGCCCGCACAGCGCATTCGTCCAGACGCCCGGCCAGGTGCGCTTGGCCAGGGCCCGCCTGGTCACCAGCAGACGCCCTCGGCGGTCGATGAGGTGACACGAGAAGGCGAGGTGACGAGGTGTCGACCTGCCGTGCACGGTCCGCTTCGGGGCCTCGCCGGTCGGCGCGCCGTGCTCGTCCACGAGTACGACCATCTCCTCCACGTCACCACCACCCGATTTCGTTAGCCAAGAAAGAGGTATGCCTAGCGTACCAGGTAGGATGAACTCACGCACGCGCCGTGAAGCGTCGAGCGCAGGAAGGTCGCCATGCAGTACTTCTCCAAGGATTCGAACCTGATCGACCGCTCCGGCATGACCCAGGACGACGTCGAGTCCTGCTTCCGCGTGCTCGAGGGGATGCGACGGTGGCAGGCCGCTGCACGGGCACTGTCGGAGGCCTCCAGGCGCTACATGAAGCTCAACGACAGCGACATGCGCGCGATAAGGATGATGATCCGCTCCCAGGAGCAGGGCCTCCTGGTCACCCCCAAGGACATCGCCCGCGAGGTGGGCATCTCCAGCGCGTCCACCACGAAGCTCATCGACCGCCTCGTCGACGGCGGGCACGTGACCCGCGTGCCGCACCCGAGCGACAGACGCACCATGTGCCTGCGGGTGACGGAGTCCACGCGCCGCTCGGCGCACGACACGATCGGCCGCCAGCACGCGAGGCGATTCTCGGCAGTCGCGTCGCTCGATGCGCACGAGCGCGAGACCGTGATCCGCTTCCTGAAGGCGATGATCGAGGCCGACGCGCCTCAGGGCGAACTGGCGGCTCCCTGAGCACCGGTCCGCAGCGGCGACCAGCCCCTCTGCCGCGTCGACGCACGCCAGGGCACGCCGCGACACGCCGATAGACTTGAGCGCATGTCCAAGGTGCTCCAGTCCCTCCCCGTCGGCGAAAAGGTCGGCATCGCTTTCTCCGGAGGGCTTGACACCTCCGTCGCCGTCGCGTGGATGCGCGAGAAGGGTGCGATCCCCTTCACCTACACCGGCGACCTCGGGCAGTACGACGAGAGCGACATCGCCTCGATCCCCGGCCGGGCACTGGAGTACGGCGCCGAGGCCTCGCGCCTGGTCGACGCGAAGACGGCGCTGGTCGAGGAGGGCTTCGTCGCCTTGTCATGCGGCGCGTTCCACATCCGCTCCGGCGGACGCACCTACTTCAACACCACTCCCCTGGGCCGTGCCGTCACCGGCACGCTGCTGGTGCGCGCCATGCTGGACGACGACGTCAACATCTGGGGCGACGGCTCCACCTACAAGGGCAACGACATCGAGCGGTTCTACCGCTACGGCCTGCTGGCCAACCCGCGCCTGCGCATCTACAAGCCGTGGCTCGACGCCGACTTCGTGACCCAGCTCGGCGGTCGGCAGGAGATGAGCGAGTGGCTCGTCGAACGCGGATTCCCGTACCGCGACTCCGCCGAGAAGGCGTACTCGACGGACGCCAACATCTGGGGTGCCACGCACGAGGCGAAGACCCTCGAGCACCTGAACGTGTCGCTGGAGACCGTCGACCCGATCATGGGCGTGAAGTTCTGGGACCCGTCTGTCGCCATCGAGACCGAGGACGTCACGGTCACGTTCGAGGGCGGGCGCCCGGTGGCGCTGAACGGCACTGAGTACACCGACCCGGTGGCGCTGGTCATGGAGGCCAACACGATCGGCGGCCGGCACGGCCTGGGCATGAGCGACCAGATCGAGAACCGCATCATCGAGGCGAAGTCCCGCGGCATCTACGAGGCCCCCGGCATGGCGCTGCTGTTCATCGCCTACGAGCGCCTGGTCAACGGCATCCTCAACGAGGACACCCTCGCGACCTACCACGAGCAGGGCCGCCGCCTGGGCCGCCTGATGTACGAGGGCCGCTGGCTGGAGCCGCAGTCGCTCATGCTGCGCGAGTCGATCCAGCGCTGGGTGGGCCTGACCATCTCCGGCACCGTCACCATCCGCCTGCGCCGCGGCGAGGACTGGACCATCCTCGACACCGTCTCGCCGAACCTGTCGTACGGGCCCGAGAAGCTCTCCATGGAGCGCGTGGGAGATGCCGCCTTCGGCCCGGTCGACCGCATCGGCCAGCTGACCATGCGCAACCTCGACATCGCCGACTCGCGCTCGCGCCTGGAGCAGTACGCGCACCTCGGCCTGGTCGGGGGCGCCACCGGCGAGCTGGTCGGCAAGGTCACCGCCGGCGGAGCGGCCGAGATCTCGGCATCCGAGACCGTGGACGAGGAGCTCGCGGAGGCCGTCGATGCGGCATCCGAGGGTGCCGCGTTCGACACCGGCACCGACTGACGCACCCACTCCTCCGAAGCCCCGATGCTTCGACAGGCTCAGCAACCCAGTCCCTGAGCCTGTCGAAGGGTCGGGGTTCGTCGTCGCCGGTACGGATGCTGGGAATCTCCCCAGCCAAGTTGCACAGCAATGTGCAACTTACGTACCATTGAGGTCATGAACCGCCCTGCCCGTGCCGACGCGCGCGCCAACCGCGCCGGCATCCTGGATGCCGCACGCACGGCGCTGGCCGCCGACCCGCACGCCTCCGTCGACGTCATCGCGCGCGCCGCGGGCCTGAGCCGGCGCACGCTGTACGGGCACTTCGCCGACCGCGACGCGCTGATCCGAGAACTGATCTCCGCCGGCGCGCAGCGCTTCAACGCCATCGCCGCCGGGGTCTCCGACGCCGACCCCCGCATCGCACTGGCCCGGCTGGCAGCACGCCTGTGGCAGGAGGCCACGCACGTGCAGGTCGCCGCCGCGCTCGCCCTCGACGACGCCCATGTCGAGCACACCGCCTCCGCCCTCGCGCCGCTGCGCGCGGCCGTCGCCGGACTCGTGCGCCGCGGCCAGGACGACGGCGCGTTCCGCACCGACCTGGCCACTCCGGTGCTCGCCCGCCTGATCGAGGAGATCGCGCGCGCCGTCGTCTCCCGAGCGGATGCCACAGGCGCCGATGCCGCGAATGTCGCAGTACGCACGGTGCTGAGCATCGCCGGTCTGTCCTGGCGGGAGACCGACGCCCTCCTGGCCGCGCACCCCGACCTCACCGTCCCGCCTGCGACGGAGTCCACACCTCCGACCACCGATGGCCCGGAGCCGATCGCGTGAGATCCTATGCTCAGAAAACCGCAGACCGGTCGGGAGGGGGCGCGATGCCGAACGCATGGACCGTGCTCCGCCGCGACCTCGGCCGACTCGCGCGCGTCAGCAAGGCCTGGATCATCATCATCGGCGTCATCATCACCCCGTCGCTGTACGCGTGGTTCAACATCGTCGCGTTCTGGGACCCGTACTCCAACACGCAGCACGTCGCCGTCGCCATCGTCAACCAGGACACCGGTGCGACTTCTGATCTGACGGGACATATCGACGTCGGCGGCGAACTCGTCGGCGAGCTGAAGAAGGATCACCAGCTGGGCTGGCGGTTCCTCGACGAGAAAGAGGCGATGGATGCCGTCCGCAGCGGCGACGCGTATGCCGCCATCGTCATCCCGCCCGATTTCAGCAGCGACTTCCTCAGCATCACGACCGGCACGTTCGTCCAGCCCGAGCTGAAGTACTACGTCAACGAGAAGGCCAACGCGATCGCACCGAAGATCACGGATGTCGGAGCCTCCACGCTCGACAAGCAGATCAACAGCACCTTCGTGTCGACGGTCTCGAAGGCCGTCAGCCAGCAGCTGAAGACGGCGGGAACGGATGCCGAGGACCGCCTCGGCGACGCCCGCGACAACACGGTCGGGGCCCTCGACGATGCCGTCGCGAAGGTCGGCGACGCCCGCACCCGCATCACCGAGCTGCAGACCGGGCTGACGGATGCCCAGGGACGCCTGTCCACGGCATCCGCTGCTCTCGGCGATGTCGACAAGACGCTGCGCGACGTGCAGAGCGCCGTGAAGCAGGCGCAGACGCTGGCATCCGAGGCACAGCAGGAGCTGCTGCTGGTCACCGACTCCGTCACCAGCGCGTACGTCGACGGCGCGACCCTGATCGCCGACGCGTCGGCGAAGATGAGCGGTTCGGTCGCGACCCTCTCGGCGGGGCTGCAGCAGGCGAACGTCGCCGTGGGCACGGCCATCGACGACCTGTCGGCCGTGGTGAAGTCCAACGGCGACGCGCTGGCGCAGCTGCAGCAGGTGCTGCAGAACACCGACCAGGCATCGGATGCCGCGCAGAGGCTGCGCGCCTCCATCGACGCGCTGCAGCAGCGCAACGACGCCGACCAGAAGGTGCTCGACCAGCTGAAGCAGCTGAACACCGACGTGTCGACCACCATCGACTCGGTCACCTCGTCGGCAGACGCCGTGGATGCCGCCACCCAGCAGGCCGCGACCTCGGCGAGCGCCATCCGCACTGCGCTCAGCCAGAGCGTGCCCGAACTGAACAGCGCCATGTCTGTGCTGTCCGCCGGCGCTGACGGATTCTCGGCGGCGCTCGACGCCCAGCGCTCGCAGATCACCCAGGCGCAGAAGCTGCTGGCCGGTCTCGGCACCCAGCTGGAGAGCACGAAGACGGCCCTGGGCGCGCTGGACGGCAACCTCGCCGGCGCGCAGACGAGCCTCGACGGCGTGCGCACCGATGTCACGGCGCTCAGCTCGGCCGATATCTGGAAGAAGCTCAGCACCGTCAGCGGTCTCGATCCCGCACAGATCGCGAACTTCATGGCATCCCCCGTCGAGGTGCACCAGAACGTGCTCTTCCCCACCCCCGCCTACGGCTCCGCGATGGCCGCGCTGTTCACGAACCTGTCGCTGTGGATCGGCGCCTTCGTGCTGGTGGTCATCATGAAGCTGGAGGTCGACAGCGAGGGAGTCGAGGGCATCACCGTACGCCAGGCGTACCTGGGCCGCTGGCTGCTGTTCGCCTGCATCGCCGTGTTCCAGGCCGTGGTCGTGTCGGTGGGGAACATCGTCATCGGCGTGCAGACCGCGAACGCCTTCGCGTTCGTGGGCACCAGCGTGCTCATCGGCCTGGTCTACCTGAGCATCATCTACGCCCTGTCGGTGTGCTTCGGCTACGTGGGCAAGGGCCTGTGCATCCTGCTGGTGATCTTCCAGATCCCCGGCGCCTCGGGCCTGTATCCGATCGAGATGATGCCGGACTTCTTCCGCGGGCTGTACCCGTTCCTGCCGTTCACCTACGGCATCGACGCGCTGCGCGAGACCATCAGCGGCTTCTCCGGCGGCGACTGGTGGCGGTTCATGGGCGCGCTGTCGGTCTACGCGCTGCTGGCCTTCGGACTGGGGCTCTTCCTGCGCCGCCGGCTGGGAAGCTTCGCGCTGCTGTTCAACCGCCGGCTGGCCGAGAGCCGCCTGCTGGTCAGCGAGGACGTGCAGATCACCGGCCGCCGCCGCACTCCCGAGATCATCCACGCGCTGACCGACGGCGACGGATTCCGCGCCGAGGTCGCCGAGCGCTCCCGGCGATTCACCCACCGGTACCCGACACGGCTGCGACTGGTGGCGATCGTGGCCGCGGCGGGCATCGCGGTGCTGGGCGTCGCCGCCTGGCTGCTGCCCGATGTCAAGGCCACCATGCTGGGCCTGTGGGCGCTGTGGACGCTGATCATCATCGCGACGCTGGTCACGATGGAGTACATCAAGCACAGCATCCACACCGCATCCGAGGTGAGCGCACTGCCGGATGCCGAGCTGCGGCTGGCCCTGATCGACGAAGGTGCGCCGTGGACGGTCGACGACGCTTCACTTCGACTCGCTACCGCTCGCTCAGTACAGGCGACAGGCTCAGAGACCCGGGACGGCAGACGCCCTGAGCCGACCTCAGCGGCCCAGGAACATCGCGGCGCGGGGAGCGAAGGGCCGGATCAGGAGGAGTACGCATGGGAAGGGCAGGGGCTCGCGTGAACGGCATCCTGCATGTGCTCCGGCACGACCTGCGCCGCGCCACCACGAACGTGATGGCCGTCATCGTGCTGTTCGGCCTGATCGTGATCCCCTCACTGTTCACCTGGTTCAACGTGATCGCCAGCTGGAACCCGTTCGAGAACACCAAGAACCTCACGGTCGCCGTCGCCAGCACCGACACGGGCTACCAGAGCGACCTCGTGCCGCTGCGCCTGAACGTGGGCGAGCAGGTGCTGTCCGCGCTGCGCGCGAATCACGACCTGAACTGGGTGTTCACCTCGAAGAAGGACGCCATCGACGGCACCCGCTCCGGCGACTACTACGCCGCGATCGTGCTGCCGCCCACCTTCAGCGCCGACATGATGACCTTCTACTCGAACGGGTCGCAGCGCACCAGCATCGAGTACTACATCAACGAGAAGAAGAACGCGCTGGCGCCGAAGATCACCGAGCAGGGCGCCGGCGAGGTCTCCACCACCATCAACGAGGCGTTCACCGAGACGCTCGGCGAAGCGGGGCTGAACATCATCACCTCGCTGTCGAGCTACCTGGACTCCGCCGACACGCAGGCGGCCCTGTCGCGGCTTCAGGCGCACGTCGGCGCGGTCTCCGCGCAGCTGCGCTCCGATGCCGACACCGCCGACATGTTCGGCTCGCTGATCTCCTCCACCCTGCCGCTGGTCGACAGCGCGTCCGGGCTCGTGACCTCCTCCGGCGATGCGCTGCGCGGCGCCACCGGCGCGCTGGGAAGCGGCAAGGACGCCGCGCAGTCGCTGAAGAGCGTGCTCGACTCGACCACCGCGGCCCTCGGCAGCGCCCTGGCCGGCACGGCCGACAGCTACCAGGCCGTGGCCGACAGCGTCGATCGGGCCTTCGCCGCGATGGGTGCGCAGGCGGGCAGCTCGGCGGACAGCATCCGCGCCATCGCCGACCGCGTGCAGACGCAGGTCGATCAGCATCAGGCGATCCGCGACGACCTGGTGAACACCGTGCGTCCGCTGATCCCGGCCGCTCAGCTGGACTCGTTCGATCAGGCGGTGTCCCGTCTCGACGCCGCCATCGCGCGCGAGCAGGCTCTGCAGACCCGGCTGGTCGACGCCGCCACGCAGATCACCACCGGCAACGGCGACGCGCAGGCCACGCACGCCGAGATCACCAGGCTCATCGCCCAGGCGAAGGCCGCCGTGCAGAACGCCCACGCGAGCTACACCGACAGCCTGAAGCCGAAACTCGAGAAGCTCGCGGGCACGCTGGCCACCATCGGCAAGGACGTCAAGGGCATCGGCGGGCAGCTCTCGTCGGTCACGAAGTCGCTGAGCGGCTCCGACTCGCTGCGCTCGGCGCTGACGGATGCCGGATCCCTGACTTCCGGGATCTCGGCGTCGCTGACCCAGACCGCCGACAGGTTCGACGCACTGGATGCCGCGCTGACCAAGGCCATCGACACCGGCGACCTGAGCGACCTGTCGAAGGCCATCGGATCCGACCCGAAGGATCTCGCCGCGCACCTGGCACAGCCGGTGGCGCTCACGCGCGTGCCGGTGTACTCCGTGGTGAGCTTCGGTGCCGCGATGACTCCGCTGTACACCGTGCTCGCGCTCTGGGTCGGGTCGCTGCTGATCGCCGTGTCGATCCGCGTGGACCCGCCCGCCGACGAGGCGGAGGACCTCTCCCCCGCGCAGACGTACCTCGGCAGGTTCGGCATCTTCGCGCTGGTCGGATTCCTGCAGGCCACGGTCGTGAGCGTGGGCAGCGTGCTGTTCACGCAGGTGCAGCCCCAGCATCCGCTTCTGCTGATCCTGGCCGGCTGGGTCAGTTCGCTGGTCTTCACGCTGATCATCTACACGTTCGTCGTGGCGTTCGGCAGCGCGGGCAAGGCGCTGGCGGTGCTGCTGCTGGTGATCCAGATCTCCGGCTCCGGCGGCGCCTACCCTCTGCAGGTGCTGCCGCAGTGGTTCCAGAACGTGAGTCCGTTCCTGCCCGCCACGCACGCCGTGAACGCCATGCGCGCCGCCATCGCCGGGATCTACCGCAACGACTACTGGGTCTCGCTGGGTTGGCTTCTCGCGTTCGTCATCCCGGCGCTGCTGCTGGGGCTCGTGCTGCGGGTTCCGCTGATGGGCTTCACGCAGAAGACCGTGCGCGCACTGGAGTCGACCAAGCTCATGTGAGCCGTCCGACCAGGACTTTCTCGTACCCGGTGCAGATATTCGCGGCCGGAACGACTGGATAGGATGCCAGGGCATGCGCTTACCCGAGACGCGCGCCCACGCTCCGTGACACGGAGTCCCACGACTCATGGGAGACCAGCCGATGTCGTCAGCCACTGCTGCAGCACCATCCCGCCCCTCGATCGCCGCAAGGATCGGCCGCATCGCGTTCATCGTGCTGGCATCCGTGCTGGTACTGGCGACCGCCGCCGCGTTCTTCCTCGCCTGGACGATCCAGCGCTCCTTCCCGCAGACCTCGGGTGAGCTGACCGTCAAGGGCCTGCACGAGAGCGTCACCGTGCAGCGCGACGCTCTGGGCGTGCCCACCGTCACGGCGTCGTCGACCGACGACCTGTTCTTCGCCCAGGGATTCGTGCACGCGCAGGATCGGTTCTTCGAGATGGACTTCCGCCGGCACGTCACCTCGGGTCGGGTCGCCGAGATGTTCGGCCCCTCGCAGGTGGCCACCGACAAGTTCCTGCGCACGCTGGGCTGGCACGAGGTCGCGCAGCAGGAGGTGGATGCCCTGGACGACACCACCCGCGGCTACTACCAGGCCTACGCCGACGGCGTGAACGCCTACCTCGCTTCGCGCTCCGGCGCCGACCTGTCGCTGGAGTACGCCGTGCTCGGCATCCAGAATCCCGACTACAAGCCCGAGCCGTGGCAGCCCGCCGACTCCGTCGCGTGGCTGAAGGCGATGGCCTGGGATCTGCGCACCAACATCGTGGACGAGACCGACCGCGCGCTGCTGGCGGCGGATCTCGACAAGGCCGGGGAATCGGATGCCGATGCCCAGGCGCTCATCGAGAAGGTGTACCCGGCATACCCGTTCGCGCAGAACCCGGTGATCGTGCCGAAGATCACCACCGATGCACCGGCGGCGGATGCCGAACCCGCCGCGAAGCCGGCCGCATTCACCGGCGGCACCGGCACCGATGTCGGGCAGGCGCTGCAGACCGTCCAGTGGCAGCAGGCCGACAGCGTGATCGAGGCCGCGAGCATGCTGATCGGGCCCCTCGGCGAGGGCATCGGCTCGAACTCGTGGGTGGTCTCGGGCGATCTGACCGCCAGCGGCAAGCCGCTGCTGGCCAACGACCCGCACCTGGGAGCCGCACTCCCGTCGGTCTGGTATCAGATGCAGCTGAAGTGCTCGAAGGTCTCGGCGGACTGCCCGTTCGACGTGGCGGGATTCACGTTCTCGGGCCTCCCAGGCGTCGTCATCGGCCACAACGGCAAGATCGCGTGGGGCTTCACCAACCTCACCACCGACGTGGCCGACCTGTACATCGAGAAGGTGCAGGGCGACCAGTACTGGCGCGACGGCGCGCTGGTCCCCCTGGAGGTGAAGAAGGACGTCATCAGGGTGGCGGGCGGCAAGGACGTGCCGCTGACCATCCGCCGCACGGTGCACGGGCCGATCATCTCGGGGCTCACGGACGACTTCACGGCCATCGCGAAGCATCCGTCGGCCGAGATCGGCAAGGCAGTGACCGATGTGCCCAGCGCCACCGCGGACACGACGATGACCGGCGACTACGCCGTGAGCCTGCGATGGACGGCGCTGGATCCCGGCACGACGGCCAGCGCGATCTTCGCGCTGGACACGGCATCCGATTTCAAGGACTTCCGTCACGCGGCATCCCTGTTCGACGTGCCGGCGCAGAACCTCATCTACGCCGATAAGAAGGGCAACATCGGATACCAGGCGCCGGGCCGGCTGCCCATCCGCGGTGCGGGCGACGGCTGGCTGCCGCAGCCCGGCTGGGACAGCGCCTACGACTGGACGGGATTCATCCCCTTCGACGAGCTGCCCGTGTCGTACAACCCGCCCGAGGGGTACATCGTCACCGCCAACAACGCGATCGTCACCGACGACTACCCGTACTTCCTCTCCCGCGACTGGGACTACGGATACCGCGCCGCGCGCATCTCGCATCTCATCGAGCGCAAGTCCGCCACCGGCCCGCTGACGGGCAAGGGCCTGCACGAGATCCAGCTGGACGACGAGATGTGGATCGGCAAGCAGCTGGCGGCCGCCATGGGCGATGTCACGGTCGAGGGCAAGGGACCGAAGGCCGCGGCGGAGCTGCTGCGCACCTGGGACGCGCAGAACCGGGCCGACTCCCCCGCCGCCGCGTACGCCAACGTGCTGTGGTCGAACCTGGTGCACAACGTGTTCACCGATCGAGAGGTGCCGCTGCCTGTGGGCGACCAGGGTCGGCTGTTCACGGTCGTCGGCACCCTGCTCGACAATCCCTCCGACCCGCTGTGGAGCAACGACCGCCTGGGGGTGACCGGCATGGATGAGATGCTCGCCCTGTCGGCGAAGCAGGCGTACTCCGAGCTGTCGAAGCTGCAGGGCGAGGACGTCACGGGGTGGAACTGGGGCACGCTTCATGCGCTCACGCTCACCAGCTCCACGCTGGGCTCGTCGGGCATCAAGCCCATCGAGATGCTGTTCAATCGCGGGCCGTACTCCGTGAGCGGCGGATCATCGGTGGTGAATGCCACCGGCTGGATCCTCGGCGAGTCGTACGCGACCACCACCGTGCCGTCCATGCGCATGATCGTGGATCTGGCGGACTTCGACAAGTCCACCTGGATCCACCTGACCGGTGCCAGCGGGCACGCGTTCAACGAGCACTACACGGATCAGACCGTGGACTGGGCTGCCGGCATCCAGAAGCCCTGGGCCTTCTCGCGGAAGGCCGTCACGGCCGCGGCGACGGACACCCTGGTGCTGAAGCCCTGACCCTTCCCGCTCGTGCAGAACGGGGGCTGATCAGCGGATCGGCGGCGGCGAGGTCGGCAGGATCATCGAGAAGCGCCGCGCCCAGGTGACCAGCAGCAGCACACCGCCCATCAGCAGAATCAGGATGCCGACGACGAGCAGGGCGATGCCACCGCTCGCGTCGCTGCCCAGCAGCACGGCGCCCAGCAGCGCACCCAGGGCCCCGAGGCCGGCGAAGATCCAGCTGACGATCATCATCACCCGGTGCGAGCGGGGGCCGAACTGGCGGGGCTGCACGACACCGCGCTCCAGGATGTACTGCGCCCAGCGGGTGCCCGTCCACCACCGCTGCGCGCTCGCGGACACCGGGTACCAGCCGGCGCCGGCGCTCTCGGCCTCGCCGGGGAACGGCCGCAGTGCGGGGTCGAGCGATGGGGCCGTCTGCGGCGCCGGCACCTTGGCGCGCGCCGTGCCACGACCGGCCCCGATCATCCAGAGGACGCCGATCACGGAGAAGACGATCGCGATGACCCGCGTGTCCCTGCCGACCAGGAGGTTCACCAGGCCGATCAGCAGGAAGCACGAACCGAGCACCCAGCCCAGAGACGGAGGTTCGAGTGCGTAGGGTTCGGCAGCGACACGGCCCTGGCGCAGGTAGTATGCGGACCAGCGCATGCCGTTCCACCAGCGCGTCTTTCCGTCGTTCGGAGCGACGTACCAGCCCATCGGAGGACCTGCGGGCCGGAACTGCGGGGTGGCCTGGAACTGTTGAACCTGCTGCTGCGGGGCCGGCTGCTGCACCGCGGGGACCTGAGCCGCTGCGTCCGGCGATGTGAACCGCTCGGGGGCTGTGACTTCGCGCTCGTAGGCCGTCCACTGCGTGCCGTCCCACCAGCGCTCCCTGCCTGGTGCGCCCGCCGGATACCACCCTGCCTGAGCTGTCATACTCCGCCCCCCCTTCGGCTCACCGGCACTCCGGCCGAGCCTCCTGGACGATCGTACAAGCGCAGCCGGCACGCCTCAGGCGATCTGTCCGCGTGCAGAGAACATGCTCTCTGCATGCTCTCGACAATCGCCCTCGACGGATTCAGCTCCAGAGCGCGCCGACCCGTTCGGCCAGCGCCACACCCTGCTCGTGCCCGGCCCTTGCCGCGGGCGCGCGAAGTCGCGGGTTCATCGCCGCAGCGCCGAAGAGGCTGTCGTCGTCGGGGAACACCGTCTCGACCAGGCTCCCCGCAGCACGCAGCGTCTGCACCTGATCCACCAGGTGCAGGCCCCACTCCCGCGGCGAGCGCGTGCGCCCGCCGAACGGCGAGAGCACCAGAACACGGTCGTGACCTGCCGCCAGATCCGCGTTGTCGGCGTTGGTCCGGTAGCCGCCGTCGATGAATCGGGCGTCGCCGATGCGGTGGGGCAGGCCGCTCGAGGTGCTGGCTGCCACGGCATCCGCCAGCGGCACCCCGCTGTCGTGGTCGAAGATCACGGGCTCGCCGGTGCGCGCGTCGACGGCGGTGATCAGCATCCGCTGCGCGGGCCACTCCGACGACGGAAGACGGGAGGCGGTGATCTCGCGCCAGCGCTGCGAGGAGCTGCCGTCGTCGATCGCGTCGAGTTCCAGGGCGGATGCCGCGAGCCGGCGCCGCATGTCCTCAGGACCTGAGGATGCCGCGATGATCGCCGTCGTGCGCTCGAGGTGGTTGATGCCGGGACGGCTCGCGCGAGGGCCGCCTGCCGGGCGACCATCCGCGGGCGGCAGCGGCGCGATGGTGGCCTCGTAGAGCCCGCGCGGCGAGCCGCCCAGCAACTGCGCGGCCGTGGTCGCGCCGGCCGAGGTGCCGACGATCAGGTCGGCGCGTGTGACGTCGACGCCGGCCTCGAGCAGGCCAGCCACCACGCCGATGAGCCAGGCGTTGCCGGAGGATCCACCGCCGCCCAGGACGAGCGCGGTGCTGGTGCTGTCAGTGTTCATGCGGGAGACGACGATAGCACTCCGGGTAGCGTGGATGGATGCCCGAACGCCTGCTCGCCCCCGAGGATGCCGTCGTCGAGCTCGGGGAATTCGCGCACGGCGGGGCGGCGCTCGTGTTCGAGGACTTCGGGTCCGGGCCGCACCCGATCGTGCTGCTGCACGGCATCGGCATGGGCCGCTGCGTCTACATCGACCTGATCCGACGGCTGAGCGGCCGGGTGATCGGCATCGACCTGCCTGGTTTCGGCGAGGCTCCCGAGCCCGAGCGCACGCTGACCATGGAGCGGCACGCCGACCTCGTCGCGACCTTCCTGCGCTTGCGCGGCATCGCGGATGCCGTGGTGCTCGGGCACTCGATGGGCAGCCAGATCGCCGCGGAGGTCGCCGCACGGCATCCGAATGTCGTCGCTGGACTGATCCTGGCCGGCCCCACCGTGGACAGCACCGCCCGCAGCATCCGCGTGCAGGGTTCGTACCTGCTGCGCGACCTGATCGGTGAACGCCCGACCGTGCTGTGGCGCGGAGCGCGGGAGTACCTGCGCGGCGGCCCGAATCTCATCCGCAAGATGCGCGCCACCATCGTGCACGAGCCCGAGAAGGCGTACCCACGCGTGCAGGTGCCGACGCTGGTGCTGCGCGGCTCGCGCGACCCGCTGGCGCCGATGGACTGGTGCCGCAGGATCCTGACCCTGGTTCCGGATGCCCGGTTCGCGGAGATCCCCGACCACGGTCACGGCACGCTCATCAGCGATTCCGGACTCGCCGCGGCGGAGATCCTGGAGTTCGTGCGCGGGCTGTGAGCGCGGTGAGCGGAGCCGCCGGGTTCATAACTCCGGAGATCTGGACGGTGTCTGCGCCTATCGACGGCTTCTCTGCGGCTGGGCGCTTGGATCTCCGGAGTTGTGAACGGCGGGGAGCGGTGAGCTGCGGGCCCAGGGCGCCGAAGATCTCAGCGACCGCCGCGCCGACCTCGTCCGCCCGGCGGAAGAGGTCAGTGGCAAGCGGTCGAATCGTGACGTAGCCCAGTCGTGCAGCGGCCATGTCCCGGAATCGGTCCTCCACCTGCTTGTCCCAGCCCTCGTGGAACTCCCTGCTGTCGCATTCGATGATCAGCCAACCGTCCACGACGAAATCGACGCGGCCGATGCCCGGGATCCGGACCTGGGTCTCGAATGGCAGGCCCAGTGCTCTCAACAGCAGCCGCATGAACGTCTCCGGTCCGGACTCGGCGGAGGGATCGACCAGTGCCAACAGCACATGGAACCGCTGCGGCAGTTCTCGGAAGATCTCCTGGAGCTGGTCCATCGTCAGCAGACGGTGATGTACGACGCTGTCGAGAGTCGCGATCGCCGCTCGCGGAGTCTGGCAGCGAACGGACTGCCGCACCGCGTCTGCCACCGACACGATGTGGGGCAGTTCGTGGTCCTCACGCCGTTCCCAATGCAGCGTGATCCCCTCGTGCCTGCGGCGTCGGCTTCGCGAGAGATGCGACGGCACGTGCACATGAGTTCCAGGTGCTTCCAGGACGAAGACGCCGATCATCTTCAGCAGAGTGACGCACGCGATGCGTCCGCCGACTCGCACGGCGTCGGCCACCTCCGTCGGCAAGTCCGGTGATGCATACACGCCGCGCCGGAGGCGAATGAACTGCCCCGAGCGCACGGCCGCGGTGATGTCTCGCGGCTTGAGTCCCGCTGAGCACAGATTGTCACGCGTGAGGATCCCCGCGCTGCGGACATCCCTGAGACGTTCGGCGGGGGTTGGTGCGTTCTTCGACATGCCTGCGATCCTGTCCGATCTCGCCCCGTGTACTGCGCCGGATTCCCGGTAGGTGTGGACAACTCGACACAATTCACCGCGTGTGCAGGACGCCTGTTCGCAGGGCCCGCGGGATGCGTTCGCGGCGGGCATGCCGGCAGCGGGCGCTTCAGGAGCACCTGCTGTTCACAACTCCGGAGATCCACAGGGTTCGGGCACTGGATCCGCTGGACCCGCCCTGATCGCGGCAGATCTCCGGAGTTATAAACAAGCCCGAGCGGAAGGCCGGAGTCGCCGTTCTCTGACGCCGCTCAGCCGGCCCCGGGGGGAGTGGTCTTGGACTCGGCGTACTCGTCGACCACGAGGGCGCGCTGATTGATGGTGCCGTTGCGGTACGCCTGTCGGCCCACCATGTGCGCCGACAACGGTGCGGTGGCGAACTGCAGCAGGATCACGGGGATCACGATGAGCAGGCCCATCAGCATCCCGCTGATGGTGCGCTGCGCGACGGCGATGGCCAGGCAGATCAGCACGAGGCCCAGCACCTGCGGCTTGGTGGCGGCGTGCAGTCGGCTGGGCACATCACGGAAGTGCAGCAGCCCGACGGCCGCCGAGAGGCACAGGATCGCGCCGATCAGCACCAGCACGAGCACGATGACGTCGGCCACCTGCTGCGGGATCGCGAACTCGAGGAAGGAGGTCATGGCGTCGGGTTGTCCCTCCGTGCGACGTAGTTGGCAACGGCGATCGACCCGAACACGCTGACGGCGGCGATGATGAGCATCACCGGAATGTTGCGGGTGTGCCCGTTGATGGCCATGTCGGCACCCAGCACGCACATCACCTCGGTCAGCAGCACGTCGGATGCCACGGTGCGGTCCAGGATCGACGGGCCCCGCACGATGCGGACCACGCTGAGGATGGCCGCGACGCCGAACACAACCATGATCGCGATGAGCAGGATGCCGTTCATCGGGCGGCCCCCTTCCGGGTCGTTGCGACTGCGGCATCCGCCTTCAGCGCCGCGTACTGCGCGGGCGTGCCCACGGCGCGCACGATGCGGCGCTCCCAGCGCAGCACCTCGGCGCGGAAGTCGTCGACGTCGGCCTGGCTGTGCACGCCGATCACGTGCAGGTACAGGGTGCGCCGGTGCCGGTCGCTCTCCACCACCAGCGAGCCGGGGATGAGGGATGCCGTGACCGCCACGTGCGTGGTGATGATGTCATCGGCGTAGCGCAGCGGCACCTCGACGATGGCCGCACCTGGCTGACGGCGGAAGTCGAACACCTGGATGGCCACGCTGACGGCGCCGTGCACCACCGCGCCGAGGAACAGCACGATGAACACCACCGCGTACCAGACGTTCACGCGGCCGACGAGCTCGACGGTCGGCAACCGGAACACGCGGGTCACGAAGAATGCGACCAGGATGCCGGTGACCAGCGCCAACGGCGTGAACTGGTGCCACAGCAGCATCCACAGCAGGATCAGCCACAGCAGGAACGGCAGCTGCAGCAGGAGGTCGCGGCCCAGGCCGCGCTTGGTCTCGGGGTTCATCCCGCCTCCTGATCGATCTGCACGAGCGACACCGGTTGCAGCAGGCCCGCACCGATCCGGTCGCACAGCGCGTACAGCGGACCGGCGAACACCGTGAGGGACACCGTCACGGCGACCATCCCCGCCGTCGCCACGGTCATGATCGCGGGGATGCGGCGGGTCTCCTGCTGCACGTCGGCGGCCGGCGCCTTGCCGAGGTATCCGACGCGTCCCTCGATCTCGGAGAAGTCGTCGCCCTCACGCCAGAACGCGAGGTTCCAGGCGCGCATCAGCGCATACAGCGTGAGCAGGGAGGTGAGGATGCCCCCCATGATCAGCACGATCATCAGCGGCGTGCCCACCTGCGCGGCCGCCTCGAACAGCGCGATCTTGCCGATGAAGCCCGAGAACGGCGGCAGCCCGCCGAGGTTGATGGCCGGCACGAAGTACAGGACGGCCAGCAGCGGCGCGGCCTTCATCAGCCCGCTCACCCGCAGGATCGACGTGCTGCCGGCCTTGCGCTCGATGAGCCCGACGGCCAGGAACAGCGTCGTCTGCACGACGATGTGATGCACGATGTAGTAGACCGTGGCGCCGATGGCGGCCTCGGTGGCGATGGCCAGGCCGAAGATCATGTAGCCGACGTGGCTGACCAGCGTGAACGACAGGATGCGCTTGAGCTCGGCCTGCGCGACGGCGCCCAGCACTCCGACCACCATGGTGGCCAGCGCCACGATCAGCAGCAGCGTGTTGATGTCGCTCGAGGCGAACAGCTGCGTCTCGGTGCGGATCAGCGCGTACACGCCGACCTTGGTCAGCAGTCCCGCGAACACCGCCGTGACCGGTGCGGGCGCGGTGGGATAGGAGTCCGGCAGCCAGAACGACACCGGGAAGATCGCGGCCTTGATGCCGAACGCGATCACCAGCATCAGGTGCAGCACAAGCTGGGTCTGCGGCGGCAGCTGCGCCACCCGCTCGGCGATCTGCGCCATGTTCACCGTGCCCACCGCGCCGTAGATCATCGCGATCGCGGCCAGGAACAGGATCGACGAGACCAGCGAGACGACGATGTACACCGCCCCGGTGCGGATGCGGGATTCCGTGCTGCCCAGGGTGATCAGCACGTACGAGGCCACCAGCAGGATCTCGAATCCGACGTACAGATTGAACAGGTCGCCCGCGATGAACGCGTCGAAGATGCCCGCCGCGAGGATCAGATACGTCGGGTTGAAGATCGAGATCGGCGTCTCCTCGACGCCGTCGGCGGCGCCCTGGCCGATCGAGAACAGCAGCACCGCCAGCAGCACGATGCTGGAGACCAGCACCATCAGCGCCGCCAGCCGATCGACGTACAGCACGATGCCGAACGGCACCGGCCAGCCGCCCACCGACACCGCCAGCGGCTTGCCGGACCCATCCACCGTCGCCAGCAGGATCGCCGCGATCACCGAGACGGATGCCAGGGTGCCGGCGGTCACGAGCATCTGCAGGCGCGGATTGCGGCCGTAGATCAGGGTGATGGCGGCTCCCAGCAGCGGCAGCATCACGACCAGGGGGACCAGCGCGCTCATGGGCGGTCCTCCTCGTCGCGCTCACCCTCGGCATGGTTTGCCGAGCCGGTAGAAGCGCCATCCGGAACGTCCACCGGAGCGTCGTCGCGGATGTATGCGTAATCGCGCATGTTCAGCACGGTGATGGGAGAGGTCTCGGTCTCGAGGAAGTCGGTCGTGGCCTCCTCCTCCCCGGGGGTGGACTCGTCCTCGATGATCTCGTCCTCGGCATCCGTCCGCTCGCGCAGCGCGACGTCGTCCTCGTCGTCCTCGACGGTGTCGGCCTGGCCCAGCTGCCAGGAGCGGTAGATGAGAGCCAGCAGGAACGCCGAGACGGCGAACGTGATCACGATCGCCGTGAGGGTCAGCGCCTGCGGCAGCGGGTCGCTGAGCGCCCCGTCCTCGCCGAAGAACGGAGCCTTCCCGGGCACGCCCATCACGATCAGCAGCAGCAGGTTGGTGGCGTTTCCCAGCAGCAGGAATCCGATGAGCACGCGGGTGAGGCTCCGCTCCATCATCGCGTAGACGCCGGCGGCGAACAGCACGGCCATGATGATGACGAGGGTCAGCGAGACGTCCATCAGCCTTGCACCCCCTGGGAAGCCGCCCGCTCGGGCGCGGCCTTGAACAGCGCCCGCCGCTGCAGGGTCTGCCGGTCGACCTCGGCGCCCAGGCTGCGCAGCACGTCCAGCACCAGGCCGATCACGACGAGGTACACGCCCACGTCGAAGATCGTCGAGGAGACGAACTCCAGGTGCCCGAGCAGTGGCACGTCGGCCTCCCACACGGTGCTCTGCAGCGGTCCGAGACCGAAGAACATCGGCAGGATGGCGTCGCCCACGGCCAGCACCAGGCCGAAGCCGAGCAGACGCCCGGCATCCGTCGGAGCGGCCGCACCGAGCTCCCAGCGTCCGCCGGCGATGTAGCGCATGACCAGGGCCATGCCCGCGACCAGCCCGCCGGCGAAGCCGCCGCCGGGGCCGTTGTGGCCGGCGAACAGCAGGTAGATCGACACGACGATGATGGTGTGGAACAGCACCCGCACGATGACCTCGAGCAGGATCGAGCGGTTCTCGGCCTTCAGCTGAGTGCCGCTGACCAGCCATGCACGCGGGGCGCCGCGGTTCTCGGGGGTCTGGAACTTCACCCCGTCCGCCGTCTCGACCAGCGGCCGTCGTGCGGTGCGCCGCCGAGCGGTCTGCGGCAGGTCCCTCGTCGCCGAGAGCAGGTCGGCGCGGTGGGTGACGAACACGAGAGATGCCACGCCCGTGGCGGCCAGCACCAGCACGCTGAGCTCGCCCATGGTGTCCCAGCCGCGCAGGTCGACCAGCGCCACGTTCACGACGTTCTTGCCGTGCCCGAGGTCGTAGGCGAGCTGGGGGAAGTCGACGGAGATGGGGTCGAAGATGCGCGCCTGCGTGGCCACGATGGCCACCAGCGCCATGGTCACTCCCACGCCGATCGCCAGGATCGCGCGCGGGAGGCGGCCGACCGAGGCGTTGTGCTCTCCCATCCGCGAGGGCAGCCTCCGCAGCACCAGCGCGAACGTGACCATGGTGACCGTCTCGACGAGGATCTGCGTGAGCGCCAGGTCGGGAGCGCCGCTGGTGGCGAACAGCACCACCATGCCCAGGCCGGTCACCGAGACCAGCACGACGCCGGTGTACCGCTTGCGGGCGCGGACGGCGATGACGCCGGCGATCGCCATGATCGGTGCCACCACCAGCTGAGTCGGCGTATGCCAGGCCGACAGCGCCAGGCGCTCGGGTGCCGCACCCACCAGTGCTGTCGCCTCGGCCGCCAGCACCACGATGAAGATCGTGCCGACGTACATCGGCAGCGAGCCGCGCTGCGTCAGACTCGTGGTCAGCACCGAGAGGCGATCGATTCCGCGCATCACCTGGTAGTAGACGTCGGCGGCGGTGAAGCGCAGCATCCGCTGCCAGCGATGCCAGCCCGAGCGGATGCTGAGCACGAAGGCGCCTATGCCCCCGGCGATCGCGCCGAGCGAGATCAGCAGGGCGGGCTCGATCCCGTGCCACAGCGCGAGATGGCCGGCCTCTCCCAGAGCCGGGTCGAACGTCGCCGCATAGCCCTGCAGCATGATGTCCACTGCCGGAGCGCCGATGCCCACGGCGAGACTGAGTCCCGCCAGGACGATCGGTGATGCCAGGAATCCCACCGGCGGATCCGGCCATTCCGTATCCGGCATACGTTCACCGTGCCGGTTGTCCTTGCGCCAGAACGCGCCCCAGAGGAACCGGCATCCGTAGGCGACGGTCAGCACCGCGCCGACGGTGACGCCGATCAGCGCGACCCAGCCCCAGGGCGAGCCGTGCTGGGCGTCTTCGAGCAGGGCCGTGAGCGCGGACTCCTTGGACACATAGCCGATGGTCGGGGCGATGCCCATCATCGAGGCGACGGAGATGAACGCGGCGGTCGCCATCACCGGGGCCTGCCTGCCCAGGCCGGACAGCTCGTTCAGGTCACGGGTGGAGAGCTGGCGGTCGATGACGCCGACGATGAGGAACAGCGCGGACTTGAACAGGGCGTGCCCGATCACCAGCGCGAGGCCGGCGAGAGCCGCCCCCGGGGTGCCGAAGCCGATCACGACCGAGAAGAACCCCAGCTGACTGACCGTGCCGAACGCCAGGATGCGCTTGAGGTCGGTCTCGCGCAGCGCCTGGATGCCGCCCAGCAGCATCGTGAACACGCCCAGCGAGATGACGATGGGCCGCCACGGGCCGGTCAGCGCGAAGATCGGCGCGAAGCGCGCGATCAGGTAGATGCCGGCCTTCACCATGGCTGCGGCATGCAGGTACGCGCTCACCGGCGTCGGCGCCGCCATGGCACCGGGCAGCCAGAAGTGGAACGGGAAGATCGCCGACTTGGAGACCGCACCGATCAGGATCATCACGACCGCGGCATCCACCAGCGGTCCGGTCGGGGCGAGCTGCAGCAGTTCATGGATGCTGGCTGTGCCGGCATCCACGACCAGCAGGATCGCGCCGACGAACAGCACCAGACCGCCCAGCGTCGTGACCAGCAGTGCCTGCAGCGCGGCACGACGGCTGGCTGCGCGGTGGCGGTAATGGCCGATCAGCAGGTAGGAGAGGATGCTGGTGATCTCCCAGGACATGACCAGCATGATGAGGTCGTCGGTGAGCACCAGCCCGTACATGGCGCCCGCGAACCCCAGCAGGACACCGGCGAACTGGCCGACCTCGGCTGCATCGTCGAAGAAGTACCAGCGGCAGTACAGCAGCACCAGCGCGCCGACGCCGGTGACGATGAGCGTCAGCACCCAGCTCAGCACGTCCATGCGCATGGAGAGGTGCAGGCCCAGCTGCGGGATCCACTCGTAGTCCTCGAACGGTGCTGTCCCCACGAGCACGGCCGGAGTGAGCGCGAGCGCATGCACGAAGGCGGCGGCGGGGACGAGCGCCGCGACGATGAACGCCTGTGCTCCGAGCCAGCGCACCAGGAGGGGGAGGAGAACAGACCCTGCCAGGAACACGGCGAGGAGCAATTGCATCAGCGGCTCCTCAGGCTCGTCGAGGCCTTCCGGCGCGGGCGGGCAGTTCTTGCGACCATTCTACTGACGCGAGGTTCCGCGCGGTTCGGCGCCTGTGCGGCCCGGGTCGCCGAGCCCATCGCCTGCACTCAGCGAGCGTCGGCGAGTCGAAGCGAAGCGTCGCCCGGGCTCACAGCTGCCCCGTGCGAACATGAACTCATGCGTGGGGCATGGCGCGAGGCGTCGGGATGGGTGGCTGCCATCGCGATGTCCGCGATCATCGTCGGTCAGGTCGCCTCCACGCCACGCTCGGAGCTGCTCTTCCGCGATGGCGACTCCCTGATCGTGGCCATGGTCGGGCGTTCGATCCTGGACGGCGACCGACTGGACTGGATGTTCTCAGGCGTGCTGTTCCTGCCCGAGACGGCGGTCTTCACGCTGCTGCGCACTCTGCTCCCGACGGTGTCGATCATGTGCGTGCTGGCCGCGAACGCCATCGTGAACCTGGTGGCCTTCTACGGGGCGATCCGTCTGGCCGCCGGCAGGCGCCGCCCGGGCCATGCGCCGGTGGCATGGTCGCTCGCCGCGCTGGGCGCGTTCGGGATCCTCGCGATCACTGAGACGTCCGCGTCGCGGGATGCCCTGGATCCGGCATCCATGCTCCTGACCACCACCTACTACTCGGCCACCGTGATCGGCGCTGTCCTGGCCGCCGGCCTGGTGCGTCGCTGGTTCGACGCACGCGCGCGGCGTTCCGCGCTGAGACCCCTCACCACCGTCGAGACCCCTCATGATCGACGTCACTCACGAGGGGTCTCGACGGGCACGAGGGGTTTCGGCAGGCTGTTCTGGCTGGTCGTCGTGGCGCTGGTGTCCACGACGACCAACCTGCTCTTCCTCGCATGGGGCACCGCTCCGCTGATCGTGCTGCTCCTGGCGGCTCTGCATCCGCGGTTCGCCGGACGCCGTGCCCTGCCGCCGTTGATCGCACTCGTCACCGGCTCCGGACTCGGGATGCTGGCACGCATTCCGCTCTCGGCATGGATCGCGAATCCGGGCGACGGCTATGCGCATCCGTCCGACGCCCTGGTGTCGCTGGGGTACTACGGCGCACTCGCAGGCGAGCGTCTGGCCGCACCGGGCGGTATCGCCGCGACTGCGCTGACGCTGGTCCTGCTGCTGGTGTGCGTGCTGCGCACCGTCCGTCCCCAGCCCTGCGACGACGGCCCCGGTGCGCGGGGCGTTCTGCTGGCGGCATACGGCTGGCTGGCGCCGATCGCCACTGTCGTCGGCGCGATCCTGCTGGGTACGCACGCGGCGCGATATCTGCAGCCGATCGCGTTCGCGCCCGTGCTCGGGCTCGTCGCGCATCCGCTGGCACTGAAGCTCCCCTCCCCCACACGGATCTTCGCCGCCGTCGGAGCCGTGCTCCTGGCTGCCGGGGCGATGCTGTCGGTGCCGCGCATCCACGCCGCTGCGACGGCTCCGGACGCCGACGTCGCGTGCGTCGTGGACTGGGTGAATGCCTCCGGCCGCGTGGGAGCCGGCCAGTTCTGGACGGTGCGCCTGCCGAAGCTGCTTCTCGAGCATCCGGCGCAGCTGGTGCAGGTGGACCACACGCTGCGCGGCTACAACTGGCTCGCCGATCGCACGGACTTCTCCGCTCGAGAGGTGACGTTCCTCGTGCAGGATGCGCAGACCGTTCCGTGGCGGATCGCCGGAGCGCCACAGCCCGACGACGTCATCGCCTGCGGCCGCTACCGCATCCTCGACTTCGCGCGCCAGCCCCTGCCGCTCGGCCCCCAGCGCTCCTGAAAGCCCGTCTATGAAGCCGGTCAGCGTGCTGGCGGGGCCGTGGTCTGGCCCTCGCGGAACGTGCAGGTGAAGTGCACGGACTCCCCCGGTTCGCCGGCCAGCATCCTGATCACCTGCTCCCCCGCCGCGCGGCCCTTGGCCACGGCGGGCTGCGCGACGGTCGTGAGCTTCAGCGAGCCCAGACCGTCGGCGTTGATGCCGTCGAATCCCACGACGGTCAGGTCCTCGGGCACGCGCAGTCCCAGCTCCTCGGCCGCGCGGATCACGCCCACCGCGAGCAGGTCGCTCTGTGCGACGATCGCCGTCGGCCGGTCCGCGCGGAGCGCACCGGATGCATCGGTCAGCAGCGAGCGCGCGGCGATCATGCCCTCGTCGGCCAGGCTGGCCGCAGCCGTCACGCCGTCGGCATCCGGGTACACCTCGCGGAAACCGGCCAGCCGGTGCAGGGTCACGTCCACGGTCGCCGCCGCCACGCGCTCGGCGGTGATCGGCCCCCGTTCTCGCTCGGCATCCAGGGCCAGCGTCACCGTCGCGACATTCGTATGTCCGAGTTGGAATACGTACCGCGAGATCTGCGCGCTCGCCTCGCGGTTGTCCAGCGTGATCTGCGGGACCCCCTCTCCCGCGTCCCCCTCGATCACGACGACCGGCAGTCCGCGCTGGCGCACGGTATCCAGGGCGGCACGGGTTCGTCCCGAGCATCCGATCAGCACCACTGCGTCGACCGGAGCCTCAGTGATGGGCGGCGCCTCGTCGCCCTGCGGATCGTCTCGAAGCAGCAGGATGCCGGCGCTGTCCGCGGCGAGCGCGTCGGAGAGCCCGTCCATCATGGCCGTCGTCACCGGGTCCAGGAACGCGTATCGCAGCTCGCCGCCGAGCACCACGCCCACGATGCCGCTGCGACCGAGCCGCAGCGAGGCCGCTCGGGGGTCGGGGCCGGCGTAGCCCAGTGCCGCCGCAGCCGTCAGCACCTTTTCGCGCGTGGCGTCGGCGACATTGACCTTGCCGCTGAACACGACAGACGCCGTCGACGTGGAGACGCCGGCCTCGCGGGCCACGTCGGCGATGGTCGCACGACGTGCAGTGCTGCTCATCCTCCGAGGATAACGCGCTGCGCTCCCCCATCGTCGAATCGATTCGATAGACTTCCCGAATGGACGCCGCGCTCACCCACTCGCAGTTCGTGCGCTGGCGCGCGGCGATCTTCGCGATCTTCCTGTCCAGCGGCCTGTCGGTCGCCACCTGGGCATCCCGCGTTCCCGACATCGCGGCCGCACTCGGCATCGACAAGGCGCAGATCGGCCTGCTTCTGTTGAGCATGGGGATCTCGTCGATCATCGGCATCTCCACCGGGCCGCTGGTCATGGCCCGCACCGGCGCCCGGCTCGGGATGCTCGTCGCCATGCTCCTGTTCGGCACGGGCGTGCTGCTGATCGGCCTCGGCACCGACCTGTTCGGCTCCATCCCCGTGGTGCTCGCCGGGCTCATGCTCTTCGGGTTCGGCAACGGCTCGGTCGACGTGATGATGAACGTCGAGGCCACGGCCATCGAACAGCACATGGGCCGGACGATCCTGCCGGTGTTCCACGCCTTCTTCAGCTTCGGAACCGTGATCGGTGCGGGCATCGGCGTGCTGGCCGCGCGCGGGGGACTGGATGTCGCCGCGCACGCCGGCATCATCAGCGTCGTCATCATCGCGACATCCGTCGCCTGCTTCTTCCAGGTGCCGGTGCGCGAGATCGCCCTCGACCCCACCGACGAGATCAAGCCCACCTTCCGTCAGCGCATGCACACGGCGCTGGAGGCCTGGCGCGAGCCCCGCACCTATGCGCTGGGCATCGTGATGCTCGGCATGTCTTTCGCCGAGGGCGGCGCCAACGACTGGATCGCTCTGGGGGTCGTCGATGGGCACCACCAGCCGTCCGGAATGGGCGCGCTGGCGCTGGCCGTGTTCTCCATCGGCATGAGCGTGGTGCGCCTGTTCGGCGGACCGCTCGTGGACCGGTTCGGCCGCGTGACCGTGCTGCGCGTGCTGTCGGCGACGGCGGCGGCCGGCATCCTGCTGTTCATCCTCGGCCCGGACCTGCCGCTGGTGCTGGTCGGAGCGGCGCTGTGGGGGATCGGCGCATCGCTCGGCTTCCCGCTGGGCATGTCGGCGGCGGCCGACGACCCGACCAAGGCCGCCGCGCGCGTGAGCGCCGCGGCCACCATCGGCTACGTCGCGTTCCTCGGCGGACCGCCGGTGCTGGGAGTCATCAGCGAGCACATCGGCCTGCTGAACACGCTGTTCATCCTGGTGGCGCTGGTGGTCATGTCGGGGCTGTTCTCGAGTGCGGCGAAGCCGCTGCGCGAGGGCACCCCGGTCACGACGAAGTAGGCTCTTCGGGTGCGCCTCGTCATCGCCCGCTGCTCCGTCGATTACACCGGGCGGCTCCATGCCCACCTGCCCCTCGCCACGCGCCTGCTGGTGCACAAGGGCGACGGCAGCCTGCTCGTGCACTCCGACGGCGGCAGCTACAAGCCGCTGAACTGGATGAGCCCGCCGTGCACCCTGGCCACCGAGGAGCCCGGCGAGGAGGAGGCGACCGCCGGCGTCGTCGAGGTGTGGCGCGTCACGCACAAGAAGACCGGCGATGCGCTGCGCGTGCAGATCTACGAGATCCTGCACGACTCGAACCACGACCTCGGTATCGACCCCGGCCTGCAGAAGGACGGTGTGGAGGCCGATCTGCAGCGGCTGCTGGCCGAGCAGGTCGACCTGATCAGCGAGGGCGGCAAGCTGGTGCGCCGCGAGTTCCCGACCGCCATCGGTCCGGTGGATCTGATGATCCGGGATGCCGACGGCGCAGCCATCGCGGTGGAGGTGAAGCGCCGCGGCGACATCGACGGCGTCGAGCAGCTCACCCGCTACCTGGAGCTGCTCGGCCGCGACCCGCACCTCTCCCCCATCACCGGCGTGTTCGCCGCTCAGGAGATCAAGCCGCAGGCCCGCGTGTTGGCCGAGGACCGGGGCATCCGCTGCGTCGTCCTGGACTACGAGGGCATGAAGGGCACTGAATCCGGCGCCCCCCGCCTCTTCTGACCCAGTCCCCTCCCCTCCCCGCGTCGGAAATGTGGGGGAGGCGTGGAGACCGTGAAAAGTAGGGTGGGAGCATGGCTTACTCCTGCATCCTCTGGGACGTGGACGGCACCATCGCCGACGCGTCGGCGGGCATCATGCCGCGGCTGCGCAAGGTGTTCGCCTCGTACGGACTGCCGGAACCGGATGCCGCCGAGCTGTCGCTCTGGATCGGTCCGCCCATGCACGAGTCGTTCCAGTTGCGGGCGGGCCTCGACGAGCAGCGCGCGCACGAGGCCGTCGATCGCTACCGCGAGCTGGCCAAGGCCGACGGCTACGCGGCCTCCGTCACCATCTACCCGGGCGTTCCCGAGCTTCTGCGGGAGGTGCGGGATGCCGGCATCCCGCAGTCCACGGCCAGCACCAAGCCCGAGAACCAGGTGCGCGCCATCCTCGACCACTACGAGCTGACCGACCTGTTCACCGCGATCTCCGGCGCCCGACCCGTGCCCGAGGGGCGCGCCGACGGCAAGGCGTTCGTGATCGCCCAGGCGCTCGAGCGGCTGCGGGCCGCCGGGGTCGACACATCGCGGCCCGTGCTGATCGGCGACAGGCATCACGACGTCGACGGAGCCGCCGAGCACGGCATCCCCGTCATCTTCGTCGACTGGGGCTTCGGCGAGCCGCAGGAGGCCGAGCACGCGCACCAGAAGGTCTCCGACACCGTCGCACTGAGGCGCGCACTGCTCCACTGACAGCCGGGTACTGTACCGTGATCTAGGCGCGACATTGCCGATGACGCGCGCCATGAGGTGAAGGAGCAGCAGTGGCTGAAGCGCCGAGCACGCGCAAGGTGCAGCTCACCGTGCCCGCGGCCGACACCACTGTCACCGAATGGCTCGATCTGCAGTTCTCGGCCTCCGAGTCCGTGCGTCGCCTGATCCGCGAGTCGGTTGCCCGCGAGGGCTTCGTCGACGTGGCCAACCGACCGGTGCGCCCGCCCGCGAGTCCCGTGTACGTCGGGGAGCAGCTGCCCGACGAGGATCAGCCGGATTCCGCCGAGCCCACCGCAGCGCCGCAGCTCGCCTCGAAGAAGCCCCGGCCCGCCGCACGGACGGCGCCCACGACTGCGGATGCCGGACCCGACCACGAGCCGGATGCCGAATCCGCCCCGGCGAGGATCCGCCGGGAACGCGCAGCTCCCAGCGCGGCGACGGCGACCATCGACGACCTGCTCGGTCTATGAGCATCCTCCACAATTCCACCGACGACTCGGAACGAAAGGCCTTCCCATGAGCTCGGACATCATTCACCTGACCGGCGGCATCGACGTCGGAAACGGCTACGTCAAGGGCATGATCCTCAACACCGACACCGGCGTTCGGGACCGCATCGACCTGCCCAGCGCGATCGTGGCCACGCCACGGCAGTCGCCGAAGGTGCCGCTGGAGGACGCTGAGGCGCCCCAGACCATGAGTGATGCCGAGGAGGACTTCTACAACCGCCTCGACGCCTCGCTCTCGTCGCCGCTGGTGTCCGACAATGACCGCCGCATCTTCGGCCGCTCCGCGCTCAGCGTGCGCGGCTCGGTGTTCAGCGAGTTCGAGGTGCACGACGGCCACGCCAGCAAGGCCGACCAGCAGCTCAGCAAGATCCTCGTGCTGGGCGTGTACGCCGCCAAGGCGCTGCGCGACTACGTGCGCGAGCACGACGCCCTGCCCGACCACGAGCTGCGCGTGCGCGTGCGCACCGGCCTCGCCCTGCCGATCAGCGAGTTCGTCGCCCGCCGCTACGGCTACGCCGGCGAGTTCATCGGCTCGAAGGGCTCGGCCGTGCACCTGGTCACGATCAAGAACTTCAACACCCCCGTCAGCGTGCGCATCGAGTTCGACGACGTGCAGGTCGTGGCCGAGGGCGCTTCAGCCCAGTACGCCATCTCCGAGAAGGGCGAGCCCCTGGCCGACGCCCTGCTGGCCGACCTGCGCACCCGCGAGGCCGACATCCTCCCCGGCGTGACCGGCGCCGACCTGGTCGCTGCGCAGAACACCGTGGGCATCGACATCGGCGAGGGCACCGTGAACTTCCCGGTGTTCACCAACGGCCGGTTCAACGCCGAGGCCGCCTCGACCCTCGACATGGGCTACGGCACCATCCTCGAGAACGCCCTGGACCGTCAGGACGAGGCCGACCTGCGCTTCACCAGCCGCAAGCAGCTCGCGGACTTCCTGCAGTCCACCCCGTCGGTGCTGCAGCGCAACCGCCACACCCGCGCGGTGCACCTGGTGGAGCCCGACGTGAAGCACCTGGTCGAGCAGATCCGTCGCGCGTTCAGCGAGACGCTGAGCCAGTCCGGCGAGTCCACCGAGGTCGTGTACGTCTACGGCGGCGGCTCCGGCCCCATCAAGGACGAGCTCTACCCCGAGCTGATCAAGGCCGCCGGCGACGTGCCCGTGCTGTACCTGGATGCCCGCTACTCGCGCCACCTGAACCGCGAGGGCCTGTTCCTGGCCGCCCGCGCCGCCCAGGAGGCGTTCGACGCAGCCCAGGCCGCAGCGCAGAAGGCACCCGAGGGCAGCCGCCGCGCCGCGCGCAAGGGCGAGAAGGTCGACGCCTGACCCGACCCGTCAGACGAAAGAACCCCGCCGGATCCGAGAGGACCGGCGGGGTTCTTATGTCATTCGCCTCAGAGGGGGCGGATGTTCTCAGCCTGCAGGCCCTTGGGGCCCTGCGCCACATCGAACTCGACGCGCTGGTTCTCGTCGAGGGAGCGGTAGCCGGAAGACTGGATTGCGGAGTAGTGCGCGAACACGTCGGCGCCTCCGTCGTCGGGGGAGATGAAGCCGAAGCCCTTCTCCGAGTTGAACCACTTGACCGTGCCCTGGGTGCTCATCTACTGCCGTTCTGCTTGTTGCTATGCCGACGCAGGATGCACCGACTGTGGCTAACGCTATCCCAGCCGACGCGCCCGGCAACAGTGGTCAGCAGAAGGTGACCGAAATGTTGCACGACGAGAACACCGGAGGACACGTCGGAACGGCGGCGGGAACGCTCCCAGGAGGCATAGGTTGGCCCTCACCGCGGGGGGAGCGATGAGGGCCGAAGACGACCGGAGGGTGCGTCAGACTTCAGCATACACAACTTCGAGCAGCTTTGTCCCCCATTTGGGGGACAAAACTTCAGAGATCCCGCGCGGGGCACGCAGACAGACGGACGCCGCCGGCCGTGCCCCCGTGGAGCGGCGCCAGCGGCATCCCGAACTGTTCGGACACGCACGCAGCGCCGGAGTGGCCCTGATCCCGCTGAGGGGAGGCGAGATGGCCGACGCCGCCGACCTCAGCCGATAACCAGCCGATAACCACTTCATCTCGCACTTCCAACGAAAACGACCCCCGACCTTGGGAGCTGAATCCCAAGTCAGAGGCCATTTTCCATCTGTGCGCGAGGGGGGACTTGAACTGACCTCGACCCCCTCGCGCCGCGAATCTGGGCCGAGCGTTCTGCCGCATAAAATCAACGATCTACGACATGTGACCTGTGGATAACTCCGCCGCGATACCTTGACCTACAGGTTGCTTAGCACTTTCGTTAGCACTTTTTGCAACGCTCTTTACTGTAGGGGCCGATAGCGTCGCCGCCCATCGCAGCGCCGATACCCATAGGTGATAAGGGTCTGTCCTTAGTTCACGATCGGTAGCCCGGTCGCCTGAGCTGCTTGTTCGAGGGATCCGAGGTTGGTGAGGTTCGTGAACCCGGCCTGTTCCATGAGCGCGATCGCCTGGCCGGATCGGTTGCCTGAGCGGCAGTAGACGAGGTATTCGGCGTCTGAGTCGAGGCTCGGGATCGCGGCGGCGAGGTCGCCGCCGTTGAAGTCGAGCAGCTTGGCTCCATCGAGGTGCCCTGCTGAGTGCTCCGCGGCGGTGCGGACGTCGAGCAGGATCGTGGCATCACCGACTTCGACCGGGTTCGCACCGCCAGCCGAGTTCGGCGCGGATGAGCAGGCTGCCAAGCCGAGCAGGAGCGCGACAGCGGAGAGGGAGATAGTGATTGAACGGAGCATGGCGGGTGGCCCTTTCAGCTTGATTTTGGTCTGGTGGTGACGGATGGTTCAGGGGTCGGGTGTCCGACTGGCGCAGACCAGGGCGCAGCAAAGTGGGTGCTGGAACCCGTATCGCAAGTGTCGCCCGGACAGTACTTGGGCGGTTGCTTGCTGAAACGGCTCTGTAGGGCGCAGCCGACGCAGATGCCGAACGCGGTCTCGAGGAAGAGCAGAGTGAGACAGGAGCCGCAGAGCGCGAGGGGGATCCAGAGCGGTGCCGCGAACAGGCCCATGCTCGCGCAGGCGACGAGGGCGAGGCCGAAGCCCAGCCACCATGCGAGCTCCTTCTGCGGTGCGCCGACCCATTCCGGGCGCTGCCCTTTCACCGCAAGGCGGCCGAGCATCAGCGTGGGCGACCAGCGGTCACCTGCGGTCACACGCAAAAGCATGTCGATCATGAAGAACATGCCGAAGGGCTGCAGCGGCTGTGCCGAGCCGGTGAAGAACGCCGTCGCGAATGCGGCCCCGCCCAGCAGGAACATGATTCCCGCGGCCGCGCGCACAGCCCGCTCGTCGATGACGGGGATCGCGTGCCCGGGGACGACTCGGCCGATGCGCGAGGCTCGGGTTTCGGCGCTTGAGGCGTCAGCGATCATTGGAGGCGTCTTCCGTTTCAGGCTGAGGTGAACAACGACAGGAACGCAGGGGCTTCTTGGACGAGCACGAAGGCTCCCATTACGAGCACGAACACGCCGAACCCTTTACGGAGCGCGCGTCCGGGGATGCGCCCGGCCAGGGCGACGCCCGCGAACGACCCCGCGACGGCGGTCGCCGTGAAAGCGAGCACGATCGGCCAGTGCAGCTGCACCGAGAACAGGTAGCCGCCGAGTCCCGCGAACGACTTCATCGCGATCACGAGCAACGAGGTGCCCACCGCGATCGCCATGGGCAGGCCGCCGAGCAGGTTGAGTGCGGGGACGATGAGGAAGCCACCACCCGCACCGACGAGGCCCGTGGCGATGCCGACGAGCAGCCCGTCGATGAGGATGCGCAGGATCGGCCTCGGGTGATCCGCAGCGCGCGCCGCGCCGCCGCGATCCTTGCGACCGCGGATCATGGCGGTCGCGGTGACGATCATCATGATGGCGAACAGGATCATAAGCGCCACCCCGGGGATGAACCCGCCGAGCAGGCCGCCCGCGAACGCGCCGGCCATGCCCGCGATACCGAACAGGGCCCCGGTCTTCCAGCGCACACGTCCCGATCTGGCGTGGCCGATCATGCCGACCGCGCTGGTCGCGCCGACGATGAAGAGAGACGCGGCGATCGCCTCGCGCGGTTCCATCCCCAGCACATATGCGAGGATCGGGACGGTGAGGATCGATCCGCCGCCGCCCAGGAGCCCGAGGGACACGCCGACCAGCGCCGCCAGAGCGAGCGCGATGACGATCAGATGGGGTTCCACTCGGACTCCTGAGTGCGCCGGTCAGGCGGTGACGGGCTGGTTGCCGGGGCGCGCTGCCCAGGCCGCGTAGCTACCGTCGAGTTCGGCGATGTCATACCCCTGACGGCGCAGCGCGCTGGCGGCGACGCTATTGCGTACACCGCTCTGGCAGTAGGTGACGATCGTGCCGGCCTCGGGCTCGGGCAGCAGGTCGAGGTTCCAGAGCACGCGACCGCCGGAGAGCTGCTTGGCATCTGGCAGGTGGCCCTCAGCGTACTCGGTGCGGTTGCGCACATCGAGCAGCATCACCCCGTCAAAGCCGTCGAGAGCCTCCGGCTGCACGAGCTTCGGCTTGACGAGTTCGAGGCCGTCGAGTGAGGTGATGTAGCCGCGTACCGTGTCGATGCCGACCCGCATCAGGTGGTCGCGCATCTGCTGCGCCTCTTCGAGCGAGCCGGCGAGGAGCACGAGCGGGCGATCCTCGATCTGCGGATCATAGACCCACGCGCCGTAGCTCGCGGCCTTCGCGACGCCCGGGATGTTCAGGGAGCGCTCCACGGTACCTTCGTGCACCTTACTGTTGTGGCGGGTGTCCACGAAGATCACGGAGTCGGCATCGAGCGCCGACCGGAGTTCGTTTGCCGTGTATTCAACGAGTTCGGGCATATCGCCGATCACGGCTGGGCCGATCTTGTTCTCGATCTTCATGCGGCCGAAGTAGGCGTGAGCATCCGGCTGACCGCTGAGCAGTTCATCGACGAAGCCCTGTTCGTCGTCGTTCTTCAGATACTGGCTCCACCAGGAGAAGTTTCGCTCGTAGCCGACGGTCGACGCAGGGATCGCGCCGAGCGCTTTGCCGCACGCCGAACCGGAGCCGTGCGCCGGCAGCACCTGCACATAGTCGGGCAAGGTGAGGAAGCGGTCGCGCAGGCTTGCGAAGAGATCCCTCGCGCCCCGGAAGCGGGTGTCGACGAACCCGGCGGCCTCGTCGAGCAGGTCGGGGCGACCGAGGTCGCCGACGAACACGAAGTCGCCGGTGAGCATGAAACCCGGCTCGCTCGCCTGCGCCCCGTCGGTGATGAGGAACGACAGGTGCTCAGGCGTGTGCCCGGGCGTGTGCGAGGCCTCGACGGTGATGTTGCCGAGTCGGATGCGGTGGCCGTGCTTCATGCGCACGGCACTGTCGAAGTCGGGGCCGTACGTCCAGTCTGGCCCGCCCTCGTCGGAGACGTACATCCGGGCGCCGGTTCTCGCAGCGAGTTCGCGGGTGCCCGACAGGTAGTCGGCGTGGATGTGCGTCTCGGTGACGGCGACGATTCGCATGCCGTTCTTCACGGCCAGGTCGAGGTAGACATCGATGTCGCGGCGGGGATCGATGACGATGGCCTCGCCCTTCGCCTGACAGCCGATGAAATAGCTCGCCTGTGCGAGATCCTCGTCATAGATGCGTTCGAGCAGCATGATCAGTTCTTTCTCGAGTGATGTAGTGATTCAGGAGTCAGTTGCAGGTGCAGCGGTCGGCCTCGGGTACGCCGTAGAGGGCATCCTCGATGTGCTCGCCGCAGCCGGTCCAGGTGGGCCTGCCGCAGGCAGAGCAGGTGATTCGTGCGCACATAATGAGGGTCCTTCTGACGATGTGCTGGATGGATGAGTGGATCTCAGCCGGTTTCAGGAGGCGGGCTGCGTGCCGCGCTCGGCGATCTGCCGACGCACGTCGTCCATATCGAGGTCACGGGCGCCCTGGATGAGCTGGTCGAGCTGCGCAGGAGGGAGAACCCCAGGCTGGGCGTAGACCGGGATCCCGTCGCGGAACACCATGAGAGTCGGGATCGAGCTGATGCGGAAGCTCGCTGCGAGCTGCTGCTCGGCCTCGGTGTCAACCTTGCCGAACACAATGTCTGGATGCTGCTCGGAGGCGCGCTCGAAGGTGGGGGCAAATGCCCGGCACGGCCCGCACCACGCCGCCCAGAAATCGACGAACACGATGCCATCACCGTTCACGGCACCCTCGAAGGTGTCCAGCGTCAGATTCCTCGTAGCCATTGCCTGTTCCGTTCCTTCTCTGCGGTTTAGCGGCCGAACAGGCGGGAGAAGAACCCGCCCCGGTTTGCCTTCGCGGCATCGATTTGCGCCTGAGTGTGCTTGCCGTTGCACCAGTCCGATGCGGGCACGCCCGCCTTCACCATCGCGACATGCTGCCCACATCCCGCCCAGGTCGTCTTCCTGCATGTACGACAGGTCACCGCTCGACACATCACGCTCTCCTTGGTTCTATATACCCCAGGGGGTATCCTGCGGAATAGGATAACTATACCCAGGGGGGTATTATGTTTGTCAAGTCAGGTCGTTTCAACACAGTGAAGGAGGCAGAGGTCATGGGGCATGAGACAACAGCAGACCCTATTCCTGCTCAGCATGATGCGGAGGCGAAGCGCAAGGTGGTGAACCGCTTGCGTCGTGCACACGGGCAGCTCGCCGCGGTCATCGCCGCGGTGGAGCAGGACGCGCACTGCCGCGATGTCGTGCAGCAGCTCTCCGCCGTCTCCAAGGCGCTCGACCGGGCGGGGTTCCTTGTGATCTCCAGCGCATTGAAAGAATGCTTGAACCACCCAGGCAAGGAGGGCGCCCCCGATCAAGACGAACTCGAGAAACTCTTTCTCACGCTCGCCTAGCCGTCGGCCTCAACCTAACCCGCGGGGATTTCCATCACATCCCCACTCGCGAAGGCTCGTTAGCGTGACGGTGTCAACGGAGGGCAATTTCACTCTGATCGATCGTGCGCTCACAAGATACTGCGCGACCATCCAGAAGGGGTCGTGGTCAACATCGATGCCACAGCTTGATCTTCCCGTTTTCACATGCACCCCTGTGGCATGCCCACCACAACCCGCACCTAGCCCACTACACGCGCCGACAGCATTGATCTTCCCCTTGTTCTTCTGAATGAACGTATGCTACCGTGATAGATACGTCAGTTTCTGTAGTAGAAACGTCAGGTGGTGATCCCATGCATGGCGGCGTGATCCTGTTCCGGGGAACCGGAGCCGACGCGCGCCGTTATGTCGAGGCCGATCGCTCCCGTGCCGATGACTATTATCTCGGCGCGGATGCGTCTGTGGCGGCGTTCACCGCGCTCGACAGCGACGGCAACACGACCGCGGCGTTGGGGCTCGGCCCGGAGGCTTACTCCGGTTGGGTGGATTGGGTGAACCCGCTCACGGGTGAGTCGATGGGCAGGCCCCGTCTGCCGGGCGAGGGGCGGCGGGGGTCGCCCAGGTTTGCGGAGATGGTGGTGAACGCCCCGAAGTCGCTCTCGATCGCCGCAGCGCTCCACCCGGAGGTCTCCGAAGCTCTCGACCGGGCGCAGCAGGACGCGGTGGCGGAGATTCAGCGGTGGCTCGCCCAGCACTCCGCGACCCGCGTCGGGCCGCGCGGCAAGCAGGAGGTCGTGCCCGTCCAGCAGTTGCAGACGGTCGCGGTGTCGCACCGCACGTCGCGGGCGGGTGATCCGCACCGGCATATCCACTTTCAGATCGGCACCCGCGTGTGGGCGGCCGGGAAGTGGCGAGCTTTGGATACGGCGGCGTTGTTCCGGCAGCAGGGCGCGATCCGCGCTCTCGGCACCGCCGTGATCGCCGCGCATCCGGGGCTGGCGGAGGTGCTGGATCGGCACGGCCTGACCCTTGATCGGGTATCGGGTGAGGTGGTCGAGCTCGAGCGGTTCAACGGCGTGATGAGCAAGCGCGGCGAGCAAGTCCGCAAGCATCTTGAACGGCTTGAAGCGGAGTGGGAGGCGGCGCATTCGGGCGAGACTGTGGGGCCGGTCGTCTCGGCCCGGCTCGCGGCGAAAGCGTGGGCGTATGAGCGGCCTGCGAAGAAGCCCACCACCCTCCGCGAAGAACACGCTTGGGCGACGGAGCTGCGAGACGCCGGCTACGACCCGGAGACGTTGCGCCGGCCCGTGCGTCGTGCGCCGGTGTCGCTGGATGACCTCTCCGTGCAGACCGTGGCGAACCGGGCACTGGATCGGTGCGCCGCCAGTAGTTCGGCGTGGACGCGGCACACGGTGCAGGAGCACGCGACCCGGATCATGACGGAGTACGGCGTGCAAGCTGCACCCGACGAGATACGCGAGTTCGTGCGCATTGCAACGGCGTTGGCGATGGAGGATTGCTTCTCGATCCTCCCGCCCGGCGCACCGACACCGGAGCATGTGGCGCACCTCACAAGCCTGCGCGTCGTGCAGGCCGAGACAGAACTGCGCGATCTCCTGACCGCACGAGTGCCGAAGCGGGAACCGAAGCACCCCGACGGGCACGACGCGGCAAGGGCGCGGGGCCTGGATGCGGGGCAGGAGCGCGCCGCCGCTGCCGTTGCATCGACTGATCCGCTCGTGGTCGTGGAGGGTGCCGCGGGCGCGGGCAAGACCACGATGCTCAGTGTCGCAATCGAGGTCGCGGCGCAGCACGGGAGGGCGTCGCGGGTGGTTGCGCCGACGTTGCGCGCCGCGCAGGTCGCACACGACGAACTCGGGGTGCCCGCGACCAGTGTTGCGGCGCTCGTGCACGCCCACGGGTGGCGCTGGAACGTCGATGGCGTATGGACGCGCCTCGCACCCGGCGACACCGACCCCGAGACCGGGCGCACCTATCGCGGCCCGTCCGAGGATGCGCGGCTGGTGCGGGGGGAGCGGGTGATCGTTGACGAGGCCGGGATGCTCGACCAGGACACCGCAATCGCCCTCCTGACCGTCACCGCCGAGGCGGGCGCGACGGTCGCACTGATCGGGGATCGCGCGCAGCTCGCCGCAGTCGGTCGTGGCGGTGTGCTCGATATGGCCGCGCACATTCGGGGGCGCGCGTTCGATATGGCCGAGGTGCACCGCTTCACCGCCCCCGCCTACGCTGAGGTCACGCTACGGATGCGCGACGGCAAACAGCCCGGCGAAGTGTTCGACCAGCTCACAAGCCTCGGGCTGATCCGTCTGCACGAGAGCGGCGACGAGGCGGGCGAGCATATCGCCCAGGAGCGGCAGGACGGCGAAGCGATCACTGTCAGCACGAACGACGAGGCCCGCACTATCAATGCCCGGATCCGCGAGGAACGAGTCTCGCACGGTGTCGTCGACGACTCGACGACCGTGTACGGCAGCGACGGCCTGCCTATCGGGGCCGGGGATGTGATTCAGACGCGGAAGAACAACGCCAGCATTGGGGTGGCGAATCGGCAGCGATGGGTCGTGCAGCACGTCGAGGACGATGGCGCGCTCTCCGTGCGCGAGGCCGGGAGCGGGCGGAAGCGGCAGCGCACCCTGCGCCTCCCTGCCGACTATGTGGCCGAGCACGCGCACCTGTCGTATGCGGCGACCGCCTACGGGGTGCAGGGCGCGACCGTCGCCGGGTCGCACACGATCCTCACCGATGCCACCAGTGCCGCGGACGTGTACGTCGGCATGACCCGCGGGCGAGAGTCGAACATGCTGCACGTCGTCGCCGAGAGCCAGGCTGACGCCAGGGCGCAGTTCATCGAGGTGATGGATCGCGACCGTGCCGACCGCGGACTTGCCGACGCGACCCGCCGCGCCGTCGAGGACGTGGCCGGGTTGGTCGAGAACGGCCCCGTGCGGTTCGTGAACGATGAGATTGCGGCGCTCGACAAGCGTGCGGAGACGGCTGAGGCGCAGGCGGCACGCTGGCAACAGGTCAGCGCCGCTCTTGCCGACCTCAGCGACCGTGAGACCGAGGTACGGGAGAGGGCGCGAGCGGCCGAGCAGTCCGCACGGCAGCGCGCCGAGCAAGTGCGCGCCGAGGTCACCGCGCCGATCGTCTCCGCGGCGAAAGGGGCACTCGCCGACTGGGAGCAGGCCGACGCCGCTGAACAGGAAGCCAGCGAGCAGGTGCGGGTGGCGGCGTGGTTCGGGAAGCGCCGCGCCCGCGACGAACACGCGAACGCCCAGACGCGAACCGCCGAGGCACGCCAGCAGGTGACCGGCGAGTGGGGTGAACCGCCGAGATGGAACGAACGCGCCGATGCGTGGGTGGAGCGAGTCACCCGGCCCCGAATCGACAGCGACCCGCGCGTGATCGACGCCGAGCAGGAGCACCGGGCGGCACGCGACGCGCTGCTGCACCGGCCAGAGCGCGCACACACGGAACGACTGGCAGCATACGCGCGAGTGTTCGGCGCGGAGACCGTGATCCGCAATCAGCAGGCGTACCTCACCGCCAGCCCCGCGCAGCAAGCCGCACCAGCAGCGAAGACCGCGAAACAGGCGCGGGAGGAAGCCGCCCTGCTGCGCGCGCTCTCCCCGGCCGAGGCCGCAGAGAGGATCGAGCAGACCCGCGCAGCACAGGCCGCGTGGGAAGCTCGGCGTGCCGAGCGGGAGCGCGCCATGTCGCACGGCCATGAGGAGCGGCACCGGAGCGCGCCCCGGCACGACGGCCCGGCACGCGGCCTGTGACACTGCACGGGTGGGGCTGCCGCGGGCGCATCGCGCCCTTGCCCTCGGCTACCGTCCGAGGCTCGGGCCGCCCCGGTCGCCGCCGGGCGGGGCGTCGTGTCCGAACGCATCCAGCGGAGGCAGGGTGCGGCGGCGTTCGCGCGCGGCGTTCAGTTCCCGGTCGAGCACGGCAGGGTCACGGGTGCTCTTGCGTGTCGTGAAGCCCTGAGCATGTTCCTGCAGCAACCCCATCAGCCTGTCGTGCTGTTCGGCGTCCTCGACAGTGACGAGGCTCGGGCGAATCAGCGCGTCCAGGCCCGAGGGGTCTTGAACGATGGCGAGGGTGCGGGCGTGGGCGAACACGTCGCCGGGAATCTGCGACCAGTCGATGATCCATCCGGCATCGCGGGCGAGCTGGTTGAAGAAGACGTGCTGACTCCGGGTGTTCACATCCCGGAATGGATGGATCGCTGTCGTCTCGCCCCATACCCAGGCCAGCCCCTCAGAGAACTCGTCAGCGTCGAGCGCGCGCAGCCAGTTACTCCCGGCGAGGATACCGAAGATGCGCTCGGCCTCGGGCACGATGAACTGCGGGCGGCAGTGCGCGATACCGGTACCGCCGGGGTGGGTGTCGGTGTCGCGTATCTCACCGCCCCACGAGTACATATCCTGCGTCAGATAGGCGTGAATCGCTTGCAGGTGCGCAAGGTCGTACCCGCCGAGGATCGGATGCTCACGCAAGGCACCCATGCGGGCGCCAATGAAGTCGACCTCGGCGTCTTTCCAATCGTCATAGCCGGTGACGCCGAACTTGTTGACGAGAACGTCGCTGCCCGGATAGGTATACCGATCAGGCATCGCGACGCAATACGGTTCAGACGGTGCGGGCGGCCAGGCGTGCGCGGGTGCGAGCGGCGATCACTGCGACGGCCTCGTCTACGGTGATCTCTCCGCGCACCTGACGAGCCAGAAGCTGCACACCCTCGGGAGTCATTTCCTCGCCCGCGGTCTGCTGCCCGGCCTGCACTTCCGCAAGGACGCGCTGAACGTGCGCCTCGGATACGCGAGTCTTCGTAGCCATACGGGGTGCCTCCTTGTGGTCGGCGTTACGGGTTCAGTCTACGTCGCTCCGCCGACATTCCTCCGAGAACTCGGCGCGGGGGTGCCGAATCGGCACCGCCACAGCGCGCCGCCTACGACCCGTCGTGCTCGGGCGCGGTGTCGGCGAAGAGGGCGAGGAACTTCTCGCGGGGGATCACGATGCGACGCCCGAGCTTCACATGCGGGATCGTGCCCTCGTTGATGCTCGTGGTGATCGTGCGGGGATCGACCCCGAGCGCTTCGGCGGCTTCTTTGCGGGTGATGACCAGGCTGCGCCGCTTGCGGAGGTCGTCCATGTCCAGGGTGCTCTGCCGCATGAGGTCACCGTCCGATCCGATACAGGGAGATTGGGGGGTGCCTACCACGGTAGAAGCCAAACCTTGCTGTGTCAAGTACAACCGTGTATGTTCTTAGTATGGAAACAGAGAGGGTGCGGGGCAACCCGCCAGGACACACGAACCAGTACGTCGCCGGGAACATCCGCGCGGCCCGCCAAGCGATCGGCATGGACTTGCGCACCATGTCGAAGCTGCTGGACGACGCGGGGCGGAAACTCTCCCCGTCAGGGATCAGCAAGCTCGAAGCCGGGGATCGCCGCGTCGACGTGGACGACCTCACCGTGATCGCCTACCTGCTGCGCACCACCCCGGCGGCGCTCCTCACCCCACCCGACGCAGAAAGCGGCGTGACGGGAGTACCTGGGGAGTATCTGCCGGAAGAGATCGAGAAGTGGATGCAGGGTTCGCTCAAACTCACCCCGGAGGGGCTGCTGCACTACTGGCAGCAGGAATGGTTCGCTTGCCAGAACCGCATCCAGTATTACGAGTCCTCCCTCAACATCCCCGGCAGCGACCAACTCCCGAGCACCGAGACCTATAGGCAGCGCCTCGCGGAGCAGCGGGAACGCGCACGGTTCATCAGGGTGCGAGGTGAGCAGATCGACCCGACCGGGCGCGTACTCAGCGGCCCCGACTTCCTCGACCGCCTCGCCCCCGACAGCACCGAATAGCCGCCCCGGCGCACCTTGGCGCAACCGGCGACCCAATAGAAAGGATGCAGTGATGGCACGAAAGACCACGACCGCCGGGCACGAACCCGGCGCAAACACCACAGGCGAGGAGGTGAAACCAGCACGTCGTTCCCGTTCCCGGCAGCCCGGCTCGATCCAGGGCTACGAGACCGACAAGGGCAAAAGGTGGCGGTTCCAGATCTACGTCCTGAAAGACCCCGAGTACCCCGAGATGGGATCGCGCCGTCTCACCCGTTCCGGGTTCACCAGCACTGACGAAGCCAACGACGCCTTGCAGGAAGCGTTGAAGCAGCGAAAGCAGAACGAGAAGTTCGGAAGCAAGGTGCCCACCATTGGCGCGTACGCGGATGAGTGGGCGGCCGGTTTGAAGCTCGCGGCATCCACGATCAAGGGGTACAAGAAGATCATCCGCAACCACATCAAGCCCCAGCTCGGCACGATCCGGCTCGACAAACTCACCGCCACCAGGATCGCCCGCCACTATCGCGACCTCGAAGACCACGGCCGCAAGGACGAGTACGGCAAGGGCAAGCCCCTGTCGGCCAACAGCGTCCACAAGGTGCATGTCGTACTCGGTGCGATCCTCGACGCCGCGATTGACGACGGACACCTGACCGTGAACCCGGCGAAGAAGAAGCGCACCGTCAAGGCCCCGACCACGAGTGAGGTGCGGGCGCAGAAACCCGAAATCGCCACTTGGACGGCCGAACAGCTCGCCCTGTTCCTCACCTGGAACCGCGATGAACTGGAAGACGAACTGTTCCCCATGTGGCAACTCATCGCGTGCACCGGAATGAGGCGCAGTGAAGCCCTGGCGCTCAAGTGGAGCGATATCAACAGCAAGGCGATGCGGGTCAGTATCCGCCGCGCGGTCGACACCGACGACTGGACGAAGACCAAGCCCCCGAAGACCGGTAACGCCCGCGTGATCGACGTGGACGCCGAAACCCTCAAAGTCCTCGCGAGCTACAAGGTCGCCCGCGCCGAGGTCTCGTTCGAGCTGGCAAAAGCCGACGCCTATGTGTTCGGAGACGACGACGGCAAGCTCCGCTCACCCGATGCCATGACGAGCCGCTGGGATCGCCGCCTCAAGTGGGTGACCGCGAAGTACGACAGCCTGCACCGCGTCACCATCAAAGGTCTGCGTCACACCCACGCGACGCTGCTGCTCGAACTCGGCGAACACCCCAAGGTCGTCCAAGAGCGGTTGGGGCACTCAACGATCACCACGACGATGAACATCTACTCCCACGTCACCCCGACCATGCAGAGGTCGGCAGTAGACCGCTTCGCCGCCCACCTCGGGAACGCTTAGCACTTTTTCTAGCACTTCCAACACGAATGGCCCCCGACCTGAGAGATAGAATCCCAGGTCAGGGGCCATTTCATTCGTGTGCGCGAGGGGGGACTTGAACCCCCACGCCCTTGCAGGCACTGGCACCTGAAGCCAGCGCGTCTACCTATTCCGCCACTCGCGCAGTGTCTCGCTCCGGAGAACTCAACCTGCTAACACTAACATGACGAAACGCCTGACTCATACTCCGCGCGCACCCCGCGCGCGTCACCTCTCCAGGCAGCGTCCGTCCCCGCCATCCCGCCGGAATCACGTCCGATGAAGCGCGCATTCAGCGGGGCTGGCTACGATGGCCGTACCAGTCGGCATGCCAGAGGAACCTTGTGGGACTACTTGACAGCTTTGAGAAAGGTCTCGAGCGCGCAGTGAACAGCGCGTTCGCCAAGACCTTCCGCAGCGGCATCCAGCCCGTCGAGATCGCCTCCGCCCTGCGCCGTGAGGCCGACACCAAAGCGGCCGTGGTCAGCCGCGACCGCATCATCACCCCCAGTGACTACCTCGTGCGTCTCAGTCCCGACGATGACGAGCGGATGCGGGGACTCGGCGGCGCCCTGAACGACGAGCTCTACGCTTTGCTGACCAAGCACGCCCGCACCCAGGGCTACAGCTTCGCCGGCCCGCTGCACATCATCATCGAGGCAGACGAGCACGTCGCCACCGGCACGGTGCGCGTCAGCTCCTCCTCGGTGGAGAGCGGCGTCACCTGGCAGGGCGTGGTCGAGGTGGACGGCAAGCAGCACGTCCTGACCAGCGCGCGCACCATCATCGGCCGCGGCAGCGACGCGACCATCACCATCTCGGATGCCGGCTCCAGCCGCCGCCACGCGGAGGTGCTGTGGGACGGCGAGCGCGCCATGCTGCGCGACCTCGGCTCCACCAACGGCACCAAGGTCGACGGCCAGAAGGTGCGCGAGGCCGCACTCGGCCCCGGGTCCACCTTCACCATCGGGCGCACCCAGCTGACCTTCCGCGTCGTCCCCGCGACGGGCTCGGGCACTCAGGGGAGCAGAACGGGGGCCCTGCGATGAGCGAGCTCCTGCTGCTGGTGCTGCGGATCGTCTTCCTGGTGATGCTGTGGTTCTTCGTGTTCGCGGTGGTCTACTCGCTGCGCGCCGATCTGTTCGGCGTCCGCGTGCGCAAGATGCCGGCCGGCGAAGCCGCGGCAACCGCGCCTCCCGCGCCCGTGCACCAGGCGCCGCGCCCCAGCAGCGGCTCACACGCCAAGGCCGCCTCGCACCTGGTCATCACCTCCGGACCGAAGGAGGGCCTCGACGTGCCGCTGGGCACCGCCGACTCGCTCTCCATCGGGCGCTCCAGCGAATCCGGCCTGGTGATCCGCGACGACTACACCTCCAGCCACCACGCCAGGCTCACCCGACGCGGCGACATCTGGACACTGCAGGACCTGGGCTCCACCAACGGCACCTTCCTGAACGGCCAGAAGCTCAGCGACAAGCCCGTGCAGGTGCAGATCGGCACCCCCATCAAGGTGGGCGCCACGACCTTCGAGCTGCGAGCGTAGGGCCCGCATCCCGATGGTCTTCGAGGGCTCCAGCGTCGCGATCTCCCACACCGGGAAGGTCCGCTCCAACAACCAGGACTCCGGGTATTCCGGGGCCAACCTGTTCGTCGTCGCCGACGGCATGGGCGGTCACGCGGGCGGAGACGTGGCATCGAGCATCGCGATCGGCCGCATGAAGGGCCTCGACCAGCACTACGACTCCACCGACGACGCCCAGGCCACCCTGCAGGCTGCCGCCACCACCGCAGCGGCCGACCTGGTGCGCGCCTCGAAGGAGCGCCCCGAGCTGGCAGGCCTGGGCACCACGCTCAGCGCCATCATCATGGTCGACGACCACGCCGTCATCGGCCACATCGGCGACTCGCGCATCTACCTGTACCGCGACGACGCGCTCACCCAGATCACCACCGACCACACCTTCGTGCAGCGGCTGGTCGACTCGGGCCGCATCACGCTCGAAGAGGCCAGGTACCACCCGCGCCGCTCGGTGCTCATGCGCGTGCTCAGCGACATGGACATCGCCCCGGACCTGGACCTTTTCGTCATGCCCACGCGCCCAGGCGACCGGTGGCTGCTCTGCTCCGACGGCCTCTCCGGCGTGGTCGACGATGTGCACATCGCGAAGGCCATGAGCCACGGCCTCGCCCCGGGCCGCACGGCCGACATCCTGCTCAAGCAAGCCCTCGACGGCGGCGCCCCCGACAACGTCACGGTCGTGCTCGTGGACGTCGGCGGCGCGCATCCGCTCTCCTCCGGCACCCCGACCGTGGTCGGCGCGGCATCCGACCCGACCAGCATCCCGGTGCCCGCCGCGCGCGCCTCCCTCACCGGCTGGCTGCACCCCGTGCTGCAGGCGGCCAACGAGCCCAGCCACTTCGAGCCCGACTCGGACTACTTCGAGGAGATCATCGAGGAGGACAGGCGTCGTCGCGGCCGTCGGCGCATCGCGTGGCTCGCGGCCCTGGTGGTCGTCCTGCTCGCGCTGGTCGGCTGCGGCATCCTCGCCTACAACTGGACGCAGACGCGCTACTTCGTCGGCGCCGACGACGACAGCGTGGTGATCTACCGCGGCGTGCAGCAGGACCTCGGTCCCATCAAGCTGTCCACCGAGGTCAAGGACACGTTCATCCTGCTGGCCGACCTGCCCAACTACCAGCGCGCCTCGGTGGAGCGCACCATCAACGCGCGTTCGTACGCCGACGCGATCGCCATCACCGAGCGCCTGCGCGTGAGCGCGCTGCCGCCGGTGCCCGTCCCGATCCCATCGCCCACGCCGGATGCACCGGAGCCCACTCCGACGGAGGTGCCGACGCCATGACCGACGTCGCCGCCGACACCAGCGTCCTGAAGGCGCTGAAGAGGATCCGGATGCCGCAGAAGCAGCGCAACCGGGAGTTCTGGCTGCTGCTGTTCGCCCTGCTGCTGGCGGGCTCCGCGCTCACGCTCGTGCAGCTGGGCGCCCTGCACACCATCGATTCGATGATCCTCGCGATCGGCGGGGGCCTCGCCGTGCTGGCGTTCACCGTGCACGTGGTGCTGCGCGCCGTGGCATCCGACGCCGATCCGTTCGTGCTGCCCATCGCGACCCTGCTGACGGGCCTGGGCACCGCGATGATCTACCGCATCGACATCGCCAAGCAGCTCTCCGGCTGGCCGGCGTTCTCGAACAAGCAGCTCGCCTGGACCGCCATCTCGCTGGCCGGCGTCATCGCGCTGGTGATCGCGCTGCGCAACTACCGCGTGCTGTACCGGTACACGTACATCTTCGGCCTGGCCGGGATCGTGCTGCTGATCCTGCCGTTCATCCCCGGGCTCAAGGCCCGCGGCTCCAACGCCGACGTGTGGGTGTCGCTGGGCGGCTTCATCTCGTTCCAGCCGGGCGAGCTGGCCAAGATCTGCCTGGCCGTCTTCTTCGCCGGGTACCTCGTGCGCACCCGCGAGAGCCTCAGCTCGGTGGGCACCCGGTTCCTCGGGATGACGTGGCCGCGCATGCGCGAGCTGGGCCCCGTGCTGGTGGTGTGGATCCTGTCGCTGCTGATCATCGTCACCCAGCGCGACCTCGGCACCGGCGTGCTGCTCTTCGGGATGTTCATCGCCATGCTGTACGTCGCCACGGGCAAGACCAGCTGGGTGCTGATCGGCCTGGCCGGCGTCGCCCTCGGCGCCTTCCTGGCCACCCGGGTGCTGGCCTACGTGCAGCGCCGCTTCGTCAACTGGCTGGACGCGTTCAACCCCGACATCATCGGCAAGCAGGGTGGCAGCTACCAGCTCGTCGAGGGCATCTTCGGCCTGGCCCGCGGCGGCCTGATCGGCACCGGCTGGGGCCAGGGGCGCCCGCAGATCACCCCGCTGGCCAACAGCGACTACATCATCCCGAGCCTCGGCGAGGAGCTCGGCATCGTCGGACTGTTCGCGATCCTCTGCCTGTACATGGTGTTCGTCAGCCGCGGCCTGCGCATCGGGCTGGCGGGACAGGACGACTTCGGCAAGCTGCTGGCCACCGGGCTCTCGTTCACGCTCGCCCTGCAGGTGTTCATCATGGTCGGCGGCGTCACCCGCGTCATCCCGCTGACGGGTCTGACCACGCCGTTCCTGGCGGCCGGCGGATCGTCGCTGGTCGCCAACTGGCTCATCGTCGCGCTGCTGCTGCGCATCAGCGACGGCGTGCGCCGCCAGCCCCGGGTGGTGATCGGATGACCAGAGAGCTGCGGCGCCTCAGCTTCGTGATCCTCGCGATGTTCATCGCGCTGTTCGTCGCCACCAGCTGGATCCAGGTGGTGGATGCCGACAATCTCGCGCAGAACCCGGCCAACACCCGCACGCGGCTGGACAGCTACCAGATCCAGCGCGGGTCACTGCTGGTCGGCGGCAACGCCATCGCGACGTCTGTGCCGGTTGCGGATCGCTACCAGTACCAGCGGGTGTACACGGATGCCGCGATGTGGGCGCCCGTGACCGGCTACTACAACCCGGCGCTGCAGTCCTCGACCGGCATCGAGCAGGCGCTGAATCCGGAGCTCTCCGGCTCGAGTTCGAACTCGCTGGTCGCCGAGGTGGAGCGCATCCTGTCCGGTCAGCCCCAGCAGGGACTCAGCGCGCAGCTGACCATGAGCGCGACGGCGCAGAAGGCCGCGTGGGACGCGCTGAACGAGAAGGGCTACAAGGGCGCAGTGGTGGCCCTGGAGCCGTCCACCGGCCGCGTGCTGGCGATGGTCTCCACCCCGGGCTTCGACACCAACAAGCTGGCCGCGCATGACACCTCCGCGGTCGACGCCGAGCACGATCGGCTGGTCGCCGACCCGCTGAAGCCGCTGTACAACAGGGCCATCGCGGGCAACCTGAACCCTCCCGGCTCCACGTTCAAGCTCGTGGTCGCGACGGCCGCACTCGCGTCCGGCGACTACACGATGGAGTCCACCCTGCCGAACCCCGCGCGCTACACGCTGCCGGGCACCTCGCAGCAGATCTCCAACGCCTGGAGCGGCACCTGCGGACCCGGCGAGACCACCACGATCGCCGATGCGATCCGGCTCAGCTGCAACATCCCGATGGCCGAGCTGGCCGCCGAGCTGGGAGATGACGCCATCCGCGCCACGGCTGAGAAGTATGGGTTCAACTCCGAGCTCGACATCCCGCTCGCCGTCACCCCGTCCAAGTACCCGGACAGGCTCAACGCCCCGGAGACCGCGCTGACGGGATTCGGCCAGGGCGATGTGAGAGCGACGCCGCTGCAGATGGCCATGGTGGCCGCCGGCATCGCCAACGGGGGAGCGGTGATGAAGCCGCGGATGGTGGACGCCATCATCGCCGACGACTTCGCGCCCTACAAGAAGTACAGCGACGAGGCTCTCGACCAGGTGATGAGCGCCGAGCAGGCCAAGTCGCTGACCTCCGTGATGGTGCAGGGGGTCGCTTCCGGAGCGGCGACGGGTGCAAGAATAGACGGCGTCGATGTCGCCGGAAAGACGGGAACCGCCCAGAACGGCGGGAACCCGTACACGCTGTGGTTCACAGGTTTCGCGCCGGCGGAGAATCCGAAGGTTGCGGTGGCAGTCGTCGTCGAAGACGGCGGTGGTAAGGGACAGTCGGGTTCCGGCGATGGAATCGCCGCCCCGATTGCGAAGAAAGTCATAGAGGCGGTGCTGGGCAGATGAGGCCGACGCAGGGTGTGTCGTTCGGTGGTCGCTACGAGCTGCAGTCGCGGATCGCGATCGGCGGCATGGGCGAGGTGTGGGAGGCGACCGATCACGTCATCGGACGCACGGTCGCCATCAAGATCCTCAAGGACGAGTACATGGGCGATCCGGGCTTCCTGGAGCGCTTCCGCGCCGAGGCCCGCCATGCTGCCCTGGTCAACCACGAGGGCATCGCCAGCGTGTTCGACTACGGCGAGGAGAACGGCTCGGCTTTCCTGGTCATGGAGCTGGTGCCCGGCGAGGCGCTGTCCACGATCCTCGAGCGCGACGGCGCGCTGAGCCCCGACAAGACCCTCGATTACGTCGCGCAGACGGCATCCGCCCTGCAGGCCGCCCACGCGGCCGGCCTGGTGCACCGCGACATCAAGCCGGGCAACCTGCTGATCACGCCCGACGGCCGCGTGAAGATCACCGACTTCGGCATCGCCCGCATCGCCGACCAGGTGCCGCTGACCGCCACCGGTCAGGTGATGGGCACCGTGCAGTACCTCTCGCCCGAGCAGGCCTCCGGCCATTCGGCATCCCCCGCCACCGACGTGTACTCCCTGGGCATCGTCGCCTACGAGTGCCTGGCGGGCAAGCGCCCGTTCACGGGCGAGTCGCAGGTGGCCATCGCGATGGCGCAGATCAATGAGCAGCCCCCACCGCTGCCGGCGGCGGTCCCGGTTCCCGTGCAGAACCTCGTGATGTCGATGATCGCGAAGAAGCCCGCCGACCGGCCCTCGTCGGCGGCGACCGTCGCGCGCGCCGCACAGGCACTGCGCCGCGGCGACCTCAACTCCGCCGCCATCGCGGTTCCGGCCATCGCCGGAGCAGGAGTGGCGAGCGCGGACGACGCGACGCGCATCCTCACCGGGATGGGCGACGGCGCCGCCACCACGATCATGCCCACCACGGCGCAGCTGCCGACCGAGCAGGCGGCAGAGCTGGCTGGCGAGACCAAGAAGAAGAAGAAGAAGAAGCGCAGCCCGTGGACGTGGCCGCTGATCGCGCTGATCGCGCTGCTGGTGCTGGCGCTGGGCGGCACGCTGATCGGCCTGCTGTCCAACCAGGACGACAACAAGGCCCCGGTGAAGACGACGAGCTCGATCACCACTCCGTCGACCGAGCCGACGCCGGAGGACTCGCCCACGCCGACCACCCCGGCCACCGTGAACGTGGACTCGCTGAATCTCAAGGGCATGACCTGCGACGCGGCGACCAAGACGCTGGACGACAACGGCCTGATCGCGGACTGCCAGCCCGGCAACCCGGCCGAGTCCCAGGACCAGGCCGGCAGGATCTACCAGATCGACGACGGCGGCAACCAGGACGTGGGAGCCACCATCCGGATGTTCTACTACACCGATCAGGTGGCCATCCCCAAGCCCCAGACGGCGCCGAGCATCCCGGGCACCGTGACCGAGGGCAAGGAGGCGACCGTCAACTGGAACAGCTACGTCTGCCCGTCCGGCGCCGGCCCGCTCACCTCGTACGAGGTCACGCTCACCAACGCCAAGTTCAAGGCGGATCCGACCAAGACCACCATGAGCTTCACCCCGGGTACCGGCTCCGCCGTGATCGTCGTCGACGCGGGCACGGCCGGCAAGACCGTCACGGCCACCTACCTCGCGTACTGCGGCGACCGGGCATCCGACATGTCCAACTCCGGCACGTCCACCAGCATCCAGCCGGCGGTCACCGCCCCGGTCGAGGGTGTCAACCCGCCTCCCGCTCAATAGTCAGGGACGGCCGGGTAATCTGGCTGGAGAGTTTCAGGAGCACCAAGGGGGAGACGGGACGTGTCGACAGAACCGCGCATTCTCGCCGACCGTTACCGCGTCGATGAGGTGATCGGCAAAGGCGGCATGGCGCAGGTGCACCGCGGCTACGACCTGACGCTCGGCCGCGAGGTCGCCATCAAGATCCTCGACCCCGAGCTGGCGCGCGACACGACGTTCCGCACACGGTTCCGGATGGAGGCCCAGGCGGCGTCGCGCATGTCGCACCCGTCGATCGTTCGGGTGTTCGACGCCGGGGATCCCGGCTCCGCCTCCGGTGCGCACGCCGGCGACGAGCCCTACATCGTCATGGAGCTCGTGCACGGCACGCTGCTGAAGGACATCATCGCGAAGGGTCCGGTCTCGGTCGCCGACGCGGTGCGGTACGCCGACGGCATCCTCGAGGCACTCGACTACTCGCACCGCGCCGGGGTCGTACACCGCGACATCAAGCCCGGCAACGTGATGATCACCGAGTCCGGCGCGGTGAAGGTGATGGACTTCGGCATCGCCCGTGCGGTCTCGGACTCGTCATCGACGGTCGCCGAGACCACGCAGATCATCGGCACCGCCGCGTACTTCTCGCCCGAGCAGGCGAAGGGCGAGTCGGTCGACTCGCGCACCGACCTGTACTCGACCGGCGTGGTGCTGTACGAGATGCTCACGGGACGCCAGCCGTTCCGCGGCGATTCCCCGGTGGCCGTCGCCTACCAGCACGTCAGCGAGACCCCCGTTCCGCCGTCCGAGGTCGACGAAGAGCTGCCGCGGGCACTGGATGCCGTGGTGCTGCGCGCACTGGCCAAGGACCCGTACCAGCGCTTTCCGGATGCCGGTGCGTTCCGCGCCTCGCTGGATGCCGCCACGACGGGCGAGGCGCTGACGAAGAAGCAGATCGGTGCGCTCACCAGCGAGCTGTACGGGCCGAGCCCGCGGCAGGCGCAGGAGACCGCGCGGTCGCTGCGTCAGCTGAGCACCGACACGACCATGACCCGCACCCAGTCCGGGCCTCCGGTGGCGTGGATCTGGGCGGGGGTCGCGCTGCTGGCGGTGCTGCTGGTGTCGGTGCTGTTCTGGGTCGTGCGGCTGTCGATCCAGCCCGCCGAGGTGCCGACCACGAGCATCACCGTGCCGAACCTGGTGGGGATGCCGGTCGATCAAGCCCAGGCCGACCTGAAGGACAAGGGTCTGAAGACCGACGTGCGCGACGAGTCCAGCGCGGACGTCGCCGAGGGCCAGGTCATCCGCTCGCAGCCGACGACGGGTGCCAAGGTCTCCAAGGGCGAATCGATCGTGCTGTACGTGTCCACCGGCGCCGAGACCATCGAGATGCCCGTGATCGAGGGCCTCTCGCAGGATGCCGCGGAGAAGATCCTGGCTGACGCCAAGCTCACGCTCGGCACCGTCGAGCAGACCAACAATCCGACGGCCAAGGCCGGCACCGTCCTCCAGTCCAGTCAGAAGGCCGGAACGCAGGTCACGCCGGGCACCACGGTGAACCTGGTGGTGGCCAACGGCCAGGTGACGGTCAAGGACATGACGGGCTTCACCGTCGATGCCGCGACCAAGGAGCTCGAGGCGCTCTCGCTGACGGTCACGAAGGACGACCTGGGTCCGTGCGCCGAAGGGCAGGCGCCGAACACGGTGCTGTCGATGTCGGTCGCACCCGGCGAGGTGCCCATCCTGTCGACCGTGGGCCTGAGCTACTGCTCTGCCGCTCAGTGACTCGTCGCTGATCCCGCCTGCGCGGCGCTCGCCAGCCAGTTGTCCAGCAGCCGGTGCCCGTGCTCGGTGAGGACGCTCTCGGGGTGGAACTGCACGCCGACGATGGGCAGGCTCTCGTGCTCGAGGGCCATGATCGTGCCGCGCTCGGCCCACGCCGTCACCCGCAGGGCGGCGGGCAGGGTCGCCTCGTCGACGGCCAGTGAGTGGTAGCGTCCGGCGGCGAAGGGGGAGCGGATGCCGGCGAAGAGCGCCGAGCCGTCATGGGTGACCTGTGAGACCATGCCGTGCATGAGCTCGGGAGCCCGACTCACCGTGCCGCCGAAGGCCTCGGCGATGGCCTGATGGCCCAGGCACACGCCCAGCAGCGGCATCCGCCTCTCCGCCGCGGCGCGCACGACCGCGAGCGAGGCGCCGGCCTCGGCAGGCGTGCCGGGGCCAGGGGAGATCATGACGGCGTCGTGCCCGCGGAGCCGGGCCGACAGGTCTCCGGCATCCAGGGCATCCGCTTCGACCATCTCAACGTCTGCACCCAGCTCGCTCAGGTAGCCGATCAGGGTGTGCACGAAGCTGTCGTGGTTGTCGACCACCAGCACGCGCACGGTCATTGCACGTCGACTTCGCCGGGCGTGATGAACGGGCTCACCCACGGGAAGACGTAGAAGAACAGCGCGTACAGGATCGCTGCCACCACGATCAGCAGGATGATCACGCGCACCCACCACGGTCCTGGCAGCAGGCGCCACAGGGCTGCATACATCGGCGTTCTCCTTCCTACAGCGACGGCGGGGCGACTTCGACGGGGGCGAGGGATGCCGGCGGGCCGGCCGCGCGCGGCTGGAAGCCCTCGAACACCCCGTACGCGACGATGCGCTCGGCCAGCGAGTGCAGGGGCGAGCACGCGGTGAGGGTGATGTAGCGCTCGCCCGTCTGCTGCGCCGGCATCTGCGGCACGTCGTCGAGCACGTCCACGCGGGTGGGCTTGACGTACTCGAGGGTGCGGAACCGGTACGTGTACCATCCCTCGGCGGTCTCCACGACGATGGCGTCGCCCACGCGCAGCTTGTCGAGCTTGTTGAACGGACGGCCCCAGGTGGTGCGGTGGCCGGCCAGCGAGAAGTTGCCGACCTCGCCCGGCATCTTCGACTGCGTGTACAGGCCGATGCCGATGTGGTCCAGGGTGCCGGAGCGGGTGGTGCCGCCGGCGATGTTGACGTTGTAGTCGGCGCCGAAGCGGGGGATGTGCATGTTGGCGAAGATCTGCGCGTTCGCCGGATGCGGCAGGACGGGCGGGTCGTACCAGACGGTGCCGTCGACGGGGTCCGTCGTGGGGGTCGCAGAGGGGAGCGGTGCGGGCTTCTGCTGCGCCCACTTCTGCGACAGCGCGACGCCCTTGTCGTTGTTCTGCGCGCCGATGATGATGTCGCCGATCCACAGCTGCCACGACACGAACAGCAGCACGATGACTCCGGCCGTGAGCAGCAGCTCGCCGATGACGCTCGTGATGGTCGCCTTCGATCGCGGACGCGCGCGGCGAGCGCGCGGACTCCGATCGGCGGCCTGCATGAGTGGAAGTCTATTCGTCCCGGCTAGACTGATCCCCATGGCACGATCTCGCGTACCCGAAGAGCCCGTCGACCGTCCGGAGACGGCGGGCGATGCGCCCAACGCCGTCTGGTTCAAGCCCCTCATGGTGACCCTCATGCTGCTGGGCCTGGCCTGGATCCTCGTGTACTACATCTCCCGCTCGGTGTACCCGATCCCCGGCCTCAGCGGCTGGAACCTCGGCATCGGCCTCGGCATCGCCCTCGCCGGCTTCCTCATGACCACCCGCTGGCGCTGACCGGCACCCCAAGACTCCGAAAAGGCCCCTCGCGAAGCGAGGGGCCTTTTCCCATACCCCCCGCCCTGATAACAAGTGGGGTCACCCCCGCACGCAGTCGAGGGCTTCGGGATGTTCCCGGAATGAGCATCGGGGAGGGACCCGCGAAGCGGGAGGGGTCACCCGTTCTGCGAATGAAGGGAACATCCCGAAGCCCGCCCCCTTCAGGCATCCGAACCCCAGAACCATGACGTTTCCCCAGAGTTATCCACAGCCCTTATCCACAGGTGGGGAGAATTACACCCGTGTTATTCACACGGGGGGATAACCCTGTTAACAACCGTTGATCAGCCTTAAGCGAGGATCCACTGCCCGGCGACGGCCAGTCCGAGCACCAGGATCGTCAGCACCGAGAGAAGCACGATCTGCCAGGTGCGCTGATCCCGGCGCTTCGTGCGGACGTAGATCAGGGCGACGAGAGCCCCGACGATGAGGCCGCCGAGGTGGGCCTGCCAGGCGATGCCGGTGACGATGAACCCGTAGGCGAAGTTGATGCCCAGCACCACCAGGATGCCGGTGACGTTCGCCCCGATGTGCCGGCCGATGATGAGCAGCGCGGCCATCATGCCGAAAAGTGCTCCGGACGCGCCCACCGTGGAGGTGCCGGGTGCCAGCAGGGCGACGGCCACGGAGCCGCCCAGGCCGCTGATGAGGTACATCGCCAGGAATCGGCCGCGGCCCAGCATCGGCTCGAGGATCTGGCCCAGCATCCACAGCGCGAGCATGTTCAGCCCGAGGTGCAGCAGACCGCCGTGCACGAAGACGGTGGTGAGCAGCCGCCACGGTTCGAAAGGGAAGCCCGACAGGTCGGGGTAGAGGTAGACCGCGTTGAACAGCAGTGCCTGGGTGATCGCGTTGCCGAGTCCCGGGATCAGCTGCAGCAGTCCGATGGCCGTGGTGATGGCCAGCAGCACGTAGGTGACCATGGGCCTGCCGCTGCGGCCCGCCATCGCGACGGGTCCGCGGCCCCAGGCGCGACGCGCCCTGCGCTGCGCGGGGGACTCCGCCTTGCGCTGCTCCTTCATGCACTCGGGGCAGATCACCCCGACGGGGCCCTGCGTCTGGCACTCGGGGCAGATCGTGCGCATGCAGCGCTGGCAGAGCACGAAGCTCTGCCGATCCGGATGCCGGTAGCAGAAGTTGTCTCGATTGCTCGTGAACTCTGGGGTCGTCATCCGGATCGGCTCGCGCTCTCAGGCCGCGACGATGTCGATCGACTGCAGCACGACGTCCTCGAGCGGACGGTCCTGGGCGCCGGTGCGGACGGCGGAGATGGCGTCGACGACCTTCTTGGAGGCGTCGTCGGCGACGGCGCCGAAGATGGTGTGCTTGCCCTGCAGCCACGGCGTCGGGTCGGTGGTGATGAAGAACTGCGAGCCGTTGGTGCCCTCGGCCTTGCCGGTGATGGCGTTGCGGCGCAGGCCGGCGTTCGCCATGGCGAGGATGTAGGGCTCGTTGAAGTTCAGCTCCATGTTGATCTCGTCGTCGAAGTTGTAGCCGGGGCCGCCGACGCCCTGTCCGAGCGGGTCGCCGCCCTGGATCATGAAGTTCGGGATGATGCGGTGGAAGATGACGTCCTTGTACAGCGGGCCCTCGCCGGGCTTGCCGGTGGCGGGGTGCGTCCAGGACTTGCTGCCGTCGGCCAGGCCGACGAAATTGGCGACGGTGTTCGGAGCGTGGTCGCCGAACAGGTTGACGACGATGTCGCCGTGGTTGGTGTGCAGGGTTGCGACGTGAGAAGCGTGAGGCATGGTCACATTCTCGCAGAGCGCGTCTGTGTGCGCGCGTATAGTCGCAGATCAGGAGGGTGTGCGCCAGATCCCTGCCCGCATACAGCCTCGTCTGACAAGATGTAGGAACCTACGGACTCCGACCGACGGGAGAGCAACGTGAATCTCAGCCGCAAGCGCAAGAAGGAGCTGCGCAAGCTTCAGGACGATGCGGGTCAGTTGTGGGAGGCTCAGCAGGTGCTGGTCGGCCACGCAGCCGACATCGCACGCGAGGCCGGTCGCCAGCTCGGCAACTTCAACCGCGAGCAGGTCGTGCCCGTCGTCCAGGACACCTACAGCCGCCGTGTGGCTCCGACGGTCGACCGCGGTCTGAAGATGGGGAGGAAGGTCGTCGACCAGCGCGTCGTCCCGATGGTGGGCGGCGTCGTGGGCAGCGCCCTGTCGGCCTGGGATGTCGCCAACGCCAAGCGCCGCAGCGTGCTGGGCGTTCCTGCCCCCGCAGTCGCGCAGAAGAAGGGTCCCGGCCTGGGATCCGTCATCGCGCTCGTGCTGGGTGCTGCCGCGGCGATCGGCGTGGTCGTCGCCGCCTGGCAGGCGCTGCGCGCGGATGACGAGCTGTGGGTCGCGGACGACCCGCTGTCCACCCCCAACACCTGAGCATGTCCGCGGTTCCTGACCGCGACGCCGGTCTCGAGCGGGTGCGCTCGGCGGCATCCGCTCGAGACCTCGACATCGAGATCCGTGAGCGTCCGGCCGCGAACAGCCTGCAGGAGGCCGCTGCTCTGCTGGGCCTGCAGCCGTCCGACATCGTGAAGACCCTGGTGGTCAAGAGGTCCGATGACACCTACCTGTTCGCGCTGGTGCCCGGCGGCAGGTCGATCTCGTGGCCCAAGCTGCGCGCGATCGTGGGCGTCAACAAGCTGCGCCTGCCCGAGCCCGAGCTCGCACTGGCCGCGACCGGCTACGAGCGCGGCACGATCGTTCCCATCGGCAGCACCACCGACTGGCCGGTGTACGCCGACGAGACCATCGTCGGCCGGCGCGTGGCCATGGGTGCGGGCGCGCACGGTTACAGCCTGTTCGTCGACGCCGACGATCTGATCCGCGCCTACGGCGCCACGGTCGCCGACATCACCTCTCCCGAGCAGCCGCGCGTCTGAGCCCGGCGGGCGGCGCGGCCCGAGATCAGAGGATGCCCGCCATTCGCAGGGCGATGTCGACGAGCTTCACGCGCTGCAGCTTCGCGACCTCGGGCAGGGTGAACCATGCCGCCATGTCGGTGGAGCCGTTGGTCTCGAAGCGCAACCTGCCGCCGGTGATGTCGGCTCGGTAGACGATGCGCAGCGTGTGCAGCGGCGACTCGGCCTTGTGCACGCGCCGTGAGCCGGGGATGACGCGGGAGTGGATGCCCAGCAGTGCTGTCGTCTCGATGTGGAACCCGGTCTCCTCGCGCAGCTCTCGCCGCACGGCCAGCTCGGGGGACTCGCCCTCCTCGAGGCCGCCGCCCGGCATGGTCCAGGCCACGCGTCTGCCCTCGGTCCAGCGGGCCAGCAGGATGCGGTCGTGCTCGTCGGTGACGACGGCGTAGGCGGCGACGCGCAGGTCCATGCACTCACAGTAGCGCTACACACCGGTCAGGAATCGAGAAGCGGCGGCCGCCCCGCCTTCGTAGCGTGGGAGGTGACACAAGGAGGCCGACATGGCGACAACCGACAAGACAGTGGTGTTCTCGGACGAGGAGCGCGCGGCGATGAAGGCCGCGTCGACCGAACGGCGCAGGACCCGATCGAAGGGGAAGAAGGATCCGGAGGAGCTCCGCCGCGAGGGCGAGGCCGAGGTGCGGGCGAAGCTGGCCGAGATGCCCGACGACGATCGCGCACTGGGTGAGGCGCTGCACGCGCTGGTCGCCGACGTCGCGCCGCATCTGGTGCCGCGCACGTACTACGGGATGCCGGCGTATGCGAACGAGGCCGGCAAGGTCGTGTGCTTCTACAAGCCGCGCTCCAAGTTCAAGGTGCGCTACTCGACGTTCGAGTTCGATCAGGCCGCGCACCTCGACGACGGCGCTGTCTGGCCTGTCGCGTACGCGGTGACGGCGCTCGGTGACGAGCAGCTGGCGTTCCTCGGCGAGCGGGTCCGTCTCGCAGCATCCTGATCCGCGCTCGCACGCGCGGGGTCGCACGCATGGGGTCTCGCGCGTAGCGTTGATCCCGTGAGTGCGCTTCCCTTCCCCGCATCCGTGTACGCAGCCCGTCTTGCGCGGGCGGGTGAGCTGGCGTCCGCCGCAGGGCTGGATGCCGTGATCGTCGGCCCCGGACCCGACCTGCGCTATCTGCTGGGAGTGGAGGGCGACACCATCGAGCGGCTGACGGCGCTGGTGCTGGTTCCCGGAGCGGATGCCGTGATCGTCGTCCCGCGGATGGAGCTGGCGAAAGTGCGCGACATCGCCGCGGGAGAGCTGGGCGTGCGCATCGCGGACTGGGTGGACGGCGAGGATCCGTACGCCCTGGTGCTGCAGGCGCTGCCGTCGGCGGCGACCAGGGTGGCCGTGTCGGATGCGCTGCCGGCCCTGCACGTGATCCCGATCGGCGAACGGACAGGCGTGCGCCTGGAGCTGGCGACGCCGGTGCTGCGCGAGGCGCGGATGGTGAAGGATACCGCCGAAGCGACCGAACTGGCCAGGGCGGGAGCGGCCATCGACGCCGTGCACCGCCGGGTGCCGGAGTGGCTGCGCGCCGGGCGCACCGAGCGCGAGGTGGCGGCCGACATCGCGGCGGCCATCGTCGAGGAGGGCCACGAGACCGTGGAGTTCGTGATCGTCGGCTCGGGCCCGAACGGCGCCGACCCGCACCACGAGGTCTCCGATCGCGTGATCCAGGACGGCGACGTGGTGGTGGTCGACATCGGCGGTGCGGTGCCCAGCGGCTACAACTCCGACAGCACGCGCACGTACGCGGTGGGTTCTCCGACCGACGAGCAGGCCGAGCGCATCGCCGTGCTGGTGCGTGCGCAGCAGGCGGCGGTGGATGCCGTGCGGCCCGGGGTCACGGCATCCGAGGTCGACGCCGCGGCACGCACCGTGCTGTCGGATGCCGGGCTCGGCGACGCGTTCCTGCACCGCACCGGCCACGGCATCGGGGTGTCGGTGCACGAGGAGCCGTACATCGCGCCCGGCAACGACCTTCCGCTGCATGAGGGCATGGCGTTCAGCATCGAGCCGGGCATCTACTTCCCGGGGGAGTGGGGCGCGCGCATCGAGGACATCGTCGTGGTGACGGCCGACGGATGCCGCAGGCTGAATGTCGCCCCGCACGAGCTGCGCTCGGTGGGCTGAGCGGCGATCAGCGGACGATGGCCGTCACGGATGCCAGGCGCTGCAGCACCTCGTGACCGATCGACCCGAGCAGGAACCTGCGCACCGCACCGCGTCCACGACTGCCGACGACGGTCAGGCGTGCCTCCGACGCGAGCTCGTTGATCACCTGGGAGGGATATCCCTGCGCGACCGCTTCGATGATCTCGATGCCCGGATACCGGCTGTGCAGTCCTGCGAGGGACAGCGCGAGGGCCTCATGAGCTGCCTGCTCCATGCCTTCGCGGTAGTCCTCGAGGTCGACCATCAGCGCATGACGCGGAGCGGTGATCGGCGTCCATACGATCACGGCGGTCAGCGGCTCGCCCAGGCGGTCGGCCTCGGCCGCCGCGAACGCGATCGCGGCCTCGGAGACGGGGGAGCCGTCCACGCCCACCACCACGCCGTGACGGTCGTCGCCCAGATCGAAGTCCGGCACGACCACCACCGGGCACTCCGCGGCGGCGGCGATGCGGATGCCATGCGATCCGCGCGCCGGTCCCTCGCCAGGGCCGCGGTAGTCGCTGCCGATGACCAGCAGGGCGGCATCCTTCGACGCCTCGACGAGAACTCCTGCCGGGTCGCCCATCGCGACGCGGGTGGTGACCGGGAGGTTCGGCACGCGGATGCTGCCGGCAGCCTCGGCGAGGATCCGCTCGGTGGTCTCCAGCGCCGTCTGGATGACGATGCCCTCGCCGACCATGCCGACAGCGCCGCCGACGACGCTGAGCAGCTCGATGGACTGCCCGCGTGTCTGGGCGCGGGACACCGCCCAGTCGATCACTCGGCGGCTCTCCTGCGCGTCGATCACACCGACGACGATCTTCTCCGACATCTCCGGCTCCCATCTGTGCGGGGGCCTTCCACTCTATTGACTCCGTCGGGCTCCCGCTCGGAAGTCGGCCGTGGATATCCGGCTCAGACCCCCATCGCGTCGAGCGCGGCCTGCAGCCGCGCCACGGTGCCGTCGACGTCGCCGAGCTTGTCCAGGCCGAACAGGCCCATCCGGAACGTGGAGAACCCCTCGGGTTCGTCGCAGTGCAGCGGCACGCCGGCGGCGATCTGCAGGCCGGCGGCTTTGAAGGCCGCTCCCGTGCGAAGGCCGTCATCGGTGGTGTGCGCGACCACCACGCTGGGCGCAGCATAGGCGGATGCCGCGACAGACGGCAGCCCGCGGTCGGCGAGCAGTGCGCGCACGCGGGTGCCGAGGTCGATCTGCGCCTGGCGCAGGCTGTCCAGACCGCGGTCGCGGGTCTCGATCATCTGCGTGAGATTGGCCGCGATGGAGTCGGTGGGCATGGTGGCGTGGTAGCCGGACCTCCCGTCGCGATAGCCGTCGGAGATGGCCAGCCAGCGGTTCAGGTCGAGGGCGAAGCTGGTCGGGGTGCCGGCGGCCACGGCATCCCGTCCCTTCTGGCTGAGCATGACGAAGCCGACCGCCGGCGTGCCCGACCAGCCCTTCTGCGGGGCGCTCAGCAGCACGTCCACGTCGAGGGCGGCCATGTCGACCCACATCGCGCCGGAGGCGATGCAGTCCAGCACCAGCACGCCGCCCACCTCGTGCACGGCGTCTGCGAGGGCGCGCACGTAGTCGTCGGGGAGCAGGATGCCGGCGGCGGTCTCCACGTGCGGGGCGAACACCACGTCGGGGCGGCCCGAGCGGATGGCGGCCGTGACCTCCTCGATGGGCGCGGGACTCCAGGCGGCCTGCGGGTCGTCGCTGTCGGGGCGAGCCTGGCATACCGTCGTGGCGGATGCGATGGAGCCCTGCTCGAGGATCTGCGACCAGCGATACGAGAAGAGCCCATTGCGCACGACGAGCGCCTTCTTGCCGGTGGCCAGGTGCCGGGCGACGGACTCCATCGCGTAGCTGCCGCCGCCGTTGACGATGGCCCCGCTGTCGGCGCCGTAGGTCTCACGCAGGATGGCGAGCGTCTGCTGCATGATGCCGACGAACCGTGCCGACATGTGGTTGAGCGAGCGGTCGGTGAAGACCACCGAGTACTCCAGCAGTCCGTCGGGGTCGATGTCGTCGTGGGGAAGGCTCATGCCTCGATGGTGGCACCGCGGTGGGTTTTCGGTAAGCCGCTTCCACGAAGCGGAATCGCGTGCAGGCGGATCGCGGTGCGTCAGTGCCTGAGATCAAGCCCACCGGCGCCCGGACGGAAACTGTCGGGTACCGGGCTCGCCGACCTGCGGTTTCCGTCTCGTCGATCGAGAACTCGAACCGCTCTCGGTCCTGCAGGCGATCTACCATGCAGTCAGGAGCACTCATGAAGCCCGGATCGGATGCCGGTGGGCACGCCTCTTCGCAGCGCGGACGCGCCCTGCGCTGGCCGGTCGTGTGCTGGTTGATCGTCCTGGTGCTGATCGGGATCGTGCAGGTCGTGCGCGAGGACGTGTTCGACACCGTCGCCTTCGGTGTGGCCATCGTGCTGGTCATCGCCAGCATCCTGCTGCCGCAGCGCGCGGACCGAGGCGTGCACACGAGCGTGATCGCCATCACCGCCACAGCGCTGGCCGTGGCTGTCGCACTGCTGCCAAGGCACAGTCCCGGGATGGTGGCGGCCGTGCTGGTGACCGGGGTGGTCGCGCTGATCTCGGGATGGGCGGGCACGGCATCCGCCGTCCATCGCTGGACGCCGGGACTGCACCGGCTGGCGGTGGCGTGGGCGGTGATCCTGGTGGTCGGATGCCTGTGGGAGCTGGCCCAGTTCATCGTCGGACGCCTCGCACCCACGCAGCCGAGTTTCGCGCTCAGCGACCTGGTCGACCCGCTGCTGGATGTGCCGCTGGGCAAGGCCGTGTTCGCCATGGCCTGGCTGGCGTGCGGGGTGTTCCTGGTGCTGCGGGGGAGGGGGACGCGATGATCGTCAGCACCGCATTCTTCCTGCTGTGCGCGGCGGCGCTGGTGCTGGCTTCCTGGCGCATCCACCTGAGCGACCCTGAGGCCACTGTCACCGCACTGTTCGACCGGCTGCTGACCGACCGCTCCGTGCGCCTCGCCGTGCTCGTGGTGTGGTGGTGGCTGGGCTGGCACTTCCTCGCGGGGCAGACCCTGTGAGCGGTCGTTCCGCCACTCAGTGCTGCGGGAAGATGCGCCGCGCGCCGGAGCCGCCTTCGGCGAGAGCATCGTCGGGGTTGTAGATGGCGCACTGGCGCATCGAGAGGCATCCGCATCCCACGCACATCGCCAGGCCGTTGCGCACCTGCTCGAGCTCGGCGATACGACGATCGAGCCGGGGACGCCATTCGCGGGCGAGCCGCGCCCAGTCGCGCTTGGTCGGGGCGTGCTCGGCGGGGAACTGCGCGAACGCGTCCTTGATCTCGGCGAGCGAGAGGCCCACATGCTGGGCGGCCTGGATCACGGCTATGCGACGCAGCACGGAGCGCGCGAAGCGCCGCTGATTGCCGGTCGTGCGCGTGCTGGTGAGCAGTCCCTGCTGCTCGTAGTGGCGGATCGCCGACGTCGCGACACCCGCGCGGTCCGCGAAATCGCCGATCGTGAGCTCGTCATTCAGCACGACACGAGTCTGCATCGCAGGAAGGCTTGACTTCAAGCGCACTTGAAGTCGGATGCTGTTCTCATGACCATGATGGAGCTTCCTCCTCACCTCGTTCAGTGCGCGACCTGCGGTGTCGAGCGGTCCACGGACGGCCTGCCCGACGTCTGTCCGATCTGCGCCGATGAACGGCAGTACGTCCCTCTGACCGGGCAGCGGTGGGTGGACCCGGCCGACTTCACCGGTCGGATCGAGTTGACTGAGCGAGAGCCCGGGCTCTGGGGTCTCGATGTGGTGGACGGCACCGGAATCGGCCAGCAGGCCAAGCTGATCGTGACCGACGGCGGCAACGTGCTGTTCGACGTTCCGGCCGCGATCACCGACGCGGCCGTGGATGCCGTGCGCCGGCTGGGCGACGTGCGGGGGATCATCGCATCGCATCCGCACATGTATGGACTTCAGTCGGTGTGGTCGCACGCGCTCGGCGGCGCCCCGGTCTACGTGTCCGCGGCGGATCGTTCCTGGCTCGGCTACGAACCCGCCCAACTGCGCGTGTGGGAGAACGTGGTGGAGATCGTCCCCGACGTCGTCGCCTCGCAGCCGGGAGGGCACTTCCCGGGCAGCGTCGTGGTGCACTGGCCCGGGCAGGACGGGGCGGGCGTGGTGCTGGCCGGCGACACCCTGTTCGTGAACCCCGACCTCCAGACCGTGGCGTTCATGCGCTCGTACCCGAACCACCTGCCACTGTCGGGCGACGTCGCCGAGCGGGTCGCCGCACACGTCGGCCGCTACGAGTTCGACCGCCTGTACGGAAACTTCCGGCATCGGCTGGCCAGCGATGCGCGCGAGAAGATGTTCGCGTCGGCACGAAGGCACGCGGCCTGGGTGCGCGGCGACTTCGACCACCTCACGGGGCCGGGCTGAGCTGCGGCCAGAGACCGCAGGCCGTCAGTCGCCGATCCCGGTGACCTGCGCGTTGTACTCCAGCGCCACCGCGATCCAGCCCGCCAGCTGCTCGTCGTCCAGCTCGCCGGCATCCACGGTGATCCACCCCGGTCCCATCTCGCGGCCGGGACCCATCACGGCCTGAGCCGCACCGGGGCGCTGCACGAGTTCGTCGTGCCGTTCGGCCGCGACCCGCACCAGCAGGTCGCCGTGCTTCTGCGCGCCGACGATCATCTTGTCGTTCACCATGAAGCAGCGCCCGCCGAACATCGACACCTCGCGTTGCACCGGCTGGGCGGCGATCAGCACGCGGATGCGCTCGGGGAGCTGCTCCTGAGAGGGCGTCATTCCGGAAGGATACGACTGCGGCGCAGAAACGAGAAGCCTCAGCATGTGCCGGGGCCCTGACTGTGGAGCCTAGGAGTCCCCGTCGCTCTCCACCCGCCGCTTCGCGTCGCGCGGAGCCTCTGCTCCGTGGGCCCGCGAACTTCCGTCGCGCTGCGCGCGACGAGTTCGAATCACTCAGCCTGATAGACGAGAAGCGCCGACCCTTCGGGCCGGCGCTTCTCGTCTGTGGAGCCTAGGAGATTCGAACTCCTGACATCCGCCTTGCAAAGGCGGCGCTCTACCAACTGAGCTAAGGCCCCGAACGGCGCGGACACCGCAGGAGTTCCGCGAACGGAGTGGGGCTACCAGGACTTGAACCTGGGACCTCTTCATTATCAGTGAAGCGCTCTAACCGCCTGAGCTATAGCCCCGTCAACCTCCAAGACTTTACCGGATCTCAGGGGTGAAAAGCGAATCGGCCGACCACCGCCCGCATGCCGGGCGTGGCGCGCCGGAGTGGGCGGGGCCGAAGCCCCGCCCACCGGGTCACCCCTCGCGCAGTGTCACGCTGCCTGCGGATGCCGAGACCTTCACGACGTGCCCGCTCCCCGGCCGCTCGGTCAGCCGGCTGTCCAGCGATCCGAAGGACACGTCCTGCCGCACGTCGTACTCCGCCCGCGGCAGCGTCACCTCCGCCGCGCCGGCCGACGTCTCGATGTCGACCTGGTCCGGCACGGTCGTCAGCGTCGAGGTCAGGCGCCCGGCGCTGACTGAATAGTCCACGGTCTGCACACCGCTCAGGTCGAGCTGAGCGCGGCCGGCGTTCACCTCGGCATCCACAGTCTTGGCGGTTCCCGCGACGGTGAGCGCTCCGGCGTTCACATCCAGGCCGAGCTCGGCGAAGTCGCCGTCCACCGACAGGGATCCGGCATCCAGGCTGAGATCGGCGTCGATGCCGCGCAGCGAGTCCGGCAGCAGCAGCGTGGCACGCTGGTCATCGCCTGTCCAGAACGGATGGAACCCCCAGAAATCATTCCTCGGGCTGCGGACCTTCAGCTCGTCACCATCGCGATTCACCGACCATCCGGTGGTCGAGCCCTGCTCGATGCTCAGCTCGGCCTTCTCGACCTCGGAGCTGAACTCCACGGTCATGTCGGCGACGCCGACCTCGAGGTCCAGCGAAGACACCCCCTGCACGTCGGCCTGCAGGCCGCCGCCCGAGCTCGCCACCTGTCGCGCCCCGGCGAACGCCGCCGTCCCGCCGGCGCCCAGCAGCGTCACTCCGCCGACCACCGCCAGAACCACCGTGAGCGCTCCGACGCTCTTCTTCGTGCTGCTCATCGCAGACCTCCCTGAGTCTCGTGTCCGGCATCCGCAGATCCCGTGCTCTCGATGTGGGCGAGTGCCGCCAGCACCCGCCGATTGCCGTCCTCGGGCTCCAGCCCGAGCTTCTGGAAGATGGCTGTGATGTGCTTCTCGACACTGGCCTCGCTGAGGAACAGCAGCTCGGCGATCGTGCTGTTCTGCTTCCCCTCCGCGATGAGCGCGAGCACCGTGCGCTCGCGCTCGGTCAGGCGCAGCATCCGCTCGTCCCTGTTGCGGCGGGTCAGCAGCTGCGCGACCACCTCGGGGTCGAGCACGGTCGCACCAGCCTCGATGCGCCGGACCGACTCGATGAACTCGGCGACGTCCGCCACCCGGTCCTTCAGCAGGTAGCCGAGCGCTCCGCCCTGAGTCGATCCGCTCTGGGCGGCGATCAGGTCGCTCGCGTAGCGCTCCTCGACGTACTGGGAGAGCACGAGCAGCGGGAGGGACGGATGCGCGGCGCGGATCTCCAGGGCCGCGCGGATGCCCTCGTCGGTGAACGTCGGTGGCAGCCGCACGTCCAGGATGCACAGCTCGGGATCCTTCTCGACCACGGCGTCCGTGAGTCCGTGAGTGTCCGGGAGGGCGGCGATCACCTCGTGACCGGCATCCTCCAGCAGGCGCACCAGGCCCTCGCGCAGCAGCACGGAGTCCTCGCAGATCAGGATGCGCATGGCACCATCACCTCCAGGCTGGTCGGACCGCCGGCGGGGCTGTCCAGGCGGAACGTGCCGCCGGCGGCGAGGATGCGGTTGGTGATGCCGTCCAGGCCGCCGCCGGGCTGCACCTGCGCACCGCCCATGCCGTTGTCCTCGACGCGCGCCCACAGGCCGCCGTCTCGCGGGCGCACCACGATGCGGCACTCGCTGGCCCGGGAGTGCTTGGCCGCGTTGGTCAGCGACTCCGCGATGGCGAAGTACACGGCGGCCTCGGCATCCCGGCATCCGCTGCCCGCGCCCGTCACGCCGGGCTCGATGCGCACGTCCAATTGCACGGGGATGTGCGACCGGCCCGCCAGCGCCGAGAGCGCGGCGTCCAGACCGCGGTCGTCCAGCACGGAGGTGTGGATGCCGCGCGCCAGCTGCCGCAGTTCGGTGATGGCCGCCTTGGTGGAGGTGTGCGCCTCGTCGATCAGGGCCTTCGCCGCCACCGGGTCGGTGTCGATCTTCTGCTGCGCGAGCCCCAGTGTCATGCCCACCGAGACCAGTCGCGGCTGGACGCCGTCGTGCAGGTCGCGTTCGATGCGGGTGCGCTCGAGGTCGGCGGCGCGGACGGCGCCCTCACGCTGCGCGGAGGTGGTGCGCACCTGCTCGCTCAGCTGAGCGGCGCGGTCGGGGATGACCAGGCTGCGGCTGAGCGTGCGGTGCAGCAGCGCCAGTCCCACGATGCCGGCCAGCGAGGCGAGCACGCCCAGGATGCCGACGAGCGGAGCCCACTCGGTGGCGATGCTGAAGCCCCAGGGGCCGTCCACACCGTCGGTGCTGCCGGTCAGCGGTGCGAAGGCGGTGAAGCCCGACCACACCGCACCCCAGGCCAGGCGCAGCACGATCGTGCCGGCGATCGAGGCCAGGACCAGATTCAGGATGACCTTCCACATGCGTCCGTCGATGCTCTGCCGTGCGACGTTGCGCACCCAGCCCCAGAATCCGGGGCGCGTGCGCGGCCGCCACTGCAGATCCGGGAGGTCCTGCGCGTACAGGTCGCCGACCCGGCGCACCTCGAACCACGCCACGCCGTAGAGGGCGTAGACGAGCCCGAGCAGCACGAACACGCCGGCGCCGAAGACGAACAGCATGCCCAGCCCCACGCCGAGGGTCGCCGAGAGGATGCCCAGCACGGCGGATCCGATCACGCCGAGGGCTGCGAGTTCAAGGATGGTCAGGAGGATGCGCAGCGGCGGCCGCTCGGCATCCGCCGACCGTCCTGCGGCGGGGGCCGCTGTCGGCGGCACCAGGGGAGTCGGATTCGTGGTCATGGCTAATACGCTACGGTGGCGCGGTTCTGCGCAACACGGGGCCAGCCCTCCAGCTGGATTCGGGTTTTCCCTAAACTGTCACCATGACGGATGCCCATGACGACGAGCCGCACGGGGCCGGCCTGAGCCAGCGACTGAACTGGCTGCGGGCGGGCGTGCTCGGCGCGAACGACGGCATCGTCTCGGTGGCGTCCCTGGTAGTCGGCGTGGCCGGCGCCACCACCGACAACGCGGCGCTGCTGGTCGCGGGGCTGGCGGGTCTGGTCGGCGGCGCGATCTCGATGGCTCTGGGCGAGTACGTGTCGGTGAGCAGCCAGCGCGACACCGAGCAGGCGCTGATCCACAAGGAGCGCGAAGAACTGCGCACCATGCCGGACGAGGAGCTCGAGGAACTCGTCGACCTGTACCGCGCGCGCGGACTCAGCGAGCGGACCGCCCGCCAGGTGGCCGTCGAGCTCACCGAGCACGACGCCCTGGCCGCCCACCTGGAGGTGGAGCTGGGGATCGATCAGAACGACCTGGTCAATCCCTGGCACGCCGCGATCTCGTCGGCCATCTCGTTCACCATCGGCGCGCTGCTGCCCCTGCTGGCCATCCTGCTGCCACCGCCCTCGCTGCGCGTGCCCATCACGTTCCTGGCCGTACTGGTCGCACTCTGGCTGACGGGCTTCATCTCCGCGAAGATCGGCGGCGCGAACCCGATCCGGGCATCCCTCCGCCTCGTGCTCGGCGGAGCGCTCGCCCTGGTGGCCACCTGGCTGATCGGCACCCTGCTCGGCACCACCGGGATGGTCTGAACTCTTCTCCACTTCACGCTCGTCGCGCCGACGCTTCGACAGGCTCAGCGACCCAGCTGAGGAAACCCGCACGAGGAGGGTGCGGAGGTGTTCTCGGAGTGAGCATCGGGGAGGAGCGAAGCGGAGGGGTCCCCCGTTCTGCGAACGAAGAGAACATCTCCGCGCCCGGACAGCACAGACGAATATGCCCCTCCCGAATCCGAAAGGGGCATACTCCTCAGAGGAATCAGTTCGACATGAACCCGACGAGCAGCCCCCCGGTCACCTTCACCGCCATGTTGTAGATTCCGGCGACCACGGCGCCCAGCACGGTGAACACGATGAGGTTCAGGATTGAGACCACGGCGCCGAACGCCATCACCTGGGGCAGCCCGATGAGGCTCTTCAGGTCGATGGATCCGTCGGTGACCGAGTCCAGGATCGAGCTGGTCTGCGCCAGCACGCCGGTGGCGTCGAGCACCAGGAACACCAGGAAGAACGACACCATCGTGACGATCGCCAGCGCCACCGCCCCCAGGAAGGAGAGCTTGACCGCGGACCAGAAGTCGACGTAGACCAGACGCAGGCGCACCTGCTTGCCACCGCTGCGGCGGGTGGACTTCTTCGCCAGCTTGTCTGCGACTGTGCTCATTGCTCAGCTCTCTTCGGGGTCAGGCTTCGGGGGTCTCAGCATCGGGGGTCTGGGCCTGTGAGGTCTCGGCACCCGCCTCTTCGTCCTCATCCATTCCGCGCTCGCTGTTGCGGGCGACGGCGAGAATGCGATCCTTGCCGGTCATGCGTGCGAACACGACTCCCATGGTGTCGCGGCCCTTGGAGGGCACCTCGGCCACGGCAGAGCGTACCACCTTGCCGCTGGACAGAACCACCAAGACCTCGTCGTCCTCGGAGACGATCAGACCGCCCGCGAGAACGCCTCGTTCGTCGCTCAGCTTGGCCACCTTGATGCCGGTTCCGCCGCGCTTCTGCACCTTGTACTCGTCCACGCTGGTGCGCTTGGCGTAGCCGCCGTCGGTCACGGTGAACACGTACGCATCCTCGGCGACGACGGATGCCGAGAGCAGGCTGTCCTCGTCGTCCTTGAACTTCATGCCCCGCACACCCTCGGTCGCGCGGCCCATCGGACGCAGCGCGTCGTCGGTCGCGTGGAAGCGCACTGACATGCCCTTGGCGCTGATGAGCAGGATGTCCTCGTCGGCGTTGACCAGCTTGGCGCTGACCAGCTCGTCGCCCTCGCGCATGCGGATGGCGATGACGCCGCCCTGACGGTTGGTGTCGTAGTCGGCCAGGCGGGTCTTCTTGACCAGGCCGCCCTGCGTGGCGAGCACCAGGTAGTCCTTGGCCTCGTAGTCGCTGATCGCCAGGACCTGCGCGATCTTCTCCTCGGGCTGCAGCGCCAGCAGGTTGGCGACGTGCTGGCCCTTGGCGTCGCGCCCGGCCTCGGGCACCTCGTACGTCTTGGTGCGGTACACGCGGCCCTTGTCCGTGAAGAACAGCAGCCAGTGGTGCGTGGTGGTCACGAAGAAGTGCTCCACCAGGTCGTCGGCGCGCAGCTGCGCACCCTTCACGCCCTTGCCGCCGCGGTGCTGCGAGCGGTAGTTGTCGCTGCGCGTGCGCTTGATGTAGCCCTCGCGGGTGATGGTGACCACCATCTCCTCGACGGGGATGAGGTCCTCCATGGACATGTCGCCGTCGAAGCCGTGCAGGATGTGCGTGCGACGCTCATCGCCGAACTTGTCGACGATCTCGGTGAGCTCGTTGCGCACGATCTCGCGCTGGCGGGCTTCGGTGGCGATGATGTCCTTGTAGTCGGCGATCTTCGCCTCGAGCTCGGTGGCCTCGTCGATGATCTTCTGGCGCTCCAGGGCTGCCAGGCGACGCAGCTGCAGCAGCAGGATGGCGTCGGCCTGTGCGTCGTCGATGCCGAGCAGGCCCTTCAGCCCCTCGCGCGCGTCGTCGGCACTGGGGGAGCGGCGGATGAGCGCGATGACCTCGTCCAGGGCATCCAGCGCCTTCAGCAGACCGCGCAGGATGTGCATCCGCTCCTCGGCCTTGCGCAGCCGGAAGGCGGTGCGACGCACGATGACATCCAACTGGTGGTTGAGCCAGTGCATGATGAAGCCGTCGAGCGCCAGCGTGCGCGGCACACCGTCGACGATGGCCAGCATGTTCGCGCCGAAGTTCTCCTGCAGCTGGGTGTGCTTGTACAGGTTGTTCAGCACGACCTTGGCGACGGCGTCGCGCTTGAGCACGATGACCAGGCGCTGGCCGGTGCGGTCGGAGGACTCGTCGCGGATGTCGGCGATGCCGTTGATGCGGCCGTCGCGTGCCAGTTCGCCGATCTTGACGGCGAGGTTGTCGGGGTTGACCTGGTACGGCAGCTCGGTGATGACCAGGCAGGTGCGGCCCTGGATCTCCTCGACGTCGACCACCGCGCGCATCTTGATGGAGCCGCGGCCGGTGCGGTACGCCTCCTGGATGCCCTTGGTGCCGAGGATCTGCGCGCCGGTCGGGAAGTCAGGACCCGGGATGCGCGCGATCAGGCCGTCGAGCAGCTCCTCGCGGGGAAGGCCGCGGTTCTCCAGCGCCCACAGCGCCGCGGCCGAGACCTCGCGCAGGTTGTGCGGCGGGATGTTGGTGGCCATGCCGACCGCGATGCCGATGGAGCCGTTGACCAGCAGGTTCGGGAAGCGCGACGGCAGGACGTCGGGCTCCTCGGTGCGGCCGTCGTAGTTCGGCGAGAAGTCGACGGTCTCCTCTTCGATGTCGCGCACCATCTCCAGCGCGAGCGGGGCCATCTTCGTCTCGGTGTACCGGGGGGCCGCGGCGCCCATGTTTCCGGGGGACCCGAAGTTGCCCTGGCCCAGCGCCAGCGGGTAGCGCAGCGACCACGGCTGCACGAGGCGCACGAGGGTGTCGTAGATGGCCGAGTCACCGTGCGGGTGGTACTGACCCATGACCTCGCCGACCACGCGGGCGCACTTGGAGAACGACTTGTCGGGGCGGAAGCCGCCGTCGTACATGCCGTAGATCACGCGGCGGTGCACGGGCTTGAGGCCGTCGCGCACGTCGGGCAGCGCGCGCCCGACGATGACCGCCATGGCGTAGTCGAGGTACGACTTCTGCATCTCGGTCTGCAGGTCCACCTGCTCAATGCGGCCGTGGTCGTGTGCCGGCTCGGGGCGTTCTTCGTCAGTCATGTTCGCTTCTTCTCAGCTTTCGGATGCTGGTACTGCCGGACTCCGGAGCCTTCTCTTCGCTCGCAGAGCGGGGGCCCCGGCGCTGGCGCGCCACCCCGATGCTCGCTCCGAGAAGGTTCCTCCGTCCTACGTGCTTGTGCTGTTGTACGTGCTTGTGCTGTTGTTGCCCGACCCGATGGTGTGGGTGGGGAGGGGGGTCAGATGTCGAGGAAGCGGACGTCCTTGGCGTTGCGCTGGATGAAGGTGCGCCGCGACTCGACGTCCTCGCCCATCAGCACGCTGAAGATCTCATCCGCCGCGGCGGCGTCGTCGATGGTGACCTGCTTGAGGGTGCGGGTGGAGTGATCCATCGTGGTCTCCCACAGCTCCTTCGGGTTCATCTCACCGAGACCCTTGTAGCGCTGGATGCCGGCATCCTTCGGCAGGCGCTTGCCGTTCTCGCTGCCGTACTTCAGCAGCGCATCGCGCTCCTCGTCGCTGAACACGTACTCGTGCGGCGAGTTGGTCCACTTCAGACGGTACAGCGGCGGCATGGCGAGGTACACGAAACCGGCCTCGATGAGCCCGCGCATGTAGCGGAACAGCAGAGTCAGCAGCAGCGTCGCGATGTGCTGGCCGTCGACATCGGCATCCGCCATCAGCACGATCTTGTGGTACCGAGCCTTGTCGATGTCGAAGTCCTCGCCGATGCCCGTGCCGAAGGCCTGGATCATCGCCTGGACCTCCTTGTTGGCCAGGGCCTTGTCGAGGCGCGCGCGCTCGACGTTGAGGATCTTGCCGCGCAGCGCCAGGATCGCCTGCGTGTGCGGGTCGCGACCCTGCACGGCCGAGCCGCCTGCCGAGTCCCCCTCGACGAGGAAGATCTCGCTGATCGACGGGTCCTTGCTGGTGCAGTCCTTCAGCTTGTCGGGCATGGCGGCCGACTCGAAGACGCTCTTGCGGCGGGCGGTCTCGCGCGCCTTGCGGGCGGCGATGCGGGCGTTGGCCGCGTCGATCGACTTGCGGATGATGTTCTTGGCCTGCGTGGGGTTGCGGTCCAGCCAGTCGCCGAGCTGATCGTTCACGATCTTCTGCACGAAGGTCTTGGCCTCGGTGTTGCCGAGCTTGGTCTTGGTCTGCCCCTCGAACTGCGGCTCGCTGAGCTTGACCGAGATGACCGCGGTCAGGCCCTCGCGCACATCGTCGCCGGAGAGGTTGTCGTCCTTCTCCTTGAGGATGTTGTTGGCCCGGGCGTAGCGGTTGATGAGACCCGTCAGCGCTGCGCGGAAGCCCTCCTCGTGCGTGCCGCCCTCGTGCGTGTTGATCGTGTTCGCATAGGTGAACACGTTCTCCGTGTACGAGGTGGTCCACTGCATCGCCACCTCGAGCGAGATGTGGCGCTCGGTGTCCTCCGACTCGAAGTCGATGATCTCCTCGTTGACCACCTCGGCCTTGCGGGCCTTGTTGAGGTACTCGACGTAGTCGACCAGACCGCGCTCGTACAGGAAGACGTTCGACGGCTGCTTGCTGACCGTGGTGCCGTCCTCGGTGTCCACCTCGTAGGCGGAGGACGGGCGCTCGTCGTGCAGCGCGATGCGCAGCCCCTTGTTCAGGAACGCCATCTGCTGGAAGCGGGTGCGCAGCGTCTCGTAGTCGAACTCGACGCCCTCGGTGAAGATCTCGGGGTCCGGCCAGAACGTGATGACGGTTCCGGTGCCCTCGGTGGCCTCGCCCTTGATGAGCTTCTGCTGCGGCACGCCGCCGTTCGCGAAGCTGTGGCGCCAGACGTGGCCCTTGCGCTTGATCTCCACGTCGAAGCGGGTGGACAGCGCATTCACCACCGACGAGCCGACGCCGTGCAGACCGCCTGAGACCGCGTATCCGCCGCCGCCGAACTTTCCGCCGGCGTGCAGGATGGTCAGCACCACCTCGACCGTGGACTTGGTGGGGTCGGACTTGTGCGGATCGACCGGGATGCCGCGGCCGTTGTCGTCGACGCGGATGCCGCCATCGGCGAGGATCGTGACCTCGATGTTGTCGGCGTAGCCGGCCAGCGCCTCGTCGACGGAGTTGTCGACGATCTCATACACCAGGTGGTGCAGGCCGCGCGGGCCCGTCGAGCCGATGTACATACCGGGGCGCTTGCGGACGGCCTCGAGTCCCTCCAGGATCTGGATCGCATCGGCGCCGTAGTCGTTGGTGACTTTCGCGGATTCGTGGCTCGGCGCATCCTCGGAGACGGAGTCCCCTCCGCCCTGGGTCGCTGAGCTTGTCGAAGCGTCGTTGTCGTCGGCAGGGATTTCAGGCGTCAAAATGTTCTCCACATCGAAGGTACCCGTCCATTCTAACGGGTTTCGAGGGGAGACCTAGCGCTCAAACGCCGTGTGAGGCGTTCTGAGCGCTTGAGGGTGCGCTCACGATGACCTACCCGTAGGTGTCACGTGGACCGCGTCCGGGCACGACGCGGGGTCCCCACTTCCAGGACGGCACATCGGGTCCGATGAAGCGAAGATTCTCGACTCCGGCATCCGGATAGCGGTTGCCGATCTCGGTCATGATGACGGCGCGCATGAACTGCAGATTCTTGGCCCAGGCCGTCGAATCGCACTTCACCGTCAGCACACCGTGCTGCAGCGAGACGGGTTCAGAGTGCTTGGCGGTGTCCTCGCCGGCCAGCTCCGCCCACTGCCGCACCAGGTCCTCGGCTGCGAGCGTCTTCTCCCAGCCGGAATCCTTCGTGAGCTTCGCGAGCACATCGCCGAGCGTGCCGGGGTCGCGCCCCTTGGTGAACGGCGCGTGGTCGTCGTCGACCTGGATGCGCTTGCGCCGCTTCCAGTTCTTCGAGCTGGGCTTCAGACCGCGCAGTCGCAGGTAGGTCGCGACGGTCTCGGGAGGCTGCGGGTCAGGCATCATTGGCCAGGCCTTCTGCCTCAGACTGGGTCCCTGAGCTTGTCGAAGGACCCCTCTCGTCGCTGATGGTCCCGGCGTGGATCCGGACGACATGCCTGTGCAGCGCCTCGGGGATGTCGCCCTCGACGGCAGCAGTGACGATGACCTGCTCGTAGCCGGCGGTGATCGCCGCCAGCCGCTGCCGGCGGTCGGCGTCGAGCTCGGCGAAGACGTCATCGAGGATCAGCACCGGGTCGCCGGCGGGGGATTCCGCGCGCAGCAGCTCGGCGGATGCCAGTCGCAGCGCCAGCGCGACCGACCAGGACTCGCCGTGCGAGGCGTACCCCTTCACGGGCAGATCCCGCACGCGCAGGATGAGGTCGTCGCGGTGCGGGCCGACCAGGGTCAGTCCGCGCTCGAGCTCCTTGCTCCTCTTGGCCTGCAGCGACGCACGGAACTGGTCGGCGATCTCGCCGCGGGGGTCGTCGGTCTCCGGGTCGCCCTCCTCCGGATCTCCGCCGTGCACGGAGAGCGCCCACTCCAGCTGCGGGCGGTGGTCGGCGCCGGCGATGGCTGCGTAGGCGTCGGTCACCGGACCCTGCAGATCGGATGCCAGGCGGATGCGCGCATGGATGATCTCGGAGCCCAGCGCGATGAGCTTGTCATCCCAGACATCCAGGGTCGCAAGGCCGTCACCACGGATGCCGCGCGCCCGGGCCGACTTCAACAGCGCCGTGCGCTGACGCAGCACCCGCTCGTAGTCGGCGATCACGCCGGCCATTCGAGGGGTGCGTTGAATCAGCATCTGATCCGCGAATCTCCGGCGAGAGGACGGGTCGCCGCGCACGATCTGCAGGTCCTCGGGAGCGAACAGCACGACGTGCGCATAGCGCGGCAGCTCGTTGGTCTTGGAGGGCGAGCCGTTGATGCGCGCCTTGTTCGAGCCCTGTCGATTCAGCTGCACCTCGACGAGCACCCTGCGCTCACCGTGCAGGAGACGGGCGCGGATGACGGCGAACTCCTTGCCGTCGCGCACCATCGGGGCGTCGGAGGAGACGCGGTGAGAGCCCAGAGTCGCCAGGAAGACGATGGCCTCGGCGAGGTTGGTCTTGCCCTGGCCGTTGCTGCCGACGAGCACGTTCGGGCCTGGATGCAGAGCGAGGTCGGCGGTCGCGTAATTGCGGAAGTCGACCAGGTTCAGGTGCTCCACAATCACGAGGATCAGCCTACCTTCGGGGTCAGACAGCCACGGGTGGGGCGGACTCCGCGATGCTTCCTTCGTTCGCAGAGCGGGGACCCCTCCGCTTCGCTCCTCCCCGATGCTCACTCCAGAAGCATCGCTCCGCCCTCAGCTCAATGCAGCGGCCGCATGTTGCGAATGGAATGAACCGTGGTGGCAGGGGTGAGTAGGGATCAGCGGAGCAGCAGGTTGGGCTGCAGCAGGTACTTGTACGAGTCGAGGCCGGCCTGGTCGACGGAGGTCTGGCTGGTCACGAGCACCGGGCTGAGCTTGTTGGCGTTGTCGCTGGACGTGAACGTCACCCGCGTGAACTCGCTCTTCACGGCGCCGAGCGCCTCGAGCAGGTACTGCGGGTTCAGGCCGAGAGTGACCTCGTCGCCGCCGGTGAGGTGCGCATCGACCGACTCGGATGCCCGGGCCTGCTCGCTGCCGGAGGCATCCATCGTGACGCTGTCCGTGCTGAACGTGAACCGCAGCGGCGCCGAGCGGTCCAGCACCAGCGCGACGCGACGAACGGCCTCGATGAGTTCGCCGGTGTTGACCACCGCGTAGTGGTCGGTCTGCTCGGGGAACAGCCGGCGGACGGGCGGGAAGTTGCCTTTGATCAGGAGAGATGTCACCGTCTTGTTGCCGGCGGTGAAGGCGATGATCTCCCGGTCGCCTGCGCCGGAGAACGCGATCTCGATGTTGCCGGCGTGCGCGAACGTCTTGCCGACCTCGGTCAGGGTGCGGGCCGGGACCAGCGCGGTCTGCTCGGCGCCCTCGCCGTCCCACGGCACATCGCGCAGCGAGACGCGGTAGCGGTCGGTGGCGACCATGCTCAGCGTGGTGCCGGACACCTCGAGCTGCACACCGGTCAGCACGGGGGTGACGTCGTCGCGGGATGCCGCGAACGCGACCTGCGCGATGGCGGTGCCGAACTCCTCGGCCGGCACGACACCCGTGGAACCTGTGACCTCGGGGATCGAGGGGTATTCCTCCACCGGCATCGCGGCGAGGGTGAACCTCGCGGATCCGCAGGTGACGGCGATGCCGCCGTCCTCCTCGACCGCGATCTCGATCGGCGCGTTGGGCAGACGGCTGGCGATGTCGGAGAGCAGTCGGCCGTGCACGAGGATCGTGCCGGGCTCGTCGACCGTGGCTTCGATGGTGGTGCGAGCGGACGCCTCGTAGTCGAAGGCCGAGAGGGTCAGACCCTGCTCGCTGGCCTCGATGAGCACGCCGGCCAGGATCGGCTGCGGATTGCGCTGCGGCAGCAGCTTGACGACGAAGGACACAGCCTCGCTGAACACATCGCGGTTGACCTGGAACCTCACGGGCGCTCCCTCGTTGCACTTCACCTTGCGCAGTGGGCCCACTGCAGGCGATCCCATGCTAGTCGTACGGCGGAGGCGGCTGTCCACCGTCGTCGGGGATTCCGCTGCGGTGCGTCCACACCCGTCTGGTGATCGGGGAGCCCTGAATTCAGAGAGATCTCTTAACGGTGTTAACAGTTGTGGATTCTGTGGATAAGTCGGTGGATATCAGCAGGGAGTAGGTAACTACATCCGTGTGACATGTGGAAACCCTGAGGAATCCGCGGGTTCCAGGGGTATCGGCGTCTGAAAGCCGGCCGTGGGTTTTCCACAGGGACGCCTGCTGGACGGCATCCGGAAGGCGATCTTTCCACAAGTTATCCACAACCCCTGCGGACAACTGGCGCGATCCCGCACGGCGACAGGCGTGTCGGGGGCGTCGGACCGGGCGCGGTCAGCGACGGCTGATCTGCGTCGTGATCTCCGTGACCTGGTTGTAGACCGAGCGCCGCTCCTTCATGAGCTCGCTGATCTTCTTGCACGCGTACATCACGGTGGTGTGGTCGCGGTTGCCGAACAGCTGACCGATCTTCGGCAGCGACAGGTTGGTGCGCTCGCGGCACAGGTACATGGCGATCTGCCGTGCGAGGGCGATCTGCTGCGATCGGCTGGAGCCGTACAGGTCGTCGACGGTGAGCTTGAAGTAGCCGGCAGTCGAGGTGATGATGTCCGTCGGCGAGATGACGTTGTCCTCGGTCGTATCGACGATGTCGCGGAGAACGGTCTGCGCGAGGGAGATGTCCAGCGCCGAGCGGTTCAGGCTGGCGAACGCCGAGACGCGGATGAGTGCGCCCTCCAGCTCGCGAATGTTGGAGGAGACGACCGTCGCGATGTACTCGAGCACCTCGTCGGGGATGTGCAGCGACTCGCTCTGCGCCTTCTTGCGAAGGATCGCGATGCGAGTCTCCAGGTCGGGCGCCTGGACATCGGTGATCAGACCCCATTCGAAGCGGCTGCGCATCCGATCTTCGAATCCCGTGAGCAGCTTCGGTGCGACATCGCTGGTGATCACGACCTGCTTGTTGTGGTCATGCAGCTGGTTGAAGGTGTGGAAGAACGCCTCCTGGGTCTCGGCGCGACCCTGCAGGAACTGGATGTCGTCGATCATCAGGATGTCGACTTCGCGGTACCTGCTCTGGAAGGCGGCACCGCGGTTGTTGGCGATCGAGTTGATGAAGTCGTTGGTGAACTCCTCGCTGGAGACGTAGCGCACCTTGACCCCGGCATACAGCGACTGCGCGTAGTCGCCGATCGCGTGCAGCAGATGCGTCTTGCCGAGGCCGGAGTCGCCGTAGATGAACAGCGGGTTGTACGCCTTGGCGGGTGCTTCGGCCACGGCCACGGCCGCGGCGTGCGCGAAGCGGTTGGACTGGCCGATCACGAAGTTGTCGAAGGTGTACTTCGGGTTCAGCCGTGACTCATGGCGCGACGGCTGCGCGGGCTCGATGGTGCTCTCCGTGCGGACGGGCTCAGGGGAGGCGAAGTCGGGAACGGCGATGGATGCTGCCGGCTGGTCGGCGAGTTCGTGGTTGACGACGGTCCGATACGAGGTGACTTCATCACCGATCGAAGAGAGCCCCTCCATGATCGGGATGCGCAAGCGCTTGTTGATCTGTGCCGCGGTCAGGTCGTTCGGAACGTCCAGGTAGAGGACTCCGCCCATGACACCCGCCGGGACGACGAGGCTCAGGAAGCCGTGCAGCTGCGGCGAGACGCGGTCGTCGTCCCCGAGTCGGTCGAGCAGATCAGACCAGATCGGCACATCGGGGTGGGCTGCAGAGGTCATTGTGCTCCGGGCGAGGTTGTGGAAAAGGCGCTCGAAGCGTGATCTCCCCCTGTGGATAACGTCGGATGCCACGGTAGTCACAGCACGACGGAACAGCAAGCCGTGCGCGGAAACACGCGGGTGTGTCGTGATCGGTCGAGCTGTCCACAGTTGTGGATAATGGGTGTGCGCAACTGGTGAGGGGCATAGTGGCACTCAGCGGTGGATTTGCCCTGCGCGACGGCAGGTCGTACCCTTAATCGGTTGACTTATGCCTAACGGCAGTACCCCCCTGTCTCCGGATGCAGAACCCCGGTGACACCATTTCCGGAGTGATTCCATGAGCAAGCGCACCTTCCAGCCCAACAACCGCCGTCGCGCCAAGAAGCACGGCTTCCGCGCCCGTATGCGCACCCGCGCCGGCCGCGCCATTCTTTCGGCACGCCGCGCGAAGGGCCGCGCTGAGCTCTCGGCGTAAGCCGCGTCCGGACTCGCCGTGCTCGCCCGGCCGAATCGACTGACGCGCGGTGCCGACTACCGACAGGTCGTGCGCCGTGGTTCGCGATGCGGTGGATCGCGCCTGGTGACGTCTGTGCTGCCCGCAGCCGAAGCGCGTGCGCCTCGATTCGGGTTCATCATCAGCAAGCAGGTAGGAACCGCCGTGGTTCGCAACACCGTTCGTCGTCGCCTGAAAGCGGTGTGTGCGGAGTTCCTCGAAACTGTCCCCGAGGGCACGGATGTCGTCATCCGTGCCCTTCCGGCATCTGCGCATGCCGACTTCACCGAACTGCGTTCCGATGTGGTGCGCTGCCTGAACCGGCTGGTCGCCGGCGCGGTGCGCTCATGAGTGCGCTGCCCTCCTATGCTTTCGGAACGGCTCGCTTCCGGGCATCCGATCTGCTCCGCGGCATCCTGCTGCTGCCCCGGAACGCGGTTCTCGCGTTCCTCGTCGTCTACCGGGCGATCGTGTCCCCGATGTACGGTGACGTCTGCAGGTATTACCCGTCCTGTTCCGCATACGCTGTAGGTGCGGTTCAGCAGCACGGCGCCGTGTGGGGGACGGTTCTCTCCGCCTGGCGCATCCTGCGCTGCAATCCGTGGAGCAAGGGGGGCGTCGACGACGTCCACTCTCATGCTCACTTCCGCTACGAACTGACCCGACGCGGGTTCGTCGTACCCGCTCGAAAGGAAATGAACAGTGGGTTCTGACCTCCTGCTCGCCGCCACCACGCCTGCCGCCGCTGCCGGCGGGGGCACCGACTTCTTCAGCATCCTGCTGTGGCCCTTCAAGTGGATCGTCGAGACGATCCTGGTCGCCTGGCATTGGCTGTTCACCGCGGTCGGGCTCGGACCGGGATCGGGTCTGACCTGGGTTCTTTCCATCATCGGCCTGGTGATCGTGATCCGGGCGGCGGTGTTCCCGCTGTTCGTGAAGCAGATCAAGAGCCAGCGCAAGATGATGGAGATCGCTCCTCAGCTGAAGAAGGTTCAGGAGAAGTACAAGGGCAAGCGCGACCAGCTGAGCCGTGAGGCCATGAGTCGCGAGACGATGGCGCTGTACAAGAAGCACGGTACGACACCGGTGTCGTCGTGCCTGCCGATGCTGGTGCAGATGCCGTTCCTGCTGGGCATGTTCTACACGCTGCGCGACGTGGCAGCTCACGCTCAGGCCGGTGTCGGCGGCGTCGGGCCTCTGAACGCGCAACTGACCAAGCTCTTCTACGACGCGACTCTGTTCGGTGTGGCACCGCTGCACATCGATCTGCGCTCGGCCCTGGAGACCAAGCCCGCCGGCTGGGAGGCCACGGCCACCATCCTGATCGTGCTCGTGGTCCTCATGATCGCGTCGCAGTTCTACACGCAGCTGCAGATCATCTCGAAGAATCTGTCGCCCGAGGCCAAGACCGGTCAGGCGTACCAGATGCAGAAGATCATGCTCTACATCCTGCCGCTGGGCTTCATCTTCTCGGGTGTGTTCTTCCCCCTCGGCGTGGTGCTGTACTGGTTCGTGTCGAACCTGTGGACCATGGCGCAGCAGTTCCTCGTCATCCGTGAGATGCCGACGCCGGGTTCGGATGCTGCGAGGCATCGCGAGGAGCGACTGGCCGCCAAGGGCAAGGCCATCAACTCCGAGGGCAAGGTCGTCCCCATGGCCGTGTACGAAGCCGAGCAGCAGCGCCTGCTCGAGGAGGCCGAGCGCGCCAAGGCGCAGGCGCCCAAGCGCGAGCAGCCGATGGGCAAGAAGCGTGCGAAGAAGAAGGGGTCCAACTGATGACTGATGGACTGAAGGCGTCGGCCGATTCGACCGTCGAGGACCTGGAGCGCGAGGGCGACGTCGCGGCGGACTTCCTGGAGGAGCTGCTCGACATCGCCGACATCGATGGCGACCTGAACCTCGACGTGCGCCAGGGCCGTGCGTATGTGTCGGTCGAGGCGGAGGGCGATTCACTGTCGACGCTGTCCGCCCCCGAGACCGTTCAGGCGCTGCAGGAGCTGACGCGCCTGGCCGTGCAGAGCAAGACCGGATCGTTCTCGCGGATGATCCTCGACATCGGTGGCTCGCGCGACGCTCGTCGCCACCAGCTCGAGGCCCTCGTGGATGCTGCGGTGGCGAGGCTCGACGGCGGCGCATCGCAGGCATCCCTGCCGGCGATGTCGTCCTACGAGCGCAAGCTCGTGCACGACATCGTGTCCGACCGCGGGCTGGTCTCCGAGTCCTATGGAGAGGGTTCTGACCGTCACACGGTGATCTCCCGCTGAGTTCCGCCGGGGATGTTTCACGTGAAACGGTCCCTCGGTCATTGAGCGAGCGATCCTTCTTCCCCCCGGTCATTGAGCGAGCGAAGCGAGACGAAATGCCTTCCCGTCGGTCATTGAGTCAACTCTTCCCATCCGGTCATTGAGCGAGCGAAGCGAGACGAAATGCCAGAATCCTCTGTCGAACCCGAACCATCCGCCGCGGCGGAGCTCTTCGGCGACCGCATCACCCTCGCCCGCCGATTCACGGCCGCCCTCGCTGCCGAGGGTGAGCTTCGCGGCCTGATCGGTCCACTGGAGCTTCCGCGCCTCTGGACCCGTCATGTGCTGAACTCCGCCATCGCCGCGTCGCTGTTCCACGGGTCGGTCGCCGATGTGGGCTCCGGCGCAGGTCTTCCCGGACTGGTCCTTGCGATCGCCAGGCCAGACGTGGAGTGGACGCTGATCGAGCCCATGGAGCGCCGCGTCGCCTGGCTCACCGAGCAGACGGAGTCTCTGGGACTCGACAACGTGCGGATCATGCGAGCCCGGGCAGAGGACGTCGGCCTCGAGTTCGACGTGGTCACCGCCCGCGCTGTGAGTGCGCTTCGGACGTTGATCCCGATCACCGCACCTCTCGCGAAGGATGCTGGCGAGCTGATCTTCCTCAAGGGGCAGAACGTGGATGCCGAGATCGCGGCAGCGCAGAAGGTTCTCAAGAAGAACAAGGTGTCGGACGTGTCTGTCCAGGTGCTGGGGGAGGGCACTCTCACGGAAACCACGCGCGTCTTCCGCGCCCGCGTCCGCGCCTGACGCCGGTCGTTGAGCGAGCGCAGCGACTCGAAACGCCCAACAGAGCAGGTTTCACACCCGACTGTTTCACGTGAAACATCCACAGGTGCTGGCGCTCGTCGGTCGTTGAGCGAGCGAAGCGAGTCGAAACGCGCCGGTGGGATCCACATTTCGTCTCCTCGCTGGCGCTCGTCGCTCAATGACCGGAGTCGAAACGCCCAACAGCGCAGGTCTCACACCCGACTGTTCACGTGAAACATTCAAAGGTGCTGGCGCTCGCCGGTCGTTGAGTGAGCGGAGCGAGTCGAAACGCTATTGCAGCGCCAACATTTCGTCTCCTCGCTGGCGCTCGTCGCTCAATGACCGGTTGTTGAGCGAGCGCAGCGAGTCGAAACGCGCTGCAGGAACTCTCATCCACAACATGCTGTTTCACGTGAAACATCCACAGGACGTGGGAACCACGTGAAGCGGAGGCCTCCGCGATGCGTACGATCTGGGGATGACCGCGTACACCTACATCCTCCGATGTTCGGATGGCACCTTCTACGCCGGCAGCACGTGGGATCTGGATCGTCGTCTGGCCACGCATGCGCAGGGACTGGGGAGTGACTATACGTCATGCCGGTTGCCCGTCGAGCTCGTCTGGTTCGCAGAGTTCAACCGGATAGACGAGGCCTTCGGTCTGGAGAAGAGGATTCAAGGCTGGAGTCACGCGAAGAGGCTCGCGTTCATCGAGGGAGGGTTCGATGCGATCAAGGGCTGGAGCGCGCGGGAACGCGCCCTTCGCTCCCTCGGTCGTTGAGTGAGCGAAGCGAGTCGAAACGCGTTCCCGTGACGTGGGGTGCATTTCGTCTCGTCGCTGGCGCTCCTCGCTCAATGACCGGTGCCGTTCACGGTCGTTGAGCGAGCGCAGCGAGTCGAAACGGGTGTGGTGCATTTCGTCTCCTCGCTTCGCTCGTCGCTCGATGACCGGTCGTTGAGCGAGCGGAGCGAGTCGAAACGAGCCCTCGTGGTCGCGTAGGCATTTCGTCTCCTCGCTTCGCTCGTCGCTCAATGACCGAAGCAGACTCCCGGTCGTTGAGCGAGCGCAGCGAGTCGAAACGGGGGCCTGCGACAGGGAGTGCGGGTGGGTGCGATTAGAGTGGTAGACGGTCCCGAAAGGAGTCGATGTTTCACGTGAAACCATCCGACAACGCATTGCCGAACCACGATTTCGGGATGGATACGCCGCTTGCACGCGAGCTCGCTGATCTCAGCAGTCGACGCAGGGCTCTCAGCGGGGTCAGTGTCGAATTCAGCGGGGAGACCCGTGTCTTCACCGTGTCCAATCAGAAGGGCGGGGTCGGCAAGACCACTTCAGCGGTGAATCTGGCTTCCGCCCTCGCTGAAATCGGAGCCAAGGTGCTGGTGATCGACCTTGATCCACAGGGCAACGCCTCCACAGCACTGGGTATCACCCACACAGCTGATGTCGCCAGCATCTACGACGTGCTGATCGACGATCTTCCCTTCGAAGAGATCGTGCAGACCAGTCCCGAGTCCCCGAACCTGCTCTGCGCGCCGAGCACGATCCACCTGGCTGGCGCGGAGATCGAGCTGGTCTCCCAGGTCGCGCGAGAGTTCAGGCTGCGGCGTGCACTGCAGACCTACCTGGATGATCACCCCACCGACATCGTGATCATCGACTGCCCGCCATCGTTGGGGCTTCTCACCATCAACGCATTCACAGCGGCATCCGAAGTCCTGATCCCCATCCAGGCGGAGTACTACGCACTGGAGGGCCTGAGTCAGCTGCTCGGCAGCATCCAGATGATTCAGAAGCATCTGAACCCTGAACTTCACCTCACCACGATCCTGCTGACGATGTTCGACGCGCGCACGCGCCTGTCGCAGCAGGTCGCCGATGAGGTGCGAAACCACTTCCCCGAACAGGTGTTGGATGCGATCATTCCGCGATCGGTTCGCGTGTCCGAGGCCCCGAGCTTCGGCCAGACAGTCATCGCCTATGACAGATCATCCGCCGGCGCCGTCGCGTACCGGGAAGCAGCAGTCGAGATCGCACAGCGGGGAGCACGAGCCTCGCAGAAGAAGGAGCAATGATGGCCAAACGCACCGGACTCGGTCGGGGAATCGGCGCCCTCATCCCCATCGCGGATCAGTCGGAGCGGCCGGTGGACGTGTTCTTCCCGGGTGCATCGAAGCAGAAGGCGGATGCTGCACCGTCGGACGATGCGGGGAAGGTCGCAGAGCTCACCGCCATTCCGGGCATCCAGCTGATCCAGGTCGATCCGAACGCGATCGTCCCGAATCCTCGTCAGCCGCGCACGGTCTTCGATGAGGAGCGGCTGGCCGAGCTCGTGCACAGTGTGCGGGAGTTCGGAGTGCTGCAGCCGGTCGTCGTGCGCAGGAATTCCGCCGGCGACTACGAACTGATCATGGGGGAGCGGCGCACTCGTGCTGCACGCGAGGCCGGATTGGCCGAGATTCCGGCGATCGTTCGTGAGACGGCGGACGAGGACCTGCTGCGGGATGCTCTGCTCGAGAACCTGCACCGGTCGGAGCTGAATCCTCTTGAAGAGGCTTCCGCGTATCAGCAGCTGCTCGACGACTTCGGCATCACGCAGGAGGAATTGGCTACCAGGATCGGCCGGTCCCGTCCGCAGATCAGCAACACGATTCGCCTGCTGCGCCTGCCGGTTCCCGTACAGCAGCGGGTCGCAGCGGGCGTGCTCTCTGCTGGTCATGCGCGTGCGATTCTGTCGGTCGAGGATCCCGAGCGGATGCAGCGACTGGCGGACAAGGTCGTGAATGAAGACCTGTCCGTGCGCGCCACAGAGGCGGCCGCGAAGAGCCTCCCCGCTGCACCCGGCAGCAAGACGAAACCTCAGGCCGGAGCGCGCCGCGCCTATCTCGACGAGGTCGCAGGCAAGCTCGGCGACAGGCTCAACACCCGTGTACAGATCGCTCTGGGTGCACGAAAAGGCCAGGTCAAGATCGAGTTCGCGTCGATCCAGGATCTCAACCGTATTCTCGCCGAGCTCGGCGAAGAGGAGTACGGATCCCGCTGATCACCCTCGGTCAGAAGCGCACTGTTTCACGTGAAACGGCGCGCTTCTGGCGTTGAAGGCCATTTCGTCTCCTCGCTTCGCTCGTCGCTCAATGACCGGTCGTTGAGCGAGCGCAGCGAGTCGAAACGAGCTCTCGTGCGAGCTCAGACATTTCGTCTCGTCGCTAACGCTCCTCGCTCAATGACCGGGGAGTGTCCGATCGTTGAGCGAGCGCAGCGAGTCGAAACGAGTTCTCGTGCGGGCTCGGGCATTTCGTCTCGTCGCTGGCGCTCCTCGCTCAATGACCGAAGGGGCACCGGTCGTTGAGCGAGCGCAGCGAGTCGAAACGAGTTCTCGTGCGGGCTCGGGCATTTC